>NZ_JAKZEU010000020.1 GCF_024359525.1 Paracoccus albicereus
CGGCATCGGTCGGGCGGATAGTGTAGGGAACTTTCTCCAAGATCGTCACATCGTTCGCTTGCCTCCCGCAGCCGCAACCGAACGAGCCCTAGTGCCAGAAGACGGCACAGCTCGGCACGGCGTTCGAGTGGCCGGAGATGACGGGGGTGCAGCGGGTTCATTGGGCTGCCTCTGCCTGCGGCTGCCGATGCAGCGGCGCGATGCCGAGCCAACCCCGGGCGCCATTAACCTTCGCCGCCCGGAAGTGGCGCTCGCGCAGCGCTTCTCCAAGAGACTTCTGCGAACCTTTCGGCGCGCCCGACGCTTCTGCCCACGTCGACCAGCTGGCGTAGAGAGATTTCGCCGTGGCCTTGCGGTCCGGGCCGGTGCCGCAGCACTCCTCGATCCATTCGCCGACGGTGTCCTCGTCTGTCACGTAATCCGAACTAGCGGCGGTGATCGCGATCGGCGGGGCTAGCCCCTTGCGCAACCATTCCGCGCATCCCGCGAGCGCCCAGGCGAGGATCCCGTCGCGCTCCGCGAGAAGGCGGCTACAAAGCAGCGGGTCGCGATGTTCTGCCGGAATGGTGACCGGGAAGGGGACGAGATGAAGGCGCCGACGGATCGCTTCGTTGATCGAGGTGAAGGCCGGACGGTGATTGCCGGCGACGATCAACTTGAACTGGGGCCGGAACTCGAAATGGTCGCGGTGCATGAAGTTCGCTCGGACAGGCTCGCCGCCCGTGATGGTCTTGATGCGTCCCTCGGCCCAGCTTTGGCCCGACTCCGTCTCTGAGACCACCACCAGCCGCGCGCCGCGTAGGCCGGCCAGCTCCGTGAGATGACGTTCGCTCCGCCCGGCCGTGAAGGTCCCCAGGGCTGCAGTCGCGGCATAGGTGCCGAGGACCGCCGAGAGCGTCTGCAGAAAGACCGTCTTCCCGTTTGCGCCGGTTCCGTGGAAGAAAAAGAACACCTGCTCGCGTGTCGATCCGGTCAGGCAGTAGCCTGCCATGCGCTGCAGATAGGCTTG
>NZ_JAKZEU010000003.1 GCF_024359525.1 Paracoccus albicereus
AAGACGTCATTCGTCGAATACGACAAAACCGCCCGCATATCCCTTCATCAAATCATCAATGTCAAAAAGCAGAGGAACCAAAATCACGGATGATGCGTCAATCTCCAGACGCCCCAACCGGTCATCAAATCCCCAGAATTTTGCTCCGTTTCCGAAGCAGATGCCCTAATTAGCGTTTGCCGTCGAAAGGGTCAAGAGAGTGTCTCGACTTTTTTCTGGCTCGGCCTTTCAGACCCGGAACTTCGTGCTTTCGCCTTCCGCTCCTTCCGTCCGGTGCATCGTCGTCCGTTCGGTGAGGGGCTGTCTAGAGATGGCCGCCGAGGGCTGCAACCAGAAAATAGTGGGTTTAAGAAGAAAAGTTCCAGATCGCTGATATCGTTCGAAAATTCTCTCTGGGTGGCACTCGGCACAGCCCGAAGATGCAAAAAGGGGCGCGGTTTTCCGCGCCCCTTTTCGACATAGGTTCGAAACGACTCAGCGCTTCGAGAACTGGAAGCTGCGGCGTGCCTTGGCCCGACCGTACTTCTTGCGCTCGACCACGCGAGAATCGCGGGTCAGGAAGCCGGCGGCCTTCAGCGCGGCGCGCAGACTCGGTTCGTGCAGCTGCAGTGCCTGGCTGATGCCGTGCTTGACCGCGCCCGCCTGTCCCGAGAGTCCGCCGCCCTTGACGGTGGCCTGCACATCGTACTGCCCGGCGACGCCCGCGACGTCGAACGGCTGTTTCAGAATCATCTGCAACACCGGACGCGCGAAGTACTCGCTCATGTCCTTGCCGTTCACCATGACCTTGCCCGAACCCGGACGCACCCAGACACGGGCGACCGCATCCTTGCGCTTGCCGGTAGCGTAGGACCGGCCCAAATCGTCGCGCTGCGGTTCGCGGCGCGCTTCGGTGAGCGAGCTGGTGGAGGCGGCAGGCGCTTCGGCGACATCACCGCCCGAGACGACGGATTTCAGCTCGTCGAGGCTTTTGATTTCTTCGGCCATATCACGCGCTCCGGGTGTTCTTGGCGTTCAGGGACTTGACGTCGAGCACTTCGGGCTGCTGCGCCTCGTGAGGATGCTCGGTGCCGGCATAGACGCGCAGGTTGGACATCTGCTGCTTCCCAAGCTTGTTTCGGGTGATCATGCGCTCAACCGCCTTGATCACGACGCGCTCGGGATGTGCGCCTTCCAGAACCTGGCGCGCGGTGCGGTGTTTGATCCCGCCCGGATGGCCGGTGTGCCAGTAATACTTCTTGTCGTCGCGCTTCTTGCCGGTCATCTGCACCTTGTCGGCGTTGATGATGATCACGTTGTCGCCCATGTCCATGTGGGGCGTGAAGCTCGGCTTGTGCTTGCCGCGAAGGCGCATGGCGACGATCGAGGCGAGACGGCCCAGCACGACGCCTTCGGCGTCAATGAGGATCCATTTCTTGTCGATGTCCGCCGGGGTAGCGGTAAAAGTCTTCATCTCGGTCTTCCCTTGACGGGTTCATGAAAATTCGAATGCGAGCTTTTGGACCATCGCCAACGCGAAATCAAGCGCCAGACCAGAGGAAAAATCGTTACAAGTCAGTCAATTATAATGTAGGTATCTGAATACCACAATTTGGGCCCTATTGACGATGCTCCGTCAGAATCAACCAGACGGAGGAATCGCGTAAGTCATCGAACAGCGGGCCACAGGCGCTTCGAGTCCTTCCGAGAAGATCAGTGCCTCGCCTACCGCCAGCAGACGACCCAGTTTCAGAATCCGGCACTCTGCTAGCAGGTCTGTCTCCGATCGCGGCTTGCGCAGGAAGTCGATCGAGGCATTGCTGGTCACCGCAAGCGCCACCGGCCCGATCCGCGACAGGATCGCCGTGTAGATCGCCAGGTCCGCAAGTGCGAACATCGACGGCCCGCTGACCGTCCCTCCCGGCCGCAGATGCGCGTGGCCGACGCGCAATCGCGCAATCAGGACGTCTTCCGACACGCTTTCAACCGCGAAATCCGGTGCGATCTGCTCGAAGTCACGTGCAAGAAACGCATTCAGCGAATCCCGGTCCATCGCAAGCGTCATGCTTTCTCCTCCGCCACATCCGGCCTAGAGTTCCGCCTCAAACGGAGGATGGCAAGATGAGCAGGCTGATCGAGCGCGAGGACATCGGACATGTGGCCCGCCTGACGCTGAACTCGCCACAGAACTTCAATGCCCTGTCGATGCGGATGATCGACGCCCTCTCGGACGCCTTGCGCGAGATCGAGACCGATGAACACGTGCGGGCCGTGATTCTGGCCGGTGCCGGAAAGGCATTCTGCGCGGGCCACGACCTACGAGAGATGCAGGCGGCGCGCGGCGACACCGACGCGGGGCGCGGTGCCTACGACACGCTATTCAACCGCTGCGCTGGAATGATGCAGATGCTGCCCGCCCTGCCCCAGCCCGTGATCGCACAGGTTCACGGGGTCGCGACGGCCGCAGGCTGTCAGCTTGTCGCGTCCTGCGATCTCGCGGTCGCGGCAGAGGGCACACGATTTGGGGTCAACGGTGTCAATATCGGTCTGTTCTGCGCGACCCCGATGGTCGCCCTGACCCGCGCCGTGCCAGCAAAAGCCGCCTTTGAGATGCTCACCACCGGCGAATTCATCGATGCGGCGCGGGCCCGCGAGTTGGGTTTGATCAACAGGGTTGCGCCACCGGAAAGCCTTGCCGAAGAAACGTTGCACATGGCTCACGCGATTGCCGCCAAGCTGCCCATCGCCGTTCGCATGGGAAAGCGCGCCTTTCACGCCCAGCGCGGGCTTTCGCTCAGCGACGCCTACAGCAGCGCAGGCGAGACGATGTGCGAGAACATGATGCTGCCCGAAACTGACGAGGGCATCAGCGCCTTTCTGGAAAAGCGAAAACCGCGCTGGTCCTAGCCCAGCGCCGCAAGGCCCGGGAAGGTCTCAAGCAGCCAGTAGGACAGCGTCGCAAAACCTCCGGTCAGCAGCATGATCCCGACGACGATCAGCAGCGCTCCCATGATGCGCTCGATCAGCACCATGTGGGGCTTGATCCGATTCATCAGACCCATGGCGCGCTGGATGAAGATTGCCGATAGCAGAAACGGAATGCCAAGCCCCAGTGCATAGATCGCAAGAAGCGCGGTCCCCCGCCCCGCCTCTCCTCCGGAAGCGGCGAGTGACAGGATCATGCCCAACTGCGGACCGATGCAGGGTGTCCAGCCGAAGGCGAAGGCAAGCCCCAGAAGGTAGGCTCCGAACGCGCCGCCATCGCCGCGGCCGGCTTCTAGGCGTGCCTCCTGATCCAGGATCGGGATCCGGATGATACGCAGGAAATGCAGCCCCATCACGATCACAGCAACGCCCGAGATCTGCGACAGAAGCTTCTGGTATTGCAGAAAGGCGCGGCCAAAGGCCGACGCCGCGGCCCCCATGATCAGGAAGACCGTCGACAGGCCGAGGACGAAGAACAGCGCCGGCAGGGCTGCGCTGCGCTCTCCGGACTTCAGCCCGCTGACCCCGACACCGGTCATGTAGGCCAGATAGGGCGGGACGATGGGTAGAACGCAGGGCGACAGAAACGACAGGATGCCGGCCGCCAGGGCGACCAAGGCCGCGGGCAGAAACGCCGCGGTCAAGACATCGGGGGCAAGGTCCAGTCCGAACATGCGACCCTTAAATCATCGTCGAAAGATGGGGGGAAGCGCGCGGGCGATCACGCCTGCGTTGCAACCGCGCCGCCCAACGCTGGGGCGGCGCGATGCAGATCAGCTTCAGCGGCCGAGCGACCACCAGCCGCGCCGCTTGGGACGGGCGGGTTTTTCGGAAAGGGGTTCGCCTGATGCCTGATCGGCGTCGGCCAATGCAGGCTCGGGTTCGGCTGCAGGCTGGCTGTCCGCATTGGCAAGCTCTTCACCCGCCCCATCGTTCAACTCGGTCTCAACGTCATCGGCCTGCTCTGCCGGAGCGGGCGCAGGATCGCGAAGATCGACCGTCTCGGGCGTCGCCTTCTCGGGTTCCACCTCCGCTTCGGCCGCGTTCGGCTCAGCTGTTGCAGCGGCATCCGCCACTTCGCCCTCAGGCTTTGCTGCGGCTGACTCGCTCGCCGGATCGCCCGATTCTTCCGGTACGCCCGCAGAATCGTCCTTCTTCCGCCGACCACGGCCCCGCCCACGCGAACGGCGCGGCTTGTCGCGGCTCGTGTCGTCGTCTTGACCGGCAGCGTCCTGGTCGGCGGTGTCCGCGTCGGAAACAGCTTCCTCGGACGAACCCTCCTCTGAGGTATTGGCGTCGTCGGTGCTCTGATCCTCGTCGGACCGATCACCCGACTTCCGGCGGCGCCGACGGCGGCGCCGGCGCGACTTGCCGCCCTCATCGCCGGACCTGTCGTCATCCTCGGACCGATCGCCCGGACCGGACGTCCGCGCCGAAGCGTCGTCCGAGGCATCATCCTCGGCCGTGTCGGCTTCGTCGTCCTCGACGCTTTCGTCGTCGATCTGCGCCATCAGATCGGCATCGGCCGAGACGACATGCGCACCCGCCTCGGGGACGGCGCGCGTCGCTGTCTTGAACTTCTCCAACGCGAAGTCGGGAGAGATCAGCGCGGGATCGGCTTCCACCCGGACCGACATGCCATAGCGCGCCTCGATCCCGGCGATATGCTCGCGCTTCGCGTTCATCAGGAAGTTGGCGACCGCGACCGGCGCCTTGACCAGCACTTCCCGCGTACGCTTCTTCGTGCCCTCTTCCTCGATCGCACGCAGGATTGTCAGCGCAAGGCTGTCATCGCTGCGGATCAGGCCGGTGCCGTGGCAATGCGCGCAGGGCTGCGTGGTCGATTCCAGCATTCCCGGACGCAACCGCTGGCGCGACATCTCCATCAGCCCGAAGCCCGAGATCTTGCCGACCTGGATGCGGGCGCGGTCGGTCTTGAGCTTGTCCTTCAGGCGCTTCTCGACGGCGGCGTTGTTCTTGCGCTCGTCCATGTCGATGAAGTCGATGACGATCAGCCCGGCAAGGTCACGCAGACGAAGCTGCCGCGCGATCTCTTCGGCGGCTTCGAGGTTGGTCTTGGTCGCGGTCTCCTCGATCGATCCTTCCTTGGTCGCGCGACCCGAGTTCACGTCGATCGCGACCAGCGCCTCGGTCACGCCGATGACGATATAGCCGCCCGATTTCAGCTGCACGGTCGGGTTGAACATCCCGCCCAGATAGCTTTCGACCTGATAGCGCGCGTAAAGCGGCATCGGGTCGTTGTAATGCTTCACGTTCTTGGCGTGGGACGGCATGATCATCTTCATGAAGTCCTTGGCGGTCCGGTAGCCGCCCTCGCCCTCGACCAAGACCTCGTCGATCTCTTTCGAGTAGATGTCGCGGATCGTCCGCTTGATCAGATCGCCTTCCTCGTAGACCGGCGCGGGCGCGACCGACTGGAAAGTCAGTTCGCGGATCTGTTCCCACAGCCGCATCAGGTATTCGTAGTCACGCTTGATCTCGGTCCGGGTGCGCTGGCTGCCCGCGGTGCGGATGATCAGCCCGGCGCCTTTGGGCACTTCCAGTTCGCCGGCGATGTCCTTCAGCTTCTTGCGATCGGCCGCGTTGGTGATCTTGCGGCTGATCCCGCCGCCGCGCGCGGTGTTGGGCATCAGGACGCAATAGCGTCCGGCCAGCGACAGATAGGTCGTCAGCGCGGCGCCCTTGTTGCCGCGCTCTTCCTTGACCACCTGAACCAGCATGATCTGGCGGACCTTCACGACCTCCTGGATCTTGTAGCGGCGGGCGCGCGGCTTCTTGGCGGGACGGATCTCCTCGGCCACGTCCTCCTCGGCGACGGACTCGATCGACTCGTCCTTCTCGGCGGCATCGACGGCCTCGTCGCCTTCGACGACATCGCCCTCGACCTTTTCAGCCTCGTCATCGGCTGCCTGCGCCTTCGCGCCACGGCGCTTGCCGCGCGACTGTTCCTCGGCCTCCTGAGCCTCGGCATACGCGCGTTCTTCGGCCAGCAGCGCCTCTCGGTCGGCGGCCGGGATCTGATAGTAATCAGGATGGATCTCGGCGAAGGCCAGGAAGCCGTGGCGGTTTCCGCCGTAATCCACGAAGGCCGCCTGAAGCGAGGGTTCGACCCGCGTGATCTTGGCCAGATAGATGTTTCCGGCGAGTTGCCGCTTGTTTACGGTCTCGAAATCAAATTCTTCGACCTTGGTTCCGTCGACCACAACCACCCGAGTTTCCTCGGCATGGGTGGCGTCGATCAGCATTTTCTTTGCCATGTAGGGTGCTTTCAAGCAGTCGCCCGCCGGGCGGCGCCTGTGTCAGGGGCCGGGGGCAGGACGGACTGCGATGGGGGGGCGCCCGATGCGCGGCATGGACAAGACGAGGTGGCAAGCCGGCGCGCTGTCGGCACGCTGGCTGTTCCCTGTCGTCAATCGCGCGGTTCATCGGGTCCTGGACCAGTTTGGGCCGGGCGCAGGGCGCCGCGGCGGCGAGAACTGCCCGCGCAGGTGATCCTGCTGAACGGGCGGCGGTTTTCCGCGTGACAGCCGTTCTGGACATTCGTCCCAACCATGCCGCCGCGCTGCGAAACTTACGGCCCCGCGCAACTCTTGGTTGAGCCATGCGCAAGGCGTGACTGGAACATAGAGGGCCAAGCGGGGGAATTTCAATGCCTAAATCGCCGCCAGAGCCGCCGTAGGCCGCTCGCCGCGCACCCGGATCCTCTCCGTTGCGCGGCGCTCCGACCCGTTTCACGCAGGCTTAACACTTCGTTCACGGGGCTGTCGCACCCTTCGCCTAGGGGATGTGCAACGGATGGAATCGGGTGCTGACATGGCCCTTGTTCATGTGAATGCGGACGACGGCGCCGCACCGGCAGAAGCGGCGCGGGTGGCCGGCACACTGGACGCCGACGCACCCATCATCGTGATGATCCACGGCTACCGCTTTTCTCCCGCATCCCCGTCTCACGATCCCCATCGTCACATCCTGGCGATGCAACCCGACGGCCGCGCCCGTCGCGTGCTGTCCTGGCCGCGTGCCCTCGGCATTGAACCCGCGACGTCTCAGGATCTTGCGGTCGGCTTCGGCTGGGAGGCGCGCGGCAGCCTGCGCCGCGCCTATGCCAGCGCAGAAGACAGCGCATCGGCGCTGGCGCGGATCGTCGACCGCTTGGCCGAGACGGCCAACAGGCCGGTCGCTCTGATCGCCCATTCGCTGGGCGCACGTGTCGCGCTTGGCTGTCTGCACCACGTATCGGCAGGCAGCCTCGGTCGGACGATCCTGCTTGCGGGCGCCGAATTCCGCACCACCGCCGAACAGGCGCTGTCGACACCCGCCGGCAGGCGCGCCGAAATCATCAACGTCACCTCGCGCGAGAACGATCTGTTCGACTTCGCGCTGGAAATGCTGCTTAGCGCAGGCCGGCGGCAAGCGCTTGGCTTCGGCTTGAGCCAGCCGCGACGAAACTGGGTCGACGTGCAGATCGACGATGCACGGACACTGGCCGAACTGGCGCAGCTCGGCTTTCCGATGGACCCCCACGCACTGCGCATGTGCCACTGGTCGCCCTACCTGCGTCGCGGGGTGTTCGACTTTTACCGCACCGCCTTGCGCCAGCCCTGGGCGTTGCCGCTTGGAATGTTACGCCTGCGTCTGCCCCAGCCGACGGCGCCCCGATGGTCGCGTCTTTTCGCGACAACGCAGGATGCGGGGGGCCTGCGGGCCTAGAGGCTCAGCGTTTCCGCTGCCAGCGACCGTCTTCTTCGGCCCAGTATTCCGCCTGCGTTCCCACCGCCGTCAGCGCCCGCCATTGATCCCGCGCTTGCGCCACCTGTGCGTCGCTGCCGCCATCGAACAGGATACAGGTCCTTTGCATCCGCGCGCAGTCTTCGGGGGCGACCCCTGCCCCGTCCAGTGTCATCAGGCAGGCGGGCGCGTTGGCCGGCGGCGCGCCCGCATCGCCCGCCACCGTCAGAAGCACTGGCTGGCGCGCGTCATGGGCGCCACCGGCCAAGCCATGCGGCAGGAACCCGTCGCCCTGCCACAACTGCTCGTCCAGAAGTGCCATCCGCGCCGCGTCGCTGCCCCTCACCTCGATCCGCCACCCGGCCTCCTGCGCCTTGCCGATCAGCTGCGTCAGCAGCCGTTCGGCAGGCGAACGCGTCAGGTGGTAGAACATGGCGTTGCCCATCAGGCGTCTTCGTAGCCGTCGCGCACCATCCGGTCCAGCGTCAGCACGCCCCAACCGGTCGCGCCCCTCGGCGCCAGATCGGTTCCGCCCGGCGGCAAAGCCACGCCCGCGATGTCGATATGGGCCCAAGGTTGTCCCTTGCGGATGAACCGCTGTAGGAACTGCGCCGCGGTGATCGAGCCTGCAGGCCGTCCGCCCGAATTCTTGACGTCGGCCAGCCGCGACTTGATCAGCCGGTCATAAGCCGGGGCCAGCGGCAGGCGCCATGCGCCTTCACCCTCAGCCTTCGCCGCATCCAAGATCGCGCCCGCCAGCGCGTCGTCATTGGCAAAGACGCCTGCGTTTTCGTGCCCCAGCGCGATGATGACCGCGCCGGTCAGCGTGGCCAGATCGACGATCGCCTTGGGTTTGAACGTCTCCTGCGCGTACCACAGCACGTCGGCCAGCACCAAGCGCCCCTCGGCGTCGGTGTTGATCACCTCGATCATGTCGCCCTTCATCGACTTCACGATGTCACCGGGCCGCTGCGCGCGGCCATCCGGCATGTTCTCGACCAGCCCGACCAGGCCCACGACGTTGGCCTTTGCGTTTCGCGTGGCCAAGGCACGCATCACGCCGGACACGACGCCCGCGCCGCCCATGTCCATCGTCATCTCTTCCATGCCGGCCGACGGCTTGATCGAGATCCCGCCGGTGTCGAAGACGACGCCCTTGCCGACCAGCGCCAGTGGCGCCTCGCCGTCCTGACCTCCGTCCCAGCGCATCACGACGACTTTCGATGGCGTCTCGCTGCCCATGCCGACAGCCAGCAGCGCGCGCATGCCGAGCCGCTCCAACTCGTCCTCCTCAAGGACTTCGACCTTCAGGCCCAGCGATTCCATCGCCTTCAGCCGGTCGGCGAACTCGACCGTCGTCAGCACGTTCGCGGGCTCGTTGACCAGATCGCGTGTGAAGAACACCGCCTCGGCCAGGGCGCGGGCACGGTCCGCCGCACCCTCGACTGCGGCCGGGTCCTTGACCATCACCGTCACGCGTGCCGCTTCGGGGTCGGCGTCCTTCTCTGCCTCGGGCGCCGGCTCCTCGACCACCGCATCGGCATCGCTGAGGCGCGCATCGCCCGCACCGCCCCCGCGTACCGTGCGCTGCGGGATCAGATCGGGATCCTCCGCGGTCGCGTCCGCCTCGTCATCCTTGCGCGTGTGGTAGATCGAGAAATCATAGGCACGCAACGCGATCCCCAGCATCAGCTCTTCGACCGCCTTCAGCCCACCGGCCACAACCAGTACATGGGCCTTCCCCAGGCTCGCACCGATCGCCGCGCCCGCCTTGCGCGCCACCAGGGCCTCGGCATTCGCGGGAAGCATCACCAGGTGCAGCGCCTCGGCCGCCATCCCGGCCGGCCAGGCCAGTTCCATCGTCGCGCCGGGCTTCATCGCCTTGCCCGCCTTTGACTCAAGCGCGCGGGCCACGACCTCCCGCGTCGCACGCGGCAGGCCCGTCGGCAGCTTGCCGCCCGGCGCCACGACCAGTGCGACCCGGCCCTCATGCGCCGCCAATCGGTCGGTGGCGGTTTCAATCATCTCGATCTCGACGGGCTCGGTCATCGCGCACTTCCTCGTGTTGGGGGTTTGCCCGGCAACCTAGACCCGCGCCTTCCCCTTGGCCAGAGCCGCGGCGGCGGGTAAGCAGGGACACCACATGTGCAGCCCGGAAGCCGATGCCGCGGATCGACAAATACATCCTGTCGCAGATGCTGACGCTGTTCGGCTTCTTCGCGCTGGTGCTGATCGCGGTCTACTGGATCAACCGCGCCGTCTCGCTGTTCGAGACGTTGATGCGCGACGGCCAGACCGCGCTGGTCGTGCTGGAATTCACGGCACTGACCCTGCCGCTGGTGATTTCGGTCGTCCTGCCGGTCGCGGCCTTCACGGCCGCCGCCTATGGCACAAACCGCATGGCCGGCGAATCCGAACTGGTTGCGATGCAGGCGGCCGGTCTGTCGCCACTGCGCATGGCACGCCCGGTCCTGGTCTTCGGCGTGTTTGTGGGGCTGATGGTCGCGATCCTGGTGCACGGCCTTGTGCCACTGGCCCGCGAACGCCTCGCCGATCGGCAGGCAGAGATTGCGGAAAATGTCACCGCCCAGTTCCTGCGGCCGGGCGAGTTTCAGTATCCCACCGACGGTGTCACGCTGTTCATCCGCGACATTTCCGATGACGACCGGCTTCTGGACCTGTTTCTGGAAGACGCGCGCGATCCCGGCGTCCAGACCGCCTACACCGCCGAACAGGCGCTAATCCTGCGCGGCGAATCCGGCCCCGTGCTGGTGATGCTGGAAGGCATGGTCCAGCGCCTGCGCCACGATGGCGAGCGGCGGCAACTGACCGTCACACGCTTTCAGGAACTCAGCTACGACATCGGCGGGATGATCGCGGGCCGCAGCGCGCGTGGCAGGGACTTGCGCGACTACGGTACCTTGCGGCTTCTGAACCCGGATCAGGCCTTGCTCGACGCGACCGGCAAAAGCGCGGCTCAGGCCCGGCTCGAGGCGCATGAGCGCATCGCTCAGCCGTTATTGTCACCGATCGCCGCGATGCTTGGCTTTGCCACGCTGCTGATCGGTGGCTATTCACGCTTTGGCGTCTGGCGCCAGGTGGTCTGGGCGATCCTCGCGCTGATC
The DNA here is from genome assembly GCF_024359525.1 of Paracoccus albicereus. GTDB lineage: Bacteria > Pseudomonadota > Alphaproteobacteria > Rhodobacterales > Rhodobacteraceae > Paracoccus > Paracoccus albicereus. The sequence continues at coordinate 10,839 of NZ_JAKZEU010000003.1, forward strand.
GCGGTGCAGTTCGCCGCAAACGCGGCGGCGGACATGGCTGGTCGCGACCCCTCACGATGGCCGGTCCTCTACCTGCCCGCTCTTTTCGGGGCGGCCTTGGCGACGCTGATCCTGTGGCTCGCGGCCCGCCCGCGGGCACGCCGGCGAACCTATGCCTCGCCCGACCCGGGGGCTATGCCATGACGCTCGCCCTCTACATCGCGCGGCGATTCCTGCGCAGCCTGCTTCTGGTCGCCGGCGTCTTCGTGCTGATTTTGTTCCTGATCGAGATGGTCGAGATGATCCGCCGCTTTTCCGGCAGCGGCATCGGCGTCGCCGGCGCGGCGCGTCTGGCCGGCCTGAACATTGCGGGCAGCTTTTACGCGATCCTTCCGCTGATCACCGTGCTAGCGGCGATCGCGCTGTTTCTCGGCCTCGCGCGGACATCGGAAATGGTGGCGATCCGTGCCTCGGGACGTTCCGCCATCCGGCTTCTGGCGGCACCTTCGCTGACCGCGATCCTTGTCGGCGCCTTGGCGGTCGCGATCGTGAATCCCTTCGTCGCGGCGACCGGACAGGCTTTCGACAACGCGGTGGCGCGGATTGACCGCGATGGCCAGCAGACCGTCAGCCTTGGCGACCGCGCGGTCTGGCTTCGCCAGGCGCTGATCCGCAACGGGCAGGAAGACGGCCAGCTTCTGATCCGCGCCAGCCGGGCCAGTCCCGATGCAACCACGCTTTACGACGCGAGCTTCATGATCTTCGCAACCGATTCCGGCCCGACCCGCCGCATCGAGGCGCGCGAGGCGGTTCTGGCACCCGGCGAATGGCGTCTGACCGATGTCAAGGAATACCCGCTGGACCAGCCCAACCCCGAGGTCTCGGCCCGCAGCCTGGATACGCTGACGCTCGCCTCGGACCTGACCGCGCAGCGCATCCGCGAGGGGTTCGGTCGCCCTGATGCGGTGCCGGTCTGGCGCCTGCCGGCCTTCATCGCAGGGCTGGAACGCGCGGGATTTTCGGCCGCGCGCCATAGGGTCTGGCTGCAGATGGAGCTGGCGCGGCCGTTCCTGATGGCCGCCATGGTCGTGATTGCGGCGGGCTTCACGATGCAGCATATCCGTGGCCGCAGTACCGGCGGCGCCGTGCTTCTGGCGTTCGGCGCGGGGATCGGACTGTTCTTCCTGCGCAATCTGGCGCAGGTTCTGGGCGACAACGGCGAGGTGGCGCCATGGATCGCGGCCTGGGCGCCGCCCGCGGTCGCCATCGCCTTGGCCCTGGCACTGGTCCTGCAGCGGGAGGATGGATGAGACGGCTTTCCACGCCCGCGCTGTCGGCGGCGCTGATCGCGACCCTTCTGGGCGCGTCGCCGGCGAAGGCGCAGGACATCATCGGCGGGTCCGGCGGCGCGCCCGGCCCGGCACTTGCCCCCACCGCACCGCTGATCGGGATGTCGCCCGTTGCCGACGGAACGGAAGAGGCAACAGCCCCCGACGCCGTCAGCCCTGATAGTGACATCACGATCCCTGCCCGCGCGACGGAAGGCGATCAGGACCAGGCCGCGACGGTGCTCGCCGATCAGATCGTCCTGCAGGGCGACCGAACGCTGATCGCTGCAGGCGGCGTTGTGATCTGGTACCAGGGGGCGCGTCTTGTCGCCTCACGGCTGACGGTGGACGGCGCCTCGGGCGCGCTGACGATCGAGGGGCCGATCCACCTGACGGAACCGGCCAGGCGCGGCACACCCGAGGAAACGACGCTGATCGCCGACTCGGCGCAGCTTGACCGCGAATTGCAGGACGGCATCCTGCGCGGCGCCCGGCTGGTGATCGCCCGCGAATTACAGCTTGCCGCGCGCGAGGTCAGACGTAGCGGCGAAGGGCGGCTGACGCGTCTCGATCATGTCGTGGCGTCCTCATGCCAGGTCTGCGCCAGCGACCCGACCCCCTTGTGGGAGATCCGCGCCCGCAGCATCACCCACGATGCGGAAACCGGCATCCTGCATTTCGATCACCCGCAGTTTCGCGCATTCGGCGTGCCGCTGGCGGTGTTTCCGTTCATGCTGTCGGCCCCCGACCCGACGGTCGAGCGCCGGACAGGCTTCCTTCGGCCGGAAATTCGTACCACGTCGGGTTTGGGTTTCGGGATCAAGACACCCTACTTCATCACGCTCGGTCCATCCGCCGACGTGACGCTGACGCCGTATATCGCGGCGTCGCGAACGGTGACGCTGGAGACCCGTTATCGCGCCGCCTTCACGAACGGCGAGATGCAACTGACCGGTGCCATCAGCCGCGACGATATCGTGCAGGACGAGACGCGCGGCTATCTGTTCGGCGCTGCCCGCTTCGAACTGCCCCGGGGATATCGGCTGCGCGCTCAGGTTCAATACGCTTCGGACCGGGCCTATCTGCTCGATTACGATGTGACCGATGCCGACCGCCTCTGGTCGGGCGTTACGCTGGACCGCGTCACGCGAGAGCGGCTGTTCGCCGCGCGGATCGGCAATTACGATTCGCTGCGCGAGGACGAGGACAACGCCTTCTCGCCCGCGCAGGTCGCCGACGTGATCTGGCAACGCCGCTTCGAACCCGCGCTGATCGGCGGCGAAGGGTTGATGGAATGGTCGCTTCATGCCCATCGCCGCCCGTCGGATCGCGACGGTCTTGGCCGCGACATGGCCCGTGCCTCGGTCGGGCTCGACTGGCGCAGGACGCGCATCCTGCCCGGCGGCGTCGTCGCCTCGGCGCTCTCACGGCTCGACGCGGATCTCTACCGCATCGCGCAGGACACCCGTTACGACGACATCGAGACCCGCGTGACCCCGGTCGCCGGGGTCGAACTGCGCTGGCCGCTGATGGGACAGGCCGGTGGTGCGACGCATCTGGTCGAGCCGGTGGTGCAGCTTCTCTATTCGCCCCGCCGCGAGGCAGAGAACACCGACATCCCGAACGAAGACAGCCAGCTGATCGAATTCGACGAGGGCAACCTTTTCGCGACGAACCGGTTTCCGGGCTGGGACCGGCGCGAGCAGGGCCTTCGGGCCAATCTCGGCATCGGCTGGACGCGGATCGACCCGGCCGGCTGGTCGCTGGGGCTGACTGCGGGACGCATCTTCCGCGACCGCCCGGCCGAGGAATTCGGGGCGGACTCGCCCCTGTCAGGACGCCGCTCCGACTGGCTGATCTCGGCGCAATACGACAGCGGCGACGGGCTCGCCATCGCCAACAGGGCGCTGTTCAGCGACGGATTCGACTTCTCGCGTAACGAATTGCGCGTCGGCTGGCTGCGTCCCGGACTGCAGCTTTCGGCAGGCTATCTGTGGATCGACAGCGATGCCGACGAAAGCCGTCGAGTCGATGTCAGCGAGCTGACCTTCAACACCGGCTGGCAGTTCGCACCCGGCTGGTGGGGCACCGCCGAAGGCCGGTACGATTTCGCCTTCGACCGGCTGCACACAGCGGCCGCCGGCGTTCAGTACCGCAACGAATGCATCACCGTGAATGCCGGGCTGGAACGCAGCTTCTCGAACTCGGTGGACCTGCGCCCGGAAACCAGCTTCGACCTGTCGGTGCGGCTGGCCGGGTTCGGACGGCAGGCCGAGGTGCCGGGCACGGTGGCGCGGCGTTCCTGCATGCGTTAAGGTCCGGCCACCATGATCCGAAGGGCATCCCCGATGCGCAATACTCTCAAGGCCCTCGCGCTTGGCGCGTCGATCCTGTCCATCGCTCCGGTCGCTCAGGCGCAGAACCTGTTCGAGCCGATCATCTACATCAACAGCGACGCGATCACCCGCTACGAGCTCGACCAGCGGATGCGCTTCATGCAGGCGCTGAACGCGCCCGGCTCCAGCGCCGAACAAGCCGAAAAGGACCTGATCGAGGATCGGCTGAAGCTGCAGGCCGCGGCCTCGGCGGGCGTCACCGTGGACGACGCGGCGATCGATGCCGGCCTCGCCGAATTCGCCGGCCGCGCCAATCTGGGCCCCGAGGAATTCATCGCCGCGCTGGCCCAGATGGGGGTCGAGCGGCAGGCCTACCGCGATTTCGTGACGGCTGGCGTCGCATGGCGCGAATTCATCCGCAGCCAGATCGTCCCGCAGGTCAACGTCACCGATGCCGAGATCGATCAGGAATTGCGCAAAGTCGTCGAAACCCCGGTGATCGACCGCGTTCTGCTGTCCGAAATCATCATTCCCGCCCCCGAGGGCAGCGAGGCGCAGGCGATGGCAACCGCCCAGCAGCTGGTCGCGCAGCGCCCGTCCGAGGCAGAGTTCGCCGCCGCCGCCGGCCGCCTGTCCGCATCGGGCACGGCAAGCCGCGGTGGGCGCCTGGACTGGGTCGATCTGGACAACCTGCCCCCCGCCCTGCGCCCCATCGTGACATCGCTTCAGCCCGGCCAGACCAGTCAGCCGCTGACCGTTCCCGGTGCGGTCGTGATCTTCCAGCTGCGCGACTCGCAGGGAACCCTGCGCCCCGGCGCGGCCGAACAGGTGCTGGACTACGCCACGCTGCGCGTTGCCGATGCCCAAGCCGCCGCCAACGTCCGGGCCCGCGTCGACACCTGCGGCGACCTGCAGGCCGAAGGACGCGGTGCCACCATCCGTCAAAGTGTCTCGCAGAACGCGATCCCGACCCTGATCGGGGCGCAGCTCGCATCTCTCGATGCTGACGAATCCGCACTCGTCGTCAGCGGTGGAGGCGTGGATGTAGTGATGCTCTGCTCGCGCCAGCCGGCGCTTCTGGCCCAGCAGGGGACCGACGTCCCCTCGACCGCGCTGCCGCCCGATGGCGTGGAAAATGCCGTCCCGCAGGCCGATCCGCTGGCCCTGCCCGACCGTCAGATCGTCCGCGAGGATATCTTCAACCGCAAGATCAACGCGCTCGCCAACTCGATCCTGGCGGAACTGCGGGCCGACGCGGTCATCCGCCGGCCGTGACAGGCCGCACAAGGCGGGCAAGATGACCGGACGCATCATTCTCACCTGTGGCGAACCGGCCGGGATCGGCCCGGAACTGGCAGGCAAGGCGCTGGCCTCGGGCGTCGATTTCGCCTTTCTCGGCGATCCCGCGCATCTGCCGCCCGACACCGCCTGGTCAGAGATCCAGACACCCGACGCCCCCGTGCCCGCAGGTCACCTGCCGGTGCTGCGCCACGATTTTCCCGCCCCGGCGACACCCGGCCGCCCCGAACCGGCGAACGCCGCCGCGACCATCGCGGTGATCGCCCGCGCCGTCGATCTGGTGATGTGCGGACGGGCGGCCGCGATCTGCACTTTGCCGATCAACAAGCAGGCGCTGATCGAAGGCGCGGGTTTCGGCTATCCTGGCCACACGGAATACCTCGCCCATCTTGCCGGCGGGGTCGATGTGGCGATGATGCTTGCGTCGACGACGGTGACGCCGCCCTGTCGCGTCGTGCCCGCGACGATCCATATGGCATTGGAACGCGTGCCCGATGCGCTGACGCCAGACCTTCTGGAACGCACGATCCGCATCACCCACGCGGCGATGATCCGTGATTTCGGCATTGCCGATCCCCGCATCGCGATCGCGGGCCTGAACCCCCATGCCGGCGAAGGCGGAACGATGGGCCGGCAGGAAATCGACTGGATCGCCCCCCTGATCCTGCGCCTGCAAGGCGAAGGCTTGACGTTGATCGGCCCGCTGCCCGCCGACACGATGTTCCACGCCCCGGCGCGCGCCCGCTATGACGCGGCGATCTGCGCCTATCACGACCAGGCGCTGATCCCGATCAAGACGCTGGATTTCGCGGGCGGCGTCAACGTCACGCTGGGGCTGCCCTTCGTGCGCACCTCGCCCGACCACGGGACGGGCTTCGACATTGCCGGCAAGGGCATCGCTGACCCCGCCTCTACTATTGCAGCCCTGCGCATGGCCCGCGACATGGCGACCGCCCGCGGATGAGCGCGATCGACGGCCTGCCACCCCTGCGCGAGGTGATCGCGCGCCACGATCTGCGCGCGAAAAAGCAGCTTGGTCAGAACTTTCTTCTCGATCTGAACCTGACCGCCAAGATCGCGCGTCAGGCAGGCGATCTGACACAATGCGACGTGCTGGAAATCGGCCCCGGTCCGGGCGGACTGACCCGCGGGCTTCTAGCCGAAGGTGCGCGCCACGTGCTCGCCATCGAAAAGGATGCTCGCGCCCTGCCCGCCCTGCAGGAGATCGCCGATGCCTATCCCGGCCGCCTCTCGATCATGGAAGGCGACGCGCTGCGGATCGACCCGCTGGCGCATCTTACCCCGCCGATCCGCATTGCCGCCAACCTGCCCTACAATGTGGGCACTGAACTGCTGGTCCGCTGGCTTACCCCGGCGGAGTGGCCGCCCTTCTGGCAGTCACTGACCCTGATGTTTCAGAAGGAAGTGGCAGAGCGTATCGTCGCGCAACCGGGAAGCAAGGCCTATGGTCGTCTGGCTCTGCTGGCGCAATGGCGGGCCGACGCGAGGATCGCCATGACGCTTCCGCCAGAAGCGTTCGTTCCGGTGCCCAAGGTTCATTCGGCCGTGGTCCATCTGACCGCCCTGCCGAAGCCGCGCTACCCGGCCGATCCCGCGATTCTGTCGCGCCTGACCGCCGCCGCCTTCAATCAGCGGCGCAAGATGCTGCGGGCAAGTCTGCGCGGACTCCACCCGCAGATCGAGACGCTTCTGGAAAGCGTGGGAATACCGCCGACCGCGCGGGCCGAGGAAATCGACCTCGAGCGATTCTGCGCGCTGGCCCGCGCCCTGGCCGTCTAAGGGCATCGGGCTAGGCGCGCACGCGAAACCCGATCAGGCTTGACCGGACTGCTCGTCCTGCGTCGTGTCGGCAGGTGCCGTATCCGCATCTGCAGCAGGTTTGCGACGCGCGCGCGGTGCACGGGGTGCGCCTTCGCCACGCGGCGCACGGGGCGTGCCCTCGGCGCGGGGTTTGCGGGCGCGCTTCGGCTTCACCTCGTCTTCCGGGGTCGCGACGGGGCCCTGATCGGCCTCGGGCTCGGCCTCGGATGCAGGCAGCAGAGCCTCGGGCAGCCCATGCCGTCCCTTGTGCTCGTTGTCGGCCTGCGGCTCGCGGCGTTCTTGCACGGGTGCCTCGGCCGCCTCGTTGTCGGCTGCTTCCGCACGCGCGGTTTCACGCTGATGTTCGCGGTCCTCGCGGGCCTCGCCGCGGTTGTCCTGACGGTTGCCGTTCGCGCGGTTGTCGCGCTGGTCGCGATTGTCGCGGTGATCCCGACCGTCGCGGCTGTCGCGCTGGTCACGGTTGTCACGACCGTCGCGGTTGTCGCGCTGATCGCGGGTATCCCGCTGGTCGCCCTGCTCGTCATCGCCGTTCTGGCGATGGCCGTGCTGCTGTCCGCCCTGGTTCTGCTGATGCTGCGCCTGGCGTTCGGCCTGTTCGCGCTGCGCCTCGCCCAGCATGCGCGTGTAGTGCTCGGCGTGCTGGAAGAAGCTCTGTTCGGCCACGCGGTCGTTCGACAATTGTGCGTCGCGCGCCAGCGTCAGGTATTTCTCGATGATCTGCTGCGGGGTGCCGCGCACCTTGCCCTCGGGGCCCGAGGAATCGAACACCCTATTGACGATATTGCCAAGCGAGCGTTGACGGTTCGACTTGTTGCGCGAACGCGATTTCGATGATCTCATGAGTTCGTCGTCGTTAGGTCCGGGAAATCTCGGAGACGGGTTTGGGTCGGCGCAACGGCACCATCTTGTGCTTGTAGTCAGGTCGGGGTCTGCGCCCCGGCGGATGGTACAATCGACTTTAGGCTGACCCGCGCAGGCCGCAAAAGCAGCCCGTCACGAAACCGAATAAACATGCCGCAAGCAGAGTGACAAGCGAAAAATGCGTCAAACGACGCTCAGCCAGCGGATTCCTGACGGAATCGTGACGCCACGACGCGGTCGCGGCCATCCAAGTCGGTGATCACCCGCACCTCTGCCCCCGCTTCGCGAAAGAGGGCCGATACCGCGGGACCCTGCGCGGCGCCGATTTCGCACAGGACATGACCGCCGTGATTCAGGTGCCGGCCGGCGCCTGCCGCGATGGCGCGATAGGCCGACAACCCGTCACCGCCATCCGTCAGCGCGCCCGCAGGCTCCCATTCCCGCACTTCGGGCGACAATCCGGTCATCTCGGAGATCGCGATATAAGGCGGGTTCGACACGATCAGGTCGAACCGCCCCGCGACATTCGCGAACCAGTCCGACAACCTGAAGTCGGCCGAAACCCCGATCCGGGTCGCGTTGCCTCGCGCGACGCGCAACGCAGCTTCGGACACGTCGGTGCCCAGCCCCAGCGACCCAGGCCGGGCCGCCAGAAGCGAGATCAGGATCGCGCCCGTCCCCGTCCCCAAATCAAGCACGTTGTGCCACGACAGCCCCAGCGCCGCCTCGACCAGGACCTCGGTCTCGGGTCGCGGGTCCAGCGTGTCGCGGGTGACGGCGAAATCGTGTGTCCAGAAGGCGCGGCGTCCGGTGATCTGGCTGACCGGCTGCCGGGCGGCCCGCGCCGTGACCATCGCCTGAAACCGCGCCGCGACAGATCCCGGCAGCGGCTGCGACAGCCGCTCGGCCAGTTGATGCCGTTGCAGGTCGGAGCCGAACGCATGGAGCAGCAGACGCCGTGCATCGCCTGCCGGGTCATCCACGCCCGCCGCCCGCAGCCGCGCCACCGCATCCTGCAGCGCCGCGGTGCCCGTCATGTCTCGGCGGCCAGCTTGGCGGCCTGGTCGTGGGCCACCAGCGCGTCGATGATCTCAGTCAGATCGCCCGCCATCACCCGGTCCAGCGCGTAAAGCGTCAGGTTGATCCGGTGATCGGTCAGCCGACCCTGCGGAAAGTTGTAGGTCCGGATTCGCTCGCTGCGATCGCCCGAGCCGACCTGCGCCTTGCGATCCGCCGCCCGCGCTGCATCACTGCGCTGACGTTCCATGTCGTAAAGCCGTGCGCGTAGCACCGCCATCGCGTTCGCACGGTTCTGATGCTGCGACTTCTCGGATGAGGTCACCACCAATCCGGTCGGAAGATGGGTGATCCGCACCGCCGAATCGGTGGTGTTGACGTGCTGCCCGCCGGCACCCGATGCGCGCATCGTGTCGATGCGGATGTCGCCCGCCGGGATGTCGATGTCCACGTCCTCGGCCTCCGGCAGCACCGCCACCGTCGCAGCACTGGTATGGATGCGCCCGCCGCTTTCGGTTTCCGGCACCCGCTGGACGCGATGCACGCCCGATTCGTATTTCAGCCGGGCGAAGACGCCCTCGCCCTCGATCCGGGCGACAACCTCGCGGATACCGCCCAGCTCGGTCTCGGCCAGCTCCATTACCTCCAGCCGCCAGCCCTGCGCCTCGGCGTGTCGCTGATACATGCCCAGCAGGTCGCGCGCGAACAGGGCCGCCTCGTCGCCGCCCGTCCCGGGCCGGATCTCAAGGATCGCGGGCCGTGCGTCGGCGGCATCCTTGGGCAGCAGGGCCACCCGCAGCGCCTGTTCCTGGTCCGGCAAGGCCGCGCGCAGGCGGTGCAGTTCGTCCTCGGCCAGTTCGCGCATCTCGGGATCGGCAAGCATCGCTTGGGCCTCGCGCAGGGCGCCCTGCGCATCACGCCATTCGGCGATCTGCTCGACCACCGGGCGCAGCTCTGCGTATTCGCGGCTGATCGTCGCGATCTCTGACGGTTCGGCACCTGCGTTCAGCCGCGCTTCGAGATACTCGAAGCGCGCGGTGATCTGGTCGAGACGATCCTGCGGCAGCATGCAAGGGGTGTCGCGCGGCGCGCGCGCGGGGTCAATAGCGCCCGGGCGACAGGTGACGGGTCAATACCCGCCCAGCCGCGGCAGCCAGGTGGAAAAGAACGGCACGAAGGTCAGCACCATCAGCACCGCGATGGCAGCGGCGAAGAAGGGCGGCAGTTCTCGGATCAGCGCACCGGGCTTCTGGTTCGTGGCGGATGCCATGACGAAGATCAGTCCGCCCACCGGAGGCGTGATCAGCCCGAAGGTCAGGTTCACGATCACCACCATCGCGAAATGCTCGGGCGCGATTCCCAGATTCGCGGCGATCGGTGCCAGGATCGGGACCAGGATGATGACGCCGGGCAGCGGGTCCATGAACATGCCGAAGACGATCAGCAGCAGGTTGACCATCAGCAGGAACATGACCGGCGACAGCTCCATCGCGATCACGCCCTGCGCCAGCGCCTGCGGCACGCCCTCGATGATCAGCACCCAGGCAAAGGCCCGCGCGGCGGCCAGGATCAGCAGCACCGCGACCGACATGATCGCCGCGCGGTGCAACGCGCCCCACAGGTCGCGCAGGCCCATGCTGCGATAGATGACGATGCTCACCAGCAGCGCGTAGAAGACAGCCAGAACAGATGCCTCGGTCGGCGTGGTGATCCCGGCGCGAATGCCGCCTACAACCAGCACGATCAGCAACAGCGCCGGCACCGCATGCAGCGAATTGCGTCCAATCTCGGCCCAGGACGGCCGTGCGGCGGCGCTGCGATAACCCCGCTTGCGGCTGATATGCCAGTTCACCCCCGCCATCGCGGCCGAGATCAGCAGGCCCGGCAGGATCCCGGCCATGAAAAGCGAGCCGACCGAGACGCGGCTGTCCTGCAGCGCATAGACGATCATCGTGATCGAGGGCGGGATGATCGGACCCACGACGGACGCCGACATCGTCAGCGCCCCGGCATAGGCGCGATCGTAACCGCCCTTGTCCATCATCCGCGTCATCATCGCGCCCGGCCCCGCCGCATCGGCCAGCGCCGAGCCGGAAATCCCTGCGAACAGCGTCTGCGTCAGGACACTCGCATAGCCAAGACCGCCGCGCAGATGTCCAACGAACTGCCCCGCGAAGCGCAGCAGCGTCTGCGAGATCGCGCCCGTCGACATGATCTCGGCGGCGAGGATGAAGAACGGCACCGCAAGCAGCGGAAAGCTGTCGAGGCCCGAGAACATTTCCTTGACGACGACCACCATCGGATAGTCGCCGGCCAGCCCGACCGCCGTGAAGGCAGCCAGCGCCAGCGCGAAGGCCACCGGCACGCCGATCGCGATCAGCGCAAGAAAGGCGATCACCAGAATCTCAACCACGGGCAGCCTCGTCGTCTCCGGTCGCGAAGCCTGCGCGCAGATAGCGCGGCGCGATCAGCGCCAGATGCACCGCCAGCAGCGCGAAGCCCGCGGGCATGGCAGCATAGACCCATTTCATCGGCAGCCGCAGCGCGGCGGACCGCTGAAACTGGCTGCGCGCCATGTAATCCCAGCCCACCCAGATCATGAAGGCGAAAAAACCCATCAACCCGATCAGGATCGCCCAGCGCAGCATGATCTGCGCGCGGCCCGGCAAGGCCTCCTGCACGTTCGAGATCGCGACATGTGCGCCCTGCCGCAGCGCAAGCCCGGCGCCCAGGAAGGTCAGCCAGATCATCGTGTAGCGTGCCACCTCGTCGGCCCAGGGCAGCGAGGCATTGGTCAGGTAGCGCAGGCTGACATTCCAGCCCACGACCACCGACATCAGGACCAGCGCCGCGATGATCGCGGCGCCGTTCAGGATCAGAAAGGTACGTTCAAGCTGACGCACGGCGTTGTTTTTCTTCTCTGCGTCAGGGCGTTATTGCGTGTTGATGATCTGGTCCATCAACTCGCCGCCGAACTGGTTGCGGTAATCCTCGTAAGGTCCGGCAAGCGCCTCGCGGAAAGCGGTCTTCTGCGCCTCGTCCAGTTCGTTCACTTCCATGCCGGCCTCGCGCAGCGTCTCGACGCCCGATTGCTCGACATCGTCCACATAGGCGCGCATCGCGACGACAGCCTTGTCGGCGGCATCCTCGAACACCTGCTTCTGGCTGTCGTCCAGCTCGCTCCACAGCTTCTGCGATACGAGGATCATGGCCGGCGAATAGACGTGGCCGTCCAGCGTCAGGTATTTCTGGACTTCCGACAAGTTGGCCGACACGATCACCGACAGCGGGTTTTCCTGCCCGTCGATCGCGCCCTGTTCCAGCGCCGGGATCACCTCGGGCCACGCCATCGGGGTCGGTGCGGCGCCCAGCGCCTCGAACGCCTCGATATGGACCGGGTTTTCCATGGTGCGGATCTTCAGACCCGCCATATCCTCGGTGCTGTTCACCGCGCCGCGATTGTTGGTCAGATGCCGGAACCCCTGCTCGCCCCAGGCCAGCGCGTGCATGCCGACATCGTCGAACTTCGCCAGCATGTCCTGCCCGATCGGGCCGTCCAGCACGGTGCGGGCGTGGTTCAGGTCACGAAACAGGAACGGCACGTCGAAGACACCGGCCTCCGGCACGAAACTCGACAGCGTGCCCGACGACACGATCGTCGCCTCGACGGTGCCAAGCTGGATGCCCTCGATCACCTCGCGCTCGCCGCCCAGCCCCGAGGACGGGAAGTCGCGGAAGGTGAACTGATCGGGCAGCGCCTCGCTGATTGCTTCCTCGAAGGCCTTGGCCGCGACGCCGTAATGGCTGTCCTCGGCCAGCGCATAGCCGATCTTGATCTCGGTCTGCGCCGCAGCGGCGCCCGCCACCAGCGACAGCACCGTCGCCGCACCCAAAGTCATCCGTATCGTCATGCCGTTCTCCCTGTCGCGAACCCTCCGCCCGCGGATCGCGCGCATCCTGCAAATGATGGTGGCGGGTTGCAAGACCCGCTCAGCGCTTCCGCCAGCCTGCCAGCGCGATCAGTTCCATCGCGACATGCGCCCCCGCGACCGCGGTGATCCCGCCGGAATCGTAGGGCGGCGAGACCTCGACCACATCGCCGCCGATCAGGTTGATGCCCGCCAGCCCGCGCAGCATCGCCGCCGCCTGCCAGCTGGCCAGCCCTCCCCAGACCGGAGTCCCCGTCCCCGGCGCGAAGGCCGGGTCCAGGGCATCGATGTCGAAGGTGACATAGCACGGCCGGTCGCCGACGATCTCGCGCACACGGCCCAGCACCGCCTCGACCCCGTCGCGATGAACCATCGGTGCATCCAGGATCGTGACACCCAGCGTGTCCGGGTTCTCGGTCCGGATGCCCACCGACACGGCGTTTGAAACCGAAACACATCCTTCGCGTATCGCCTTGTAAAGAAACGTTCCGTGGTCGATCCGCGCCGGATCGTCATCAACCCAGGTGTCGGAATGCGCGTCGAACTGGATCAGCGCCACCGGCCCGTGAATCTTCGCCATAGCGCGCAGGATCGGCAGCGTGATGGAATGGTCCCCGCCCAGCGTGATCGGCAGCGCACCGGCCTCGGCGATCCCCGCCACATGCGCCTCGATCAGCCCCGGCACCTCGGGGACGTTTGCGTAATCGAACGCCATGTCGCCGTAATCCACGACATTCTGGACCGCCAGCGGATCGAACCCCCAGCCATAGGGCGGATCATAGGGCTGCAGGGTCGAGGCTTCGCGGATCGCGCGCGGCCCGAACCGTGTGCCGGGCCGGTTCGTCACCGCCTGATCGAAGGGCACGCCGGTCACCGCGACATCGACCCCCGCCAGATCCTTGGTGTAGCGGCGCCGCAGGAAGCTGGTCGCGCCGCCGAACGCGTTCTCGAAGCTCGGCCCTCGCGGGTCAGCCCGCGTGAACGCCTGATCCACCTGCGTCTTCGCATCCGTCAATGCCATCTGCCTGCCTCGCCTGCTGTCGTTCGGCCCGCAGCATCGGCCAGCGCCGCGTGCCGCGCAAGCGCACCCGCTTGCATTGACAGCCCGGCAGGCAGGCGGCAGAACATCCGGCAAGCCAGACAGGGGCCAAGCCAAACAGGGGGACGCGGATGAAAAAGGTCTACGACAGCGCCGATGCGGCGCTCGACGGAATCCTGAAGGACGGGATGCTGATCGCCGCCGGGGGCTTCGGCCTGTGCGGCATTCCCGAACTTCTGATCGACGCGATCGTGAAAAGCGGCGTCAAGAACCTGACCGTCGCCTCCAACAATTGCGGCGTCGACGGGTTCGGCCTGGGCAAGCTTCTGGACACCAAGCAGATCAGCAAGATGATGTCCTCCTACGTGGGCGAGAACGCCGAGTTCATGCGCCAGTATCTGTCCGGTGAGCTGGAGCTGGAATTCAATCCGCAAGGGACGCTGGCCGAACGGATGCGCGCCGGCGGCTGCGGAATCCCCGGATTCTACACCAAGACCGGCGTCGGCACGGTGATCGCCGAGGGCAAGGAAGTGATGCAGTTCGACGGCGAGGATTACATCCTCGAACGCGGCATCTTCGCGGACCTGTCGATCGTGAAGGCGTGGAAGGCCGACGACACCGGCAACCTCGTGTTCCGCAAGACCGCCCGCAACTTCAACCCGCCCGCCGCGATGTGCGGCAAGATCTGCGTGGCCGAGGTCGAAGAGATCGTGCCGCGGGGCGAACTCGACCCCGACATGATCCACCTGCCCGGCATCTACGTCCACCGGATCGTCCAGGGCGAGCACGAGAAACGGATCGAACAGCGCACCGTGCGCAAGCGTGAGGAGGCCTGAGATGGCTGGCTGGGACCGCAACCAGATGGCCGCCCGCGCGGCCGAGGAACTGGAAGACGGGATGTACGTGAACCTCGGGATCGGCATCCCGACGCTGGTCGCCAACTACGTCGGCGACAAGGACATCACGCTGCAATCCGAAAACGGCATGCTGGGCATGGGACCCTTCCCGTTCGAGGGTGAGGAAGACCCCGACCTGATCAATGCCGGCAAGCAGACGATCACCGAACTGAACCGCACCGCCTATTTCGACAGCGCGCTCAGCTTCGGGATGATCCGCGGCGGCAAGATCGCAGCAGCGATCCTCGGCGCGATGGAGGTCGCGGAAAACGGCGATCTCGCCAACTGGATGATCCCCAAGAAGCTGGTGAAGGGCATGGGCGGCGCGATGGATCTGGTCGCGGGCGTCAAGCGCGTGATCGTCGTCATGGATCACACCAACAAGGCCGGCGAATCCAAGCTGCTCAAATCCTGCACCCTGCCCCTGACCGGCACCGGCGTCGTCGACCGCATCATCACCAATCTCGGCGTGCTGGACGTGGTTGAAGGCGGCCTGCGCATCGTCGAGACGGCCGATGGCGTGACCGAAGACGATATCCGCGCCGCGACCGAAGCGACGATCGTCAACTGACCGATTGCCGGCGCGCGTCGCCGCGCGCCGGCACCGCACCTTTCCACGACCGTTCGGTCAGCCGCGTCGTGCCACGCTGCGCGCCAGCCCGGCGATCAGATCCGTCCGTGTGACGATGCCGACAAGCCTGGCGTCGGACACCACCGGGACAGCGTCCGTGTCACCATCCGCCATCAGCGCCAGCAACGCGGCGACCGGCGTCCCTGACATCGCGACCGGACCGTCGCGGCCCATGATGTCGCCGGCAGTCAACGCTTCGTCACGACCAAGGATCAGGGCGCGCAACGCGCTGACGTTCCCGCGCCCTGATTGCCCGGCGCGCGCCTGCGCCGCATTGATCAGATGCATCTGAAAGATGACGCCCCGCAGCCCGCCATCCGCGCCCACGACAGGCAGCGAGGTGAAGCGATGGGTCCGGAACAGGTCCGCGACCCGGCTCAGCCTCGCTTCGGGACCGACCGTGACCAGGTCGCGCGACATGATGTCGGCTGCGGTCAGGGGACCCGTCGCATGCGCTGCGGCCTGCAATTCGGCAGCCCCGATCAGCCGCGCCAGATCTTCGACGCCAAGGTTGAGCGAGTGTCGATACCGCTTGAGGATGTCGGTCAACTCGCTCTCTGACAGGCCCAGGCGCTCGGCCGGGTCAGGGTCCTCGGTCCTGTGCCGACCCGGAACGTCGAATTGCCGCATCGGATAATGGCGCCCGGTGATCCGTGCATAGACGGTCGCCAGCAGAACTAGCGCCACGGTCCCCAGTGCGATCGGTGCCAGCGCGAAACAGAAGCCCAGTTGCGCGATGCTGTCGGGCGACAGGGCCGCCGTCATTGCGACGGCGCCGGCCGGTGGATGCACCGCACGGCAGGCCAGCATCGCGGTGATCGCAAGCCCGACCGACAACGCGACCCGCAGAACC
The DNA here is from genome assembly GCF_024359525.1 of Paracoccus albicereus. Lineage (GTDB taxonomy): Bacteria > Pseudomonadota > Alphaproteobacteria > Rhodobacterales > Rhodobacteraceae > Paracoccus > Paracoccus albicereus. The sequence goes on from NZ_JAKZEU010000003.1 coordinate 26,849, forward strand.
GGATCGGACACGGACAGGCACACCGCCACGCCGATGATCGCCGACAGCGTGTTGCCCACGATCGATGGCCAGGGCTGCGCCAGCGGGCTGTTCGGAACGGCAAACAGCAGCACCGACGACGCCCCGAACGGTGCGACGAGGTACAGGCCCGTCGTCGGATCGATGGTCTCGGTCAGAAGAAACAGGCCCGTGACCGCAAGCCCGAACACCGCGCCGACGCCTGCGCGCACCGCCTCGCCGATCGCAACGCCGGGGATCGCAGGACCGAGTGATTTCCAGATGGACAACGCCGCACCTCATGCCGGACACCGCCTGATTTCACCGGAATGCCCAAATTTCAAGCACAGTTGAAACCAAGCGCCAGCCTGACCGCCTCTCGATCGCGCAACGCCCTGCGTTGGGTGCCGAGCGTCCCAACCCACCTGTCTCTCACGAAAATTTTCTGGCGAAGGCGTCTTGGAGCCAGCCGAAACCCTTAACGCTTCCTGAACCGCACGCTCGCAGCCTGTGTACAGGTTGTGTACAGCCTGTGTACGCGCGGTGTACGGGTTGTGATCCGTCAAACCCAGCAAATGCAGGTCGAAAAGACGATCGGGGTGTTGCGCTGTTGCGCGCCCACCGCACGCTTGGTGCGCAGCTCAAAGGTTAACGCGCTGGACGCCGCTCGCGCATATCCCTAAGCGCGGGTCATGAGCCTGTCCGCCGACGACATCGAAGCCCTGTTCACACGCCCCGACGGCAGCTTCCTCTGCGCCCGCTGGGGTCGCCCCATCGCGCCGGTCATCTTCGGCCTCGCCGATGAATCGCTGCCGATCTTCCGTGCCGCCATCCGGGCCGTCGCCGCGCATGCCGGCGTCCCGATGGCCGAAACGGATCCGGAAATGGGCAGCAATTTCATGCTGTTCTTCACCCGCGACTGGTCCGACCTTGCGGGCGTCCCCGATCTTCAGGCGCTGACCGGCCAGCCCGATCTGCCTGCGCGTCTGGCCGAAGCCGGCGCCGATCAGTACCGTCTGTTCCGCTTCGACGCGGATGGTGGCATCCGCGCCTGCCTGACCTTCCTCGACATGTCCGGCCCGCTCGCCGACGCGCATCCGGGCCAGCTTGCCGAAACGCTGGCCGTCCGCGCGATGCTGACCTTCGCCCGCGACGTGACGCCCTCCCCCGATCTCGCGGCCCTGATCCGCGCCGCCTATGCGCCCGTCCTGCCCGCCTCCGCCACCGATCCCAGCCACGCGCTGCGCCTTTCCGCGCGCCTGATTGCGGCCTCCGGAAACCCGGCCTAACCTGCCGCGATGAGCCACCAGATCCCCATCCGAGTCTATTACGAAGACACCGATCTCGCCGGTATCGTCTATTACGCCAACTACTTTAAATTCATCGAAAGAGGCCGGACGGACTGGCTGCGCGACCTGGGCATCGACCAGTCCGCGCTGAAGGATCAGGCAGGCGTCGTCTTCGCCGTGCGCCGGGTCGAGGCCGATTATCTCAGCCCCGCCCGCTTCGACGATCTGCTGACGGTGGAAACCGATCTCGCCGCCATGACACCTGCCCGGATCATCGTGGACCAGCGTGTGAGCCGCGACGGCATCACCCTCTTGTCCGCGCGTGTCACCATCGCCTGCCTCGGCCCGGGCGGCCGTCCCACGCGCATCCCCGAAGCCGTCCGAAAGGCGATCGCATGACCACGCGCATCGCCATGTGGTCCGGACCCCGCAACCTTTCGACCGCGATGATGCGCAGTTTCGGCGCGCGCGGTGATTGCGCCTGCGTGGATGAACCGTTCTACGCCCACTACCTGCTGCAGACCGGCCTCGATCATCCGATGCGCGACGTGATCATCGAAAGCCAACCCGCCGACTGGCGTGACGCGCGCGACGCGATGTTGGTGGCGACGGACCGGCCGATCCAGTACCAGAAACACATGGTTCAGCACATGCTGCCGGGGATGCAGACGGACTGGCTGGCGGACCTGACGAACGTCTTCCTGATCCGCGCGCCCGAACGCGTCGTCGCCAGCTTCTCGGCCAAGCGCGGCCTGCCCTCGCCCGATGAATTGGGCTTTCGTCGCCAGCGCGAATTGCTCGAGGAACTCGCCCGCCGCGGCCCGGTCCCGGTCGTCATCGACAGCGCCGACATCCGCCGCGCGCCGAGACCCGCTCTTGCCACGCTGTGCGACGCGATCGGGATTCCCTTTACCGAACGGATGCTGTCCTGGCAGCCCGGCGAAAAGCCCGAAGACGGAATCTGGGGCAGCCATTGGTATGATGCGGTCAACAATTCCACGGGCTTCGCTGGCGCCGAGGGACCATTGCCCACACTGGACGGCCCGCTCGAGGCCTTGGCCGAAAGCCTGCAGGATGACTACGCCGCGGTCGCGGACCACCGGCTTCGCATAGACTGAAGCTGGCGACACTCTCGCCTTTGTGTTGGTCAACCCCCTGACCCTTCTGGTATCAACGCTTTAGAAGGCCGCGCGAACGGCTCGCCAGACTCTGAGGCAGTGACATGGACCCCAATCAGGCCGCAACGGCCCTAGATTTCTCGATGATCGCGCTGTTCTGGCGCGCTTCCCTGACCGTGCAGATCGTTATGGTGGTGCTGGTTCTGGCCAGTGTCTGGGCGTGGTCGATCATCATCCAGAAGCTCATCACCTACCGCGCTGCGCGCGCCGAGGCGAACCGTTTCGACCGCAGCTTCTGGTCTGGCGACCCGCTGGACGATCTCTACGATCGGCTGGGCGAGAACCCGCGCGGCCCGTCCGAGCGCGTCTTCGCCGCCGGCATGACCGAATGGCGCCGCAGCCACCGCGACGACGGTGACCTGATCCCAGGCGCGAGCCAGCGCATCGACCGGGCCATGAACGTCGCCATCCAGCGCGAGGAGGATCGCCTGACGCGGGGCCTGACGCTGCTTGCGACCGTCGGATCGACGGCGCCGTTCATCGGTCTTTTCGGCACCGTCTGGGGCATCAAGAACGCCTTCGAGGGCATCGCGATGAGCCAGAACACCAACCTCGCCGTCGTCGCCCCCGGCATCGCCGAAGCGCTGGTCGCGACCGCGCTCGGACTTCTGGCCGCGATCCCGGCCGTGATCTTCTACAACAAGCTCTCGGGCGACGCCGACCGGTTGACGGGCAATTACGAGACATTCTCCGACGAATTCGCGACTATCCTGTCGCGGCAGTTGGACGGGGCCTAGGTCATGGCCGCCACGCTCCAGCGTCAGGGGCGCAGCCGGCGCGGCGGTCGCGGACGGCGGCGCAGCGCACCCATGGCCGAGATCAACGTGACGCCCTTCGTGGACGTGATGTTGGTGTTGCTGATCATATTCATGGTGGCGGCGCCCCTTCTGACCGTCGGCGTCCCCCTGGAATTGCCGCGCACCGCGGCTGTCGCCCTGCCTTCGGAGCCGGAAGAGCCGCTGGTCATCAGCCTGACGGACGACGGCCAGCTTCTTTTGATGGACGAACAGGTCAGCGAGGCCGATCTGATCGCCCGCCTGCAAGCGGTGCTGGCCGAGCGGGACACCGCCAAGATCTTCCTGCGCGCCGACCGTGAACTGGCCTATGGTCGCGTCGTGCAGGTCATGGGCGCGCTGAACGGCGCAGGCTTCACCGACATCGTGCTGGTGACGGAGACCGGCGGACCCGAGATGAACGGCTGATCGCCAGATGGATCGGGCGCAAAGCATCGGCAGGTGGACCTCGGGGCTCGCGCATGCGGGTTTCCTTGCATGGCTCGCGCTGTCGGGTTCGCTGTTCCGCCCGATCGACACGCCCGCGATCCGCATGACCGAAGTCGCCACGATGACCGAGGCCGAGTTTCAGGATTATGCCGCCAGCGCGCGTGGTGCCGGCCCCGTGGGCGGCGAGGTTGCGGCAGTGCCGGGACTGGCCGCGCCGACGGATGCAAGCGACGATCCGGGCGCGCCGGAGGCTTCGGTCGCGCCCGCCGCCGGGGCCGATGCGCCGGAGCTTGCCGCACCTGATGGGGCGGAAGACGCGCCTGACACCGGTGGCCTGTCGATGTCCGCGCCGGTCAGCATCGCGACCGAATTGCCTGACGTTTCCGCAACGCCCGCCCTGCCCGGAAACGACGGGGCAGAGGTCGCGATTGCCCAACCGACACCGCTGGCGCCGCCAAGCAGCGAAGCCTCGCCCGATCGGCCGGCCCTGCCCGAGCCGGAGCTCAGCGTGACCGCACCAGAGGCACCGCGATCACCCTTGGCGCTCGACGTGTCGCGGCGTCCACAGGACCGGCCCGAGGGTCTGGTCGAGAACCGCGCGGCCCGGCTGGCTGCAGCGGAGGCCGCAAGGCAGGCCCGCGTGGCAGCCGAAGCGCAGGCGGCCCGGCGAGCCGAAGCCGCCGCACGTGCAGAGGTCGAGGCAGCTCAGCAGGCCGAAGCCGCCCGGCAGCAGCAAGCGGCGCGACAGGCCCAGGCAGAGCGCGAAGCCGCCGCAGAGGCCGCCCGCCGTGCGGAAGCCGAAGCAGCGGTGGCGGCCGAAGCCGAGGCATTGGCGGAAGCGGAACGGCAAGCGCAGGAGCTGGCCGACGCCATCGCTGCCGAGCGTGCTGACGAAATCCGTGAAGAAAGAGAACAGGCGATCCGCGAAGAGGAAGCGCGTCGCGCAGAAGAAGAACGTCAGGCGGAAGCCGAGCGGCAGGCGGAAGAACAGCGCCGCGCCGAAGCTGAGAGGCAGGCAGAGGCTGAGCGTCAAGCCGAGGCTGAGCGTCAAGCCGAGGCGGAACGCCAAGCCGAGGCCGAGCGGCAGGCTGAAGCAGAGCGCCAGGCAGAGGCAGAGCGCCAGGCGGAGGCGCAGCGCCAGGCCGATGCCGCCGCAGCCGAAGTCGCGGCGGGGCAGCGCGGCCTGTCACCCGAACTGCAGGCGGCACTCGATGATGCCGCGCGGGCCGAGCAGGACGTCGCAGATGCCGAGGCAGCCGCCGCCGTCGGTGCAAGCCGGACCGAACCGGGTGGCGACGCCCTCGCCATGGCGCTCGACCAGGCATTGGACGTCCCCGGAGCAGGCGAAAGCCAGGGGCCGCCTCTGTCGGTGGCCGAGCGTGATGGCTTCCGCATCCAGATCGAGGCTTGCTGGAACAAGGGGGCCCTCTCTGTCGAGGCTGCACAGACCACGGTTTCCGTCCGCTTCTCGATGGACGCGAACGGCATGCCCGAGGATCGCACCCTGCGGCTGATGGGCCACGAAGGCGGTGGCCCGGCCGCCGCGCAACAGGCCTTCGAAGTTGCGCGCCGCGCGATCCTGCAATGCGCGATCCGCAATGGCGGCTACGGCCTGCCGCTGAACAAGTACGAGCGCTGGAAAGACGTGATCGTCGACTTCCGCCCCGATGGTCCATCGGTGAACTGATGCTTTCTTTTCCCGCCCGTTCAGACCTGCTAGGGACCCGGTCATGATCCGCATTGCCTCAATCGCCGCCCTTCTGACATCCGTCGCAGCCCTGCCGCTGGTCGCGCAGGAGGCTGCGCCCGATGCCGGGCTGTCGGTCGATGTGGCGCCCCAGATCGGCCCGGCCGCCGAGGACGAGGGCGGGCCGCTGCGCATCGAGATCACCGATGGCGTAGTCGAACCCCTGGCAATCGCGATCGCACCGTTCCACGGCGACGGACTCGCTGCCGAGGTGCAGTCGGTCGTCGAGGCGGACCTGACCGGCACCGGCCTTTTCCGCAGCATCGACGACGATGCGTTTCTGGAAACCCGAGACCGTTTCGACGCGCCGGTTGGGTACGAGAAATGGAAGGCGATCAACGCGCAGGCGCTGGTGACCGGCGACGTGTCGGCGACCGAGACCGAGGTGACGGTGCGTTTTCGCCTGTTCGACATCTTCTCGGGTCAGGCGCTTGGCGACGGGATGCAGTTCGTGACCGCCCGTGACGACTGGCGCCGGGCCGCGCACAAGATGGCCGATCAGATCTATGCCCGTCTGACGGGCGAGGCGCCTTATTTCGACAGCCGCGTCGCTTTTATCCAGGAAACCGGCCCGAAGGACGCTCGCCTCAAGCGGCTTGGGATCATGGATTACGACGGCGCGAACATCGCCTGGCTGACCGGCGACGAAGCGCTTGTCCTAGCGCCGCGTTTCGCACCGGACGGCAAGTCGATCCTCTATACCAGCTTCGAAAGCGGCTTTCCGCAGATCCGCGTGATGGATGTGGAAAGCGTCACCTCACGACCGCTGACCGAAGCCAGCGACACGATGGCGTTTTCGCCGCGCTACTCGCCGGACGGCAAGTGGATCGTCTATTCGCAGGACAAGGCAGGCAATTCCGATATCTGGCAGATGGAGCCCGCGACGGGCACCGCACGCCCGCTGATCGCCTCGCCTGCGATCGAGACCTCGCCCGATTACAGCCCCGACGGCACCCAGATCGTCTTCGAGTCGGACCGTTCTGGCAGCCCGCAGCTTTACGTCGCGCCGGCAGATGGTTCGGGTGAGCCCGTGCGGATTAGCTTTGGCGAAGGCCGTTACGGAACACCGGCATGGTCGCCCAACGGCGACCGTATCGCCTTTACCCGCCAGGAAGGCGAATCCTTCCATATCGGTGTCATGCGCGCTGACGGGTCCGAAGAGACGATGCTGACCGAATCGTTCCTTGACGAGGGACCGACCTGGGCGCCCAATGGGCGGGTCGTCATGTTCACCCGCGTGACGCCGGGCGGCGACGGTGAGCCGCGGCTGCACTCGGTCGACATCACCGGGCGCAACATGCGACCGCTCGATCTTGATTTCGCGGCCTCCGATCCGGCGTGGGGACCGCTGCTGCCATGAAGGAAACCGGCGTGAAGATGATCACTCGACATGGACGGGCCGCGACCCTCGCGCTCCTCCTCGCGGCGGGCGGACTGTCCGCCTGCGCCCCGACGCAGCAGCTTCCGCGGCAGGTAAGTGATCCCTACGCGAATGCGGGGGGGGTCGCGATCTATCAGGGCAATCTGCCCGGCGGTTCCCTGGGCGGCAGCGCCAGCGCTGAGTATTTCCGGACGGTCGTCGGCGACACGGTCCTGTTCACCGCCGACCAGACGACGCTCAGCGCCGAGGCGCGGACCCGTCTGGCCGCTCAGGCGCAGTGGCTGATCAACAACACGGCCTTCAACGCCCGCGTGGAAGGCCACGCCGACGAAAAGGGCACCCGCGAATACAACCTCGCCCTTGGCGCGCGCCGCGCCAGCGCGGTTCAGGAATACCTCGTCGCACAGGGGGTCGAGGCTGGCCGTATCCGCACGAACACGTTCGGCAAGGAGCGTCCGCTGGAGGTCTGCTCGACAGAGGTCTGTTTCGCCCAGAACCGCCGAGCGCAAACCATTGTAGAACCCGCGGCGGGTGCGGCGCCCCCCGTCCCCGACGCGACAACACCGGGCGCGGGCGTGTGATGCGCCGGTTTGCGACAACAGCCGCCTTGGCCTTGGCGCTGCTTTCGGCACCCGCGTTTGCGCAGGACGGACCGACGCTTGCCGATCTTCAAGCCGACCTGCGCACGCTGTCGGCCGACCTGCAATCGCTTCGGGGCGAGCTGATGGCCTCGGGCCAGCTGGGTTACGCCGCGGCGGGGGGCGACACCGCGATCGACCGGATGAACGCGATGGAGGCGCAGATCGCCACGCTGACAGGCCAGGCCGAACAGTTGCAGAACCGCATCCGCCGCGTCGTCGCGGACGGCACCACTCGACTGGGCGATATCGAGTTCCGATTGTGCGAGATGGACCCGAACTGCGATTTGTCGAGCTTGATGAACCAGCCCGAGCTGGGCAGCACCGGCAACTCAGGGATGCCCGCCATGCCGGCACCTGCGTCCGGCGCGGCAGGCGCGCCGCCGCGTCCGGCAGCCACGACCGCCAGCGAACAGGCTGATTTCGACCGGGCCCGGGAGGTGCTCGGTCAGGGTGACTTTCGCCGCGCAGCCGAGCTCTTCGCGGCCGTCGCCGAAACCCATGCCGGCGGCCCGCTGACGGCTCAGGCCCTGTATCTGCGCGGGATCGCGCTGGAGCGTGCGGGCGATCAGGATGGTGCGGCCGGGGCCTGGCTGGAAAGCTTCGCGGCAGACCCCGAGGGCAGCAGCGCCGCAGACAGCCTTCTGCGCCTTGCGACCGTGATCGGCGAAAAGGGCGATCCGCTGGCGGCCTGTCTTTATCTGGCAGAGATTCCCGTCCGTTTTGGTGGCAGCGATGCCGCGGTCGAGGCCGAAAGCCGCATGGCACAACTGAATTGCGGCGCGGCCGCCCTGCCCGTTCCCGATGGCGTCGAGGGGCTGGACCCCGAATTCGGTGCCGACATGGCGGAACATGGCTAGGTGGGCGCGGCGGTGAGCCTTGGTGCCGCCGACCGCATCCGTGCCGCACTGAATCGGCTGGCGGGCGACATGCCCATCCTCGGGATCGCGATTTCCGGCGGCGGCGACTCGACCGCGCTTCTTCATATTGCGGCGGATTGGGCGCGCGACCGGACGCTGATGGCAGCGACCGTAGACCACGGACTGCGACCGGACAGCGCAGTCGAGGCGAAGCAGGCGGGCGAGGCGGCAACGGCCCTTGGCATCCCCCATGTCGTCTTGCGTTGGACCCGAGAAACCGAGGCCGGAAACCTGATGGCCGAAGCGCGGGACGCGCGACTGCGCCTTCTTTCAGGCTGGGCGCAACGCAACAATCTGCCTGCGGTCCTGCTGGGCCATACCCGCGACGATGTGGCCGAGACGCTAATGATGCGTCTGGCGCGCGGGGCTGGCATTGACGGGCTGGCAGAAATGGCCGAATGGCGCGACGCCTTCGGATTGCGCTGGATCCGGCCGATGCTGGGCGTGGGCCGTGCCGAACTGCGCGAGTGGATGCAGGCGCGCGATATCGGGTGGATCGACGATCCCTCGAACCAGAACACCGATTTCGAACGTGTCCGTGTCCGCAAGGCGATGGCCGATCTGGGGGTCGACACGATGGCTCTGGCTAAGGTCGCCGCCAATCTCAGCGAGGCGCGGGACGCCCTGGCGCTTTACGCCGCCGAAATCTGCCGCGATGCGCGGGCGACACGGGGCACGCTGATCCTGCCACGTGGCCCAATCCGTCGTGCGCCTGCCGAGATTCGGCGGCGCATCGTTGTCGCCGCCTGCCGCTGGATCACCGGCGCCGACTACCCGCCGCGCCGCGCGGCGGTCTCACACGCGTTGAACGGGCTGGCCGGCGGGTCCCGGGTCACGCTGGACGGCGCCATGCTGGAACCCGATGGCGAACGCCTGCACGTCATCCGCGAGCCTGCGGCTGCGATGCGCGCACCAAGCGTCGATGGTGCAAGCCCGGTCTGGGACAACCGCTGGCGCATCGAGGGTCTGGAGGCGGGACAGGAGGTTTCGGCCGTCGGGCTCGAGGATCTGGTCCGCCTGCCGTGGCGCAATGCCGGGCTTGATCGCGATGAGGCGGCGGGCACCCCGGCGATCCGCGAGAACGGCAAGTTGGTCGCGGCGCCCCTGCTGCAGGCCGGATCACGCGTCACCTGTTTGCCGTCGCGTGATATCGCCGATTTTCAGACAATGCTGGTGCGACACTAGACGCTAGTCGTGATATCCTGCATTGAACGGGGCGGCTTCATGCCTATCTTCCGTTAAACCGTCCCCCGGAGGAATCTGACTTGGGTAACGCGCGCAATCTGGCCTTCTGGGTCGTGCTGTTTCTGATGATCCTGGCGCTGTTCAACCTGTTCGGCGGGGGTTCGTCGCAGATGAACAGCCGCCAGATCAGCTATTCGGACTTTATCCAGCGGGTCGAAAATGACCAGGTCGCCTCGGTCACGATCGACGGCGAAGACGTCGGCATCACCATGAGCGACGGTCAGCAATACGCCACCGTACGTCCTCAGGGCGAAGAGATCGCGGGCGAGCTGATCGCGCAGGGCGTCGAAGTTCAGGTCGTCAAGCAGCAGCAATCGGGCTTCATGTCGCTTCTGGGCGTCTGGTTGCCCTTCATCCTGCTGATCGGCGTGTGGATCTTCTTCATGAACCGCATGCAGGGCGGCGGTAAGGGCGGCGCGATGGGCTTTGGCAAGTCGCGCGCCAAGTTGCTGACCGAAAAGCACGGCCGCGTGACCTTTGACGATGTGGCCGGCATCGACGAGGCCAAGGAAGAGCTGGAAGAGATCGTCGAATTCCTGCGCAATCCGCAGAAATTCAGCCGTCTCGGCGGCAAGATTCCCAAGGGCGCGCTGCTCGTCGGCCCTCCGGGCACCGGCAAGACGCTGCTTGCGCGCGCAATCGCGGGCGAAGCTGGTGTGCCGTTCTTCACCATCTCGGGGTCCGACTTCGTCGAGATGTTTGTTGGCGTCGGTGCCAGCCGCGTGCGCGACATGTTCGAGCAGGCCAAGAAATCGGCGCCGTGTATCCTCTTCATTGACGAGATCGATGCGGTCGGCCGTTCGCGCGGCGTCGGCATCGGCGGCGGCAACGACGAGCGCGAGCAGACGCTGAACCAGCTTCTGGTCGAGATGGACGGGTTCGAGGCGAACGAAGGCATCATCATCATCGCCGCGACCAACCGCAAGGACGTGCTGGACCCTGCGCTTCTGCGTCCCGGCCGCTTCGACCGACAGATCCACGTTCCGAACCCCGACATCAAGGGCCGCGAGAAGATCCTTGGCGTCCATTCGCGTAAGGTGCCGGTCGGACCCGACGTCGATCTGCGTATTATTGCTCGCGGCACGCCCGGCTTTTCCGGCGCGGACCTGATGAACCTGGTGAACGAGGCCGCGTTGATGGCCGCCCGGATCGGCCGTCGCTTCGTGAGCATGGAAGATTTCGAGAACGCCAAGGACAAGGTGATGCTGGGCGTCGAGCGCCGCAGTATGGTCCTGACGCCCGAACAGAAGGAAAAGACCGCCTACCACGAGGCTGGTCACGCCATCGTCGGGCTGTCGATGCCGAAATGCGATCCCGTCTACAAGGCGACGATCATTCCACGTGGTGGCGCGCTCGGCATGGTGGTTTCGCTGCCCGAGATGGATCGGCTGAACTTCCACAAGGACGAGGCCAAGCAGAAGATTGCGATGACCATGGCCGGCAAGGCCGCAGAAATCATCAAGTACGGTGAAGAAGGCGTCAGCAACGGCCCGGCCGGCGACATCCAGCAGGCAAGCCAGCTCGCCCGCGCGATGGTGATGCGGTGGGGCATGTCCGACAAGGTCGGTGCCGTCGATTATGCCGAGGCGCATGAAGGCTATTCCGGCAACACGGGTGGCTTCTCGGTTTCCGCTTCGACCAAGGAGATGATCGAACAGGAAGTCCGCGACCTGATTGAGGAAGGCTACGACACTGCGCGCTCGATCCTGATCGAGAAGGAAGAGGAGTTCGAACGTCTGGCGAAGGGTCTTCTGGAATACGAGACGCTGACCGGCGAAGAGATCGGCAAGATCATCCGCGGCGAGACCCTGGATGGTGACGACGATCATCCGGGTTCGACGATCCCGTCGGTGGCCTCGGTCCCGAAGGCCGGCAAGGCACCCCGTCCCGAAGGTGATCCTGCCCCGGCGTGATCCATCGACGGCCCCGCCCTCTAGGGACGGGGCCGAGGTTTGACCGGTGCCGTCGTGTGCCGACAAGCGAATGCACCTGATGAAGACCCCGATCCACGATATTCCCGACATGGACACCCTGCGTGACCGGATCGACGCGCTCGATGCCGCACTGATCGCCCTGCTGGGCGAAAGGCGGTTGCTGATCGATCAGGCGGCGCGGATCAAGCGGCGGATCGGCCTGCCTGCGAGGATCGACGCGCGGGTCGAGGAAGTCGTCGCGAATGCCCGCCGTCATGCCGCAGATCAGGGTCTGGACCCCGAGCTGATTGATCGGATCTGGCGGCAGCTGATCGAGGCCGCCATCGCTCAGGAAGACGCTCAGCTCGCTCAGGGCTAAGCGGGCCGTCACACGGCGATCATCGTCCCCTGCAGCATCGCGATGTGTTTACGCGTGCCGTCGGTTTCGGCCCAGACATCGGCGGCGACGACGGTGATCCGCCGGCCAGCGCGGATGACGCGACCCTCTGCCACCAGGCGATCGCCCGTCGCGGGCGACATCAGGTTGATCTTCATCTCGACCGTCATCACCTCGGCACTCTGCGGCAGCGTCGTCAACGCAGCGTAGCCCGCAGCGCTGTCACCGATGGAAAAGGTCAGCCCCGCATGACCCGCGCCGTGTTGCTGCAGGGCGCCGGGCAGGATCGGCGCAGTGATCGTCACGCGCCCTTCGCCTACTTCGCCCAACTCCGCACCCAGCGTCTGCATCATCGACTGACGCGCGAAGCTCGCGCGGATGCGGGCCTCGGCATCAGTCATCGAAAAGCCGTTCCTGATCCGGCAGGCGGGGTGCGTCCAATCCCAGGTGCCGCCACGCCCGCGCGGCGAGTTGCCTGCCGCGAGGGGTGCGCGCGATCAGGCCCTGTTGCAGCAGGTAGGGCTCGATCACTTCCTCGATCGCGTCACGGCTTTCAGACAACGCGGCCGACAGGGTCTCGACCCCCACGGGGCCGCCGCCGTAATGTTCGGCGATCACGCTGAGATACCGCCGGTCGGCGCCATCGAGGCCCAGATCGTCTACCCCGAGCCGTGTCAGCGCACTGTCCGCAATCGCGCGCGTCAGTCTCCCGTCGCCTTCGACCAGCGCGAAGTCGATCACACGGCGCAGCAACCGCCCCGCGATCCGCGGGGTGCCGCGGGCGCGACGCGCGATCTCCATCGTGCCTTCCAGCTCGGCGGCGATCCCCATCTTGGACGCGCCGCGCCGCACGATCTGATCGAGCTCGGCGATCTCGTAGAACTGCAGGCGGGTCGGGATGCCGAAGCGGTCGCGCAGAGGCGTCGTCAGCAATCCCAGCCGGGTCGTCGCGCCAACCAGTGTGAAGGGCTGCAGTTCGATCCGCACGGTGCGCGCGGCAGGCCCTTCACCGATCAGCAGATCCAGCTCGAAATCCTCCATCGCGGGATAAAGGACCTCCTCGACCGCCGGATTCATCCTGTGAATTTCGTCGATGAACAGCACGTCGCGTGCTTCAAGATTGGTCAGGATCGCGGCCAGATCCCCTGCGCGCGCCAACACGGGGCCGGAGGTCATTCGGAAGTTGACCCCAAGCTCACGCGCCATGATTTGCGCCAGCGTCGTCTTTCCCAGACCGGGGGGACCGTGGAACAGCGTGTGATCCATGGCCTGGCCGCGCATCCGGGCGCTGTCGATGAACACCCGCAGGTTTGCACGTGCCTCGGCCTGACCGATGAACTCACTCAGCGCCTGCGGCCGCAGGGCGCGATCCTCGGCTTCGCCCTCCATCCGTTCAGGCCGCAGGTTCGGGTCGGGTTGACTCATCGGCCGACGCGCGGGATGGAGCTTTGCCGCGCTGCAGGACCCGGCGTTCCGGCCAGCGCCTGCAACCGCGCGATCCGCTCTTCCGTCGGGGGATGGGTCGCGAACAACCTGTCGGCGCGTAGCGCGTGCAGCGGATTGACGATGAACATGGCGGCCGAAGCAGGATTGCGCTCTGCCGGCATGTTGACAGAACGGCCGGCCATCTGCGCGATCTTCGCCAGCGCGCCCGCAAGCGCGAGTGGCTGCCCGCTGATGGCCGCGCCTTCGCGATCAGCCTCATACTCGCGGGTGCGCGAGATCGCCATCTGCACCAGGCCAGCGGCCATGGGGGCGAGGATCATGGCAAGGATGCCGCCGAACAGACCGCCCCTCCCCTCGCGCCCGCCGGTGAACAGCATCATGTTGCCCATCATGGCAATCGCACCGGCCATCGTGGCGGTGATGGTCATCGTCAGCGTGTCGCGGTTCTTGATATGGGCCAGTTCGTGCGCGATCACGCCCGCGATCTCGTCGCGCGACAGGTTCGAGAGAAGGCCCTGGGTCACTGCGACAGCGCTGTTTTGGGGGTTGCGGCCGGTCGCGAAGGCGTTGGGCTGTTCGGTCGGCAGGATGTAAAGCTTCGGCATCGGCAGGCCAGCGTTCTGCGCCAGCGTGGCGGTCAGGCGATACAGATCAGGTGCACGCTGCTCATCCACCTGCACCGCACCCTGCTGGCGCAGGACCATCTTGTCGCTGTTCCAGAAGGCCCACAGGTTCCCCAGTCCTGCGAACAGGAACGCCATGATCACCCCGGCCCGGCCGCCCAGCATCCAGCCAAGTGCCATGACCAGCCCGGTCATGGCCGCCATGAGGATGAAGGTCCGCGTATTGCCCATGTTTCAATCCTTCGGTGCCAGCGACCTCAATGCCGCGCGGATCAACGTCGGCGTCGCGGCTTCGGGTTCCGCGGCCTGAGCCTGCGCCACGGCGCCCGCTGCTTCGGACGCAGCGTAGCCCAGATTGGCAAGCGCCGACAGTGCGTCAGACGCCGCTTGCGCGCCTTGTTGCGCGGTCGATGATCGCGGACGCGGCGCCGTGGGTGGTGTCTCGGGCGCATCATCCTCGATGACGGCGGCACTCTCCGTCTCGACCGTCAGATTGCCACCGATCGCCATGACGGCGGGCGCCTTGTCCTTCAGTTCCAGCACCACGCGCTGAGCGAGTTTCGGGCCGACCCCCTGCGCCTTGCGGACCGACGACCAATCCCCCAACGCGATAGCGCGCGCCAGGCCTTCCGGCCCGAGCGTGCCAAGAATGGCGAGCGACACCTTGGCACCGACACCCTGCACACCGGTCAGCAGGCGGTGCCATTCCTTTTCCAGCATGGACGGGAAACCGAAAAGCTGCAGCAGATCCTCTCGCACCAGAAGGTCGGTATAAAGGGCGGTCGCCTGACCGGCGGGTGGCAGCCCGGCGGCGGTACGCTCGCTCACATGGACCAGATAGCCGACTCCCCGGACATCGATCAGGACGTGATCGCGGGCTCGATGCAGGATGACACCTGCGATACGACCGATCATGCCGAGGCCTTGATGCGAAGGCTGCGACCCTGCAGGTGATGCGCATGGCAGATGGCGATAGCCAGCGCGTCGGCAGCATCGGGGCCGGCCAAAACCACCCCGGGCAACTGGAAACGCACCATATGCGCGATCTGGTCCTTCGCTGCGTGTCCCACGCCGACCACCGCTTTCTTGACCGCGTTTGGGGCGTATTCGCCGACGCTCAGCCCCGCTTCGGCGGGGGCCAGCAGCGCGATACCGCGCGCCTGACCCAGTTTCAGCGTGCCGACGGCATCCTTGTTGACGAATGTCTGTTCCACCGCCGCCTGATCGGGTCCGTGCGCCGCGATGACGGCGCAGAGGCCGCGGTAGAGGGTCACCAGTCGCGCGCCAAGATCCGTGCCTTCAGGGGTAATGACTCCGTTCGCGACATGCCGAAGGCGGGGGCCGTCGACCGCGACAATACCCCAGCCCATATTCCTCAAGCCGGGATCGATCCCCAAGACCTGCATGACTGCCCTCATTCTTCGCTGCGCATTTTGCGCGAATTTTTTCGAGTGTTAGCACGAAAGGCGAACATCGCATAGAGGGGTCGCGGACAGGCGCACGTCCGGAGCTTAGCAAGGCTGACCGAACCGTCCGCGTGACGACTGTCAGCCCAAAGTAGGCAGTTTCCGACGCCTCGTTTGGAAGAGAACAAAAAACGGAGGAGATTTGCTTGTCCGCGTCCGATTTTTGGTATTTGGTATCCCACGCATTCGTGATGAACTGACACTCTCGCCAAGGGATTTCACGCGTCAGGAACGGTGCCGGTTCGGGTTGACTTACCGCAAGTCGTTCCGCAAAAAACGTTTACGCCCTATGTCGCAGACCCAACCGGGAAGACGCCGCCATGTCGCCAGCCCTCATTGCTCTGCTGCCCTTCGCCGGTGCTCTGCTTCCAGGGCTTCTGATCCGGTCAGGGCGAAACGTCGCCGCCTTCGCCTGCGGGACGGCAACGGCACTGGCGCTGATCGGGCTGTGGGTCCACATCCCCGCCATCATGCGCGGCGAGGTCGTCACCGCAGGGTTCGACTGGCTGCCCCAGATCGGTTTGAACGCACAGTTCCGCATCGATGGTCTGGCACTGCTGTTCGGCACGCTGATCCTTGGTATCGGGCTTCTGATCATCCTCTATGCGCGTCACTACCTGTCGCGCACCGATCCGATCGGCAAGTTCTACACCTACCTGATGCTGTTCCAGGGCGCGATGACGGGCATCGTGCTGTGCGACAACATCCTGTTCCTGCTGATCTTCTGGGAGCTGACGTCGCTGTCCTCCTTCCTGCTGATCGGCTACTGGCGCCATCTGCCCGAAGGGCGGCAAGGTGCACGGATGGCACTGACCGTGACCGGCGCCGGCGGTCTGGCGATGATTGCTGGCATGCTGATCCTGGGCCAGATCGCAGGCAGCTACGAGATCAGCGAGATCCTGGCGTCGCGCGACGTGATCCAGGCCTCGCCCTGGTATACGACCGCGCTGGTGCTGATCCTGATCGGGGCTTTCACCAAGTCGGCGCAGTTCCCGTTCCACTTCTGGCTGCCGCACGCGATGGCCGCGCCCACGCCGGTTTCGGCCTATCTTCACAGCGCGACGATGGTGAAGGCGGGGCTGTTTCTGATGGCAAGGCTGTGGCCGGCGCTGTCGGGCACCCCCGAATGGTTTTACATCGTGTCGATCACCGGGCTCATCACGATGCTGCTCGGCGCGTTCATCGCGGTCTTCAAGGATGATCTGAAGGGTCTTCTGGCCTTCTCGACGGTCAGCCATCTGGGCCTGATCACGATGCTTCTGGGCTTCGGGACCGAGGCCGCGGCAATCGCCGCCGTCTTCCACATCATCAACCACGCGACGTTCAAGGCCGCGCTGTTCATGACGGCGGGCATCATCGACCACGAAGCCGGCACGCGTTCCATCAGGCTGCTGGGAGGTTTGCGCAAGCTGATGCCCATCACCTTCGTGATCGGGACGATCGCGGCGCTGTCGATGGCCGGCATCCCGCCCCTGAACGGTTTCCTGTCGAAAGAGATGATGCTCTACGAAGTCGATCATCTCGACGCGATGCGGCAGACCTTCATGGTCCTCGCGACGCTCGCCGCGTTGTTCTCGGTCTGCTATTCGCTGCGCTTCATCGCGCATGTCTTCCTTGGCCCGCAGCGCGACGAGTATCCCCACAAGCCACATGATCCCGGCTTGGGCCTTTGGGTCGCGCCGGGCTTCCTCGCCGTGCTGGTGGTGCTGATCGGCCTGTTCCCCAACACGACGGCCGGCTGGCTCGTCGATGCCTCGGCGACGGCCGTCACCGGCGTCGCGCAGGAATCGCACATCTACCTGTGGCACGGGGTCAACGCCGCGCTGATCATGTCGATCATCGCCATCGCGGGCGGCGCCGTCCTTCTGGGTCTTCATCGGCCGTTGCTGGCAGCATGGGACGCCGCCCCCCGCCCCGAGGCGAAGGCGATGTTCGATGCCACCATCCTCAACTTCGGCAGGCTCTGCGGCTGGCTCACGGACCGGATCACCAACGGCTCGATGGGCCGGGCACTCGCCGCGCTGACCGTGACCGTGGTGTTCTGTGGCGCATTGGCCTGGTCGACGGGATCGGCCGGTCCGATCACCCGCCCGATGCTTCCTGTCGAGCCCGTGCCGCTGATCGCCTGGTTCATGCTGATCGTCGCCACCGGTTGCATGGTCACCTTCCACCGCCGCCGCCTGCTGGCGCTGGTCCTGGTCGGCATCGTCGGTCTGATCGTGTCGGTCGGCTTCGCCTACATGTCGGCCCCGGATCTCGCGTTGACCCAGATTTCGGTCGAGGTCGTTACCATCATCCTGCTGCTTCTTGCGCTGAACTTCCTGCCCAAGCGCACGCTGTTCGAGACCACCGACCGCCGTCGCGGGACCGATGCGTTCATCGCCGCGCTGACGGGCATCGGTTTCGGGACGCTCGCCTACGCGATGATGCGGCGCGACTTCGGCGCCGATCCGATTTCCGGATACATGCTGGAGAACAGCTACAAACAGGGCGGCGGCACGAACGTCGTCAACGTGATCCTCGTCGATTTCCGCGGCTATGACACGTTTGGCGAGATCACCGTTCTCGGGATCGCCGCGCTGGTCATCTTTGCGCTGACAGAAACGCTTCTACAGGGCAAATCCTCGCGCCGGTTGCGCAACTGGGTGACCGAACAGCGCCGGGCGGGCGATCGCCATCCGTTGATGCTGGTCGTCGCGACGCGGCTGGTCCTTCCTGTCGCACTGGTTGTTGGCATCTACATCTTCCTGCGTGGACACAACGAACCGGGTGGCGGCTTCGTCGCCGGCCTCGTCGTCGCCATCGCGCTGCTGATGCAGTACATGGCGTCGGGCTTTGCCTGGACGCAGAGGCGCCAGCGTCTGCCCTATCATGCGCTGATCGGCGCAGGCGTCGTCGCCGCCGCTGTCACCGGTGTCGGCGCATGGTTCAACGGGCGTCCGTTCCTGACGTCGGATTATGGCTACTTCAAGCTGCCACTGCTGGAAGAGTTCGAACTGGCGACCGCGATGGGTTTCGACCTTGGCGTGTTCCTGTGCGTTCTGGGCGCCGTGATGCTGGCGCTGAACTCGCTGAGCCGCATCGCCCGTCATGCCGGACAGACCGTCAATGTCGACCCGATGGACAGCGATCCGAAAAACCGCAGGGAGGCGGAGGTCTGAATGGAAATCCTTGTCGCCTCGGCCATCGGCGCGATGACCGCCGCCGGCGTCTATCTGATCCTGCGGATCCGC
Source organism: Paracoccus albicereus (assembly GCF_024359525.1). GTDB lineage: Bacteria > Pseudomonadota > Alphaproteobacteria > Rhodobacterales > Rhodobacteraceae > Paracoccus > Paracoccus albicereus. The sequence continues at coordinate 45,545 of NZ_JAKZEU010000003.1, forward strand.
ACCTTCGCGGTCGTCCTTGGCATGACCATGCTGTCCTACGCGATCAACGTGTTCCTGTTCTCGACCGGACGTCTGGTCATCGGTGCCGCGCCGATCCTCGACAATTATGCGGAAAACCCGACCTACACCGACCCGCTGCCGCAGGCGCTGGTCCTTACCGCGATCGTGATCAGCTTCGGCATGACGGCGGTCGTCGTGATGATGGCGCTCGGCGCCTTCATCGAAGGCGGGGACGACCGCATCGACATGCCGGACGATGATCGGATCATGCCCGATCTGCGCACGGTCGAAGACGAAGAGGCACGCGACAGCGTCGCCCAGCCCGCGAAATCGCAGCCCGTCGGCAACGAGGTGGGATCGTGAACCACTGGATCATTGCCCCCGTCCTTCTGCCCGCGCTGATGGGCGCCCTGATCATCCTGTGGATGCGGCACGATCTGTTCCTGCAGCGCGTCTTCGGGCTGATCGCGACAGGCCTGCTGCTATTCGTGTCGATCTACCTGTTGTGGCTGGCTTCCGACGGGGATGTGCGCGTCTATCGCCTGGGTAACTGGCGCGCGCCGTTCGGCATCGTCCTGATGTTGGACCGGCTGGCGGCGATTATGCTGACGCTGACATCGATCCTGGCGCTGGTCGTGCAGCTTTACGCTTTCGGCTCGGGCTGGGACCGCAAGGGCTGGCACTTCCACGCGCTGTGGCAATTCCAGTTGATGGGTATCGGCGGAGCCTTCCTGACCGGGGATGCGTTCAACCTGTTCGTGTTCTTCGAGGTTCTGCTGATCGCTAGCTATGGTCTGATGATTCATGGCGGCGGCCCGATGCGCCTGCGCGCGGGCGTTCAGTACATCGCTTACAACCTTGCCGGCTCGACGCTGTTCCTGGGCGCGCTCGGCGCGATCTACGCGGCGACGGGCACGCTCAACATGGCCGACCTTGCGCTCCGCGTGGCCGAGATGAGCCCGGACGATACCGCCCTATTGCGCACGGGCGCGGTCCTGCTGATGCTGGTCTTCGCGGTCAAGGCTGCGATCTTCCCGCTGCATTTCTGGCTGCCCTCGACCTACGCCAACGCCCCCGGTCCCACAGCGGCGCTGTTCGCCATCATGTCCAAGGTCGGCGTCTACGCGATCATCCGCTTCTTTACGCTCGTCTTCCCGCAGGACTCGGTCGTCGAGACGATCGCCACCGACCTGCTGCTTCCCGCCGCGCTCTTCACGCTGGCACTTGGCCAGATCGCGGTCGCTGGAACGCGAAGTCTGACCCGGATGGCGGCCTATGCAGCGATCGCCTCGATCGGGACGCTGATGATCTCGGTGGCGCGCTTCTCGCCCGAAGGCCTGAGCGCGGGTCTTTACTATATGATCCACTCGACACTCGCGACGGGCGCGCTGTTCCTGGTGGTCGACCTGATCGCGGCGCGGCGCGGCGGCGATGTCTGGCTGCGGCTGCGGCCTGCGATCAAGAACACGGGAATCGTGTCAGCCCTGTTCTTCACTACCGCGATCGCCATCGCTGGCCTGCCGCCCCTTTCCGGCTTCATCGGCAAACTGCTTATCCTTGACGCGACTGCGGAAGATCCGTGGATGGGCTGGATCTGGGGAACGATCCTGATCACCTCGCTCTTCGCCATCGTGGGTTTCGGCCGCGCGGGCTCGATGCTGTTCTGGAAATCGCACACGCTGGATCCCGAGCCCGGCAATGATACCGACGAAGGCCCACGCCCCGCGCCGGGCCCGATCCCGACCAAACTGGATACGGATGAACAGATCCAGGACGTGGCGGATTCCGCGTCGCCCGGCCTTGCCTTCACCTCGGTCTTCATGCTGCTCGGATGCCTGGCGATGCTGACGCTGGCAGCAGGTCCGGTGACGCAGTATCTCAGCGACACGACGACGCAGATGCTGACGCCGCAGCTTTATATCGAATCGGTCATCGAACAGCAGGAAGGGGCCCGGCCATGATCCTTCGCCGCCTGTTTCCGCACCCGCTTCTGTCGGCACTTCTGGTGCTGATCTGGATGCTGCTGGTCAACCGGTTCGCCTGGGGCTCGCTGGTTTTTGCCGTGATCATCGGCATCACGGTTCCGCTGCTGACCGCGCCATACTGGCCCGATCGCCCGCGGGTCAGCGGGCTGGGCCGGATCCTGTCCTATATCGGCATGGTGATCTGGGACATCGTCGTGGCCAACGTGCAGGTGGCAAGGATCGTGCTGTTCCTGCCCAACAAGGATCTGCGCCCCGCCTTCATCGTGATTCCACTGCGCCTGAAATCGCCAGAGGCGATCACCGTGCTTGCCGGAACGATCACCCTGACACCGGGAACGGTCAGTTGCGATTGCAGCGAGGACGGGCACGCCTTGTTGGTTCACTGTCTTCATGCGCCGGACCCCGATGCGGTCCGCGACGACATCAAGGCGCGCTACGAACAACGGCTGGTGGAGATTTTCGAATGATCAGCAGCGCCCTCATCTTCGCATCGCTCTGCTTCGGCGTCGGCCAGCTCCTGTGCCTTTATCGCGTGGTCTTCGCCCCGGGTGTCGCCGATCGCGTGCTGGCGCTGGACACGATGACCATCAACATGATCGCACTGATCACGCTCTTCGGGATCTTCTACGACACCGCCGTCTACTTCGAGGCAACACTGCTCTTCGCGCTGGTCGGGTTCGTATCAACGGTGGCCTACGCCAAGTTCATCCTGCGCGGCGACATCATCGAGTGAGGGATTGAGACCATGGAGTTGATTGCCGAAATCCTGATCTCGATCATCCTGGTCGTCGCCGGAATATTCGGGCTGGTCGGGTCCTATGGACTGGTCAAGCTGCCCGACGCGATGACGCGGCTGCACGCACCGACCAAGGCCGCGACGCTGGGTGTCGGTGGCGTGCTGATCGCTTCTTTGATCTGGTTCCTTGTGCTGTCGGAACATCACGCAAGCTGGCACGAATTGCTGATCACGATTCTGATCTTCCTGACCGCGCCGATCACGGGGTTGATGATCGCCAAATCGAACCTGCATTTGACCTGGCTGCCCGAGGATCTGCCGCAGCCTCCGAACGGTGGCCAATGGGCCACGTTCGACGAGGGCAAGATTCCCCCTGCCCTGCAGGAAGAACACGACCCGGAATCGCTGCGCGGAGACTGATCGGGCCTAAAGCTCGATCACGTCTAGCACGCCCGGCACCGCGCGCAGCGCCTGGCGAGCGGGCGTTGTCAGCGGTGCATCCGCATCGATCTCGATGGAGATCACGCGTCGTCCGTCACGCAGCCGCAATTGCACCGGCCCGCGCGAGCGCGTCGGCACGGTGATGTCGGTTTTGACCTTCGCCAAGGTTTCGGCAACGCGTGGCAGCGCGTCGGCTTGCGCGACCTCCACGGCCAGACACCCGGCCCCTGCATCGGCGACGAATGTCTCAAGATCGGCGGCACTGTTGGCCAGCATCTTCACATCATCGCCCGAGGGTTCGACCTTGACCTGCAGCACCACGTTCTGGCCCGGCTCAAGACGTTCGCGCGCGGCGTTCAGCAGATCCGAAAAGACCGTCACCTCATAGAGCCCGGTCGGATCGGACAGGCTGACGAAGGCGTAGGCTGTGCCTTTGGCCGACTTGCGCTCCTGCCGCGCGGCGACAGTACCCGCAACCCAGGTCACCATCGGACCCTGAGCGGCTTCCAACCGGATTTCGGCGAGTGTCTGCACCTTCTTTCGACGCAAGGCAGGCTGGTAATCGTCGAGCGGATGACCCGATAGATAGAAGCCCACTGCCTGATGCTCCTGCCCCAGCTTTTCGGCGGGCAGCCAGACCGGCGCCACCGGTGGACGGGGCGGCGGCAAGTCCTCGCCCCCGCCGAACAGAGAATTCTGGGCCGAGGCCGCCTGCTCCTGCACCGCGCCAGACCATGCCGTCAGCGCATCAATTGCCTTCAGCACACGCGACCGGCTGGGCTCCAACACGTCAAAGGCCCCGGCCCGGGCCAGCATCTCGAGCGCGCGCTTGCCGATGCGCCGCATCTCGACCCGGCGCGCAAAATCCGCAAGGTCGGTGAATACCGTGTCGCCGCGCGCGGTCTCGATCAGGCGCATCGCCTCGGCACCGACCCCCTTCAACGCGCCTAGCGCGTAATGGATGCGCCCATCGCGCACGGTGAATGTCGCGCCGGATCGGTTGACGCAGGGTGCGACGACTTCGATCCCCATCCGGTCGCATTCGCGTTTGTAGATCGCCAGCTTGTCGGTCAGGTGAATGTCGCAGTTCATCACCGCGGCCATGAATTCGACGGGATGGTTCGCCTTCAGCCAGGCCGTTTGATAGCTGACCACGGCATAGGCTGCGGCGTGCGACTTGTTGAAACCGTAATTGGCGAACTTCTCCAGCAGGTCGAACACTTCACCCGCCTTCTTCTCATCGACGCCGTTCGCGATGCTGCCCTTGATGAACTTCGGGCGCTCCTTGGCCATCTCGGCCGCGATCTTCTTGCCCATCGCCCGGCGCAGCAGGTCAGCGCCACCAAGCGTATAGCCGGCCATGACCTGCGCGATTTCCATCACCTGTTCCTGGTAAACGATGATGCCCTGCGTCTCGGCCAGAATATGATCGATGCTGGGATGGATCGATTCCAGGTCGCGAAGGCCGTTCTTCACCTCGCAATAGGTCGGGATGTTTTCCATCGGGCCGGGGCGATACAGCGCGACGAGCGCCACGATATCCTCGATGCAGGTGGGCTTCATGCGCCGCAGCGCGTCCATCATGCCCGAGGATTCCACCTGGAACACCGCGACCGTGCGCGCGCTGGCGAACAGCTCGTAGCTCGCTGGATCCTCAAGCGGGATGGTGTTGATCTGGTTCTCGGTCCCCGCGGGCGGATCATAAAGCTGCCGCCCGTCGGCCGCGACATGCAGCGGCCGGCCGCCGCCGTTGATCAGGTCGACCGCGTTCTGGATCACCGTCAGCGTCTTCAGCCCGAGGAAGTCGAACTTCACCAGACCGGCCTGCTCGACCCATTTCATGTTGAACTGCGTCGCCGGCATGTCCGAGCCGGGATCACGATACAGCGGCACCAGACGGTCCAGCGGCCGATCGCCGATCACCACGCCCGCCGCGTGGGTCGAGGCATTCCGGTACAGCCCCTCGATCTTGGCCGCGTAGTCCAGAAGGCGGGCGACCACCTCCTCCCGCGCGGCTTCGCGCAGGCGCGGCTCATCGGCCAGCGCCTTCACCACGCTGACGGGCTTCACGCCCTCGACCGGGATCATCTTCGACAGCCGGTCGACCTGCATGTAGGGCATCTGCAGCACTCGGCCGACGTCCCGGACGGCAGCCTTGGACAGCAGCGCGCCGAAGGTTATGATCTGACCGACCTTCTCGGCGCCGTACTTGCCCTGTACGTAGCGGATCACCTCTTCCCGACGGTCCATACAGAAGTCGATGTCGAAATCGGGCATCGAGACACGTTCGGGATTCAGGAACCGCTCGAACAGCAGACTGTAACGCAGGGGATCGAGATCGGTGATGGTGAGTGCGTAGGCGACAAGGCTGCCTGCGCCCGAGCCGCGGCCGGGACCGACGGGGATGGCGTGATCCTTGGCCCATTTGATGAAGTCGGCGACGATCAGGAAATAGCCGGGAAAACCCATCTGTTCGATGATGCCCAACTCGAAATCCAGCCGCGCCTGATACTCCTCGACCGAGACCGCATGCGGAATCACCGCTAGCCGGGCCTCCAACCCCTCTCGGGCCTGACGGCGCAGTTCCTCGACCTCGTTATCCGCAAACCGCGGCAGGATCGGGTTGCGCCGAGGCGCGGCAAAGGCACAGCGCTGCGCGATCTCGACCGTGTTCTCCAGCGCCTCTGGAAGGTCGGAAAACAGCGCGACCATCTCGTCAGGCGACTTGAAATAATGCTGATCGGTCAGGCGCCGACGCGGTTGGGACTGGTCGATATAGGTCTTTTCCGCAATGCAGATCAGCGCGTCATGCGCCTCGTACATGCTGGTTTCAGGGAAATAGACATCATTGGTCGCCACAAGCGGCAGGTCCAGATCGTAGGCAAGCCGGACCAGACCGGCTTCGGAGCCAGCCTCGGATGCCGGCAGCACGCCGCCTTCGCCCGGATGACGCTGCAGCTCGATGTAGAACCGGTTCGAAAACGCCTCTGCCAGCCGCGTTGCCAGCGTTTCGGCATCCGGGCGCTTGGCCTGCGCCGTCAGCCGCGCAAGAACACCATCGGGACCTCCGCTCAGCAGGATGACGCCCGCGGACGCTTCGCACAATTCGTCCAGCGTGACGTGTTGCAGATCGCCGCCCTCGCGCAGATACAGGCGGGACGACAGACCCATCAGATTCATCCAGCCCGCCTCGTCCTGCGCCAGCGCCACGACAGGGCCGCGCTGGCCCGCGACGTCCAGCGTCAGCTGGCAACCGACGATCGGCTGAACGCCAGCCTCCATCGCCTTCACGCTGAATTCCAGCGCGGCGAACATGGCGTTGGTGTCGGTCAGCGCGACGGCGGGCATGCCCATCTTGGCCGCCAGTTTCGGCAGCTTGGCTGCGTGGACGGCGCCTTCCAGCAAGGAATGCTCGGAATGCGTGCGGAGATGAATGAATCGCGGCAGATTTTCAGGCATGGCGCGACACTATCCCCGACCTGCCGAACTGTGCAATTGCCTGCCGCGCGATTTCCGGTCTATGCATGGAACGGTTTGACCAAGGGGACAAATTTGAACGCAGGCATCGTCTTTCGCGCCGAGGGGATCGGGAAATCCTATCCCGGCGTGCGCGCCAACGACGACGTGTCGTTCGATGTCCGCGAAGGCGAGATCCACGCGCTGCTGGGCGAAAACGGCGCCGGAAAATCCACTTTGGTGAAGATGATCTACGGCCTCGTCCAGCCCGACGACGGCCGGATGGAGCTGATGGGTCAGCCGCACCGGCCCAGCGATCCGCGCGCGGCGCGGGCCGCGGGCGTCGCCATGGTATTCCAGCATTTCAGCCTGTTCGACGCGCTGACGGTCGCCGAGAATATCGCCCTGGGGATGGAGAACCCGCCGCCCCGGCGCGATCTGGCGGCGCGCATCACCCAAGTCAGCACCGAATTCGGCTTGCCGCTGAATCCCGCCCGCCGCATCGTCACCCTGTCCGCGGGCGAGCGGCAACGGGTCGAGATCATCCGCTGCCTGCTGCAGAATCCGAAGCTGCTGATCATGGACGAGCCAACCTCGGTCCTGACCCCGCAGGAGACAGAGCTGCTGTTTGCGACGCTCAGAACGTTGGCCGGTCAGGGACGCGCGATCCTGTATATCAGCCACAAGCTGGAAGAGATCCGCAGCCACTGCGACCGCGCGACGATCCTGCGCGGCGGGAGGGTGGTGGATAGCTGTGATCCGCGGGCGCACTCCGCCCGCGAACTGGCGGCGATGATGGTCGGCGGCCAGATGCGCGAGATCGACCGCACGGGGCGATCGGCGGGTACGGTCCTGCTGGACCTGCGCGGCCTGACCATGGCCGCGTCCAGCGCCGAGGGCACGTCGCTGAAGGATGTCTCGCTGTCGGTCCGTGCGGGTGAGATCCTGGGCATCGGCGGCGTCGCGGGCAATGGGCAAGAGGAATTGCTGGCCGCGCTGTCGGGCGAAAGCCTGAGCGCGCCGGGCAGCGTGACGCTGGAGGGGCGCGACCTGTCGCGCGCCGGACCCGAGGCGCGCCGCGAGGCAGGGCTTCTCGCCGCGCCCGAGGATCGGCTGGGCCATGCCGCCGTGCCTGATTTTAGCCTGTCCGAAAACACGTTGCTGACCGCAGGCGGGCGCAAGGGATTGGTGCGACACGGGATGATCGACCGACCCGCCGCGCGCCGCTACGCCGAAGCCGTGATCGCCAATTTTGACGTTCGTACGCCTGGCCCCGGCACCGCCGCACGGGCGCTTTCTGGCGGTAACCTGCAGAAATTCGTGATCGGTCGCGAGGTGTTGCAGGCCCCGCGCGTGCTGGTCGTGAACCAGCCAACCTGGGGCGTGGATGCCGGGGCGGCGGCGGCTGTGCGCCAGTCGCTGCTGGATCTGGCGCGCGCAGGGGCCGGCGTTATCGTGATCAGCCAGGACCTCGACGAATTGCTGGAACTGTCCGATCGCTTCTGCGCGCTGAACGAGGGCCGCCTGTCCGCCCCACGCCCGACAGAGGGGCTGAGCCTCGATGAGATCGGGCTCATGCTGGGCGGCGCCCACGGGATGGAGGCCGCGCAGGCATGATCCGGCTGGTCCCCCGCACCGAGACCGCGCCGGTCTGGCAGGTCGCGACGCCGATCTTGGCCGTGCTGGCAACGATGATCGCGGGTGGCCTGCTGTTCGCGGTGATGGGCTACGACCCGCTGGCCGCGATCCGCACGATCTTCTGGGACCCGCTGTTCGGGCAGGCCGCCGCCTATTCCCGTCCGCAACTGCTGGTCAAGGCAGGGCCGCTGATCCTGATCGCGTCGGGACTTGCCGTCGGCTTCCGCGCCGGGATCTGGAACATCGGCGCCGAGGGGCAATACATCATCGGCGGCCTCTGTGGTGCGGGCGTCGCGTTGGCGGCTTATCCGGGCGAGCATTGGTGGCTGTTTCCAGCCATGATTGCGGCTGGTGCCGCCGGCGGATGGGCTTGGGGCATGATTCCCGCCCTGCTGCGCAACAGCTTCGGCGCGTCCGAGATCCTCGTTTCACTGATGCTCGTCTATGTCGCGGAACGTTGCGCGGCCTGGATGGCCTTCGGTCCGATGAAGAACCCCGAAGGGTTCGGCTTCCCTGGTTCGCGCAACCTGCAGCAATATCCCTCGGCAGCAAACCCCGAACTGATCGCGGGCACCGGCGCCCATTGGGGCGTGTTCGCCGCCGCGCTGGCCGTGCTGGCAACCTGGGTGCTGATGAGCCGCCATATCCGCGGGCTGCATATCCGCGCCGCCGGTCTCGCCCCACGTGCCGCGCGCTTTGCGGGTGTGCGCCCCGAAGCGCTGGTCGCCTTCTGCCTGGGTCTTTCCGGCGCGCTTGCGGGCATGGCGGGGCTGTTCGAGGTTGCGGGACCTGCGGGGCAGATCACCGACAGTTTCGGATCTGGCTACGGCTTTACCGCGATCATCGTGGCCTTTCTGGGACGTCTGAACCCGTTCGGCATCCTGTTGGCAGGACTGCTTCTGGCGCTGACCTATATCGGGGGCGAGCTGGCGCAGCTGACCATGCAGCTTCCCGCCGCGACTGTGCAAGTCTTTCAGGGAATGCTGCTGTTCTTTCTGCTGGGCTTCGACTTGCTGACCCGGTTCAGAGTGGAACGAAGGATCACTGCATGATCGATCTGACGACCCTGATCCCCGCCCTGCTGATCGCCGCGACGCCGATCCTCTACGCCGCATTGGGCGAGCTTGTGGTCGAACGCGCAGGCGTTCTGAACCTCGGCGTCGAGGGGATGATGATCGTCGGCGCGTTGGCCGGTTTCGCCGCAGCCGTGGCGACCGGCAGCCCGGCCATGGGCTTCGTCGCCGCAGCCGCGGCCGGCGCGGCCGTGTCGATGGTCTTCGCACTGCTCACGCAATTTCTGCTGGCCAATCAGGTCGCATCCGGCCTTGCGCTGACTCTGTTCGGCCTCGGCCTCGCCGCGTTGTTCGGGAAATCCTACGAAGGGGTCAAGGCGCCAGCGATGATGGCGGGACCGATGGGCCTAAACTGGATGGTCTGGATCGGGTTCGTGGCTGTCGCGGCGATCTGGTTCTTCCTCAACCGCACCCGGCCCGGCCTGATCCTGCGAGGCGTGGGCGAAAATCACGACGCGGCCCATGGCCTCGGCCATCCGGTCCGCCGCGTGCGCATCGCGGCCATCGCCTTCGGTGGCGCGATGGCGGGCATTGGCGGCGCCTTCATCTCGATCGCGATCGTGCTGCAATGGACAGAAGGGATGACTGCAGGCGCGGGATGGATCGCGCTGGCCATCGTCGTCTTTTCCAACTGGACCGCGCCCGGCGTGTTGGCCGGCGCGTGGTTGTTCGGCGGCGTCACCGCGCTTCAGCTGCGCCTGCAGGCCGCCGGCGTCGCGGTGCCCGTCCAGCTTCTGTCGATGGCGCCCTATCTTGCCACGATCATCGTCCTGACCCTGATCTCGGCCCGGCAGAAATTCAGCCGGCGCGCGGGGCTGGGCGCGCCCGGCTCGCTGGGCCAGAATTTCCACGCGCTGCGCTGAGACGCAGACCTACAACAGGAGAGAGAACCCATGAATCGCAGAGAACTGATCGCCAGCGTCGCCGCGCTGTCGGCCGTCACGCTGGCTGCCCCCGCCTTTGCCCAGGACGAGCCGCTGAAGGTCGGCTTCATCTATGTCGGCCCGGTGGGCGACGGCGGCTGGACCTACCAGCACGATCTGGGTCGGCAGGCGGTCGAGGCGGAATTCGGGGACCGCGTGGAAACCACCTTCATCGAAAGCGTGCCAGAAGGCGCGGATGCCGAACGCGCGATCACCCAGCTGGCGCTGGCCGGCAACACGCTGATCTTCACCACCAGCTTCGGCTTCATGGACGCGACCATCAACGTCGCGCAGAAATTCCCGGACGTGAAGTTCGAGCACGCCACCGGCTACAAGCGCGCCGACAACGTCGCCACCTATGACGCGCGCTTCTACGAAGGCCGCGCGGTGATGGGCACGATCGCGGGTCGGATGACGGAGTCGAACAAGATCGGCTATATCGGCAGCTTCCCGATCCCCGAAGTCATCCAGGGCATCAATTCCAGCTACATCCACGCCAAGAAGGTGAATCCCGACGTCGAGATGCGCGTCGTCTGGGCCTATTCCTGGTTCGACCCGGCGAAAGAGGCTGATGCGGCGGCAGCGCTGCTGGCCGAGGGTGTGGACGTGATCCTGCAGCACACCGACTCGACTGCGCCGATGGCCAAGCTGCAGGAAGCCGGCGCGATCGGCTTCGGGCAGGCCAGCGACATGGCGAACTTTGCGCCCTCGCCGCGGGTGTCGTCCATCATCGACAACTGGGCGCCCTATTACATCGAGCGTGTCGGCGCGGTGCTGGACGGAACCTGGGAATCCAAGGCCACCTGGGCCGGGATTGCGGAAGGCGAGGTCGAGATCGGCGAGATCACCGAGGCCGTGCCTGCCGAGGTCAAGGAAGAGGCGCTGGCGCTCAAGGACGCCATCGCCTCGGGCGAGTATCACCCGTTCACCGGCCCGCTGAACAAGGCTGACGGCACCGCCTGGCTGGCCGAGGGCGAGACGGCGAGCGACGAGGATCTGTCCGGGATGAACTTCTTCGTCGAAGGGATCACCGCGCAGATTCCGCAGTAAAATCCGGCGTCTTGCGGTTTGGGCCGGTCCTTCGGGGCCGGCCCTTTTCGTTCACGCGGCGGGCATCCGCGCCTCGACCATGCCGGCATACCAGCTTGAGCCGAAGGGGATCGCCTCGTCGCTGAAATTGTAGGCCGGGTGGTGGACCATCGCGGTGTCGCCGTTGCCGACGAAGATGTAGGCGCCGGGGCGGGTGTTGAGCATGAAGCTGAAATCCTCGCCGCCCATCATGGGGGCGACGTCGGTGTCGACGTCAGGGCTGATTCCCCGGGCGACGGCGACGGCGTGGCCGGTTTCATCCGGGTGGTTCACGGTCACCGGATAGCCGCGTTCATAGTTCACGTCGGCCTTGGCGCCGAAAGCGGCGGCGACGTTTTTCGCAACGCGTTCAATACCTTCTTCCAGCTGATCCTGGACGCCGGGATCGAGGCTGCGGGCGGTTCCCTTGATCTTCACGACCTGGGGGATGACGTTGTGGGCGGTGGAATCGGTTTCCACGACGCAGGCGGAGACGACGGCGTTCTTCAGCGGGTCGATGTTGCGCGAAACGATCGACTGGAGTGCGATGATGATCTGCGAGGCGACGACCACGGTGTCGATGCATTCGTGGGGTTTCGCGGCATGGCCGCCCTTGCCGGTGACGGTAATGTCCCACTGGTCGGCGGCGGCCATGATGCCGCCTTCGCGGATGGCGAAGCTGCCCACGGGGATGCCGGGCATGTTGTGCATGCCGTAGAATTCCTGCACGCCCCAGCGGTCGGCGAGACCGTCGCGGATCATCGCGTCGCCGCCTGCACCGCCCTCCTCGGCCGGCTGGAAGATGACGATGGCGGTGCCGTCGAAATTGCGCGTCTCGGCCAGGTACTTGGCGGCGCCGAGCAGCATCGCGGTGTGGCCGTCATGGCCGCAGGCATGCATTTTTCCCTTGGTTTCAGAGGCATAATCGAGCCCGGTCTGTTCGGTGATGGGCAGCGCGTCCATGTCGGCGCGCAGGCCGATCACGCGGCCCTTGCTGTCGGACTTGCCCTTGATGACGCCGACGACACCGGTCTGGCCGATGCCTTCGACCACCTCGTCACAGCCGAAATCGCGCAGGAGTTCGGCGACGCGGCCGGCGGTCCGGTGGACGTCGTAGAGCAGTTCGGGATGGCGGTGGAAGTCCTGTCGCCACTCGGTGATCTCGGGCAGCAATTCGGCGAAACGGTTCTTGACGGGCATGGGTCCACTCCTGTTCTGCGCGAAAGCCTAGGCCCATCCGGGACGGGTTGAAAGCCCCCTGACCGGGCCTGCGGCGCGCAACGGAGGTTAAGAAAGGATGAAGATTTCACCGCGCACCAAGCGCACGGTCCTTGTGCAACAGCGCAACAGGATGAGGCACGAAAAGCCCAGCAATTGCCGGGTTTGACGGGTCACAACCCGTACACCGCGCGTACACAGGCTGTACACAACCTGTACACAGGCTGCGAGCGAGCGGTTAGGGGATGATTAACGTGTGTTGCGTGACAAGGGTAGACACTGCTCAACCGTTAGGGTTGTATCGAATCTCGCTTCGCGCTGGCGAATTTCTAAATATATAGCCCAGGAGTAGAAAGTGACCACGTCCATCACGTTTTTCAACAATAAGGGCGGTGTCGGCAAGACTACCTTGCTTTGCAACGTAGCGGCTTACCTAGCTGAGGAGTACGAGTACGAAGTTTTAGTAATAGACGCAGATCCGCAATGTAATGCGACGCAGTATATGTTTGATGATGAAAAGCTGCAATATTTTTATGAAGAAACATCGTCATTTACTCTTTACAATATCATCAGACCATTATCTTTAGGCAAGGGCTACAGTAAGGAACTGAATGTTAGCCGTAGCCCCCGCTTCAATGTGGACGTTATACCCGGCGATCCAAGGCTGGCTCTTACCGAAGACTTACTCGCAAAAGATTGGGGGTCGGCAATTGGGGGGGATGCGCGAGGCATTAGAACGACACTTTTGTTTGCCGACCTAGTTCACCGCTGCAGTGACTATGACGTCGTGCTGATAGACGTTGGGCCATCATTGGGGTCGATCAATCGGGCGGTGCTTATTGCCACTGACTACTTCGTCGCGCCAATGTCGATTGATATTTTTAGCGTTAAAGCTATAGAAAATATTGCGACTTGGATTGAAAAGTGGCGAAAACAATGGGACGTCGGAATAGCAAATGTTGACGACCTGGAGGAAGTTGATGCTGACCTAGCTCGCGACCTGTGTTTCGCCGGATATGTTTCTCAACAATATCTCGCAAAACGCGATCGAAAAGGCACTAAACGAGCGGTAAATGCATACGAAAGGATTATGAATCAATTTGAAAAGGTTGTATCTAGCCACCTATCAAAGACTGTTCCGCTAGCCGATAGGAACGCTCCGCTTGGTTTGGGCGCAATCCCGAACCTGCATAGTATGATCCCTATGTCTCAATCTGCGCGAGCTCCCGTCTTTATGCTTAAATCAACAGATGGGGTTCGGGGGGCACATTTCTCAAAAGTAAAGGATGCTAAGACTACCTTCGGGACTGTCGCAGACGAGATTATTGAACGTATCGGGCTTGAAGAATGATTGAGTGGCCTGATCAGCTGATTAAGGACTTGTTAGCACAGCGGGTTGTAGTGTTTTAGGGAGTGGCGTTTCGCGGAATTCGGTGGGGCGTGATGGCGTGACGCGCCCTCCATTGTGGAAGGAATTCTTAAATGACGCTCTCAGTCGTCTAGGACGAAAGGGTACGCAACGCATTCGAACTGCTATTCGATCTGAAGACTATCTACATGCTTGTGAGTGGATTAAGCAAAAGATGGAGGAGAATTGGGAGCCGTATCTTCGTGAGCGATTTATAGATCCAGGATACACTCATGCAAAAATCCACCAAGATTTGTTTAGCCTCGATCAGCAAATTTATTTAACGCCAAACTTTGACGAAATTTTTGAAAACTTTGTAATTTCCGAAACTGGCGGCCAAGTCACGGTCAAGCGTTATTCCGACTCGAGCGTTCACAACTTCTTACGCGATGACCGCCAGCATATCATCAAGGTTCACGGGTCCGTCAATCACCCCGAAGAGCTCATCTTTACACATCATGACTATGCTAGAGCGCGAGTAAAGCATTCGGCATTCTATAGTGTGCTTGATGCCTGCTTGCTATCCCACACATTTTTTATTGTTGGCTGTGGAGTTTCGGATCCAGATCTTGCGCTATTGATGGAAAACCATCGTTTCAATTTTCCTCTTTCACGACCACATTATCTGGTTACTTCCTCACGAATATCCCCAGATATGACCCAGTCTCTCAAATCGAATAGAAACTTAAAGTGTCTGACGTACAACAGCCGAGAAGGTCACAAAGAACTTAATGAGTCCATCGAAGAACTGGCTGAGATGCTTGATGTTGCACGTAGCCTTCCTACAGGTGCATGATCTACCCCCTCACTCATGCGTCACCGGCTCCCGCAGCACCAGGTGCCCCGCCTCAACCTCCTCGTAGACCGACGGGACCGCCTTGTACTCGACCGGGTGGATCGGTGAGGGGATGGGCTTGAACTGCAGGTCCTCGGAGATCTTCTTCTCGCGCGGGTCGGCGACCGGGACGGCGGACATGAGCTGGCGGGTGTAGGAATGCTGCGGGTTCTCGAACACCTGGCGGCGTGAGCCCATCTCGACGATCCGGCCCAGATACATCACGCCGACCTGGTGGCTGACGCGTTCGACCACCGCCATGTCGTGGCTGATGAACAGCATCGAGATGCCGAGGTCCTGCTGAAGCTCCATCAGCAGGTTCAGCACCTGCGCCTGGACCGAGACGTCGAGCGCGCTGACCGCCTCGTCCGCGACGATCAGCTTGGGGTTCAGGGCCAGCGCGCGGGCGATGGCGATGCGCTGTCGCTGGCCGCCCGACATCTCGTGCGGGTAGCGGCGCATGAAGCTGCGGGGCAGCTCGACCCGGTCGAAGAGGGTGGCGATCTTCTGCTGGCGTTCCTTGCGATTGCCGATGCCGTAATTGGCCAGCGGTTCCGCCACCTGATCGTAGAGCTTCATGTGCGGATCGAGGCTGGCGAAGGGGTCCTGGAAGATCATCTGCATGTCGCGGCGCGCGCGGCGCAGGCCACGGGGGCTGAGGCCGATGATGTCGGTGCCGTCCAGCGTGACATGGCCGCTGTCGGGTTCCACGAGGCGCAGAAGCGAGCGGGCGACGGTGGACTTGCCCGAGCCGGATTCGCCCACCAGCGACAGGGTCTCGCCCGCGTTGATCGTGAAGGACACGTCCTCGACCGCGTGGACGCGGGCCACGGTGCGTTTCAGAAGGCCGCCCTTGACGGCGAAGCGGGTGGTGAGGTTCTCGACCTTGAGAAGCGGGCGGGGGTCCTTGGCGATGATCGGGTGCGTCGCCTCGCGCGTGCCGTCCTTCATCAGGCGCATCGGCTCGGGGTAGTCCTTGCCCTTCAACTCGCCCAGGCGCGGGACGGCGGCGAGCAGCATCTTGGTGTAGTCCTGCTGCGGAGATTCGAAGATCTGCTCGACCGGGCCTTCCTCGACCTTGTCGCCGCGGAACATGACAACGACGCGGTCGGCCATCTGCGCGACGACCGCCATGTCGTGGGTGATGAAGAGGACGGCGATCTGCTTTTCTCGTTTCAGCCGGTTGATGAGGGCGAGGATCTCGGCCTGGATGGTGACGTCGAGCGCGGTCGTCGGCTCGTCGCAGATCAGAAGGCGGGGCTCGCAGGCCATGGCGATGGCGATGACGACGCGCTGGCGCATCCCGCCCGAGAGTTCGTGCGGATACTGGTCGAGGCGGCGTTCGGGTTCGGGGATGCGAACCTGGCGCAGGATTTCCAGGGCGCGCGCGCGGGCGGCCTTCTTGTCCATGCCGCGATGCTCGATCAGGCCTTCCATCAGCTGGTCGCCGATGGTGAAGACCGGGTTCAGCGCGGTCATCGGCTCCTGGAAGATCATGCCGATCTGGTTGCCGCGGATGTCGCGCATGACGGGGGTGGACTGGGTGGCCAGATCGACCGTGCGTCCGTCGCCGCGGTCGAACATCAGGCGGCCTTCCTTGATGTCGCCGCCGCCGAATTCCACCAGCCGCATGAGCGACAGCGACGAGACCGACTTGCCGGAGCCGGATTCGCCCACCACCGCGACGCATTCGCCGGGCTTGATGTCGAAGGAGATGCCCTTGACCGCGACGACGACGCCGTCGTTGGTCTGGAACTCGACCCGGAGATCCTCGATCGAGACGAGCGGTTTGTCATCGGCCGTCATGTTCGCGGCCTGCGGTTTTTCGTCCAGCATCGTCCCTGTCCCCTTGCACGCCTGCCCACGCTAGCGGCGCTTGGCGGAAAGTCAAAGCGGCGCGCGCGGATAGGTCTTGCGTTTCAAACGACCTTGGTTTGAAGTCGGTCCATTCCGCAAGGGGGAACGGGCGAACGACAGACCACGACGAACCGGACGGCGAGACACGCGGAAAAACGCGGCAGCCGGGACCAACGGTTCGGCACGGGCAGGCAAAGATGCGCCAGCCTTGTGCCCCGCGCGGGCAACAGATCCAACAGGAGAACCCGATGACTTTGAAGACTCTGCTGATGGGGGCCGCCGCCACGATGGCGCTCGCACCCGCCGCGATGGCCGAACGTGGCGAGGACGGACAGGTGAACATCATCATGTGGCAGGCGCCCTCGACGATGAACGTCTATCTGTCGGGCGGCACCAAGGAGCTGGTCGCCTCGAGCATGACGCTGGAGCCGCTGGCCTCGTCCGAGCCGGACGGCACGCTGGTGCCGCGCCTGGCCGCCGAAATGCCCTCGATCGACAACGGTGGCATCGCCGAGGACCTGCGGTCGGTGACATGGAAGCTGAAGGAAGGGATCAAATGGTCCGACGGCAGCGACTTTACCGCCGATGACGTGGTCTTCACCGCCGAGTACTGCATGAACCCGCAGGGCGGTTGTTCGCAGCTGGCAAAGTTCGAGGGCGTCGAGAGCGTGGAGGCGGTCGATCCGCTGACGGTCAAGATCAACTTCGCCGGCGCCACGCCCGATCCGTTCGGACCGCTGGTCGGCGCCGCATCGCCGATCCTGCAGAAGGCGCAGTTCGAGAATTGCAGCGGCGAGGCCGCGCCGACCTGCACCGACCAGAACTTCAAGCCGATCGGCACCGGTCCGTTCATGGTGACGGATTTCCGCACCAACGACACGATCAGCTTCGAGGCGAACCCCGAATACCGCGAGGCCGACAAGCCCGCCTTCGCCACCGCCGTCATCAAGGGCGGCGGCGACGCGGCTGCCGCGGCGCGGTCCGTCCTGGAAACGGGCGAATACGATTACGCCTGGAACACCCAGCTTTCGCCCGACGTCATCGCCGGGATGGAATCGGCCGGGCGTGGCAAGGTCGAGGTCGCCTTCGGCAGCCTTGTCGAGCGCCTGCACATCAACCTGACCGACCCCTCGTCCTCGCTGCCCGAGGGCGAGCGTTCGACCACGGCGCATCCGCATCCGTTCATGACCGATCCCGCCGTGCGGCAGGCGCTGTCCATGGCGATCGACCGCAACGTCCTGACCGAGATCGGCTATGGCCA
Organism: Paracoccus albicereus; assembly: GCF_024359525.1. Classification (GTDB taxonomy): domain Bacteria; phylum Pseudomonadota; class Alphaproteobacteria; order Rhodobacterales; family Rhodobacteraceae; genus Paracoccus; species Paracoccus albicereus. The sequence continues at coordinate 63,444 of NZ_JAKZEU010000003.1, forward strand.
GGCCGGTCAGCCGACCTGCAACTACGTCCCCGCGCCTGAGGCCTGGGCGTCCGACAACACCGATTGCCTGACGCAGGATCTGGAAGGCGCCAAGGCGCTGCTGGAAGAGGCAGGCTGGGTCGCGGGCAGCGACGGCGTGCGGGAAAAGGACGGCGTGCGGCTGTCGATGGTCTATCAGACCAGCGTCAACGCGGTGCGTCAGGACTTCCAGGCGCTGATCAAGCAATGGTGGGATGAGGTCGGTTTTGAGACCGAACTGAAATCCATCGACGCCTCGGTCTTCTTCGGCAGCGATGCGGGTTCGCCCGACACCCTGCAGAAGTTCTACGCCGACGTGCAGATGTACGCCGACAACTTCGAAGGCACCAACCCCGCGCCGTATCTGGCGAAATGGACCTGCAACAAGGCACCCGGTCCGAACAACCAGTGGCAGGGCGAAAACATCAGCCGTTACTGCGACGAGGCCTATGACGCGCTGGTCGCCGAGATGGGCAACACCGTCGAGCCCGAGAAGCGCGCCGAAATGGGCCGCCAGATGAACGACATGCTGACCACCAAGGGCAGCTATGCGATCATCCCGCTGGTCTATCGCGGCACCGCCTCGGCCGTCAGCAGCAGCCTGGGCGGCGTTCAGATGAACGCCTGGGACAGCGAGCTGTGGAACGTCGCGGACTGGACCCGCAACGACCAGTAATCGATCCGGGTCGGCCCGTGGCATGTTCGCGGGCCGATCCCACCGCCCCCTGAAGGGCAGAATGAGCAGAACCGGGAGGACACGATGATCTGCAAGAAAAAGACGCTTCTGACGGCCACCGCGCTTGGCGCGATGACGCTGGCGACCAGTGCCATGGCCGAACGCGGCACCGACGGCCAGTTGAACCTGCTTCTGTGGCAGGCACCGTCCACGCTGAACGTCTATCTGTCCACCGGGACCAAGGACATGCTGGCGTCCTCGCTGATCCTGGAGCCCTTGGCGGCCTTTGCACCGGACGGCGAGATCGTCCCGCGGCTGGCGGCCGAGATCCCCAGCATGGAGAATGGCGGCATCTCCGAGGACATGACCCAGATCACGTGGAAGCTGAAGGAAGGGCTGAAATGGTCCGACGGCAGCGACGTAACCGCCGAGGACGTCAAGTTCACCGCCGATTACTGCATGAGCGAGGAAGGCGGCTGTTCGCAGGCCGCGAAATTCGACGCCATCGCCTCGGTCGAGGTGGTGGACCCGCTGACGGTGACGATCACCTTCGACAGCCCGCGCCCTTACCCGTTCCAGGCCTTCGTCGGAAGCCAGGCTCCGATCCTGCAGAAAGCGCAGTTCGAGAATTGTCTGGGCGCCGCTGCGGCGACCTGCACCGAGGCGAACTTTGGCCCGATCGGCACCGGGCCGTTCATGGTCACGGATTTCCGCACCAATGACGTCGCCAGCTTCGAGGTGAACCCCGAATACCGCGAGGCCGACAAGCCAGCCTTCGCCAATGTGAACCTGAAGGGTGGCGGCGATTCCGCTGCGGCCGCGCGCGCGGTTCTGGAAACCGGCGAATACGACTATGCGTGGAACATCCAGATCTCGCCCGAGACGCTGAACCAGATGCTGGCCGCCGGGATGGGCAAGCTGGAAGTCGAGTTCGGCGCGACGACCGAACATCTGAAGATGAACATGACCGACCCCTCGCCCGACCTGCCCGAGGGCGAGCGGTCGACGGTGGCCCATCCGCATCCGATCCTGAGCGACGAGAATGTGCGACGGGCGCTGTCGATGGCGATCGACCGCAACATCCTGAACGAGATCGGCTATGGCGAAACCGGCGCGGCGACCTGCAACATGGTCAACGGCCCCGCGGAATTCGCGGCCGACAACACCGATTGCCTGACGCAGGACATCGAGGGCGCCAAGGCGCTGCTGGAGGAGGCCGGCTGGACCGACGAGGACGGAGACGGCATCCGCGAGAAGGACGGCCGCAAGCTGTCGCTGCTGTTCCAGACCAGCGTCAACGCGGTGCGCCAGGACTTCCAGGCGCTGATCAAGCAATGGTGGCAGGAGATCGGCGTCCAGACAGAGTTGAAGACCGTCGATGCCAGCGTCTTCTTCGGGTCGGACCCGAATTCGCCCGACACGCTGGTCAAGTTCTATGCCGATGTCGAGATGTACACCGACGTCTATGACGGCACCGATCCCGGCACGTTCCTGGCCGAACATGCCTGCGATGCCATCCCGAGCCCTGAAAACCAGTGGCAGGGCGAGAACGCGGCACGGTTCTGCTTCGAGGAATATGACGCCATGGTCGAGCAGATGTCGCAGACCTCTGGCACCGAGGCACGGGCGGCGCTGGCCCAGGAGATGGACCTGATGCTGACGCGCGACACGATGGTCCTGCAGCCGCTGATTTCGCGCGGGCGGGTCTCGGTCAGCTCGAACGCGCTGGCGGGCGTGCAGATGAACCCGTGGGACAGCGAATTCTGGAACGTGGCGGACTGGTCGCGGGCCGAGTAAGACGAGACCGGCCCGCGGACACTGAACGAGCCGCGGGCCGAACCATAACAAGGGGGAACGGGCGCATGAGACAGACGCCGACGATCGCGGGTCGACCCGCCAGCGCATGGGGTGAGCCGCCATGCTGACCTTCGTGATCCGACGCCTTCTGCTGGCGATCCCGACGCTGCTCTTCATCTCGCTGGTGATTTTCCTGCTGCTGGAATTGTCGCCCGGTGATCCGCTGGGCGACGTGCCGCTGACCGTGCCCCCCGAGGTGAAAGAGCGGATGCGCGAGGCGCTTGGCCTTGGCCGACCCTGGCCGGTTCGCTACGTGCTGTGGCTGAAGCAGTTCTTCTATGTCGAGCCGCTCTACTGGATCGACGGAATCTTCCGCACCGATTTCTCGCAAGGAATGCAGCGGATCATCAGCTTCCAGTCGCGCAGCCCGGTCTTCGACGTGATCGCGCAGCGGGTGCCGCAGACGCTGACCGTCGTCGGCATGTCCTACCTCATTGGCGTGATGATCGCGATTCCGATCGGCATCATCTCGGCCTACAAGCAGTATTCCTGGTTCGACCAGCTTGGCACCTTCGTCAGCATGGTCGGCTTTTCCATGCCCACCTTCTTCACCGGCGTCGTGCTGATCATCATCTTCGGGGTGAAGCTGCAGTGGTTCCCCTCGATCTACGACACCACGCATCAGGTGACGGACTGGGACAGCTTCCTCGTGCAGGTCCGCCAGATGGTGATGCCGGTGACCGTGCTGGCGCTGTACAACGCGGCGCAGATCAGCCGGTTCATGCGCGCCTCGATGCTGGACAATCTGGGGCAGGATTACGTGCGCACCGCGCGGGCGAAGGGCCTGGGCGAGCGGACGGTGGTCATGAAGCACGTCCTGCGCAACAGCCTGATCCCGGTCGTGACCGTCATCGCGCTTGGCCTGCCGGCGGTGTTCGGCGGCGCCATCATCACCGAGCAGGTGTTCAAGGTGAACGGCCTTGGCCAGCTGCTGATCAGCGCCATCCACGCCAACGACATCCCGATGGTGCTGACACTGACCTTCATCTTCGCGATCCTGATCGTCATCTTCACCCTGATCGCGGATATCCTTTACGGCATCCTCGACCCGAGGATCCGCTATGACTGAGACCGAACGCCAGCAGCGGCTGGACCGCGAGGAACTGGTCGCCGAGACCGCCGGCCCCGCCCCCGTCAGCACCGAGCTGCCGCCCGACGATCCGGTCCATGCCGGCGAGGAAACCCGCAGCCAGTGGCGCGACGTGTGGCGTCAGTTCCGCAGCCATACCGGCGCCATGGTGGCCCTGGTGCTGTTCATCGGTGTGATCCTGTTCGTCACCATCGGTCCCTACATCTGGACCGCCGATCCGGCCTATGTGGACATTCTTGCCCGCAACACCGGCTTTACCGCCGAGCATCCGCTGGGCACCGACCAGTTGGGCCGCGACATGCTGGCGCGGCTGATGGTGGGTGGCCGGGTCTCGATCGCGGTGGGGCTGACGGCGATGATCCTCGCGATCACGCTGGGCAGCCTGATCGGGGTCCTGTCGGGCTATTTCCGGCGGCTTGACGCGCCGTTGATGCGTCTGACGGAACTGTTCCTGGCCCTGCCGTTGCTTCCGCTGCTGCTGTTGATGGTCACGCTGTTCCGCGAGCCGTTGTCGCAGGCCTTCGGACCGGCGATGGGGATCTTCCTGCTGATCGTCAGCGCGATCGGCGCGACGAGCTGGATGCAGTCGGCACGGATCGTGCGCGGCGACGTGCTGGGCCTGAAGGAGCGCGAGTTCATTCTGGCGGCGAAATCCATCGGGACGCCCGCCCCGCGCATGATCCTGCGCCACATCCTGCCCAACGTGCTGTCGCCGATCATGGTCGCGGCCACGCTGGGCATCGCCACCGCGATCATCACCGAAAGCGCGCTGAGCTTCCTCGGCCTCGGCTTCCCACCGGATTTCCCGACCTGGGGCCGGCTTCTGTATGACGCGGTCGATCAGATGCAGATGTATCCGACGCGGGTGATCCTTCCCGGCCTTCTGATCTCGCTGACGGTGCTCTGCGTTAACTATATCGGCGACGGCCTGCGCGACGCGATGGACCCGCGGATCCGGGGGCGTTGAGCCAAGGCGCCGGTGCAGCCCCGGCCCCTGCAACGGGCCGCTGGCGCGCGCTGGCGCTGATCTGCGGCGCGGTCGTCCTGTCGATGACGCCGTGGTTCTCGGCCACGGCGATCCTGCCCGAACTGACCGCGCGCTGGCATCTGGACGAGGCCGCCGCAAGCTGGCTGACCATCGCGGTGCAGTTGGGCTTCGTCACCGGCGCCCTGGGGCTGACGATCACCGGTCTGGCGGATCGCGTCCGGATGCAACGACTGATCGGCATGGCGGCGGCGCTGGCAGCCGCTGCGAACCTGATCCTGCTGGTCGCCCCCGGTCCCGCCACCGCCATCGCCAGCCGGCTGCTGACGGGCGCGGCGCTCGCGGGGGTCTATCCGCCCGCGATGAAGCTGGTCACGACATGGTTCGTCGCCGGGCGCGGGCTGGCGCTTGGCTTCGTCATCGGCGCGCTGACGTTGGGTTCAGCCTTTCCGCATCTGATCCGCGCAGCCAGCGCGGGCTTCGACTGGCGGATCGTCGTGATCGCGACCTCGGGCTTTGCCGCGCTGTCGGCGCTGCTGCTGGGCGCTGTCGCGCGCGAAGGCCCCCATGGCTACGCGCAAACGACGTTTCGTCTGGGCGACCTGCGCCGGATCGTTCTGAACAAGCCGCTGATGCTGGCCAATACCGGCTATTTCGGCCACATGTGGGAGCTTTACGCCATGTGGGGCTGGTTCCTCGCTTTCCTGTCGGGCGCGCTGGCGCTGTCGGGAACAGGCAGCCCTGTCCTGACCTCGGCCGCGACCTTCGCGGTGATCGCGGCGGGCGCGATCGGCTGCGTCGCCGGTGGCTGGATGGCCGACCGCATCGGCCGCACCGCAACGACGGCGCTGATGATGGGCATCTCGGGCGGGTGCGCGGCAATGATCGGCTTCGTCTATGCCGGCCCGCTATGGTTACTGTTGATCGTCGCGCTGGTCTGGGGCGTGACGATTGTGGCGGATTCAGCGCAGTTTTCGGCCATGGTGACCGAACTTGCCGACCGCAGCCTGGTCGGCACGGCGCTGGCCTTTCAGATGGGCGTGGGCTTCGGGCTGACCATCATCAGCCTGCGCTTGATGCCCAGCGTGGCGGGCTGGCTCGGCAGCTGGCAATGGGCTTTTCTGGTTCTCGTCCCCGGCCCCGCCATCGGGACTGCGGCGATGCTCGCCCTGCGTCGCCTGCCAGAGGCAAACCGTATCGGAGGCGGGCGGCGCTAAGGCGCTGATCAGCCTGCGTTCAGCCACTTTCCGATCACACCAATCGGGCGCGATTAAATCGCCGCCGGGTCGGAAACATTTTTCGCAATCACAAGTTTAACAAAGGTGGGTCTTCGACCCGATCAGACAGACGGGGCGAAGGTCCCGAAACGAAAGGAGCTTCAGCATGAACGAAACACCGTACGCAGAGACCAAGCGTGGCCATGTGGACTGGGCCTCGATCCTGGCGGGGGCCGCGATAGCGGCGGGCGCCTCGATCGTGTTTACGGGCTTCACCGCCGCAATCGGGCTTGGCTCGGTCTCTGCCGAGGAAGGCGAAGGGCTGGGGACTTTCGCGCTGATCCTTGTGGGATTGTTCGCCTTCATCGCGATGGTGGCCGTCTACGCCCTGGGTGGCTATGTCGCCGGGCGCATGCGCAGCCGCAGTTCGGCCAGTGAGGACGAGACAGAGGCCCGTGATGGTATCCATGGCCTGACGGTCTGGGCGATCGGCATGATCCTGGGCGGCATTCTGGCCGCAGGCGCCGTGTCGACCGGACTGCGTACGGCCGGCAACGCGGCGGGCACCGCGGTCGAGGCTGCTGGTTCAGCCGTGGGCGGCGTCGCGCAGGGCGCGGGCCAGTTGGCTGGTGGCGTCGTGGGTGGCGTCGGACAGGTTGCGGGTGGCGCGATCAGTGGTGTGGGCCAACTGGCCGGCGGTGCAGCATCCGCTGTCGCCGGTTCGGGTGAAGGTGGCGCGCAGGGGGGCAATCCCCTCGACTACGTGACCGACCGCCTGCTGCGCAGCGAGGCCGCTGCCCCCGATCAATTCTCGAACGATCAGATCCGCAGCGAAGTCGGCAACATTCTCTCGACCGTTCTGCGGACTGGTGAAGTACCGGACGAGGATCTGGACTATCTGCGCTCGGCGCTGGCTGCCCGGACCGAACTGACGCCCGCGCAGATCGATCAGCGCGTCGAACAGGCAGTGACGCAGGCGCAGGACCTGCGGGCCGAGGCGCAACAGCGTCTGGAAGAGGCCCGTGCGCAGGCAGAGGAAGCTGTCGCGGCTGCCGAAGCCCGCGCGCAAGAGCTGCGTGACGAGGCCGAGCAGCGTCTGCAGGAAGCACAGGCCAAGGCGGTCGAGGTCGCCGAACGCGCGCGCAGCGGCGCGGTGTGGTCCGCGCTGTTCCTGGCCGTATCCTCGCTGGTCGCCGCAGTCGCCGCGTGGATGGGCGCGATCAAGGGCGGGCATGACCGCGATGCAGGCAAGATGTGGGCCGGCTTCTCGCGTCGCCGCTGACCGGCACCCTGACTGACATGGAAGGCCCCGCTGGCAATCCGGCGGGGCTTTTTCGTGCAGGTTTGGAAAAACTGGTGCCGGGTGAGGGATTTGAACCCCCGACCTTCGGTTTACAAAACCGCTGCACTACCGCTGTGCTAACCCGGCCCTAGGATGCGCCCCGGCTTGGGGCGATCCCTGCTGCGATACCGCGCGGACGGCTGCGGCGCAAGCCGAGGTTCGCCTGCGCCAGCAAACCAACCGCGACAAGACCCATCGCCATCACCAGCAGAGCGGCAGGCGCGGCATTGCCCAGATCCTCGAGACTGGCCTTTTCATGCGCGCGGGTTGCCAATGTCTCGAAATTGAAGGGACGCAGCAGCAGGGTCGCCGGCAGTTCCTTGCTGCAATCGACAAAGACCAGCAGCACGGCCGATCCGACCGAGCCGCGCATCAGCGGCAGATAGACGTCGCGCAGCACGCCGCCCGCGCCGCGGCCCAGCGAACGCGCCGCCATCGGCAGCGATGGCGGGACGCGGGTGAAGGCGCCGTCGACCGCGCCCTGCCCGATGGCGAAGAAGCGCACCACATAGGCCAGGATGATGGCGAAGCCGGTGCCGGTCAGGATCAGGCCGGGATCGGTGCCGGTCGCCGCGAGCCAGCCATCCGCGATCCGGTGGTCCAGCGCGGCGAGCGGGATCAGGATGCCGACCGCCAGCACCGCGCCGGGTGCCGCGTAGCCGATGATCGTGACCGGCAGCAGCATGCGCGGCAGTCTTCGTCCCGACAGCCGGGTGCCGTAGACCATGATCAATGCCAGCACCACGACCAGAATTGCCGCGATCCCGCCCAGGCTGAGCGTGTGCCACAGCGCAAGACCCAGACCCGGCGTCAGCCAGCCCTGCGGATAGGCCAGCGCGTAATGTCCGATGACCGCGACCGGCAGCACGAAGCCGATCGCGACCGGCAGCGCGCAGGCCAACGTCGCCATCCAGCCCCAGCGGCGCGGCAGCGGCTGCAGGATGATCGGGCGCGGCTGGCGTGCGCTCTGGTGATACCGGGCACCGCGGCGGGCCGCACGTTCCCACAGCGCCAGAACGGCGACGACCAGCAGGATCAGGCTGGCGATCTGCGCGGCGCCGCCCGCATTCTGACGTTCCAGCCAGGTGGTGAAGATGCCGGTGTTCAGCGTCTGCACCCCGAAATAGGACACCACCCCGTAATCGGCGACGCTTTCCATCATCGCGATGGCAGCGCCCGCGACGATGGCGGGACGCACCAGCGGCAGGCCGACGCGGCGAAACAGCCGCCACGGACCGGTGCCGAGCGCGCGGGCGACCTCATACGCGCTGGCGGACTGCTCGCGCAGGGCGACGCGGGTCAGCAGGTAGACATAGGGGTAAAGCGACGCGGACAGCACCAGCACCGCAGCCCAGCGCGACCGGATGTCGGGAAACCAGTAATCGCGCGCGCTGGCCCAGCCGAAGGTCTCGCGCAGTCCGGTCTGCACGGGGCCGGAATAGTCGAGGAAGTCGGCCAGTGCATAGGCGCCGATATAGGCGGGCACGGCCAGCGGCAGCAGCAGCAGCCATTCCAGCGCGCCCCGGCCCGGAAAGCGGTACATCGCGACCAGCCAAGCGGCCCCCGCACCCATCGCGGCTGCCAGCGCCCCGGTTCCCAGCGCAAGGATCACGGTGTTGCCCGCATAGCGGGGCAGCGTGGTCGACAGCAGGTGCGGCCAGATGTTGTCGGTCGGGTTGAACGCGATCCAGACGACGGTGGCCACCGGCGCCAGCACCAGGGCCGCGATCAGGATCGCGGCAAGGGACCAGCCCCAGCCCGCACGGTGGCGCAGTTCGGCAGTGCGATGGGGGCGCGCGGGCGCTGCACTTGTCATGCCGCGCCGCCTACATCAAAGCGGTTTCCCTGTCCATGAAGCGCCGCTAAGCTGCCGCGCAATCAGGCCGAATGGCCGCAGGACCGGGGGCAGGCCCATGCAGATCGTCTATCATCTTGGCGCCCACGCGACCGACGGCGACCGGATGCTGAAGACGCTGCTGAACAACCGCGCGGCCCTGTTCGAACGGCGCACGGAGATCGTCACGCCGAACCGGCATCGTGGCATCTTCGAAGAGGCGCTGATGGCGCTGAACGGCGGGCAGGCCACGCCCGAGATGGAACAGATTATGCTGGACGCGATCCTCGACAGCGATGATCCACAGCGTGTGATCTGTTCCAGTCCCGGCTTTCTGGGCCCGACTTCTCGCGTGGTCTCGGCCGAAGGGCTTTACCCGGGCGCGGCCAACCGCGTGGCCGCGCTGCGCAACCTGTTTCCACAGGCCGACAGCGAATTCTTCATCGCGATCCGCAATCCCGCGACGCTGATCGCAGAGATGATCCAGTCCGAACAGGGCGCCGACTACGCGCGGATGACGGGCAGCCCCGATCCTCGCAAGCTGAGCTGGCTGCCCGCCATGCAGGCGATCGCGCAGGCCGCGCAACGGCGGCGGCTGGTCGTCTGGTGCCACGAGGACGTGCCCCTGGTCTGGCCCGACGTGGTGCGTCTGGTCGCGGGCCTGCCCAGCGATTCCGGGCTGAGCGGCGGCCTGCTTTACATGCACGAATTGCTGGGGGATCAGGGTCTGGCGCGGCTGCGGCAGGCACTGGCCGGTCGCGACCAGATGACCATCGCGACTCGCCGTCAGGTCTATGCGGAAAGGCTGGCCGCCGATGCGTTGCCCGGTGTCCTGGACCAGGTGATCGACCTGCCCGGCTGGTCGCAGGAAACCGTAGACGTCGTCACCCGCCGCTATCGCGACGAGGTCAGCCAGATCGCGGTGCTGCCGGGGGTGGAATTCATCCTGCCCTAGCCACGGCCGCACCGCACAGCGTCAGCCCATGCCCAAGGCCTGCTTGTACATGTCGAGGATCGCCTCTTCCTCGGCGATATCGTCGCGGTCGCGTTTGCGAAGCGCGATCACCTTCTTCATCACCTTGGTGTCGTAGCCGCGCGCCTTCGCCTCGGCCATCACTTCCTTCTGGCGTTCCGTGACGTCCTTCTTCTCGGCCTCAAGCTGTTCATATTGCTCGATGAACTGCCGCAATTCGTCGGCGGCCACGCCGTAGGAGCGCTCGTCCTGCATCGTCTGTCGTCCTTCCTGCCCGGTTCGGCGCGTAGCCTTAGGCGGTCTTGCGAGGGGGCGCAATCGCCGCTAGGCCCCGAAGAGGGGCGAAGCCAAGGGAGACACGCGATGGACATCTTTGCGGCATTGGTCTGGATCGGCGTGGCACTGACGCTGGCAGGGCTCGGCGCGCTTGGATGGTGCATCGCGATCGTGGCACGGCTGCGCCGGTCCGGTCTGGACGACGCGGCGATGCGCACGGGAATGCGCCGCGCGGTCGCGATCAACATGGCGGCCTTGGCAGGATCGAGCCTTGGCCTGATGCTCGTCGTGCTGGGCCTGATGCTGGGCGATTGACGCATTCCGTTTCCAGCATATATTCCGCATGATAATCGCGGATGGTGAGTGACATGAACCCCGACTGGATCCTGGGCCTTTGCGGCGGCGTGATGATCGGCCTTGCCGCCAGCGCCTTCCTGCTGCTGAACGGGCGGATCATGGGCGCCAGCGGTCTTGTCGGCGGGCTGGTCGACGGCTCGGGGCGCGGCAACGCCGCTGAACGGGCGACTTTCGTTGCGACGCTGATCGCCGTGCCGGCACTGCTGGTCGCCGCGGGGCTGGGCGCAGCATCCGACCCGGTTGCGGGCCTTGGCACACTTGTCCTTGCAGGTCTGCTGGTCGGATTCGGAACCCGGATGGGCAATGGCTGCACCTCGGGTCACGGGGTCTGCGGCATCTCGCGCTTCTCGCTGCGCGGGATCGTGGCGACGCTGGTCTACATCGCGACCGGAATTATCGCGGTACTTGTCGGTCGCATGGTCGGATTGCACGCATGAGCCGGCTTCTTGCCGCAGCCTTGGCGGGCGGGCTGTTCGGAGCCGGGCTGCTGGTATCGGGCATGACCGATCCGGCAAAGGTGCAAGGGTTTCTGGACATCTTCGGTAACTGGGACCCGACGTTGGCCTTCGTGATGGGGGGCGCGATCCTTCCGATGCTGGCTGCGTGGCGCATCGCTGCCCGGCGGCGGATTTCGGTGATCGACGCGATGCCCCTGCCCGAGCGGCCCGACCCGGTGATCGACCGGCGCCTTCTGGGCGGCGCGGCGCTGTTCGGTGTTGGCTGGGGTCTGTCGGGCCTGTGCCCCGGCCCCGCCATGGCTTCGCTGGGCTTCGGCGGGCTGCCCGTCTGGGCTTTCTTCCTGGCGATGCTGGTGGGTATGGCGATCTATGGAAGGGTGAAGGCATGAGGGCTCTGATCCAGCGCGTTATTGAGGCCGAAGTTGCGGTCGAAGGTGAAGTCATCGGTCGATGCGGCCCGGGCCTCATGGTCCTGGTCTGCGCGATGGCGGGTGATCAGGACGAAGCCGCCGACAAGCTCGCGGCGCGGGTCGCCAAATTGCGCATTTTTCGCGACGACGAGGGTCGGATGAACCGATCCATTCTGGACATTCAGGGCAGCGCGCTGGTCGTCAGCCAGTTCACGCTGGCCGCGGACACGCGGACAGGCAATCGCCCCGGCTTTTCATCCGCGGCATCGCCCGATGACGGGCGGCGCCTGTACGAACGCTTCGCCGCTGCCCTGCGCGAGGCCGGCGTACCGATAGAGACCGGTCGCTTCGGCGCCGACATGGCGGTGCGGCTGACCAATGACGGTCCGGTGACGATCTGGATGGACAGCGCAGACCGCGCTTGACTTCACGCGCCCCAGGCCCCATCTGCCCCCTGTCGCCGCCCGCTGCCGCGTGAGCAGAGGCGAGGTCTTCGCCCCGTGGCACGACACTTCCATCCGAGTTTCCCAATCACGCGGGGAGGCTTGCGGGCAAATCGTATCGCGCCCGCACCCCTGCAATCGCCGCGCCATGATGCGCGCGGCCTCTGCCCGCGCGACCCGATACGGGGGGCGGCGGGATGAAAGACTTTGAATGACGACCGAAACCACCGACCGCCCGCGTCCTGCGGGCAAGTCCGACAGCCCGCGCCGCGCGGGCAAGCCGCGCTTCCGCAACGGCGGCAAGCCGCGTTTCCGCGATGATCGCGGCGACAACGGGGGCCGTCCTGCCCGCCCCGCCCGCGAGCCGCGCGAGGGCAGTCGCGAAAACCACGGCCGCAACGCGGTCGTGCGCGAGCCGCTGCCGACCGGCGCCTTTGCCGACATGGGCATCGATCCCCGCATCAACGCGAACCTGCCGCCATTGGGCCTGACCGAGCCGACGCCGATCCAGGCGCAGGCGATCCCGGCCATCGTGGCGGGCCGCGACCTGCTGGGCCTTGCGCAGACGGGCACCGGCAAGACCGCCGCCTTCGGCCTGCCGATGATGACGCGGCTGCTGGCTGCCGGCCGCAAGCCCGAGCCCGGCACCTGCCGCGCGCTGATCCTTGCGCCGACGCGCGAACTGGCTACCCAGATCGCCGCCAACATCGATGCCTATGCCGAGGGGACGCCGATCCGGTCGTTTCGCGTCGTCGGCGGTGCGTCGATCAACGTGCAGGTTCAGCGCATCGCTCGCGGTGTCGACGTTCTGATCGCGACGCCGGGCCGACTGATCGACCTGATCGAGCGCAATGCGGTCGATCTGTCGCAGGCCGGCTATCTGGTGCTGGACGAGGCCGACCAGATGCTGGACATCGGCTTCATCCACGCGCTGCGCCGGATCGCGAAGATCCTGCCGAAAGAGCGTCAGACGCTGCTGTTTTCGGCCACGATGCCGAAGCTGATGGAGGAGCTGGCCGACACCTACCTGACCGATCCGTTGCGGGTGCAGGTGAACCCGCCGGGTCAGGCCGCCGCCAAGATCGCGCAAGGCGTGCATTTCGTGAACCAGGGCGACAAGGCGACGCTGCTGGCCGAATATCTGTCGAAGCATCCGGGCGAATTGGCGATGGTCTTTGGCCGCACCAAGCACGGTTCGGAAAAGCTGTCCAAGACGCTCGAAAAGTGGGGCTTCGCCGTCGCCGCGATCCACGGCAACAAGAGCCAGGGTCAGCGCGAGCGCGCGCTCGACGCGTTCCGCAAGGGCACGACGCAGGTGCTGGTTGCGACCGACGTCGCGGCGCGGGGCCTCGACATTCCCGAGGTCGCCCATGTCTACAATTACGACCTTCCGAACGTGCCGGAAAACTATGTTCACCGGATCGGGCGGACTGCGCGTGCGGGGCGTGATGGCCGCGCCGTGGCGTTCTGCGCCCCGGCCGAAGTCGGCGAACTGCGCGCCATCGAAAAGGCGATGAAGTCGCAGATCCCCGTGGTCGGCGGCGAGCGTCCGGCCGAAGCGGCGGCCCCAGCCGGGCGTCCGTCGCGCGGCCGCGGCAAGCCTGCGGGCGATGGCGCCAAGAAGCGCCCGGCCCGCCGCCCCTCGCGCCGGCCGCGGAGCCAGCAGCAGGGCTGAACGTTTCAAAATGAAAGAACAAAGGGCCGCAGGACGATGATCCTGCGGCCTTTTTTCATGCCGCGCGCAGCCGCAACCGGGGCAGCGACAGCGCTGCCGAGACCCAGGCCAGCACCCCGCACAGCGCGATCGCCGCGACCATTCGCGCCGAGGTGTTGTTCATTAGCGGTCCGGTCACCGCGATCATCAGGCCGCCTGTCAACATCTGCGCCGTTCCACCCAGCGAGGACGCAAGCCCGGCGATGTCGGGATGCGGGTCGAGCGACATCACCATCGCTGTCGGGATCACCAGCCCCAAGAAGGAGTTCGCGATCAGCAACCCGATCACCACAACCGGCAGCGCGTCGATGCCCGCCCAGACCAGCGCGCAAAGCGCCAGCGTCGCGCCGGCAAACCCGGTGATGGCAAGCGAGATCACCCGCTCCATCCCATAGGTCTCGGCCAGCCGTCCGGCGAATTGCGAGGCAGTGAAAAAGCCCAGCGCGTTGATGGCGAAGGCGATGGAAAAGCCCGTCGGGCCCAACCCGTACTGCGACGTGTAGACGAAGCTCGCGGTGGCGATGAAGACGAAGAAGCTGGAGATCCCGAAGCCGCCGATCATCGTCAGACCCATGAAGCGGCGGTCGGTCAGCAGGCGACGCAAGCCGCACAGCATCGGGCGCAGACGGAACGGGCGACGGTTTTCAGGCGGCAGCGTCTCGGGCAGCACGAAGAGGATCAGGCCCAGGCTCAGCAGCGCCGCGATGGCGAGGACGCCGAAGATCTCGCGCCACCCGCCCCAGGCCAGCACCATCGATCCGGTCAACGGCGCGAGCATCGGCGAGATCGAGATGACGATCATGATGGCGGCCATCATCCGTGCCGCTGCCGGGCCGGTGGCCAGATCGCGGATTACTGCCCGCGGCACCGCCATCAGCGTGGCGGACCCCAGCGCCTGCAGGCCGCGCGCCGCGATCAGCCAGCCGAGGCTGGGCGCCATGGCAGCGCCGATCGTGGCGATCAGGAAAATCGTAACGCCGATCACCAGGGGCCGCTTGCGACCAAGCGCGTCGGCCATTGGCCCGTAGATCATCTGCGCGATCCCGAAGACGAGGAAATAGGACGTCAGCGTCAGCGCCGCCTGCGCCTCGGTCGCATCGAGATCGCGTGCGACCTGCGGCAGCGCAGGCAGATACATGTCGATCGCAAAAGGACCAACGGCGGAAAGAAGGCCCAGGATAAGGGCCATGCGGAACATGGGGTCGCGCATCGGATGACCTGAATGTTGCTTGGGATGGCGCGGCAGGCTGGAACGGCTTTCGCCCGTGGCCACCGCAATGATCTGCCAGCTTCCGTCCGTGATGGCAAGACGCGCGCTGGCCCCCGCTTGCCCGACGCCTCGGCCGGCGCTATGGGCAGGCGCGATGGCCAAGCTTTACTTCCACTACTCGACCATGAACGCGGGCAAGAGCACGCTGTTGCTGCAGGCGTCCTACAACTATCGCGAGCGGGGGATGGCGACGCTGCTTCTGACGGCCGCGCTGGACGATCGCGCGGGCAATGGGCGGATCGCCAGCCGCATCGGAATAGCGGACGACGCGCTGACCTTCGCGCAGGAGACCGATCTGTTCGCGCTCGTTGCCGCTCAGCCGACGCCTGCTTGCCTCTTCGTGGACGAAGCGCAATTCCTGACAGCAGATCAGGTCTGGCAACTGGCGCGTGTGGCCGATGACCGAGACATCCCCGTCATGTGCTACGGGCTGCGGGTCGATTTTCGTGGCCAGCTCTTTCCCGGCTCGGCCGCGCTTCTGGCGCTGGCCGACAATCTTCGCGAGGTCCGCACGATCTGCCATTGCGGGCGAAAGGCCACGATGGTGATCCGCCGCGACGATGAGGGCCGCGCGATCACCGAAGGTGCGCAGGTGCAGGTCGGTGGAAACGAGACCTACGTTTCGCTTTGCCGCCGCCATTGGCGCGAGGCGGTCGGCGCTTGAGCGCCAACTGAACATTCCCTCGCGGGTACAGGCAACGTTGCGGCGCCCCCGCCCATGCTGTAATTCTTCAGACAAAACACGATCAGGCAACACTTCGATCAGGCCCGATCCCGTCAGGCAAGGAAACCCCGATGCGCGCCCGTCTGTTCCCCATCCTTTCCATCATTCTCGCGGTTCTCGCCCTGCCCGTCCGCGCGCAGGACGCGATCAGCTTCGACACGAACGCCCGCGCGGCCTGGGTCTACGACGTGGCGACCGGCACCGTGCTGATGGAAAAGAACGCCGATGAGCCGCTGCCTCCCGCCAGCATGTCGAAGCTGATGACGCTTAACATGCTGTTCGAGGCACTGCATGACGGACGCGTCACGATGGACACGGCCTTCCCGGTCTCGGTCAAGGCCTGGAAGATGGGCGGGTCCAAGATGTTCGTCGAACCCGCCGACCGCCCCACGGTCGAAGAGCTGATCCACGGCATCATCATCAATTCGGGCAACGATGCCTGCGTGGTCGTTGCCGAGGGGCTGGCCGGAACCGAGGAAGCCTTCGCGCGCCAGATGAACGAGCGCGCCACGCAGCTGGGATTGACCAACTCGCATTTCGTGAACGCATCGGGCTGGCCCGCGCCGGGTCACGAAATGTCGGTTCACGATCTGGGGATGCTCGCCACGCACATGATCGAGGACTTTCCCGAACTCTACGAAAACTTCGCGCTGACCGAATACAACTACAAGAACCGCGTGCCCTCGAACGCCAATAACCGCAACCCGCTGCTGGGTCTGGGCAACGGCGAATGGACCGCGGACGGTCTGAAGACGGGCCACACCGAAGAGGCGGGCTACGGCCTCGTCGGCTCGGCCGTCCAGGGCGACCGGCGCATCGTCTTCGTTCTGGCGGGCCTGCCCAGCGACAGCGCCCGCGCGCAGGAAGCAGAGCAGATCGCCAACTGGGCGTTCCGACAGTTCACGATGAAGACGCTGGTCCCGAAAGGCGAAACCGTCGCCCAGGCGCCGGTCTGGCTGGGAACCAGCGGCCGGGTCGCCCTGACCACGCGCGAAGGCGTGCGGGTCCTGATCCCTGCCGGCCAGCAGGAAAGCGTCACGGCCGAGGCGGTCTATCGCTCGCCCTTGCCCGCCCCGATCGCGGCGGGCGATCATCTGGGCGATCTGGTCGTGACGATCCCCGGCGCGGGCGAGGCGAAGACGCCGCTGATTGCGGCAAGCGACGTGCCCGAGGCAGGGTTTCTGGGCCGGATGAAGGGCGCCGCAATGCGCCTTGGCCAACGCGCGATGGATGCCGCGGGAAGCTGATGTTCATCAGCTTCGAGGGGATCGACGGCTGCGGCAAGTCGACGCAGGCGCGGCTTCTGGCCGAGACCCTGCGAGCGCAGGGCCGGACGGTGGTACTGACCCGTGAGCCCGGCGGCAGCCAGGGCGCCGAAGAGATCCGGCGCCTGCTGGTCGAGGGCGGCGGCGACCGTTGGTCGGGCGAAACCGAGGCGCTGCTGTTCACCGCGGCACGCCGGGATCACCTTGAACGCACGATCCGTCCGGCGCTGGCCGCAGGCCAGACCGTCATCACCGACCGCTTCGCCGACAGCACCCGCGTCTATCAGGGTGCGGCGCGTGGCGAGCTGCGGGACTTCGTGGACCGCCTGCACGACCTTGCCATCGGGATCGAGCCGGACCTTACGCTGGTGATCGACCTTGATCCCGAAACGGGGCTGCGACGCGCCGGTGGACGTGCCGGCCGCGAGGATCGTTTTGAAAGCCTCGGCCTCGACTTTCAGCAACGGTTGGCGCAGGGCTTTCGCGCATTGGCCTCGCAGTTCCACGACCGCGTCAGGCTGATCGACGGATCGGGCAGCGCGGATGATGTCGCACGGCGCGTACTGGCCGCGCTGTGACCGACCCCGAGGATATTCCCGAACCCGACCGTGTTCCGGGCGCGCCTCATCCGCGCCACGCTGCACGCGTCGTCGGTCAGGACGCCGCCGTCGCCCAGTTCGTCGAGGCCGCGGGATCGGGACGGCTGCACCATGCCTGGCTGCTGACCGGGCCGCGCGGTGTCGGCAAGGCGACACTGGCCTGGGCCATCGCGCGCTGGCTGCTGTCCGAAAGCGGGACCCGGGACTTGACCGCATCCGAGGATGCGCCCGAAGTGCGCCGTCTGCGGGCGCTGTCGGAACCGCGGCTGTCGCTGATCCGCCGGCCTTGGGACGACAAGGCGGGCCGGCTGCGCGCCGAGATCACGGTCGAGGAAGTCCGGCGCCTGCTGTCCTTCTTCCACATGAGCGCGGCCGAGGGCGGACGCCGCATCGCCATCGTGGACGCCGCCGACGAGATGAACACATCGGCCGCCAACGCGCTGCTGAAAATGCTGGAAGAGCCGCCGAAGGACGCGCTGATCCTGCTGGTCGCGCACCAGCCCGCGCGGCTTCTGCCGACGATCCGGTCGCGCTGCCGGGAATTGCGCCTGACCCCGCTTGCGCCGGGCGACATGGAAACCGTTTTGAGCGGCATCGGGGCCGAAGGCGATGCCGAGAAGCTGTCTGCGCTGGCCGGCGGCTCGGTCGGCGAGGCGCTGCGGCTGGTTGGACAGGACGGGCTTACCCATTACCAGCGGATCGTCGATCTGTTCGCGACGCTGCCGCAGATGGACCGTGTCGCCGCCGCGGCGCTTGCGGACGCAGCGGGCAAGCGACCGGGCGCCGACGGCGATCCCTTCGATCTGACGGTGACGCTTCTGGACCGTTTCCTCACGCGGATGGCGCGCGCCGGACTGATGGGCGCGCCGGTGCCGCAGGCGGCGGATGGCGAAGGTCGGCTGATGGCGCGGCTGTCGCCCGACGCGCGGGCGGCACGGGACTGGGCCGGCGCGCAGGCCGATCTGTCGGCACGCGCGCGGGCCGGGCGGGCGGTGAACCTTGACCCCGCCGCACTGGTCATGGATATGCTGACCCAGCTGGCGCATCTGCCGCCGGCGCAATCAGCCCCTGCCCGACCTTCAACGGTGTCCTGACATGACCGATGCGCCCGCAGCCATCGTCGACAGCCATTGTCATCTCGATTTTCCCGACTTCGACGGTCAGCACGCCGAGCTGATCGCGCGGGCCCGCGCGGCGGGCGTGACGCGCATGGTCACGATCTGCACGAAGCTGCGCACAGAACCGACCGTCCGCGCGCTGGCCGAGGCGCATGAGGGTGTGTTCTACGCCGCCGGCACCCATCCGATGAGCGTCGCAGACGAGCCGATGGCGACGGTCGAGGAACTGGTCGCGCTGGCCGCTCATCCGAAATTCGTCGGCATCGGCGAGACGGGCCTCGATTACCACTACACCGCCGACAGCGCGAGCGCACAGCAAGAAAGCCTGCGCATCCATATCGAGGCCGCGCGCCAGACCCGGCTGCCGCTGATCATACACGCGCGCGACGCCGATGACGACATGGCCCGCATCCTGACCGAGGAACATCGGGCGGGCGCCTATTTCTGCGTCATGCATTGTTTCAGCAGCGGACCGGGGCTCGCCAAGGCAGCGCTGGATCTGGGCTTTTACCTGTCGATGTCGGGGATCGCGGCCTTCCCACGCTCGCAGGACCTGCGCGACATCTTCGCTTCGGCCCCCGTGGACCGGATCCTGGTCGAGACCGACAGCCCCTATCTTGCCCCACCGCCCCACCGCGGCAAGCGCAACGAACCGGCTTACGTGGCCAAGACCGCAGCCGTCGGCGCAGAGGTCTTCGGAATGGACTACGCCGATTTCGCGCGAGTGACGTCCGAGAATTTCGAGCGGCTGTTCTGGAAGGTCGCGGAGGCGCTGGCTTGATCCGTGCCACGATCCTCGGCTGTGGGTCGTCTGGCGGCGTGCCGCGCATCGGCGATCGCTGGGGGGCCTGCGATCCGGCGAACCCCAAGAACCGCCGCCGCCGCTGTTCGCTTCTGGTCGAGCGGATCGGGCCCGGCGGCACGACCCGCGTGCTGATCGACACCGGTCCCGACCTGGTCGTGCAGATGCTGGATGCCGGGGTCGAGACGGTGGATGCGGTGGTCTACACCCATGCCCATGCCGACCATATCCACGGCATCGATGACCTGCGGCAACTGGCCTACAACGCGGGTGAGCGCCTGCAGGCCTGGGCCGACGCGCCGACCACGCAAGCCCTGTCCGAACGCTTCGGCTACATCTTCGAGACACCGCCGGGGTCGGGCTACCCGCCGGTTGCCGATCTGAACCCGATCGAGGGTCCCTTCCAGATCAACGGCAATGGCGGGGCGCTGACATTCCAGCCGATCCCTGTCCAGCATGGCCGCATCACCGCGCTCGGCTTCCGGATCGGCGGGCTCGTCTATGTGCCCGACGTTTCCGACATCTCGGAAACCTCGTGGCCGCTGGTCGAGCGTGCGGACGTGTTCATCTGCGACGCGCTGCGCGACACGCCGCATCCCAGCCACGCCCATCTTGCGCTGACGCTGGAGTGGATGGAGCGTGCGGCCCCGGCACGTGGGATCATCACCAACATGCATATCGACCTGGATTACCAGGCGGTGACGGACGCGACGCCCGATCATATCCAGCCCGCCTTCGACGGGATGGTGATCGAGATCGGCGCCGGGACCACCGAGGGATGAGTTCGCTCTTCACCGTCATCCTGCCGGTCTTCCTGGTCGTCGGCTTCGGCTGGGTGGTGACCTGGCGCGGCTGGTTCAGCGACGCGGGCGTCGATGGCGTGATGTCGTTTGCGCAGAATTTCGCGGTACCGGTGCTGCTGTTTTCCTCGATCGCGCGGCTGGATCTCGGGTCGGGCTTCGACCCGCGTCTGCTGTTGGCGTTCTACGCGGGCGCCTTCGCGAGCTTCTTCGTGGGCTGGTGGGGGGCGCGGCGCTTCTTTGGCCGGAACCCGATCGACTGCGTCGCCATCGGCTTCGTCTGCCTGTTTTCCAACACCCTGCTGCTGGGCATTCCGATCACCGAACGCGCCTTCGGACCAGACGCGCTGACTGGCAACTGGGCGATCATCGCGGTCCATTCGCCGCTGCTCTACACGTTCGGGATCACGATGATGGAATTCACCCTGGCGCGCGGCAAGGGCCTGCCGGTGGGTCGGCTGGCGCTTCGCGCGCTGCGCGGTGTGCTGCAGACGCCGCTTGTCATCGGCATCCTCAGCGGGCTGGCGATGAACCTGCTGACGCAGGCGGGACTGGCGATGCCCGAAGGGTTCTGGGCGGCGGTCGACATGATCGCGCGCGCGGCGATCCCGGCGGCCCTGTTCGGGCTGGGCGGTGTGCTGCACCGCTACAAGCCCGAAGGCGACATGGCCACGATCACCATGTGCTGCGCTTGCGCGCTGGTGCTGCATCCGGCGATCACCTTTGCGATCGGGCTCGGGACAGGGCTGGACGTGGCGGGGATGCGGTCGGCCGTGGTGACGGCGGCGATGGCGCCGGGGGTCAACGCCTACATTTTCGCCAACATCTACGGCGTGGCCAAGCGCGTTGCGGCCTCGACCGTGCTGGTGGCGACGGGCCTGTCGATCCTGACCACCTGGCTGTGGCTGAGCCTGTTGCCCTAGATCGCCATGCCACTGGCGCCGAGCGCCGGCGCCAGTTCGACCTCTTCATAGCCGAAGTGCGACCGGATCGCGCGATCAAGGCGGTTGAACACGGTCGAGCAGTCGGCGAAGGCTTCGGGTGCGCCATCCTCGGCCAGACGGTCAGCCGCCAGGCGCAAATCGCCGATCAGCGCGTGGATGACCTTATGCTCGGCGATCAACCGGTCGATCACCGCGCGCAGACCGGCATTCGCGCCCTCGGCCAGCGAGGGGAACATCCACTGCTCCTCGATGTCGTGGTGGTTCTGCAAAAGCGCGCATTCGCGGCCGCAGACCGTCCCGAACAACGACAGATTCTCGGTCAGCGACAGGCCGGCGATGGCCGAGGGCAGCTTGTCCGGCGTGGCGATGCCCGCGCGGATATCGCCCATCAGGCGCGCGACGGCTGACAGTTCCTGCCGGTACATCCGATGGATCATCGACAGGCGCTTGCCCTCGATCTCCTGCAAGGGCGTCAGGCCGGGGACCGGCGGAGCCTTGGGGCGCGCCGCGTCGTCTTCCAGTTCTTCCGGCGTCATTGCGGGGTCAGCCCCCTCAGCCTTTCCGAGCGGCGGCGCAGCATTTCGACCGTGGTCAGCAGCGCGATGGAAAACAGAACGAGGATCGTCGCAACCGCGAGAATGGCGGGGCTGATCTGTTCGCGGATGCCGTTCCACATCTGCCGCGGGATGGTCTGCTGGTCGGGGCCGGCGATGAACAGGACCGCCACCACCTCATCGAACGACGTCACGAAGGCAAAAAGCGCGCCGGAAATCACGCCGGGCAGGATCAGCGGCATGGTGATCTTGAAGAAGGTCCGCCGCGGACTGGCACCCAGGCTGGCCGAGGCACGGTTCAGCGACTGATCGAAGCCCACCAGCGTCGCGGTCACGGTGATGATCACGAAGGGAATGCCCAGTGTCGCATGGGCCAGGATCACGCCCAGATAGGTGCCGGCCAGCCGCCCGCACTGGCCCGAATGGCCGAACACGGTCAGCATCGAGCAAGGGTTCGAGTAGAAGAAGAACATCCCCGTCGCGGTGATGATCAGCGGCACGATCATGGGCGAAATCATGATCGCCATGATCGGGCGGCGGAACGGCATTTCCGGCCGCGACAGACCCAGTGCGGCCAGCGTGCCAAGGAAAGTCGCGAGGATGGTCGAGAAGAAGCCGATGATGATCGAGTTCTTGGCCGCGTTCACCCATTTCGCGTTGGCCCAGGTGTCCGCCCAGAAGGCGGTGCCCGTCGCATCGGGGTTCTGCATCCCGAAGGTCAGCAGGCTGCGATACCAGCGCAGCGAATAACCCTCGGGGTCGAAGCTGCGCATCTTTTCGGTGAAGGTGAAATAGGGCTCGGCGTTGAAGGACAGCGGGATGATGACCACGATCGGTGCGATCAGGAAGAAGAAGATCAGCCCGCAGATCACCAGATAGGCCCAGTGCCAGATCCGCTCTAGCGGCGATGCATAGGTTGGAAGCGCCATGGCCTATCCCAACTTCAAGTTGTCGATCCCGACCAACCGGTCGTAGATCCAGTAGAGCAACAGGACCGAGCCCAGCAGGATCGCCGCCAGCGCCGCGGCCATCGACCAGTTCAGCGTATCGGTCATGTGCATCGCGATCATGTTCGAGATCAGCTGTCCCGAAGACCCGCCGACCAGCGCGGGGGTGATGTAATAGCCGACCGCAAGGATGAAGACGAGCAGCGCCCCTGCCCCCAGCCCCGGCAGAGTCTGCGGGAAATAGACCCGGCGGAACGCGGTCCAGCTTGTCGCGCCCAGGCTGCGCGCGGCGCGGACGTAGGACGGGTTGATCGTGCGCATCACGGAATAAAGCGGCAGGATCATGAAGGGCAGCAGGATATGCGTCATCGCGATGATCGTGCCGGCCTGATTGTAGATCATCTGCAGACGCCCACCGTTTCCGATCACCCCCAGCCAGACGAGGATGTCGTTGATCACGCCCTGTTGCTGCAGCAGCACCATCCAGCTTGTCGTGCGGACCAGAAGCG
Source organism: Paracoccus albicereus (assembly GCF_024359525.1). Taxonomy (GTDB): domain Bacteria; phylum Pseudomonadota; class Alphaproteobacteria; order Rhodobacterales; family Rhodobacteraceae; genus Paracoccus; species Paracoccus albicereus. Next base: position 86,626 of record NZ_JAKZEU010000003.1, read on the forward strand.
AGGTCCAGAACGGCAGCAGCACCAGGATCATCAGCAGGTTCGATTTCCGCGTCGGCAGGGTCGCCAGCAGGTGCGCGATCGGGAAGCCCAGCAAGAAGGTCAACCCGGTGATCAGCGCCGAGAGCCAGAAGGTCCGCATGAACAGCATCACGTAGACGCGCTGGCGCGGATCGACCTGCTCGATACTGCCGTCAGGCGCGCGCGTCCGATCGACCGAGGCGAGGTAGAAATTGGTCGTCAGCGGAGTCGAGGCCTGGCGCATGGCGCCCCACAGGACCGGGTCGCCCCATTCCTCGTCGATCTCCAGCAGCGCCTCGCGATAGGGCGGCTCGATCCCGTCGCGGACCTTGCGTCCGGTCGAGGTGAACAGCGACCGCGTGCCGGGGACGTCGTAGTTGATGCGCGTGCCGACGACGCCGATGGTCCGCGCCTCGGCCGATGCCTGAAGATCGGCGGCCAGCGCAGCCCAGCCATCTTCGCCGGGCTCGGTGCCCGGCTCGGTCGCGGCGAACCATTCCGAGACCTGCGGCATGTTGGCGGAAAAGCCGTCGTTGTAGAACGACCGCTGCAGCATCTGGCCGATCGGCACCACGAAGGTGATCATCACGAAGGCCAGAAGCGGCAGGACCAGAAGGAAGGCGCGGCGGCGCGCCTGCGTCTGCGACCGGGCCAGCGCGCGTGCCAGCGGCATGCCGTCGGCCGTGCGCAGAGGACCGTCATCGGTCTCGACACCGGATGCCGTGGTCGCGATGGCCGCGTGGGGATCGAGGGCTTGGGCCAAACCCGCCTCCGCTCAAGCATGCCGCCGCCCCGATCGGGACGGCGGCGGTTTCAGATCAGGACGACGCCAGCCAGGCGTTGAACCGCTCGGACAGTTCAGCGTCGTGGTCGGCCCAGAATTCCGGATCGTCCATGACAGCGGTTTCCAGGTGGTCCGGGTTGGTCGGCATATGCGGCGCCATTTCGGTCTTGCCGTCCTGGTACATGCCGACCAGCGACGCCGAGGACTGACGTGCCGGCCCGTACGCGATGTATTTGGCCTGATCGGCCAGCCGCTGCGTGTCGGTGGCGAACTTCAGGTATTCCATCGCGGCTTCCGGGTTCGGCGCGTCCTTCGGGATCACGAACATGTCCATGTCCATGTACTGGCCGTCCCAGATGATCTCGAACGGCTTGCCCTCGCCCACCATCGCGTCGAAGAAGCGACCGTTATAGCCGGTGGCCATCGTCACCTCGCCATCCGCCAGCAGCTGCGGGGGCTGCGCGCCGGCTTCCCACCAGACGACGTCGCTCTTGATCGTGTCGAGCTTGTCGAAGGCACGCTGCACGCCTTCGTCGCTGCCCAAGAGATCGTAGATCTCGTCAGGCGAGGCGCCGTCGGCGATCAGGGCCAGGTACAGCGTGCGCTTGGGATTCTTGGGAAGGCCGCGCTTGCCGGGATAGGTTTCCAGATCGAAGAAATCGGCGGCCGTCGAAGGCGCCTGTCCTTCGAACTTGGTCGTGTCGTAGGCGATGACCGTGCCCCAGAAGATATTGGCGACCGCGCAATCCTGCAGCGCGCCGTCGATGAAATCGTCGGCGGCCGCGGTGCCGTCGGGTGCGGCGGGCAGATCGGCCGGGTCGATTTCGACAAGCGCGCCCTCGTCGCACATGCGGATCGCGTCGCTGACCTCGATGTCGAAGACATCGCCGGTGACGTTGTTCGCCTCGACCTGCGCCTTCAGCGGCGTGGCCGGGTTGTCGGCGGCGATCATGTTGACGGTGATGCCGGTCTCTTCGGTGAACGGCTTGTTATAGGCCTCGACCTGCGATTTCTCGTAGGCGCCGCCCCAGGAGACGACGTTGACCTCTTGCGCGCCGGCGGTCGCGGCAAAGCCGACAAGCGCCGTCGTCGTGATCAGGATGGACTTCATTCTTCTTCCCCTCTCAGTTGAAAATGTGCTTGCTGCACTTTGTTATCATTCTGATTAGTTTGGGCCGCCGCATAGCGACGCGACGGCCCGGTCTTGTCTCAGCCGGCGAGCCAGCTGTTGAAGCGCTCGTTCAGCTCGGCATCGTGATCGACCCAGAAGTCGAGATCGGAACCAAGCGCATTGGTCATGTTCGCTTCGGACGTGGGCAGGTTCGGACCCATCGGTTCTTCGGTGCCCTCGATGTTGCCGACCATCGCGGCCGCGGATTTCCGCGGCGGGCCGTAGCTGATGAATTCCGCGGCGCGCGCCTGCGGGGCCGGAGACGTGGTCCACGCGACGAACTGCATCGCCTCTTCCATGTTCGGCGCGCCTTTCGGCACCACCCAGCCTTCCATCTCGTAGATCTGGCCGTCCCAGATGATCTTGAACGGTTTGCCCTCGCCCTGGGCTGCGTTGAAGATCCGGCCGTTGAAGGCGTAGGCCATCGTCACCTCGCCATCCGCCAGAAGCTGCGGCGGCTGCGCGCCCGCTTCCCACCAGATCACGTCGTCCTTAATGGTTTCCAGCTTGGCAAAGGCCTGATCGACACCCTCGGGCGTATTCAGCGTCTCGTAGACCTGATCGGGCGCGACGCCGTCGGCCATCAGCGCCAGTTCCAGGTTGAACTTGGCGCCCTTGCGCATCGTGCGCTTGCCGGGGAAAGCCTCGAGATCGAAGAAATCGGCCGGAGTCGACGGCTTGGCATCGGCGAACTTGCTGTCGTCGTAGGCCAGAACCATCGAATAGACGTCGGTGCCCACGAAACAGTCGGTGACCGCGCCCTCGATGAAATCGTCGGCAGCGGCAGTTCCGTCCTCGGCCGGCATCAGCATTGAGGCGTCGATCGTCTCCAGCAGGCCCTCGTCGCACAGCCGCACCGCGTCTGCGTACTCGACCGACGCGACATCGGCAGTCACGTTCCCCGCCTCGACCATCGCCTTGATCGGGGTCGCGGGGTTGTCGGCGTCGGCCATGTTCACCTTGATCCCAGTCTCGGCCTCGAAGGGCTTGGCATAGGCTTCCAGGTGCGAATTGCCGTAGGCACCGCCCCATGACAGCAGGTTCACATCGGCCACCGCCGGTCCCGCGATCAGGCCCATTGCGGTGGTGAGGGTGAGCAGTCTCTTCATGTCGTCTCTCCGTTCTTCAAGAAAGGCCGCGCTTCGGCCGGTGGTTCTGACGGCGGGCAGTAGCGGGATTCAGACGGGATCGAGTGCACGGGCATCTTGAGGGTGCCAGCCGATCCTGATCTTCTGCCCCGGCTCCAGCCGGGTCTGGCCCAGCGTGTTGCGGCATTTCATGACGAAATCTTCGTTGCCCGCGACGCGCATGCGGGTGCGCAGGATGTCGCCCATGTAGATCACCTCCAGCACCTCGGCCTCGATGGTCTCGGCGCCGCCGGGCAGCAGTTCGGACTTGAACTCGATGCGCTCGGGGCGGATCGAGACGGTTGTGGGCGCACCTTCGCGGACTGCATCGACGGCGACCGCATCGATCAGCTCGCCCGTCGCCAGCCGGACGGCCGCCCGTTCGCCCTCGCGCCGTTCGACCGTGCCTGACAGCGCATTGTTTTCACCGATGAAACTCGCAACGAAGCTGTTTTCGGGGGCTTCGTAAAGCTGGCTCGGGGTCGCGAGCTGCTGGATGCGCCCGTCGTTGAAGACCGCGATCCGGTCCGACATGGTCAGCGCCTCACCCTGATCATGGGTGACGTACACGACAGTAATGCCCAGTTGTTCATGCAGGTGCTTGATTTCGAATTGCATGTGCTCGCGCAACTGCTTGTCGAGCGCACCGAGCGGTTCGTCCATCAGCACCAGTTCGGGATCGAAGACCAGCGCGCGGGCCAGGGCAATCCGCTGCTGCTGGCCCCCTGAAAGCTGTGCCGGGCGACGGTTGGCGAACCGACCCATCTGCACCATGTCCAGCGCTCGACCGATCCGGCCTTCACGCTCGGATTTCGACATGCCGCGCACTTCCAGCGGGAAGGACAGGTTCTCGCCCACGCTCATATGCGGAAACAGCGCGTAGTTCTGAAACACCATGCCGATCCCGCGCTTGTGCGGCGGGATGTTGTTGATCGGTCGCCCGCCCAGAAGGATGTCGCCGTGGGTCGCGGTCTCGAACCCTGCCAACATCATCAGGCAGGTCGTCTTGCCCGACCCTGACGGGCCCAGCATGGTCAAAAACTCGCCCTTGCCGATGGTGAGGTTCAGATCTTTGACGACCAGTGTCTGGCCGTCATAGCTTTTCTGCACATGGTCGAAGACGACGAACGCCTCGTCCTGTCCCGGTCCCGTCAATGCACGCCCCCTGTGGCGAATTCCGATCCGCTTTCCGCGTCCGATCTGTGTCGGTTTGCGGTCTTTTCAGGCAGAGGTTATGCCCGGCCCGACAGGCTGGCAACCGGATTTCGTCGTAAGGCTAGGGACGATCGTCCACTGCCTGCCGGTTCGACAGACGACGCTCGATCGCCTCCCAGATCAGCGCGGCGGCGTTGACGCCGTCGAAGCGCTCCAGCTCCTGGATGCCGGTGGGCGACGTCACATTGATCTCGGTCAGCCAGCCGTCGATCACATCAATACCGGTGAAGATCAGGCCCTTTTCGCGCAGAACCGGACCGATGCGGTCGCAGATCTCGCGCTCGCGTGCGGTCAGCCCGACCTTCTCGGCACGACCGCCGACATGCATGTTCGATCGCGCCTCGCCCTTGGCAGGAACGCGGTTGATCGCGCCGACCGGCTCACCATCGACAAGGATGATGCGCTTGTCGCCGTTGACGACGGCGGGCAGGTATTTCTGCGCGATCATCGGCTCGCGGTTGATGCCCGCAAAGGTCTCGAGAAGCGAGGACAGGTTCGGATCGTCGGGACGCAAGTGGAACACGCCCGCGCCGCCGTTGCCGTAAAGCGGCTTCACGATGATGTCGCCGTGACGCTCGCGGAACCGGCGGATCGCGGCGGGCTCGCGCGCGATCAAGGTCGGCGGCGTCAGGTCGGGAAAGTCCAGCACCATCAGCTTTTCGGGCGCGTTGCGGACCCAGAATGGATCGTTGACGACCAGAACGTCGGGCGTCAGACGTTCCAGCAGATGGGTCGAGGTGACATAGCCCATGTCGAAGGGCGGGTCCTGACGCAGCCAGACGACGTCGAACTCGGCCAGATCGACCTCGACCTCTTCGCCAAACGTGACATGGTTGCCCTGCTCGCGCCGCAGCGTGACGGACCGGCCGGTCGCCTTGATGCGACCCTCGTCATAGACGAGTCGGTCCACGGGATATTCGAACAGCCGATGACCGCGGGCCTGCGCTTCAAGCCCGATGCGGAAGGTGCTGTCCCCCGTTATCGACACCCGTTCCAGCGGGTCCATCTGCAAGGCGACATTCAGGCTCATCAGTTCGGCTCCGATCGGCGACGCGCCGGTTGTCGCGGAACCGCGCGCCCGATGCAAGACGGGCGCGGCGCAATCAGGCTTCGCCGAACGCGTTCTCGAACACCTCGATCCGGCCTTGGGCATCGACCATCGCCAGATCGAAGCGCATTTCGGACAGCAGCCCGTCAGGAAGGCTTTCGCAGTAATCGCAGGCGGTGGCGCAAATCCGATCCATCTGCCGACGATCGAGACGCAGGGCGGCGGTTTCGAAGGACAGCGACTTCTTGACCTCGACAAAGACCGTGCAGGCGCCTTGCCGAAAGATCAGGTCGATCTCGCCCCGGGCGCTGCGGAACCGGCGCTCACACAAGGTATAGCCCGCGCTTTCGTACTGTCGGGCCACCTGCTCTTCCGCCATCGCGCCGGTGCGGTAGGCCAGTGCGCCGCGGACCTGTCTCTTCGCCTGAAAATCCCGCGTTTGAACCGTCATCCGTCCCTATCCTCGGCCGCCATGACCAGCGCCATCTGATACACCTCGCGGCGCGCGAGGCCCAATTCCTCTGCGACCGTGCGGGCCGCATCCTTCACCGACATCGCGCCGAGATGAACCGACAGCGCCTGCCGCACCGCATCGGCGCCGATAACGGCGGGCGCCGGACGGTCAAGCAGCAGGACGATTTCGCCCTTGAGTCCCGCATCGGGAATCGCCTGGGCAACATCATCCGGTTTGCCGCGCATCACCTCTTCGAACTTCTTGGTCAGCTCCCTGCACAGAACGATATCCCGATCCGGATCAATCTCACACAGAATCTCCAATGTTTCCTTAACGCGCCGCGGACTTTCGAACAGCACCGCGGTCGCGTCGATTGCGGCCAGATCGCGCAGCCAGGTGGTTCGGGCGCCCTTCGGGACCGGCGGAAAGCCCGCGAAGAGGAAGCGATCCGAAGGCAGGCCCGACAGGGTCAGCGCGGCCAGCACGGCCGAGGCGCCGGGCACCGCGTGGACACGCTGCCCCCGACCGATCGCTTCTCGCGCCAGGCGAAACCCGGGATCGGCGATCAGCGGCGTACCCGCATCCGAGGCGTAGGCGACCGACCGACCGTCAGCCAACGCGTCGAGGATCGCCTGGCGATGCCGGTCGGCGCTGTGATCGTGATAGGCCACGATCCGCCTCTCGCGCAGGGGCAAACCGTGGATCGACATCAGGTGACGCAGGACCCGTGTATCCTCGGCCGCCAATAGATCGGCCGAGTTCAGCACGTCGAGCGCGCGCAGCGTGATGTCGCGCGCCGTGCCGATCGGTGTCGCGACGAGGTAAAGTCCCGCCTCCAGCCGCGAGGCCTGAATCTGCGCCTCGATCCGTGCCGCGCCGGGTCCCGAATTGCCGTCGCTCTGCATCGTCCTTCCTTTCCGCGCCCTCGGTCCAGACGTGATCGCCGGACTGATTGCCAAGACATGGCCGCCGCAATAGGGTCTTGGGGCACCGCTCGTCCGACAACAACAGGGAATCTTCGACCATGCGCGCCATCGCCTCCATCGCCGGCACGACACGGCCCCTTTCAATCCTTGTGAGGACGCTGGCCGTCGTCTCTGCCTTCGTCGTCGCAGCCTGCGAACCGGTCGGCATGAACACCGCCTCGGGTCCTTCGATTGGCCAGCAGATCGACCCCGGCGCGCCGGTCCCGGTCGCGTTGCTGGTCCCGGGCGGGTCAGGCGATGCCGATCTGGAATGGCTGTCACGCAGCCTGACCAACGCGGCGCGGATGGCTGCGGCCGATGCGGAAGGCGCGCAGATCGACCTGCGGGTCTACCAGACCGGCACCAGCGCCGCTGCCGCCGTCGCCCGCGCGAACGAGGCGGCCGATGACGGCGCCAAGATCATCCTGGGCCCGCTTTTCGCCGAAAGCGCCAACGCCGTCGGCACCGCGATGCGCGCGCGCAACATCAACGTGCTCAGCTTTTCGAACAATGCCGAGATCGCGGGCGGCAACCTTTTCGTGCTGGGCAACACGTTCGACAACGTGGCTGACCGATTGATCGGCTATGGCGTGAGCCAGAACAAGCGCCGCTTGCTGATCGTGGCCGAGGACGATGTCGCGGGCCAGGTCGGTGCCGCCGCCATTGCGGGCGCGGCCGCCCGAAACGGCGCGACCGTCGCGGGACGGGTCAATCATCCCGTGTCGCAATCGGGTATCGATGGCGTCGCGCCGCAGATCGCCAATGCAGCGCGCTCAGGTCAGGTCGATGCGATATTCATGACCGCGAACAATCTCGCCGTCCTTCCCTACCTCACTGAGACGCTGGCAGAGGCCGGTGTCACCAGCCAGGTCACGCAGTTCATGGGCCTGACCCGCTGGGACGAGCCTGCATCGCGCCTGTCGATGCCGCAATTGCAGGGTGGCTGGTTCGCCCTGCCCGACACCGCCATGGCCGGCCAGTTCGCCAGCCGCTACCGCGCCGCCCATGGCGAAGCGCCCCACATTCTCGGCAGCCTCGCCTATGACGGCGTCGCGGCAATCGCGGCCGGTGCGCGCGCCGGCAACCGCAACGCGCTGACCAAGTCCGGGCTGACGCAATCGTCGGGTTTCCGCGGTATCAACGGGCTATTCCGCTTCCGTCCCGACGGCAGCAACCAGCGTGCGATGTCGGTCGCCACGATCCGCAACAACACGGTCGTGATCCTTGACCCTGCACCGCGTCGTTTCGGCCGCTTCGGGTCCTGATCTTGCCGCGCCCCGGGACAGCGGTCCGCAATGTCGAAAGCGCCCCGGCCCTGCCCGGGGCGCACGACCTTTTCGACCTCGGCCGATCGACGGCGACGCTGGACAGCCTGCTAAGCGGGGTGGCCAGCGCGCGTGACATCCGCACCGCGACCGTCGCCCATCTTGCACAGGCGCGGGCCGAGGCGATGGCCGAAGTCGAAGCGTCGTTCCTGACCCATCCCCGGGCCGCGCGCGAAACGGTTCGCGCGATCGCGTCGGTCACCGACGGGATTGTCGGTGCGATCCACCATGTCGCGACCGAGATCCTGCATCCCAAAGACGATACCACGGATGGCGAACGGCTCGCCGTGTTGGCGGTGGGCGGCTACGGCCGGGCCGAGATGGCGCCCCATTCGGACATCGACCTGTTGTTCCTGACCCCGGCCAAGGCGACGGGCTGGGCCGAAAGCGTGGTCGAATCCATGCTTTACATGCTGTGGGACCTGAAGCTGAAGGTCGGCCACAGCGTCCGGACCGTCGATGATTGCCTGCGTCTCGGGGCGGGCGACATGACCATCCGGACCGCGTTGCTGGAACATCGTCACGTTGCCGGACATGCCCCCATGGCCGAAGCGCTGCGCGACCGGCTGTGGTCGGAACTGTTCGACAAATCGGTGCCGGAATTCGTCGAAGCGAAGCTGGCGGAACGGGACGCGCGGCATGAAAAGCAGGGTGGCCAGCGTTACGTTCTCGAGCCCAACGTCAAGGAGGGCAAGGGAGGGCTGCGCGATCTGCAGACGCTCTACTGGATCGCGAAATACATCCACCGCGTCGATCGCGCGGTCGAATTGATCGACCTTGGCTTTTTCACGCGCGAAGAACACCGTGCCTTCTGGCAGGCCGAAGATTTCCTGTGGGCGGTGCGCTGCCACCTGCATCTGATCGCGGGACGGCCCGTCGACGTGCTGAGCTTTGACATGCAGGTCGAGGTCGCCCGGCGCATGGGCTATCAGGACAGCGCTGGCAGGCGCGCGGTCGAGCACTTCATGCAAACCTATTTCCGCCACGCGACCCGCGTGGGCGATGTCACCCGCGTCTTCCTGACCGCGCTGGAGGCGCGTCACGTCAGCAAGACGCCGCTGCTGGGTCGGCTGTTCCGCCGCCGCCGCAAGCTGCGCGACGGTTTTCGCGAGGAAACAGGCCGATTGATGCCTGCGGACCCAAAGACCTTTCTGGACGATCCGCTGAACATCCTGCGCCTGTTCGAAGAAGCGCTGCGGACCGGCATGCTGCTTCATCCGGAAGCGATGCGGCTGGTCGCCTCGAACCTCAAGCTGATCGATGACGAGGTGCGCCACGATCCCGACGCAACTCGCATCTTCCTTGACCTGCTGTTGAAGCACGGCAATCCGGAACGCTCGCTGCGCCGGATGAACGAGCTGGGCGTGCTGGCTGCTTTCATCCCTGAATTCGAGCAGGTTGTGGCGATGATGCAGTTCAACATGTATCATCACTACACGGTCGACGAACATTCGATCCAATGCGTCGCCGCGCTGGCCGAGATCGAGCGGGGCGAGCATCCTGACGATCTGCCGCTGTCGCATGACATCATGCAGTCCGGCGTCAACCGCAAAGTCATGTATCTCGCGACCTTCCTGCACGACATCGGCAAGGGTCGGTCCGAGGATCACTCGATCGTCGGCGCCCATATCGCGCGCCGGGTCAGCGCCCGGCTGGGCTTCAGCGCTGAAGAGGTCGAGACCGTCGAATGGCTTGTCCGGAACCACCTGCTGATGTCCGACGTGGCGCAGAAGCGGGATATTTCCGACCCGCGCACGCTGCGCGAATTCGCCAAGGCGGTGAAGACTCGCAAGCGGCTGGACATGCTGCTGGTGCTGACGGTCTGCGACATTCGCGGCGTCGGTCCGGGGACATGGAACAACTGGAAGGCGATGCTGCTGCGCAAGCTGCATCAGGAAACCGTCGCCGCGCTGGATGGCGGTCTCGAAGAGCTGAACCGCGACAAGCGCCAGTCCGAGGCCAAGCGCGGCCTGCGCCACCTTCTGGTCGCGAAGGGCTGGGAGGCGAAGGCCATCCGGGCCGAGATCGCGCGTCATTACGACAGCTACTGGCCCGGCATGCCGACCGCGACCCATGCGATCTTCGCCGACCTGCTGAACGGTATCACCGAGGGCGAGATCCGCATCGATCTGGACCCCGACCATGATCGCGACGCGACCCGCGCCGCCTTCGTGATGGCCGACCATCCCGGCATCTTCTCGCGCCTTTGCGGTGCCCTGTCGCTGATGGGTGCGAACATCGTCGATGCGCGCACCTACACGACCAAGGACGGTTTCGCGACCGCCGTCTTCTGGATGCAGGATGCCGACGGCCACCCTTACGCCGAGGATCGCCTGCCGCGCCTTCGCCGCACCATCGAGCGGACGCTCAAGGGCGAAATCGTGGCCCGCGACGAGTTCGCGACCCGGCAGGATCAGGTCAAGAAGCGCGAGCGCGAGTTCCGGTTCCCCACGCATATCACCTTCGACAACGAAGGCTCCGACATCTACACGATCATTGAGGTCGATACCCGTGATCGACCCGGCCTTCTCTACGACCTGACGCGGACGTTGGCGGCCAATCATATCCAGATCGTCGGCGCCGTGATCGCGACCTATGGCGCGCAGGTGGTGGACAGTTTCTACGTCAAGGACATGTTCGGCCTGAAACTGCACGCGGCGCATAAGCGCGAGGCGCTGGAAAAGAAGCTGCGCGCCGCGATCGAGGCCGGTGGTCGCAGGGCGGAGAGCTGATCCGATGAAACTCACCTGTGCGAAGGCGTCCGCCTGATGGCGCGGCCGGGCGGGCTGGTCCGCGGCTTCCTTTCGGTCGGCATCTGGACCTTCGTCTCGCGGCTGACAGGGTTCATCCGCGACATCCTGATGGCCGCGTGGCTGGGCACCGGGCCGGTGGCCGAGGCGTTCCTGATCGCGCTGTCGCTGCCGAACATGTTCCGCCGATTCTTCGCGGAAGGTGCGTTCAACACCGCCTTCGTTCCGATGTTCTCGAAGCGACTCGAGGATCGCGCCGGCGCCGAGCGTTTCGCGGGCGAGGCGTTTTCGGGACTGTTCGCCACGGTGCTGGCCCTGTCGGCGCTGGCGATGATCTTCATGCCGGCGTTGGTCTGGCTGATGGCGTCAGGCTTTGCAGGTGACGAGCGTTTCGCGCTGGCGGTCGAATACGGGCGGATCACCTTTCCCTATATCCTGCTGATCTCGATGGCCTCGATGATCTCGGGCGTGCTGAACGCGAACGGTCGCTTTCATGCGGCGGCGGCTGCGCCGGTACTGCTGAACCTGTTGTTCATCGCGGCGATGGCGCTGGCGCGAGTCCGGGGCTGGGACATGGGACTGACGCTTGCCTGGTCAACGCCCATCACCGGGATCGCGCAGCTTGGCCTAGTCTGGTGGGACGCGCGGCGCACCGGATGGCGCTTCTGGCCGCGGCGCCCGCGACTGTCGCCCGACATGCGCCGGCTGCTGGCCGTGGCGTTGCCCGCCGCTTTCGCGGGCGGCGTGGTGCAGCTGAACCTGCTGATCGGCCGGCAGGTCGGTTCCCGGTTCGAGGGCGCAATCGCGTGGCTGTCCTATTCCGACCGCCTGTATCAGCTGCCGCTGGGGGTCGTCGGGGCGGCGGTCGCGGTCGTCCTTCTGCCCGAGCTTGCCCGGCGCATCGCAGCGGGTGACGACGCGGGCGGCCAGCAGGCCTATAGCCGGGCGACGGAGTTCGGGCTGTTCCTGACCATCCCGTCAGCCTTCGCGATTGCGGTCATTGCAGAGCCGATGGTCTCGACCCTGTTCCAGCGCGGCGCCTTCGATGCCGACGACACCGTCCAGACCGCCCGCGCGCTGGTCGTCTACGCCCTGGGTCTGCCCGCCTTCGTGCTGCAGAAGATCCTGCAACCGCTTTATTTTGCGCGCGAGGATACGCGCACGCCGTTCCGCTTCGCGCTGATGTCGATGGTGGTGAATGCCGCCGTCGCCTTCGGGCTGATGCCGTTCATCGGATTTCTTGCAGCCGCGCTTGGCACCACGATCGCCGCCTGGGTCATGGTGGCGCAGCTGTGGTGGGGAACCCGAAAGATGGGGCAAGCCGCGCGCGGCGATGCGCGCCTTGGCCGGACCGCGCCGCGCATCGTCCTGTCGGCGGCCCTGATGGCGGGCGCGCTGTGGATGACGATGCGCTGGACTGATGGGATGACTGACGTCGTCGAGCTTGCGATCCTCGTCCTCGGCGGTGCGGCGATCTATTTCGCGCTGGCCTTCGCGACCGGAGCCTATCGTCTTTCGGAACTCAAGGCTGCCGTCCGCCGACGCCGCTAACGCGCCAGCGACAGGATTGCACCCACATCAAGATGCGCCTCAAGATGCGCAGCCAGCGCGTCGAGCGTGTCCTCGACACCCGCCTCGTAACCGGGCTGTGAGACCGCGCCGAGCCGCGCGAGCCATGCCGCCCGTAACCGGTCGTCGGCGAACAATCCGTGCAGGTAAGTCCCGGCGATGCGCCCGTCGCGGCTGATCGCGCCATCGGGGCCTGGCAGCCGCGCGAAGGGCCGTGCGCAATCGGGGCCGAGGGTGCGACCCATATGGATCTCGTAACCCGAAACCGGCGCGCCCATCGCTGTGCCGCTGACCTGCACGATACGCTTCGCGTCGCTCATCACCGTTTCAACATCAAGCAGCCCCAGCCCCTCGCTGTCACCCGGCGCGCCATCGCTGCCAGTCGGATCGCTGATCTGGCGCCCAAGCATCTGGAAACCGCCGCAAAGACCCAAGACATGACCGCCGCGTCGCACATGCGCGGACAGATCGATGTCCCATCCCTGCGCGCGCAGAAATTCCAGATCGCCCCGTGTGGATTTGGTGCCGGGCAGGATCACCACATCGGCATCGCCGGGCAGGGCCTGCCCCGGCCCCAGCATGGTCAGCCGAACGCCCGGCTCGGCCGCAAGCGGATCGAGATCGTCGAAATTCGCGATCCGCGACAGGCAAAGGCAGACGACGTGCAGCCCCTGCCCCGCGCTGTGCCGCAGATCGACCGCATCCTCGGCCGGCAGACGCATCGCGTCACGGAACCACGGCACGACGCCGAAGCCGCGCCAGCCCGTTCGTGCCGCAATCAGCGCGTAGCCGTCGTCGAAGAGGCGCGGATCGCCGCGGAACTTGTTGATCAGGAAGCCCTGAACCATCGCCGCATCGTCTGCGTCCAGTACAGCCTGCGTGCCGACGATCTGCGCGATGACCCCGCCCCGGTCGATATCGCCGGCCAGCACCACCGGGACGTCTGCAGTACGTGCGAAACCCATGTTGGCGATGTCGCGGGGACGCAGGTTGACCTCGGCCGGGCTGCCGGCGCCTTCGACGATCACCATATCGTGCCGCGCCTTCAGCCGCGCGAAGCTGTCCATCACCGCTGCCAACAGGTGCGGCCGCAGCGCGCCGTAATCGGCGGCCTCGGCCCGCGCCAGCACGCGGCCCTGCACAACCACCTGCGCGCCAGTGTCGGTTTCGGGCTTCAGAAGCACCGGGTTCATGTCGGCGGCAGGCTCGATACCGGCGGCCCGCGCCTGCAGCGCCTGCGCACGCCCGATCTCGCCGCCATCCACCGTCACCGCAGCGTTGTTCGACATGTTCTGCGGCTTGAACGGAGCGACGTCGATCCCGCGCAGCCGTGCGGCCCGGCAAAGCCCGGCGACCAGCATCGACTTGCCGACATTCGAGCCGGTTCCCTGGATCATCACCCCGCCCATCGGCTGTCCCCGCATCCGCTTGCCATCATCCGCATGGATGACTAGATAGGCCCGTCCGCGAAGGAAAGGCCCACGCCCGTGCAAAACGTCGTTCTGACCGTCCATCTGATCCTGGCGCTTCTGCTGACCGGCGTGGTGCTGCTGCAGCGCTCCGAAGGTGGCGGTCTGGGCATGGGTGGCGGCGGCGGTGGTAGTGGCGTGATGACCGGTCGGCAGGCCGCGAACGTTCTGACGCGCCTGACATGGATCTTCGGGATCGCGCTTTTCGTGACCTCGATCGCCCTGACGATCATCGCCGCACGGCAAAGCTCGGGGTCCTCGGTGATGGACCAGTTGGGCGTCAATACGCCGGCCAGTGAAAGCCAGACCGATTCCAACCTGCCTGCCTTGCCGGAATACGCGCCCCCGCCGGGCACCGGCCAGCCGGTCACGCCGCCCGCGGCCGATGCGCCCGCGGCGCAGGCACCCGCAGCCGACAGTTCGGCCGCCGCGCCAGCCGCCGACAGCGCGACGGCACCGGTGACGCCGCCTGCGGCCGAAGCGCCCGCCACGAACGCGCCGGCAGCCGAAGCTCCTGCAGCCGAAGAGCCTGCCGCGCAGCCGGCGCCGGAAAGCAGCACAACGGAAAGCGAACCGGCACCGGCCGACGCAGAACCCGCGACGCAAGCGCCCGCGAACAACTGACACCACACCTTGCGGCAACATGCGGCGCGGCCCACACGGGCTTGCGCTTCGCGTTGCGCGACGGGCGCGAATCGCTTATAGATTGAGTCCCGTGATGCAGGCCGTCCGGCGGCCCCGCAAAGCCTTGAATTTCGACATCACGGGGGCCTCATGGCGCGTTACATCTTTATCACCGGCGGCGTGGTTTCCAGCCTCGGCAAGGGCCTCGCATCCGCCGCACTCGGCGCGCTTCTGCAGGCACGCGGCTTCACCGTCAGGCTGCGCAAGCTCGACCCCTATTTGAACGTAGATCCGGGCACGATGTCGCCCTTCGAACATGGCGAGGTCTTCGTCACCGACGACGGTGCCGAAACCGACCTGGATCTGGGCCATTACGAACGCTTTACGGGCGTTCATGCGCGCAAGACCGACTCGATCTCGTCGGGGCGGATTTATTCCAACGTGCTGGAGAAGGAACGTCGCGGCGAATATCTGGGCAAGACCATCCAGGTCATTCCGCACGTCACCAACGAAATCAAGGACTTCCTCGCCATTGGCGATGACGAGGTCGACTTCATGCTGTGCGAGATCGGCGGCACTGTCGGCGATATCGAGGGCCTGCCCTTCTTCGAGGCGATCCGCCAGTTCATCCACGAACGTCCGCGCGGCCAGTGCATCCTGATGCACCTGACCCTGCTGCCCTATCTGCGCGCCTCGGGCGAATTGAAGACCAAGCCCACGCAGCACAGCGTGAAGGAACTGCAGTCGATCGGCCTGGCCCCCGACGTGCTGGTCTGCCGGTCCGAACAGCCGATCCCGGAAAAGGAACGTGCCAAGATCGCGTTGTTCTGCAACGTCCGTCCAGAGGCGGTGATCCCGGCCTATGATCTCAGCTCGATCTACGAAGCGCCGATCGCCTATCATCGCGCCGGCCTGGATCAGGCCGTCCTTGACGCCTTCGGGATCAGCCCCGCGCCCCGTCCGGACATGACCAAGTGGGAAGACGTGATCGACCGGCTGGAAAATGCCGAGGGACAGGTCAACATCGCCGTCGTCGGCAAGTACACGCAACTGGAAGACGCCTACAAATCCATCGCCGAGGCGCTGACGCATGGCGGCATGGCCAACCGCGTCCGCGTCAAGGCCGACTGGGTGGACAGCGAGAAGCTGGAAGGCGAAGGCGCGCATCTGCTGGACGGCTATCACGGCATCATCGTGCCGGGCGGTTTCGGCGAGCGTGGCACCGAAGGCATGATCGCCGCAGCGCGTTACGCGCGCGAAAAGGACGTGCCATATCTGGGCATTTGCCTTGGCATGCAGATGGCGGTGATCGAGGCGGCGCGGAACCTCGCCGACATGCCCAACGCGGGATCCGAGGAATTCGATCACGAAGCCGGCGAGACCCGCTTCACCCCCGTGGTTTATCACCTGAAGGAATGGGTGCAGGGCAATTACACCGTCAACCGCAAGATCGGTGATGACAAGGGCGGCACCATGCGTCTTGGCGCCTACACCGCCGTTCTGCAGCCCGGATCGAAGATTTCGCAGATCTACGGCGGAGCGCTGCAGATGGAAGATCGGCACCGTCACCGCTATGAGGTCGACGGCAAGTATCGCGAAGCGCTGGAAGCGGCGGGTCTTTGCTTTTCGGGTATGTCGCCGGACGGCAAGCTGCCGGAGGTCGTGGAATATTCCGACCACCCCTGGTTCATCGGCGTTCAATCGCACCCCGAGCTGAAGTCGAAACCCTTCGACCCTGCGCCGTTGTTCGCAGGGTTCGTCGAAGCGGCCAAGGAAGGCGCGCGGCTGGTCTGAGCCGACGCACCGGCGAGCGGGTGCCGCCAATGACAGACGCGCGACCAACGCTGGTCGCGCTATTCAAACGCCCTGCGGTTCGGCAATATGCGGGTCAGATACGCTGACAGGAGAACCGGATGCCCAGACCCCTTGCCCGTCCCCTGGCCCTGCTGCTGGCACTGGCGGCCGGCACTGCGCCGGCGCTGGCCGACGCGCCGCTGTTCATCCTTGATCGGACGCAACTGCCCTTCGAGCTTGGTCCCGGACATCCGGCGAACAATCCTGCGGCGCCCGCGAACTCACCCTACTCGGCGTGGAACTCGGCCGGCAACAGCTCGAACACGTCTGGAAACTATGAAAACCGGCCGTCGAATCCCGCCAACCAGAACAGGCTCATCATCACCTCCGACGGCAGTGTCGTTGGCTATTATGCGCTCAATCCCGGCGGGGTGCTGAACCTATTCGACGTGAACGGCAATCGCGTCGCCTTCCGACCCGCCCGCGGCTCGAAGAGCCTGTTCACCACGAACGGTCAATGGTGCGGGACAACCGGCGGACTCGACGGCGGAGGGGTCGCCTTCGGCATCACCCAAAGCTGCGCGGCCCGTTTTTTCCGCAACTGAGCCCAAGACGAGCGGCGCGGTCCCGCGCCGCCACAGAGTCGCGTGACATCTGTAAAACCGTCACGTTACGGTCCTATATCGGTGTCACAGATGCAGGAGAGCCGCATGAGTGAAGAACCGAAGAACTGGCTCGAGGCCGAACTCGAGGATACGCTCGACGAGGATTACGAGATCGAGCTGGAGGACGCGGTCCTCTCGGCTGAGATCAAGCGCATCTATCGCGACAACCATCCCGAACAGATGGATCGCAAGCTTTATTTCCAGGAATTGCTGCGGCTGCAGGCGGAACTGATCAAACTGCAGGATTGGGTGTCCTATCACAAGGAAAAAGTCGTCGTGCTGTTCGAAGGCCGCGACAGCGCCGGCAAGGGTGGCGCGATCAAGCGCATCACCCAGCGGCTGAACCCCCGCGTGGCGCGCGTGGTGGCGTTGCCGGCGCCATCGGACCGCGAAAAGACGCAGTGGTATTTTCAGCGCTACGTTCCGCATCTGCCCGCGGGGGGTGAAATCGTCCTGTTCGACCGCAGCTGGTACAACCGCGCCGGCGTCGAGCGGGTGATGGGCTTCGCGTCCGAGGATGAGGTCGACCAATTCTTCCAGGACGTTCCGGAATTCGAGCGTATGCTGGTCCGGTCCGGCATCAGGCTGGTGAAATACTGGTTTTCGATCACCGACGAGGAACAGCAGATGCGCTTCCTGATGCGCGTCCACGATCCCCTGAAACAGTGGAAGCTGTCGCCGATGGACCTTCAGTCGCGGATCCGCTGGGAGGCCTACACCAAGGCCAAGGAGGACATGTTCGACCTGACGAACATTCCGGAAGCGCCGTGGTACATCGTGCCGGGCAACGACAAGAAGCGCGCGCGCCTGAACTGCATGTCGCACCTGCTGTCGCTGATGCCCTACACTGACGTGCCGCACGAAGAGGTCGAACTGCCTAACCGCGTCTTCAATCCCGATTACGAACGCGAGACCCTTCCGCGCGATCTGTACGTCCCGCAAAAATATTAATCGCACGCGATATGAACGGACCTGCTTGTCCCGGCTGGCACAGGTCTTATGATGGTTAAATGTTTCGCAATCTTCTCAATCGCCTCACGACCGATGATCCCGCGCCCGCGCGTTTGTCCAGCGTGGAGTCCGAAGTCGCAATCGCGGCATTGCTGGTGCGGGTCGCCCGCGCTGACAATGCCTACCACGATAGCGAGCGGGCCCGGATCGATGCGATCCTGGCGCGGTTTCACAACATCGGCGCGGACGAGGCCGCCGAGCGTCGTGCCGCGGCCGAGATGATCGAGGCGGAGGCCCCGGACACGGTCCGCTTCACGCGCCAGATCAAGGATCGGGTCGTGCTGGAGGAACGCCAGTCCATCATCAGCGCGATGTGGGAAGTGGCGCTGGTCGATTCGAAGCGTGACAGCGATGAAGAGCGGCTTATCCGCCTGGCAGCCGGACTTCTGGGCGTCACCGATCGCGATTCCGCGTTAGCACGTCAGAAGGTGCAGGAGCGGCTGGACCGCCGCGCGCAAGGTTGACGCTCGGGCGACTACCAGCCCAGCCGATCGCGCAACGCGAACCAACCCATGCCAAGGGCCAGCAACGGCGGTCGCAGCGCAGCCCCGCCTGGGAATCGCTTCGCACCGACCGCCGCCATCGTATCGAAACCCTCGGCCTGGCCCCTGACCGCGTCCGCCATCATCCGCCCTGCCAGCGTCGCCAGCGCGACGCCATGTCCGGAATAGCCGCCCGCGGACAGGCAGTTCGACGCGGGTCTTGCGAAATGCGGCATCCGGCTGCGGGTAATCGCCAGCGTACCGCCCCAGGCATGGGTCAGTTCGATATCCTTCAAGCCAGGATAGACCGACAGCAAGTGCGGGCGGACGGTGGCGCGGATGTCGCGCGGAAAGCGGTAGCGCAGCGTCTCACCCCCGCCGAAAATCAAGCGCTTGTCGTCGCTGAGCCGCCAGTAATTCACCACGAACTTCGTATCCGCGACCGCGACGTTGCGGGTAAGGACCCCTACCGCGCGATCGCCCAGCGGTTCGGTCGCGACGATGTAATTGTTGATGGGCATGACCCGCGCAGCAACGCCGGCATCGAGATCGCCCAAATATCCATTGCCCGCGACGATCAGATGATCGCAGATCACCCGTCCTGTATCGCAGCGCAGGACGGTCTTTTCGTCCGCCTTCTTCGCATGCTTGATGTGATGGACATGCGTCATCTCGTGAATTCGCGCGCCCGCCCCCGCCGCGATGCGGGCGATGCCGAGGGCGAGGTTCAGCGGATGCAGATGCCCCGCCCCGTGATCCAGATCGCCCCCGACATAGGCATTGGATGGAACCATGGCGCGGAACGCGTCGCGGTCCATGACCTCCACCTGATCGTAATCGTAGTGGCTGGCCAGCAGATCGGACAGGCGTCTGGCGTGGTCGATTTCAGCGGCGTTGCGGACCGCATGGGCGACGCCTGAATGGAAAGGGACACCCGAAGCCCGCGCCAGATCGCGCACAAGGGCTTTCGCGTCCTCGCCGATCGTCCACAGGCGCCGCGCCATGTCGCGTCCCAGCTGCTTTTCCAACCAGTCGACTTCCTGACGCTGGCCCGACCCGATCTGTCCGCCGTTGCGCCCCGAGGCGCCGAAGCCGACGCGATGGGCTTCCAGCAGAACGACGTCCATCCCGGCTTGCGCCAGATGCAGGGCCGCCGACAGGCCAGTATACCCACCGCCGATCACGGCGACGTCCGCCCGCGTTTCGCCCTTCAGGCGCGGAAACGGGTCCAGCCGGTCGCGCGTCGCCGCGTACAGACTTTGCGGATATTCGCCCGGCCGGTCGTTGGCGTAGAGCAGATTCATACGTTCAGAAGCAGGTGTTCGCGTTCCCACGGGCTGATGACCTGCAGGAATTCCTTGTATTCGTTCCGCTTCACCGCCTCGTAGACGGCGACGAATTCCTTGCCCAGCACCTCGGTCATGGGTTCGCTTTCGCACATGATGTCCAGCGCGTAGCCCAGTGTCAGCGGCAGTTCATCCTCGGACATGTAGGCGTCGCCCAGACATTCGGCGCGTGGATTTTCACCCTCGATCAACCCCAGATAACCGCAGGCGAGGCTTGCGGCGAGGCCGAGATAAGGATTGCAATCCATCCCCGCCAGCCGGTTCTCGATCCGCCGCGCCTCGGGGGACGAAATCGGGACGCGTAGTCCGGTGGTGCGGTTGTCGCGGCCCCATTCCAGGTTGATCGGCGCGGCGAAGTCAGGGACATAGCGGCGATAGCTGTTGACGTAAGGCGCCAGCAGCGCGATCGCGGCAGGCAGATGCTTCTGCATCCCTGCGATGAAATGCAGGAATTGCGGCGCGTCCCGGCCCTTCTCGTCGGAGAAGATGTTCTGCCCGGTCTTCGTGTCCACGACCGAGTGATGGATGTGCATCGCACTGCCCGGCTCACCCTCGATGGGTTTGGCCATGAAGGTTGCAAAGCAGTCGTGGCGCAGCGCGGCCTCGCGGATCAGTCGCTTGAAGTAGAAGATCTCGTCGGCCAGGGCGACCGGGTCGCCGTGGTTGAGGTTGATCTCGACCTGACCGGCACCGCCTTCCTGAAGAATGCCGTCGATCTCGAACCCCTGGGCCTCGGCGAAGTCGTAGATGTCGTCGATCACCTTGCCGTATTCGTCCACGGCAGACAGTGAATAGGCCTGCTTGGCCGCAGCGCGACGCCCGGTACGTCCCATCGGCGGAATGATGGGCTGGTTCGGATCGATGTTCCGCGCGACCAGGAAAAATTCCATCTCGGGCGCGACGACCGGCTTCCAGCCACGCTCCTCGTACAGACCCACGATGCGCTTGAGCACGTTGCGCGGCGCGACCGGCACCGGATTGCCCTGCTGATCATGGGCGTCGTGGATCACCTGCATGGTCCAGTCGGCGGTCCACGGCGCTGCGGTCACGGTCGAGAAATCGGGCGTCAGGATCATGTCCGGCTCGGTGAACGCGCCGGCCGGATTGTCCGCCCATTCACCGGTGATCGTCTGCAGGAAGATCGAGTTCGGCAGGTAGAACTTGTCTTGCCGCGCGAATTTCGATGCGGGCATCGCCTTACCGCGCGCGACGCCCGCGATGTCGGCCACGATGCATTCAACCTCGTCCAGACGGCGGCCCTGCACGTATTCGCGCGCGGCGGCGGGTGCGGACTGGATCCATTCGGGATGTTTCATGCGGCCCCGCGCGTCGACGCACCGGTTCCGTCCCCGCGGCGCAACGCGCGCGGCTGCAGGAAGAACGCCTCGATCCGGTCAGCGATCAGGCTCGCACCCGTCGCCTGACCCATCCGCGCCTCGGCCCGGTCCAGCAGGTCCTGCGGCACCTTGCCCTTGGCCCGGTGGTCGATCAGCCCCTGGATGAAGGCATCGTCGAATTCGGGATGCGCCTGAACGGTATAGGCGCGATCGCCATAGATCAGCGCCGCGTTCTCGCAAAAGGCGTTGCGCCCCGCGACCTCGGCGCCTTCGGGCAGGCTGACCACCTGATCCTGATGCCAGGCATTCAGCGTGACCGGTGCGCCTCCGAAATCGTAATCCTGAACACCGACCGCCCAACCGTCCGGATGCTTCACGACGGTGCCGCCCAAGGCCTGCGCGATGATCTGATGGCCGAAGCAGATTCCTACCATTGGCACACTGGTGGCATAGGCGTCGCGGATGAAGTCTTCCAGGGGCGGAATGAAAGCGTGATCCTCATACGCTCCGTGACGCGAGCCGGTAATCAGCCAGCCATCCTGATCCGCCACGCTGCCCGGAAATTCCATCTCTTCGACGTCATAGGTGCGGAAGTCGAAACCCCGTCCCGCCAGCAGGCGATGAAACATGTCCGGATAGTCCCCCAGTTCGTCACGGATCTGATCGGGGGATTTGCCGCATTGCAGGATGCCGATGCGCATGGAGGCCCTTGGAATGGTTGCGATAGCCTTAAGCTAGTCGCTTGGCAGGGTGTCCCGCAAGAGCATGCCGGGCGCGCGACCCGGCAAGAGTGGCAGCAGGGCGATCGCGGGTGGCCGTTCCTGATCACAGGGGATAACGTGCCGGCCGACTCATCCGCTCTTTGCTGAAAGGTTCCGCCATGGCCGGCATTCGCCCCGATATCGATCCCGACGGTCTGCAGGAATTCTCGGTCGTGTTCACCGATCGCTCGCTGAACCATATGTCGCAGGCCTTCCAGGGTGTCATGCGCGACCTGTCCACGATGCTGCGCGAGGTCTACCACGCCGAAGAGATCGCCATCGTTCCCGGCGGCGGCACCTTCGCGATGGAAGCCGTGGCCCGTCAGTTCGCCGCGCGCAGCCATGCGCTGGTCGTCCGCAACGGATGGTTCAGCTACCGGTGGAGCCAGATCCTCGAGGCAGGCGGCTTTGCCAGCGACCTGACTGTGGTCAAGGCGCGGCCTGCGGGGAATGAAAAGCAGCCGGCCTATGCGCCGCCTCCCATCGAAGAGGTCGTGGCCAAGATCCGCGAGCATCGGCCCGAAGCTGTCTTCGCACCCCATGTCGAAACCTCGGCCGGGCTGATCCTGCCCGACGATTACATCGAGGCACTCGCCGATGCTGCGCACGAGGTGGGCGCGCTGATGGTCCTTGATTGCATCGCCTCGGGTGCTGTCTGGGTCGACATGGCGGCGACGGGCGTCGACGTGCTGATTTCGGCCCCGCAAAAGGGTTGGTCGGCCTCGCCGTCGGCCGGGCTGGTGATGATGTCGCGCCGTGCTGCGGACCGTCTGGCCAAGACCGAAAGCGACAGCTTCGCGCTGGATCTGAAGAAGTGGCGCGGCATCATGAAGGCGTTCGAGGACGGCGGCCATGCCTATCACGCCACAATGCCGACCGATGCCTTGCGCCGCCTGCACGAGGCGATGCGCGAGACAGAAGCGATGGGGTTCGACGCCGCACGCGACGCGCAGTGGCGCCTTGGTGACGGTGTGCGCGCAATGCTGGCCGAAAAGGGCGTAGCGTCGGTCGCGGCGCAGGGTTTCGGCGCGCCGGGCGTCGTAGTCAGCTATACCGACGATCCCGCGATCCGCAACGGCAGCAAGTTCGCCGCCGAGGGACTGCAGATCGCGGCCGGGGTGCCGCTGCAGGTGGGCGAGCCCGAGGATTTCTCGACTTTCCGGCTGGGCCTGTTCGGCCTCGACAAGCTCAAGGATGTGGACGGCACGCTGGCACGGCTGCAGAAAGCGGTCGACGCGGTTCTCTGAAACCTGTCGTCAGACGGTGTCCAGATACAGTTCGACCGTCTCTTCGTCGGTCAGTTCGGCCATGTAGTGCAGTTCCTGACGCTTGGTCATCAGGTAGTTGTCGATCAGATGCTGCGGAAAGATCCGCCGCATCTCGGGACAATCGGCAAAGGCCTCGATCGCTGCGCCCCAATCGCCGGGCAATTGGGCCAGGTTCTGGTCGTAGGCGTTGCCCTTGAAGGCGGCCGGCGGCTCCAATTCATCCTCGATCCCGTCAAGCGCGGCACCAAGGATTGCTGCGATGGTCAGATAAGGGTTCACATCGCCGCCCGCGACGCGGTGTTCGATCCGCCGCGCCTTGGGGCTGGATGACGGGATGCGGATCGCGGCCGTCCGGTTTTCATAGGCCCAACCGATGCCGGTCGGCGCGTGCGCGTTCGGAACCAGCCGGTCGTAGGAATTCTCGTGCGGTGCAAACAACAGCGTCGAGCCTGGCATCGCGCGCAGGCAACCGCCTACAGCGTGACGAAGCTTGTCGGTGCCAAGTTCGCCGCCATCGTCGAAGATGTTCCGGCCATCCTTGGTCAGGACCGAGAAGTGCATGTGCATCCCGTTTCCCGACCATGCCTCATAGGGCTTGGCCATGAAGCTTGCCGCGAAGCCGTAGGACCGCGCGATCCCCTTCACCAGCATCTTGAAGAACCAGGTGTCGTCCGCGGCCTTCAGCGGGTCGGGCTGGTGCATCAGGTTGATCTCGAACTGACCCGGCCCGGCTTCGGAAATCGCGGTATCCGCCGGGATATCCATCGTCTCGCACGCCTCATAGAGGGTCGAGAAGAACTGGTCGAACGCGTCGAGGGCGCGCAGACTCAGCACCTCGCCGCCGGTGCGGCGCTTGCCGGACCGAGGGCTGGGCGGGACGCGTAGCGTCCGGCCGGAATCGTCGATCAGGAAGAATTCAAGCTCGGTCGCCACGACCGGGACCAGTCCCGCCGCCTCATACCGCTCCGCCACGCGGGCAAGCGCCTGGCGCGGATCGCCCTCATACGGGCGCCCATCGGCGTGGAACATCCACAAGGGCAGCAAACCGGTCGGCGCGTCCAGCCACGGCATCGGCAGGAAACCCCGTTCGGTGGGCAGCAGGATGCCGTCGGGATCGCCCGTTTCGAAGACCAGCGGGCTGTCCTCGATATCCTCGCCCCAGATGTCGAGATTCAGGACCGAATAGGGAAACTTGGTCCCTTCCGTCAGCAGCTTGTCGGCGAACCGCGCGGGCACGCGCTTGCCGCGCGCGACGCCGTTCAGATCGGCTGCGGCAACGCGGATCGTCTTGACCTCAGGATGCTCCCTCAGCCACTCCATGTCTCACCTGATCAGTTGGGGGCGGTATCTGATGCGCTTCTGCGCCCCCGGAAGATGCCGGTTCAGGCGCCGGTTGACCACCCCGAAGAGCGAAATCAGCAAAAGCGTCAGCAGGATGAAGTAGAACGCCGCGATCGGATAGGCCACAAACGGGTTGAAGGTCTTGTCCGCAAAGTAGCTCGCGTAATACAGCGCGTCCCCTTGCTGACGGAACGCCGGGAAACTGGAAAAGAAGACCAGCGTGGTGGCGTGGAACAGAAAGATCGCCTCGTTCGTGTAAGCGGGCCATGCAAGCCGCATCATGGTTGGCCAGACAACGCGGCGAAACCGCTTCCAGCCGGTCATGCCGTAGGCGTCCGCGGCCTCCAGATCGCCCTTCGGCACCGCCATCAGCGCGCCGTGAAAAATCTGCGCGGAATAGGCAGCGGTGTTCAGGACCAGCACCAGCAGCGCCCCGGCCCAGGCCTTGGTCAGCCAGTCGGTCGCGACGGTGAAGCCGAAGATCGGAATGCCCGCCCGCGGAAGCAGGACCAGCGCCTCGTACACGAGGAAGAACTGGATGAAGAGCGGGCTGCCACGGAACAGGAAGATGAACCCTTCGGCGGGCAGACGCAGCCAGGCGTGGCGGCTGGCCTTGGCCACCGCGACCGCGTTGGCGATGAAGAAGCCGATCGTCAGCGCGAGGATGCCGTAATAAAGGTTCCAGATCAGCCCCGATCCGATCAGCACGAATTGCTGGCACAGATCGTAATCCGATCGCGGCAGCAGCCGCTCGCCGATGCCGATGGCGCGCAGGCCGTAATCGGTGATCTCTTGCGCACAGACCAGCTTCATGCGCCGACCTTCCGCAGCGCTTCGCCGCCCATCGTCGCCTGCCCGCGCGACAGCCGACGGGTCAGCCGGTCGATGATCCGCTGCGAGCCCCAGGTCATCAGCAGATAGAAGACGAGGATGGCGAGGAAGTAGTACAGCCGCCAGTCTGGGTGCGGATAGCTGAAGGCCGCCGTCTTGGTGCCGCCCAGCTCTCGCGCCCAGTAGACGATATCTTCGACCCCAAGAAGGAACAGCAGCGGCGTGGCCTTGATCAGGATCATCCACAGGTTCGACAGGCCCGGGATCGCATAGGTCCACATCTGCGGGATCAGCACGCGACGGGTAACTTGACGCGGCGACATGCCATATGCCTCGGCCGTTTCAAGCTGAGCGCGCGGCACCGCGTTCATCGCGCCGTAAAGTACGTTCGCGGCAAAGGCCCCGAAGACGATGGCGAAAGCCACGACAGCGGTCCCGAAACCGTAGGCCTGATGCACCCATTGCGGGCTGGTCGAGAGCGGCAGCTTGGCCGCCGCGCAAACGACGAAATCGTTGCCCTGCCAGACCGATTGGTTGCTGTCGCACAGGATCTTGTGGCGCAGATATTCCAGGCCCTGGTCAAGCGCGATGGGGACGAACAGAAAGAAGATGATGTCCGGGATACCCCGCACCATCGACGTGTAGACTTGCCCGAACCAGCGCAGCGGCGCGATCCGCGACCGCGAGGCCATCGCCCCGCCGAAACCGAACAGAAGCGCGATGGGCGCCGTGATCGCCAGCAGCAGCAGCACCGTTCCGAAGCTCGCATAGAACAGCAGATGCGTGCCCGATGTGAGATAACACATCAGCCATTGCAGGCCTTCGAGCGAGGCAGGATCGGCGCAGGATGCAAACATGGCGGGGTGGCGATGCGCGCGCGATCAGGCGCGCGCATCACCGATCCGGTCAGTTCGACGCGGGGGCCGTCTCGGCGGTCTCGCCTTCAGCGGCAGCCGCGTCGCCTTCGGCTGCGGCACCGGCGGCAGGCGCTGCTTCCCCGTCACCCGAGGCTTCGAACAGCATCGCGTCCTCCCCGAACCACTTCTTGATCAGCTCGTTCAGACTGCCGTCTTCCTTCATCGCGGTGATCTGCGCGTCGAACTTGTCCTTCAACTCGGTGTCGGACTGGCGCAGTCCCATGCCGATCCCTTCACCCAGCGGGACGGTATCGTAGCCCTCGACCCAGACCAGCTCGCCGTTCGACTGCTCGACCAGCGGCTTGAGGTAATCCTTGTCGGCGAAAACCGCGTCCGCCTCGCCATTGCGCACCGCCGCGACGGTCTCGTCAGGCGTCGCGTATTCCAGCAGTGTCGCACCGGATTCGGCGACGTGGCCCGCCTGGATGGTCGCGGTCTGCGCCGCGACGACCCCGCCTTCGATATCGGCATCGGGCGCAAGCGCCGCATAGGCCGACGGCATCGCCGGCGTGTAGGGCTGGGTGAACTGGATGACCTGCTTGCGCTCTTCGTTGATGTTCATCCCGGCCATGATCGTGTCGTAGTTCGAGGACACGAGGTTCGGGATGATCGAATCCCAGTCGTTCTTGACCCAGGTGCAGGTCAGTTCGGCACGGGCGCACAGTTCGTCACCCAGTTCGCGCTCGAACCCGGTCACTTCGCCGGTGGCGTCGTCGATGAAGTTGTAGGGAGGATAGGCTCCCTCCGTCCCCATGCGGATTGTATCCTGCGCAAAGGCCAGGCCCGTGGTCATCGCCAGCGCGGCAAAGGTGGTGAAAATGGTTTTCATGTTTTTTCTCTCCTGTTGGTCGTCTTTGTCACGCCGCCATCGTGGCGCTAAGAAACTGGCGCAGCCGTTCGGTCTTGGGTGCGCCGAAAAGCTGGTCGGGCGGGCCTTCCTCGGCGATCAGTCCCTGATGCAGGAAGACCACGTGGTCGCTCACATCCTGCGCCAGCCGCATGTCGTGGGTCACAAGGATCATCGTGCGATGTTCACCCGCAAGATCCTTGATGACGCGCACCACTTCCTGCTGCAATTCAGGGTCGAGCGCGCTGGTCGGTTCATCGAACAGCAGCGCGGTGGGTTGCATGCACAGCGCGCGCGCGATCGCGGCGCGCTGCTGCTGGCCGCCTGACAACTGCGCGGGCCATGCCCCGGCCTTGTCGCCGATGCCGACCTTGTCCAGCAGCTTGCGGGCGCGTGCCTCGACCTCGGGCGCGGGTTCGCGCAGCACCGTCACCGGTGCTTCCATCACGTTCTGCAGCACGCTCATATGCGACCACAGATTGAATTGCTGGAACACCATCGAAAGGTTGGTCCGGAAACGCGTCACCTGCGCCCGGTCTGCGGGATGGCGGTCAAGGCCGTGCCCCTTCCAGCGGACCGCTTCGCCATTGAAGGCGATCTCGCCCTGCTGGCTGTTTTCCAGAAGGTTGCAGCAGCGCAGAAGCGTCGATTTTCCCGAACCGGAAGAACCGATGAGGCTGACCACCTGCCCCCGCCGCGCCTCGAGCGAGACACCCTTCAACACCTCGAGCGTCCCGTAGGACTTGTGCAGATCGCGGATCGCGATCACCGGCGGGGCGTTCTGGCTGTCGTCGGTCATGGTCGGATCATTGGAAACATTTGCCCGGCGATTGCAACGGTTGCGTGGCAGTTGCCGCAACGTCCACCACGCGATTGCCGCCTAAACGATCTCGATCCGGTACTTCTCGATCACCGTGTTGGCCAGCAAGCCTTCGCACATGCGCTTGACCTCGGCCTCGGCCGCTTCGGCGTCGCTGCCGTCCAGATCCAGCTCGATCACCTTGCCCTGACGAACTCCGCTGATGCCGCGATGGCCAAGCCCGCCAAGCGCGTGACGGATCGCCTCGCCCTGAGGGTCGAGGACCCCGTCCTTCAGCATGATGGTGACGCGAGCCTTCATCGATTGGCCTTTCAGTTGATCAGCGTGGGCTTGGTCAGCCCGGCAGTATTGGCGGGCATCAGCCCCAGCCGGCGCGCGACTTCGGTGTAGGCGTCGGTCAGGTTGCCGAGATCGCGGCGGAACACATCCTTGTCGAGCTTCTGGCCGGATTTCACATCCCACAGGCGGCAGGAATCCGGGCTGATCTCGTCAGCGACGATCAGCCGCATGAAATCACCGTCCCAGACACGTCCGATCTCGATCTTGAAGTCCACCAGCTTGATGCCGACCCCGAAGAACACGCCCGACAGGAAATCGTTCACGCGCAGCGCAAGGCTGACGATGTCGTCCAGATCCTGTTGCGTCGCCCAGCCGAAGGCGATCACGTATTCCTCGGACACGAAGGGATCGCCCAACTCGTCGTTCTTGTAGCTGTATTCGACGATCGGACGGGGCAGCGCCGTGCCCTCCTCCATGCCCAGCCGCTTGGCGATGCTGCCTGCGGCAAAGTTTCGCACGATCACTTCAAGCGGAATGATCTCGACCTGACGGATCAACTGCTCGCGCATGTTGATGCGGCGGATGAAGTGGTTCGGGACGCCGATATTCGTAAGCCCGTTCATGAAGAACTCGGACAGGCGGTTGTTCAGCACCCCCTTGCCCTCGATCACGGCCTTTTTCTGCGCGTTGAAGGCGGTCGCGTCATCCTTGAAATACTGGATCAGCGTGCCCGGCTCGGTCCCTTCGTACAGGATCTTCGCCTTGCCCTCGTAGATCTTCTTGCGCCTCGGTGCCATCGCCCTCGCGGCTCCTCTAACCCGGTTCAGGCCGATGCGGCCGGTCCATTGAGGGGGATAGGCGGAATCCGCTTCCGGGGCAATACGGGCTTGCGAGGCGGGGGGGCAATGGGCATATCAGACGCGACCGACCGACAACGGGGAACCTGCCATGACCACCTTCGACGACCGCGAGCGGTCCTATGAGACGAAATTCGCCCACGACGCCGAGCTTCGCTTCAAGGCCGAGGCACGCCGCAACCGGTTGCTGGGCGAATGGGCGGCGGATCTTCTGGGCAAATCCGGCGAGGACGTGCGCACCTATGCGATGACCGTCGTGACCTCGGATTTCGAAGAGCCGGGTGAAGAGGATGTCTTCAAGAAGGTCGCGACCGATCTGAACGGCAAGGCGGACGAAAAGACCATCCGTGCCAAGATGGCCGAACTGATGGTCGAGGCGCGCCGCCAGGTCATCGAAGAAGCGAACTGAGCCGCCCTACTTCGGTTGCATGCGGATGGCGCCGTCCAGCCGGATGATCTCGGCGTTCAGGTACTGCGTTTCGACGCAGAACCGGACGGCGGCGGCGAATTCCGCCGGATCGCCCAGACGGGACGGGTAAGGCACCTGCTGGCCAAGGCTTTCCTGCACGTCATCCGGCAGACACTCCAGCATCGGGGTGCGGAAGATGCCGGGCGCGATCGTGTTCACGCGGATTCCGCTTCTGGCCAGTTCGCGGGCGACCGGCAGCGTCATGCCGGCGACGCCCGCCTTTGACGCGGCATAGGCCACCTGCCCGATCTGCCCGTCGAAGGCTGCGACCGACGCCGTATTGACGATCGCGCCCCGTGCGCCGTCTTCCAAGGGCTCCAACGCCTGCATCCGCACGGCGGCAAGCCGCATCACGTTCATCGTGCCGATCAGGTTGACGCGCAGCACATGCTCGAACGCTGCCAGCGGCAGCGGGCCGTCGCGACCGACCAGCTTTCCGGGCGGTGCGATCCCTGCGCAATTCACGACGATCCGCAGGTTGTCGATGCCTGACAGCGCCTGTCCGACATCATCCTCGCTGGCGACGTCACCCGACGCGACGCTGGCGCCGATCGGCTCGGCCGAGGCCGACGCGGCATCCGCGTTGAGGTCGAAGATCGTAACCGCTGCCCCGGCTTCAGCCAGCATTCGCGCGACCGCAGCACCCAGGCCTGACGCGCCACCGGTCACGAACGCCCCGCATCCATCGATTCTCATATCCGCTCCCTCGCGCTCAGCCGATCAGCGCGCGCGCATCGTCGGCGGTGACAGGTTCGCCCCCGGCCAGCGAGCGGCGCGTTTTCATATGGACCTTGGCGTTGTTGATCGTCTCCACCGCCGTCAATTCATCCTGATCATCAAACCGCAGCACCACGTCTTCGGAAACCACCTCGGCGCGGTCGGATGGCTGTGCCAGACCGGCGATCTGCAGCTTGTAATCGGCCTGATCCGACCAGAACCACGGCACCGCCGCATAGGGCCCGTCGCCCTTGTCCGTCAGGCGTGCGGCGATATGACGCGCGTGGTCGGTCGCCGCCTGAACGCTTTCCAGACGGATCATTCGGCCTGTCCGCGGATCGGGAAAGCTCGCGCAATCCCCTAGGGCAGAGATCGCCGGATCACTGGTCAGCAGTCGCCCGTCGAGAACGATGCCGTTCGCGCAAACCAGACCCGCCACCTCTGCCAGATCGGTGTTCGGCCGCACGCCGGCCGCGAGCAGAACCTCGTCCGCCGCGACCTGATCGCCGCCGACCAGGGTCACACCTTCATCCACGACCGACGATACCGGATCACCAAGGATCACCTCGGCGCCCAGATCGCGGTGCTTGGCCAGAAACATCGCCGACATGTGTTCCGACACCGCACGCGCCATCAGCCGCGCCGCCGCCTCTGCCACCGTGACCGCATGGCCCGCCTTACGGGCGACGGCCGCAAATTCCAGCCCGATGAAGCCGCCGCCGATCACCGCGAAGCGGCGCGGCGTCGCGATCTTGCCGCGCAGCCTTTCCGCATCGGCCAGTGTCCGCAGGTCCATCGCGCGTTCCAGTCCCGGGATCGGAGGACGCAGATTGCTGGAGCCGGTGGCGAGGATCAGGTGGCCATAATCCAGATCGCCCGCATCCGTGCCGACGCGACGGCTGACCCGGTCGATCGCATGAACGCGCGTCTCGGGAAGGTAGCGGATCGCCTTGCTGTCGAAGAACTCGGCCGCGCGCAGGATCAGCGCGTCCGCGTTCCCTTCGGCCATGTAGGCCTTGGAGAGCGGCGGACGCTGATAGGGCAGACCCGGCTCGTCGCCGATCAGGGTCAACTCGCCCTCGTAACCCGACTGGCGCAGCAAGGCTGCGGCCTGAAGACCGCCCTGCCCCGCGCCCACGATGACGATCGGTCCCTGTTCCATCCTGCCCTCCGCTTCGGTCGCGGTCAGACTAGAACTGATCTTCCGGCATGTGAACGACCAGTCCGTCCAGATCTGGCGTCAGCTTGATCTGACACGACAGGCGCGAATTCGCCTTCACCTCGCTTGCCGCGCCTTCCAGCATGTCGTCCTCTTCGGACTGACGCTCGCCCGTCTTGTCGGTCCAGGCCTCGTCCACGTAGCAATGGCAGGTTGCGCACATCATCGCGCCGCCGCACTCGCCGACAATGCCGTCGACGTCATTGCTGACGGCGGTGTGCATGACGCTGTCGCCCGTCTTGCCCTCGACCGTGGTTTCGGTGCCATCGGCGGCGATGTAGGTGACTTTCACCATCCTGCTTTTCCTCCTGGGTTCTGTCCTGGGATCGGTTCCGCGACCTTAGCCGAGGATCACCGGCATGTTGATAGGTCCGCGGAAACCGAAGCCGCGCCACTTCACCGCGGCGGGATCGGGCAGGCGCATGTTCGGAAACCGCTCGAACAGCATCGGGCCCATGATCTTGCCGACCGTCCGCCGCGCCGTGTGCGAGCCGGCGCAATGGTGGGGTCCGTTGCCGAACGCCTGGTGCGGATTCTTGTCGCGGAAAACGAAGAACTCTTCGGAATTGTCGCCGAACACTTCCTCGTCGCGATTGGACGAGGCCTGGATCGTCATCACCGTGTCTCCCTTGGGGATGTCGTAGCCCCGGATCTGGGTGTCCTCCGTCACCAGCCGAGAGCTGGCCTGGATCGGCGCGACCCAGCGGACGGTTTCCTCGAACGCCTTGCCCCACGCATCCTGCGCGCGCACTTCTTCAAGCTGACCGGGATTAGTGAGCAGACCGAAGATCATCGTCGCCAGGGCGTCGCGCGGCTCGTTGATGCCGCCGCCGATGGCGATCTTGATGTTGGAATAGATCTGGCTCATCGGGATCGGATCGTCGGCGTTGACCATCACCGACAGCGCAGAGGCGTCGGGCGTGGCCCTGCACCGCTCAACCAGCTTGTCGAACAACGCGTCCATCTCGTCATTGGCCTTGTCGGTGATCTCGAACGGCCCGTCGCGCCATGCGAAATTGCCCGACCCGTCGATCAGGTTCTGCGACCAGCGCATCATCTGTTCGTCCGTCGCCTCGGGGATGCCAAGAATGTGCGCGAGGATGCGCGCGGCCAGCGGCCCGCACAGCGCCTCGAACAGATCGCAGGGCCCATCCTTTGGCAGCCGGTCGAGATATTCCGCCGCCAGCTTCTCATAAAGCGGCGCCCATTCGGCCGAGATAACCTTGGGCGTCAGCGCGGGGTTCATCGCCTTGCGTTCGGCCAGATGCTCGGCCCCATCCTTGCGCATCAACGTGTGCGCGCGGAACGCGGGCTGCATCGGCGTCCGCGGATCATTCGACGAAAACAGGACCGGGTCGTCCTTGACCATCTTGGTGTCAGAGAACTTGACCAGAAAGGTGCGGTGCACCGATGGCACCCGCACCACGGGCGTTTCGCGCCGCATGCGGTGATAGATCGGATACGGGTCCAGCGTCAGCTGGTCGAACGTCACGTCCTCGTTCAGCGGTGCAAGTGCCATCATCCCCTCCTCATCCTCGCAAGGATGGATAACACCGGCTTGCCCATGCGACAACAAGATGCCATTCATGGCTGGCATCAGATCTATTGATGACGCCATGGTCCAGACATCTACCGTCGATCCGCTCAGCCTGGATTTCGCCGCGTTGCGGACACTCTGCCTTGTTGAAGACAGCGGCTCCTTCACCGCGGCAGCGCAGGTTCTAGGGGTGAACCAGTCGGCGGTCAGCTATACGATCGACCGCTTGCGCGCGGTCTTTCACGACCCGCTGTTCGTTCGCGAAAAGGGGCGGCAGATCGCTACCGCCCGATGCCAGCAGATCATGGACGAGGTGCGGCCGATGCTGACCACGCTCGACCGGCTGGCACGGCCCGAGGCATTCGATCCGGCGCAGGCACAAGCGCGGTTTCGCCTTGCCTGCAACTACTACGAACGCCTGCTGATCGTGCCGCATCTGGTCGCCCTACTGCGCGAGCAGGCTCCGGGGATCTCGCTTGAAGTGGTGAACTCACGCGGTCGCGGTCCTGAAATCCTGCTCCACGGTGGCGCCGACATGCTGATCGGCCCCCGCCCCGTGGCCGAGGGCGGCATCTACGTCAGCCGACTGTGGGCCGAAGATTACGTGTGCCTGATGGACCCCGCCCATCCGGCCGCAGCGGGGCCGTTGAGGCTGGACATCTATCTGACGCTCGATCTCATCGACATCACCTATGAAGGCAACTGGACCTCGCCCTACCTGGTCGAGCTCGAGCGGTCGGGCCACGCCATCACGCCCGCGCTGAAGGTGCCCAGCCCGGCAGGCGTCGCGCGGCTGGTCGCAGGCTCGACGCTGGTCGCGACGATCCCGCGACGACTAGCCCACGAAATCGGCGAAGGGTTGCGCATCGTCGAATGCCCCGTCCCCGGCGGGTTCGATATCACGCTGGTCTGGCCGCCGCGCGTCCATGCCGATGCGATGCATCAATGGATGCGCGGGCAGATCACCGGCCTGCGGCGACAATTCGCGGGAGAATAGCCCCCGCGCTATCCCATCATCGAGCCTGGCAGCAGCAACGATAGTTGCGGGAACGCCACCAGCAGCGCCAGCGTGACCAGCATCGCCAGCCAGAACGGCATCACGCCACGGAAGATCCGACCCAACGGCACGTTCGGCGCCACCGACTTCACGATGAAGACGTTGATGCCCACCGGAGGCGAGATCAGCCCCATCTCCAGCGTCAACACGACAAGGACGCCGAACCAGATCAGGTCGATCCCCAAGGCCGTCGCGATCGGTACGAAGATCGGCAGCGTCAGCACCAGCATCGCGAACCCTTCCAGGAACGTGCCCAGCACCATGTAGATCGCCAGGATCACGATCAGCGTGCCGATCCGTCCCAGATCGCTCCCGATCAGCACCTCTTCGATGAAATCGGGGATGTGGCTCAGCGCGAGGAACGGGTTGAACACATGCGCGGCGATCAGGATCAGCATCACCGAGGCGGTGGTCACGATGCTGTCGCGCGAGGCTTGCCATAGCGTCGACAGGTTCAGCGTGCGGGACGCGAAGCCCATCAGCACCACCGCGCCTGCGCCGACGCCTGCCGCCTCGGTCGGCGAAAAGAAGCCGCTGTAGATGCCCCCGATCGTCAGCAGGACCAGAACTATAATCGGCAGCGCGCCCATCACCGCGCGGGTCTTTTCCGCCATGCTCGTCGATGGCCCGCGCGGGCCCATCGCGGGCCGGATCAGGCACAGAACCCAGATCGTCAGCAGGAACATCAGCAGCAGCAGGATGCCGGGGATCACGCCGGCCAGAAACAGCCGCCCGATGCTCTGCTCGGACAGGATCGCGTAGATGACGAAGCCCGTCGAAGGCGGGATCAGGATGCCCAGCGTGCCGCCGGCCGCCACCACGCCCGTGGACAGCCGCGAATCGTAATCGTAGCGATCCATCTCGGCCAGCGAGACCTTGCCCATCGTCAGCGCGGATGCGACCGACGAGCCTGACAGCGCCGCGAACCCGCCGCACCCGATCACGGTCGCCGCGGCCAGTCCGCCGCGCACCTGACCGATGATCGCATAGGCGGCCTCGTACAATCGGCGGCTCATGCCTGTGACGCTGGCGACGTTGCCCATCAGGATAAACAGCGGGATGACGATCAGTTCGGAATTCGAGGCGAGCGTGAAGGATTCCGACGACAACAACCCGATAGCGGCGTTGAAGCCGTTCAGCGCCCAGATGCCGACAAAGCCGATCAGGAACATGGCGAAGGCGACCGGAACCCGCAGCGCCAGCAGCACCAGAAGGATGCCGATGCCGGTCAGTGCGATGGCGACGGGACTCATTCCAGCGGCCTCGCGTGCTGCCCATGCGCGGCCGAGCGGCCAGAGATGATGAAGTCGATGGCTCGCAGCAGCATCGCGATCCCGGTGACGATCGCCAGCGCGGCCAGCGCATACTGAAACCACGCCGTCGGCAGCCCCAGAAGGTTCGTGCGCAGGTTCAGCATCGCGCTGAGCCCTGCGGCCCGGATCACCGCGTAGCCGATGGCAAGGAAGATCGCCGCCCCCAGGATGTCGATCAGAATGTCCAGCAGATGGTTCATGCGCTGCGGAAGGAACCGCTCGAACAGGTCCACATTGATATGCGCGCCGCGCTTGTCGCACAGCGCCATGCCGCCGAAGACGGTGATGACGAAGGCCATCGTGGTCATGTCGAGCGAGCCGTAAAGCGGGCTGCCGAAAGCCCGGCCGATCACGTCGAACAGGACCACCCCCACGACGAACAGAAGCGCAAGGGTGCCGATCAGCGCGGACAGGCCGATCAGCCTGTCCGTCACCGCCCGCAAGCTTTTCAGCATCACTCGCCCCGCATCGCCGCCAGCGCGTCGGCGCCACCGGCCGCTTCGACATAGGCATCGGTCACCGGCGCAAGCGCCTCGGTGAAGGCGGCGATTTCCTCGTCGCTCAGATCGATGACCGTATTGCGATCATCGGCGCGGGCAGCATCCAGCGCCTGATCGGCCGTGGCGATCCAGGCTTCCTCTGCGGATTTGGACAGTTCTTCGCCCGCGACTGAATCGATTGCTGCCTTTTCTTCATCCGAGAGGCCGTCATAAACCGACTGGCTCATCACGGTGAAAAAGACCAGCCGGCCGAGGTTCGCACCCAGCGTGTAGCTGTCGGCGACCTCGTCCAGCTTGAAGTCGATGAGGGTGGACGCGCCCGAGATCGCGCCGTCGATCAGCCCGGTCTGCAGCCCGTTATAGACCTGCGTCATCGGCATCTGCACCGGCGTGGCGCCCAGGGCCTCGATCGCCTCGCCCGCCGAAGCGCCGGCTACACGGATCTTCAGCCCGGCCAGATCGGCGGGGGTGCGGACCTGCTTGTCCTTCATGATGAAGATGTTCGGCTCGGACCCCCACAGGGCCAGCGGCTTCACGCCCGGAAACTCGCTGGCGAGGTTGTCGTCATAGGCTCGCCAAAGCGCGGGATAGGCGGGCTGATCCAGCGGCAGCGCGTCGGGCATCTCGACGATCATGGTCTTGGGAAACTGCGACGAGGTGTATCCCGGCAAACCCCAGGCGATGTCGGCCACGCCTTGGACGACCCGGACATACTGGTCGGCCGGACCCGAGCCCAGCTCGCCACCATCATAGCTGCGTACGGTCAGCTCGCCATTCGTGCCGGCCTGCGCCGCTTCGTTCAGCTTGTCCGTGACGGATGCGGTGATCGTGTGCTGCGGGGACGAAAAGTTCGCGAATTTCAGTTCCTTCGCGGCGGCGCCCAGCGGCGCCAGCAGTCCGGCTGCGACGCAGGTCGAGGCCGCGAGCGTGCGAATGGTCATCATGGTCATCCCTCCCGTTTCAAATCCGGACGGGGCCTGCCCCGCCCGTCGAATTGCTGGGCCAAACGCTAGTCGAACGCGTGACTTGAGGTCCATTCAATTCCGTGGGGCATAAATAAAAAGAGGCTATAGCGTCCCGCGTGAGGATTGAGCGTTGTCGCGTGAAGGTCGTTCCAACGACCCCTTTATATCCGACGCGGCAGCAATAAAGCACATGAACTCAGTATCATAGCCAAGTCTTTCCCAAAATCCGCCTTGCCGCTTCCGCCGCACCAGCGCGATATCCCCATCATCCTCGCGCAAATCCGGGTTGTAGCTGCGGGCCTTGCGCTGCCGCAGCGCGCGACCTAGCCATTGGCCCGACGAAGGCCCAAGGGAAGGCAGCGAAGATGGTCGAGATGCTCGCCGTGACGATGGCAGCCTTTCTGCTGGGCGGCATTCTGAAGGGCGCGATCGGCGCGGGCACGCCAGTCGTGGTGATCCCGTTGATGTCGATCTATTTCGACGTGCCCTATGCGGTCGCGGTCTTCGTTCTGCCGGGTCTTCTGTCGAACATCTGGCAGGGCTGGCAATTCCGCGCCTCGCTGCGCGACCGTCCGTTCCTGATCCGCCTCGCCCTGGGCTCGGCCATCGGCGCAGCGGTCGGGACGGTCATCCTTGCCTCGGCGCCGACGGAAGCACTCTCGATCGTCGTGGGACTGCTTGCGCTTCTCTACATCGTCTTCCGACTGGCCAAGCCCGACTGGCAGTTGAGCCTCGGCCTGGCGCGTCGAACCGTGCTGCCGGTCGGTCTGACGGCAGGGGTGCTGCAGGGTGCTGCGGGGATTTCGGCCCCCGTCTCGATCACCTTCCTGCACGCGATGAACCTAGGGCGCGAGCGGTTCATCGCCACGATCTCGGTCCTGTTCGCGGCGATGTCCACGGTTCAGGTGCCGCTTCTGGGCGCGCTTGGCGTGCTGGACGGGCAGCGACTTCTGATCAGCCTCGCTGCACTCGTGCCGCTGTTCGCGGGCATGCCCATCGGCGCCTGGCTGGTGACACGGGTCGGCCCGAAGCTGTTCGACCGGTTGATCATGGTGCTGCTGGCCGTGATCGCGGTGCGGCTGATCGGCGGCGCGCTCTAGCGCGCTGCGGCCTCGACCCGGGGGTACAGCCGGGCCATGGTCAGCCCGCGTGCCGCGTTCAGGATCATCAGCGCGGCCCAAAGGCCCTGATTGCCGAACAGGGGCGGCAACACCACCAGAGCGACGGCATAGACCGCGACCGCCTGCAACATCGCGGTCCGCATTTCTCGCGTCATGGTGGCGCCGATGAAGATGCCGTCGAACATCCAGCTGGCGATCCCGATCAGCGGTGCAAGCAGCATCCAGAACAGGTAGTCGCGCGCCGCCTCACGGACTGCGGGCGCGGTCGTCAGCAGGTCGATGATGGCCGGTCCGCCGAACCAGAACACAAGGCCCAGTGCCACGGCCCCTGCGACGCCCCATTGCGAGGTCAGGATCGCGGCGCGCCTGACCGCCTGCGGTCGCCTCGCCCCGACGGCTTGACCGACCAGACTCTCGGCGGCAAAGGCGAAACCGTCCAGCGCGTAGGCGGTGATGCCCAGAAACTGCAGCAGGACCTGATTGGCCGCCAAGGTGACATCGCCGTGCCCTGCCGCCATGAACATGAAGGTGGTGAAACTGGCCTGCAGCAGGACGGACCGGATCATGATGTTGCCGTTCACCTGGGCCAACCGCGCCAGCTTGTCGCGCGCGAAAAGCCGCGTGGGACCCTGCGCCGCTCGCAAAGCCGCGACCAGCGCATGGCGCGCGAACCACAGGCCCAGCAAAATGCCGGACCATTCGGCCATCAACGTGGCCAGCGCCACGCCGCCGACGCCCCAGCCCAGCCCCAGCACGAACCACACGTCTAGGACCACGTTCAGCCCGTTCTGCAAGACCTGCAGCACGAGGACAGAGCGCGTGCGTTCCAGCGCGATCAGCCAGCCGGTGATCGCGTAAAGGCCGATCGTCGCGGGCGCACCCCAGATGCGGATGCTCAGATAATCGCGCGCAAGCGTCTCGACTTCGGTGGTCGCCGGCGCAAGCTGGAAGGCGGCCCAGATCAGCGGCGCCTGCAGCAGGATAAAGGCCAGTCCAGCCACGCCGCCGATCGTCAGCGCGCGCAGCAGATGCGCACCGACCTCTGCCCCATCACCCGACCCGTGGCTCTGCGCCACCATCCCCGTCGTGCCCATGCGCAGGAAACCGAAGATCCAGTAGATGCTGGACAGGATGACCGCGCCGATCCCGACGGCGCCGATCGGTGCCGCCTGACCCAACTGGCCGACGACGCCGGTATCCACCAGCCCCAGCAGCGGCACGGTCGCGTTCGACAGCACGATGGGACCGGCGATGGCCACCACACGACGATGGGTCAGGCGCTGCGGATCGGGCAGCGGGTCAGGTCCCAGCGGTGCGTCACTCATGACGCGTCACTCGTCCTGCGGCATCATGAAATGCCCCGTTGCCTGCGCGAAAAGCCGCGCGCGGTTATCCTGCCACGCCTCGACATAGACGCTGGCGAAACGCCGCCCGCTGCGGACGACGCGGGCACGGGCATAGGCATCACGGGGCAGGCCCGAGCGCAGATAGTCGATGGTGAAGTCGATCGTCTTCGGCAGGCGCGGCAGGCTGGACGGATCGTCCGCATCGGGCGTCAGCCGCCCCTGCTCGACATCCTCCCACTGGCTGGCCCAGGCCAGTTCGATGATCGCCGCAGTTTCCAGAAACGCGGCCGTTACGCCGCCATGGATCGCAGGCAGCAGCGGGTTGCCGATCAGCTTTTGCTGGAAGGGCAGAACGGCCGTCAGCTCATCCCCCCGCCTGTCGAAACGGATGCCGACCCAGGCGAGAAACGGCACGCCATCGACCAGCGCCTTCAGGGCGGCATCTCTGCGCGACTTGATCTGGTGCAGGGGTTCGTTTCTGTTGGCCATCGAAAACCCCTACCGATCCAGCGTGAAGGCGCCGGTCGCCGAGGCGACGGGATGCTCGCCATCCTCGTCCAGCGCCTCGGCCCGCAGGAACGCGACCGAGCGGGTGACGTGATAGCAATAGGCATGCGCCGTAATGCGCTGACGCGGTGTCGCCGGTCGCATGTAGTCGATGCGCAAATCGATCGTCGCGGTGGAACGCGGCTGGCTTGGATGCAGCATCGCGGCCGCGCCGCAGCATGTATCCATCAACGCCGAGACGACGCCGCCGTGGATCACCTGGCTTTGCGGATCGCCGACCAGATGCTCGGCCCAGGGCATCGACATCGTGGCCTCTCCCGGGCCCAGCGCCTCGATCCGCATCCCCAGCGCCGCGGCATAGGGGATCGCCTCGATGAACTGGCGCGCGATCCGCAGCCGGTCTTCCTCGCTTGGTGCCTGTTCCGCCATCGCCCTGTCCCTTGGCGCCGTCGCCTTGGTCTTGCCCCGGCCCTGCGGCGATCTCAACCCCTTCGACGGTCGACGGCGCAGATCGCGTTTCGGTTGAGATCGCGACGCCGCCGGTCTAGACTTTCGTGGGGAACCAAAGGGCTGCACGATGTCCGAGGACAATTACATCAGCTTCAAGGACATGTGCGCGCGGTTCGACGTGACACCCCGCACCCTGCGCTACTACGAATATATCGAACTGCTGAGCCCTAAGAAGTCCGGGCGCTCGCGCTTTTACGGTCCGCGAGAAATCGCGCGGATGAAGCTGATCCTGCGCGGCCGACATTTCGGCTTTTCGCTGGAAGACATCCGGCAATGGCTGGAAATCTACGGCAAGGAAGGCACGCGCGAACAGTTCCAGCAATTCCTGACGCTGGCCGACCAGCAGATGCGGACGCTGGAGCAGCAGATCGAGGAGCTGCAGCAGGCGCGCGCCGACCTGCAGAAACTGCGCGACGAGACCGCCGCCCGTCTCGAGTGACGCAGGGTCCCATCTTTACGTTCGCGTAAACTTTCCCCATATCGGGACCAAGACAGGGATCGGCGGCACGGGGAGGTGCAGGCATGTCCGAGATCATGACCATCCGCCAGATGTGTGCGGCATTCGACGTGACCCCGCGCGCGCTTCGCTTCTACGAATCGAAAGAGCTCATCTTCCCGGAACGCCGCGGCCAGCACCGTCTTTACGACCGGCGCGACCGCGCCCGCCTGACCCTGATCCTGCGCGGCAAGCGCTTTGGCTTCAGCCTCGAACAGATCCGGCAGTTGCTGGAACTTTATGAACCCGGCGGCACCAACCGCACGCAGCTTTCCGCGACGCTCGACACCGCGCGCGAACGGCTGAACGACATGGTCCGCCAGCACGCCGAGCTTGAAGGCGCCATCGTCGATCTGCGTCAGCAGATCGACGAGGCCGAGGCCCGGCTCTCCGCCCTCACATCCGACAAAACGACAGGATAGCGTCATGCCCCACTACACCGCGCCCGTCAGCGACATGCAGTTCCTGCTGCACGACGTCCTCAACATCTCCGCCTCCGGGCTGCCCGGCCACGACGAGCTGGACCGTGACTTCACCGAGGCCGTTCTGGATGCCGCGGGCAAGCTTGCCTCCGAGGTGCTGGCGCCCCTGAACGTGATCGGCGACCAGCAGGGCTGCCGTCTGGAAAACGGCGTCGTCCGCACGCCCGAGGGTTTCGCCGCAGCGTTCGAACAGATGAAGGAAGGCGGCTGGACCGCGCTCGACTGTGACCCCGACTATGGCGGCCAAGGAATGCCCTATGTCATGGGCGTCGCGACGGGCGAGATGTTCGTGTCCGCCAACATGGCCTTCAACATGTATCAGGGCCTGACCCACGGTGCCTATTCCGCAATCCACACCCATGGAACCGAGGACCAGAAGCAGACCTATCTGCCCAAGATGGTCAGCTGCGACTGGACCGGCACGATGAACCTGACCGAACCGCATTGCGGCACCGATCTGGGGCTGTTGCGCACCAAGGCGGAACCTCAGGACGACGGCAGCTACCTGATCACCGGCCAGAAGATCTTCATCTCGGCCGGCGATCACGACATGGCCGAGAACGTCATCCACCTGGTGCTGGCCAAGGCGCCCGGCGGTGGCGAGGGCACCAAGGGGATCAGCCTGTTCATCGTCCCGAAATTCCTGGTGAACGAGGATGGCAGCCTCGGCGACCGCAACGCCGTGTCCGTCGGCGCGCTGGAACACAAGATGGGCATCCACGGCAACTCGACCTGCGTGATGAACTACGACGGTGCGAAGGGCTGGCTGCTGGGCGATCTGCACAAGGGCATGCGCGCGATGTTCACGATGATGAACGAAGCGCGCCTCGGGGTCGGTCTGCAGGGTTACGCGGGCGCCGTGCCCGCCTATCAGAACGCCGTCGCCTACGCCAAGGACCGGCTGCAGGGCCGCGCGGTCACCGGGACGCAATACCCGAACGCTGCAGCCGATCCGCTGATCGTCCATCCCGACATCCGCCGTTCGCTGATGGACCAGAAGAGCTTCCTGGAAGGCGCCCGGATGCTGGCCTTCTGGGGCGCGCACCTGATCGATCAGGCCGATGAAGGCGATGCGGATGCCGAGGGGCTGATTTCGCTCCTGACCCCGGTCATCAAGGGCTTCCTGACCGACAAGGGGTTCGAGACGGCGGTTCTGGCCCAGCAGATTTACGGCGGCCACGGCTATATCGAAGAACACGGCATGTCGCAGTTCGTCCGTGATGCCCGCATCACCATGATCTACGAAGGCGCGAATGGCGTGCAGGCGCTGGACCTGGTGGGCCGCAAGCTCGCCGCGGACGGCGGCAAGCACGTCATGGCCTTCTTCGAGATGGTCAAGAGCTTCTGCAAGGACCACGCCGAGGGCCCGCTGGCCGCCGATTTCATCGCCCCCCTCAAGGCAGCCTCCAAGGACCTGCAGGCGGCCGCGATGTTCTTCATGCAGAACGGGATGAAGAATCCCAACGCCGCACTGTCCGGCAGCTACGACTTCATGCACCTTTTCGGCCACACGGC
This sequence comes from Paracoccus albicereus, assembly GCF_024359525.1. Taxonomy (GTDB): domain Bacteria; phylum Pseudomonadota; class Alphaproteobacteria; order Rhodobacterales; family Rhodobacteraceae; genus Paracoccus; species Paracoccus albicereus. The sequence goes on from NZ_JAKZEU010000003.1 coordinate 129,455, forward strand.
CCTGGGTCTGATGTGGGCGCGCATGGCGGTCACGGCGCAGAAGATGCTGGATTCCGGCGAAGGCGATGCGGTGTTCCTGAAGACCAAGCTCGCCACCGGGCGCTATTACATGAAGCGACAGCTGCCGATGACGGCGACCCACCTGGCGCGGATCGAGAGCGGGTCCGAGCCGGTGATGGAACTCGAGGCGGAGGCGTTCTGAGGAAAAATGCCTCCGGCGGGGATATTTCCGTGAAGAAGAAGCAGCCCCGGAACGCGCACGGCCATCGGCATCAAGGCGCGAACCGGGAGCCTTCTCCTTCAGCGGTCATCGGCGTCCCCGCCTGTACCGCGATCACGACCCTGAAGCGGAAAGGTTGCGTTCAGGTTGACGCCTCCATTTCTTCTTCATGAAAATATCCCGCGGGGGTCCGGGGGCGCGAAGCCCCCGGTCTTCCCAACAAGGAGAGACCAGACATGACCGCCCAACTCTACTGCTTCGGCGAATCCGGCAATGCCTACAAGGCGGCGCTGACCCTGGAACTGGCTGGCTACGACTGGACGCCGACCTACGTCGACTTCTTCAACGGCGAGGCGCGCAGCCCCGAATTCCGCGCGATCAACGAAATGGGCGAGGTGCCTGTCTTCCGCGAAGGCGACCTGACCCTGACGCAATCGGCCGTGATCCAGCTTCACGTCGCCGAAAAGACCGGAAAGTTTCTCGGCACCGATCGCAACGAGACTTTGCGCTGGCTGATGTTCGACAATCACAAGCTTTCCGCTCAGGCCGGTCCAACGCGGTTCATGATGAACTTCCTGCCCGAGGCAAAGCGCCCCCAAGGCGCGATCGGCTGGCTGCAGGGCCGTCTGAAAGGTGCCTACACCGTCCTGAACGACCATCTGGCCGACCGTGACTGGATCGCGCCGGGCGGCCCGACGCTCGCCGATTTCGCCTGCTGCGGCTACCTGTTCTATCCCGAACCCTTCGGGTTTCGCCGCACTGACTGGGCCCATATCGACCGCTGGCTCGACGGCATTGCCGCCCTGCCCGGCTGGAAACATCCCTACGAACTGATGCCCGGCAACCCTTCGGACCGGGCCGTCAAGGAGGACACATGACCGACGCCTATATCTATGACGCCGCCCGCACGCCGCGCGGCAAGGGTCGCGCCGATGGCTCGCTGCACGAGGTCACCTCGCTCGCGCTGTCCGCGCGCCTGCTGAACGCGATGAAGGACCGCAACGGGCTGGAAGGCCACGCGGTCGAGGACCTGATCTGGGGCAACGTCACCCAGGTCAAGGAACAGGGCGGCTGCCTCGCCCGTTCGGCGGTCCTCGCCTCGGATCTCGACCAGTCGATCCCGGGCCTCTCGATCAACCGCTTCTGCGCCAGCGGGATGGAGGCGGTGAACCTTGCCGCCAACCAGGTCAAGGGCGGTGCGGGCGACGGCTATTTGGCCGGCGGGGTCGAGATGATGGGCCGCGTCGCGATGGGCAGCGACGGCGCCGCCATCGCGGTCGATCCCGGCCTTGCGATGAAGACCTATTTTGTCCCGCAGGGGATTTCCGCCGACATCATCGCGACCGAATACGGCTTCACCCGTGAAGACGCCGACGCCTTGGCGCTGGAAAGCCAGAAGCGTGCGGCGCGGGCCTGGGAGGAGGGTCGTTTCGACAAGTCCATCGTCCCGGTGCTGGACCAGAACGGCCTGACCATCCTCGACCGCGACGAATACATGCGCCCCGGCACCACCGCCGAAGACCTTGCCAAGCTGAAGCCCGCCTTCAAGGACATGGGCGAGGTGATGCCCGGCTTCGACAAGGTGGCGATGCTGAAATACCCCCATCTCGATCACATCGAGCACATCCACCACGCCGGCAATTCCTCGGGCATCGTGGACGGGGCCGCAGCGGTCCTGATCGGCAACGAGGAATTCGGCAAGGCGCACGGCCTGAAGCCCCGCGCCCGCATCCGCGCGACCGCCAAAATCGGCACCGATCCGACGATCATGCTGACCGGCCCGGTCCCGGTGACCGAGAAGATCCTGTCGGACAGCGGCATGTCGATTTCCGACATCGACCTGTTCGAGGTGAACGAGGCCTTCGCCTCGGTCGTGCTGCGCTTCATGCAGGCATTCCAGGTCAGCCCCGACAAGGTCAACGTGAACGGCGGCGCCATCGCGATGGGCCACCCGCTGGGCGCGACCGGTGCGATCATCATCGGCACGCTGCTGGACGAGCTGGAACGGCAGGACAAGAACGTCGGCCTCGCCACGCTCTGCATCGCCTCCGGCATGGGGGCCGCCACGATCATCGAGCGCGTCTGATGGCGATCTTCCGCAAGGACAGCGTGCCGGTGACCGAAGCGGTGTCGGGCTATCCCGCGCCGTGGAACCTCGGGCGCGGCTTTCTCAGCTATCGTCACCTGAGCGAGGCGGGCGGACTGACCCAGTTCGGCGTCGCGCTGGAGACTCTGCATCCCGGCAAGCAGTCGAGCCAGCAGCACTGGGAAGAGCACGAGGATGAATTCCTCTACATGCTGGAAGGCGCGCTGACGGTGGTCGAGGACGATAGCGAAACGGTGATCCATCCCGGCGATTGCTGCTGCTGGAAGGCGGGCGAACCGACAGCCCACACGCTGCGCAACCACACGGACGAACCGGCGGTCTACCTGATCATGGGCAGCCGCCAGCCCCACAACATCTGCCATTATCCGGGCATCGACCTTCTGGCGACGCCCCAGGGCCACACGCATCTCGACGGTACGCCCTACCCGAAACAGGGAGAGATTGAATGACCGATTTCACCATGCAGACAGGCGACGACGGCGTCGCCATCATCACCTGGGACGTGCCAGCGCGTTCGATGAACGTGCTGTCCGAAGACGGGATCCGCGAACTCGATACGCTGATCGATCAGGCGCTGTCTGACGACGCCGTCAAGGGCATCGTCATCACCAGCGGCAAGCCCGATTTCGCCGCCGGGATGGACCTGAACGTCATCGGCTCGATGAAGCAGCGCGGCGGCGCGCAGGCCGTGTTCGATCTGGTGATGCAGCTCCACGGCGTGCTGCGCAAGGTCGAGCGCGCGGGCATGGACCCCAAGACCCTGAAGGGCGGCAAGCCTATCGCGGCGGCCCTGCCCGGCACCGCGCTTGGCATTGGGCTGGAATTGCCGCTGGCCACGCACCGCATCTTCGCGGCCGACAATCCCAAGGCCAAGATCGGCCTGCCGGAAATCATGGTCGGCATCTTCCCCGGCGCCGGAGGCACCACCCGGCTGTCGCGCAAGCTGGGCGCGATGGCGGCGGCGCCCTTCCTGCTGGAAGGCAAGCTCAGCGATCCCAGGAAGGCCAAGGCAGCCGGCCTGATCGACGAGGTGGTCGAAGATCCGATCGCCGCCGCGAAGGACTGGGTGCTGAACGCCACCGACGCGGATCTGGTCAAGCCCTGGGATGCCAAGGGCTACAAGATGCCTGGGGGGGAGCCTTATCATCCGGCGGGCTTCATGACCTTCGTCGGCGCCTCGGCGATGGTTCACGGCAAGACGCAGGGCGTCTACCCGGCGGCCAAGGCGCTCTTGTCCGCGGTCTATGAGGGCGCGCAGGTGCCGTTCGACCAGGCGCTGAAGATCGAGGCGCGATGGTTCACCAACGTGCTGATGAATCCCTCCAGCACCGCGATGATCCGCAGCCTCTTCATCAACAAGGAAGCGCTTGAGAAAGGCGCGAACCGGCCCGAGGCGCCGGACCAGAAGGTGCGCAAGGTCGGCATCCTCGGCGCCGGCATGATGGGCGCGGGCATCGCCTATGTCTCTGCCATGGCCGGGATCGAGGTCGTGCTGATCGACGCGGCCCAAGCCAGCGCCGACAAGGGAAAGGCCTATTCCGAAGGGCTTCTCGACAAGGCCATCTCCCGCAAGAAATCGACCGAGGAGAAGAAGGCAGAGGTCCTTTCCCGCATCACCGCCACCACCGACTACGCCGCGCTGGACGGCTGCGATCTGATCGTCGAAGCGGTGTTCGAGGACCCGAAGGTCAAGGCTGAGGTCACGCAAAAGGCCGAGGCCGTGATCCCGCAGGACGCCATCTTCGCCACCAACACCTCGACCCTGCCCATCGGCGATCTGGCCAAGGCTTCGTCGCGGCCCGATCAGTTCATCGGCATCCACTTCTTCAGTCCGGTGGACAAGATGCTGTTGGTCGAGATCATCAAGGGCGCCAAGACCGGCCCCCGCGCCGTCGCCAAGGCGCTGGATTTCGTCCGCCAGATCCGCAAGACCCCGATCGTGGTCAACGACGCACGCTTCTTCTACGCCAACCGCTGCATCATCCCCTACATCAACGAAGGCATCCGCATGGTGGCCGAGGGTGTGAACCCGACGCTGATCGAGAACGCGGCCAAGATGATGGGCATGCCGCTGGGACCGCTGCAACTGGTAGATGAAACCTCGATCGATCTGGGCGTGAAGATCGCCAAGGCCACGCGCGCGGCGATGGGCGACGCCTATCCCGACGGGGCAGTGGACGACGTGCTGTTCTGGATGGCCGACGAAAGCCGCCTGGGCAAGAAGGCCAATGCGGGCTTCTACGACTACGATGACAAGGGAAAGCGGCAGGGCCTGTGGTCCGGCCTCGACGCGAAGTTCCCGCGGTCCGAGGATCAGCCCGACCTGACCGACGTCCAGCACCGTCTGATGTTCGCCCAGTCGCTGGAAGCCGTCCGTGCGCTGGAAGATGGCGTGCTGGAGGATATCCGCGAAGGCGATGTCGGTGCGATCCTGGGCTGGGGCTTCGCGCCGTGGTCTGGCGGGCCGTTCTCGTGGCTCGACATGATGGGCGCGGGGTGCGCGGTCGAGATCTGTGACCGCCTAACCGCCGAACACGGCGAGCGCTTCAAGGCGCCCGATCTGCTGCGCGAAATGGCGTCCGCAGACCAGACGTTCTACGACCGGTTCGGGCGCGACCGCGCGGCCGCCTGACCTGCACACAGCTTGCGCCAGCAGACGCGAAGGCCCGGCTATCCATGCCGGGCCTTTTCTTCATCCAAACTATGCCGATGCCTGAACTTTCCGCGCGCGAGGTCGTTGATCCGCCGATGCTTTCGCCTAAGGTGACACCGATCCGGCGAGACCTGCCAAGACCGCAATCGGAAGGACCGCGCATGACCACCGAAACGCAACGCCGCGCCGAGGCTGCGCTGAAGGATATCGAGGAAGCGACGGCGATCGTCCTGCCCGAACCGCAGGCTGATGTGACCCCCCTGGATCAGGCGGCACCCCCGGTCGCCGATGAGATCCGCAAGCGCATGAATGAAATCGACACGAACGACACCGGCTCGGTCGTGAATTTCGGCAGCCGCGCGCAGGCCGGACTGCAGGAAATCAGCCAGAAGATGCTGGCCGACGTGAAGAACAAGGATGTGGGACCCGCGGGCGAAAGCCTGCGCGACATCGTCACGACGATTCGCGGATTTTCGGTCAGCGAACTCGACATGCGGCGCGATCGGTCATGGTGGGAAAAACTTCTGGGTCGCAGCGCGCCCTTCGCGAAATTCGTTGCGAACTACGAACAGGTCCAGACCCAGATCGACAACATCACCGGCGATCTGGAACGCCACGAACAGCGTCTGCTGGTCGATATCAAATCGCTCGACGTGCTCTACGAACGCACGCTGAACTTCTATGACGAACTCGCGCTGTATATCGCGGCCGGTGAGGAAAAGCTGCGCGAGCTCGACTCGACCACGATCCCCGCGAAAGAGGCCGAGCTGAAGGCCACTGCTTCCGAAGGCCAGGTCATGGAAGCGCAGGAACTGCGTGACCTGCGCACGATGCGCGACGATCTGGAACGCCGCGTCCACGATCTGAAGCTGACTCGTCAGGTGACGATGCAGTCGCTGCCGTCGATCCGGCTGGTGCAGGAAAACGACAAGAGCCTAGTAACCAAGATTAATTCGACCCTCGTGAACACGGTGCCGCTGTGGGAAACCCAGCTGGCACAGGCGGTCACGATCCGGCGCAGCGCCGAAGCCGCAGCCGCGGTCAAGGGCGCGACAGACCTGACGAACGAACTGCTGACCCGCAACGCGGAGAACCTGCGTACCGCCAACAGCGCCATCCGGTCCGAGATGGAGCGTGGCGTCTTCGACATCGAAACGGTTCGCACTGCCAATGCCGAGTTGATCGCGACGATCGAAGATTCGCTGCGCATCGCCGACGAAGGCAAGGCGCGCCGCAACGCCGCCGAACAGGAATTGCAGCGGATGGAGGGCGATCTGCGCGACACGCTCGCCAGCGCGCGCGCCCGTGGCACCGCAACGCAAAAGCCGATCGCGTCGTCCTGATGATTTGCGCAGGCTGGCTCAGGATCGCCGGAACGGCGTCGCTTGCATGTGCCCTCGCGGCCTGTGCGCCGGAACCAGAGGCATCGTCGGATGTCTCGGCTGAAAGCCCCGTGGTCTCTGCGGTCGAACCCGACTCGCGCCCGACGCAGGCCGAACTGCGCCAGGCACGCGCCGAGGCGGCACGGGCTGCCAATCGTGCAGCCGACGGCGCTTCGACCGCCGCCAGCGACAACATCGCTGTCTTCCTACGCGGGGCTGAATCCGACCTGATCCGCCGCGGCAAGCTGCGGACCGAAATCGCCCCGGACGACGTGCCCTTCACTGCTGACAGCCTCGCGCGAGATTTTCTCGCCGTGGCCCTTCGCGACGAATATGGCAGCGACGGGACCGGCGGCCCCGCGCCCCTTCGCCGCTGGTCGGCCCCCGTTCGCATCCAGCCGGTGTTCGGCGAGGCATCCGGGACGGCCACTCGCGCCCGCGACCGCGCCGCGCTGGCTGACTATGCCGCGCGGCTGCAATCGGCCAGTGGGCACCCGGTGGGCCTGACCGCCAGCGGCGGAAATTTCCTGGTCCTGATCCTGACCGAGGATGAGCGCCGCACCATCGGCCCGCGCCTGGCCGAGCTTTTGCCCGGCATTCCCCCCGGCGACATCACCCGCCTGCAGGGCCTCGCGCCCGGCAATTACTGCACCGTCTTCGCCTATTCGCGCGGTGGCGATGCTGTCTATTCCAATGCCGTCGCCCTGATCCGGGACGAACTTCCACCCCGCCTGCGCGCCTCGTGCATCCAAGAGGAGCTGGCCCAGGGCATGGGTCTCGCCAATGACAGCTACGAATCCCGCCCCTCGATCTTCAACGATGATGAGGAATTCGCGCTGCTGACGCGCCACGACGAACTGCTTTTGCAGATGCTCTACGATCCGCGCCTGCGTCCCGGCATGGCCGAGGCCGAGGCGGCCCCCATCGTCCGCCAGATCGCGGCCGAACTGGTCCCGGCGGCCAACTGACGACATCAACCGGAGGACGACATGGCCATTCTCGACTTCCTCTCTGGCGAATTCATCGACGTCATCGAATGGACGGCCGACGACCGCGACACGATGGTCTGGCGCTATGAGACGCGCGGAAACGCGATCAAGTACGGCGCCAAGCTGACCGTGCGCGAGGGTCAGGCCGCGGTCTTCATCCATGAAGGCCAGTTGGCCGACGTCTTCGGCCCCGGCCTCTATCTGCTCGAAACCAACAACCTGCCGATCCTGACGCGGCTCCAGCACTGGGACCACGGCTTCCGCTCTCCGTTCAAGTCGGAAATCTATTTCGTCTCGACCACCCGCTTCAACGATTTGAAATGGGGCACGAAGAACCCGATCATCGCGCGCGACCCCGAATTCGGCCCAGTCCGGATCCGCGCCTTCGGCACCTATTCGATGCGCGTGACCGACCCCGCCCGCTTCATGGCGGAAATTGTCGGCACCGATGGCGACTTCACCCGTGACGAGATCAGCTTCCAGCTGCGCAACGTGATCGTGCAGGAATTTTCGCGCATGATCGCGGGCAGCGGCATCCGGGTCCTCGACATGGCGGCCAACACCGAACAGCTGGGCCAGATGGTCGCCAAGGCCATCGCCCCCACGATCGCCGCCTACGGCCTGACCATCCCGGAATTCTACATCGAGAACATCAGCCTGCCCGACGCGGTCGAGGCTATGCTGGACAAGCGCACCAGCATGGGCATCGTCGGCGACCTGAACCGCTTCGGCCAGTATGCGCAAGCCGAAGCGATGTTGAACGCCGCCCAGAACGACGGCGGCGCGGGCGCGGGCTTCGGCGCGGCGATGGGTGCCGCGATGGGCATGAACGCCCGCCCCGCGCAGGTCGCTGGGCCATGGGGGGCTGCGCCCCAACCCGCCCCATCGAACGCCCTGCCCCCACCCCTGCCCGGTCGGGCGGTCGAAACCGTCTGGCACATCGCCAATGGCGGCAGCCCCGAAGGCCCCTATGGACGCGGCCATCTGGGCCGGCTTGCATCCGAGGGCAAGTTCACCCGCGACACGCTGGTCTGGACGCCGGGTCAGGACGGCTGGCAATCGGCTGACGACGTGCCCGAACTCGCCCAACTCTTCACCATGTTGCCGCCCCCGGTCCCCGCCAGACCGAAAAGCGACTAAGCCGCGGCGATGCCGACGCCGCGCTCTGAATACCGGTACCCGTGCGAGAATTGCGGCGCCTCGCTGCGCTTCCAGCCCGGCCAGACCACCTTGGTCTGCGACTATTGCGGTCATGAACAGCGCATCGGCGACGGGCCGTCCCGCGCCCCCGCACGCCAGCCGACCGGAGGGACGGAGGCAGAGGCGCTGATCCTGCGCGATCCCTCGACCGGTCGCGCGCTGCAATGGGACGCCAGCCACAAGGCGCCTTCGCTTGACGAAATTCCGCTGGAGAAAGGGCTGCGCCTCGACGCGGGCAGCGACCTCGCCCAGACCAGCCGCGAACTCGCCTGCCCCAATTGCGGCGCGCGGATCGAGGTCGACCAGACCCGGCACGCCACCACCTGCCCGTTCTGCGCCACGCCTGTCGTCACCGACACGGGCGAGACGCGCCGGATCAAGCCGCAGGGTCTGCTTCCCTTCGTCCTGACCGAGACCGAGGCAAAGGCCGCGCTTGACGAGTGGCTGGGCAGTCTGTGGTTCGCGCCTTCGGGCCTGACCGCCTATGCCCGCAGGGGCCGTCGCATGGCAGGGGTCTATTCGCCCTTCTGGACCTTCGATGCCTCCACCCGTTCTGCTTATTCGGGCCAGCGCGGCGACGCCTATTATCAGACCGTCTACACCACCCAGACGATCAATGGCCGCAGCCAGCGCGTGGCCCAGCAGGTCCGTCGCCTCCGGTGGCGCCCTGCCTCGGGTCAGGTGGCGCGTGACTTCAACGATGTGCTCGTTCTGGCCTCGTCGTCCTTGCCGCGTCGCTTCACCGACGGGCTGACGCCGTGGGACCTGTCGCACCTCGTTCCCTACCGCCCCGACTATCTCGCGGGCTTCCTGGCCGAGGGCTACACGATCCCGCTGGCCGACGGCCATTCCATCGCCCGGCAGGAAATGGCGGGCGTGATCGCCGTCGATGTCCGCCGCGCGATCGGCGGCGACGAACAGCGCATCGCCAGCATCGACACCCGACACGATGCCGAAACCTTCAAGCATATCCTGCTGCCGATCTGGTCGGCGGCCTACAAGTACAACGGCCAAAGCTATCGCTTCATCGTCAACGGCCAGTCCGGCCGCGTGCAGGGCGAGCGTCCTTATTCGGTCTGGAAGATCGCCCTGGCGGTGCTGCTGGCGATCCTGCTGGCGACCGCGGCAGTCTGGCTGGCGAACGAAACGGGTTATCTGCGGCTTGACGCAGGTGGCGGGCTGGACGCGATCCAGCGCGCGCCGGGTGGCGGCTACGTCATCCAGGGATATTAGCGCCGCATGGATCAGATGGACCAGCGCCCTCCCCGAATCCGGACATGGTCAGCCCTGATCGTGCTCATGGCCAAGATGGCGCTGGTCGTCGTCGCCGGTGCTGCCATAGTCGGGGCGGTCGCGTTTGGGATCGCCTGTCTGCTGATCACGCAGGCGGCGGGTCAGGCGCGGGGCGGCGAAATGCTGTTCATCGGGTTCGTGACCCTCGCCGGGTGGTTGGTCGGTGCCTGCCTGGGGCTGGTCCTGGCCGTCCGCCTGTTCTGGCGTCGCCGCGCCCGCGCGTCCGAAGGGGAAGGCTCTGGCCGGATCTGACGCTTCGGGCCGCAGCGACGCGGACGGTCGCCGACCCCCTACCCCTCCCCTCTGTCACCCGCTAACATCCCGCCGCAAATGGGGGGCGTCACATGATCCTGTGCACGGGCGAATCGCTGATCGACATGGTGCCGGATGGGTCGGGTCATTTCCGGCCGCTGTCGGGTGGCGCGGTCTATAACACCACCGTCGCACTCGGGCGGCTCGGTCAGACGACCGGATATTTCTGGCCGATCAGCCGCGATCTTTTCGGCGAGCAGCTGCTGCGCCCGCTGGCCGAAGCGGGGGTCGAAACCGGCCTTTGCCCGCGCACCGACCGGCTGACCACGCTGGCCTTCGTCACCCTGACCGGGGGCGAGGCACGCTACAGCTTTTACGACGAAGGCTCTGCCGGCCGGATGCTGGCGCTCGAAGACGTTCCACCGCTGCCCGACAGCGTATCGGCGTTGTTCGCGGGCGGCATAAGTCTTGTTCCCGATCCCTGCGGCGCGGCGGTTGAAGCGCTTATCGCGCGCGAACACGATCGCCTGCCGGTGATGCTGGACCCCAACATCCGCCCCTTTTTCATCCAGGATGCGGATGCCTACCGCGCCCGCCTGAACCGGCTGATCCCGATGGCCGACATCGTGAAACTGTCCGGCGATGATCTGGAATGGCTCTATCCCGACGACAAGCCAGAGGACGCGGCCCGTCGCGTCCTCGATCTGGGACCGACGATCGTGCTGCAGACCGGCGGTGCATCCGGCGCACGCGCGCTGTGGTCGGGCGAGACGGTCAGCGCTCCCGCCATCCGGGTCGAGGTCGCAGACACGATCGGCGCGGGCGACACGTTCAACGCGGGGGTCCTCGCCAGCCTGAACGAGCAGAAGGTGCTGTCGAAAGCTGGCCTCGCCGGCATCACGCCCGGCCAGCTTCGTGACGCGCTGACGCTCGGCGCGCGCGCCGCAGCGATCACCGTCTCGCGCCACGGCGCGAACCCACCCTGGGCGCACGAACTGGGCTGACATCAGCGCGCAACACCCTGACCTGCGCCTAAATCCCTCATCCGTCAGGAAAATATCCCCGCCGGAGGCATCCCGGCGCAGCCGGGAACGCTTAACGCTTCCTGAACCGCACGTTCGCAGCCTGTGTACAGGTTGTGTACAGCCTGTGTACGCGCGGTGTACGCCTTGTGACTCTCGAAACCCAGCAAATGCTGGCCGAAGACGCATCGTTCCGCGACGCCGTTGCGCAACGCAGGCGAACGGTGCGATCCACCAGATCGCAACGCGAAATTAACCCTTTGTTCAGAAAGTCAGAGCGCCTCGAAGGCCGCCTTCTGCCGGTCGGTCCAGCGCAGATGCAGACGCTGCCCGTTCTCGCGCGGTTCTTCCCGGCGCACGACGCCCGCCTGATGCAGCCATGCGCGTCTCCTTCCATCCGAAAATGGCAGGTCCACCACGTCATCGCGTCGCGGTTCGTCCAGGATCTCGGCCAGCCGCGCATCGACCGACGCGATCAGCGTCTCAACCCCCTCGCCGGTCAGCGCGCTGACCGCCTCGACATCCTCGTGGCGGGCATCCGCGCGGATCAGCGCATCATGAGCCTCGGGCGACAAGGCGTCGATCTTGTTCCAGACCTCGATCGTCGGCGTATCCTCGGCCACGCCCAATCCTTCAAGGATTTCAGCGACATCCTCCGCCTGCTCCTCGGTCTCGGGATGGCTGATGTCGCGCACGTGCAAGATCAGGTCGGCCTCCAGAACCTCTTCCAGCGTGGCTCGAAAGGCCGCGACCAATTCGGTCGGCAGGTCGCTGATGAAGCCCACGGTGTCGGACAGGATGATCTGCCGTCCCTGATCCTTCCGTCCCGCTCCGGGCAGGCGGATAGCCCGCATCGTCGGATCGAGCGTCGCAAACAGCATGTCCTTGGCCTCGACCTCGGCGCCGGTCAGCCGGTTGAACAGCGTCGATTTTCCGGCGTTCGTATAGCCCACCAGCGCGACGATCGGATAGGGCACCTTGGCCCGCGCGGCCCGGTGCAGCCCACGGGTGCGCACGACCTTCTCGAGCTGCCGGCGCAACCGCGTCATCTGCTCGTCAATCGCGCGCCGGTCCGCTTCGATCTGCGTCTCACCCGGTCCACCGACGAAGCCCAGGCCGCCGCGCTGCCGCTCAAGGTGCGTCCACGCGCGAACCAACCGCGTGCGCTGATAAGCCAGCGCAGCCAGTTCCACCTGCAGCACGCCTTCACGCGTGCGGGCGCGATCGGCAAAGATTTCAAGGATCAATCCGGTCCGATCCAGAAGCTTGACCGACCATTCCTTTTCAAGGTTGCGCTGCTGAACGGGACTGACCGGCCCGTCGATCAGCACCAGATCGACCTCTTCCTCGGCCAGTCGCACGCCGATCTCGGCCAGCTTGCCCTTGCCGAACAGCTTGCCCGGATGCGGCGCGCGCAGCTTGACGACCTCGGCGCCGGTGATCTCCAGCCCCGGCAGGGCATGAGCCAACGCCACCGCTTCGGCCAAAGCCAGATCGGGCTCGCGTCGCTGGCCGCGCGCGCCGCCGATGTCAGGATGGATCACATGGGCGCGGGTCGGCCTTGCCTCGGTCGAGGTGGGTTCGGCCAATCAGTCCTCGCCTTCGTACAGATTGATCGGCTGGCCCGGCATGATGGTCGAGATCGCGTGCTTGTAGACCAACTGAGATTGTCCGTCACGGCGCAGCAAGACGCAGAAGTTGTCGAACCACGTGATGACGCCCTGCAGCTTGACGCCGTTGATCAGGAAGATCGTGACCGGTACCTTGGCCTTGCGGACGTGATTGAGAAAGGCGTCCTGAAGGTTCTGCTTGTCACCAGCCATTGTCGTTCCCGTGTTGTTATCAGGCCTGTATGATTGAATATTTAGGTCACGGCAAACGTCCATGCAAGCGCCCCGCCGACCTGTGACCGGAATGCGACTCGGGGTTTGGATCGCGCGCGACCTGACCGAAAGAACAGGTAGTTCCGCAGACATAAACTTGTATTGAATGCGCTATTGACGGCTCTTGCGTTTATCGGCCGCCAAATCTGCGTGTGGTGTAACCAGTTCTTTGAACCAGTTCTGTGTCGGAAAGTTTGTGAAATGGGAATGAATATCAAGTTCGCGCTCGTCGGCGCGGTGATGGCGGTGGCGGGTTCGCTGGGTGCGGCACAGGCCGCGACGATCGATCTGGTCAACCAGGGCAGCACGGTCTGGGGTTCGAAGAACCTTTACCAGGATGGCGTGAAGATCACGAAAGGCGGCTCTTCGACGAACGTGCTCGCCGGCCTGTTCATGCTGAAGGACAAGGTCTCTGGCACCAAGTTCGAAACCTTCTGCATCGATGTCTACAATACCCTCGGCACCCCGCCGGGAAAATATGACACGACCCAGACGAGCTGGTTCTCGACCAAGGCGACCGAGGCGGTCCAGAAACTCTACAACACCGCTTACGCGTCGGTCTCGACCGCCGTTCAAGCCGCCGGCTTCCAGCTGGCGCTGTGGGAAATCGTGACCGAGGATACCAGCAAGAACGGCTTCGACCTGTCCAAGGGCTTTTTCAGCGCCACGGCAAGTTCCGCCGTCATGAACCAAGCCAAGAGCTACCTGTCGGGTCTGACCGGCAAGCAGACCGGCAGCTACGACCTGACCTTCTTCAAGTCGACCAGCACGCCGAAAGGCCAGGACCTGCTGTCGGCGACGCCGTCGGCCGTTCCGGTTCCGGCCAGCGTTCTGCTGCTCGCCGGCGGCCTTGCAGGGCTGGGTGGGATTGCCCGCCGGAAGGCCAAGAAAGCCTGAGCGGCCTGCAACTTCGATGAACTGACGCGGGCACCCTGGCGGGTGCCCGTTCTCTTTTGTGCTCAGCGTCGCCAGAATTCCGGCGTGAACAGCGCAAGGATCGCCAGCGTTTCCAGCCGCCCCACCACCATCGCACCCGCCAGGATCGACTTGGTGAAGGTGGACAGGCCCGACCAGCCCTCCCACGGGGCAGAAGCGATCCCGGCCGTACCCTCGAACGAGGGTGTCAGGGGAATGGTCCCCGCCAGCGGTCCGGTATTGGTCAGCGCGGCGATGGACAGGATCGTCGCCGTCTCGATCTCGATCCGCTGGATCGAGACCAGCGCGATCACCGCCGCGATCGACATCGCGAACAGCATGAAGAAGATGAAGGCCAGATAGGCGCCCTCACGCCGGATGCGCCGCGCCATACGCCCACCGCCCGCGATGGATCGAGGATGGATGATCCGCTCCAGCTCGCGTTCACCGTTCCGCGCCAAGGCATAGACCCTGAGCAGCTTCACCCCGCCCGCAGTCGTCGCTACGCCGCCGCCGAAGATGGCAAGGCCTGCAAGGATCAGGCCCGGCGCAGTCAGACCGGACCAGTTGCGCGCGCCCTGCCATTCGACGCTGTTCCAGCCGGTGGTTGTCAAATAGCTGAGTCCGTTGAAAAGCCCGCCCCAAGCCGCCCCCGCTGCTCGGGCCAGCTCCGCGAGGATGCCTTCGCGGGCCTGCCGCGTCACCTCGATGTAGCTGATGAAGTGCCGCGCGAAGAGCACCAGCGCCACCAGTCCGACCACCGCCGCCGCCAGCCGCAGTTCGGGATCGTCACGCATGCGTTCCGTCGCCCGCAGCTCGCCACCGCCCGGCCAGAACCTGCGGGACAGGGCTGGCACCAGAAACAGAAACACCGCCATCTCACCCAAGACGCCAGAGCTTTCGCCGGACACCGACACGGGCGAGATCCCCGAGGTGGCCAGTGTGCCCATCGCCCGACACAGCGCCAGAAGCGAGCTGTCACCCAGCAGCAGCAACACCACCCACAGGGCCACCGTCAGCCCGACATAGATCGGGGTGACCGCTTGAAACGCTCGGATGACGCGATTGACCGGATCGGCCAGTTCCGTGTGAAACTGCGGATGCGACATGTGGTTCGGGGTGACATACGGGTCCGCGGTTTCGGGCAGCCGCTCGAACCGCTCGTTCCGGCCGTAGGGCGACGTCAGGATCTCGAACCCGCCCACGCGCAGCGGCGCCATGATCGAGATGGCGGCCACTAGGATGAACAATCCACCCATCCATCCCACGGTGGCGCGCCACAGATGCAGCGGTGCGGGGATCAGGTCGGGCGCGTAAAGCGACGCCCCTGTCGTGGTGATCGACGACACCATTTCCCACCAGGCGTTGAACAGGCCGGTATCGGGAAGGCTTTCGGCGAATGGCACCGCCAGCATGACCGGCAGCAAAGCCATCGCGCCCACCAGCGTCAGCAGCAGCGAACGCGCTTGCGACTCGGTGGGACGGGAAGCGCTTGCCAGCGCAATCATTGCGTTGAGGATCAGGAACAGCGTGCCGGAATAGAAGAAATTGCGCGCGATCTCTTCCTCGTCGATGGCCGAGGCGTAGGCGGCAGGCAGCATCATTGCCAAGGCGCCGACCCCGATCAGGATCACGAACAGCGGCAGACGGATGAGAATCCTGGTCATGGTCGCCTCAGAAGAAGTCGATCGAGACCTGCAGCAGCCTCTCGACTTCGGGCACGTCCTTGGCGAGGGCGAATATCAGCACGATGTCGCCCTCGTCGATACGCATCTGCGGCTGCGGCTTCAGCACATCCTGGCCCTTCTTGACCGCGCCGATCAGCACGCCTTCCGGGAAATCGATGTCGCGCACAGCACGGCCCGAGATCGGCGAGGTGGACAGAACCTGTGCCTCGATCACCTCTGCCTCGGCGTCGCCGATGGAATAGATGTCGCGCACCCTGCCGTGGCGGATGTGGCGCAGGATGGTCGACACGGTCGTGGCGCGCGGGTTGATGTAGGCGTCGATGTCCAGCGCCCCCATCAGCGGGACCAGCGTCGGGTCGTTGATCAGCGTGATGACCATCCCCGCGCCCGCCTGTTTGGCACGGACCGAGGCGAGGATGTTGGTCTTGTCGTCGTCGGTGATCGCCAGCACGGCATCGGCACGCGGCACCGCGGCCTCTTCCAGCAATTCGGCGGACAATCCGTCGCCGTTCAGGACAATGGTCCGTTCCAGCGAGTCGGCGGCCTGTTCTGCCCGTCCGCGGTCACGCTCGATGATCTTGGCGCGGATGCGGTCGGGCCTCGCCTCAAGCTCTCGGGCCACGGCAAGGCCCACATTGCCTGCCCCGATGATGACCACCCGTTCCTGCTTTTCGGCTGGCTTGCCGAACACCTCCAGCGTGCGCCCTGCATCGCTGGCACGGGTGAAGACATAGATCTGGTCGCCCGCGAAAAGCTGGTCACCGGCCTCGGGCGCGAACAGGCGCCCCTCGCGGCGCACGCCCGCGACGATGGCGCTGAGGCTGGAAAAGATTTCGTTCAGCTGGCGCAAGGGGGTGTTCAGCGCCGGACAATCGTCTTCCAGCAGGATGCCCAGCAGATGGATCTCGCCGTTCAGGAATGTCTCGGCATCGAAGGTCGAGGGCGCTGCCAGACGCTGCAGCGCAGCCTTTGCGACCTCGCGCTCGGGGCTGATGACAACGTCGATCGGCAGGTGATCGGTGCGGTAGAGGTCCGAATAGATCGCGTCGAGATAGGCCGAAGATCGCAGCCGCGCGATCTTGCGCGGGATCTGGAACACCGAATGCGCGACCTGGCAGGTGACCATGTTCACCTCGTCCGAATGGGTCGCGGCGATGATCAGGTCGGCGTCGCGCGCACCCGCCCGGTCCAGCACGTCGGGATGGCTCGCGAAACCGGTGATGCCTTGGACGTCCAGCGCCTCGGTCGCACGGCGGACTAGTTCGCCGCTGGTATCGATCACGGTGACGTCGTTCTGTTCGCCTGACAGGTGCCGCGCGATCTGCCAGCCGACCTGACCCGCGCCGCAGATGATGATCTTCATGCGAATCCCCGATCGCGACCGTCTGCACGAGGATTAGGCGAGCGGCGGCCCAAGGGCAACGCTGGCACCCGCGGTGTCACTTGCCCATCATCTCTTCCTCGATCCGGACGCCACCGACGACGCCCAGCGATTTCAGCTTGCGGTGCAAGGCACTGCGCTCCATCCCCACGAACTGCGCGGTGCGGCTGATGTTGCCGTCGAAGCGCCCGATCTGGGCCAGCAGATATTCGCGCTCGAACATCTCGCGCGCCTCGCGCAGCGCCATCGCCGTCACCTGCGGACCAAGGCTCAGCGGCTCGCCGTCGGCGTTCGACCGGCCCTGCGGCTCAAGCTCGGTGGGCATGATCGGCCCGGTTCCTTCAGCGAGGATCAGCACCCGCTCGATCATGTTGCGGAGTTGGCGGATGTTGCCCGGCCAGCGCATCGCCTGCAGGGCAGCGATCGTCTCGTCGGGCAGCTCGCGCTGGAACAGCCCCTGATCGGCATGGCAGCGTTCGATGAAATGCTGCGCCAGCAGCGGAATGTCGTCGCGCCGCTCGGCCAAGGCCGGGACAGGCACGGGAACCACGTTCAGCCGATCATACAATTCCTGCCGGAAACGACCCGCCGCGATTTCCATCGCCAGGTCGCGATTGGTGGACGAGATGACGCGCAGATCCACCCGCACCTTGTCTGTCCCTCCCGCGCGGCTGAATTGTTGTTCGGTCAGCACACGCAGGATCTTGGGCTGGGTGCCCACGGGCATGTCGGCGACCTCATCGAAGTAGATCACCCCGCCGTGGGCTTGCTCAAGCAGTCCCGGCTCGACCCCACGTTCGGGGGTCTCGCGTCCGAACAGCACCTCTTCCATGCGCTCCGGCTCGATCGTTGCGCAGGAAACGGTGATGAACGGTGCGCCGCTCCGCGGGCTATGCGTATGGATGTAGCGCGCGGCCATTTCCTTGCCCGCGCCAGGCTCACCGGTCAGCATCACCCGCCCGTTCGATTTCGCCACCTTGTCGAGATTGTCGCGCAAGCGCTTGAAGGCCGGCGACTGGCCCAGCATCTCGGCGGAACCACCATTGCCGCGCCGCAGGCTGGAATTCTCGCGGCGCAGACGGCTGGTTTCCATCGCCCGGTTCACCACCACCATCAACTGGTCGATATTGAACGGCTTTTCGATGAAATCGTAGGCGCCTTGCTTGATCGCGGCGACCGCGATCTCGATGTTGCCGTGCCCCGAGATGATGATCACCGGAACGTCGGGATTGTTACGCTTCACGTGCTTGAGGATATCGATCCCGTCCATCCGGCTGTCCTTGAGCCAGATGTCCAGCACCAGAAGCGAAGGCTCCGCTGCGTTCAATTCGTTCAGCGCGTCATCCGACGTGCCCGCGACGCGGGTCGTGAAACCTTCGTCCTTCAGAATGTCCGCGATCAGTTCGCGAATGTCGCGTTCGTCGTCGACGATCAGAATATCGCTCATGTCGTCCCTGCCTGTTCCCTGCCGGTTTTTCCGTTATGGCCGCCTTCGCGACCGGCTTTTGCCCTGCTGCGCGCGCTCAACCTGACAGGATTGCGCTCGCGCGGCAGGCGAATGATCGCGGTCGCGCCCTGGTGCCCCTCGGCATCGGTCAGCGTCAGGCTGCCGCCATGTTCCTCAATGATCTTCTTGACGATGGGCAGGCCCAGCCCGGTGCCCTGCGATTTCATCGTGATATAGGGTTCGAACAGCCGCGAACGGTCCGAGGGTAGCCCGATCCCGTTGTCGGTCACGGTGATCGACACCATGTCGGACGACGCCTCCATCGTGACCCGGACCTGCGGCGTCCAGTCATCCCCTGGACTTGCGTCCGCCCGCTCGTCGATCGCCTCGCCCGCATTCTTCAGAAGATTGGTGAAGGCCTGACCCAGCATGCCTGCATCGCAGTCGACGATCACCGGCTGATCAGGGATCTTTGCCACGATTGCACCCTTGAGGGCATCTTGCTGGATCAGCACCGCGTCGCGCAGCAGGCGCGCAAGATCGGTCTCGGCGCGGTCGGGCTCGGGCATCCGTGCGAAGCGGCTGAACTCGTCCACGATCCGGCGCAGATCGGCCGTCTGGCGCGTGATGACATCGACATACTGGTCCAGGCTTGCGCGATCCTCATCGTTCGCAAGTGGGGTGAACTTGCGGCGCAGTCGCTCTGCCGACAGCTGGATCGGGGTCAGCGGGTTCTTGATTTCATGCGCAACGCGGCGGGCAACGTCGCCCCACGCGGCCATCCGCTGCGCGGACACGAGTTCCGTCACATCGTCGAACGCGACCACGTAACCTTCCAGCGCGCCCTCGGCCCCGCGCCGGACGGCCATCCGCACGAGCAGGCTTTCCACCCTTCCCTCGCGATTCAGACGCACCTCATCCTGCACCGCCTCGGCGACCGAAGCCGACAGCCTTTCGAAAAGCGGTGCGAATTCCGGTACGGCCTCGGACAAAAGCGAGTCGATGTCGCGCGCCGCATCGAGGTCGAGGATGCGCATCGCCGATTTGTTCAGAAAATCGATCTCGCCCGCTGCGTCCAGACCGATCACCCCCGAGGTGACCGATGACAGGACGTTGTCGAAAAGCCGACGTTGTTCGTCCGCCGCCCGGTAGCTGTCGACTAGCTGCTCGCGCTGCGCCTTCAGCTGGCGCGTCATGCGGTTAAAGGATTCACCTAGGGTCTGGATTTCGTCGCCGGTCTCGGCCGAGGGGATCTGGAGGTCCAGGTCTCCGCGCCCAACCTGCTCGCTCGCGATTGCCAGCTGCCCGATCGGCCGCGACAGGCGTGACGCGAACCAGAAGCCCAGCCAGATCGCAGCGGCGACGAGGAACAGCGCGAAGCCCAGATAGACCAGAGAGAATTCGAAAAGAACCTGACCCCGTGTCTGCTCCAGTTCGCGATAATCACCCACCGTGGCGCGGGTGTCATCGAGCAGGCTCAGCAGCTTTCCGTCCACGTCGCGCGTGACGTAAAGGTAGCGGTCAGCCAGGGGCGGCAGTGCGACCAGCGCTCGGAATTCGTTGTTCTGCCAATCCTCGATCAAGGTCAGACCATCGGCCTGGGCCCGGTCAAGTTCGGCCGAGCTGGGCTGCTCGAACCAGAACAGATAGCTGCGCTCACCGCGCGCGCGGATCTCTCCCGAACCATCGATGACATAGGCTTCGCGCAGCCCTCGCTGGATCAGCCCCTGCCCCTGCGACAGCAAGACGCGAAGCTCACCGTCCTCGATCAGCGGGTTTTCGCGTCCCGCCTGCGTCAGCACGCCTGCAAGCAGACGCGCATCCTCGGTCAGGTCGCTCCGATGTTCTTCGTGATAGGCCTCGGCTGCGGCCTGCGATGTCGTGACGACCTGCCGCACCCGGTCAGAAAACCAGCCTTCAAGCCCGATATTGACCAGAAGTCCCGCGAACAGCGCGACAAGCACCGTCGGGACCAGGGCGACCAACGCGAAGATGCCGACAAGCCGCATGTGCAGACGCGATCCTGCGGCGGATGCGCGACGTGCCGCGACCAAGCGCGCCAGACGCGCCAGCACGACCCCAAGTAGCAGGATGAGGTAGGCGAGATCCAGAAGCAGGACCATGCGCAGCGACCGGCTCGCCGCCTCGCCACTGAATGGTCCCAACACCATCAGCGTCGCGATCGCCAGTGCTGCGCCGGCCGCCACGACGCCGATGACCGCACCGCCCTGCAATTGACGTCGCCGACGCAGCCGCGCCAGCCTGTCGAAAGTGTGGTCCGCCAAACTGCCCGTCATCGCCTCGCCACCCGCCGTCTCCGCGGCGTTCGTTGTTGCAGCGGCGTGACTTCGACGCTGCAATCTGTGGCGATTTTACATCAGTTTGCGACGCCTTGTCACCTCGATATTCAGGTCGGTCAATTTCTTGCGCAGCGTATTGCGATTGATCCCCAGCAGATCGGCGCAACGCAGCTGGTTTCCGCCCGTCGCGTCCAGCGCGACCTGCAGCAAGGGCTTCTCGATCTCGCGCAAGATGCGGTCGTACAGGCCGGGCGGCGGCAGCCGGTCGCCATGCAGGTCGAAATAGCGCTGCAAATGCGCTTCGACGGAATCCGACAGTTTCGCGCCGGCGGGCGGCAGGGGTTGCAGCGAAGGCATCGACGGTTGCGGCTCGCCCCTTGGAGAGGGCTCGCGTGTGCTGACGGACGCGACGGTGACAGGGATCGCCGAGGCGCTGCCTTGGGATAAGACATCCGCCACCTCAGCCTCGCTGATCGACTCCTCGGCCGAGGTCAGCGCAAGCCGGCGCATCAGGTTTTCCAGTTCGCGGACGTTGCCCGGGAAAGGATGCGCGCGGATCACCGAGGCCGCCTTGTCTGACAGCATCCGGTCGGGCAGCCCCTGGCTCGCTGCGCGCGCCAGCAGATGACGTGCCAGCGGCACGATATCATCGACCCTCGCGCGCAGCGGCGGCACCGTGATCGAGACGCCGGCAAGCCGATAGTAAAGATCCGAGCGGATGCGCCCGGCCGAGACATCGGCCTGCGGGTCCGGCCCCATGGTCGACACGATGCGCGGGGCTCGCAGCCGGTCGCGGCCGCTTTCCCAGGCCTCGACCATGCCGATCAGACGCGCCTGCGCGGCGGCATCGAAGCCGGACGGATTTTCGATCACCAGCGTGCCGCCGGCAGCCTTGGCGCCAGCGCGGCTGATTGCCTCTTCATCTGCATCGGCCGAAGTCAGGACCGCGAAGCCATTGTCCTTTCGGTCCGACAGATCGTGGAACGATCGCGCGATGGTCGATTTCCCCACCCCCGCTTCGCCCGCGATCATCACCGGAAGATCGGCGTTCAACACCCGCGCGACCATGCGGAACAAGGCCTGCATCGAGGCCGCGTGACCGATCAGCGGCATCGCGGGATCGGCGGCAGGCATCACCGTGTCGCCTGTCTGCTGGCTGCTGTCGGTTGCCTTGCGCGGCCGTCGGGCCAGCGCCTGACCGGCCTTGCTCATCAGGTCGGGCAGATCGAAGGGCTTGGGCAGATAGTCGAAGGCATCCGCCTCGTTCGCCCTGATCGCGGTGATGATCGTGTTCTGGGCCGAGATCACGATGACCGGCAGTTCTGGCCGGGCCGAGCGGATCGCGGGGATCCGGTCGATCCCGTTGCCGTCGGGCATCATTACGTCGGTGATGACCAGGTCGCCACGCCCCTCGTCCACCCAGCGGGACAGCTGCGCAAGCGAGCCGGTGGCGTGGACGCGACAGCCGGCCCGGGTCAGTGCCTGCGTCAGCACGGTGCGGATGGTGCGGTCGTCATCCGCGATCAGAACGGTTCCGTCCATGAAACTTCTCCTTAGGCCTTGGGCAGCGACAGCCGGAAGACCGTTCGTCCGGGCCGCGATTCGACGCGCAGCCCGGCGCCGTGGTCGGTGATGATCTTGGAAACCAGCGCCAGCCCCAGCCCGGTGCCGTTCTCGCGCCCCGAAACGAAGGGTTCGAAGACCTGATCCGCGATGGCATGCGGCAGGCCGGGACCGTCATCCTCGATCTCGATCTGCAGGGGCAGTGGACGGCCGGGATGGCCGGCATCGTCGATGGGCGCGCGCGCGCCGTGGTCATAGAAACTGCGCAGACGGATCGTGCCGCCGCGCCCCGCAGCCGCAGGCGAAGTCAGCGCCTCGGCGGCGTTCTTGACGAGGTTCAGGCAGACCTGGATGAGCTTGTCCGCATCGGCCAGCGCCGGGGGCAGCGACGGGTCGTAATCGGTCTGCACGCTGAGCCCCCGCGCCACCCCCGCCAGCGCCGACTGGCGAACCTGCTCCAGAACGTCGTGGACGTTCGTCGGCGCAAGATTGGGGGCCGAGGTGTCGCCGAACCGTTCCACCTGCTCCAGAAGCGCCACGATGCGCTTGGACTCGGCCACGATCATGTCGGCCATCTCGCGGTCTTCCTTGGACGCGTTCATCGCCATCAGCTGTGCGGCGCCGCGGATTCCGGCCAAAGGGTTCTTGATCTCATGCGCCAGCATCTCGGCCATGCCGATCGCACTGCGGGCCGCCGTCTTCACCGGGCGCTGGCCAGCATCGGGACTTGCGACCATCGTGAGCATGACCCCGCCGCCGGCACCCGGGAAAGGCCCGGCATGGACCGTGGCCATCCGGTCCTGATGACCGCCCGCGCGGTCGCCGATCTCGAAACATACATGCGGCTGGTACAGCGCCTCGTCTCCTTCGACTACGCGATGCAGCAGCGGAGCCAGAGGCGGCGTCACTTGCAGGCGACCGCTCAGATCCTCGCCTTCGAGCGTCCGACCAAGCGCGGATCGCCGCGACAGGTTCAGCCACACCTCTGCCGCTTCGTTCAGCGCCGCGATGCGTCCCCGCCCGTCGAGGATCAAAGAGGGCAGCGGCAGCGCTTCCCATCCCGGGCCGGGTGCGGCTTTGACGAAATCAGGCGGCGGCGCGCAGGTCATGCGGCCTCGGCTGTATCTATAGGCGTGCCCGATGCATCGGCAAAAGCCATGGCAATCAGGCGCATCGTTTCGGCGGGCGTATCGGCGCGCAGCATGTCGGCCCGCATCGGCGCACCATTTGCATCGGCGTACCAGCCCAGATGCTTGCGCGCGACGCGCAGGCCAAGCTCTGCCCCGTAGAGCGACAGGATATCCTCGTAATGCGTGGCGACCGCGTCGGCGAGGGCAGCGCCAGTTGGCAGGGTCGGCGCAGGCGCCGCAAAAACCTCATGCGCGATCTGCGCCACGCGCCATGGCGCACCTTGCGCCCCGCGCCCGACCATCACAGCATCGGCGCCCGAAGCGGACAACGCCTTGCGCGCCGAAGCCGCATCCACCACGTCGCCGTTCGCGACCAACGGCGGACGCGCAGGCAGGTTCGCGACGGTACGGATCGCGTCCCAATCAGCGCTGCCTTTGTAGAATTGGGCCCTCGTCCGGCCGTGGACCGTCAACATCTGCACGCCGGCGTCGGCCGCACGACGCGACAGATCGGCCGCGTTCAGGCAATCGCTGTCCCAGCCAAGCCGCATCTTCAGCGTCAAAGGCACCGCGACGGCGCCCACCACCGCATCGACAAGCCGCAGCGCATGATCGAGATCGCGCATCAGCGCCGCGCCCGACAGGCCGCCCGTCACCTTCTTGGCCGGGCAGCCCATGTTGATGTCGATGATCCGTGCGCCCATTCCTTCGACGATCCGCGCTGTCTCGACCATCGGATCGGCCTCGCGACCGGCGATCTGGACGCTGACAGCGCCCGCGCCTTCGGTCAGCGCCTTGGCCCGCACCGCGGCGCGGGTCGAGGGGCGGGGCGTCACCATTTCCGACGACGCGACCATTTCGCTGACCATCAGCCCCGCGCCACCGTGCCGTGCCACCGCGCGGCGGAACGGCAGGTCAGTGATGCCCGCCATCGGCGCCAGAAAAACCGGCGGCCACAGCGTCTCATCGGCAAGTCGGATCGGTTCCGGCATTCGCATGTGCCTTCCTTTCAACAGCGACGGAGCAGGCTCAAGCAGGCATCACGGCACAACCGAGAGCATATCAACACGCCTGCAATTCTGCCTCTTCTATACGCAGAATGCCCTATAATCGGGCATACAAACGTGTCGCAAGTGGTCGCTTCGGATATAGTGCGGCATGGGGCCCGATGGCATGACAAGCCTGCAGCAGGAGCGACTGGCAATGTTTCTTTCGGTCTTCGACCTTTTCAAGATCGGCATCGGCCCGTCATCGTCTCACACGATGGGACCGATGGTGGCCGCCGCGCAATTCCTGGATGCGTTGCGCGACCAACCGTTCCGCGCCAGCGGGCTGCGCGCCAGTCTGCACGGCAGTTTGGCCTTTACCGGCAAGGGCCATGCGACCGATCGCGCGGTCATCCTCGGCTTGGCCGGGCTGACGCCCGAGACGATCACCCGAGATGCGGCCGAGAGCGTCCTGGCCGCGAACCGCGAGAGCCGGACTTTGACACCGGAGGGGCTACCCGAGCTGGCCTTCGATCCTGACTGCGATCTGCGCTTCGATTATGATCGCACCCTGCCCGGTCATGCCAACGGCATGATCCTGCAGGCGACCGATGCACAGGGCGACGTCATCCTGTCCGAGACATACTACTCGATCGGCGGTGGCTTCGTGCTGACCGAGGCTGAGATGCAGGCCGCGCCCGATATCGCCGCCGCGGATCCGGCGACCGTTCCCTATGCATTCAAGTCCGCGGCCGAGATGCTGCGCATGGCTGCACAGTCGGGCAAGTCAATCGCAGAGATGAAGCAGGTCAACGAACTGACGCGCTTGGGCGATCGTGAACTGCGCGAGGGAATCGACCGGATCTGGCAGGTCATGCGCGATTGCATGGATCGGGGGCTTGAAGGCCGCGGCACCCTGCCAGGCGGCCTGTCGATCCGACGTCGCGCCGGTGCGATCCGCGAACGTCTGCTGGCAGAGCGTGGGACCAACCAGGCCGCGCCGCATGTCGTCAACGACTGGATGTCGGTCTACGCGATGGCGGTGAACGAGGAAAACGCCGCGGGTGGACAGGTTGTGACGGCGCCGACGAATGGGGCGGCAGGGGTCATCCCGGCGGTGATCCGCTACTGGCTCGACCACGTTCCCGGCGCGTCCGAGCGCGATCTGCCGACCTTCCTGCTGACCGCAGCGGCGATCGGCGGGTTGATCAAGACCAACGCCTCGATCTCGGGCGCGGAATGCGGCTGCCAGGCCGAGGTTGGAAGCGCTAGCGCCATGGCGGCCGCGGGCTTTGCCGCTGTCATGGGCGGCACCCCCGAGCAGGTCGAGAATGCGGCCGAAATTGCGCTGGAACATCATCTGGGCATGACCTGCGACCCGGTCGCAGGGCTGGTGCAGGTCCCCTGCATCGAACGCAACGGGATGGGTGCGATCAAGGCCGTCAGTGCGGCAAGCCTTGCCCTGCGAGGCGACGGCAGCCATTTCGTTCCGCTTGATTCCGCGATCGAGACGATGCGCCAGACCGGACGCGACATGGCCGACAAGTACAAGGAAACCTCGCTTGGCGGATTGGCCGTCAACGTTCCGAATTGCTGAGCCCTGATCATCCCACACGCGCGGATCGGCGCCCATCGGTCACGAAGCGGCCAATTGCCCTGATCCTGCTTGCCCATCGGCGCTCGAAGTTGTTAACGCTGGGCAGACAGTGATCCTACCCAAGCGCAAGGGAATGTTGCGATGATCTTCCGCCCACTTCTGATTGTGGCGATGCCTTTGATGCTGGCCGCGTGCAGCGAAACCGCTATGACCGACCTGCGGTCCGGCCTGGGCCTGGGCGAGGCCGAGACGGTTGAAGCCACGCCGCAATATTCCGGTCCCCCCGCGGTCTCGCCGCTGGATCAGGCGATCGAAGTTGCCGGTGGCGCGCGGAAACCTGCGGTCAACGCCGATTCCGAAACGCTGAACACGGCAGCCTTCACGGCGCGCGGAAACGAGCCGTTCTGGTTGGTCGACGTCTCTGGCGGCACGGCGGTTTACAAGACGCCGGAAAATCAGTCTGGCCGCAGCATCGCCGTGCGCCGCCTGGTCTTCGCGCAGGGCGTCGAATACGCCGGCGAGCTGAACGGTCAGGTCTTCGCACTGACGATCCGCGGACAGGATTGCGTGGACAGCATGTCGGGCGCTCGCTTCCCGATGAGCGCGCAGCTGAAGATCGGCGGCCGCATGAGTTCCGGTTGCGCGGCACCCGCTGGTCAGATGCCCGCCCCAGAAGCTGCGGCAGCCGCGGACGCACCCTCCGCCGCGACGGCAGGGTGATCCAATCCTGTGGCCGCGAGGGCGCAGCCGCGTTCCCCTTGCACGCGCCGGGCTGTCCCGTTCGCGCACCACTCGCTATGATCGGGCACAACGCCCCATGAGGACATTGCCGATGCCCCGCCGGACCCGACTGCTTCGCCTGTTCCTGACCTCGGCGCTGCCCGCAGCGCTTCTGGCCGGACCGGCGGTGCCCGAAACGCTGATCGGAACCGGCGTCAACAGCTACGGTTTGCCCGGCGCGGTCGAGATGCCGACGGCCGAAGCGTTCGAGGACGGAACGCTGAGCGCGACGGTGGGTATTTCAGACTATGATCGGCGCAACACCATCGCCTTTCAGATCATGCCCCGCGTGACGGCTGCACTGCGTTATTCGCGTGTCGAAGGTCTTGACCAGCGTCGCGGCTACATCTGGGACCGGTCCTTTGATCTGCGCTATCAGGCACTGGACGAATCTGGCTGGCGTCCGGCGGTTGCGATCGGACTTCAGGACTTTCTGGGCACGGGGGTCTATTCGGGCGAATATGTCGTCGCGACCAAGACCCTGAACCCGCGCCTGCGTGTTTCGGCCGGTCTCGCCTGGGGCCGACTGGCGGGCGAATATCGTCAGGCCGATTACACTGACGAGGGCGGCAAGCCCAACGTCGATGACTGGTTCACCGGCAGCGCCAAGCCATTCGCGTCGGTGACGTGGCAGGCAACAGACAAGCTTCGCCTGGCGGCGGAGTATTCGAACGACAATTACGGACTTGAGGTCACCCAGGGAGCCGAAGAGCCCGGCAGCAAATTCAACCTGTCAGCGACCTATCGCTTTGGCGAATACTACGAAGTCGGCGTCTACACGATCGGTGGCGACAGCTTCGGTGCACAGTTCAACATCGCGCTGAACGCGAACAAGCCGGCCTACCCGTCAGGGTTGGAGCCCGCCCCTGCCCCGGTGCGCCCGCGTCCCGCCCCATCCGCCGATCCTGAAGGTTGGTCAGGCGCGTGGTCGGCCGATCCGACCGCGCAGCCCGCCATCCAGAAGGCCCTTGGCGACGCGCTTGCGAAAGAGGGCCAGATCCTTGAATCGATGGCTCTGTCAGCCAATCGCGCCGAAGTCCGCATTCGCAACGGCCGCTACCTGCAACAGGCCGAGGCGCTTGGACGGACCGCGCGACTGATGACGCGGGCGCTGCCGCCCTCGGTCGAGACCTTCGTCATCACCAGTGTCGAAACCGGCATACCGGTATCGTCGACGGTGCTGCGCCGTTCCGATATCGAACGGCTGGAAAACCGCCCTGTCGGTGAAATCGCGCAGGTTGCTACGGTCACGAATGCGGACCCGCGCCCGGCAGGGCTGGTTCGGACGCCGGGCCTGTTTCCGCGCTTCCAGTGGGCGATCCGGCCCTATCTGACCACCTCGCTCTTCGACCCCGACGATCCCCTGCGCTACGAAGTCGGCGGTCGCGCCTCGTTGCGGTACGAGCCGCTGCCGGGCCTGGTCCTGTCCGGATCGATCCGTCAGCGTGCCTTCGGTTCGATCGAGCAGGACGGACCGAGCGGCCTGACGCCGGACGAATATCTAGCTCTGGACACCGATATCGGACCGTTCGGCGTGCCCCGCGTCCGGTCTGACGGCCGGATGTATTCGGGCAATGACAGCCCGGTCATCACCGACCTGACCCTGGCGTGGTATGCGCATCCGAGCGAGGCGATCTACACGCGGGTCGAAGCCGGGTTGCTTGAGCGCGCATTCGGCGGTGCCTCGGCCGAGGTGCTTTGGAAGCCTGCCGACTCGCGCCTTGCGCTCGGCGCTGAAATCAGCCGCGTCCGCAAGCGTGACTTCGAGGATATGTTCGGCTTCCGCGACTACGAAACAACGACCGGCTTCGTGTCCGCCTACTACGATTTCGGTGGAGGCTATCTGGGCCAGATCGACGCCGGGAAATACCTTGCGGGCGATGTTGGCGCGACAGTGACAGTATCGCGTGAATTCGCGAACGGCTGGAAGGTCGGCGCCTATGCGTCCAAGACCGACCTGTCGGCGGAAGAGTTCGGCGAAGGCTCGTTCGACAAGGGGATCACGATCTCTGTCCCGCTGTCCTGGGCAACAGGCCAGCCGACGACGGATCGCATCGGCGGCACCATCCGGTCGCTGTCTCGCGACGGCGGCACCCGGCTGCGCAGCGACGGCCGTTTGTACGACAACGTCCGTCAAAGCCACAGCGGCAAGATTTATGAAGGGTGGGGGAAATTCTGGCGATGAGCATCCGCGTGACCCGATTGAAAACCACCGCCCTGTTTCTTGCACTGGCCGGAACGCTTGCGGCCTGCGGCTCGGAACCCGCAGGCAATTCGACCTCGCCCATCGGGCTTGCCCGGCTGGCTGTCGGCGAAGCTCTGGCCGGCGCACGAGCAAGCCGCGAGGCGCCTGCTTCGCCCCGGTCCGATCAAGACATCGCGGCAGCGGCGTTGCGGGTCAATCCGGGCCCGCTGATCCTTGTCGGGCTGGAAAGCGCTGGTCGCACACAGGCGCTGGCGATGGTCGGCGAAAACGGCGACATGCGCACTTTCATGACGGAAAATGAGCAGGCTGTGATCCTGCGACGGGGCATGCTGGTCGGAACCAAGGGTCTGGGCAACGATCTTAGCGTGGCCGAAGCGGGGCCGTCGATGGCGCTGGTGCTGGCCGGCCGGTCGGGACAGGTCAACCGGACAATGCGCTACATCACCGGAGATGGGCTTGAACGACCCCTGCCGATGACCTGCAACATCGGCCCCGGCCCCAATCCCGGCGTGATGGTCGAGGATTGCACGGGCGCGGGTGGCGTCACCTTCCAGAACAGCTACCTGGCGTCTGGCGGTGCGATCAGCGTTTCTCGCCAATGGATCGGTCCCGCTCTGGGGTACATGACGATCCAGGAATTGCGGCGCTGAAGGCAGGATTGGCCCGCTAGCCGATCTGGACGGTAGTGAAGGAATGGGTCAGCCGCCAGGCTGGCCCTTTTGCTATCAAGCACCGGAGATGTTTCCGACATCGTATCCATCTGATCCGCCCAAAAGAAAGGGGCCGGCCAAAGGCCAGCCCCCCTGTCTGATCAGACAAGTTTTCTTCCGACAGAACTTAGTTGTCGCCGTCGGTGGTGGTGTCGTCGTCGTCGTCATCGTTGTTGTCCGAAGCGACAGCCGCGACCACGCCCAGCAGCAGCAGGGCGGGGACGATCAGGCCGGCGTTCGACGAAGCGGGCTGCTCGTCAACGACGTCCGGCTCAACTTCAACGACGGGGGCGACATAGCCGCCAGCCAGAGCCGACGTAGCGGTCAGGCCGAGAGCGGCAGCGAAAGTAGCGAATTTGGTCATGATCATGCTCCGTTTCTTTGAAAGCTGCCGTTACCGACAGCATCGCTGCGACACTTGCACAAACCCATTCGGTTGAAAAGCAGGATTGAGACTGTCCCACGGCGGGTTTGCGCCAACTGTTGCATATTCGCAAACACCTGCGTGCGTTGCCGGTTCCGGCAAAATCTGACGCAATTCCCGCATGTTGCAGAAATGTCCCTCAGGGCCGACGAAGCAGTGTGGAAACAGCGAAAACCGTAGCGGCGGCGGCAATGATTGAGGGCCCGGCAGGGGTGTCAAACCACAAACTTCCCCACAATCCGGCCATCACCGAAACGCCAGCGATGACGCTTGCCAGGATGGCCATCGCCTCGGGCGTGCGCGAGAAACCGCGCGCGGCGGCTGCCGGTACGATCAGCATCGCCGAGATGAGCAGCGCCCCAACGATCCGAATCGCGACGGCGACAACCAGCGCGAGTGCCAGCGACAGGACCAACCGCTCGACCCGCGGATCGATCCCCGCAGCCATCGCCAGCTCTTCGTTCACGGTCGTGCTGACCAGCGACTGCCAGCGCCAGATTAAAAACGACAGGATCGCCAGCGCCCCTCCCCATATCCACAGCAGATCGGTTCTGCCGACCGCCAGGATGTCGCCGAAGAGGAACGAGGAGAGATCGACCCGCAGATCCGGCACGAAGCTTGCTGCGACGAGGCCGAGCGCCAGCGCCGAATGCGCCAGCACCCCAAGGGCCGTGTCCATGGCGTGACCAAGGGCCGTCAGCCGCGCCACAAGAAGGGCCATTCCCGCCGCGACAGCCAGAGTTCCCAGATACAGCGAAACGCCGAAGGCGAAGGACGCGGCGACGCCCAGGATCGCCGCATGAGCGGTCGCATCGCCAAAATACGCCATGCGCCGCCAGACCACGAAGCAGCCAAGCGGACCCGCCGCTAGGGCGACGCCCAGCCCGGCCAGCACGGCACGAACCATGAAGTCATCCAGCATTGTGGTTGCACCCGTCGGGGCTGTGCTGGACATGACGATGGACCTGCGAAGGATGGTCATGAAGGTGGTCGTGATCGTGGTTGTGCTGGTGTTGATACAGAGCCAGCGTCCCCTCGCCCCTTCCGCCGAAAAGCGCGAGATACTCGGGCGCGGACCCGACCGATTGCGGCGTGCCCTCGCAGCAGACGTGACCGTTCAGGCAGATCACACGATCCGATGCCCGCATCACGACAAGCAGATCGTGGCTGACCATCAGGATGGCGGCGCCGGTCTCGGCGCGCACCTGTTCGATAAGCTGGTAGAAGGCGACGATCCCGGGCTGGTCTAGCCCCTGCGTCGGTTCGTCCAGCACAAGGATCTGCGGATCGCCCAACAGCGCACGCGCCAGTAGGACGCGCTGGAACTGACCGCCCGACAGCGCGCCGATGGATCGGTCGGACAGGTCGCCGACGCCCGCACGGGTCAGCGCCGCGGCTGCTTCATCGTTGCCGATGCGGCGCGGCAGCGAGAGAAAACGCCGCACGGTCATCGGGATGGATTGCTCGATCTGCACCCGCTGCGGGACGTAACCGATCCGCAGACCGGGCCGACGCGTCACCTTCCCCTCCCGCGGCGCAAGGTTTCCCAGCAACGCACGGATCAGCGTCGATTTCCCCGAGCCGTTCGGGCCGACGACGGTCACGATCTCACCCGGCGCGATCGCGAAATCCACATTCGTCAGCGCAGCCTCCCGGCTTCCGGGCCGATCGACGGTCAGGCCCTGAGCCGCGATCAGCGCGGTCTTCATGCGTCGGCCCCGGTATCGTCACCATCGCCACAGGCGGGGCATAGCCCGACCGCCTCGACGGTCAGGCGCTCTACCTTGAAGCCGCGTTCAGCGGCAGTTTCGCGGAATGCGGCTCGAAGGACTGGCGCATCGGTTTCCGCGACACGGTCGCAGGACCGACAGATCAGGAAGGCGGGCGCATGATCGCGATCAGGCGAAAGACATGCGGCGAAAGCGTTCAGCCGCTGAAGGCGATGCGCCAATCCCTGCTCGACCAGAAAGTCGAGCGCGCGATAGGCGACTGGGGGCTGATTGCCGTATCCATCCTGCGACAGACGCTCAAGCACATCATAAGCCCCCATCGCGCGATGCGATTCAAGCAAGATTTCCAACGTCCGCCGCCGCACCGGGGTCATGCGAGCGCCCTGCTTTTCGACCCGTGCTACCGCAGCGTCCATCGCATGCTTTGCGCATCTCGCGTGATCGTGGGGGGCGAAAGCCTCGGGACCAAGAGCGGACATTTGTTACCTTATCACAATCGGGTTGACCTGTTACGTTATTACCTCCATGCAAGAACCTCCGCAACCTTAGCAGGACCCGCCATGAGAAGCCTGATCGCCACCACTGCCCTGACATTCGTTGCCGCCGCCGCGCAGGCAGAACCACCTGCGGTGGTCACCGATATTCCGGTGGTGGGTGCGCTGGTGCAGCAGGTCATGGGCGATCTTGGCACTGTGGACGTGCTTTTGCCTCAAGGCGGCAATGCGCACAGTTACCAGATGCGGCCCTCGGAGGCGCGGCAAGTGCAGAACGCGGATCTCTTGATCTGGATAGGCCCGAACCTGACGCCTTGGCTCGCCAGAGCCACGGACAACCTTGGGGCGGGCACGCAGCTGCGATTGCTGGATCTGCCCGAAACACATCGCCGGGTCTATCCCGACGAAGACCCGCACGCCGGTCACGATCATGACGACCACGACCATGAACATAACCACGACCATGACCATGACCATGAACATGAACATGAACATGAACACGACGATGAGCATGACCAAGGCCACGATCATGCGGCAGAGCATGATCACGACCACACCGGGACCGATCCGCATGCTTGGCTGGATCCCCAAAACGGGATTGTCTGGTTGTCGGCGATCGCGGACGCCTTGTCAGCCAGGGACCCCGGCAACGCGCAGACCTACGCCGCCAATGCGGACCGCGCCGCGCAGGACATCGAGGCGACTGAGCGGCAGATTGCCGAACGTCTGGAAGGCTCAAAGGACGCCCGCTTTGCCGTCTCGCACGATGCCTACGGTTATTTCACCGATCATTTCGGCCTGCCTGCGGCCGTGACGCTCTCTCTCGGCGATGCGGCCAGTCCGTCCGCCGCGCGCGTTTCCGACTTTCGCGCCCAGATCGAGGCTCAGGATATCCGCTGCATCTTCCCCGAAGCCCAGCACAACCCCGACCTGCTGACCTCGGCGCTTGCCGGAACCGATGCGACGATCGCGGCGACGCTTGACCCGAGCGGTGCGACGCACCCGTTTTCAGCCGACCTCTACACGCTGATCCTGACCGAGATGGGCGATACGATCGCCGGTTGTCATGAGGCTGCCGCACGGTGAGAGGCAGCCGACAAAACAGTCTTTGACAAATCCGATGGTAACTGTCAGGAATTGTCTCGCACAGTTATGGCGAGGCTCAGATGACCGCATCCCATCCCCACGACTTCACCCGCCCCGGCACGATGGCCTTGGCACAGCACCTTCCGGCGCATGACGCCGAAGCGCTGACGCGCGGCGGCAACCAGGCACTCATCGTGTTGGGCGAACAGGTCTACCAGCTTCGCATCACGCGCGCCGGAAAACTGATCCTGACGAAGTAGGGTTCAGCCGCGGGGCTTGCCGCCGCCCGGTTTTCCGCCACCGGGCCTTGGCCCGCGTGCGGGCCCCGGACGGCCCTTCGGCCCACCGCTGCCACCCGGACGCGGACCAGCGCCGGGACGGCCAGTAGGCTTTGGACCACGGGCGTCGTCGCGCTTGGCCCAGGGCTTGCCGGCGCCGGACGGTTTGCCGTCACGGCGCGGTCCCGGTTTGGAGGCCCCACCCTCTCGCGAGGCTGGAAACCGATCGGCCGAACGACGCTCGGAACCGGAAGCGTCCTGACCCTTGGACCAGCGGGGTTTACGTGGGGTGTCCGCGCTGACCGCATCACCGCGATCCGTGCGGCGGTCTGGGCGCGCGCCGCCCGATTTCGGCCCCGAACGCGGCGCCCTTTCGGCATCGTCGCGCCATGTATAGGGCTTTCGATCGCCATCCTCGCGCTTGCCGTATGGCTTGCGATCACCGTCTTCACGCCGTGCGAAGGGCTTACGGTCTCCATCGACCCGCTTACCATAGGGCTTGCGATCACCGTCTTCGCGACGCGCGAACGGCTTCCGGTCGCCATCCTCTCGCCGTGCAAAGGGTTTGCGGTCGCCGTCATCCCGCTTGCCATAAGGTTTGCGGTCGCCTTCGTCACGGCGGCCATAGGGTTTGCGGTCGCCATCACCGCGGCGCTCGAACGGTTTTCCGCCGCCCTCCGCGGATCGGCCGAACGGCTTGCGGTCCTGGTCGTCGCGGCGCCCGAAGGGCTTGCGGTCGCCGTCCCGTTTCGGACCCGGACGCCCTTCTCCATCGCGGCGCGCGTTCGGCGTCCGGTCACCGTCCCGCCGCGGACCGGACGAGCGATCGCCACCTCCGGCGCGGCGTGGGCGCCCTTCGTCCTTGGCGTCCTCTTCGCTCGCACCGGTCATCAGAGAGCCCAATTGGTCGCGCAGAACCCGGCGCTTGATTTCGCGGACCTCGTTCTCTTCCATACCTGTCAGCTTGAAGGGACCGTATCCCACCCGGATCAGACGGTTCACCTGAAGTCCGACATGGGCCATTGCCCGTCGGATCTCTCGGTTCTTGCCTTCTCGGATACCGACGCTCAGCCAGGCATTGGCGCCCTTCTGGCTGTCCAGCCGCACTTCCATCGGTTGGAAATCTTCGCCGTCGATGGTCACGCCGCGCCGCAGGGGATCGAACGTCAACTCGCTCGGCTGGCCGTTCACGCGGACACGATAGCGCCGCATCCAGCCGGTCGAGGGAAGTTCAAGCTGGCGCTTCAACTCGCCGTCGTTGGTCAGCAGCAGCAGACCTTCCGAGTTCAGGTCCAGCCGACCGATCGACATCACCCGCGGCAGATCGCGCGGAAGCGCGTCGAACACGGTCTGACGGCCCTTCTCGTCGGATTCCGACGTCACCAGCCCCACCGGCTTGTAGTAGAGCCACAGGCGCGTCGGCTGCGCCTCTTCCAAGGGGCTGCCGTCGACAGTGATGCGATCGCCGGGACGGACATCCAGCGCCGGACTGTCGATCTTGGTGCCGTTCACCGTCACCCGACCCTCAAGGATCAGGCGCTCGGCCTCGCGTCGGCTGGCGCGGCCTGCGCGCGCGATCACCTTGGCGATGCGGTCTGCGTCAGCGGGCTTTTCGGCCGCGGGCTGATCGGTTTCGTTTTGGTCGGAGTCGTTCTGGTCGGTCATGCGAAATCTCCTGCGCATCGCTGCGGCGGCAAAGGCCCGTGCTTAGGCCCAATGAGGTGGTGAGGGAAGGGCTCTCGATCAACCCGGCGTCGTTGCGTGCAAGTCAGCGACGCAACGTGCCGCCTGTCGCCTTCTGGACCTTTTCGATGATCTTTGTGCTGACGGCCTCAATCTCGGCGTCCGTCAGCGTGCGCTCGCGCGGCTGCAGACGCGCCGTGATCGCGATGGACTTGCGACCGCCTTCCAGCCCGGTGAACTGGTCGAAGACGGAAACCTTTTCAATCAACGTCTTGTCGGCTCCTTGTGCGGCGTTCACCAGCGTCAGCGCCTCGACCTGAGCATCGACGAGGAAGGCGAAATCGCGCTCGACCGCCTGCAGTTCCGATGCATCCAGCGCCGGTCGGGTTGGTGTCTTCACCTTGGGGAACGGCACCGCCGCCAGCCGCACGGTAAAGCCCATCGCCGGTCCCTTCACGTCCATTTCGCGCAGCACGCGTGGATGGATCTCGCCGAACGTCGCCAGCACGTTGGGGCCAAGCGCGATGTTGCCCGCGCGACCGGGATGCCACCAGGGATCGAGCTTTCGGTTGATCTGCGCGCGGGATGGCGCACCGATGGATTGCAGAATGGCTTCGGCATCGGCCTTGGCGTCATAGACATCGACCTTCCGCCGGCTTCCGAACGGGTCACGCGCAGCGGTCGCCCCGACCAGCAGACCGGAAAGCTGGACCGCCTGTTCGCCCGGCTCGCCGCCCGAGAAGACCGGGCCAAGCTCGAACAACGCCAGATCGGCAAAGCCGCGCGCCTGGTTGCGGGCAGCGGCGGCCAGCAGGCCCGGCAACAGGTCGGGACGCAGATGCGTCATCTCGCTACTGATCGGGTTTTCAACACGCACGGCATCGGTGCCGCCGCCGAACAGGGTTGCGGCCTTCTGGTCGATGAAGCTGTAGGTCACGCATTCGTTCAGACCGAGCGCGGCGGCCGTCCGACGAGCCATCGCATCACGCCGCTGAAGCGGTGTCAGAACCGGCTGCGGCACACCCGCACGAGGGCGCGGGAGCGGTTTGCCCTGCAGCTTCGTAAGGCTGGCGATGCGCGCGATTTCCTCGACGAGATCGGCCTCGCCCAGCACGTCGGGACGCCAGGAAGGGACATGCGCCATGTCACCTTCAACCCGGAAACCCAACGCTTCCAGGGATTTGCGCTGCGTGTCCGCGTCGATGTCCAGACCGACGAGGCTTTGCGTCCGGTCGGTGTCCAGCCGATAGGCACGGGTGTGGTCGGGTATCGCGCCGGCCGTCACAACCTCGGACGGCTCGCCGCCGCAGAGGTCCATCACCATCGCAGTCGCGAGATCCAGTCCCTGCAGGGTGAAGGCCGGGTCGATGCCACGCTCGAACCGGTAGCGCGCATCGGAATTGATCTTCAGCGCACGGCCCGTCGCGGCGGTGGTGATCGGGTCGAAATAGGCGGCTTCGATGAAGACATCGGCGGTGGTGTCGGACGAGCCCGAGGCCGCACCGCCCATGACACCCGCGATGCTTTCGATGCCGTTATCGTCGCAGATGACGACGGCGCCTTCGGGCATGCGATAGGTCTTGTCGTCCAGCGCCACCAGCTCTTCGCCGGCGCGCGATGCGCGCAGGTGGAGGTCGCCAGAAACCTTAGCCGCATCAAAGACATGAAGCGGTCTGTTCAGATCGAAGGTGAAGAAGTTGGTGATGTCCACCAGCGCGCTGATCGGCCGCAGGCCGATGGCGCGCAGGCGCTTTTGCAGCCAGTCGGGACTGGGTCCGTTGGACACACCGCGGACCACGCGGCCGGCGAAGAACGGCGCCTTGTCGGCGATCGCGGGATCGATGGTGACGTTGATCGGGCTGGGAAATTTGCCCTCGATCCGAACGTCCTTGATCGGCTTCAGCGTCCCGAGACCGCGCGCGGCCAGATCACGCGCGATGCCGTGCACGCCGAGCGCGTCGGGGCGGTTCGGCGTGATCTTGATATGGATCATCGGGTCGATCTTTTCAGGCGCGTTCTCGGCCAGCCACGAGGTGAAGGTCTGGCCGACCTCGCCCGAAGAAAGTTCAATGATTCCGTTATGTTCGTCGGACAGTTCAAGCTCGCGCTCGGACGCCATCATGCCGTGGCTTTCGACGCCCCGGATGGTCCCGACGCTGAGCGTGGTGTCGATGCCGGGGACATAGTCGCCGGGCTTGGCCAGGACGCCGATCAGGCCTGCGCGGGCGTTCGGCGCACCGCAGACGATCTGCTTGACACCCTCGTCCGTTTCGACCTTGAGCACGCGCAGACGGTCGGCATCGGGATGGGGCTGGGCATCGGCGATCCGCGCGATGGTGAAGCCGCCAAGTTTCGCCGCCGGATCAACCACTTCCTCCACCTCGAGGCCGAGATCGGTCAGCGCCTCGGTGATCTCGGAGAGGTTCGCCTGCGTGTCGAGGTGATCCTTGAGCCAGGAGAGGGTAAATTTCATGGGTCCGCGTCCTTTCGGTCGCGGGAAGCCTTAGCCCCGGGGGCTAAAAACGTCCAGTGGGACGCAGGCCGTGTTAACCAATCTGAACGGCAACAGCAGCGTGCGGTGCTGCGCAACAGCGCAACACCAGGGGGCCTCGAAAGCCCAGCGTTTGCTGAGTTTGCCGAGTCACAGCCCGTACACCGCGCGTACACAGGCTGTACACACCCTGTACACATGATGCGACCGTGCGGTTCAGGAAGCGTTAAGGATTCCCGGCTGCGCCGGGACGCCTCCGGCGGGGATATTTTCCTGACAGAAGAAAGGGTTGATGGAGGGCTGCGGCGCGCGTCCGGGTGTTGCGGCCTTGGCTGTCTGCCATCTGCCCTGTTCATGGCGGGTTTGCGTGAATGGTCGTTGTCGCTTGGCAGACTCGGCGCCATCTTGGAAGCTGGAAATGGCGTCCAAGCTGACGGAAGGACAAGACATGGACATCGTGCCGACGAGCCTCGGCGATCGGGAAATCGCGCTGGTGATCTTCGGAACCACACTGCTGAGCGGATTGGGCCTGTGGCTGTGGTCAGAGGCACGCGGAGACCTGCGCGCCTTGGCCCATGTCGCGGCCCTGTGGCTGGTCGTGGCCGCGATGGCGGGGATCGCCGGTTCGCCCTTCCCGCTGATCATGCTGGCCGGGACCGCCCTTGCGATCACCGGGATCGCGACCCTTCGCTGGGCCGAGGCGCACTGGTAGCCTTCGCATCCCCGGGCGGGTCGAGTTCGGCACCGAACCCGATCCGGTAGGGTTCGGCTTCGCGCGCGGGCGGCACCGCCATCAGCATGAAGTTCAGCTGGCTGACATGCTGAACGACCGCAACATACTGTCGTCCGTCCAGAAGCCCGTAGAATTCGATGATGTTCGGATTACGGAATGCCATGCCCCGGACGTGGACCGGCGCCCCGCCCCCGAAATTCGCCAGCCGAATGCCCAGTTCATGGTCCTGCGGCAGGTTTTCTTGAAAATGCTTCACCCGTGCGCGAAGGTGATCGTAGACGCCTTCGGCCGCATGCAGGCTGGCCTGATCGGCGGCACTGTCGACCGGCCATAGATCTTCGGCGATGGCGGGAACCGGGGGCGGTGCGACGGCCTCTGCCGAGGCGGCCCTGGCGGCTTTCTTCTTCGTCATGCGCATTCCATCCTGAGCGATCAGGTGGAGTGTGTCACGGGAGATGAGGGGATTGAAGCTATCAGCGCTGCGGGGGTGGATTTCGAAAACCGGGTAACAATCCGCTCGTCAAACCTGAAACCGCGACCCCACGCAGCGCCGTGACGTCGATATAGGGGTAGAATATTGCTTTGTCGAGGAAATTCATCATCACAAACGCGGCGTCAGCGCATTTTCGGCGGCGCAACTTTCCGAGCGAGACGGCTCATGTCGCCCATGCGGTAGAGCCGGATTTCACGCCAGAGCTTCAGCGTCGGCTTCATCGCGAAGCAGACCGATCCGATGGTGAAAAACCAGGTGGCGGGCACGGATTCGGACGGAAAGAAGAACAGGATCGATCCGATGATGAACATCGCCGCGGCGGCGAAATCGACGAGCGTGTGAGCCAGTTCGAACCGGGCGGCGATGCGTTCGGCCTCGGGGCCCTGGGGGCGTTTGTCGCGGCGAAAGACATGAGAAAGGAAGGTCATGGCGGCGGTGTCCGTATTGTCAGGGCCGGACCCTAGCACCGGGATCAAGGGATCGCGAATCCGCGGGTCGCTTGCGCGGGCGCGGTTCGTCCCCAAATTCAGGACGATGCCTGACGAAGGAACAAAAATGGACACGCAACGCGAATTGCTGATCGAGCAGAGGGTCGCCAACGAGGCGAAGTCGCCTCTGGTCGCCTACCTGCTCTTGATCTTCCTGTGGGGCTGCGGCGTCCACCGGATGTATCTGGGTCGCTCGTTCAGCGGCATCGTGATGCTGGTGATCTGGGGGCTTGGCTGGCTGACCGCGCCGATCCTGATCGGCTGGCCCGCGATCGGCCTTGTCGTGTTGTGGTGCGTGCTGGACCTGTTCCTGATCCCCGGCATGATCCGCGACGACCGCGAGGCCATCCGCAGGAGGATGCGCTGAGGCGTCACACCCCGGATCATGAAAAAACGCCCGGATGCAGGATGCTGCATCCGGGCCTTTTTTACATCCGGGTCGCGTCAGGCGGCGCGGCGGCGGCGGCGCAGACCAGCCAGACCCGCCAGCGCGCCCATCAGCAGG
Organism: Paracoccus albicereus; assembly: GCF_024359525.1. Lineage (GTDB taxonomy): Bacteria > Pseudomonadota > Alphaproteobacteria > Rhodobacterales > Rhodobacteraceae > Paracoccus > Paracoccus albicereus. The sequence continues at coordinate 169,564 of NZ_JAKZEU010000003.1, forward strand.
ATCGCAGGCGCGGGCAGCGGAACGGCCGAAGGCGTGGCTGCCGATTGGGCGTTGAAGTTGACCGGGTTCTGACCGGTGAAATGGATCACCACCCATTTCTTGGCGAAGTTGGTGAAGTCGATCGTCAGCGTCTGCACGGGCTTGTAGGCGTCGATGTAGAACTTGCCCAGCGTTTCGCCGCACCAGCCACCGCAAGCCTTGGGGTCGTCCACGACCATGATCTGGCCATCGGCCTGATAGCTGCAGCCCGACCAGTCGCCGTTGCCGCAAGGCGTCGCGTAAGGCGCGCTAAAGGTCAGCGTCTGCAGCCCGTCGAGCTGACCGATGAACTTGTCATTCTGTTTGTAGGTCGCGGCGGAGGCAGGCAGCGCCGCGAACGCGGCCAGCACGGCCGCAATCTTCAGGATACGCATCACAAGAAACCAATTCTGCGGGCCGCATCCGATATGCGGCGCTCGAATTGGTCATTATGCGCAGCGACCGCGTCGCGCTACCTGTCCTTTTGGTGAGGGCGGCGGTGTGACGCAACGGCATTTGAAGGCAAGGGCCGAGCGTGTCGCGTTCGCCCGAGGAAATCCGAGGATCAACTTGAAGTGATCAATACAGCCCCGCCGCTTTGCGCAGCGCATCGTTCATGCGGCTCTGCCAGCCGGGACCGTCGGCCTTGAAGCGGTCGATCACCTCGGGATCGAGACGCAGCGTGGTCGAGACCTTGGTCTTCGCGGCTTTCGATCGTCCGGGGCGGACCGGAACGGCAGCGAACTTCGCGTGCTAGTCGGTGGTCGCAAGATCGGGGGCGTCGTCAGAGAAATTGGGGGCCGTAGAGCTTCTGTTCTCGGTCATTGGCTTTCCTGAGACTGATGATCCGCGGCTGTTTCCGCGCGGGATCCAGACGGCAACGATCATGCGGCGATCCAGCCAACCAATGGTGATGAAGCGCAACTCGCCGTAGTCAAAGCGGTCGTCCTGCACCGTCAGCGTCGGATCGTCGAAAACCTCACCGACCCGCGCCATGTCGAAACCGTGTTCGGTGACGATCAGCGCAAGTTCAGCAGGGTCGAACTCGATGGCCAATTAGTGTTATTACAAAAATGAGGCGTGCGATGCGTTTTAGAAAGACGCGATCCTCAAATATCTAGGCCGGTTCTATCAGCGATCTGCTTACGTAGATATGCCATAGCCAGTTGCTTCATAATTTCAATTGAAGCCGAGCCTCCTGTCTCCGCAACGGCAGCCTTCGTTTTGCTCCAAACACCCTCATCCCGAATTGAATCGAGGTAATCATGACCTTGCGCTGTCAGTCTATAGACATCGCCATTACGTCCACGCTCCTGAACCAGCCCTTGATCAGCGAGCAATTGCATATGGAAGTATTCTTTTTGAGAGTCTGCGTTAGAGCCCATATGAAGTGCGGAAACGGTCAGCCAGTCATCGGCTGATTCCATGCTCATCAGCAACTGGCGGATGAAGTCGTGATCACGTTTTGGCACTACCGCGACAACCCACCTGCGACGCTTGGCACATCGCCGGCCGCGAAACCGTAATGACGAAGCCACCGCAGATCGCTTTCGAAGAACGCGCGCAGATCCGGGATGCCGTATTTCAGCATGGCCAGCCGGTCGATGCCCATGCCGAAGGCAAAGCCCTGCCACTGGTCGGGGTCAACGCCGGCCGAGCGCAGCACGTGGGGATGGACCATGCCGGAACCCAGGATCTCCATCCAGTCGTTGCCCTCGCCGATCTTCAACTGGCCGCCTTCCCACGAACAGCGGATGTCGACCTCGGCCGAGGGTTCGGTGAAGGGGAAGTGGCTGGCGCGGAAACGCAGTTCGACCGCCTCGACCTCGAAGAAGGCGCGGCAGAATTCCTCCAGCGTCCATTTCAACTGCGCCATGGAAATGTCGCGGTCGATCGCCAGCCCCTCGATCTGGTGGAACATCGGCGTGTGGGTCTGGTCCATGTCCATGCGATAGACGCGACCCGGCGCGATGACGCGGATGGGCGCGCCCTGGGCCTGCATGGCGCGGACCTGGACGGGGCTGGTATGGGTGCGCAGGACATGGGGCGGACGGTCGTCGCCCTCGGCGCGGTGCAGGAAGAACGTGTCGTGTTCCTGGCGCGCGGGATGTTCGGGGGCGATGTTCAGCGCGTCGAAATTGAACCAGTCGCTTTCGACCTGTGGGCCTTCGGCGACCGCAAAGCCCATGTCGGCGAAGATCGCGATGATCTCTTCCGTCACCTGGCTGATCGGATGGATCGTGCCCTGCGGACGCGGACGGCCCGGCAACGTCACGTCCAGCCATTCGTCCTTGAGGCGCGCGTCGAGCGCCGCATCCTCCAGCCCGGACTTGCGGGCGCGAAGCGCGGCGTCGATCTCATCCTTCAGGCGGTTCAGGGCGGCGCCGGCGGTCTGGCGTTCCTCGGGCGACATCTTGCCCAGTTCGCGCATCTTCAGGCTGATCTCGCCCTTCTTGCCAAGTGCCGCGACGCGCACATCCTCCAGAGCGGGGGCGTCGCCGGCAGCGGCGATGCGGTCGAGCCAGGTCTGGCGGATCGTGTCGAGGTCACTCATGGCGCGTCTTTCCGGGTTCCGTGCGGCCCGCGCGGATTAGCATGGGCCGCACGGAAAGGGAAAGGGCGTCACGCCCGCGCGGCAACGCGCAGCCATAGGCCGCCATAGGGCCGCAAAGTCAGGATCATGCGGGGTTCGGGCTTGCGGCCTGGGATGGTGTCGAAGCGCAGCCCGGCCAGAAGGGTCGCGAGGATGATCGCGGCCTCCTGCCGCGCGAAGCTCATCCCGATGCAGATGCGGGGGCCGGCGCCGAAAGGAAGGAAGGCGAAGCGGTCGGGCGGGGACAGGAAGCGGTCGGGGTCGAAGGCGTCGGGATTGTCCCATAGTTGGCGATGGCGGTGCAGCGCGTAGATCGGCAGCATCACCGTGTCGCCGGGAAGGATCTCGCGACCGCAGAGCGTATCGGGCGCCTGCGCGGTGCGCGACAGGAACGCCGCAGGCGGGTAAAGGCGCAAGGCCTCATCCACGATGCGGCGAATCAGCGGCAGCGCATCCAGATCGGCCGCGCTGGCCGCACGGTCGCCCAGGGCGGCCTGCGCCTCGGCGGCGGCAAGGTTCTGTATGTCCTGATCGAAGGCGCAGAGATAAAGCGCCCAGGCCAGCGTCAGCGCGGTCGTTTCATGCCCCGCGACGATGAAGGCGAGCAGGTTGTCGCGCAATTCGTCGCGGGTCATCGCGCGTTCGGTCTCGGGGTCCTGCGCGTCCAGAAGCAGGTCCAGAAGATCGGGCGGGCCGTCCTTTTCAGCAGCTGCGGCGCGGCTGGCGATGGCGTCATCGGCCAGCTTCTTCATCCGGCGCAGACTGGTCCCGGCGATCACCCTACCCGGCCGCGGCACCCAGCCCGGCAGGCCCATCACGTCCAGCAGCGAGACCTTGGCGGCCTGCGCGATATAGGCGTCCACGGCGTCATGGACGACCGCGCGGTCGAACGACCCGTCGCCCGAGAAGGTCACGTCCGAAATGACCTCGAATGTCGCGGTCACGGTCTCGTCGAGCACATTCACCGGCCCCTGCCCCATCGCGGCGCTCAGGCGTCGGGCCGAGGCCTCGGCAGCGGCGCTCATCACCGGGCCCAAGGCCTCGACATGGCGTTGCGCGAAGGCGGGGGCCGCGGCGCGGCGCTGCCAGCGCCAATGCGCGCCCTCGGCCACGAACAGGCTTTGCCCGATCGCGGGTTCCAGGATCAGCTTCGTCACGTCGGATTTGGGATAATCCTCAAGCCGGTCCAGCAGCACTCGCTTCAGCGCGCCGGGGTCCATGACCATGTGCCAGCGCACGCCCGTCTTGCCCGACACCATCGGCTGGCGCGTCGCCAGTTCGGGGATGATCGACAGCAGGTTGCGGCGGGCGGCCATCACCGTGCCGAAGATGCCGATGGGCTTGGTCGCCAGTTCGACCCGGGCGGGCAGGTTCGCTGTGGCGTCGAGCGGCATGACAGGTCCTGACTTTGCTGGGGCGCAGGTTCAATCTGTGCGCCCGGCCGGACGCAATCAAGGTTGCGCCCTGCCCGCGGGCGCGGCTATCGCGACATGATGAACGATCCGGTCCAGACCCTCGATGTCGTGCCGCGTCTGTTTCCCGCGATCCTGCGGGGCGAGAAGACGCGTACGATCCGCTGGCGCGAGGGTCTCATCCGCCCCGGCCCGCTGCGCTTTGTCAGTGCCGGGGCGAGCGTCATGGCCGAGGTCACGCAGGTCACCGACATGCCGCTGCGCGCTGCGGCGGCTTTTGTCGGCATGGCGGCCGAATGGCCCGATGCGGTGATGCTGGGCGGGATGCGCGAGCATTACCCGGCGATCACGCTGGACGATGTCGTGCAGGTGGTGGCGTTTCGGCTGACCGAACCGGAAGCCAGCTAGGGCGCGAAGATCAGCGCGATATAGGCCATGAAGAGGACCAGATGGACCGCGCCGTGCAGCACGTTGGTGCGCCGCGCGCCGAAGGTCTGGACCGAGACGATGAGCGACAGCGCCAGCATGATCTGCATCTGGTTGCCGAGGCCCAGCACCACCGGCTGACCGGTGATCATGCCGATGGTCAGGACCGCAGGGACGGTCAGGCCGATGGTGGACAGCGCCGCACCGAGGCACAGGTTGACCGCGCGCTGCAACCGGTTGCGCAGAGCGGCGCGGACCGCGCTCATCCCCTCGGCCGCCAGCACGATGATGGCGATCAGCACGCCGCCCAGCGCCTTCGGCACGCCCAGAACCGCGGTGCCGTGATCGACGAAGCCGCCCATCTTCTTCGACAGCAGCACGATCGGGATCAACGTCGCGGCCAGCAGCAGGAAATGCGCCCAAGAGGGGTAGCGCGTCACGTGATGCGGCATGGGAACCGGCGGCTCTTCCGCCTCGGTGAAGAAGCCACGGTGACGTACAGTCTGGATCGACAGGAAGACCAGATACAGCGCCAGCGTCACGAACGAGAAGAACCCGGCCTGAAACGGGGTGAAGGTCGGTGTCGCGCTGGAGGCCGTGTAGTCTGGCAGGACCAGCGAGAAGACCGACAACGGGACCAGCACGGTCAGGAAGGCGGTGGCGCCGGCGAAATTGTAGTTCTGTTCACCGAAGCGCAGCGCCCCCAGAAGCAATGACAGGCCGACGAGGCCGTTCAGCACGATCATCAGCACCGCGAACATGGTGTCGCGGGCCAGCGTCGGGCCGCCATCGCCCGACAGCATGACCGAGCCGATCAGCGCGACCTCGATCACCACGACCGAGAGCGTCAGGATCAGGGTGCCGTAGGGTTCGCCCAGTTTCTCGGCCAGGGCCTCGGCGTGGCGCACGACGGCCGAGGCGCCGAAGATCATCACACCGAACAGCCAAACGAAACCCAGAAGGCCCAGCAGGTCGCTGCTGGCCATCGCCAAGCCGCCGGGATTGACGGTAAAGATCGCGAGCGTGGCGATGACCGCAAGGATCGCCCGTTCGCGCAGGATGTTGTGGAGAAACTGGCCCATCGGGGGCGACGATAGCCGCCGCCCGAGCAGCCCACAATCAGGCGCGACGGCGAGCGGTGCCGCCGATCGTCACGAAACCGAAAGCCGCATGAAAAAGGCCCGCCAATGGCGGGCCTCAGGATCACGGATCAGACGACCTTGCGGCTTAGGCCGCGGCCTTGGCCTGTTCCACGATCGCGCCGAAGGCGTCGGGTTCGTTTACGGCCAGATCGGCCAGAACCTTGCGGTCCACCTCGATACCGGCTTTCGCCAGCAGGTTGATGAAGCGCGAATAGGTCATTTCGGCATCGACCGCGCGAACCGCGGCGTTGATGCGCTGGATCCACAACGCGCGGAAGTTGCGCTTGCGGTTCTTGCGGTCGCGGGTGGCGTACTGGTTCGCCTTGTCCACCGCCTGCGTCGCGGTGCGGAAGTTCCGCGAACGGTTGCCGTAATAGCCCTTGGCCTGTTCCAGGACCTTCTTGTGACGGGCGTGGGTCACCTTGCCGGATTTAACGCGTGCCATGTGTCAGTCCTCGATCAGCGGTTGTAGGGCATGTATTTCTTGACGATCTTGGCATCCGCGTCCGACAGGACGGTGGTGCCGCGCGCGTCGCGGATGAACTTCGTCGTGCGCTTGATCATGCCGTGGCGTTTGCCGGCCTGCGCCGACTTGACCTTGCCCGAGGCCGTCATGGAGAACCGCTTCTTCGCGGCCGATTTGGTCTTCATCTTCGGCATTTTCAGCTCCTTCGTCAGGGGTGAACGCGCGACTCGGCAATGCCAATCGGCCGGCCGCGCGGGTCTTGAAGCGCGCCCTATACGGGTGGGCGCGGGTGATTGCAAGGCTTCAGGCCCGGTTCAGGCCGGTGTGACGCCGATCACACCCTGCCATGCGCGCATCACGTCGCCCGGCTGAAAACCGTCGGGCTGGGCGAAGGCGCCGGCGAACATCAGCGCGATGCCCAGGACCAGCATGATCGCGGCGGCGCGCGGCGGTTCGGTCCGGGCGAGCTGGATCACCGCCCACAGAACCGAAAGCGCGCAGAGCGCAACGCCGCCCAGAAGAAGAAGATCCGACATGTGACCTGCCCGGTTGTAACTGACCGCGCAGGATTATTCCGGGTCGGTGCTGGAGATCAAGCGTTCGTCGCAGGGCGCGATGCGCAGGATGTTCGTCGTGCCCGACACACGGAACGGCACCCCGGCGATCACGACGATCTGGTTGCCTTCCTCGGCGAAGTTGTGGTCGCGCGCGGCACGGACGGCGTTCACCACCGCCTCCTTGAAGCGGCTGACCGAGGGCGTCTTGACGCAATGGCAGCCCCAGGTCAGGACCAGCCGGCGCAGCGTCTCGTCCAGCGGCGAGAGCGCGATGATCGGCACGCGCGGCCGTTCGCGCGCGCAGATCAGCGCTGTCGTGCCGGACTGGGTGAAGGCGCAGATGGCCGCGATATCGGTGGTTTCCGCGATCTCGCGTGCGGCGGTCACGATGCCATCGGCAATCGTGTGAAGCTTCGCGCTGCGCGAGGATTCGATGATCTGGCGATAGGTCGGGTCGGCCTCGACCGAGCGGGCGACCGCGTCCATCGTCTGGATCGCCTCGACCGGGTACTGGCCGGCGGCGCTTTCGGCCGACAGCATCACCGCGTCCGCACCTTCGTAGATGGCGTTCGCGACGTCCGAGACCTCGGCCCGGGTGGGCATCGGGCTGTCGATCATCGATTCCAGCATCTGGGTCGCGACGATCACGGGCTTGGCGGCCGCGCGGCAGGCGCGGACCATGCGCTTCTGGATCGGCGGCACGGAATGGACCGGCATCTCAACGCCCAGATCGCCGCGCGCAACCATGATCCCGTCGCTGACGCGCAAAATCTCGTCGAAGGCGCGGACGGCAGCGGGTTTTTCGACCTTGACCATGACGGCGGCGCGACCCTTGGCCAGCGCCTTGCCTTCTTCGACATCCTCGGGGCGCTGAACGAAGGATAGGGCCAGCCAGTCGACGCCGAGCTCGCAGGCGAATTCCAGGTCTTCCTTGTCCTTGTCCGACAGCGCGGCCAGCGGAAGCACCACATCGGGGACGTTGACGCCCTTGTTGTTGGAAATCTCGCCGCCCGCCGTCACCGTGCAATCGGCGAAGTCGGGGCCGAAATCCTTGACCTTCATGCGGATCTTACCGTCGTTGACCAGCAGGCCCGCGCCCTTTTCCAGCGCCGCGAAGATCTCGGGGTGGGGCAACTGCACGCGCGATGCGTCACCCGGCGCGTCGTTCAGGTCGAAGCGGAACTTCTGCCCGGTCTCAAGCTCGATCGGGCCGGCGGCGAAGCGACCGACGCGCAGCTTCGGACCCTGAAGGTCGGCGAGGATGGCGATCGGGCGACCGGTCTCTTCCTCGATCCGGCGGATCGCGGCGTGGCGGGCGCGGTGATCGTCGTGGGTGCCGTGCGACATGTTCAGCCGGAACACGTCGGCACCCGCATCGAAGAGCTTGCGGATCATCGCCTCGTCGCTCGATGCGGGCCCCAGCGTCGCCACGATCTTGATCTTGCGGTGCCGTCTCATGGCGGTCCCCCTGCCTTGCATGCCTGCCGTATGTTTGCGCTATCTATGCCGGAGTTGCGGCGGCGCGGCAACTGGCCATCGGCAGATTCATGGCCTATGGAACGGCCCCAACAAGGACGGATTCATGGCGGAACAGCCCTTTCGCACCATCGGCGAGGATCGACCTTCGCGATGGCTCATCACCTGCGATCACGCGACGAACCGGGTGCCGGACTGGGTCGGCGGCGGGGATCTGGGCATCGCGCCCGAGGACATGGCGCGCCACATCGCCTTCGATGTCGGCGCGGCGGGGCTGGCCGAACAACTGGCCGCGGTGATGAACGCGCCTGCGATCCTGTCGGATTTCTCGCGCCTGGTGATCGACCCCAACCGAGGCGAGGATGACCCGACGCTGCTGATGCGGCTTTACGACGGCACGGTCATTCCGGCCAACCGCAAGGCCGATGCGGCCGAACGCGAGCGTCGGCTGAACCTGCTGCACCGGCCCTACCACGCCGCGCTGGAGCGGCTGGCCGGCACCCACCCCGATCGCGGGATCTGCGCGATCCACAGTTTCACACCGCAATTGCGCGGCCGCCCGCCCCGGCCCTGGTTGGTCGGAATTCTATATTCGCATCGCGACGAGCGCATCGGCCCGCCCATGGTGCGCGCCTGCCGCGAGGCGGGCTGGATCACCGGCGACAACCAGCCCTATTCCGGCCATCTGGACGGGGATTCGGTCGACCGCCACGCCCTGCAGCACGGTCGTCCGAACATGCTGATCGAGGTCAGGAACGATCTGATCGCGACCGAGGCGGGCCAGAAGGAATGGGCTGATAAGCTGGCGCCGGTGATCGAAAGGGTGACGGCCGAGACGGGCGTCTAGGCCGGCTTCAGACCGCGGCCTTGCGGCTTTCGTCCAGGTAGATCTCGCGCAACCGCGTTGCCGCCGGGCCGGGGGTGCCCTGCCCCACCGAGACGCCGTCGATTTCCACCACCGGCATCACGAAGGCCGAAGCCGAAGTCACGAAGGCTTCGTCGGCGTCCTTCGCCTCGTCGATCGTGAAGGCGCGTTCCTCGACCTTCATCTGCGCTTCCTTGGCAAAGCGAAGGACCGCGGCGCGGGTGATGCCGTGCAGGATGTCGTGGGACAATTCGCGGGTGATGATCGTGCCGCCCTTCACGATATAGGCGTTGTTCGACGTGCCTTCGGTCACGCGGCCGTCTTCGACCAGCCAGGCGTCGTCGGCGCCTTTCGCCTTGGCCTCCATCTTGGCCATGCTGGGATAAAGCAACTGCACCGTCTTGATGTCGCGGCGCCCCCAGCGCAGATCCTCGGTCGAGATCACGCGGATGCCCTGTTTCGCGGCCGGATTGTCGGCAAGGCCGGGCTTGGACTGGGTGAACATGACCACGGTCGGCGCGGTGTCCGCAGGCGGATAGGCGAAGTCGCGGTCGCCCGGATTGCCGCGCGTGACCTGAAGATAGATCAGGCCATCCTCGATCCCGTTGCGGGTGACCAGTTCGCGGTGCGCTGTCAGAAACTCGTCGTCCGACAACGGGTTCTGCATGTCGAGCGCGTCCATCGACCGTTTCAGGCGCGCCATGTGGCCACCGAAATCGATCAGCTTTCCGCCGAGCACCGAAGTGACTTCGTAGATCGCGTCGGCCATCACGAAGCCGCGGTCGAAGATCGAGACCTTCGCCTCGTCCTCGGGCAGATAGTCGCCATTCAGGTAGACGGTGCGGGTCATGGGGGCCTCCGTGGTCATGCGCGTGGCGCTTGGTGCGCAAAAGCGCGCCGCGCGTCAAGCATGGCCCACGGTATGCGACGGTGTTCAAAATCTGTTGATGCGCACGCAAGAATGTCTTAATCCGGCCGAACCGATATCGCCACGACCGGAGTCAGGATGAGTTTTCGCCTACAGCCCGCGCCCGTCGAACGCCTGAACCGCTGCCAGCTGTTCGGCCCCGGCTCCCGCGAGAACCTGTTTGCGAAGATGGCCGCGTCCGAGGCCGACGTCATCAACATCGACCTGGAGGATTCGGTCGCGCCCGATGACAAGGACGCGGCGCGCAAGGCCGTCGTCCAGGCGATCGGGGACATCGACTGGGGCGACAAGACGCTGTCGGTGCGGATCAACGGGCTGGATACGCCGTGGTGGTACCGCGATGTCGTGGACCTGCTGGAACAGGCGTCCGATCGGCTGGACCTGATCATGATCCCGAAGGCCGGCACCGCGTCCGACATCTATGCCGTCGATGCGCTGGTCACCGCGATCGAGGCGGCGAAGGGTCGCAAGCGAAAGCTGGGTTTCGAGGCGATCATCGAGAGCGCTGCCGGTATCAGCCATGTCGAGGAGATCGCCGCAGCCTCGCCGCGGATGCAGGCGATCAGTCTGGGTGCTGCGGATTTCGCGGCATCGATGGGGATGGCCACCACCGGCATCGGCGGAACCCAGGAAGATTATTACATGCTGCATCAGGGTCAGTCCTACTGGCCCGATCCGTGGCACTGGGCGACCGCAAAGATCGTCGCCGCCTGCCGCACCCATGGCGTGCTGCCCGTCGACGGCCCCTATGGCGATTTCAGCGATGCGGACGGGTTCCGCGCGCAGGCCCGTCGCGTCGCGACACTGGGCATGGTCGGTAAATGGGCGATCCATCCCAGCCAGGTCGCGCTGGCGAACGAGGTCTTTTCGCCCGGCGAGAAGGCGGTGACCGAAGCGCGCGAGATCATCGCCGCGATGGAAGATGCCAAGAAATCCGGCCAGGGCGCGGCCACCTACAAGGGCCGGCTGATCGACATCGCCTCGATCAAGCAGGCCGAGGTGATCGTGAAGCAGGCCGACAAGATCGCGGCGAAATCCGCGTAAAGGACCCCAAGGGCCCGCGCATCGGGGGGATGCGGCAGGCCCGACACGGGGAGGAGCGACAGGCCCTGCGGTCACCCGCGGGGCCTGTTTCTGTTTCAGGGTCGAGCTGTACTGCGGCGCCCTTCACCGTCTGCGCAACAGGCGGAATGCGCTGGAGGCGCCCCAGCCGGCGGCGATGGCGACGGCCAGCGACATCAGCCCGTAGAGCAGCGGCCGGTCGAAGGCGAGACGGTACAGCCAGCGCTCGATCCCGACCTTGCGAACCTCGATCGGGGCGCGGAACACGTCGATGATCCGTCCCTCGCGCAGCAGGAAGATGCGGGTCTTGTAATCACCCTCGATCAGGTTGGCGGGCAGGCGAATGTCGGCATTGAACAGCGTCTGGTCCACGACGTTCACACCGGCCTCGTCGGTCCGGTAAAGTCCGTTGCCTTCGCGCAGCCGGACCAGCGCCTCGGTGAAGGGGACCGTGTCCTCGACCGTCAGTTCACCGGCAAACGACCGCATCGCCAGCGGAACCGAGATGCGATAGCGCGTATCCCAATCCGGCTGCAGGATCTGGTCGAGCGGCCCCGAGGTCGAGACGACGTAGAAGCTGGGCGCCGCTCCGACCTCCAGCGATTCGGTGTTGATCCAGATGCCGACCTGTCGGGTCTTGCGGCGGACCGTCAGCGCCTGCGACGGTCCTTCGATCGTCACGATCACTTCGAGCGGGGGGCCGTCCGGCACCGGCGCTTCGCGTGCGACCGCACCGTAGATCAGAATGTTCGAGCCGTCGAAGCTGGCCGTGATGGACACCGCGTCGCTGGACAGGCCGGCGACCACGCGTTCGGGCGGGGCGTCCGCGTTTTCGGGCACGATGACGCGCGGGCGACCGGGATCGGGATAGGTCGGGTAGATGTCCGAGCGGGCGGCGGGCGGCGCCTCTGTCTGGTCGCGCTGCCGGGCGGCGGCGGGTGGATCGGCGACAGGCTCCTGCGCGATTGCCACAGCGGCGAACCAGAGCAGGACCCCGGCGCAGAGCGGTCCCGCCAGCCTCACACCGAGCCCGCCGCGATGGAATAGAGATCGTCGGGCCGCAGGAATAGGTCCAGCGCCAGCTTGAAGCAGACGCCAAGCACCAGAAGCGCCAGCAGGATCCGCAATTGCTCTGCCCGCAGCCTCGCGCCCAGACCGGTCCCGATCTGCGCGCCGATGACGCCGCCCACGATCAGCAGAACGGCCAGCATCAGATCGACCGTGTTGTAGCTGACCGCGTGCATCAGGGTGGTGAAGGCGGTCACGAAGGTGATCTGGAACAGCGAGGTCCCGACGACGACCTTGGTGGGCATTCCCAGCAAATAGATCATCGCAGGGACCATGATGAACCCACCGCCAACGCCCATGATCGCGGCCAGGACGCCCACGGCAAGCCCGACCAGCAGCGGCGGGATGACGCTGATATAGAGGCCCGAAGTGCGAAACTTGATCTTCCACGGCAACCGGTGGACCCACATGTGCTGATGCAGCCGCTTGCGCACGGCAGGACGGCGATGGGCAGTCAGCGCGCGCAGGCTTTCCTGCAGCATCATCAGGCCGATCAGGCCCAGGAAGACGACATAGAACAGTTGCACGACCAGATCGACCTGTCCCAGCCTTTGCAGCAAGGTGAAGAACCACACGCCGATCGCTGATCCGGCGATCCCGCCGACCAGCAGCACGCCCCCCATGCGAAAATCGACGGTGCGCCGCTTGAGATGCGCGAAGACGCCACTGACCGAGGATGCAACGACTTGGTTGGCGCCGGTTGCCACCGCGATGGGGGGAGGGATACCGATGAAGAACAGCAGAGGCGTGATCAGGAAGCCGCCACCGACACCGAAAAGGCCGCTCATCAATCCGACGACGCCGCCCACGCCGATCAGCAGGAAGGCATTGACCGCGACTTCGGCGATGGGAAGGTAGATCTGCATGTTCTGCCCGCTGCTTGACTTATCCTGCACGCGCCGCAGCGCGGCGTCAAACGCCAAGCCGTTCGGTGGTTGAAGCGGGCAGTCCGCACCGCTAACACTCTGACGGAAAGGCAGGACATTTCATGCGCATCCTTCTGACCAACGACGACGGGATCAACGCGCCGGGTCTGGCGGTGCTGGAACAGATCGCGGCCGAGATCGCCGGCGACAAGGCCGACGGCCCTGACGAGATCTGGACGCTCGCCCCCGCCTTCGAGCAATCGGGCGTCGGCCATTGCATCAGCTACGCGCATCCGACGATGGTGGCCGAACTGGGGCAGCGACGCTTCGCCGCCGAGGGCAGCCCAGCCGATTGCGTGATGGCAGCGATTTCCGACGTGATGGCCGACGCGCCGCCCGATCTGGTCCTGTCCGGTGTGAACCGGGGCAACAATGCCGGGGAAAACGTGCTCTATTCCGGCACGATCGGGGGCGCGATGGAAGCCGCGTTGCAGGACCGGCCGGCGATCGCGCTGTCGCAATATCTGGGGCCGCGGACGGCGGTGCTGGACGATCCGTTCGAGGCCGCGCGTCAGCATGGCGCGCGGGTGATCCGCCAGCTTCTGGAACAGGCGGACTGGACCAACGACGCCGACTTCCGGTTGTTCTACAACGTCAATTTTCCGCCCGTTCCCGCGTCCGAGGTGCAGGGCATCCGCGTTGCGCCGCAAGGGCTGCGCACCGGATCGCGCTTTTCGATGAAGCCCTATCAGGCGCCGAACGGGCGGCGCTATCTGTGGGTCGCGGGTGGCAAACAGGACGCCGAGGCGACGCCTGGCAGCGATGTCGCGCTGAACATGGCGGGATACATCACGGTGACGCCCATGCGGGCTGACCTGACCTGCCACGCCTCGCTGCCCGATCTGGCGGAGGCGCTGGACCAGGGATGAATGCGGGCCCGGGCGACGTGGACGATGATGGCGCCGGCGAAGAGGCCGAGCGCAAGATGCGCTTCCTGTTTCAGCTACGCCAGCGCGGTGTGACAGAACCCGCGGTCCTGGCCGCGATGGAGAAGATCGACCGCGGCGAATTCGTGCGCGGCCAGTTCTCGGATCGCGCCTACGAGGACACGCCGCTGCCGATCCCCTGCGGGCAGACGATCAGCCAGCCATCGGTCGTCGGCCTGATGACACAGGCATTGGAGGTCGGACCCCGTGACACCGTTCTGGAGATCGGCACCGGTTCGGGCTATCAGGCCGCGGTGCTGGCCGGGCTTTGCCGGCGGATCTACACCGTCGATCGGCATCGCAGGCTGGTGACCGAGGCCGAGGCCCTGTTTCGCAGACTCGGACTGACCAACATCACGGCGCAGGTCGCGGACGGGTCGCGCGGACTGCCCGAACAGGCGCCTTTCGACCGCATCATCGTGACCGCCGCGGCCGAGGATGCGCCCGGCCCGCTCTTGGCGCAGTTGAAGATCGGCGGTATCATGGTGGTGCCCGTGGGGCAGTCGGATGCGGTCCAGACCCTGATCCGCGTCAGGCGCCACGAGGGCGGTTTCGACTATGACGAACTGCGCCAGGTGCGGTTCGTGCCGCTGGTCGAGGGGTTGGGACAGACATGACCCCCGAACGGCGGCAGGCAGCGAGGGCGGTGACATGAGATTGCGGATTTTGGGGGCCTCGGCCCTGATGATGGGACTGGCCTCCTGCGGCGCGAACGGGACCTTCGATCCGGATTTGCGCGGTCTGATGGGTGGCCCGACGACGGCGGACGCGGCCGGACGGGCAGCACCCCGGCCCGCGCCCGATGCGCGGGGCGTGATCACCTTTCCCAATGCGCAGGTCGCGGTCGCGCGGCAGGGCGACAGCGTCGCCACCATCGCGGCTCGGCTGGGGATCGGCGCGGCGGAATTGGCAAGCCACAACGCGATCGACGCCAATGCGGTATTGCAGGAGGGCGCGATCGTCGCCCTGCCCCGCAGGATTCCGGCGGGCGCACCGGGACCTTCCGGCCAGGTCAGCACCACCGGGCAGGTCACCGATCCCTTCGCGGGCCAGAGCGCGGCCAGCGCCCCGGCGGCCGGAACGAGCAGCGCAACCCCGCGTGAGCATGTGGTGCAACCGGGTGAGACCGCCTGGTCCATCGCACGCCGCTACAGCGTCGGGATCAACGATCTGGCTGCCTGGAACGGCTTGCCGGACAACATGGCGATCCGGACCGGCCAACGCCTTCTGGTGCCGGTCCCGGGCCAACAGCCCCCGTCAGAGACCCAGGCGGTCAGTGCGCCCGGAACGGGGACGCGGACGCCGCAGCCGCCCTCGGCCGCGCGACCGCTTCCCGAAGAGACGACGCAGCCCGCATCGACCCCGGTCGAGCGTCCGGACGGTCCCGATCTGGGCGATACGCGGACCGCTGCGTCGGGTTCGGGTCAATTGCGGATGCCCGTCAACGGGGCGATCATCCGACCCTACGAAAAGGGCCGAAATGAAGGGATCGACATTTCGGCTCCGCAGGGAACCTCGGTCAGCGCCGCCGGTGCGGGGCGGGTTGCGGCAATCACCCGCGATACCGACGGGGTGCCGATCGTCGTGATCCGCCATGACGGCGATCTGATGACGGTCTATGCGGGGCTCAACGACCTGACCGTCGCCAAGGGTGACAGCGTCACCAGCGGCCAGAAGCTGGGCACCGCCACCGCGGCCGGCGTGGTCCATTTCGAGGTCCGGCGCGGCTTCGACAGCACCGACCCCGAAGCCTTCTTCTGAGCGCGAGGCACAAACGCAAACGCCGCCGGTCGAGACCGGCGGCGCTGCATGATTTTCGTTTGTCTCAGAAGCGGTCCATCTGATCTTCGATCGCGGCCGCGACTTCACGGCGGATCACCGCGCGCAGGTTCCGCGCAAAGCGGGTCCCAAGCTCCCCATGCAGCTCTTCACCGATGATCTCGCGGACGAGCGCGCGCATCGCCGGATCGTCCACAATGTCCTCGACCGTCGGAAAGGACGGCTCTGGCAGGGTCCGGACCGGCGCCGGCGCACTGAAGACCGGCCCCTGGACTGGCATCGTCGGCAAGGGGGTGCCGGTCTCAACCAAGGCCGGCGCTTCCGGGGTCACGGCTGCAGGGTCCGGAACGGGCCGCATTTCGGCCGGTGCCCGCGCGGCCAGAGGACGGCCCCGGATCGCGCTGGCTAGCCGCAAGGCGAGGCTCGGATACGGGTCCATTACCGGAGCCGGAGGCGTGGTGATGATCGATGCCGCGTCCGACCTGTCGCGGTCGGGATCGACCTGGTTTTCCAGAGACGGCGGCTGGGCAGTGTTCGCGGACCCGGCCGCTTCGACCGATGGCTCCGGCGTCTCGACGACGTGCTGTTGACGAGCGATGGCGTCGAATTGCTCGGCGAAGTCGTCCTCATCCTCGAACAAGCTTGCGCGAAGTTTAGGGGCATCCTGAAGGTCGGTCGCGATGCGCGGGGCCAGTGCATCGATATCGAAGAAGGGGACCGGCGCCGGCTGGATCTCCGCTGTTTCGGTCGCGACCACCGCCGCAGGTTCTGGCGCAGCCGGATCCGGCGTGACCTTGACCGAGATCTCGTCCCGCGACGGTTTCCAGGCGCGCCATGGTGCCGGCGTGTCACTCACGCCAGCAGGATCATCAGTGCCCGAGGATGAAGGGACCCGATCCGCAGCCTCCAGGCGCAGGACTGTAGGCTCGACCACTCGGAACCGCGAGGAAAAGGTCCACGACGGCGCGTCGTCACCCGACGAGGCCGTGGCTTCATCGTCCTGATCCGAGACGGCCGGAATGACATTTGTGAAGGTATCGTCCTGCATCCCGCGGCGTGGCGAACGCAGGACGGGCTCGGCGCGACGATGGGCTGACACGAGATCGCGGGCCAGCGCGGCATTGCCGCCAAAGCGGCGGGCCAGCGCGTCTTCGCGGCTGAGTGAAACGGGATCAGTCACACCGCCCTCGCCCAGTTTGGCGACCCGCGCCGCGGCGTTGGCGCGGGCAGCGCCGATCGCTTCATCTTCTGCGATCAGGCGGCGGATCGAAGACAGGACGTCACCGATGTCTTCCGAAAGGCGGGCGGCAGCGTTGGGGCGGGCCATGTCATTCATGGCAGCCATCCACGAAGGATGCGTCAGTTCCCGTCGCGGCCGAGCGCGCGCAGGACCCTATCGAGATTTTCGCCCTGCTTGCTGGTGAAGGGCGCGTCACGGACCGCATTGTAGTATTCGGAAGGGTCATAGGTCGGGATCCCGAGTTGAAGGTTTTCTACCGTCAACAGACCCATAGCAGCCAATAGTTGATAATGTGCTAACTGAAGATTGGCGAGAGCGGTGATCCGGTCCGCCCGCGCCTCCAGCAGCGATTGTTCGGCGTCAAGCACGTCCAGCGTGGTTCGCGCACCCAGCTGCGCCTCTTCGCGGACACCATCGTAGGCTTGCTGGGCGGCGCTGATCTGCTGTTCGATCGCACTGATCTGCGCCCGCGCGACGTCGATATTCGCCCAGGACGTACCGACCAACTGACTGATCTGCCGTGACGTATCCAGAAGCAGCGCACGAACCTGATCGCGCTGCGCCATCGCCTGGCGATGCGCCGCCGGCAGCCTGCCGCCCGAATAGATCGTTTGCGACAGTTCCAGACCGACGACCGCGCCTTGCGACGTCGAGTAACCGCCGCCAAGCTGGTTGCGCGAACGGTCGACCTGCAGACCCGCAGTGCCGTTCAGCGTCGGATTGCGCTCGGCCGCGGCGGCGGCGACACCCAGTTCGGCGGCCGCAGCCTGCCGTTGAACCTGCAGGATCGCGGGGTGGGATCGCTGCGCGATGGTCCGTGCTCCGTCCAGCGTCGCCGGAAGGTCCGGCAAGGGCGGTGGAGCATCCAGGGAATCGGGCGGCGCGCCGGTGGCGGTGCGGTAATTCTCGCGCGCGATTTCAAGCTGGCCTTGGGCGGTTGCCAGCGTCGCGCGTACGGCTGCAAGCCGCGCTTCGGCCAGCGCAACGTCGGTCCGGGTGATCTCGCCCACGTCGAAGCGGTCCAGCGCAGCCTGGCGTTCCTGTCCGATCACGCGCAGCGAACTTTGCTGCAGATCGACCTGCTGCAGCGCGCTGCGCACGTCGAAGAAAG
Source organism: Paracoccus albicereus (assembly GCF_024359525.1). GTDB lineage: Bacteria > Pseudomonadota > Alphaproteobacteria > Rhodobacterales > Rhodobacteraceae > Paracoccus > Paracoccus albicereus. Next base: position 187,559 of record NZ_JAKZEU010000003.1, read on the forward strand.
CCTGCACGGCGTTAAAGAGAACGTCCTGTTCGACCGCGACCAGATTCTCGCGCGTGGCCAGAACAGTCTCCTTGGCGATGTCGATCGCCAGCGCGCTGCGGCCCCAGTCCCAAAGCGTCATCTGCGCCCTGAGCGCGATCGTTGCACTATGCGCGTTGAGACCGTCGAGATTGCTGGTGAAGCCGTAATCCGCGACCCAGTTCAGCACCGGGCGCAGACGGGCGACGGCGGCTGCGACATCTTCATCGGCGGCACGCAGGACGGCACGGTTCTGATCCATCAGCGCGGAATGGCGATAGGCCGCGACCATCGTGTCGGCAAGAGATTCCGCATAGGATGCAGGCGCTGTGAGGGAGAGCGCCGCAGCGGCCGTCGCCGCACGCAAGAGGGCTGAAAGCCGCTTCATAGCGCGAATCCTCGCTGACGCTGAAAGCCCGGAAGAAGCGGAGCATGGGCGTTGAAGGCGTAGCGCCAGTTGACGCGACCGTTCAGTTTGCGGCCAATGCGCGCGATGCCAAGGCCGCCTTCGACGAACAGCGCACCGATCCGGCCGCCATCCTTCAACTGCTCGACCAGCGCATCGGGCACGGTTTCGACGGCGCCGCCGCCGATCAGAATGACATCGTAAGGCCCCTGCCCGGCGCAGCCTTCGACCAGCGAACCCTGCAGGACGGCCACGTTGTCGACACCTGCCGTCGCCAGGCGCTGCTCTGCCTCGGCCGCCATCGTCTCGTCCTCCTCCAGCGCCACGACCGCCTCGGCCATCCGCGCGATGACCGCAGCGGCGTAGCCCAGACCGCATCCCACATCGAGCACCAGATCGTTGCGCTGGATGTCCAAACCGTCGACAAACTTGGCCAGCGTGCGCGGTTCTAGAAGGACGCGCCCCTGTCCCAGGGGTAGGTTCTCGCCGGAATAGGCGATGGCGCGGCGCGAGTCGGGAACGAAATCTTCGCGTGGGATGGCAAGCATCGCCTCGATCACCGGATAGCGTGTCACGTCGTTGGGACGGACCTGTGTATCCACCATCATCGTGCGACGCGCGGCGAAATCGGCCATGACGTAACTCTTCCATGTGTAATCTGCGCCGGTATTGCCACGATTTGCCTCGCTGGGCAACGCCGCTCGGGCCTTCACGATCCCGTCTTGCAGCGTCCTGCCCGATCCTCTATCCCTTCCCCACTCGACGCGTGGCGCCGTTAGCGGGGTGGGTTGGCGGAGAGGTTACGCACCGGATTGCAAATCCGTGAAGACCGGTTCGATTCCGGTACCCACCTCCACGCCACATCCCTCAGCATCATGCGCGCTGCGATATCCCTGACCAAAGGTCTTGCAGGACGACGCAGCGTCTCGCCCGGCAGTCCAAATGGGGCTAGGTTCTGTCTGGGGCGACTGTCGCCTCAGTCGAGGAGGAGCACATGACTGCCTATCTGATCGCCAACGTGAAGGTGACCGACGATTCCTGGGTTCCGGATTACGCCGCAAAAGTTCACGACATCGCAGCAAAGCATGGCGGCAGGTACCTGTCGCGCAGCGGCGCAATCGACACGCTGGAGGGTGACGCGCCCGACCTGTCGCTGATCGCGTTGATCCAGTTTCCCGACAAGGCATCGGCCCGCGGCTTCGCAGAGGACCCCGATTATGCGCCGTTTATCGAGGCACGACAGGCGGGTAGCGAAAGCCAGTTCGTGTTGATCGATGACACCGATCTGGCGGGTGCCATCCCGTATCTGTCGAAGGGCTGAGGATGGCGGTCCCGCGACGGCCCCGCCGCGCGGGCAATAGCCTGTCCTTCTTCTATGGTATTGCTACCCGCTTGGCAGAGGCGGGATTGCAACTGCGCAATCTTGTGCTGCCCGACGATGCTTGGCGCGAAAGGTTGGTGCCACCGGATGCCGACATCCCGCGGCGCCCGGTCTGGCTGCACGCAGCGTCGGTCGGCGAGGTGAACTCGGCACGGATGTTGATCGACGCGCTTGCCGGTGATCCCGGCGTGCTGGTGACGACCAACAGTCTGACCGGACGCGCGACCGCGCGCGAAGCGGGTTGGCCCGCGCGCCTCGCCCCGTTCGATGCACCGGGCGCGACCGCACGGTTTATTTCACGCGCTCAGCCAAGCGTGCAGGTCACCGTCGAGGGTGAGTTCTGGCCCAACCGCGCTCGGGCGCTTCGGGCGGCTTCCGTGCCGCAGGTTGTGATCGGCGCGCGGATGTCGGAACGGTCGGCCCGCCGCTGGTCCAAGATGCCGGGACTGATCGAACCGGTGCTTTCGGGGATCACGGCACTTTCAGCGCAGGACGCCGGCAGCGAGTCCCGGCTGATCGCGCTTGGCCTTGACCCGAATGCCTTGATGGGACGCATGGATCTGAAGCTGATCGGTCCCGCAATGGTGAAGCCGTCGGATCACGGGCCGGATCGCGATCGGACGATTCTTGCCGCATCGACCCATGCGGGCGAGGAAGACATCGTGATCGACGCCTTTACCGCTGCCAGGCGGGACAAGCCCGAACTGCGCCTGATCCTTGCGCCCCGCCATCCCGAACGCGGCGACGCGGTGGCGGGACTGCTTCAGGCGCGCGGGCTGCCGGTCGCGCGACGCAGCCTTGGCGCCACATTGGATCAGGCCGCACCGATCCTGCTGGCCGACACGCTGGGAGAGATGGCGCTATGGTACGCGGCGGCGGGCACCTGTTTCACCGGCGGCTCGCTGATCGATCACGGCGGGCATACGCCGTGGGAGCCGGCTGCCCACAATTGCGCGATCCTTCACGGACCCCACGTTGGCAATGCCGCTGAAGCCTATGACGCGCTCGACAGGGCCGGCGCCTCACATGGGGTGACGGCAGAGACACTGGGCTTCGAGCTGTCGCGACTTGGCGGCGATTCCGCTGCGACAAGGCGCGCAGGGCAGCTGGCACGGCAGGTGCTGGACCAGCGTGCTGGCGATCCCGCGCCTCTTCTCGCGCGCATCCGTGCGCTTGCGCGCAACAGATCACGCGCCCATATTTGACGGGCTCAGGAAGACGGAAACGGGTAGATGATCCGGTACAGGTTGCGCTGTGGCGATGGCCATGATTTCGACGGTTGGTTCCGATCGTCGGAAGCATACGAGCAGCAGCGAGACGCCGGCGACATCGCCTGCATGCATTGCGCATCGACGGACGTCGAGAAAAGTCCGATGGCGCCAGCCGTCTCGGGCGAGGCTAAGGATGCAGGCGGCATCCCCGCACTGTCGCCTGCCGATCAGGTCATGGCCAGTCTGCGCAAGCTTCGTCGCGAGGTCGAAAAGAATTCGGATTACGTCGGTGACCGGTTTGCGACGGAAGCTCGGGCCATGCACGAGGGCGAGAAACCGCATCGCTCCATCCACGGCGAAGCGAAGCCCGAAGATGCGAAACAGCTGATCGAAGACGGCGTGCCGATCGCCCCCCTGCCCTTCGCGCCGCGTCGAAAGGTCAACTGACCGCCCCCCTTGCCCTTGGCGAGCGGCACCCATAAAAGCCCCGCGGACGCAGTCAACCCGGTGCTGGAGGCCCCCGCGATGCCGCTGCTGGTGATGAAATTCGGCGGCACTTCCGTGGCCGATCTCGACCGGATCCGGAACGCCGCGGCTAAGGTCAAGCGCGAGGTCGAGCGTGGCTATGACGTCATCGTCATCGTCAGCGCGATGTCGGGAAAGACGAACGAGCTGGTCGGCTGGGTCGAGCAGACCGGCACCTTCTTCGACGCACGCGAATACGATGCCGTCGTCAGTTCGGGCGAGAACGTGACGGCCGGGCTGATGGCGCTGACCTTGCAGGAAATGGACGTGCCGGCGCGCAGCTGGCAGGGCTGGCAGGTGCCGATTCATACGACCGCACAGCATTCGGCCGCGCGTTTCGTGGATATTCCGCGCAAGAACCTCGACCAGAAGTTCGGCGAAGGATTCAAGGTCGCCGTCGTCGCAGGCTTTCAGGGACTTGCGCCCGACAACCGGATCACGACGCTGGGGCGCGGTGGGTCGGACACGACGGCCGTCGCCTTCGCCGCCGCCTTTCAGGCGGAACGCTGCGACATCTATACCGACGTGGACGGCATCTATACGACCGATCCACGGATCACCTCGAAGGCGCGGAAGCTGGACAAGATCGCGTTTGAGGAGATGCTGGAACTTGCCAGTCTCGGCGCGAAGGTGCTGCAGACCCGCAGCGTAGAGCTGGCCATGCGCAACAGGGTGCGCCTGCGGGTGCTGTCTTCGTTCGAGGACACCGACGAGACCTCGGGCACGCTGGTCTGTGATGAGGATGAGATCATGGAATCGAAAGTCGTCAACGGCGTCGCCTATTCGCGCGAAGAGGCCAAGATCACGCTGGTCACGGTCGAGGACCGGCCCGGCATCTCGGCCGCGATCTTCGCGCCGCTGGCCGAAGCCGGCGTGAACGTGGACATGATCGTCCAGAACATTTCCGAAAAGGACTACGACGATCATCCGGGATCGGTCACAGACATGACCTTCTCCGTTCCGGTCGCGCAGGTCGAACGCGCCAAGAAGGCGATGGAGGAGGCGCGGCAATCGGGCGCCATTTCCTACGACGAACTGGTCGTCGACACCGAGGTCGCCAAGGTCAGTGTGGTCGGGATCGGCATGCGCAGCCATGCCGGCGTCGCCGCGCGCATGTTCAAGGCGCTTGCCGACGAGAACATCAACATCAAGGTCATCTCGACGAGCGAGATCAAGATTTCGGTGCTGATCGACCGCAAATACATGGAATTGGCGGTTCAGGCGCTGCATGATGCCTTTGAGCTGCACAAGGCCTGAACCCATCCGCAGGCGGCCTGCGACGGGACACGGGAACCTCGCGCAGAATGCTGCCAGGTCGATCCGGGGGAGTGATGGCGGAACGCAAGGACAGTGATTCGCGCAAGCTGCTGAGGCGGCTGCGCGACACGCTCGCAGCGCCTGGCGGCGGCCAGGACAGGCTGGATCAGATCACCCATCACATCGCCGATTCGATGGGTACCGACGTCTGCTCGATCTATCTGTTCCGTGATGCCGACACGTTGGAACTGTGCGCGACCGAGGGGCTGAATGCCGAAGCCGTGCATCAGACGCGCCTGCGACTTGGCGAGGGCCTGGTGGGCCGCGTCGCCCGAACCGGCCGACCCATCAACACCGCCGATGCGCCGGGTGAGCCCGGCTTCCGGTTCATGCCCGAGACCGGCGAGGAAGTGTTTCCGTCCTTCCTTGGCGTGCCGATCCAGCGTGTAGGCGAAAGGCTTGGCGTGCTGGTCGTGCAGTCCCGCGAAGCGCGATTGTTCAGCGAGGATGAAAGCTACGGTCTGGAAGTCGTGGCGATGGTGCTGGCCGAAATGACCGAGCTTGGCGCTTTCCTGGGCGCCGGCGACGACACGATGCCGAAGTCGCACCGTTTCCCGGTGCTGATCCGCGGCCTGACCGGTCAGGAGGGCGCGACCGAGGGCCACGTCTGGCTGCATGAACCGCGCGTGGTGATCGCGAACCCGGTCGGCGACAATCCCAAGCGCGAAAAGGCGCGCCTGAACGAGGCGGTCGAGGCGTTGCGCTCGACCGTCGACCGGATGCTCGCCAATGCGGAGATGAGCGCCGAGGGCGAACATGTCGCGGTCCTTGAAACCTACCGCATGTTCGCCAATTCACGCTCGTGGCTGAGGCGGATGGAAGAGGACATCGATCTGGGCCTGTCGGCCGAGGCGGCGGTCGAAAAGGAACAGAGCCAGGCGCGCGCCCGATTGGAAAGCGCTGCCGATCCGTATCTGCGCGACCGCCTGCACGATCTCGACGATCTGTCCAATCGGTTGCTGCGATTGCTGACAGGACAGGGCGCCGATACCGGGGCCGAGATGCCGGAAGACCCGATTCTGGTGGCACGCAACATCGGCCCCGCCGAATTGCTGGACTACGGGCGGCGTCTGAAGGGCGTTGTCCTGGAAGAAGGCAGCGTCGGCAGCCACGCCGCAATCGTCGCGCGGGCCTTGGCGATTCCCTTGGTGATTCACGCCACGCGGATCACGACCGAGGCGCTGAACGGGGATCCGGTTCTGCTGGACGGCGATCAGGGCCTTGTTCATCTGCGTCCCGAGGAAAGCGTCGCCATCGCCTTTCGCGACAAGGTCGCGATGCAGGCCGAAGCGCAAAGTCGCTATGCCGATCTGCGCGGACTTCCCGCCGTCGGCACCTGCGGCACGCGGGTCGAACTTTACATGAATGCTGGCCTGATGGCCGACCTGCCCTCCCTCGAGGGGTCGGGTGCGGAGGGCGTGGGCCTGTTCCGCACCGAGCTTCAGTTCCTGATCCGAAGCCACGTTCCCCGGCGGGGTGAACTGGCGGGGCTCTATGCGCGGGTGATGGACAACGCCAAGGGCAAGCCGGTGCATTTCCGCACGCTCGACATCGGATCGGACAAGGTGCTGCCCTACATGAAGCCGCAGGATGAGCCCAACCCTGCGATGGGCTGGCGCGCGATCCGGGTCGGGCTGGACAAGCGTGGCATCCTGCGGATGCAGCTGCAGGCGCTGATCCGTGCCGCTGTCGGGCGGCCGTTGCATGTCATGTTTCCGTTCATCGCGGACATGGGCGAATACGAAGACGCCTACCGCATCCTGATGCAGGAACTGTCGCGCGAACAGAAGCTGGGTCGCGAGATGCCCAGCGACATCCGTGTGGGTGCGATGCTGGAAACGCCGTCGCTGGCGTTTGCGCCCAAACGCTTCTTCGAGATGTGCGATTTCATCTCGATCGGCGGCAACGATCTGAAGCAGTTCTTCTATGCTGCCGACCGAGAGAACGAGCGCGTCCGGCGTCGTTACGACACGCTGAACACGCCGTTCCTGAACCTCATCCAGCAGATCGTTCAGCGCTGCGAAGACGCGCGCGTGCCCCTGTCCTTCTGCGGCGAGGATGCGGGCAGGCCGATCGAGGCTCTGACCCTGGCGGCACTCGGCGTGCGTCGTCTTTCCATGCGCCCGGCGTCGATTGGACCCGTGAAGCACCTGATCCGCCGCGTGTCGATCAGCGAGCTGCGCCAGGTGATCGATCAGGCTATGGCCGAAGGCAAGACGAGCCTGCGCGGCCCGGTGACGGACTGGCTGGCACGCCAGTAGGTCGCAGCCGCATGCAGGCGACATTCCGCCTCAATCCAACCGTCAGAGCGCTAAGAAGCGTTGCCGCATCCTCGGCGGGTTCCTAGGGTCGAAGCCTCGGGCGCAGAAGTTCAGGGGTTTTGCGATGGGTCGACCGTTTCAAGTCAACAGCTACGAGAACAACTGGCAACGTAATCCCGTCATCCTGCCGCAAAAGGATGGCGGCTATCTGATCGTCTGGGAAAGCTACCTGAACGAATATGACGATGGTCCGTCCGCAACCTATATTGCCGGCCAGTATTTTAGCGCTGGCGGCACGCCGATAGGAAACGAGTTGGTCCTTGCGGGCGCCGACGGAACGTCAAGCACCGGACCATCCATCGCGAGACTGGCCGACGGCGGCTTTGTCCTGACGTGGATGTACGACGATTACGACGACATCCTCACGCTCGACACCGAAATCCGCGCGGCGGTCTTCAACGCGAATGGCAGCCTTCGGCGTGATGAATTCCGTGTGGATACCGTGGCGTCGAACGATGCGGTCCGGCCGGTTGTGGCAGGCACCGGGGATGGCGGTTTCGTCATCTCGTGGGGGATCGATTCCTCGACCGGCAATTTCGATCAGGTCTACGGTCGGGCCTATACCGCCGGAGGCGCCGCGAAAGGTCCGAACTTCCTGGTCAACTCGCGGGTGCAGGATTTCGACCAGATCATCAGCCGCAGCGCCACGATGGAGGACGGCCGGACCATCATCATCTGGAAAAGCGAGGCCACGATCGACAATGGCGGCGCGGGGCAAAGCGACATCCGGGCAAGCATCATCAATCCTAACGGCACGGTCTTTCGCGCCGACTTTCAGCTTGCGCCGTCGCGCGGATCGGCGGGCACACCCTACGATTATGGCTATGACGTGACGGCCCTGAAGGGCGGCGGCTTCGCAATGGTTCAAACGTTGTGGACGTTCCAGTTCTACAACGACACGGATCGCGACGGAACCGTGAACACGATCCAGCTTTTCGACCGGCTCGGCGCGCCTCAGGGCCGTGGGATCAGGGTCTACGAGACGGGCGAGGTGATGCGCGACATGCGCGTCGCGCAGCTTGAATCGGGCGAGATCGTCGTGGTCTGGCATCAATCGTCGGAAACGCCGGGACAGATCGGCGACGATGCCTACGGCCGCATTCTCCGGCCGAACGGGACACCGCAGGGGCCGGTCTTCCAGATCGGCACAAATCTCGACAATTATACCGACCAGGAAGATCTCGAGGTCGAGGCTCTGGCAGGCGGCGGCTTCATCGTCGCCTACATGGATGAGGGAATCGACAGCGACGACGACGGAATCGCAGCGCAGGTTTTTGGCCGCGGGACTGACAGCAACGACAACCTGACGGTAGACGTCACAGGATCCATGTCCGGGTTGGGTGGCAACGATCGACTGATCGGCACCATCGCCAGTAACGTCCTGTCGGGCGGTTCAGGGAACGATGTCCTGATCGGCAGTTACGGTAACGACACGCTTGTGGGCGGCCCTGGTCAGGACACGGCGGTCTTCATTGCCCGCACCGGAGTGAAGGTCGACCTGCTTCGCGCGGGTTCACAGAATACCGGCGAAGGCCTTGACGTTCTGTCGGGGATCGAGAACGTCACCGCCGCGGCAGGAAACGATTTCCTCTGGGGCAGCCAGGGCAACAACCGCCTGGTCGGTGCAGGCGGCAACGACCACCTGTCAGGCCGTGCTGGCAACGACGTCCTGCTGGGCGGGATCGGGCTGGACCGGCTTGATGGCGGAGCGGGCAATGATGTCCTGGACGGGGGCGCCGGCGCGGATATGGCGCTGTATCTTGGGGCGCAGCGGATCACGGTCAACCTTGCGCTCGACCGCGCGCACAATACCGGGATGGGCATCGATCTGCTGCGCAACATCGAGATGGTCCGGTCCGGCAGTGGCAACGATGTGCTTTACGGCAATGCTGGCGCGAACACATTGATGGGTGGGACAGGCAACGATCTGATCCGCGGACAGGCCGGCGCCGATCGGATCGTGGGAGAGGCAGGCAACGACAATCTTGGTGGCGGCGCAGGTGCGGACACGTTCGTCTTCAGCACCCTGTCCGGCCGTGACGTGATCGTGGACTTTCAGCCTGCTTTCGACGTGATCCGCATCGATCTGCCCGGCAACGGTACAACGACGGACGTGGACGTGCTTCGCGCGCCCGGCGGAACGCTGATCGACTGGGATACCAGCTGGGTACGCCTCGTCGGGGTCGTACCGAGCCAGATCGACGACGACAACCTGATCCTCTACTAAGACAAAGCCCTCTGCTTGTGCTTGACCTCGCGCGCACAAGAAGGCAGCCCACCGGTGACCGCTTCCCGGGAGACTCCGCCATGACCTTCGACCGCCGCCTGAAGATCGCTCCGTCGATCCTGTCCGCCGATTTCTCCGATTTCGGTCGAGAGATCCGCGCGATCGAGGATCAGGGTGCGGACTGGGTCCATGTCGATGTGATGGACGGACATTTCGTGCCGAACCTGACCTTCGGCCCGCCCGCGGTCAGAGCCTTTCGTCCGCATGTGAGAACCTTCATGGACGTCCACCTGATGATTGCGCCGGTCGATCCCTATATCGAAGCCTATGCGGAAGCCGGGGCTGACCTGATCACTGCCCATGTCGAGGCTGGCCCCCACCCCCACCGGACCCTGCAGGCGATCAAGGCGACCGGAAAGAGGGCTGGTCTTGCACTAAACCCCGGGACCCCGGCGGAAGTGGCCGAGCCTTTGCTGGATCTGTGCGATCTGATCTGCGTGATGACGGTCAATCCAGGCTTCGGCGGGCAGAAGTTCATCCATCCCTGCATAACCAAGGTCGAACGCCTTCGTGCGATGATCGGCGACCGCCCGATCCATATCGAGATCGACGGCGGCGTCGACCCCCAGACCGCTCCGCTGGTGGTGGCCGCGGGTGCCGATGTGCTGGTTGCCGGATCGGCAGTCTTCAAGGGCGGGACGGTGGACGCTGCGGACGTCTACGGTCGCAACATGCAGGCGATCCGCGATTCCGCAGGCTGATTATCGTCAGCCCGCTTAAGCCTATCTTAATCGAAATCTGCGATCGGTGCTGTGCCTCGCACGCGCCGGTCAAGACATCCGGTTCGTGTCCTGACCCATAGATGGGCGCTGCGCTTGCTGCGCCCTGTTGTCGAAAGGACAGGGGTGTGGACACGCCCGAGATCTGGCGCACGCTGCTACCGGCCAACCGGCATTCTCCCGGTCTCGTAGCCCAGCCCGATATCATCCAGCTTGCGGGCGGTGACCTGATCATCGGTTGGGTGTCCAGCGCTGCGTCCGGCGCGGGGCAACCGACAGGCACTGACCAGATCGGCCGTCGCTACGACATCGAAGGAAACGTGCTGGGCGATGAGTTCCTGCTGAATCAAGGCCTGAACAATGGCAATGAGGACATCACGGCGCTCGCTCCGCTTTCCTTCGGCGGATCGTCCGGCGTCGGTTTTCTGAACGTCTATGTCCAGTTCGGTCCATCGTCGTCTGCGCTCTTGCTCGAGCAGAAGGATACGAGTGGAAACACGACCGCCTTCCACCAAATCGATATCGAACCGCGAGCCGGATTTTTCGTCGATGTCTCGCTTGCCGTGAGCGGTTCCGAGAGCGCTCTGATCACCTATATCGAAAATACCTCGTCCAGCCTCGGTCACGATCGCGCCTACCTGTCGATCTACGACCCGACGACCGGTGCGATCGGCGCGCCGGTGGTCGTGTTCCAGAACGACGCGAACGGCGACGATCTGGCAAGGCTCGATACGGCGAGGCTGGCCGACGGAAGCTACGTCGCCGTCGTCGGCGCCGAGAATCGCACGGACGGCGAAATCTGGTTCGCACAGATTTCCGCATCCGGCCTGACTTCAGGCGTCAAAAAGATCGCAACGACCGTTGGGGATGGCGACAACGATGTCCATCCGTCGGTTGCCGCCCTCGCCTCGGGCGGGTTCGTCATCGTCTGGTCGAACACCGACACGAACGACACAGACGTGATCTACCAGATTCACGACGCCACGGGCAGCATGCGAGGCCTGCCACGATCCGTCTCAAGCAGTTTCACCGACAATCACCGAACTCCCGTCGTCGTCGCGACGGCTGACGGCGGCTTCGTCATCATCCTCGACGACCATGGCAAGGGTCAGATCGCTGCCTATCGTTTCGACGCCGACGGCAACCGGATGGGCGAGGAACGGATCCTGGCGGCGGGATCGGTCGCGCTATCCTCGCCGGACGCGGTGCTGCTTGGAGATGGGCGGATCGCGGCGACATGGGCGCGCGGCACGACGATGATCGAGGCGGCGATCATCGACACGCGGGGCGGCGTGTCGAGCGGATCCTATCCGGGTCCGACAATCGTTGGGACAAACGGCGACGACGACATCAGCGCCAGCGGCCTCGCCATCGGCCATGCTGGCAATGACATTTTGCGGGACGGCGCAGGAACGGCCGACACATTGCGGGGCGGCGCAGGCAATGACCTGTTCGAGGTGATCGGGGTCGACGCCGACGAGTCCGTCTCGGGCGGCGACGGGATCGACACGCTGACCGGCACCAACTTCGCCCACGGTACAATCTTCGATCTTCTGACCGAGACGATGACCAGCGGGGCGATCCAGCAAGAGATGACCGGGATCGAGGTTCTGATCGGCAGCAGCGCTGACGAGGTCTTTCTGGGCAGCGGGCGCGACGACACGATGAGTGGCGGGGCGGGCGATGACCGGCTGGATGGCCGCTTCGGGAGCGACCTTCTGCTGGGGCAAGCCGGCGACGATACGCTGGATGGCGGCAATGGCGGCGATCGGCTCTACGGCGGCGAAGGCGACGATTTGCTTTTAGGCAACTTCGGCGCCGACCACCTATTCGGAGATGCAGGCGACGATCGACTGTTCGGTGGCGGTTCAGGTGATGTCCTGCGGGGCGGAACCGGTGACGACTATCTCACAGGCCAGTTCGATGCGGACCGGTTGTATGGTGAAGACGGCAATGACACGCTGATCGGTGGCGAAGGGAAGGACACTCTGGACGGCGGCAATGGCCATGACAGCCTCGTCGGGGGCGTCGCCAATGACAGCCTGATCGGAGGCAACGGGAATGACACCCTGCGCGGTGGCGACGATCTCGACACGTTGAATGGCGGCGCTCAGAATGACCTGCTGGCGGGCGGAAACGGCTCGGATCTGCTGGTCGGCGGGGCCGGCAACGACACCCTTTTCGGCGAAGGGCAGGCGGACCGTTTGATCGGCGGTCCCGGCAATGATGTCCTGTCCGGGGGGCTTGGCGCCGATAGGTTCATCTTTACCAACGGCTTTGGCGATGATCGCATCGTTGATTGGCAGGACGGACAGGATCGCCTCGACTTCTCGCTGCTCGACGAGATCGGTTCGCTGGCCGACTTCCGCGCGCATGTTGTCCAGCTGGGCGGCGATGTCCTGATCAGCCTGTCCGACGGATCGTCAATCCTGATCGAGGACGCGAACAAGGCCAACTTCACCAATGCCGACCTGATCTTCTAGGCGCGAATGCCGAAGAAGCGGCTGCAACACAGAATGCAGTCGCGGCGCGATCAGTGACAGGAAGAAAAGTGGCGGACCCGGAGCGATTCGAACGCCCGACCCCCAGATTCGTAGTCTGGTGCTCTATCCAGCTGAGCTACGGGTCCGTCGTAGGGCGGTGATCTAGTCGCCAAGAAACGGGGATGCAAGCAGAAAGTTGGCAGTTTCTGAGGATGCGCCCTTACTAGATCGCGGTCGTCTCGCGCTGGGTACGGATCGCCATCGCACGGGGGATGTGGATCAGGAACTCGCTTCCCTCCTCATCACTTCGGAGCAGTTCCAGCCGACCGCCGAGCGCCCGGATCAGTTCTGCCGCAATGGTCAAACCAAGCCCTGTCCCGCCCTTGCGGACAGAGCCGGAAAACGGCTGGAACAGGAATTCGCGGGCCTTTGGCGGCAGGCCGGGACCGGTGTCGCCGACGCGAATGCACCATTCATTGTCATTTTCCGCGCCTGCCACCTCGATCGTGCCGGGCTGGACGGTTCCTTCGATCGCCTGGCGGGCGTTCCTGACAAGGTTCGACAGCACCCGGTGCAACTGGTCGCGATCGGCACGGATCACCAGCGTCGGCGGGATGTCGGTCACATAGTCGACGATGTTGGACTGCTCGCCCCCTGTTGCCAGCAAAGCCTCGGCCTCGATCACCTCTGCCACCAGCGGCGCCAGCGGGAAGCGGGACAGCGTCGGCGGTGGTTCTTCCGCCCGTCCGAAGGCCAGCGTCGTCTCGCACAGATTGACCGCGCGCGTGATCGAATTGACCAGTTTCGGTGCCGCACGACGGACCTTTGGGTCAGCGCTTTCCTCCAGCCGATCGGCGAAGATCTGGCTAGTCGTCAGGATGTTGCGCAAGTCGTGGCTGATCTTCGCAACGGCCTGCCCCAGCTGGGCCATCCGGTCCTTCTGCTTCAAGGCCGAGGTCAGCGTTCGCTGCATCGAAGCCAGCGCAGTCTCCGCCTCGGCGATCTCGACCAGCCGCGCATCGGGAATGATGATCGAGCGCTCATCCTCGGGCGCCGACGCGTAGGTCGACATGTGGCTGATGACGCGACGCATCGGCTTCAGGATCATCCGTTGTGCGGCAAGGTTCAGAAGCAAAGCCGTCAACACCGAAAAGGCGGCAGAAAGCGCCAGAAGCCGCAGACCGAAATCGATCATTGCCTGACGCAGCGCTTCCGTTCCCAGCGTGATCTCGATCAGCTGACCCGCCTGGTTCACGGGCTCGCCGATTACCCGGATCGTGCGGTTGCTGCGATCGAAAAGCTGCCGCAGCGCGTCGTCCATTGCGACCCAGATCGTCTGGTCACGCAGATCGAAGGTTTCTTCGACGGGATCGAGGAACTGCGATGCCAGCATCAGTTGTCTGATCTCGTCCCGGCGCAAGACGACGTTGTAGACCCCGGCGTTACGGACCAGCTCCTCTTCCAGATCGGCGGCGATGGCCTGGTCGCTTGCCAGCACCGCCAGACTCGCGATCTGTGCGCGCTCCAGACGCTGCTGCAGGAAGTTCAGCCGGAAATTGGACAATGCCGGAACAAGGATAAGGATCTCGGCGAGCAGCACGAAGATGATCGTCAGTGCCGCAAAACGCCCGGATAAAGAATTCAGCCGCATTCCGTCCCCAGTTCTGGCCCTCGTTCTGCTTAGCAACGCGGGCCCACGATCCCGATGGTGTGATGGAACCGACCGCTTTCGGTGTCAAACCCGCAGCGACCGCAAGCGGTTCCGCCACTTCACTTGGGCGACGATTCGCCGGTTGACAGGTCGAGATGCCTGCCCTATCCAGCGCACTTCCATCGACCCGGCCGTTGGCAGGGGTCTGGCTGTGTGCCGGACCATTGCGCCGCGACCGCCCGCCGCGAACTTTAGACAGACCGACAGACGATTCCGGAGTAACGACCATGAAGCGCACTTTCCAACCCTCGAATCTCGTTCGTGCGCGCCGTCACGGCTTCCGCGCGCGTATGGCCACCAAGGCTGGCCGCCAGGTTCTGAACCGCCGCCGCGCCCGCGGTCGCAAGCGCCTTTCGGCCTGATCGCTATCGGCGGGTACGACGCCCGCCACGCGGATCAGCCGTTCATCGTCCGAGGCTCTTTCATGCCGCCTCTGCCCCATCCCCGTGCTGACGATCAGCGGACGGATGCCGGCGGGGCGGTTTTCGTCATGCCCGATACGCTATGCAAGCGCGCGGATTTTCTGGCCGCAGCAAAGGGACGTCGACAGGGGATGCCCGGTTTCCTTCTTCAGGCTCTGGCAAGGGGCACCGAAGGTCCTGCGCGGATCGGCTATACCTGTTCGAAGAAGATCGGCAACGCAGTGACGCGGAATCGCGCCAAGCGCCGCCTGCGTGCGCTGGCGCGCGACGTGATGCCAGCGCTGGCACGTTCGGGCTGGGATTACGTTCTGGTCGGCCGACCCGGTGCGACCGTCGACCGCGACTTTGCCGCAATGCGTGACGAACTGACCGCCGCCCTGCGAAAGATTCACCGATCATGAGCCCGCTGGCGGCCCTGATCGCGCTTCCGGTGCGGGGCTATCGCCTGGCTGCCTCGCCTTGGGTGGGACACGGCTGCCGCTTTCAGCCGACCTGCTCTGCCTATGCGCTGGAGGCGCTTGACCGTCACGGCGCGTTTCGGGGCGGAGCTTTGACAATGCGGCGCATCCTGCGCTGCCATCCCTGGGGCGGCCACGGTTTCGACCCGGTGCCAGAAATTTCGGCCAAGGAGCCACGCGATGCTGGATGACAGCGAAGAGCCATCTGGCGGCGACATCCATCCGCTGTTCTCCGGCGCACCCTCGACAACCGAATTCCGCAAACTGCGCAAACGACTCGTTCGCGAGACGAGGGCCGCGATCGAGGATTACGGGATGGTTCGCGAAGGCGATCGCTGGCTTGTCTGCCTGTCCGGCGGCAAGGACAGCTACACGCTGCTGGCCGTTCTGCATGAACTGAAATGGCGCGGTTTGCTGCCTGTCGATCTGCTCGCCTGCAACCTCGATCAGGGGCAACCGAACTTCCCGGCGACGGTTCTGCCCCGCTTTCTGACCGAACGTGGTGTCGTTCATCGGATCGAGTATCAGGACACCTATTCCATCGTCGTGGACAAGATCGCGCCGGGTCGCACGATGTGTTCGTTGTGTTCACGTCTGCGACGGGGCAATCTTTATCGGATCGCGCGCGAAGAAGGCTGCTCTGCCGTGGTGCTGGGTCATCACCGTGACGACATCCTCGAGACCTTCTTCATGAACCTGTTCCACGGCGGTCGGTTGGCAACAATGCCGCCCAAGCTGTTGAACGAGGATGGCGACCTGACCGTCTTGCGTCCGCTTGCCTATGTCGCAGAGGCCGATTGTGACCGCTTCGCGCGGATCATGGGTTATCCGATCATCCCCTGCGATCTGTGCGGCAGTCAGGAAGGGCTGCAGCGCCAGCAGGTCAAGGCTATGCTGGACGAATGGGAGCGTCGTTCGCCCGGACGGCGCCAGGTCATGTTCCGCGCCTTGACCAACGTGCGGGCGTCGCATCTGCCCGACCCGTCGCTGTTCGATTTCGCAGGGCTGTTCCCGCCCCCCCGCGGCGAACAAGGATAGCATTTGATCCTTTTCATTGGGCCGCAATTGCGGAACATTAACTGAACGATCATCCGTTCCTGATAGCGATTGTCCTGACGAGAACGGGACAAGCTGATGCGGTTCAAGAATTGGCTGGCGCGACTGCGCCAAGGGGTGGCACGGATGTCGCGCCAAGATGGCACCGACGCCGATCGGATCGCGCTGGTCCTGCGACTGGAGAATGTCAGCCTTCTGGGCGATTACCTCGGCAACGCAGGCTTCGCCCATTTCCTGGTGCAGATCTCGGTCCGGATGTCGCGCGCGCTCAGGCCCCACGATCCGGTTCAGATCGCGGCGCCGGGCGTCTTTTCCGTCGTGCTTCATACCGGGTCCGAGGTCGAGGCGATGCGCATCGCGCTGCGGCTGCAGGCCGATTGTCAGACTGCGTATCAGGTCGCCGGCATGGCCGTGGTGCCGATCCTGAGCGGGGTCCTTGTGCAGAACAATAGTGCGACCGCGGTCCCGACACTGACGCTGGTCGAATGGGGCCGCAACAGGCTCGATGCGATCGAAGTTGAGCAATTGGGGCGTATCGTGCTCTTGCCCTACGAGCACTGGCAGAAGCAGCCCTCGTCGTTGCCCGCGACCGTCGCGGAGGCTGTGGCCGAAGGACAGATCGAACCCTGGTTCCAGCCGCAGGTCTGCTGCAACACCGGTGCTGTCACGGGGTTCGAGGCGCTGGCGCGTTGGATCCATCCGCTGCGAGGCACCCTGACGCCGGCGGCCTTCATGGCCGGAATGACGGCGCTCGATCATGCGGCGCTGACGCTAAGGATGTTGCGCGGTTCGCTGGAGGCTCTTGCAACCTGGGATGCCGAAGGAATGCGCGTGCCGACGGTGTCGATCAACATCTCGCAACCCGAACTCTCCGACCACGGCTTTGCCGAGATGGTGATCTGGGAGCTTGACCGCATGAACATCAGGCCAGAGCGTCTGGTGGTCGAGGTGCTGGAATCGGTGGGTCCGATCAACAGCTGCGAACATGCGCGCCGAAACCTGGCGCAGTTGGCCGACGCCGGCTGCCGTCTGGACCTCGACGATTTCGGGACCGGCTATGCGGGTCTCGACTCGATCCGGCATTTCGGTGTCCATCGTATCAAGATCGACCGCTCGTTCATCAGCGGATGTGACCGCGATCCGGGCCAGCAACGGATGGTGTTGAGCATCCTCGCGATGACCGAAAGGCTGGGAATCGCAACGCTGGCCGAAGGTGTCGAAACCGTCGAGGAGCATTCCTTCCTGGCCCAGATCGGCTGCGACGAGGTTCAGGGCTATGCGATCGCACGCCCCATGCAGCTAGACCAGACGATGGATTTCCTGCGCGACTATGCCGCGCGACAGGGTGACATTCCCAGCTTGCAGATCAAGCGCGCGGGCTGAGCGATACATCCTGCCCGGCCTAAGACGTCCGGCATTCCTGTACGGGCGCGGCCATTAGACGCCACGACCCAGCGTCACGCGTTCGGAAAGCCTGTCAGGCTTGTCGTTCCATGCAGCATCCGTGGCGTTTCCCCGGATAGCCCTTGACCTTTCAGCCTCCCTTCTGTTGAACCGGCGCGACTGCGACAGGACGGGTGGGCCCGAATGGACGACAACAACCGCAATCTGATCCTGGCGACGGTACTGTCGTTCCTGGTGATCCTGGTGTGGTACACCGTCTTCGCCCCAGCCCCCACGGAGCCGGTTAACGAACCTGCGGCGCAAAGCCAGCAGGCGACGGACGCGCCAGGCCAGCCCGTGACGCCGGATGCCGCGAGCGATGCGCCCGCCGGCGCGACGCTCGACAACGCCGCGACGGGCAGCGATGACCCGACCGCAGAAGCCGGTCGCGTCACCATCGCCTCGCCCTCGCTCAAGGGTTCGATCTCTCTTGCGGGCGGGCGCGTCGACGACCTTCTGCTGACCGATTATCACGAGACACTGTCGGACGCCTCGCCCAATGTCCGGCTGCTCAGCCCGACCGGCAGCGCGCCCCGCGACTCCGCCGAAGCCCCAGCGACGAAGCCGTATTACGCGGTCTATGGATGGGCTCCCGCCGGTGGCACCGACCCCGCCGCCGTACCGGGGCCGGCAACGGTCTGGGAAGTTGAAAGCGGCGCTGAGTTGACGCCCGACAGCCCTGTGACTCTGGTCTGGGACAACGGCGCAGGCCAGGTTTTCCGCCGCACGTTCGAACTAGACCGCAACTATCTGTTCACCGTGACCCAGTCGGTGACGAATGACGGCGCGGCGCCCTTCTCGGCAGCCCCTTACGCGATCATCGCGCGCCACGGGCGCCCTGACACCTCAAATTATTTCGTCCTTCACGAAGGCATTGTCGGGATGCATGACGGCGAGCTGATCGAGCTCGACTATGGTGACATCGCCGATCTCGACCCGATCGAGCGCGAAGGTCGCGCCGACCTGATCTCGGTCAATTCCAACGGCTGGATCGGTTTCACCGACAAGTACTGGATGACGACGCTCGCGCCGGCACCCGGCCAGGCCTTCACCGCTGTCGCAAAATACGCCGACGGCGCCGACATCTATCAGACCGAGGCGCGCTATCCGACCCAGACCGTCGCGCCGGGCGAAGTGCTGAGCGCGTCGAGCTACCTCTTCGCAGGCGCGAAGCGGTGGGAAGTCATCCGCGACTATGAAGAAAATCCGGGCATCGAACGCTTTGTCGACTCGATCGACTGGGGCTGGTTCTACTTCCTGACCAAGCCGATCTTCCAGGTGCTGCACTGGCTGAACGCCCATATCGGCAATATGGGCTGGTCGATCATCGCGCTGACCTTCATCCTGAAGCTGATCGTTTTCCCGCTGGCGCGCAAATCCTACATCTCGATGGCGAAGATGAAGGAATTGCAGCCGCAGATGGAGGCGCTGAAAGAGCGCACCGGCGACGACCGCGTGAAGTTCCAGAAAGAGATGATGGAGCTTTACAAGCGCGAGAAGGTGAACCCGGCGGCGGGCTGCCTGCCCGTGCTGCTACAGATCCCGATCTTCTTCTCGCTCTACAAGGTGATCTTCGTCACGATCGAACTGCGCCACGCACCGTGGGTCGGCTGGATCCGTGACCTGTCGGCGCCCGACCCGTCGAGCCTGCTAAACCTGTTCGGGCTGCTGCCCTTCGCGCCTCCCGCGCAGGGCACGCTGCTGCACTCGCTGTCGCTGCCGATCCTCGCGATCATCCTTGGCGTCAGCATGTGGTTGCAGCAGAAGTTGAACCCGGCCCCCACCGATCCGGCACAAAAGATGATCTTCGCCTGGATGCCATGGGTGTTCATGTTCATGCTGGGCGGCTTTGCGTCGGGGCTGGTTCTTTACTGGATCACCAACAACCTGATCACGATCGCGCAGCAGTACACGATCATGTCGATGCACGGGCACCGACCCGACCTGTTCGGCAACATCAAGGCGTCGGTTCCAAAGCCCCGCAAGGGCGGAAAGTGACGGGGCGACTCGCCCGGATCCGCCGCCATCCGATCAAATCGGTCGGCGGCGAAGATCTGGACCGGGTGACCCTTGCCCCAGCACGCCGCCTCCCCGGCGACCGTGAATGGGCCATTCTGACGCAAAGCGGCGAGCGTCACGCGGGTCAGGGCGAGCCGGCCACCTGGCTGCCGAAATCCTGTTTCCTTCGTGGTGTCGCGGCTGCGCCGTTGCAGGCTGTCAGCGATGGCTGGATGGACGAACGCCGGATGCGGCTGACGCACCCCAGCCTTCCCGACCTCATCTTCGAGCCTGAAACCGAAGGCGCGCGGCTGACCGACTGGATTGCCCCCCTCTGGCCCGAGGACAAGCCAGCGGCCAGCAGGCTGGTGCGCGGCGCGGGCATCTGGACCGACGTCAAATGGCCGTGGGTTTCGATCCTGTCGCTGTCTACATTGTCCCAGTTGGAAGAATCCGCAGGCAAATCGCTCGGGATCGAGCGCTGGCGGGGCAATCTGTGGGTCGAGGGCTGGGAGCCATCGGCCGAGCGCGACCTGATCGGACATGTCATCAGGCTAGGGACCATCGAATTGCGTGTGACCGAGCCAATCGGCCGATGCGAGGCGACCAGCGCGAACACCGACACGGGCACGCGCGACATCGACATGCTCGCGACCCTTGCATCGACCTTCGGCCACACGGATTTCGGCATCTACGCCGAAGTGGTCACCGGCGGCGACATCGCCATCGGCGACAGGATCGCTGCATGAAGGTCGCGTTTCCCGTTGCGCCGGACCCCAAGGCCGAAGCCGCCGAGGCCGCACGGCTGCTGTTCGCCGGACCCGTCGATTTTGTGAAGGGGGTCGTCGGCATGGACGGCCTGCCGCCTGCCGACCGTCCCGAGGTCTGTTTCGCCGGACGCAGCAATGTCGGCAAGTCGAGCCTCATCAACGCCCTGACCGGCCGCAAGGGCCTCGCGCGCGCGTCGAACACGCCGGGGCGCACGCAAGAGATCAACTACTTCACCCTCGGCGATCAGACCTATCTGGTCGACCTGCCGGGCTATGGCTTCGCCAAGGCCCCCGTCGCGGTGGTGGCGAAATGGCAGGCTCTGCTGAAATCATACCTTGCCGGGCGACAGACCCTGCGCCGCGCCTTCTGCCTGATCGATGCCCGTCACGGCGTGAAGGACGTCGATCACGAGATCATGCAGCTTCTCGATCGCTCAGCCGTGCCCTTTCAGGTGGTTCTGACGAAGGCCGACAAGCTTGGTCCGAACGCAATCAAGCCCGTGATCGCGCAGGTCGAGGACGCGCTGCAGAAGCACCCTGCCGCTTTTCCCGAACTGGTCGTCACATCTTCGGACAAGGGTCAGGGCATCGCGACCCTTCGCGCGATCATCGCGGCCTTGGACTGACGCTCTGGACTGGCCGGGACGCGCGGCCTAGGCTCCGCCCCAACAGACAGGGGCAGATGGATGAGAAAGCAGAGTATGGACCGGGACTGGACGACGACCGCGCGCACGCTTTCCGAGGCCCTGCCCTACATGCAGCGCTATTCCGGCGCCGTTGTCGTCGTCAAGTTCGGCGGCAACGCGATGGGCGATCAGGACGACATGGCCGAATTCGCCCGCGACATAGTGCTGATGAAGCAGGTCGGCATCCATCCGGTCGTGGTCCACGGCGGCGGCCCGATGATCAACGAGATGCTGGGCAAGCTGGGCATCGAAAGCCGCTTCGTCCGTGGCAAGCGCGTGACCACGCAGGAAACCGTCGAAGTCGTTGAGATGATCCTGTCCGGCCTCGTGAACAAGCGCATCGTGCAGGCGATCAACGATGCCGGCGGGCGCGCGGTCGGGATCAGCGGCAAGGACGACGACCTGATGGTCTGCGAGGCGGATGATCCCGAACTGGGCTTCGTCGGCCGCCCGATCGAGATGAACGTCCAGATCATCCGCGACCTTTACATGGCCGGACTGATCCCCGTTATTGCTCCGGTGGCCACCGGCATGGCCGATAACGAGACCTTCAACGTCAACGGCGACACTGCGGCGGGTGCCATCGCCGGTGCGCTCAAGGCGGATCGACTGCTGCTGCTGACCGACGTCGCTGGCGTGAAGGATTCGTCAGGCGAGGTCGTCACGCAGATGACCCCCGAGCAGGTTCGCGCGATGATTGCCGACGGTACCATCGCGGGCGGAATGATTCCCAAGACTGAAACCGCGCTGAAGGCGATCGAGGATGGCGTGCGCGCGGTGGTGATCCTGGACGGCCGGGTGGACAATGCCGCGCTGCTGGAGCTGTTCACCGAACATGGCGCGGGCAGCCTGATCCGCTCGACCGAGCCTCGCGTCAAACCCCGCGGGCTGCGGCAGGGCGAGGATGGCCGTTGACCTGAAACCGCCACCCGGCCTGCGCGTCGGGGGCATTTGTGAGAGCGGCGGCCACTCCATCGTCCTGATCGCGCCGGATGAGCCAGCTTTCTGGCCGATTTTCATTGCCGCGCCCGAATATGCCGATGGTACCGCGGATCCGATGGACCGCTGGTCGCGCCGGGTGATCGGCGCATCGGCAAATGCCATCGGGGTCGAGGCGTTGTTCCCCTCGGACCCTCCCTATCCGCCCTTTGTCGCTTGGGCCCTTCTCTCGGGGCGTTTCTGGTCCTCGCCCACCGGGATGCTGGTCGATCGCCGCATGGGTCTTTTCGTCAGCTTTCGCGGCGCGCTGCGCGTCCCCGGTCCGCCCGCAAAGCTTAATGCGCACACCTCGCCCTGCACGGACTGCGATGCCCCCTGTCTGAGCGCCTGCCCGGTCGATGCCTTCACCGACGGTCGGTACGATACGGACGCCTGCCACCGGTGGCTCGACACACCGGCCGGCGGAAATTGTCTTGCAGCGGGCTGTCTTGCGCGTCGTGCTTGCCCGATCAGCAAGGGCTGTGGCAGGCTGCCCGAGCAATCGGCATGGCATATGAGGCAGTTCCACCCATGACCCCGCTCGGCTATCGCCGCCTGATCCTGACCCGCCACGCCAAATCCTCGTGGGACGACCCGAAGATGGAGGACCACGACCGGCCGCTGAACCCACGCGGGCGCCGCGCCGCCCGAGAATTGGGCGACTGGATGGCCAGTCGGGATTACGAACCCGAAGAGGTCCTGTGCTCGACCGCCTGCCGCACCGCCGAGACATGGGAGGTCGTTGCGGGCGCGCCGCTGGAAGTGCGGCCGCTCGTGAGGATGGAGCCGAAGCTTTATCACGCCTCGCCCGAGCGGATGTTGCAGATCCTGCGAACCGCCCAGCACCAGACGGTGATGATGCTGGGCCACAATCCCGGCATCGCGGAGTTTGCGGCCAGCCTGCCCGCCGAGGCACCGCTCGACCCCGAGTTCCGCCAGTACCCGACCGCAGCGACCCTGGTAGTCGACTTTCAGATCGAGGATTGGGGTCAACTAAAACCCGGCACCGGCAGTGTCATGGATTTCGTTCGCTTCGACGGGCGCCGGTAGCGAAACTCACCTCCTCGGTGCAAACGCCAGCGATTCCTGATTTGCCTGAAGGAACTTCGTTGCGAAATGCAACGCGGCCCAGCCTTCATAGGTGTATCGGCTGTAAGTCGAGTGATCGGCGGGCGCGATCCTGAACATGAAGTTCGGATCGTTCAGGAATTCGTGCCTCTCGTCGGCCGTTTGCATTCGCGCGATAAGATCCGTGACCGGCATGTCGCTGAGGATCGCGAAAAACAGTTGAGGCTTACCATGGCGCGGCAATTCGCGGGACAAAGCGATGGGGAACAGCCTGTATTCGCCCGGTTCAAGACCCAGTTCGTGACGGATTTCCAGTTCGATCCCGTGACGCAGCAGCGGGTAGCCATGCCGCTCGCCCAGCCGCGTGCCGGGCGGTATTTCGTAAACGCCCGAGACCGAACAATGGATCTTCTGGCTGTTGATGGAACCCAAATGCTTGCTGCGCTCTCGCATCAACGGCTGCCCGTCGCGCGCGAAAAGCACCCCGGCCACACCTAGGGAGTTTGCCAGGCCGGACCGATGAAGCGGGACCAGACGGCCATCGTGCGGCGGCTCAAACCCGCGCCTGATCGACAGCATGCCGGGCGGAAGATGGTTCGAGTTCGTATCCACCGACAGGTTGGTGGCAATCTGGTCGGTGTAGCGGGCTTGCTGCAGCACCATATGCCCCGTTGACGGGTCGAACTCGCACAGGCGCGCGGTGATATTGTTTTCCCACTCGCCATCCGGCAGCCGTCGAGAGCGCCCGGTGTGCCGGAAGAAGTCCAGCATGGCATCCCGGTGCCGTTGGAGTGCGATCGGCACCTGATAGGGCGTCGCC
Organism: Paracoccus albicereus; assembly: GCF_024359525.1. Classification (GTDB taxonomy): domain Bacteria; phylum Pseudomonadota; class Alphaproteobacteria; order Rhodobacterales; family Rhodobacteraceae; genus Paracoccus; species Paracoccus albicereus. Next base: position 211,637 of record NZ_JAKZEU010000003.1, read on the forward strand.
TCGAACTCGATCGTCAGGTCCGCAACGTCAAGTCCACCGCGCACGATCGGACGCATCGCGCCTTCGAACAGGGCCACGGTTTCACCGTAAAGCACATGCTGCATGAATTCCGGTGTCTGGGCATAGCCGTTGAACCACCGCATCAATGTCGGTGCGTCCATGTTGTAAAGCGGCGTCGGATCAGCCGGGTCCAGACCGTGCCGAAGGACGGCGGGAAGATTGCTTGCACGACCCATGGGGACATTGATGCCGAAGCCCCCCACGGTAACGCCGACCGACTCACCCGACCATTGCCGGCCACTCATCAACTGTTTCAGCTTGGTCAGGTAATGGCGCATGATCACGCCATAGCAGATTCAGCGCCGCCGCTTCGAGCGTTTGTTGCCGCCGCGCTGACCGGCACGGCCGGCCGACGATCGACCTGACGAACGAACCGCCGCCTCTGCCGCCTCATCGATCGCCGACTGACGCGCCATCGGATCGTCAGAAATCGCAAGATCGACGGCTTCCAGGCGCTTCACCTCGTCGCGCAGTCGGGCCGCCTCTTCGAATTCAAGGTTCTCGGCTGCCTTGCGCATCTGCGTGCGCAGCGCGTCCAGATGCGCCTGAAGGTTCGCGCCGACCATCGGCTTGTCGATCTTGGTCGTGACCCGCGACTGGTCGGTGTCGCCCTGCCACAAGCCGGCCAGCACGTCATCGACGTTCTTGCGAACGGTCTGGGGCGTGATTCCGTGTTCCAGATTGTAGGCCATCTGCTTTTCACGCCGCCGGTCCGTTTCAGCCATCGCGCGTTCCATGCTGCCGGTGATCCGGTCGGCGTAAAGGATGACGCGCCCGTCCACGTTCCGCGCCGCCCGACCGATCGTCTGAATCAGCGACGTTTCCGAGCGCAGAAAGCCTTCCTTGTCTGCATCGAGGATGGCAACCAATCCGCATTCCGGGATGTCGAGGCCCTCGCGCAGCAGGTTGATGCCGACCAGGACGTCGAACGCACCGAGACGCAGGTCGCGCAAAATCTCGATCCGCTCGATCGTGTCGATGTCGGAATGCATGTAGCGGACCTTGATGCCCTGTTCGTGCAGGTATTCGGTCAGGTCCTCGGCCATGCGCTTAGTCAGCGTAGTGACCAGGGTGCGCATCCCCTTCGCGGTGACCTTGCGAACCTCGTCCAGCAGGTCGTCGACCTGCATCTCGACCGGACGAATCTCGACTTGCGGATCCAGCAGGCCGGTCGGGCGGATGATCTGTTCGGTGAAGACGCCGCCGGTCTGATCCATCTCCCAATCGGCTGGCGTGGCGCTGACGAAGACCGATTGCGGGCGCATCGCGTCCCATTCCTCGAATTTCAGCGGGCGGTTGTCCATGCAGGACGGCAGCCGGAAGCCGTGTTCGGCCAGCGTGAACTTGCGCCGGAAGTCGCCACGATACATGCCGCCGATCTGCGGCACGCTGACATGGGATTCGTCGGCAAAGACGATGGCGTTGTCAGGAATGAACTCGAACAGGGTGGGCGGCGGTTCGCCCGGCGCTCGCCCTGTCAGATAGCGGGAATAGTTCTCGATCCCGTTGCAGACGCCGGTCGCCTCCAGCATCTCGATGTCAAAGTTCGTCCGCTGTTCCAGCCGCTGCGCTTCCAGCAGCTTGCCTTCGTCCTGCAGCACCTTCAGCCGGTCCGCGAGCTCTTTCTTGATGCCCTTGACCGCCTGCTGCATCGTCGGCCGGGGCGTGACATAGTGGCTGTTCGCGTAGATGCGGATCTGCTTGAAGTTGTCGGTCTTGGCGCCGGTCAGCGGATCGAATTCTGTGATCGCCTCCAACTCGTTTCCGAAGAAATCGAAGCGCCAGGCGCGATCCTCAAGGTGGGCGGGCCAGACTTCGACCACGTCGCCGCGCACACGGAAGCTACCCCGCTGGAAGGCGCCGTCAAGCCGACGGTATTGCTGCGCGACAAGCTGGCCCAGAAACTCGCGCTGATCGTAGGACTGGCCGACGACCATATCCTGCGTCATCGCCGAATAGGTTTCGACCGAACCGATGCCGTAGATGCAGCTGACCGAAGCGACGATGATCACGTCATCGCGTTCCAGTAGCGCTCGGGTCGCCGAGTGGCGCATCCGGTCGATCGCTTCGTTGATCTGGCTTTCCTTCTCGATATACGTGTCCGACCGTGGGACGTAAGCCTCCGGCTGGTAGTAATCGTAGTAGCTGACGAAGTATTCGACGGCGTTGTCGGGAAAGAAGCCCTTGAACTCGCCATAAAGCTGCGCGGCGAGCGTCTTGTTGGGTGCAAGGATGATCGCCGGGCGCTGCGTCTGCTCGATCACCTTGGCCATCGTATAGGTCTTGCCTGTGCCGGTGGCGCCAAGCAGCACCTGATCGCGCTCGCCGTCATTCACGCCCTGAGACAATTCTGCAATTGCGGTCGGCTGGTCGCCGGCGGGCTGGAATTCGCTCGCCATGACGAAACGTTTGCCGCCCTCAAGCTTGGGGCGGCTGACCTCGGGAAAGCGCGCCACGGGCGCGTTCGTGTTATTGTGACCCATGCCGGTCAAGGTGGGCGCGGACGGTCGAAAGTCAAGCGCACCTGCTGACGGTTTTCGTCAGCAGGCTTGCTAGATCGCGCCTACAGATAATCGCCGCGAGACAGACCGTATTTCGCCATCTTCTCGTTCAGCGTCCGGCGCGGCAGGCACAGCTCATCCATTACGCTGGCAATGCTGCCCTTGTGGCGGCGCATCGTGTTGTCGATCAGCATCTTCTCGAAGCTCTCGACATATTCCTTCAGCGGCTTGCCCTCGGTCGTGGTGGCCTGCTGGGTGTCCTCGCCACCTGTCATCAGCAGCGAGGCAATGCTGCCCGACCCGCGCCGATTCTGCAGCACGGCGCGCTCGGCGACATTGATCAATTGCCGGATGTTGCCCGGCCAGGGCGCCTGCAGCAATTGCGCTGCCTCCTGCGCGTTCACCTGAGGCGGCTCGCAGCCGTATTCCTCGGAAAACTGCTCGGTCATCCGCGTGAAGAGTGACAGGATGTCCTCGCCCCGCGCCCGAAGCGGCGGAACGGTGATCTTCAGAGCGGATAGCCGGTAGAACAGATCGGGGCGAAGCGAATCCTCTGCCTTTCGGCCCTCGCCGCGCGCATTTGAGATCGCAATGATCCGCGTATCGGCAGGAATGGTCTGATCGCTGATGAAGGCGAGCAGACGACCCTGCAGCGGATCCGAAAGCGCCTCGACATCCTCCAGGCAAAGGGTCCCGCCACGCGCCTCTTCCAGCGCCGGCACACCGTCCTCCAAGGGGCCGAACAGGCGCGCGGCCAAGGCCTCGTCCCCATAGGCCGCGCAGGACACCTGCACGAACTTCTTCGATGCGCGCGGTCCGACGGCGTGCAGCGCGTGCGCCACCAGCGTCTTGCCGGTGCCTGTCTCGCCATCGATCAGGACGTGACCATCGGCCTGGCCCAGGTCCAGGATGTCCTCGCGAAGACGCTCCATCACAGGGCTCGCGCCGATCAGCTTGGACATCACCTGCTGACCCTCGGACAGGTCACGACGAAGCGCGCGGTTGTCCAGCGTCATGCGTCGCGCCTGTGTGGCCTTCTTGGCAAGCTCAGTCATCCGGTCGGGATTGAAAGGCTTTTCCATGAAGTCCATTGCGCCGACGCGCATCGCCTCGACTGCCATCGGAACATCGCCGTGCCCTGTGATCATCACCACCGGCAGCGCTGAATCGATGCCCATCAGACGCTTCAGGAACGCCATGCCGTCCATGCCGGGCATACGGATGTCGCTGACCACCACCCCGGGCCAGTCTGGACCGATGACCTTCAGCGCATCTTCAGCGCTGGCAAATGTTTCCGTGTCGAAGCCGGACAGCACCAGCCATTGGCTGATCGATTCCCGCATGTCGGGTTCGTCGTCCACGATCGCGATCTTGAGTTTACGGCTCATCGTCTCATCGTTCCTTCCAACTCATTCCGCCGCTAGCGGGTTTACCGTCGCCTCGCGGTCCGCTCTCGAACCGGCGGGGTGCAACGGCAGTTCCATCTCGAAAACCGCGCCGCCGTCGACCGCGTTATGCGCGGTCAGGCGTCCGCCGAAATCGGTCACGATCCCGGACGAGATCGCCAGCCCGAGACCGGTGCCCTCCCCAGGTTTCTTCGTCGTCCAGAAAGGCTCGAACAGCTTTTCGAGGTCGGAGACGCCGGGCCCGTTGTCGCGCACCGTCAGATGCGCAAGCGAACCGCTGCTGACTCCAATCTCGACCAGCGGCTTGCGCGTCGATTTGACCGCATCGATGGCGTTTCGCAACAGGTTCACGATAACCTGTTCAAGGCGGATGCGATCGGCCAGCACGGTGACAGGCTGGCGCGGGAAATGATGACGGATCTCGATCGTGCGGGCGCGCAGCTGCGGCTCCATCATGCTCAGCGCGCTCGACACCGCCTGCCGCAGGTCCACCGGTTCGAAGGCTTCGCCGCCCTTCCGCGCATAACCCTTGAGCTGCCGGGTCAGCGCGCCCATGCGATCCACCAGATCGTCGATGCGCTGGAACGAGGTCAGCGCCTCCTCCGACCGACCGCGCTGAAGCAGCAGCCGCGAACCAGCCAGATAGGTCTTCATCGCCGCAAGGGGCTGGTTCAGTTCGTGGCTGACCCCGGCCGACATCTCGCCCAAGGCTGCCAGCTTGCTCGACTGCTGCACGGTCTGTTCGGCGACGCGCAGTTCCTTCTGCACGCGCTCGCGCTCGGCGATCTCTCGGGTCAGGCGACTGTTCAGCGCCCTCAAATCCGCCGATTCGCGCATATAGGCCGCCGACTGCCGCCGCGCCCGGCGCGACAGCACATAGAACGTCGCGGCCAGGAGCATCGCGAAGCCCATGATCTCCAGCGCGAGGAATGCATTCACCCTGTCGCGGATCGAGGCGTAGGTCGTGAAGTTGATCATCCGCCAGCCGCGAAACGGGATGCGACTTTCGGTGCGCATGACGGCGCGGCCGCGGACATAGGCGTCGGCCGGCATGCTGGTCCAGTCCGCGGTGACCTGAAAGGCGCGTTGGATCGCCGAAGGTGCGGACCGGACCGCCAGCGCCTCTGGCATGGTGAGCCCGCGCCAGCGCGGCTCGGTCGACAGGATGATCCGCCCCTCGCTGTCCGATACCGCGACCGCGTCCGAAATCCCGGCCCACGACCGTTCAAGCCGCGTCAGATCGGCGCCGACCGCGATGACGCCCAGCGTCTTGCCATCTGCAACAATCGCGCGCGAATAGGTGAACTCGTAGGCGCCCGAGGCAACCTCGGCCACGGTGAAGACAGTGTCTCGCGAGCGCAAGGCTTCGACGAAATAAGGCGCAAGAACATTGTTCGTGCCGATCTGATAGCGATCGGTCGACCCGACGGTTCGCCCCGACGCGTCGAAGAGCCGGATCGAGGACGCGGCGATTTCCTTTTGCGCGCCGATCAGCCACGCCGACGTGGTCGAAAAATCATTTCCTCGCAGCGCATTGATCAACATGGGATCGCGCGCCAGAAGCAGCGGCACGACCGAGGTTCGCTGCAGTTCCGACAACAGGTTCCCGGTATAAAGCGTCGCGCGCAATTCAGACCGGACGCGCGTATTTTCGGAAAAGCGATCGGTCAGCCACGCATTCGTGGCCCAGATCACCGTCAAACCTGCGACCAGGATCAGCCCGATCGCGGTCCGCAGCCACCATGGGTTCTGCAGCGGCGCAGCCTCCTGCGTCAGCGGATCGTCGTCCTCACTGGTGTCACGATTGGCGGCCACCCGGCCCATACCCCCTTAGGCCCATGAATTGACGCAATCTATTCTTAGATGGGCAATGGCTCAAGTCGCAGCTGGATCACGCCGCGACGACGCCCTTCACAACCGCGTCGAAAAGCGCCGCGCCGTCGCTGCCGCCCAGCGCCGGATCGGACGCGCGTTCCGGGTGCGGCATCATTCCCAGCACGCGACGGTTGTCCGACAGGACACCGGCGATATCGTCGACCGAGCCGTTCAGCCCGCTTGCATACCGAAACGCGATCCGATCGCCATCACTCAATTTGGCAAGACCGTCGGCGTCGATCTGGTAATTTCCGTCGTGATGGGCGACCGGCACGGTGATCTCATCGCCTGCTGAATAACCCGCCGTGAAGGCGCTGTCGGTCGTCACGACGGTCAGCGCCGCTGGCTTGCACAGGAAGGTCAGACCCGCATTGCGCATCAGCGCACCCGGAAGCAGGCCAAGCTCTGTCAGGACCTGGAAGCCGTTGCAGATGCCAAGCACGTAACCCCCGCGCGCCGCGTGATCGCGCAGGCTCGCGGCAATCGGCGAATGCGCCGCGATCGCCCCGCACCGCAGATAATCACCGTACGAAAACCCCCCCGGCACCCCCACGAGATCGGTCCCCTCCGGCAGTTGGGTGTCCTTGTGCCAGACGCGTGTCACGTCGGCCCCCGCGCGTTCCAGCGCGACCGCCAGATCGCGATCGCAATTCGAGCCGGGGAAGGTGATGACGGCGGCTTTCATGGGGCGGGCTCCGAAAAGAGGATTGTCAGCGGATATCCCATCATGCGCCACATTGAAAGCGCGTCCCCGCGATAGGCGACCTGCAGTTTCGGCAGAAGCGTCCAGCCTGAGCCGATTGATTAGAGGCCGTATCCGGCCCGAAGCCCGACGCTTAACGGCCTGTTATCGATTTGCAAGAATATGCATAAAAAACAGCATGTAATCCAAGATACATGAGGCATATTGCGTGGTATCGGCAGTAGGTCATCTGACCGAAAACGACAATGCTCACGCCGCCCGTCTACAACATGATCCATCTTGGCAAATTCGCCGACATTGATGTCGACGAACGTGACTTCAACTCCGAAAACGCGACGAAGATCTTCGCGGGTAAAGCCTTCGGGACGTCGGTCGCGCCGCTCTATCGGCAACTGACCGCGGTCACGATGCACGACACCAGCGGTGACGGCATGATCCTGACCGACAACTGGAAGGGCACGCAGGAAGATATCAGCTACACGCTCGCGGACGGCACCCAGCACCGAAACGAGATCGATGGGGCCTTTACGGTCAAGGACGCCACGGTCACCCGAATGATGCCCGACGGCACGACCAGCACCATCCGCGCGATGGTGCGCATCTTTCAGGATACGGAGGGCAACGCATTCGTCATACCGCCGCCCCTGACCGATACGACCCAGGCCGAAGTCGATGCATTGACGAAATTTCCCATCGTCGGGATCAAGCTGCCGACGACCGCCTCATCCTACAAGACCGATTATAACGCCGCTTATGCAGGGCGCCACGATCTGGCGAAGTTCGTGAACTGCTTCGCCGCCGGAACGATGATACGCACCGGTGAGGGTGAGCGCCCGGTCGAGACGCTTGTGGTCGGCGACTTCGTCTGGACCCGGGATGAGGGGCTGCAACCGATCCGCTGGATCGGACGTCGCGACCTGAGCGCGGCGGAAGTCGCGGCGCTGCCGAAGGTTGCGCCCATCAGGATCCTCGCCGGCGCGCTTGGCCAGAACCAACCGTGCCGGACTTTGACGGTGTCTCCGCAACACCGGGTATTGGTGCGTTCAGCCATCGCCCGGCGGATGTTTGGCGCAGAAGAACTGCTCGTCGCCGCGCGGCAACTTGTTGCCCTGCCGGGAATCGACGCCGTGACGGAGCCCGCGCCGATCACCTATCTTCATCTCATGTTCGACCGTCATCAGGTGCTGATGTCGGACGGTGCGCTGACCGAATCCTTTTATCCCGGCGCACAGGCCATGGCGGCGGTCGGCCCGCAAACGGAAGAGATCTTTGCTCTGTTTCCAACCCTGCGGGACGGCGCGGCCAGTTATCCCACGGCGCGCCTTGTCGCAGAGGGTCGCAAGGCGCGCGCGCTGGCTGACCGGCACCTCAAGAACGACCGTCCGTTGAACTGACGCCGAGCCGACCAAGGGCTGCGCCGAAAGGACTGCTAGCGGCTCGTCTCGGTCAACCGGCGGCGCACATAGTTCTGGACCAGGCCGATCATCGGGGCCATATGCGCCTCGTCGTCGCGGAAGAAGTGATCGGCGCCTTCGATCTCTTCATGGCTGATCGTAATGCCCTTCTGCTCCCGCAGTTTCGAGACAAGGGCATGCGTGTCCTTCGGCGGCGCCACGCGGTCGGCCGTCCCGTTCACGATCAACCCCGAGCTGGGGCACGGCGCGAGGAAGCTGAAATCGTAGATGTTGGCGGGCGGAGAGACGCTGATGAAACCGGTAATCTCCGGCCGACGCATCAGCAACTGCATCCCGATCCACGCACCGAAACTGAAGCCTGCGACCCAGCAATGCTTTGAGTTGGGGTTCATCGCCTGCAAATAGTCCAGCGCAGAGGCGGCGTCGGACAACTCGCCGATCCCCTGGTCGAACTCACCCTGACTGCGCCCCACGCCCCGGAAATTGAAGCGCATTACCGTGAAGCCCATCTTATGAAAGGCATAATGCAGGTTGTAGACGACCCGGTTGTTCATCGTCCCGCCATATTGCGGATGCGGATGAAGGACGATCGCGATCGGGGCGTCTGGCTTGCCGGGCTGGGGATGGTAACGGCCCTCAAGACGGCCCTCGGGACCGGGGAAAATCAGCTCTGGCATGGGATTCCTTCGCAGCTGGGGATTTCTTGACGCAATCGCGCTTGGCCCTTATCTGGGATGCCTGCGAAAAAAGCGCAAGAAACGCGCCGGGCGGGGATAGCGCAGCAGAGCGCTTCGCGTCAAGAAATCGCGCAGAGGGAACGGTGCCGCAGGCGGGCCGAGAGGGGGACGGGATGAAGCTTTCGACAAAGGGACGTTATGCAATCATCGCGCTGGTCGATCTGGCCACCGCGCCAGAGGGCGCACCAACCTCGCTGACCGAAATTTCGGCGCGGCAAGATATCTCGTTGCCTTATCTGGAGCAGCTTTTCGTCAAGCTTCGCCGCGCTGGCCTGGTCACCTCGGTTCGCGGCCCGGGCGGCGGCTATCGCCTGGCACGCGCGCCGGAAACGGTCCGCATCGCCCAGGTTCTCGAAGCCGTGGACGAGACCGTAAGCGCCATGCATGTCGGTGCGGGCGCGTCGGGCGGGGTTTCGGGCTCTAAGGCGCAGACCCTGTCGAACCGACTGTGGGAAGGGCTCTCCGCCCATGTCTACGTGTTTTTGCACAACCACACATTGGCGGATGTGGCACGCAATCAACTGCTTCCTTGTCCGGCCCTGCCATCCATCTTGAACGTCGTCGACGACTGACGGCCAACCGGGGTCGACATTCAGCCTTTGCGCCGCTTCCTGCGGATCGCCCAAAGCGCGCCTGACGCTGTCAGCGTGCCGATCAGCGCACCGGGCACCGGAACCGGTGCCGGCGTGTCTGGCGTATCCGGTTCGTCGGGCCTGTCCGGACGATCGGGGCCGTCATCGTCGTCACTGCTGGAACTGTCGTCACCACTCCCGAAGCAGAAGATCGCGCACAAGATCACAGCACCGCCCACAAACCACAGGGCAGCATTCGACGGAGCCGAGGTTGTCACCCCCCGGATCGGCGTCATGTCAACGGGATATTCGATGACGGGCGCCACGTACCCACCCGCGGGTGCCGACTGCGCCAACGCGCAGGAAAGCGCGCCCGCAGTCAGCAATACCCTCGTCGCTGAGCGAAAACGCCCTGCGGCAGTGATGTCACTCGAAACCATGTCAAACTCGTCAACTTACACTACGACCCACATAACGATCTTTTGGACGCATGGAAGTTGTCCAAATAGACAACGATTTCGGACGAAAACGACAAATCCCTGATTTCGCGGGAAAATGACGCAGCGTCAGTGCAGCTGTGTTAACCAAAAATCTCAAAATTTCGCGATGTAGCCAGAACTGCAGCGTCTTCAGCGCTGGCGCTCCGAATAGCGCTCGGCCAGTCGATCCCGATGCGGTCGGGTCAACAACGTTATCCGCATCAGTTCTTCAGCCACGTCCACGATCCGGTCATAGTAGGCAGAGGGCCGCATCCGTCCTGCCTTGTCGAACTCGGCCCCGGCCCTGGCGACCGAAGACTGGTTCGGGATCGTGATCAACCTCATCCAGCGACCCAGCACGCGCATGCTGTTCAATGCATTGAAGCTTTGCGAACCGCCGCAAACCTGCATCAGTGCGAGGCAACGCCCCTGCGACGGCCTGATGGCGCCGACCGACAGCGGGATGTGATCGATCTGCGCCTTAAGCAGGCCGGACATGTTGCCGTGAGTTTCTGGGCTGGACCACACCATCGCGTCGGACCAGATAACGTGATCGATCAACTCGGCGACGGCAGGGTCGCGCTCACCGTCCTGATCCGGAAACGGCAGTCCGGAAGGATCGAAGATGCGAACCTCGGCCCCCATGCGCAGCAGCAGCCGCGCGGCCTCTTCGGCGGAAAAGCGTGAATAACTGCGCTCTCTCAGGCTGCCGTAAAGAATGAGGACTCGGACGGGAGGCTCGTTAGTCCCGAAGGCTGACACAGCCTGGCGGGGATCGTAGTCCGGGCTTAGCGCTGGAAGCAGGTCCGGCTCGCGAAGTTCACGCAGGGGCATCAGGCGTGCAGGCCCGAACAAGCCGGCACGGCACGACAACCAGTGGCCAAGGAACGATCGCCCAACATCGGTCGAATCCTAGTCCGCGCGGTCGGGGATGGGAAGCGCGGTCGTCGCCTTCAGTTCCTCCATCGACAGAAGCGCGGTGACGTTGTGGATCTTCACCTGCGAAATCAGCGACTGATAGAACCGATCGTAGGCCCGGGCATTCTTGACCTGCACCTTGAGAATATAGTCGATATCGCCGGCCAGACGGTGCGCCTCAAGCACCTCGGGACTGGCGCGCACGGTCGCAAGGAAGCGCCGTGCCCAGTCCGGATCGTGCTCGCTGGTGCGGATCAGCACGAAGAAGCAGGCCTCTAGCCCAAGCGCTTCGGCATCCAGAATCGCGACCTGGCCCTTGATGACACCAGCGTCCTTCAGCTTGCGAATCCTGTTCCAGACCGGGGTTTTGGAGGCCCCTACCCGTTCCGCAATCTGATCGAGAGACAGGCTCGCGTCCTGCTGCATCAGCGACAGAATTTTCGCGTCGGTATCGTCCAGCCGCATGACTGTTCGTCCTTTTCGACCAATTCAGGAACGACGTCCTTTGCCGGGAACCGCTGCCGGCTGTTCGTCCTTATTTGGCCGACCCTCCTGCCAAATTCCAGAACAAAATTCTATATTTCCCTGAAGCAACGAAAGGGCGACAGATGAGCAAGGCCTTCACCCCGAGCACCGCCAAGCCCGGCGTCATTACCGCAAACGATCTGCGGGAAGGCCATAACGTCTGGATGACGACCACTGGCTGGTCGCGCAACCCGGCTGACGCAACGCTCTATGAAGACGAGGCGATCGCGGAACTGGATCTGTTGAAGGCGATCGGACAGTCGAACGTCGTCGTCGGGGCCTATCTCGTCGAGGCACGGCGCGGTCCCAACGGTCCCCAGCCCGCCCATTTCCGCGAGGCGTTCCGCCAGACGGGACCCTCGAACCATTTCCACGGCATCCAAGCCGATCTGGATCGCAATCACGAGGCCAGCCATGTTTGACGCCCGCCCGTCCCGCCCCGAGACAGAATCCGAGTATGTCCGCTACCGCGCCGCACAATTCCGCCAGCAGGTCGCCCGCCGTCTTGACGGTAGCCTGACCGAAGAGGAATTCCGCCCCCTGCGGTTGATGAACGGCGTCTATCTTCAGCTTCACGCTTACATGCTGCGGGTCGCGATCCCGTATGGCACTCTGGATGCCGACCAGATGCGCGTATTGGCGCATCTCGCCGAGACTTACGACAAGGGCTACGGCCACTTCACCACGCGCACGAACATTCAGTATAACTGGCCGAAACTGATCGACATCCCTGACATGCTGGATGCCCTGGCGACTGTCGGGATGCATGCCATCCAGACCTCGGGCAACACGATTCGGAACGTCACCACCGATGCCTTCGCCGGTGCGGCCGCTGATGAGGTTGCGGACCCGCGCCCCTACGCCGAGCTGATCCGCCACTGGTCGACCGACCACGCAGAGTTCCAGTTCCTGCCGCGCAAATTCAAGATCGCGATCTCGGGCGGGGCCGAGGACCGCGCCTTGGTGACCGCGCACGATATCGGACTGCGGTTGGTCGAACGCGATGGCGCGCGCGGCTTTGAAGTCTGGGTCGGCGGCGGCTTGGGCCGGACCCCGATCCTGGGTCAGGTGATCCGCGACTTCCTGCCCGAAGATGACGTGCTGCCCTATCTCGAAGCGATCGTTGCAACATACAACCTCAGCGGTCGCCGCGACAACAAGTACAAGGCGCGGATCAAGATCACCGTATCGGAACGCGGGATCGATGCGTTTCGCGCCGATACGGAAGACGAGTTCGTCCGCCGCCGCGCAGCGTTCACCGGCGTTGTCCGAAAGGCGTTGCACGGGTTCCAAAACCGGTTCGCGGCACCCAGTTTCCGGGACGCGCCGACCGACAGCTATGACGCTGCCCGCAGCAAGCGCGCCGCGTTCCGCAGCTGGACGGACACCAACCTGCGTCCGCATCGTGCCGATGGCTATGCCAGCGTGATCGTGACGCTGAAGGCGCCGGGCGCGACACCGGGCGATGCGTCCGGCGAGCAGATGCGGCTGCTGGCCGATCTGGCCGAGCGCTATGGCCATAACGACCTACGCATCAGCCACGATCAAAACGTCGTGCTGCCGCATGTCCACGTTTCGGATCTGCCCGCGATCTATGATGCGTTGCTGCCTGCCGGCCTCGCGACTGCGAATGCCGGCAAGACCAGCGATATCATCGCCTGCCCTGGCATGGATTACTGCACGCTCGCCACCGCCCGCTCGATCCCGATCGCGCAGGACATCGCGGCGCATTTCCGCGCCGAGGGTCTGGAGGATGAGATCGGCAAACTGAACATCCGAATCTCGGGCTGCATCAACGCCTGCGGTCATCACCATCTGGGCCACATCGGCATCCTCGGTCTGGACCGGGCGGGGGTCGAGAACTACCAGATCACGCTGGGCGGCGACGGCTATGACATCCCGACCATCGGCCAGCGCGCCGGTGCGGGCTTCCCGGCCGAAGAGGTCGTGCCAGCCATCGACCGCCTGATGCGCGCGTATCTGGACCTTCGCGATCACCCGGAAGAGCGTTTCATCGACGCCTACCGTCGCCTCGGGGTCGAGCCGTTCAAGGCCGCACTTTATCCCGCAGAGACAGAGGCAGCGTGATGCTGGATCAACCGCTGGACTTCCGCGCGAAACAACTCAACCACCGCTACCGCCACCACGCGGCGACCGAGGTTTTGCGCCGCGCAGTCGATGATCCGGATCTGGGCCGCGTCGCCCTCGTCTCGTCGTTTGGGTCCGAGTCGGTCGTGTTGCTGCACATGGTCAGCGTCGTGGCGCCGGGCCTGCCGGTTCTGTTCATCGACACCCAGATGCTGTTTCCCGAAACGCTCGCCTATCAGCGAGAGGTTTCCGCGAAGCTTGGCCTGACAAACGTGCAGGTGATATCGGCAAGCGAGACCGAGATCGCCCGCCACGATCCCGATGGCACGTTGCACAAGACCGATCCAGACGCCTGCTGCGATTTCCGCAAGACGGTGGTGCTGGAGCGGGCGCTGTCGCGCTATGATGCGTGGATCACCGGTCGGAAGCGGTTCCAAGGTGGTCAGAGGACCGAACTGGAATTCTTTGAGCCCGAACCGCCTTCGCGGATGCGGATCAACCCGCTCGCTCATTGGCGCAGCGAGGATGTTCAGGACTACATGGTCGAGAACAATCTGCCGCGCCATCCTTTGGTCGCGAAGGGTTATCCGTCGATCGGCTGCGCCCCTTGCACCTCGCCCGTCGCGCCGGGCGAAGACCCGCGATCGGGCCGTTGGCGCGGCAGCGACAAGACGGAATGCGGCATCCATTTCATTGGCGGCAAGATGGTCCGCGGGAAGGTGTCAGCATGAGCGATCAGACCATCATCGTGCGCGACGACGGCTTTCACGACCGCGACGCGGAACCCGACGTGACGCTGCCGCCTGATATCGATCCCGCCATGTTGTCCGATCATCTGGATCACGGCCTTGTCGCGATAGACTTCCCCGCAATGGGTGACGGGCGGGGCTTTTCGCTGGCTCGTCGTCTGCGCGAGCTGGGATATCGTGGACGGCTTCGCGCGACCGGCGGCCTGATTGCCGATCAATACGCAATGGCGCGCCGTGTCGGATTCGACGAGGTCGAGATTCCGTCCAGCCTCGCCCAGCGCCAGCCGGAACCACAATGGCTGGCCCGCGCCGATTGGCAGGAATGGGACCACCGCGCCGATCTGGCCGGCTGAGCCTTTCACCTTGCAGCCCTATCGCCTAAAGACAGCAGGACCGACAAAATGACTCTGGATCTGACCTTGTCCGACGCCACCACCGACTCCAAACCCGCAAAGACCCTGCCCGACGCGCAGACCGTCACGGCGGTCAAGCACTGGACCGACAGCCTGTTCTCGTTTCGCGTGACTCGGCCCGCAAGCTTGCGGTTCCGTTCGGGCGAGTTCGTGATGATCGGGCTGGAGGGTGACAACGGCAAGCCATTGCTGCGCGCCTATTCCATCGCTTCGCCCAACTGGGACGACGAGCTGGAATTCTATTCGATCAAGGTTCAGGACGGACCGCTTACGTCGAAGCTGCAGCATATTCAGCGGGGCGATCAGATCATCCTGCGGCCCAAACCGGTGGGTACCCTGGTGCTCGACGCATTGCTGCCCGGCAAGCGGCTGTGGTTTCTGGCGACCGGCACCGGCATCGCGCCCTTCGCCAGCCTGATGCGCGACCCGGAGACTTACGAGCGCTATGAGCAGGTTGTGATGATGCACACCTGCCGCACCGCGGGTGAACTGGAATACGGCCGCGAATTGGTCGAGAACCTGAAGCACGACCCGCTTCTGGGTGAACTCTACGGCGAGGAATTCGCGTCGCGTTTGCTGTATTACCCGACGACCACGCGCGAGGATTCGCCGTTGATGGGCCGGATCACTGACAACCTGACCTCGGGCAAGGTGTTTCAGGACCTCTCGCTGCCGCCGATGTCGGTTGAAAACGACCGCGCGATGATCTGCGGCAGCCTCGCGTTCAACGTCGATGTCAAAGCGGTGCTGGAAGGGTTCGGGCTGGAGGAGGGCGCGAACAGCGAACCGAAGCAATTCGTCGTCGAAAAGGCCTTCGTCGGCGAAGGTGTCTGAGGCCGACCGCAGTTCGTGATGTGAATAGGGCGCCCGTGGGGCGCCCTTTGTCGTTCAGAAGAACGCCTGCAGACCCGTGATCGATCGTCCCAGGATCAGCGCATGAACGTCATGCGTGCCTTCATAGGTGTTCACCGTCTCGAGGTTCGTCATGTGGCGCATGACCTGGTATTCCTCGGAAATACCATTGCCGCCATGCATGTCGCGGGCCCTCCGCGCAATCTCCAGCGCCTTGCCGCAATTGTTGCGCTTGACGATCGAGATCATTTCGGGCGCGGCCTTCGCTTCGTCCAGCAGCCGCCCGACGCGCAGAGAGGCCTGCAAGCCAAGACCGATTTCCGTCATCATGTCGGCAAGCTTCAACTGAAACAGCTGCGTCTGTGCGATCGGACGCTTGAACTGTTGCCGATCCAGCCCGTACTGGCGCGCGGCATGCATGCAGAACTCTGCCGCACCCATCACACCCCAGCTGATGCCATAGCGGGCGCGGTTGAGACAGCCGAACGGCCCCTTGAGCCCCTCGACATTGGGCAGCAAGGCGTCTTCGCCCACCTCGACACCGTCCATCACGATCTCGCCCGTGATCGAAGCTCGCAAGGACAGCTTGCCGCCGATCTTCGGGGCTGACAGACCTTTTGCGCCCTTTTCAAGAATGAAGCCGCGGATCTTGCCTCCATGCGCCTCGGACTTGGCCCAGACCACGAAAACATCCGCGATCGGACTGTTCGAAATCCACATCTTCGACCCTGACAGCACGTAGCCGCCGTCAGTCTTCTTCGCGACGGTCTTCATTCCGGCAGGATCAGAGCCGGCATCAGGTTCGGTCAGCCCGAAACAGCCGATCCATTCCCCGGTCGCAAGTTTGGGAAGATACTTCTGCCGCTGCTCTTCCGAGCCGTAGGCATAGATCGGATACATCACCAGTGAGGACTGGACCGACATCATTGACCGATAGCCGCTGTCCACCCGCTCGATCTCTCGCGCGATCAGCCCGTAGGACACATATCCCGCCCCGATGCCGCCGTATTCTTCGGCCACGGTTACGCCCAGCAGGCCCATCTCGCCCATTTCGCGGAAGATGTCAGGGTCGGTCGTTTCGTCCCGATAGGCTGCGATCACGCGTGGCTGCAGCTTGTCCTGCGCGTAGGCACGCGCGGCGTCGCGCAGCATCCGTTCTTCCTCGGTCAGCTGGTCGTCCAGCCGAAACGGATCCTCCCAATCGAAACGCCCCAGATCGGGCATGTCTTTCGCGTGCAGCGTGCCATCCATCGTTCCGCCTCCCCAGAGCGCGTCTTTCAAGTTCAAAGGAGTTTTACCGCGCAGACCCTGCGCATTCAACGCAACAATCACGGCGGGGTCACACGCTTGTTTGGAACTGGAAAACTCGCCTTCGGTTATGGTTGCGACAAGACGAAATCCGCACGAACGGGAAAGGAACCTGAATGCGCCGGATCATCAAGAACTCCACCGCCATCGTCACGGCACTGGCCGTGCTGGCACCGCAAGCCACGCTTGCGGAAATGAGGATCAGGAACGAGGTCGCAGCTGAAAATGGCCCGATCCGTGCCGAGCGGAACCCCGGTTTGGCCGATACGCTCAACGCCGAACTGGCCACCGGACTGACGGTCGACGGTCTTCTGTGCGCTGATGGATCTGAGCGGCCTTGCGCCGACGATGTGTGGCTGATGACGCCGGGCGGGGTGACGGTCCAGGTCGCCGAGAACGGCGACATGATCGTCGCACCGCGTGATCAGCAGCAGGATCGACTCGCGCAGGCCGACGTACCGGCTGCCGATGGGGAAATCGTTCCGCCGCCTGCCCCCGAGGCGGCCGAGCCTTCGGCAGCGGAGGCGTCTGCCGAAACCATGGCCGAAACCGAACCGATGCGCGAAGCCGCGCCGGAGGACGCGCCGGCCGCCGATACGGCCTCGGCGCCTGAGGAACCTGTTTCAGACGCACCCGCAGCCGAAGCGGCGCCGGACGCGCTGGCCGAGCAGGCTGCCGAGGCAGAGCCCGCTGAGCCTGCTGCACCCATGACGGAACAGACCGCCGACGAGGCGCCCGCCCCAGCAGCGCTAGAGACTCAGGCCGAAGCTGCACCGATGAACGACCAGCCCGCTGATGCACCTGCGGCAGAGGCGGCGTCTGAAGGCGAATCGCCGTCTGCTGACGACCTCGCCGCTGAGCTTGAGCGCGCGCAGGCAGAAGCGGACGCGCAGGCCCAGGCGGAGGCTGCGACCGATCAACAGCCAGCCCCGGAGCCGGCCGCGAGCGCAGCGGCTGACACGGCCGCGAATGCGCCTGTCGAAGCCGATACGGGCGCGCTGATCATGTCCGACAGCCAGATCGCGCGTCAGCGGATCGCACCCCAGCAGATCATGGCGCAAAGGCTGCAGGCTGAAGTCGCCGCCGGTCTGACGATGGATGACCTGACCTGCGAAACCGGCGCCGCAAAGCCCTGCGCCGAAGGCGTGGGCTACCTGACCCCTGGCGGGATCATCGTCGAGACGGACGGCACCGGCCGGATCATGCTGGCCGAGCGTGAGCGGCAGCAGAACCGCATCGCCGAAAACGGCGAAGTGACGGCACGCGCGCCGGAAGAGGGCACCGCCAGCACGGCGGCGTCCGAGGAAGCGGCGTCGGAGACCACCGCCGCGGTCGCGGCAGCATTGCAGGAAGGCGCGCAAGCGTCCAGCGACAACGTCGTCGAGGAAGAGGTCACCGAAGCGAATACCCGCAGCTCGGCCGAAGATTTCGAGACCAGCCTTCGGAACGCGCTTTCGGGTGCCGCGGCTCAGCAGAACACCAATCGTGCCGCCGAAAGCGACGACGATGATAGCGGCAGCGATCTAGCCAAGGCCCTGATTCTTGGTCTGGGCGCTGTGGCCGTCGGTCAGGTGTTGAACAACAACCGTCAGGTTGCTCTGGCGACGCCTGACCGTGTTGTCGTTCAGCGCGCTGATGGCAGCCAGGAGATCGTCAAGGATGAGGTCGCTCTGCTGCGCCAACCCGGCAGCACGGTGACGACCGAAAACTTCGACGACGGTTCGTCGCGCACGATCGTGACGCGTTCGGACGGCAGCAAGGTCGTGACCATCCGTGACGCGAACCTGCGGGTCCTGCGGCGCACCCTGATCTCGGCCGATGGCCAGACGACCCAGTTGATCGACGACACAGCCCAGGTGGAGCCGGTCAACGTCAGCGATCTGCCGCCGGCCGCCAAGCCTGTCGCGAGCAGCGGCAACATGGATGAAGAGGCGCTGCGTCGCGCTCTGCAGCAGGAAGCGCAGATCAATCGGACCTTCACGCTCAACCAGATCCGAAACATTCCGGAAGTCCGGGCGCTGGTCGCACCGGTCAATATCGACGCGATCACCTTCGACACGGGTTCGGCGGCGATCAAGCCGGATCAGGCACAGCAGCTCGCGACCTTGGGCCGGGTGATCCAAGACGCGGTCGAGGCAAACCCGCGGGAGATCTTCATGATCGAAGGTCACACCGATACGGTCGGCGCAGACGCGATGAACCTTGCGCTGTCCGACCGCCGGGCCGAGTCGGTCGCACTCGCGTTGTCGGAATATTTCGATGTTCCGCCCGAAAACCTGGTCGTGCAGGGTTATGGCGAACAATTCCTGAAGATCCGCGCGCAAGGCGACATCCGCGAAAACCGTCGCGCCTCGGTGCGCCGCATCACCGATCTGATGCGAACCGCTGCGAACTGATTGCAGCTCTCATCATGCGAAAGGGCCGGAGTTTCCTCCGGCCCTTTTTCATGGACTGAACCAAGTTCGTTACAGATAGCGCGGAAATTCAATCTTGGGACAGCGGTCCTGAACAACCCTCATACCTTTCGCCTGCGCGCGTTCGGCGGCATCGTCGTCACGCACGCCAAGCTGGGTCCAGATCACGCGCAGGTCCGGCAGGGAAGCCAGCGCCTCGTCAACCACACCGCCCACCGCCTCTGACCGGCGAAAGATATCGACCATATCGACACCCGCATCGCGGGGAATGTCGGACAGCGTTCCATAGCAGGTTTCGTCCAGAATCGTTTCGCCCGCGTGACCGGGATTGACCGGAATGACGCGAAATCCCTGGGATTGAAGATAGCGGGCCACGCCCCAGCTGGGCCGGTCTTCGCGCGGTGACAGACCAACGACTGCGATTACGCGTGATTCGCGCGCGACCCGGCCGATATCGGCATCCAGATCGGTTTGAACGTTCATCGCCACTCCTCCGTGAGTTGAAAGACCCTGCCATAGAAAAGGCGCCCGGTCCATGATGGCCGGGCGCTAGTCGCGGAACGAGGGACAGTGATCCGAACATGACCGTTCCGGGGTCATGTTCCGTAGATTAAATGGGGATTCGTGGATAAAGTTCCACACAAGTGCCGAATTCGTGATGACGACGCTTGACGAGCCTTATTTCGCCATCTTCATCCACGTCCGTCTGGCGCTTGTCAGGATACCTCGCGGGTCGGCCATAAGTTGCCTGGCCGCACTGCCGGAACGCAGCAGATAGATGCGCTGCCCGATGACAACGAACTGGCGAGGATCGCCGGGGATGCGCTTTCCTTCTGCCAAGGATACCGGGCAGAAGCCGCCAAAGCCCGGCGCGTAAGCACGCGGGTTCGACTCGAATTTCAAGCGATTCTCTTCAGACGAAAAGTGCCACGACTTGCCGCGCCATCGGGTCGCGATGTCCGGCTCGCCAGGGACGGCCCGATTCGAGGTGAAATAGCTGACAGGATCGAACCCGTTCAGCGCCCAGTCCTGCGCAAAAGCAGCGGGCACCGCCAGCGTCAGCCAAATCAGTAGGGGAGCGAAGAAACGGGTCATGCAGTCAGGGAATCCGAGGATGTGTTATCCACAGATGGCAGGTGCGGCCCGATTGCTCAACGAGCGCACGCGAAATTCGCGTGCATGTGATGCTAACCCGCCGCAGCGGCATATAGAGCAATTGCCGCCGCGTTCGAAACGTTGAGCGAGCCGAAATCGGCGGCGAACGGAATTCGGACGACATGGTCGCAAAGCCCTAGCGTCCGTTCGCGCAGACCCGGCCCCTCTGCCCCCAGAACGATGCACAGCGCCTGGCCCGGAACGTGTTCAAGCATATCGGGCAGCACGCCTTCGCCCGTTCCATCGAGGCCCGCGATCACGAAGCGCATCTGGCGCAGCGATACCAGCGCATCGCCAAGATTGGGCACGCGAAGATAAGGCTGGCGTTCCAGTGCACCCGAAGCGGTCTTGGCCAAAGCGCCGGTTTCGGGTGCGGAATGCCGTGCGGGCGCGATGACCGCGCGCGCGCCGAAAACCTCGGCCGAGCGAAGGATCGCACCGACATTGTGCGGGTCGCTGACCCGGTCCAGCGCGACGATCAGTGGACGCCGCGCACCCGGCACGTCGCGCAGCGCGACATCGGACAGGCTCCCCCAGTGCAGCGGTCTCACCTCCAGCGCGGCGCCCTGATGGACACTGTCCTCCGCTAAGGGAACGGACTTCAGAAACACGCGTGGATCGGTGATCTCTGGCTCCACCCCCGCCAGATCACCCAGCCTGTCGGCCGCGTTGCGCGTCAACACCAGCCGCAGCTTTTCCCGCGCCGGATTGGCCAGTGCGTCACGAACGGCGTGCAGTCCGAAAAGCCAAAGTGTTTCGGCGGCGCTTGCGCGACGCGCTCGCTCCTTCTCGATCACCCATTGCGGCTTCTTGGGACCGGCCATCACTTTCCCCTTCGGATCGATGTCCAACCTCTCTGCGCGACCGGCAGGCCGGGCGCAAGCGCGACGCAAACACTGGACCTGCCATGGCAGGCGCGCTAGGCGATGGATCATGGAACAGCGTAAGCCGCCACTCACCCTTTACCTCGCCGCTCCGCGCGGTTTCTGCGCCGGGGTCGACCGGGCGATCAAGATCGTCGAGATAGCGCTCTCGAAATGGGGCGCGCCGGTCTATGTTCGCCACGAGATCGTTCACAACCGCTTCGTTGTCGACGAGCTGCGCGCCAAGGGCGCGATATTCGTCGAGGATCTGGACGAATGCCCCGATGACCGGCCGGTGATCTTCTCGGCACATGGCGTGCCCAAGGCGGTTCCGGCCGAGGCACGTCGGCGCGAGATGATCTACGTTGACGCGACCTGCCCGCTGGTCAGCAAGGTCCATATCGAGGCAGAGCGCCATCACCAGGCGGGCCTGCAACTTGTCATGATCGGCCACGAAGGTCATCCCGAGGTGCTGGGAACGATGGGCCAACTGCCGCCCGGTGAGGTGATCCTGGTCGAGACGGTCGAGGATGTGGCAACCATTGCTCCACGGGATCCGGATCGGCTGGCCTTCATCACCCAGACCACCTTGTCGGTCGATGACACCGCCGCCATCGTCGCGGCGCTGCAATCGCGTTTCCCGACGATCGTCGGCCCCGCCAAGGAAGACATCTGCTACGCAACGACCAACCGTCAGGCGGCGGTCAAGGCGATCGCGCCGTCGATCGATGCGCTGCTGGTGATCGGGGCGCCTAATTCCAGCAACTCGAAACGTCTGGTCGAGGTCGGTCGCGCCGAAGGCTGCGCCTATTCGCAGCTTGTGATGCGCGCGGATCAGATCGACTGGCGTAGCATGGACGGCGTGAAGGCCGTCGGGGTGACGGCCGGTGCAAGTGCGCCCGAGGTTCTGGTCAACGAGGTCATCGATGCGTTCCGCGCGCGTTTCGACGTCAATGTCGAAATCGTGGAGACCGCGCAGGAGAACGTCGAATTCAAGGTGCCCCGCGTCCTGCGAGAACCTGCCTGACCAAACGCGGCGAGGCGAGGCGCAATCTGCTTCCCGGTTTCCAGATTTGAGCCAAGGAGAACGCGATGAGGCTCTATTCGATGCCGTCTTCCGGAAACAGCTACAAGGTGCGGCTGCTTCTGGCGCTGACTGGCCAGCGTGCCGAAACCGTCGACTGTGAATATCGCTCGGAAGCACTTGAACAGGCGAAATCCGAAGGGCGCCTGCCCTACGGAAAGGTCCCGACCCTCGAACTGGACGACGGCCGCACCCTGGGCGAATCGAATGCGATCCTGTCCTATCTGGGTGAGGGCACGCAGTTCGTTCCGCAGGATGGCTTCGACCGCGCAGAGATGCTGGGCTGGATGTTCTGGGAACAATACAACCACGAACCGGTGATTGCCGTGCGTGCTGCACTGCTGACCTATCCTGAACGGGCAGCGCAGGCGACGCCACAGCGACTGGCCGAATTGCTGGATCGCGGGCATTCGGTCCTGTCGGTGATGGAACGTCGCCTGGCCGATCGGGACTGGCTGGCCGGCGATACGCCAAGCCTCGCCGACATCTGCCTCTATGGCTACACGCACAGCGCAGGGACGCGCGGTGGCTTCGACATGGCACGTTTCCCCGCCATCGGTCGTTGGCTGGCGCGCATCGAAGCGCTTCCCGGCTTTGTCGGGCTGGATGCGCGATGATCATAGGTGATGACCGCATACGTCCGCCGCTTGCCGCGATGGTTCTTGGCGCGGCCGGACTGATTCCGTTCCTGTGGGGCGTCATCGCATTGCAGACCGGGCTTTTCACGCCAAACAGTCTGTCCGTTCGCCCTGCCATCGAAGTCTACGGCCTGATGATCTTCAGCTACATGGCAGGATGTTTCTGGCCCTTCGCCGCAAGGCTGAACGGTGCCCGCGATTACCTGTTGGCAGTGGCGCCTGTTCTCGTTCTGATCGCCATGATCGTGCCCGACTTCGTGACGCTCAATCAGGCGCTGATCCTGGGCTTCGCGGGGCTTTTGCCGATCGACTGGTACTTCACTCGGGCGGGCGCCGCGCCCACTTGGTGGATGCGCCTGCGTGTGCCGCTTTCCGCTGTGGTCATTGCGAGCCTCATCGCGATCCTTCTGACGGCGAGCCCTGCATGAGCGAACTTTACGCATGGACCGACGGAGCCTGCAGCGGCAATCCGGGACCGGGAGGCTGGGGCGTCCTGATGCGCGCAATGGCGGGCGAGACAGTTCTGAAAGAGCGCGAACTGTCGGGCGGAGAGGCTGCGACGACCAACAACCGGATGGAACTGATGGCGGCCATCGCGGCGCTTGAAGCGCTGACCCGACCAAGCGCCATCACCATCACCACCGACAGCGCCTACGTGAAGAACGGCGTGACCGGCTGGATCCACGGTTGGAAGAAGAACGGTTGGCGCACCGCGGCGAAAAAGCCGGTGAAGAACGATGATCTTTGGCAACGGCTCGACGTGGCGCAGGCCCGCCATGACGTCCGCTGGGAATGGATCAAGGGCCATGCCGGGCACGCGGAAAACGAACGCGCTGACGAACTGGCCCGCGCCGGGATGAAGCCCTTCAAATGACGATTGCGGCCAACCTGCCGGGTCTTGTCTGGGTGCTGGATTACGCGTCGGTTCTGGTCTTCGCCCTGACAGGCGCGCTTGTGGCAAGCCGACAGCAATTGGACATCGTGGGCTTCGTTTTCATGGCCGCGCTGACCGCCGTTGGCGGTGGCACGCTGCGGGACCTGCTGCTGGACCGCTACCTGGTTTTCTGGGTCGCGCGGCCATCGGTAATCGTGGTGGCGGCACTAGCGGCGGTCGTCGTGTTCTGGACCGCGCACCTTCTGGAAAGCCGCTACCGGGTGCTGTTGTGGCTCGACGCCTGTGCGCTTGCGGTTGCGGTGCCGGCGGGTGTCGGCGTGGCGCTGGCCGCCGGAGTCAGCCCGGTCATCGTGGTGATCATGGGCGTCATCACCGGCACGTTCGGCGGCCTCATGCGCGACGTGGTTGGGAACGAGGTGCCCCTGGGTCTGAAGCAGGGAGAGTTGTATCTGACCGCCGCCTTCGGCGGCGCTGTCCTTGCCGTCCTGCTGGACTGGCTGAGCGTCGGTCGGACCGAGGCGCTGCTGGCGTGTGGCATCGCCACGTTCGTCCTGCGGGCGGGCAGCCTTGGACGCGGCTGGAAGCTGCCGGTCTACAAATCGCGACCACCGCGGCGCTGAGCCGGTCCTAAAAGCCGAAGCTGAACTTGCGCACGATGCCGAGGCGGACCGAAGGTTGGTCGCGATCCTGAACGATCGGGCTGTCCGCCGCGTCGCCGATCAGGCGTCCGTATTCGACCTCGCCCAGCAATGCGGTGCTGTCGGTCAGCGCGTAACGCGCTTCCAGCTTGGCTATCGCGGTGTTGAAGCCGCCGCCGGGGCTGTATTCGGAATATCCGCTGGCCGTTGCTTCCGAGGGCGAAACGCCGAAATAGGTTTGCGTGTATTCGTCGTCGCCATAGCCGAGCGCCAGGCCGGACCACAGCGTGAAGCGGTCGTTCACTTCCGTGCGGTACTTGGCTCCGATCGACCCGACCAGACCTTCGTGCCCGCCGAAGCCCTTGCGCAGGCTCCCGTAGGCGGTGACCGGACCGAAGCCGTAATTCACCTGTCCACCGATCTCGTAAGCACGATCGATCTGATCGAGACCAGCGAGGTCGGCATCATCATCGGGATCACGTTCGCCAATGGTGTTGAAGGACGGCGAGAACGAAAAGCCCTGCGCGTCGCCGGGCGTCGTGCCGCCGCCCAGCTGCACATTGCGCCAGATCAGCCACGGGCTGGCCTGCTGATCGTCGGCGCCGGGGAAGCTCGGGTCGACCGAAACGCCAAGACCAAGTTCGACCGAAGCCGCGCTGTCTTGCGCATTCGCCGACAGGACCGATAGCGCCACAAGGGCGGTGGAGAGCAGGACGGATTTCATTCAGGCAAACTCGCGGGCAGCAGAGAGTGGGCAGTCCTGCCTAGATCGGTGATCCCCGCACGGGATGCAAGCGCCCGAGGCGCCTGCGCGGCGTTTTTCGTTTACCTGTGGTTGCGCTGCATCGCACCGCCGCCCGCGAAGGGTGACGGCGCCGTTATCACTACTGGATGCGCGTCCAGGTCTGGCTCTTGCAGATCAGTCCGCCTGCGACACAGCCGGCGAGGTTCATTTGATTGCCAGCAACCGAAGCCTTGCCGTTATAGACCTTGCGATCTGCAGGGCGCAGGACCTTTCCCTTGTAGTTGCTCCCGCCCTGCGGGACCATTTCGGTCACGATCTGCAAGCCGATGTTCTCGCCCTTGTATTCCTCGGTGCCGCGGAAGGTCCGCGTGATCGTGCCGCAGAAGCCCGCTCCGCAGGGGACGATCTGGACATGGGCGAAAGAGCCCTCGTCGGGCTGGGTCTGCCACAGACCCTCGATCGGGTCGGCCTGGGCGCTCGCACCGGCGAGGACCAGCGCAGCGGCGATGGCGAATGCTTTCATCGGGGTCTCCCTCCCTCAAACGATCTGGCCATTTCACCGCCGGACCCGCCTGCAGGCAAGCATGACGTGAGGTCCCGCCCTTCACATGGCTGCACGCCTGTGCGACAGCAGCCCCAACGCAGAATGCGAGTGAATGATATGATCCTCTACCCTGCCATCGACCTGAAGGACGGCCAGTGCGTCCGTCTGCTGCGCGGCGACATGGAGGCCGCGACCGTCTTCGGCTCCGACCCCGCCGCGCAGGCGCGTGCCTTTGCCGAGGCCGGCGCGGAATGGCTTCACCTCGTCGATCTGAACGGCGCCTTTGCGGGCCGCCCGGTGAATGCCGACGCGGTCGCGTCGATCCTGTCAGCGGTCGACATCCCGGTGCAGCTGGGTGGCGGCATCCGCGACATGGCGACGATCGAGGATTGGCTGGATCGTGGTCTGGCCCGTGTGATCCTGGGCACGGTCGCCGTCGAGGATCCGTCCTTGGTTCGCGAAGCGGCGAACGCCTTCCCCGGAAAGATCGCGGTCGGAATCGACGCCCGCGGCGGGCGCGTCGCGACGCGTGGTTGGGCCACGGAAACGCAGGTCAAGGCCACTGACCTTGCACAGCAATTCGAAGATGCGGGTGTGGCCGCCATCATCTACACCGACATCGATCGCGACGGCGCGATGCAGGGTCCCAACATCAGCGCGACGGAGACGCTTGCGCGGTCGGTGAACGTGCCCGTCATCGCTTCGGGCGGTGTCGCCTCGCTTGCCGATCTCGACGCACTGCGCGCCACGCGGGTCATCGCCGGCGCGATTTCGGGGCGCGCGCTCTACGACGGCGCGATCGATCTGCGCGAAGCGCTGGCGGCACTGGCCTGACGGGCCTTCCCGAAGCCGGTCGCCCGCGCTATCACCCCGCCATGCTGAAAACGCGCATCATCCCCTGTCTCGACGTCGCCGATGGCCGCGTGGTCAAGGGCGTGAACTTCGTCGATCTCATCGATGCCGGCGATCCGGTCGAGGCCGCAAAGGCCTACGATGCCGCGGGTGCCGACGAGATCTGTTTTCTGGACATTCACGCGACGCACGAGAATCGTGGCACGATGTTCGATCTGGTGACCCGCACGGCAGAACAGTGCTTCGTGCCGCTGACCGTCGGCGGTGGCGTCCGCAGTCACGCCGATGTGCGGGCACTGCTTCTGGCGGGTGCCGACAAGGTCAGCTTCAACTCTGCCGCCGTTGCGAACCCCGACGTCGTGGCCGAGGCCGCCGACCGCTTTGGCAGCCAGTGCATCGTGGTGGCGATCGACGCCAAGACGGTGGCCGACGGGCGGTGGGAGATTTTCACCCATGGCGGCCGCAAGCCCACCGGCATCAATGCGGTGGACTTCGCGCGCGTTGTTGCGGCCAAGGGCGCTGGCGAAATCCTGCTGACCTCGATGGATCGCGACGGCACGCGCGCGGGCTTCAACCTCCCTTTGACCCGCGCGATCAGCGAGGCGGTGTCGATACCCGTCATCGCCTCGGGCGGGGTCGGCACACTGGATCACCTGGTCGAAGGGGTGACCAGAGGCGGCGCCAGCGCCGTGCTGGCAGCCTCTATCTTCCATTTTGGCCTCCACAGCATTGCGGAAGCCAAGGCGCATATGGCTGCGTCAGGCATTCCGATGAGGCTGACATGAGCGACGCACTGTCACGCCTGTCCGCCACGATCGATGCGAGGCGCGGTGCAGATCCGGCCAGCAGCTGGACCGCGTCATTGCTGGCCAAGGGCCCGGAAAAATGCGCCGAGAAGTTCGGCGAGGAAGCCATCGAGGCGATCATCGAAGCGGTTCGCGGGGACCGTGATCGACTGACCGCCGAAGCAGCCGACGTGATGTATCACCTTCTGGTGATGCTTGCGGCCCGCGATATCCCGCTATCGGACGTGCTGACCGAGCTTGAGCGGCGCGAGGGCCGGTCCGGGATCGATGAAAAGGCCGGCCGCTAGGGGCGGACCACCACTAAATGCCTGTCCAATTTGCTTTCCCTCGCGTCGGGGTCCGGTTTATAACGGGCGCAACAGCCGCGCGGATCAAGGACGCGGCAGGCAGGACCATAAGCCAGAGGACCTCATGAGCACCGATCCCGATCAGGACAAGACGCATGACAGCGACGTGGCCTTCATCCAGTCGCTCGCCGAATTGCTGAACCGGAACGATCTGAGCGACATCCAGGTCAAGCGCGAATATGGCGAGAACGACCGGCTGACGGTCAGCCTGTCCAAGCACGGCAAACCGGTGATGATGGCACAGGCCCCCGCTGCGCCCTCGCCCGCACCCGCAGCATCGAGTCCGGCAACCTCGCCCGCCACGTCGGCCCCCGGCAGCACGCCTGCCGCCGCTGGCGGTGACGACCCGGCCAGCCTGCCAGGTGTCGTGACATCGCCCATGGTCGGCACCGCCTACCTGTCGCCCGAACCCGGCGCGTCGGCTTTCGTCACCATCGGCCAGCAGGTCGAAGAGGGTGACACGCTGATGATCGTCGAGGCGATGAAGACGATGAACCACATCCCCTCGCCACGCGCCGGCACGGTCAAACGCATCCTGATCGACGATGGAAGCCCGGTCGAGTTCGGCGCCCCCCTGATGGTGGTCGAGTAGGGCCCGCCATGTTCGACAAGATCCTGATCGCCAACCGGGGCGAGATCGCGCTGCGCGTGATCCGCGCCTGCCGCGAAATGGGCATCCAAAGCGTCGCGGTCCATTCGACCGCCGATGCCGATGCGATGCATGTCCGCATGGCCGACGAATCCGTCTGTATCGGGCCGCCATCTTCGGCCTCGAGCTACCTGTCGATGCCCGCGATCATCTCTGCCTGCGAGATCACCGGCGCCCAGGCAATCCATCCGGGATACGGCTTTCTCAGCGAAAACGCGACGTTCGTGCAGATGCTGGAAGACCACGGCATCACCTTCATCGGTCCCCGCGCGGAGCATATCCGCATCATGGGCGACAAGATCACCGCGAAGGAGACCGCTAAATCTTTGGGCATTCCGGTCGTACCGGGCTCCGAAGGTGGCGGCGTGCCGGACGTCGCGGCTGCCAAGAAGATCGGCGCCGAGATCGGCTACCCGGTGATCGTCAAAGCCACGGCCGGTGGCGGTGGGCGCGGCATGAAGGTGGCCAAGGACGAGGCCGCACTGGAAAGCGCCTTCCGCACAGCGCGCGCCGAGGCAAAGGCCGCCTTCGGCAATGACGAGGTCTATATCGAGAAATACCTCGAACGACCGCGCCATATCGAAATTCAGGTCTTCGGTGATGGCAAGGGCCGCGCGGTCCATCTGGGCGAGCGCGACTGCTCGCTTCAACGCCGCCACCAGAAGGTGCTGGAGGAAGCGCCCGGTCCCGCCATCACACCCGAAGAGCGCGCCCGGATCGGCAAGATCTGCGCCGATGCCGTCGGCGAGTTGGGCTATGCCGGCGCCGGCACGATCGAGTTCCTCTACGAAGACGGCGAGTTCTACTTCATCGAGATGAACACCCGCCTGCAGGTCGAGCATCCCGTGACCGAGGCCGTCTACGACGTCGATCTGGTCCGGCAGCAGATCATGGTCGCCGCCGGGCAGGAGATGGAGTTCCGGCAGGAAGATCTGACGCCGCGCGGACACGCGATCGAGGTTCGGATCAATGCCGAAAAGATCCCCGGCTTCTCACCCTCTCCCGGCCGGATCACGCAATTTCATGCGCCGGGCGGCCTTGGGGTGCGGATCGATTCCGCGCTTTACGATGGCTACCGGATCCCGCCCTATTACGACAGCCTCATCGGAAAGCTGATCGTCCACGGCCGCGACAGGCCCGAAGCAATTGCGCGGCTGTCGCGCGCCTTGGGCGAGTTGATTGTCGACGGCGTGGATACGACCGTGCCGCTGTTCGACGACCTGCTGCAAGAGCCCGACATCCAGTCGGGCAACTACTCGATCCACTGGCTGGAGCGATGGCTGGAGCGTCGCTACGGCTGAGGGTCTGACAGCGGCCCAATTGCTGGCGGGCTACGCGCGCGGCATCTTTCCGATGGCGGAAAGCGCCGTCGACCCGCGGCTTTACTGGTTTGATCCACCGCGGCGCGGGGTGCTGCCCGTCGGCGGCATCCATGCGTCACGCTCGCTTCGCCGCGATCTGCGTCGCGGAGGCTGGTCTGCGCATCTCGATGGTAATTTCGAGCAGGTCGTCGACGCCTGCGCCGCGCGACCCGAGACCTGGATCAACGCGCCGCTAAGGGCGCTCTATTCCGATCTCCACCGTCAGGGTCACGCTGCGGCAATCGAGATCCG
This sequence comes from Paracoccus albicereus, assembly GCF_024359525.1. Lineage (GTDB taxonomy): Bacteria > Pseudomonadota > Alphaproteobacteria > Rhodobacterales > Rhodobacteraceae > Paracoccus > Paracoccus albicereus. Next base: position 241,481 of record NZ_JAKZEU010000003.1, read on the forward strand.
TCATGACGGTCAGTTCGCCGGCGGCCTGTTCGGAGTGACGGCTGGCGCGGCATTCTTCGGCGAATCGATGGTTTCAGCGCGGACCAACGGCTCAAAGATGGCGCTGATCTGGCTGTCGTCCCATTTGCGGCGCTGCGGCTTCACGCTGTTCGATGCGCAGTTCATCACCCCGCACCTTGCGCGGATGGGCGGACGTGAAATCTCGCGCCTGGACTATCGTCGGCGACTGACACAAGCGCTGGCGCTGAAAGCCGACATCCACGCGCAACGACCGCTGAGCGCAGATCAGCTTTGGCAGGAAATCACCCAGACATCGTAGCGCGGATCGTCGAGGGCCGAGAGCGCAGGGGAAGACGCGATCATCCAGCCGGAGAACAAGGTGACGTTCTGCAGCGTGTCTGTGATCGTCATCTGTGCGAAGGCATCTGAGCTGGGCGCCCCGGCCGGAAAGCGGCACTCACCCAATCTCACCTCAAGGCGGCCATAGCGCGTCGAATCGCCGACCCCAAGCACCATGTCCGTTGTCTGGCCGGACACCTTGTCCAGACCGCGCAGCAAGGCGCCGGTGGCGCGGGCCGTCTGCTGCGCCCATACCGACGCGCCCATCGTGCACGAGATCGCGACGATCAGCGCCGTGACGGCGAGGCGTTTCATTCGGGCCGCCAAGCCTCGTAATCCTGCCGGGATTTCGGATCGACACGATACAGCGAGCCCTGCGGCACGTATGCATCAGTCGTGCCGGTCAGATTGGGAAGATGGGGCTTCTCCCACGGCCTGTGGACCAACGGCGCCTTGGCAGGCGGCTCCGCCCAGGTGTGGTGCAGCCAACCATGCCATTCCGGGCTGATCCGGCTGGCTTCGGCCTCGCCGTTATAGATGACCCAGCGACGCTTGCCGGTCTTGTCCTGATAGAACAGGTTTCCCTGCTCGTCCTCGCCGACTTTGGTTCCGTGGCGCCAGGTCCAGAACTGCGTGTTGATCGTCTGGCTGTTCCACCAGGTCAGGACACGAAGCAGGGTGGATTTGAACGACATGGCGCGGACACTCCTCGGTACGTGGCCCCTGATATGCCGCAAAGGTTGGCTCGGGTCCAGAGCAGGCAGGCTCTCTTGAGGCCGCTGGCGCGATATCATCGCGCCAGCCGGACGCGACCTCAGCCTGCGCTTGCAGTGCCCTTCTTCGACTCGGCGTGGATCAGCAAAGGTTTCGCCTGAGTGTTGTCCACCGCCTCCTCGTTCACGACGACCTCCTCGACACTGTCGAGGCCGGGCAGTTCGAACATCGTATCGAGCAGGATGTCCTCCATGATCGACCGCAGCCCGCGCGCACCCGTCTTACGCATGATCGCGCGCTTGGCGATGGCGCTGAGTGCGTCGTCGGTGAAGGTGAGCTGAACGTCTTCCAGATCAAAGAGCCGTTGATACTGCTTGACCAGCGCGTTCTTGGGCTTCGTCAGGATGATGATCAGCGCCTCTTCGTCCAGATCGGTCAGCGTTGCGATCACGGGCAGACGACCCACGAACTCCGGGATCAGTCCGAACTTCAGCAGATCTTCGGGCTCAAGCTCCTTGAACAATTCACCAACGCCGCGGTCATCGTTTTCCTTGACCTCGGCGCCGAAGCCCATCGCAGTGCCCTTGTTGCGCTGCGAGATGATCCGATCGAGGCCGGCGAAGGCACCGCCACAGATGAACAGGATGTTGGTCGTATCCACCTGCAGGAATTCCTGCTGGGGATGCTTCCGTCCGCCCTGCGGTGGAACGGACGCGACCGTCCCCTCCATGATCTTCAGCAATGCCTGCTGCACGCCCTCGCCCGAAACGTCACGGGTAATCGAGGGGTTGTCAGACTTGCGGGTGATCTTGTCGACCTCGTCGATGTAGACGATGCCGCGCTGCGCGCGTTCGACATTGTATTCGCTGGCCTGAAGCAGCTTCAGGATGATGTTCTCGACATCTTCACCGACATAGCCGGCTTCCGTCAACGTGGTCGCGTCGGCCATGGTGAAGGGAACGTCCAGAATCCGGGCCAGAGTTTGTGCCAGCAGCGTCTTGCCGCAACCCGTCGGCCCGATCAGAAGGATGTTCGACTTCGCCAGCTCAATGTCGGATTTCGAGGAATTGTTCAGGCGCTTGTAATGGTTGTGGACCGCGACGGAGAGCACGCGCTTGGCGTGTTCCTGCCCGATCACGTAATCGTCCAGCACGCCACAGATTTCGCGCGGGGTCGGGACGCCTTCGCCGGACTTCAGGCTCGAGGACTTCGTTTCCTCGCGGATGATGTCCATGCACAATTCGACGCATTCGTCGCAGATGAACACGGTCGGTCCCGCGATCAGCTTGCGCACCTCATGCTGGCTCTTGCCGCAGAAGCTGCAGTAGAGCGTGTTCTTGCTGTCCGTGCCCGACTGGTTCGCCATCGTCCGCTTCCTTCGCATTGGCATTCCGGCGCAAAGCTGGCGGCATCGCGGGTGATGCCAGAGCGCCGGGCCTTCGCCCGCGTATCAGCGCCGGACCGCCTGTCGTCCCGGCGCCGCCCGGCTCATGTTAGGGTTCGGGGCGAAGCGCCACAATCCCCCAATTTTCCTGCCCCTGACTTCGCCGCGGCGCAGATTTGCCCTACTTCTTCTCGGCCTCGGCCTTGCCGCGAGGTGCCAGAACCTCGTCGATCAGACCCCAGTCGCGCGCCTCCTCCGGCGACATGAAGCGGTCACGCTCGAGCGCTTCCTCGACCTCTTCCAACGAGTTGCCGGTATGCTCGACATAGATCTCGTTCAGACGACGCTTCAGTTTCTCCGTTTCGCGCGCATGGATCAGGATGTCGGTCGCCTGACCCTGGAATCCGCCCGAAGGCTGGTGGACCATCACACGGCTGTTTGGCAGCGAATAGCGCATGCCCTTTTCACCCGCGCACAGAAGCAGAGAGCCCATCGAGGCCGCCTGCCCCACCACGAGGGTCGAGACACGGGGGCGGATGTACTGCATCGTGTCGTAGATCGACAGGCCCGAGGTCACGACACCGCCGGGGCTGTTGATATACATGCTGATGTCTTTCGACGGGTTCTCCGCCTCCAGAAACAGAAGCTGCGCGCTGATCAGCGTGGCCATCCCATCGTGGACCGGCCCCGAGACGAAGATGATCCGTTCCTTCAGCAGGCGCGAGAAGATGTCGTAGGCGCGTTCGCCGCGCGAGGTCTGCTCGACGACCATGGGCACGAGCGTGTTCATGTAGAATTCTGCCGGATCGCTCATCATCTTCCCTTGTGTGATTGCCGTCGCCCGATTGATTCGCCGGTCTTCACGCGACCTTCTTAGTGGCGAAAGGTTGACAGAGTCTTAGTAACGGGTGAGGTCCGCCGCAAGGTGTCGACCGAAAATGCCCCTGTCGAACGGGAGAGGAAGATGAAGCTGCTGGTCGGTCTGGGCAATCCCGGCGCGAGGTATGAAGGCAACCGCCACAACATCGGTTTCATGGCTCTGGACCGGATCGCGGAGGCGCATGGGCTTGGACCGTGGCGCAGCCGATTCCAGGGCGAGGCAGCCGAGGGCCGGCTTGGCGAGACACGCGTGATGCTGCTGAAGCCCACCACCTTCATGAACCTGTCCGGCCAGTCAGTCGGCGAGGCGATGCGTTATCTCAAGCTAACGCCCGCCGATATCATCGTCTTTCACGACGAACTCGATCTCGCGCCGGGCAAGCTGCGCGTAAAGGAGGGCGGCGGACATGCCGGCCACAATGGTCTGCGCTCGATCCATCAGCATATCGGCGAGACCTATGGCCGCGTCCGCCTAGGGATCGGCCACCCCGGCGACAAGGCGCGTGTAGCGGGTTACGTGTTATCGGATTTCGCCAAGGCCGAGCAGGATTGGCTCGACGATCTGCTGCGGGGTGTCGCGGACGGCGCACCGGCTCTGGCGGCAGGTGACGCGGGTCGGTTCCAGAACGCGGTGGCAGCACGGACATCGCCGCCACGCAACGCCAATCCGCGACCCGCGAAGGCACCGGAACCGCCGGCTTCCGCAACTCCGCACAACCGCGCCGATACTGAGGTTCCGACGCAAAGCGTCGCTGATCGGCTCCGCGCTTTGTCCGACCGCTTCCGTTGAAGCCGCGCGAAGCCTTTGCCGATCAGGCCCGGTCCTGTTGCGAGTTGGGTTCGCCTCTGACCGCGCGTATCTGCGAGCGGCTAGGCGCGGCACTTTCACCGGAACAGGGCGAAGTTGCGCGACGCATCCTTAATTGGCCGGGCGATGCGTCGAGCCGGGGCGATTCCGTGCCGCTCCGTCTCGCGGGTGCGCTGCACGGATTGGTCCTCGACGGTAGCGCGACTGCGCTGGCCGACGCTTACACCAAAGGCGATCCTGACACGAAACTTCTGGTGCAGACGATCTGTGATCATGAAGCGCAGATCCTCGATTGGCTGGATCATCCCCCGCAGACGAACGAGGTGGCGCGGTCCGCCGCCATCATCGCCGCCGCACGTTTTGCCGTGTCGCACCGGTCTTTGCCAATCGAAGCGCTCGAACTCGGCGCGAGCGCGGGCCTGAACCTCAACTTCGCACGTTGCACGCTTCTGCAGGATGGCGCGGTCTCGCTGCGACCTGACTGGCGCGGCGATCTGCCACACGGCATGTTTACCGTGACCGATGCGCGCGGGGTCGATCTTAACCCGCTCGATCCCCAACGCGACGCATTGCGGCTTCTGGCCTATTGCTGGGCGGATCAGGCTGACCGGCTGGCGAGGCTGCGTGCCGCGCTGCAGATCGCGCGGGTTCACTCACCCGAAGTCGATCGGGGTGATGCCGCTGACTGGCTCGAAGCTCAGCTGGCCAGCCCCGCTCCGGGGCGCTTGCGCTTCGTCTATCATACGGTTGCCTGGCAATACTTTCCGCCAAAGGTACAGGCGCGGTGCGAGGCGGCGCTGAACGATGCCGGTCGCCGCGCCGGTCCAACCGCGCCGCTCGCGCATTTCGCGATGGAGGCCGATGGCGGACGCGGCGCATCTCTTCATCTGCGTCTTTGGGACGGGCAGCTCAGGATTTGGTCACTGGGCCGCGCGGACTTCCACGGGCGCTGGATCGAGTGGCACCCCGTCGCAGAGTCGCCGTCCGCATGACGCACACTCTTGGCGTCGTCGCTTGCTCAGGCTAGCCTCCGCCCATGCAAGAGCCATCCCTCAACGTTCTCGGCCAACCGCTGCAAGCCTGCTCTACCGAGCCCCTGACCGGCTTCTACCGCGACGGCTGCTGCAATACCGGTCCCGAAGATCGTGGCAGCCACACCGTATGTGTCGTCCTGACCGACGAATTTCTCGCGCTGTCGAAATATCTCGGCAACGATTTGTCCACACCACGCCCCGAGTTTCGCTTCCCTGGGTTGAAGGCAGGCGATCGCTGGTGCCTGTGCGCTGCGCGCTTTTTGCAGGCGACGCAGGAATTTGCCGCGCCCAAAGTGGTGCTCGAATCGACGCACGCACGCGCTGCCGACGTCGTGCCCTTGGAACTGCTGCGATCTCACGCGCTTGACCCGTCGTCCTGAACGAAGGTTCTCACGATGCGTCTTGCGATCATACTGTCCCTCGGCCTTACAGCGCTTCCCGCTTATGCTCAGAACACACCGAGTGGCGATGAGACGGCGTCACCGGCTGCAGAGCCCGAAGGCGAAGCATGGCGCCTCATGTCGGATGGCAGGCAATTGCGGGCCGACGACACGGCGCGGCTTGAACAGCTGAACATCGGCGTCGGAGATAGTCTTTTGGCGGCATTGGCAGGTGCTGACGATGCGGACCGAGCGGTTCTGGTCGACGGGCTCAGCGGCACAGCATTGCCACCGGATCAGGCGCGCCCGCTTCTGCAGGGGGAGTGGGGCTGTCGAACGGTAAAGGTCGGGCTCGGGACATTGCCGATTGTCGTCTATCCTGAATTTCGCTGCCGGATCGACGCGCAGGGCCATTTCGAAAAGCTGACCGGTTCGCAACGGTCAAGCGGGGACATCGCGGACTGGCAGGGGCAGCTGATCTATGCCGGAACGGGCTTCGTCCAAGGCGAGACGCCTATCGCCTACGCGGAACAATGCGAAGACGTCGATACCTCACGCACCCCGCAAATGATGCCACAGGTGGGGCGGGTCGAGATAACAAGCCCTGAGACGGGTCGTATCCTGTTTCCACGGCCCTATCTGGAATCACAGCTGGACCTTCTTATCCTTCGTCGGTGACGCGCGTCTGTGAACGATCGCTTGCCTGCGGTCCGAACTCCCCCCGATTATGCAGTCAAGATCATTATAGAAAAGGCCGGGAAAGCGAGATGCTCCCCCGGCCGTAACTCGTTACTCGATGGTTTGGGTCAACCGTTGGTGCTGCCACCATCCGATTCGCCACCGGCGTCGCCGCCACTATCACCACCGGCATCGCTGCCAGCGTCGCTACCCGTATCGCCACCGGTGTCACTGCCCGCATCGCCGCCAGCATCACCACCGGTGTCGCCGCCCGTATCGCTACCGGCGTCACCGCCGGCATCATCGCCGGCGCCATCCCCAGTGTCGCCCTCGGTCCCGCCAGCGTCGTCGCCAGCACCATCATCCGATCCGTCGCCATCGGCACCTTCACCGACGTCGCCATCCGCATCGGGATCCATTTCAGCAGCCGATGCGGCGACACCGGTGTCACGATCGCCGGCGGTCTCGACTTCGCCATCGTCGCCGACCTCGTATCCGTTGATCGACATCAGACGGCCGTTCGCAACGCTGTAGACGAGCTCTATCTCTTCGCCGTCTCGGTTGGCGGTCACGGTCAGGATCGGGCCTTCACGCAGGATATAGACGTCCCCAAAGCCCTGAGCGATCAGCGTTTCCGCGATCATCTGGTCGTTGTCCATCTGCTCCATGCTGCGCGGTGCGCTGTCGCCGATGGTTCCGATCGCGGTGTCACGCTCCATCGCTGCTTCGGGCACGATGACCGTGTCGGTCGAGGTCTGAGCCATCGCCGTGGTGCCAAGAAGCGTCCCGAGCGCCACGACCTTGCCGCCGATCATCAGACTTTTCAGTGTGTTACCGAACATTGAATTTCTCCGTTCCAACGGTGTGGGGGAGAAACGCCCGATCATCGGGATGGTTCAAACCATCACGCAAAGGTCAATGTCGTGGTTAAACGCGCCGGCCGTCTGCCGTCAGGTCTGGATATCGACGCCCAGATGCTTGGCCACCGTGAAGATGTCCTTGTCGCCCCGGCCGCACATGTTCATCACGATCAGATGGTCGGCCGGAAGATCCGGTGCGATCTTCATCACATGCGCCAGAGCGTGACTGGGTTCCAGCGCCGGAATGATCCCCTCTGTCTCACAGCACAGCTGGAAGGCCTCCAAGGCTTCGGTATCGGTGATGGAAACATATTCCGCGCGCTGCTGATCCTTCAGCCAGGCATGTTCCGGGCCGATGCCGGGATAGTCGAGACCGGCGCTGATCGAATGACCTTCAAGGATCTGGCCATTCTCGTCCTGCAGCAGATAGGTCCGGTTTCCGTGCAGTACCCCGGCGCGACCGCCGGTCAGGCTGGCGCAATGCTCCATCCTGTCGTCGACACCCTTGCCGCCCGCCTCGACACCGATGATTCGGACCGATGCATCGTCAAGGAACGGGAAGAACAGCCCCATTGCGTTGGACCCGCCGCCGATGGCGGCGATGATCGTGTCGGGCAGACGGCCCTCGCGTTGAAGGATTTGTTCGCGCGCCTCCTTGCCGATGATCGACTGGAAGTCGCGGACCATCGCAGGATAGGGATGCGGTCCCGCAACCGTGCCGATGCAGTAGAAGGTGTCGCGCACGTTCGTCACCCAGTCGCGCAGCGCGTCGTTCATCGCGTCCTTCAGCGTCCCGCGTCCAGACGTCACGGGGATCACCTCGGCCCCCAGCAGCCGCATGCGGAACACGTTCGGTGCTTGCCGCTCGACATCGGTCTTGCCCATATAGACGACGCATTGCAGGCCGAACCGGGCGCAGACGGTCGCAGTCGCGACGCCGTGTTGACCGGCGCCAGTCTCGGCGATGATGCGGGTCTTGCCCATGCGGCGCGCCAGCAGGATCTGGCCCAGCACATTGTTGATCTTGTGCGCGCCGGTATGGTTCAGCTCATCGCGCTTCATGTAGATGCGCGCACCACCCAGACGTTCCGACAAGCGCTCCGCATGATACATCGGGCTGGGACGGCCGACGTAATGTGTCCAAAGATCGTTCATCTCGGCCCAGAAGCCCGGATCGGTCTTGGCGCGCTCGTATTCGGCTTCGAGCTTCAGGATCAGCGGCATCAGCGTCTCGCTGACAAAACGTCCACCGTAGATGCCGAAGCGTCCCTGCTCGTCGGGACCGTTCATGAAGCTGTTGACCAGATCGTCCGCCATGGCGCTGCCTTCCGGGTTGGGATCAGAGCGTCTTCTTATATCCGATGTGCGAGGCCGAAAAGCCCAGCCGGTCATAGAAGCGGTGCGCATCAATACGAGTCTTGTTGGTGGTCAGCTGGATCAGACGGCAGCCGGCCTCCTTCGCCCTTGTCTCGGCATCGGCCATCATCGCCTCGCCCAGTCGCCGACCACGATGCGAGGCGGCCACGCGAACGCCCTCGATCAGCGCACGGCGTGCAGCGCGTAGGGATAGACCGGTGATGAAGGTCAGCTGATAGCAACCGACAACCACGCCCTTTTCGTCCGCGACGATGATACAATTGCCGCCCTCAGCCTCCATCGCGTCGAACGCGGCGAGGTATGGCGTCATGTCGTCAGCCGTCTCGCGGCCCCGGCCGAGTTCATCGTCCGCGAGCATCGCGATGATAGCCGGAACGTCATCGCGCTTTGCCGCGCGAAATCGGATACCCTCATTCATGCGAATTGGCCGCCTTGACGAAGGCACCGATAAGATCAGCGTCTTTGACGCCAGGGGCGCTTTCGACACCCGAGGCAACATCGACCATCTTGGCGCCGGTCAGGCGTACAGCCTCGCACACGGAGTCTGGCGTCAGCCCACCTGCAAGCATCCACGGCTTCGTCGGCTTGACACCAGCCAACAGCCGCCAATCAAATCGCAGACCGTTGCCACCCGGCAGAACGGAGCCGGCAGGCGCCTTGGCATCGATCAACAGCATGTCCGCGACCAGACCGTAATCCCAAAGGGCCTGCAAATCTTCGGCGGCAGCGACGCCGACAGCCTTCATCACAGGCAAGCCCGTCGTTTTCTTGATTTCCACGACACGCTCAGGCGGCTCGGAACCGTGCAGCTGGATCACGTCCAAAGGCGCGACGGAAAGCACCGTTTGAAGCATCGCATCATCCGGGTCCACGAACAGACCGACGCGTGCAACCCCCGGCGGAACATCGCGCGAGATCGCCGCAACCTGATCTGCCTTCACGAAACGCGGCGAGCGGGGAAAGAAGTTGAACCCCAGGAAGCGCGCGCCCGCTTCGACGGCCGCAAACACAGTGCCTTGGTCGGTCAGCCCGCAGATTTTGACCTGTGCCATGGTCTCAGCGTGAAGCCGGCAGCGTCGTCCCGGGCGCCGGCGCGGGCGAAGCGATGGGGCGCGGCTTCGGCGAGGATGAAGCGCGCGCGGTCGGCCCATCAACGATGGCAAGCACCTCATCACGGGGTCCAACGTGATTGGTCCGCAGGTGGCCAACTTCCTGCTCCAATCGCGACACTTCGGCGGCCCGCTGACGTGATTCACGACGCAGATGCGCCTCGCGCAGCCATTCCCAGATGAAGCCGACGAGGACGCCGAAAGCCATAGCAAGGAAGATCACGAGGAACAGCGGCAGTGAAACCGACCACGTGCCGCCCAGATACTGCCCGAAATTGGCCGGAAATGCGCTAAGCGTCACGATCTGACGGTTTGCGAGCGCCAGAGCGATCAGAACGATAGCCAAGAGGGCAAGAAAAAGCAGGCGGATGAAGCGCATCGGTTCCCTCGTGCAGTGTCGCCGTGATGCGGCGGGTCACCCTTAATAGGTCGATCAGGCCTGCCCGTTCAACCGGTCGCGCAGCAGCTTGCCCGTCTTGAAGAACGGCACGTGCTTTTCGTCGACGTCGACCGACTCTCCCGTCCTCGGGTTGCGTCCCGTCCGCGCATCGCGGCGCTTGACGGAAAACGCGCCGAAGCCTCGCAGTTCGACCCGGTCGCCACGCTCCATCGCCCCGATGATCTCCTCGAAGACCGTATTCACGATGCGCTCGACGTCGCGGCGGAACAAATGGGTATTTTCGTCAGAAATCTTCTGGATCAATTCAGAGCGGATCATAGGCACAGTCCTGTCAGCAGGCGATCGCGATCGAAGGCGTCTAGTCGGCACAGAAACGCGATAAAAGTCATTTAGTTGCATCAAACGGCATTTCCGAAGTTGCTGCCAGTGTCCATTCAGACAGGCCGCAACCCTGCGCAACCAACAAAAAACCCCGCCCCGCAAAACGCGGGACGGGGCAATGTCGTCGACTTTGCGACAGATCGCTCGGATCACTCCTTGCGGTTCAGCGCGGCGCCCAGGATGTCGCCCAGCGAAGCACCCGAGTCCGAGCTGCCGTACTGTTCCACGGCTTCCTTTTCCTCCGCGATTTCGCGCGCCTTGATCGACAGACCCAGACGGCGGGTCTTGGTGTCGATGTTGGTGACGCGGGCATCGACCTTGTCACCGACCTGGAAGCGCTCGGGGCGCTGGTCCTGACGGTCGCGGGCCAGATCGCTGCGGCGGATGAACGACTTGACGCCGTTGTATTCCACTTCGATCCCGCCTTCCTCGATAGAGGTCACCTCGACGGTGACGATCGAGCCGCGCTTCACGCCATCGGTCGCCTCGGCCATCGCGCTGTTCTCGATGGCTTTCATCGACAGGCTGATGCGCTCTTTCTCGACGTCGACTTCCTGGACCACGGCCTTGACCATGTCGCCCTTGCGGAAGTCCTGAATGGCATCCTCGCCACGGCCTTCCCAGGTGATGTCCGACAGGTGAACCATGCCGTCGATATCGCCTTCGAGACCAACGAATAGACCGAATTCGGTGATGTTCTTGACCTCGCCTTCGATCTGGGTGCCGGCCGGATGCGTTTCCGAGAAGACTTCCCACGGATTGCGCATGGTCTGCTTCAGACCCAGCGAAACGCGGCGCTTGGCTTCGTCGATTTCCAGCACCATCACATCGACTTCCTGAGAGGTCGACACGATCTTGCCCGGATGGACGTTCTTCTTGGTCCAGCTCATTTCCGAGACGTGGACCAGACCTTCGACACCTGCTTCCAGCTCAACGAAAGCGCCGTAATCGGTGATATTGGTCACGCGGCCATGGTGAACCGAACCGACCGGGAATTTCTCGGTCACGGTATCCCACGGATCGGCCTGCAGCTGCTTCATGCCAAGGCTGATGCGGTGGCTTTCCTTGTTGATCTTGACGACCTGGACCTTGACGGTCTCACCGATCGACAGGATCTCGGACGGGTGGTTGACCCGGCGCCACGCCATGTCGGTGACGTGCAACAGGCCGTCGACACCGCCGAGATCAACGAAGGCGCCGTATTCGGTGATGTTCTTGACCACACCGTCAACGACCTGGCCTTCGGACAGGTTGGCGATGACTTCGGCGCGCTGTTCGGCGCGGCTTTCTTCCAGGATCGCGCGGCGCGAAACGACGATGTTGCCGCGACGGCGGTCCATCTTCAGGATTTGGAACGGCTGCTTCAGACCCATCAGCGGGCCGGCATCACGCACCGGACGGACATCGACCTGCGAGCCGGGCAGGAAGGCAACGGCGCCACCCAGATCGACGGTGAAGCCACCCTTGACGCGGCCGAAGATCGCGCCTTCGACGCGCTCGTCCTTGCCATGCGCCTGCTCCAGACGGTCCCATGCCTCTTCGCGGCGGGCTTTCTCACGGCTGATGCTGGCTTCGCCGCGGGCGTTCTCCACGCGGTCCAGATAGACTTCGACCTCGTCGCCGACCTTCAGGTTGGCTTCCTCGCCGGGGTTAGCGAATTCTTTCAGATCAACGCGGCCTTCCATCTTGTAGCCGACGTCAATGATGGCTTGGCCCGCTTCGATCGCGATGACCTTGCCTTTGACGACAGAACCCTCGTCGGGGGTATCGATGTCGAGGCTCTCGTTGAGCATCGCCTCGAAGTCTTCCATGCTTGCGCGTTCAGCCATGTGGCGTCTGTTCCTTTGGTTCATGTGACTGGCCGGACGGTTGGCTCCGCCGGTCTGTAGCAGTCCTTCGGGAACGCGAAAGGGTCGCGGCATAATGCCCGACCCGGTTCTTCAGCGGCCTGTTGTGGCCATGTCGTTCATCAAAGGACTTGGGCGCGCATATAGGCGGGAAAAGTGCTCTTGGCAAGCCGTCGCCCAACACGGGGCACCGCGATTGACCGGCACGATCACCCCGGCATAGCGTGTCAAAGGAAACATGTCGCGGGGACCGTATCGAATGGCGACCGAAGCCGATTTCGAGCGCGAGATCGCGGCCCTACGTGGCGGCGTCGCAGCCGCCGGTGCCGGGATGGGCTGGGACGGCGCGCTGCGGGCGCGATATACCCGTCTCATCGACCGGATGGCTCAGGATATGAAGGCTGCCGTTCGTGCTGGACGCATGACCTGGGCTCAGGCTGCGGCGCAGGCCAACGAACAGCGCAATGTCATCATGGACCTGATCCGGTCGCGTAGCACGCCCGTGGCGCGCGCGCTGGCGCAGGACATGAAAGGTCAGGGGCTGAGCCTTCAGGCGCTGCTCGACCGCAAGGCGCAGCAACTCTTCGGGCATAGCGCACGCTTCGATCAGCTCTCGGCGGGCCAGCGCGATCAGGTGTTCCGTGCGGTCGTCGAGGCCGCCGGCCGGTCGAATCCGCGAGTTAATGTGCTGATGCGCCGAGTCTCGACTGCGGGCCGGGGTCTGCTGATCCTGTCCCTGGGGATCGCGGTCTACAACGTCGCGACGGCAGAGGATCACGCCGAAGCCGCAATCGAAGAGGGCGCCATTCTGGGCGGTGGCGTCTTGGGCGGCCTTGCCGGCGGCGCGGCGGCGGGCCTGGTCTGCGGTCCGGGCGCCCTGGTCTGCTCCAGCGTCGGTGCTTTCGCCGGCGCGGTGGCGGGCGCCTTTGGCGTCAGCCTGTTTTTCTAGATGCAGATGTTACCCTTGGAAGACACCGCGTGGGCCCCGCTTCCGGGGGAGAACGCTGAAAGCCGAATTTCAGTCGGCCCCTACCATGCGACGGTTCCGGGACTCGCCCTGCGAAAGGCGTTTCAACTGGAGGCACGCGATCCGATCAGCGGCTATCTGTTCTTCACAGATGATGATTGTCCGTTCGAAGAGCGTCTTTCGATCACCTTGACCGACCAGACACTGACGATTCTTGATCGCGTCAGTTTCGGCGCACCCTATAGATCGGCCAACTTGCAAGACAGTGTGGTCGCGGGACCCGGCGCCGTCGACGTGACGATCCATCCTAATGAAAGATGGCGCCTGACTGTCCTGCCGCGGGCAGAATGGCGCCTTCCCATTCCTTCGCACGATGGCTGGCGGTGGCGCGGTTTTTCGGCGCGCCGGCATCTTCGGCTCGACCGGCTAACGCCCGCAAACTGACCGCCTAGCCCGCCAACCGAGCCTCGACTGCACCCACAGCCGCCTTGATCGCGTCCTCGATGCTCATCTCGCTGGTATCGAGCAACACCGCGTCGTCCGCGCGGATCATCGGCGCGTCGGCACGACCCGCATCGCGTGCGTCACGTTCCCGCAACTGCATCAGCATCGCATCCACATCGGCACCGAGTTCCGCCGCCCTGCGACGGGCACGGACCAGATCACTGGCGATGACGAACAGCTTCACGTCGGCCGTGGGGCAGATCACCGTTCCGATATCGCGCCCGTCGAGCACCGCGCCTGGTTCGCGAAGCGCGAAGCCGCGCTGAAAGTCCAGCAGCGCCTGCCGCACCTCTGGAATCGCAGCGACGCGGCTTGCCGCCTGACCCGCTGCGGCGGTGCGCAGATCCTTTCGGCCGAAATCAGCCTCGGCCAACGTGCGGGCCGCCTGGATCGGGTCGCCGCCCTTCACGCCTGTCGCGCGATAAAGCAGACCCGTATCCAGATGGTGGAACCCGAAGCGTTCAGCCAGCGCGCGGGCGATCGTGCCCTTGCCCGATGCGGCGGGCCCGTCGATGGCGATGGTGAAGGGCATCAGACGATATGCGCCTCGGCAAAAGGTCGGTTGTCGATCACCCTTTGCACGCCAAGAGGCGTCAGGTCCAGCGTCTGCCAGTCACCGTGAATGATCTGTTCGGCGATTCCTCGGCCTACCGCCGGGGCCTGTTGCAGTCCGTGTCCTGAAAAGCCGTTTGCGTGATAAAGATTCGAAATCAGCGGATTGCGACCCAGGATCGCGTTCTGATCCAGCCGGTTAAAATCGTACTGGCCGACCCACCAGCGCAGCACCTTGGCTTCGGCAAACCCCTCGGCACGGTGATAGAGCGCGGGCCAGACCTCATCCTCGAACAGCGCATGGTCGGGCTTGAAATCGTCGGGTGCGCTGGCCTCGTCGCTCAGCGGCACGGTTGCGGCGATCCAGCCGCCATGCTCGGGCCTTGCGTAGATGCCGGACGGGTCGATGATCAGCGGTGCGTCCGGATGGCGCGCGCGCGGCGCGTCGACGACAAAGACGGTGCGCTTGCGCGGCTCGACCGGCAGGCGCAGCGGCAATCCGTCCATCAGCGTATCGCAGACGACGCCGGCCGCATTGATGAAGGCCGCGGCTTCGATCCGCCGCCCTGACCCAAGATGCGCGGCCGTGATCTTCTCGCCGTCGCTTTCGAACCGGACCACGCGATCGGTCACGAACTCGGCGCCCGCCGCGCGTGCCGCCGCCTTCAGCCCTGAGAGGAGGCCCATATTGTCGAACCAGCCTTCGTCGCGCAGGCCGATGCTGCCCGCCTCGATGTCATCGAGATTCATCCACGGATAGCGCGATGCGATCCGGGCGCGGTCCCAGACCTCGGTGGCGGCCCCCAGCGAGCGTTGCATCGCCGCCAGCGTTTCAAGTTGCGCAGCGCCTTCGGTCGTCGATGTCAGAAACAGATAGCCATTTTCGCGCAGCCCGAGATCTGGCACCCCGCCCGCAGGTCCGGTGTGGCTGGCAAAATCGCGAATGAAGTCGATCCCGAACCGGCTGATCTGCACGTTGACCGGGTTGGTGAATTGCGACCGGATGGAGGCGACAGACAGCGCGGTCGCACTGCGCGCATAGCTCGGATCGGGCTCGACGATCGTGACGCGAAGCCCGGGCGCCAGTCGCGTCAGCCAGAATGCGCAGGACGCACCCATGACGGCACCCCCGGCTATCACCACATCGCTCATCAGCCTACCCTCACTGCCCGCGCCGATAGACGCTGCCATACGACGTCTTTGCAAGGGGTCGCGAACGCTGTGAAGGTGCTGCCTGAACGAAAAACGCCGGCCCCTGGGGGCCGGCGTTCAATATCGATCTTTGCGGAACGATCAGCTTCCCGAAAGCGTCTTGGCCACTTCGGAGGCGAAATCTTCCTGTTTCTTCTCGATCCCTTCGCCGACGGCGACACGGGCGAAACCGACGATCTTGGCGCCAGCATCCTTCGCCGCCTGTTCGACGGTCACGTCGGGGTTGATCACGAACTTCTGGCCCAGAAGCGTGACCTCCTCGAAGAACTTCTTCATCCGGCCTGCGATCATGCCCTGGATGATGTTGTCCGGCTTGCCCGATTCACGGGCCTGATCGGTCAGGACCTGCTTCTCGCGCTCGACCAGCGCAGGGTCCAGGTCATCCTGACCCAGCGAGGCGGGCGAGGTCGCCGCGACGTGCATCGCGATCTGGCGGCCGATTTCCTCGTTGCAGCCTTCCAGGCCAACCAGAACGCCGATCTTGCCCATGTTCGGGGCGGCGGCGTTGTGGACGTAGCTAACGACCAGCGGTGCCTCGACCTTGACCATCCGGCGCAGGGTCATGTTCTCGCCGATCTTCGCGATCGCGTCGGTCAGAACCTCGCTGACAGGCTTGCCGTCGACCGTGGCGTCGGCCAGCTGTTCGGTCGTGTCGACCGTCAGCGCGGCGTCAGCGATGGAAGCGACCATCTTCTGGAATTCTTCGTTCTTGGCGACGAAGTCGGTTTCCGAGTTCACCTCGACCGCAACGCCCTTGCCGTCCTTGACGGCGACGCCGACCAGACCCTCGGCGGCTACGCGGCCCGATTTCTTCGCGGCCTTCGCCAGACCCTTGGTGCGCAGCCAGTCCTGGGCGGCTTCCATGTCGCCGTCATTCTCGGTCAGCGCCTTCTTGGCGTCCATCATGCCTGCGCCGGTCGACTCGCGCAGTTCCTTCACCATCGCGGCGGTGATAGCCATGTCGTTTCTCCTTCGGATCAATGCGTCAGGCGGGGTCCTATCCCCGCCTGATGACAATTCGCTGACAGGGCCCGGACATACGGGCGCCAGGCCGCTTACGCGTCGGCGGTCGCCTGTTCGTCGGCCTTCGCCGCAGCCTCGCCGTCGTCCAGTTCTTCAGCGGGGGCTTCGGCCAGCGCGCCGACGTCGACGCCTGCGGCGCCCATCTGAGCCGACATGCCGTCCAGGGCAGCGCGGGCGGCCAGATCGCAGTAAAGCGCGATGGCGCGGGCGGCGTCGTCGTTGCCCGGAATGATGTAGTCGATGCCCTCGGGCGAGCAGTTGGTGTCGACCACGGCCACAACCGGAATACCCAGCTTGCGAGCTTCCAGAACGGCGAGGTCTTCCTTGTTCACGTCGATGACGAAGAGCAGGTCGGGCAGGCCGCCCATGTCGCGGATACCGCCAAGGCTCGCCTGCAGTTTCGCCTGCTCACGCTCGAGACCCAGACGTTCCTTCTTGGTCAGGCCTTCGGCGCCGTGACCCATTGTCTCGTCGATGGCCTTCAGGCGGCTGATCGACTGGCTGACGGTTTTCCAGTTGGTCAGCGTACCGCCCAGCCAGCGGTGGTTCATGTAGAACTGTGCCGACTTTTCCGCCGCATCCGCGATCGGACGCTGCGCCTGACGCTTGGTGCCGACGAACAGCACGCGACCGCCCTTGGCGACGGTGTCGCGGATGACCTTCAGAGCCTGATCCAGCATCGGGACGGTCTGGGTCAGGTCGACGATATGGATGCCGTTGCGGTCGCCATAGATGAACTCGCCCATGCGGGGATTCCACCGCTGAGTCTGGTGACCGTAGTGAACGCCAGCTTCCAAGAGCTGACGCATGGAGAATTCGGGGAGCGCCATGTCCATGTCCTTTCCGGTTTGCGCCTCGGCAGGGGGTTTCAGGCTTTCGCCCAACCGGTGGACCGATCGCGGATGTCTCCCGCGAGGGCCCGCCCCTGCCTGTGAAGTGAGCGCGACATAGGCGATCGCCCGCCCTATTGCAAGCCGTGAAAGCGCGTGTTTCGCGCCCTACATGAATGCGTCGGCGACCGCAGCCTTTTTCTGCGCCACGTAATCGGCCAATGCCTCGGCCCGACCCGGATCCAGCGCAGGGGCCTGATATTCGCCCAGCATCCGCTCGACCTTGACCGCGGCCAGCGTCGCGGTGTCGCGGGCGCCTTCCTCGAACCACGTCTCGAAGGGTTTGTAGTCGAAGATGCCCGTGCGCCAGAACGCGTCCTTGAAGTTGGCTTGGGTGTGGGCAGAGCCCAGGTAGTGCCCGCCAGGACCGACCTCGCGCAGCGCGTCCATCGCCTGCCCGTTTTCGGACATGTCGATCCCGCGTGCCATCTGATGCAGGATACCAAGCTGATCGGCGTCCATCACATATTTCTCGTAGCTGCTGACCAGCCCGCCTTCCAGCCAGCCACAGGCGTGCAGCATGAAGTTCACACCCGCCAGCAGACCGATATTGAGCGTGTTCGCCGTCTCGTAGGCGGCTTGCGCATCCGGCAGTTTCGAGCCGCAGAATGACCCGGCCGAGCGGTAGGGCAGCCCCATCCGCCGCGCCAGCTGACCGGCACCCAGCGTGATCTGCGCCGCTTCCGGCGTGCCGAAGGTCGGGGCGCCCGAATTCATGTCGATCGAGGTCACGAAGGCGCCGAAGATCACCGGCGCGCCCTTGCGGATCAGCTGGCTGTAGGCAACGCCCGCCATCACCTCGGCCAGCACCTGCGTCAGCGTGCCCGCGACGCTGACCGGCGCCATCGCACCACCGACGATGAACGGGCTGACGATGCAGGCCTGATTGGCGCGGGCATAGACCTCCAGCGCGCCCATCATGATCCCGTCGAAGGTCAGCGGGCTGTTGATGTTGATGAGGCTGGTCATCACCGTGTTCTGGTCGACGAAATCATCACCGAACAGGATCTTCGACATCTCGACCGAATCCGCCGCCCGCGACGGGTCGGTGACCGAGCCCATATAGGGCTTGTCCGACAGCGTCATGTGGGCGTGAAGCATGTCCAGATGGCGCTTGTTCACCGCCACGTCGGTCGGTTCGCAGACGGTCCCACCGCTGTGGTGGACCCATTTCGACATCTGCCCGAGCTTCACGAAGTTGCGGAAATCCGCGATCGTGGCATAGCGCCGTCCGCCCGCCTGATCGCGCACGAAGGGCGGACCGTAAACCGGAGCCAGGACCAGATTGCGGCCGCCGATCTCGACGTTCCGCTCGGCGTTGCGGGCATGCTGGGTGAAGGTGCGTGGCGCGGTCTTGCACAATTCGCGCGCCAGACCCTTGGGGATACGGACACGTTCGCCGGTCACGTCAGCGCCGGCTTCCTTCCACAGGCGCAGGGCCTCGGGATTTTCGACGAAGTTGACGCCGATCTCTTCCAGCACCGTGTCGGCGTTGGCCTCGATGATCTCCATCGCCTCGTCGTTCAGAATCTCGAGGTTCGGGATGTTGCGGGTGATAAAGCGCGAGAATTCCGTGCGCACCGCAGTCCGTTCGGCGCGGCGCACCGCGCCCCCGCCGCCGCGGCGGCCCCTGCGTTCGGTTGCATCATCCATCGCGAGTCTCCCTTCCTTCTGTCGCCTGTCTAGGCGCAGCGCCTGTGCGTAAGCCGCGTGTTTGCGTCACAGGGCGTCCGCAAAACGACATGCCGCCTGTGCCTTGCACCCCGCAAGCCCGAAAGCCGCGCTTGCATCCAAGGTCGCGCGGCGTCACGTTGGCGCGAAATCGCAAGCAGAGGTGGCGCCATGACCCCGAACGAGCAATCGCGGCAGACAAAAGAGCTGTGCGGACTGGCGCCGGTGATCCCTGTGATCGTCATCAAGGACGCGGCCAAGGCGGAAGGGCTTGCGACCGCGCTGGTGTCCGGTGGCCTGCCGGTGCTGGAGATCACGCTGCGCACCCCCGCCGCGCTGGATGCGATCCGCGCCATGGCGAAGGTCGCGGGCGGTCACGTCGGTGCGGGAACCGTGCTGACGGCAGATGATGCAAAGCGCGCGCAGGATGCGGGCGCGACGTTTGCCGTCTCGCCTGGCCTCACGGATACGCTCATCACCGCATGCAGCGATATCGGACTGCCGCTGCTGCCTGGCGCCGTCACTGCGTCCGAGGTGATGGCGGCGATGGACGCGGGCTACGACATGCTGAAGTTCTTCCCGGCCGAAGCGGCCGGCGGTGCACCGGTCCTGAAGTCGCTGGCCGGACCGCTGCCGCAGGTGACGTTCTGCCCGACCGGCGGCGTATCGACCGCGAACGCGCGGGATTATCTGTCGCTGCCGAATGTGATCTGCGTCGGCGGAAGCTGGGTGGCCGGCGATGCCGATGTCGAGGCCGGCAACTGGTCCGAGATCGAGGCGAAGGCGCGCGAAGCCGCAGGGCTTGCCCGCGCATGAGCGCAGGCCTCGCGCGCGCCCGACGCAATGTCGTGGTGCTGATCCTCGCGCAGGCGTTTCTGGGCGCGCAGCTTCCGGTCAACTTCATCATCGGCGGACTGGCCGGGCAGATGCTCGCGCCCAATCCTTGTCTAGCGACGCTGCCGATTTCGATGATCATTCTGGGCACCGCGCTGTCCGCGCGGCCGATGGCCGGCTACATGCAGCGGAACGGTCGCCGCGCGGGTTTCACGCTTGCGGTGATGGCCGGGGCCTGCGGTGCGCTGGTTCAGGCTTCGGGTCTCTATCTCGGCTCGTTCTGGCTGCTGATCGCAGGGTCTACGCTGACGGGCATCTACATGGCAGCCCACGCCTTCTATCGCTTTGCCGCGACCGACACCGCACCCCCTGAATTCGAGGCGAACGCGATCAGCTGGGTCATGGCCGGTGGACTTGCCGGTGCGATTATCGGGCCTGCCTTGGTGCGCCTGACCAACGACATGACCGCAATCCCGTTTCTGGGGACCTACATGGCGGTGGTGCTGCTGAACCTGACAGGACCGATCCTGTTTTCCTTCCTAGACATCCCCAAGCCGCCGGCGCCCAATCCCGATGCGCCACAGGGCCGCTCGCTCGCCACGATCCTGCGCACACCGGTGGTCATCGTGTCGATGATCTGCGCGATGGTGTCTTACGCGCTGATGAACCTGGTGATGACGTCGACCCCGCTTGCGGTCGTCGGCTGCGGCTTCCGACCGGAAAACGCCGCCGACATCGTCTCGGGTCACGTTCTGGCAATGTATGCACCATCGTTCTTCACCGGTGCGCTGATCCGTCGCTTCGGTACTACCCGCATCGTCGCGATAGGGCTCGCAATCCTCGCGGGCGCTGGCGCGGTCGCCATCGCGGGCGTCACCCTGACCAACTTCTTCGTCGCCCTGGCCCTTCTGGGGATCGGCTGGAACTTCGGCTATATCGGCGCAACGGCGATGCTGGCCCGCGCGCATTCGCCGGAAGAGCGCGGACGTGTGCAGGGAATGAACGACATGTTCGTCTTTGGCGGGGTCTTCCTGGCATCGCTGTCATCGGGTGGATTGATGAACTGCGCGGGCGGCACCGCGCAGGCGGGCTGGGTCGCGGTGAACCTCGCGATGATCCCCTTCCTCGTCCTTGCCGGAGCATCGCTGATCTGGCTGGCGCGCAGGCGGAACGTGGCCGTCTAGAACAGCGACTTCTGCTGGGGTTTTGACGCAGGCTTGCTGCGTTTCGTCGCACGACGCGGCATGGCGGGAAGGCGGCCGTCGGCGAACTCGATCTCGAATTCGGGCATTCGCTCAGCCTCGGCCGCTGTCGCGATCAAACCGCCCGGACCGTGAACCACGGCAAAGCCGCGCTTGAGCGTCTCGGTGTAACCCAGCGTCTGCCGGGTCCGGTCCAGCCGAAGCAGCGCCTCGCGCCGGATCGTGATGATGCGACGCAGCGCGGCGGGCAGTCGCGCGTCCAGTTCGCGCAGACGCGCGCCTTGCACGGTGACCGCCCGGCTCGTCGCAGCCACCACACGGCGCAGCGAGCCGTCGAGCCGCTCTCCCAGATGCTCCACCCGTGTGCTGCGCCGTTCGATCTGACGCTCGGCAATTGTTGCAAGGCGCGCGCCCTGCCCTTCCATTGCGTGTCGCTTGCGGGCTGTGAAGCCGCGCAGCGTAGCCGCGGGTATCGGCCGCGCCTGAAGCTGCTGGCGGCGCATCCGCACCAGCCCGCGCAGCGCGGGATCGAGGCGGCCGGACCACAGGTCGAGCCGCTGGCGCGCGCCTTCGGTCAGTGCGCCGGGACGCCCCATCGCGCGGGCCAGGTCGCGCAGCCGTTGTCGCGGTCGTCGAATCCGGTCGGCTCCGGCGCGGCCCATGCGCGCCCCGCATTCGGCCAGCCGTGCAGCCAATTCGGCGCGAACCGGCACCGCGATCTCGGCTGCTGCCGTTGGCGTCGGTGCGCGCCGGTCGGCGGCAAAGTCGATCAGCGTGGTGTCGGTCTCGTGCCCCACGGCGGAAATCAGCGGGATGGCGCTTTCGGCGGCGGCGCGGACGACAACCTCTTCGTTGAAGCCCCACAGATCCTCAAGGCTGCCGCCGCCCCTTGCCACGATCAGCAGATCGGGACGCGGCAGCGCCCCTTGCGCGTCCAGCGCGTTGAAGCCGCGGATCGCCGCCGCAACCTGCCCTGCGCAGGCATCGCCCTGCACCGCGACCGGCCAGATCAGCACACGGGTCGGAAAACGGTCGCGGAGCCGGTGCAGGATGTCGCGGATCACCGCGCCCGACGGCGAGGTGACGACACCGATCACGCGCGGCAGATAGGGCAGCGCGCGCTTGCGGTCCTGATCGAACAGCCCTTCGGCGGCCAGCGCCTTGCGGCGCTTGTCCAGCATCGCCATCAACGCGCCCGCGCCTGCAATCTCGATCTGGTCGGCGATCAACTGGTATTTCGATTGTCCGGGAAAGGTCGTCAGCCGGCCCGTCGCGATGACCTCGATCCCCTCTTCGGGCTGCTGCGACAGCCGGGCAACCTGCCCCTTCCAGACCACCGCGGCCATGACGGCGCGGTCGTCCTTGAGATCGAAATAGGCATGACCCGACGACGGCCGGGAGACGCGCCCGATCTCGCCCCGGATGCGGACGCGACCGAAGCGTTCCTCGATCACCCGCTTCACCGCACCGGAGATTTCCGAAACGGTGAATTCCGGCGCGTTGCTGCCCGGCCCGGCACTGCCTTCGTCGTCGATCAGATCCATTCGACAGCTATGACCAGCGCCGCCGCCCGTTGCAAGCGCGCGACCCTTTGCCTAGAGGTTCGGCGTCCCGACAGAAGCGAGGTCGCGCGTGAACATCCTGATCCTGGGCTCCGGCGGGCGCGAGCATGCGCTGGCTTGGGCGATCCGGCAGAACCCGAAATGCGACCGGCTGATCGTCGCGCCAGGCAACGCGGGGATCGCCGATGTTGCCGAGTGCATGACGATCGACCCCAATTCGCGGGCGGCGGTGCTGGAACTGGCCGAGGCGAACTCGATCGATTTGGTGGTGATCGGCCCAGAGGCGCCGCTGGCCGCCGGCGTCGGAGACGCGCTGCGGAGCGCAGGTTTTCTGGTCTTCGGCCCAGACAAGGCCGCCGCGCAGCTTGAGGCGAGCAAAAGCTTCACCAAGGAGATCTGCGACGCCAGCAACGCGCCGACCGCCGCATGGGCCCGATTCACCGAAGCCGAGCCCGCGCTTGCCTATCTGCGAGAGCAAGGCGCCCCCATCGTGGTCAAGGCGGACGGTCTGGCCGCCGGAAAGGGCGTGACTGTCGCCGAAACGGTTACGGATGCCGAAGCGGCGGTCCGCGACATCTTCGACGGCGCGTTCGGCGACATGTCGGTTGTGATCGAGGAATTCATGGACGGTGAAGAGGCGAGCTTCTTCGTCCTGGTCGATGGTGAAGACTGCCTGCCGCTGGGCACCGCACAGGACCACAAGCGCGCGTTCGAAGGCGACACCGGACCCAACACCGGCGGCATGGGGGCCTACAGCCCTGCCCCCGTGATGACTTCGGA
The DNA here is from genome assembly GCF_024359525.1 of Paracoccus albicereus. Classification (GTDB taxonomy): domain Bacteria; phylum Pseudomonadota; class Alphaproteobacteria; order Rhodobacterales; family Rhodobacteraceae; genus Paracoccus; species Paracoccus albicereus. The sequence continues at coordinate 264,868 of NZ_JAKZEU010000003.1, forward strand.
TGTCGAGGCGCAGGTCATGGCGCAAATCGTGCGCCCGACGATCGCCGAGATGGCGCGTCGCGGCACACCGTTCCAAGGCGTGCTGTTCGTCGGGTTGATGGTCAAGGACGGTGCCGCGCGGCTGGTCGAATACAATGTCCGCTTTGGCGATCCGGAATGCCAGGCATTGATGATGCGGCTTGGCGGTCAGGCACTGGACCTGATTCATGCCTGCGCCGAGGGTCGCCTGTCCGAGGTCAGCGTGAACTGGGCCGACGATCATGCGCTGAGCGTTGTCCTTGCGACCAAGGGCTATCCTGGCGACTACGCGAAGGGCAGCGTGATCGGCGGACTGGACCGCATCACCGAAAATTCGTTTCAGATGGTCTTTCACGCCGGCACGGCAGAGCGTGAGGGGCATCTTGTCGCCAATGGCGGACGTGTCCTTGCCGCGACCGGACGCGGGCCGACGCTCGCCGAAGCGCACCGTCGCGCCTACGAATTGGTCGATCTGATCGACTGGCCAGACGGATTTTGTCGCCGTGACATCGGATGGCGGGCGCTGGACTGACCGCCCAACGATCGGCCCGACGAATATGTGATGCCGCGTCACGATTGACGAAACGCCCTGCGATACCGATCTAGCGGTCATGCCGCAGCGCAGCAAAAGACCGGACGACACGAGCCTCTTGGCTGACACCAAGGTCGAAGGTCCGCGGGGACTCGACCTGCTGACACCGCTTGCCGACAAGGTACGCGTCCGCGGTCTCGATCCCGGCGATGCGACACTGCTGACGGATCATCTTCTCAGGTTACCAGCCCGCGATCTCTCCACGCGCTTTCACGGTGGCATGTCCGACGATTCCGTTCGCAGCTACGTCGCGCGGATCAACTGGCGCGATACGCTGATCTTCGGCGCCTTCATCGAAGGGCAATTGCGTGCCGTGGCCGAGCTTATCCTGCCAGCGCGCGGCGCCGAGGGGGAGGTCGCGGTGTCGGTCGAGGCGCCGTTCCAGCGGATGGGACTGGGGCGCGTTCTGGTGCTGGCCGCCATCCTCGCCGCGCGTCGGGTCGGGTTGCAGACGATTCGTCTGACCTATCAGCCCAGGAACTTCGCCATGCGCGCCCTGGCAGCCGAACTGGGCGCCAAGTCCGCCGGTGAAAGCCAGCAGATCGACGGCGTCGTCCGAATCCTTCAGCGAGGCGAAAACCGCCCCGGCGCCTGATCTCAGCCGTTCGAATAGAGCCCCTCGTAGATCGGGCCCAGCGTATCCGTTTCGAACAAAGAGCTGACCGAGGTTCCGTTCCAGATGTTGAGGATCGCCTGCGCGAACATGGGCGCGGTCGGCACGATGCGGATGTTCGGGGCCTGCTTCACCGCCTCGGATGGCTGGATCGAGTCCGTGATGACCAGCGACTTCATCACCGAATTGCTGATCCGCTCGACCGCAGGACCGCTGAGGACGCCGTGGCTGATGTAGGCGTGAACCTCGGTCGCGCCGTTGTCGACCAGCAGCTGTGCGGCTTTCACCAGCGTGCCGGCCGTGTCGCACATGTCGTCGACGATGATGCAGACCTTGCCTTCGACATCACCGATGACGGTCATCTCGGCCACTTCACCCGCCTTCTCACGCCGCTTGTCCACGATCGATAGCGGCGCCCCGATCCGCTGGGCCAGCTCGCGCGCGCGTGCCACGCCGCCGACATCGGGCGAGACGACCATCAGATCGTTCATGCGACCCTTGAAGTGATGCTGTGCGTCCAACGCAAAGACCGGCGCGGCGTAAAGGTTGTCCACCGGCACGTCGAAGAAGCCCTGGATCTGTGCCGCGTGCAGATCGAGCGTCAGCACCCGGTCGACCCCCGCCTTCTGCAGCAGGTTGGCGACCAGCTTGGCGCTGATCGGGGTGCGGGCCTTGGCGCGACGATCCTGTCGCGCATAGCCGAAATAGGGAATGACCGCGGTGATCCGGTCGGCCGAGCTGCGCCGCAGCGCGTCGGTCATGATCAGCAGTTCCATCAGGTTGTCGTTCGCCGGGTTCGAGGTCGGCTGGATGATATACATGTCCTCGCCGCGAACATTCTCGAAGACCTCGACGAAAATCTCCTGATCGTTGAACCGCTCGACCCGCGCATCCACCAGGCTGACATTCATGCCCCTGTGCATCGACATGCGGCGGGCGATCGCGGCGGCCAGTGGCTGGTTGGCATTGCCGGCGATCAGCTTCGGTTCGGTCATGGCGGGCATGGGCGGCCTTTATGTCGGGATTCGCGAGGATTGCGCAGCAAGTAGCACCCGGATAGCTTGCCCGCAAACCTTGATGCGGTCGGACAAAGGACAAGCGGCGGATGGCGCATATCGACTATTATCTCGCGACGCTCAGCCCCTGGTGCTACCTCGCCGGTGACCGGCTGGAGCAACTGGCCGCCAAGCATGGCGCAACGCTGACCTATAAACCCATCGATCCGTTGGTGTTGTTCGATCGCACAGGGGGCACCCGCCCCGCCGAACGGCATGCCAATCGCGTGGAGTATCGCGCCCAGGACCTGACGCGTTGGGCGAAGGAACTGGATATTCCGTTCAATCTCAATCCTGCCTTCATGCAGGTCAACGGGGCGCCATCTTCCTATGCCATCATCGCGGCGCAGGACGCAGGCGGCGGTGACGTAGGCAAGCTGGTGCAGGCGATCCTGCGCGCCCGCTGGGCCGAGGATCGTGACATCAGCGATGACGCGGTGCTGCGCGATTGCCTGTCGGCCAGCGGCTTCGATCCGGGACTTGTCGACAGCGGTCTGTTGCTGGGCGCGGAAACCTATGCCCGCAATCTCGACCAGGCGGTCGCGGCGGGCGTCTTTGGCGTGCCGTTCTACATCGTGCGCGAAAGCGATCAGCGGTTCTGGGGTCAGGATCGGCTGGACTTCCTCGACGGGCATCTGGCCAGCCTGTGAGCGGCATTCACGCACGGCACTGGCCGGGCGATCCGGACCGCCCGGCCCTGGCCTTGCACTGCATGCTGGCCAGCGGAGGCTATTGGGGTGCCATTGCCGAAGCGCTGGACGGGCGCATCGACCTGAAGGGGTTCGACATGCCCTCTCACGGGCGAAGCGACGCCTGGACACCGGGCGAAGGCGATCCCGACTTCCACACGGCCGTTACCCGCATCGCGGCGAGCTTCATCAACCGGCCGCTGGATCTGATCGGTCACAGCATGGGCGCTGTGGTGGCCTTGCGCATCGCTGTCGCTGCACCCGAGGCGATCCGCAGCCTGACGTTGATCGAGCCGGTGCTGTTCGCTGCGGCTGACGATCCTGCGCAGAAGGCGCAGGACGAGGCGATGGCGCGGATGCTGGCCGCTGGTCAGATCGAGGATGCGACGCGCTCCTTCATCGACCTGTGGGGCAGCCAGCCCTACGACGCGCTGCCGCCGCGCGCACAGGCGCAGATGCGTGACCGGATCGGTCTGATTGCAAATATCGCAGACACGCAATGCCGTGACAGCGCGAACATCCTGCGCCCGGGCGGACTGGAGGCGATCGAGGCGCCGGTGATGCTGATCGCGGGTGCAGAATCGCCACCGGTGATTGCCGCAATCGCGGAGGCACTGGCCGCGCGACTGCCCGATGTCGGGCGTGCGACCGTTCCCGGTGCGGGCCATATGGTCCCGATCACCCATCCGGCCGAAGTCGCTGGTCTGATCGGCGTCAATCTGGACCGCGCCTAAAGGCGGAAATCGTCCTCGTTCGCGATTGGACCGATCGCGAGCCATTCTGCGCGGGCGCGCGCGATCCGGGTGTCACCCCAGGTGCGGAACACGATTTCGAATCCCGATCCGGTCACACGATCAGCGATGATGTCGGCGCGCTGGTTCGATGCCGACGCGAAGTCCCACATCGACATTGCGACATGGACGACAGGCGGGTTCTGAAAGGGTTCGTCGAAGGTGACGGCCTGCCTGACGACGCGCTGGCCATCACCGGTCCACATCTCTCCGCCGTCTTCGCACGCCGAGAAGAGCATGGCCGTTCCACGCGCGACGCCGACAGTCCCACTGGTGAATCGCATCAAAGCGGATGACCTCGCCCTTCTTCATGCAGCACAAAGACTAGTCATGAATGAAAACGCCCCGGTCAAGCCGGGGCGCTGGTCTTGGGACCTGTAGAAAAGGTCAATTGCCGTGCATCACGCGGGTGCGGAAGCCTGGTTGGGATCCAGCCCGATATGGGTGCCCATCGCTTCCATGTCGGCCAGCAGCTTGACGGCCGCTGCGACGATCTCTTCGCCGGTGTCGTGCTTCTCTTCGACAGCCTTCCGGCGACGATGCGCCTCGGCCATCATGTCGTTGAACACATCCTGCGTCATTTCATCGCGCGGATGCCCACGCTCTGCCAGCAGACTCACGGATTCGCCGTTGATTTCGGCAAAGCCGCCCGTCACCGCGAATTCGGTCTCGGTCCCGCCCTCATCGACGACGGTGACCATGCCCGGACGCAGCGTGACGATGACGGGCGCGTGGCCCGGCATCGCCGTCAGATCGCCATCGGTTCCGGGCAGGCGAACCTCACGCACCGGAACGGAGACAAGGCTCCGTTCGGGCGAGACGAGGTCGAACTGCATCACATCGGCCATGACGCCCCCTTATGCCGCCTGCGAGGCGAGACGCTCGGCCTTGGCCTTCACGTCGTCGATCCCGCCAACCATATAGAAGGCGGCTTCGGGAAGGTGATCGTACTCGCCGGCGACGACCGCCTTGAACGACGAGATCGTGTCCTCGATCGGAACCTGAACGCCGTCGGAGCCGGTGAAGACCTTGGCGACGTCGAAGGGCTGCGACAGGAAGCGCTGGATCTTGCGCGCGCGCGCCACGGTCAGTTTGTCCTCTTCGGACAGTTCGTCCATCCCGAGGATCGCGATGATGTCCTGCAGCGACTTGTAGCGCTGAAGAATCCCCTGAACGTCACGGGCGACCTGGTAGTGCTCTTCGCCGACGACGGCCGGGTCGAGGATCCGGCTGTTCGAGTCGAGCGGGTCCACCGCCGGGTAGATGCCCAGTTCCGAGATCGCGCGCGACAGAACGGTCGTGGCGTCGAGGTGGGCGAAGGTCGTGGCCGGTGCAGGGTCGGTGAGGTCGTCGGCCGGAACGTAGACGGCCTGGATCGAGGTGATCGAGCCCTTCTTGGTCGAGGTGATGCGTTCCTGCATCGCGCCCATGTCGGTGGCCAGCGTCGGCTGATAGCCCACGGCGGACGGGATGCGGCCCAGCAGCGCCGACACTTCCGAGCCGGCCTGCGTGAAGCGGAAGATGTTATCCACGAAGAACAGAACGTCGGTCCCGGTCGCGTCGCGGAACTGTTCTGCCAGCGTCAGGCCGGTCAGCGCGACGCGCATCCGTGCCCCCGGAGGCTCGTTCATCTGGCCGTAAACCAGCGCAACCTGCGATTCCGAGATGTTGTCGGGCTTGATGACGCCAGATTCGATCATCTCGTGGTAAAGGTCGTTGCCTTCACGGGTGCGCTCGCCAACGCCCGCGAACACGGAATAACCCGAGTGCACTTTGGCAATGTTGTTGATCAGCTCCATGATCAGAACGGTCTTGCCCACGCCGGCACCGCCGAAAAGGCCGATCTTGCCGCCCTTCGAATAGGGCGCCAGCAGGTCGATGACCTTGATGCCGGTGACGAGGATTTCCGAGCTGGTCGCCTGCGCAGCGAAGTCGGGCGCGGGCTGGTGGATGGCGCGGGTTTCGGTCGCCTCGACCGGGCCGCCTTCGTCCACGGGCTCACCCACGACGTTGATGATGCGGCCCAGCGTCGCGTCGCCGACCGGAACCGAAATCGGCTCGCCCAGATCGCTGACCGACTGACCGCGGACCAGACCTTCGGTCGCGTCCATGGCGATCGTGCGGACGGTGTTCTCGCCCAGGTGCTGCGCCACTTCCAACACCAGCCGCTTGCCGTTGTTGTCGGTTTCCAGCGCGTTCAGGATCGCCGGCAGGTGGTCCTCGAACTGAACGTCCACGACCGCACCGATGACCTGCGTGATCTTACCTTTGGCCTCTGCCATCTGTTTCATCCCCTTCGCGGTCAGAGCGCCTCGGCGCCCGAAATGATTTCAATGAGTTCCTTGGTGATCGCGGCCTGACGCGAGCGGTTGTACTCGGTCGTCAGCCTGTCGATCATGTCGCCGGCGTTGCGCGTGGCGTTGTCCATCGCGGTCATCCGCGCGCCCTGTTCAGACGCGGCGTTTTCCAGCAGCGCGGCAAAGATCTGCGTCGCGACGGAACGCGGCAGCAGATCGGCCAGCAGCGCATCCTCGCCCGGCTCGTAATCGTATTGCGCACCGGCACCGCCACCCGCAGCTTCCCCGTTCTCGCCCTCGGGCGCCTCGGCGGGAATGATCTGCTTGGCAGTCGGAACCTGGCTGATCACCGATTCAAAGCGGTTGTAGAAGATCGTCGCCACGTCGAAGCCACCGTCGTCGAAACGGTTCAGCACCTCATCCGCGATCTCGCGCGCATTGGCGTAGGCCACGCGCTTGACCTCGGACAGGTCGACGTGATGGACGAACGCATCCGCAAAATCGCGCTTCAGCTGTTCACGTCCCTTCTTGCCGACGGTCATGATCTCGACCGTCTTGCCGTTGCCGCGCAGACGCTCGGCACGCTGCCGCGCAAGCTTGGCGATGGAGCTGTTGAAGCCTCCTGCCAGACCACGCTCGGCCGTCATCACGACCAGCAGGTGCTTGTCGCCACGACCGGTCCCGGCCAGCAGCCGCGGCGCGGTGTCGGACCCGGCCGACCCCGAGGTCAGCCCGGCCATCACCGCGTTCATGCGCTCGGCATATGGGCGCGCAGCCTCCGCCGCTTCTTGCGCGCGGCGCAGCTTGGCGGCGGCGACCATCTGCATCGCCTTCGTGATCTTCCGCGTGTTCTTGACGCTGTCGATCCGGTTTTTCAGGTCCTTGAGGCTGGGCATCGCTCAGTCCTTTCAGGCGTAGGTCTTGGCATAGGCGTCGAGTGCCGCCTTCACCTTGTCCTCGGCATCACCCTTGATCTTGGGATCGTCCTTCGTCAGCCAGTCGAGCAGGTCACCCTGCTGGTTGCGCAGGTACTGCAGCAGACCGTCTTCCCACTTGCCGACCTCGGAAACCGGGATGCTGTCCAGGTAACCGTGGGTGCCCGCATAGATCACGCAGACGATTTCGGCGTTGGTCAGCGGCGAGTATTGCGGCTGCTTCATCAGTTCGGTCAGGCGCGCGCCACGGTTTAGCAGCTTCTGCGTCGCCGCGTCGAGGTCGGAGCCGAACTGCGCGAAGGCCGCCATCTCACGGTACTGCGCCAGCTCCAGCTTGACCGGGCCCGCGACGGATTTCATCGCGTTGGTCTGCGCGGACGAACCCACGCGCGACACGGACAGACCGGTGTTCACAGCCGGGCGGATGCCCTGGAAGAACAGGTCGGTTTCCAGGAAGATCTGGCCATCGGTGATCGAGATCACGTTGGTCGGGATATAGGCCGACACGTCGCCTGCCTGCGTTTCGATGATCGGCAGCGCGGTCAGCGAGCCCGAACCGTTGTTCTCATTCAGCTTGGCAGAACGCTCGAGCAAGCGGCTGTGCAGGTAGAACACGTCGCCCGGATAGGCTTCGCGGCCGGGCGGACGGCGCAGCAGCAGCGACATCTGACGATACGCGACGGCCTGTTTGGACAGGTCATCATAGATCATCAGCGCGTCCATGCCGTTGTCGCGGAAATATTCGCCCATCGCGGTGGCCGAATAAGGCGCGAGATACTGCATCGGCGCGGGGTCCGAAGCGGTGGCCGCGACGATGGTCGTGTAAGCCATCGCGCCTGTTTCCTCGAGCTTCTTCACCAGCTGCGCCACGGTCGAGCGCTTCTGACCAACGGCGACGTAGATGCAGTGCAGCGTCTTCATGCCGTCGTCTTCACGGCCGTTGTAGTTCTTCTGGTTCAGGATCGTGTCGAGCGCGATCGCGGTCTTGCCGGTCTGGCGGTCGCCGATGATCAGTTCGCGCTGGCCGCGGCCAACGGGGATCATGGCGTCGACCGACTTCAGGCCGGTCGCCATCGGCTCGTGGACCGACTTGCGCGGCATGATGCCCGGTGCCTTGCTGTCGGCGACGCGCATCTCGGCGCCTTCGATCGGGCCCTTGCCGTCGATCGGATTGCCCAGTGCATCGACAACGCGGCCCAGCAGGCCCTTGCCGGTCGGCACTTCCACGATGGCGTTGGTCCGCTTGACCGTGTCGCCTTCCTTGATGTCCTGGTCGGTCCCGAAGATCACGACGCCGACGTTGTCGGTTTCGAGGTTCAGAACCATCCCGCGCACGCCGCCCGGGAATTCCACCATCTCGCCGGCCTGGACCTTGTCCAGACCGTAGACGCGGGCGATGCCGTCACCCACCGACAGCACCTGGCCGACTTCGGCAACCTCGGCGTCCTGCCCGAAATTCTTGATCTGATCCTTGAGGATCGCCGAAATCTCGGCAGCCTGGATTCCCATTATCCGACCTCTTTCATGGTATTCTGAAGGGAAGCGAGCTTCGAGCGGACCGACGAGTCGATCATCTGCGAGCCCAGCTTGACGATCATGCCGCCGATGAGACCCTCATCGACGCGTGTGTTCAGCTTGATTTTCTTGCCCGACTTTTCGGACAGCGTATCGGCGAGGCGCTTCTGCTGCGCGTCGTCCAGCGCAACCGCGCTGGTGACGTCGGCCGTCATTTCGCCACGCTCGTTCGCGATCAGGTCCTGCAGGCGGGCGACCAGTTGCGGCAGCACGAAAAGGCGCCTGTTCTGTGCCATCAGCCGCAGCGTGTTCCCGAGGATCGGGCCAAGGTCCATCTTGTCGGCCAGCGCGCCGATGGCACGGCCCTGTTCGGCACGGCTGATCCGGGGTGATGCGATCATCTCGCGCAGGTCCGAGCTGTTCTTGAGCGCGGCATCGAGGTCTGCGACCTGGTTCGCGATCGTGTCCACACCGCCCTGCTCGCGGGCAAGGTCGAAGACGGCCTGAGCGTAACGCCCTGCGATGCTTTGGGAAATCGAACCGGAATTGGCCACAATCGTCCTTTCATCTTAGCCCAGCACCCTGCAGCGAGGCCGGCTGTTGCCGGTCTGGGCAGGGGCTTCAGGTCAGGGGGGTGGCGATGGGCCTCCCCGAAATCTCGCGGCGTCTATAGCGGTTGATTCCCGGCCCTGCAACCGCCTTGCGGCGGCGAATGGCGGGGTTCACGACCTTTGGTCGAGCGCCGCGATCAGGACTGCCCCTCGGGGGCCGGATCGCCGATGCGGATGACCTCCCATCGCAGATCGTGACCGCTGTCTTCGCGCACGCGCCGGCGCACCAACTCGCCCAGAGCCTCGAGGTCCGCGGCGGTCGCGGCACCGGTATTCAGCAGGAAATTCGGATGCTTTTCAGACATCTGCGCCCCGCCCCAGCTTGCGCCGCGCAAGCCGGCCGCGTCGATCACCGACCACGCTTTCAGCTCGTGCGTGTCGGTGGCGTCGCCGGTGCTGGAATAGCCCGCCGGGTTGCGGAAGGTCGAGCCGGCGCTGCGTTCACGGGTCGGCTGGCTGGCGTCGCGGCGGGCGATCTGATCCTCCATCCGGGCATGCAGCGCCTCGGGCTCGCCGGGTGTCGCGCGGAAGCGCGCGCCGGTCAGGACCCAGCCGTCGGGCAGGTCGGACTGGCGATAGGCAAGGTTCAGATCGGCGGCGTCCAGCGTGACGATGCGGCCGTCGCGGGTGACGGCGCGGGCGTCGATCAGGTGATCGGCGACGTAGGTGCCGTAGCAGCCTGCATTCATCCGCACGGCCCCGCCGATGCTGCCGGGGATGGTGCGCAGAAAGGTCAGGTCGAGCCCCGCATCCGCCGCGCGCCGGGCCACATGCGCATCCAGCGAGGCCGCCCCGGCGGTCACGATTTCACCTTCGATTTCAATGGTGTTGAAGGCGCGGCCCAGCCGGATCACGACACCGCGGATGCCGCCGTCGCGCACGATCAGGTTGGAGCCCACGCCCATCGGGAAGACCGGCACGGACGGATCGAGCGCGCCCAGGAATTCGGCCAGATCGTCTTCGTCCGCGGGCTGGAACAGCCAGTCGGCGGGGCCGCCGACGCGAAGCCAGGTCAAGCCGTCCAGGGATCGGTCGGGGGTGAGCGTGCCGCGCACCTCGGGAAGCGTGATGGTCATGGCTTGCTGGTAGTCAGGCTGTGGCGAGGCGTCAACTGAGGCGGTTTATTTCACCCGTTGCGCGATGCTCCGCGCGTTGCTTGCCGCAACAGCCAGCGCACGCTGCCCGATTGACAGCCAGCATTTGCTGCGTTTCAGGCCGCACAGCCCGTACACCGGGCGTACACAGCCTGTACACAATCTGTACACAGCTTGCGGTGTTGCGTGGTCAATCGGCGATGTGACGCAGGGTCACGAAGGGTTATTCCGCCGGTTCGACGTGCCGGTCCCGGACCGAGGCGCGGTCCTGGGACGGGCGGCGCCACAGCGCCAGCGCGCCGAGCGCGAAGGCCAGCACGCCGATACCCGGCCCCCATTTCAGCGTAAGCCAGCCCAGCAGCGGCACGCCGGCCACGACCAGCAGCCACCACGCGGCGCTGCGGTGGCGCGGCCCGAACAGCGGCATCAGCGCGGCAAGCAGCGCCCAGAGCGCGACGATCGCGCCCGAGGCGGCAAGCTGGCCACTCACGCCGCGCGTCCTTGCAGGCGTTCGGGCAGGTTGTTGGCCCAGGTGCTGATGGTGCCGGCGCCGAGGCAGACGACCATGTCGCCGGGACGGGCCTGTTCCTTGACCAGACGGGCCAGATCGTCCTCGTCCACCACGGCGCGGGCGTGGCGATGGCCGTGGGCGATGAGGCCCGCGACCAGATCGTCGCGCGAGGCGCCGGGGATCGGGTCCTCGCCCGCCGCGTAGATGTCGGCGATGCCGACGACATCGGCCTCGTTGAAGCAGGTGCAGAAATCGTCGAAGAGATTCGACAGACGCGAATAGCGATGCGGCTGGTGGACCGCGATCACGCGACCCTTGGTGGCCTGCCGCGCGGCTTTCAGCACCGCCGCAATCTCGACCGGGTGATGGCCGTAATCGTCGATGATGGTGACCCCGTTCACCTCGCCCACGCGGGTGAAGCGGCGGCCGACGCCACCGAAATTCGCCAGCGCCTGCCGGATCTCGGACCGTTTCATGCCCAGATGGCGGGCCACGGCGACGGCAGCCAGCGCGTTGCTGACATTGTGATCGCCGGGCATCGGCAGGGTGCAATCCTCGATCACCGGGGTCTCGCCGTCGTTCAGCATGGCCTCGCCCTGCAGGGCCACGTCGAAATGCGCGACACCGTTGTCATAGCGCAGGTTCACCGCGCGGACGTCCGCCTGCGCGTTGAAGCCGAAGGTGACCACGCGGCGGTCGGTCAGACGACCGACCAGCGCCTGCACCTCGGCATGGTCGGTGCAGCAGACCGCGAGGCCGTAGAACGGGATGCCCGAGACGAAGTCGTAGAAGCCCTTGCGCAGCGCGTCGAAGCTGCCCCAGTGCTCCATGTGTTCGGGGTCGATGTTCGTCACGATCGCGATGGTCGCGGGCAGGCGGTTGAAGCTGCCGTCGGATTCGTCGGCCTCGACCACCATCCATTCGCCTGCACCGGCGCGCGCGTTGCTGCCATAGGCGTGGATCACCCCGCCATTGATGACGGTCGGGTCCAGCCCGCCCGCGTCCAGCAGCGTCGCCACCATCGTCGTCGTGGTGGTCTTGCCGTGGGTGCCGGCGACGGCGACGTTCGAGCGCATCCGCATCAGTTCGGCCAGCATCTCGGCCCGGCGGACGACCGGCAGGCCGCGACGCCGCGCCTCTTCCAGTTCCGGGTTGCCCTTCTTGATCGCGGTCGAGATGACGACGACGCCGGCTTCGCCGATGTTCTTCGCGCTTTGGCCTTCGAACACGGTCGCACCCAGCTTTTCCAGCCGGTCGGTGATCTTCGAGCGCTTCGCGTCCGAGCCCTGGACCTGATAGCCCAGCGTCATCAGCACCTCGGCGATGCCCGACATGCCGATACCCCCGATGCCGATGAAATGGATCGGGCCAAGCTCGCCCGGCAATTTGGTGGCAGCGTTCATGCGGCAATCTCCGTCACAAGATCGTAGAGGCGTTGCGCGGCGTCGGGACGGCCCATCGCCAGCGCGGCGGCGGCCATGCCGGAGGCACGGGCGGGGTCTGAGAGGATCGCGTGCATGTCGCGCGCAAGGCTTTCGGGGTCAAGCACCGATTCGGGAAGCATCAGCGCAGCCCCTGCATCGGCAAGGGGCCGCGCATTGGCGGTCTGGTGATCCTGCGCTGCCGAGGCGAGCGGCACCAGCAGCGCCGGGCGACCGATCACGGTCAGGTCGGCGATGGTGGACGCGCCCGAGCGGGCCACGACCAGCTGCGCCTCGGCAAAGCGCGCGGGCACGTCGTCGAAGAAGGGGCGCACGTCGGCGGTCACGCCGGCCTTCTCATAGGCCGCGACGACGCGGTCGTGGTCTTCTCGCCGCGCCTGATGGGCGATGCGCAAGCGCGGACGCAGATCCGCGGGCAGCGCGGCAATGGCCGCGGGGACCACGTCCGACAGAACGCGCGCGCCCTGGCTGCCGCCGATGATCACGACCCGGGCGGGGCCGCCGTTGACCGGCGTGTATGGCGTGGCGGCGCAGTCGCGGATCGCGGCGCGGACGGGGTTGCCGGTATGCGTGCCCTCGACCCCCTCGGGCAGATCGGTGGGCCAGGTTCCGCAGGCCACGCGCTGGACCCTTCGGGCGAACATCGCGTTGACGCGGCCCATCACGCCGTTCTGTTCGTGGATCATCCGCGGAATGCCCATGCTGAGCGCGGCGGCGAGTGCCGGGATCGAAGGATAGCCGCCGAATCCCACGACGATGTCGGGACGCTCGCGGTGGAAAGCGCGGCGTGCTGCAAGGATGCCGGCGGCGATGGTGAAGGGCGCGGTCAGCTTGCCGCGCAGGCCGCCCCGCGCGGTCGTCGCGGAACGGACGATCTGGCGGGTCACGGCAGGCGGAAAGCCGTCGGCATAGCGCGCGCCGCGGTCATCGGTGGACAACGTCACCGTCCAGCCGCGATCCAGCAGCACCTCTGCCAGGGCCTGGGCGGGAAACATGTGGCCTCCGGTCCCCCCGGCGGCGATCAGCGCGCGTTTTCCGGACATCAGCGTGCGCGTCCCAGCAGATCGGCCATCGCGCCCTGCGGGCGTCGGCGGGTCAGCGCCAGAAGCATCCCCATCGCGATCCCCGAAGCGATCACGGACGAGCCGCCGTAGCTGACGAAGGGCAGCGTCATGCCCTTGGCGGGCAAGAGCCGCACGGCGACGCCCATGTTGATCAGCGCCTGCACGCCGAAGGCGCAGGCAAGGCCGCTGCCCGCGATCCGCGCGAAGGGATCGCGTTCACCCCGCAGCCGCGAGAGCGAGCGCACGACGATGGTGCAGTAAAGCGCGATGATCGCCAGCACCATGATGGTGCCGTATTCCTCGGCCGCGACGGCGATGATGAAGTCGGTATGGGCATCGGGCAGCGACCATTTCACTGTGCCCTCGCCCACGCCCACGCCGAAGAAGCCGCCCTCCTGGATGGCGTTGGTGGCATAACCGATCTGGGTGCGGGGATCGATCTCGGGGTTCAGGAAGCCGTCGATGCGGCGTGCGAAGTGGTCGGACGCGCCATAGGCGAACACACCGCCGGTCACGGTCAGTGCCAGCACGATCAGCAAGAGGATCATCGGCGCGCCCGCGACGAAATACATCACGCACCACGAGAACAGGACCAGCGAGGCCTGTCCGAAATCGGGCTGCAGCGCCAGCAGGACGACGATGGTCGCAGCGGCGACGAAGGAATAGGCCTTGCCGGGCGGGCCGCCGACCTCCTGGCTGGCGGCCATGAACCAGGCGGCCAGCGCGACGAAGCCGGGTTTGAGGAATTCGGACGGCTGGACCGACAGGCCGCCGACCGACAGCCAGCGGACCGCGCCCTTGCCGAAATCGGTTCCGATGACCGGCAGCGCGAGAATCGCGATGAACGCGCCAAGAAAGCCCAGCACGCCAAGCCGGCGCACCTGCTTGGGCGACAGCATAGACACGATGACCATCACGCCCAGCGCGACAGAGCCGAACACGGCCTGACGGGTGACATAATAGAAGCGCGGCAGGTTGTTCTTTTCCGCCAGCGGGACCGAGGCGGCGAGGCCCAGCAGCAGGCCGATCGCGAACAGGCCCAGCACGCAGGCCAAGGACCATTTGTCCACGGTCCGCCACCAGCGTGGAAGAATCGGGTCGCCCGCCCGCACGGGCGTGGCGCCAAAGACCATCTCGGTCATGAAAGAACCGCCGTCACTGCCTCGAAATTGCCCGGTTTGCCCGGGTCGTGGGGGCGATGATAGCGCGAAAGATCACTCTGCGCTACAGCGGATTGGCGCGGCTCACGCGGACGGCAACCCGCGCTCCATCGCGCGGACAAGGTCGGTGAAATGCTCGCCGCGCTTCTCGAAATTCGGGTATTGATCGAAGCTGGCGGCCGCGGGGGCGAGCAGCACCGTCTCGCCCGGCTGCGCCTCGGACGCGGCATTGGCAACCGCCTGGTCCATCGTCTCGGCGATCTCGTAGGGCGTGTCGCCCAGTTCCAACGCGAAGTCGCGGGCGGAATGGCCGATCAGATAGGCCTTGGTGACGCGCGACAGATGCGGGCGCAGATCGGCAATGCCGCCGTCCTTGCCCAGACCGCCGGCGATCCAGCGGATCCGGTCGAACGCCTGCAGCGCCTTCGATGCCGCATCGACATTGGTGGCCTTGCTGTCGTTGACGTAGCGGACGCCGCCGATCTCGGCCACGAGCTGGCTGCGGTGCGGCAGGCCTGCAAAGGTGTGGAACGCAGCCTCGATCTCTCTCGGCGCAAGGCCGATGGCGCGGCAGGCGGCCCAGGCGGCGCAGGCATTCTGGTGATTGTGCGCGCCGGGAAGGCCCGCGATCCCGCGCAGATCGACCGAGGCCGCCTGCCGCCCCTTGCGGTATTCGGCGAGATAGCCCTTGCGGGTGAAGACCGACCAACCCGGTCCGTCGAGCTTCTGCCCCGAGGACACGCGGATCACCCGGTCGTCCGACGGCGCCATCGCCAGTTGGTTGGCGATATAGAGCCCCTCGATCTCATCAACCCCGATCACCGCCCGGTCGGGGCCGCCTTCCGCGAACAACCGCCGCTTCGCCGCGAAATAGCCGCCATAGCCGCCGTGCCGGTCCAGATGGTCGGGGGTCAGGTTGGTGAAGACCGCGACATCGGGCGTCAGCGCGCGGGCCAGATCGGTCTGGTATGAGGACAGTTCCAGGACCACGACCTCGCCATCCTCGGCCGGTTCCAGCGACAGGACCCCGGTCCCGATATTGCCGCCCATCTGCGTCGGCCTGCCGGATTCGGCAAGGATGTGGTGGATCAGTGCGGTGGTGGTGGATTTGCCATTCGAACCGGTGACCGCGATCACCTTGGGGATGCGGTCGAAACGGTGCCAGTCCTCTGTCGCGAAGCTGCGGAAGAACAGCCCGATATCGTTGTCCACCGGGATGCCGAGACGCAAGGCGCGTTCGATCACCGGATGGGGTTTGGGATAAAGGTGCGGGATACCGGGCGAGGTGATCAGCGTCGAGATGCCGGTCCAGTTCGCATCGCGGGTCAGATCGACGATCTCCCACCCTTCGGCCTCGGCCTGCTGGCGCGTGTCGGCGCCGTCATCCCAGGCGATCACCCGCGCCCCGCCGGCCTTCAAGGCCGCGGCGGTCGCCCGGCCCGAGCGGCCGAAGCCGAGAACGGCGATGGTCTGGTCTTCGACGTCGGTGGCGGGGATCATGGCGGCCTCCTTGCGGCGCGGTCGGACCGGGGCTGTCTGCCCCGGACCCCGAGGATATTTCAATAAAGGAGAAGCCGTGCAATCCGTCAGGCACCGAGGCAGCGGATCAGGCTTCCGTCAAGGTCGATCAAGGCAACCATGCGCAGATCGTCGGTGATCCGGTAAGGCTCTGCGTCCAGCCGAGGGATACCGGATGTGGGCAGGCCGAGACGTTTCAGTTCCGCGTGCAGCCCGTCCAGGTCATCCGTGCGGATGCAGGCGCTGAACCAGCTTTGCGCGGGATCGAGATCGGGATGCGGGAAGAATTCGACGATCGCCTCGTCACGATCGAGGATCATCCAGCCGTCGTCGCGCCAGCGTCGCTTGAAGCCCAAACGACCATAGAAAGCCTCGGTCGCGTCGAAGTCCCGGCTGGGCAGGTTCGCCGTGACGATCACGAGGCTACCGCAGCTTGAGCGTCGCCAGCCCGATCAGCGCGAGGATCAGGGCGATGATCCAGAAGCGGATCACGATCTGCGGCTCTTTCCAGCCCAGCTTCTCGAAATGGTGGTGGATCGGGGCCATCAGGAACACCCGCTTGCCGGTGCGCTTGAAGTAGAGGACCTGGATGATCACCGACAGCGCCTCGACCACGAACAGGCCGCCGACGATAGCCAGCACGATCTCGTGCTTGGTCACCACCGCGATGGCGCCCAGCGCGCCGCCCAGCGCAAGGCTGCCGGTATCGCCCATGAAGACCGCCGCGGGGGGGGCGTTGTACCACAGAAAGCCCAGGCCCCCGCCGATCAGGGCCGCGACGAAGATCAGGATCTCGCCCGTGCCGGGGACGTGGTGGACGCCGAGGTAGTCGGTGAAGTCGACGCGTCCGACGGTGTAGGCGATGACGCCCAGCGTTCCCGCCGCGATCATCACCGGCATGATCGCCAGGCCGTCGAGCCCGTCGGTCAGGTTGACCGCGTTGGCTGCCCCCACGATCACGATCATCCCGAAGATGACGAAGAAATAGGACAGGTTCAGCAGCGTGTCCTTGAAGACCGGAAAGGCAAGCATCCCGGTCAGCCCCGCGGGGTGTAGGAGCATCGCCCAGGCCGAGGCGACGAAGGCCAGCGCGAAGCCCAGCCCCAGCCGCATCCGGCCCGACAGTCCGCCGTGGTGCTGCTTCGTGACCTTGGCGTAATCGTCGGCGAATCCGATCAGCGCATAGCCCAAGGTCACCATCAGCACGATCCAGATGTAGCCGTTGTCGAGCCGCGCCCAGAGCAGCGTCGAAAAGAACAGCGCCGACAGGATCAGCAGACCGCCCATCGTCGGTGTGCCGGCCTTGGCGAAATGCGTCTCGGGGCCGTCATCGCGGATCGGCTGGCCCTTTTTCTGCTTGATGCGCAGGTAGTTGATCAGCGGTCTGCCGAAGATGAAGCCGAAGATCAGCGCCGTGAAGAAGGCCGCGCCGGCGCGGAAGGTGATGTAGCGAAACAGGTTGAAGAGGTCGCCCCCTTCGGACAATCCGCTGAGCCAGTAAAGCATGTCAGTCCCTCGTCTCGCGACCCTTCGTGCGGGGATCGTCGTGATCAGGGGAGGCGATCTGCCCCCATTTCCGAAGCGCGTCAACCACGGCCGAGACGCGCGAGGATTTCGAGCCCTTGACCAGCACGATGTCGCCGGGCGCGACCAGATCCGGCGCCATCGCGGCCAGCTCGGCCGCCGTCTCGCGCCATTCGCCGCGCTTCGATGCGGGCAGCGCATCGTGCAGGTGGCGCATCAGCGGGCCGGCGGAATGGATCAGATCGACGGCGCCGAGAGAAGGATCGTCGGCAACCGCGCGGTGCATCGCGATCTCGTCCGCGCCCAGTTCCAGCATATCGCCCAGGATGGCGACGCGACGGCCGCCCTGCAGGCCGGCCAGCGTGGCAAGGCCTGCCTTCAGCGACGCGGGATTGGCGTTGAAGGCATCGTCGATGAGGCGGATCGGCCCCAGCGTCTCGACCGCGCCACGACCTTTGGGCGGTTGCCAGTCGCCCAACCTGCGCGCGGCGTCCTTGAGATCGGCACCGGCGGCGTTCAGCGCGGCCAGCACGCCGATGGCGTTCATCACGAAATGCGCGCCGGTGGTTTGCAGGCTGAACGCAACGCTCTCGCCGCTGATCCTCGCGCGGATCTTCAGCGCGTCGCCCTGCGGCTCGATGCTGACCGGGCGGGCCATTCCGGCCTCGCCGAAGCCCACGATCAGCGCGCCGGCGGCATCGGCGAGATCGCGCAGGATCGGGGTGGTGGACAGGTCCTCGGGGATCACGGCAGTGCCCATCGGCAGCAGCCCCTCGAAGATCGCGCCCTTTTCGCGGGCGATGCCCTCGATCGCGCCGAAGGCTTCCAGATGCGCCGCGGCGATGGTGGTGATCATCGCGACATGCGGGCGGGCCATGCGCGACAGGGGCGCGATCTCGCCCGGGTGGTTCATGCCGATCTCGATGATCGCGACATCGGTGCCCTTCGGCATCCGGGCCAGCGTCAGCGGCACGCCCCAATGGTTATTGTAGCTGGCTTCGGCCGCGTGGATGCGGCCCTGCCCGGCCAGCGCGGCGCGCGCCATGTCCTTGGTCGAGGTCTTGCCGACAGAGCCGGTGATCGCGATGATCTTCGCGTCCGTCCGCGCCCGGCCAGCGCGGCCCAGCGCTTCCAGCGCGGGCAGCACGTCTGGCACGATCAGCAGCGGGGCATTGGCGGGCACGCCATCCGGGATGCGGCTGACCAGTGCGGCGCAGGCGCCTTTGTCCAGCGCCTGGGCGACGAAGTCGTGGCCGTCACGGATGTCGGTCAGCGCGATGAACAGGTCGCCGGGCCGGATCGTGCGGGTGTCGATGCTGACGCCGGTCGCCGTCCAGTCGCCCTGCGCACGGCCGCCGGTCGCAGCGGCGGCATCGGCGGCGGTCCAGAGGCTCATATCCGGCCGTCCAGCGCGGCGACGGCCACGCTCGCCTGTTCGCTGTCGTCGAACGGATAGACGTCCTGGCCCACGATCTGGCCGGTCTCGTGCCCCTTGCCCGCGATCAGCAGGGCATCACCTGGCTGCAACGCATCGACCCCGCGCAGGATCGCCTCGGCACGGTCCGCAACCTCGGTCGCGTCGGGTCCAGCGCCGGCCAGAACCTCGGCCCGGATCGCGGCCGGGTCTTCGGTGCGGGGGTTGTCGTCGGTCACGATGACGACGTCGGCGAACTGGCGCGCGGCCTCGCCCATCAGCGGGCGCTTGCCACGGTCGCGGTCGCCGCCGGCGCCGAAGACCACGACGATCCGGCCGAGCACATGTGGACGCAGGGATTGCAGTGCGGCGATCAGAGCGCCAGGCTTGTGGGCGTAATCGACGAAGACCGTCGCGCCGTTCTCGCGCACCGCAGCAAGCTCCATCCGGCCGCGCACGGTGGTCAGGCCGGGCAGCACCGGCAGGATCGCGTCCAAGGGATCGCCCGCCGCCATGCAGAGGCCCATCGCGGCCAGCACGTTTTCCGCCTGAAAGCCGCCGATCAGCGGCAGGCGGACCATGTGGGCCTTGTCATCCGCCAGAAAACGCAGGTCCTGCCCGGTCGCGTCGTAACGCTGGCCGAGGATGCGCAGATCGGCGCCCGAATTCTCGCCGCCGATCGTGGTCAGCGTCAGGCCGCGATGTTTGGCGATATCGGCCATCTGCTGGCCGCGCGGGCCGTCGATGTTGATGACCGCGCCCGCGCCTTCGTCGAGGATATGATCGAAGAGCAGCGCCTTGGCGGCGAAATACTCCTCGAACCCCGCATGATAGTCGAGATGGTCCTGGCTGAAATTGGTGAAGGCCCCGGCTTGAAGGCTGACGCCGTCGAGCCGGCGCTGGTCGAGGCCGTGGGATGACGCCTCCATCGCGGCATGGGTCACACCGGCGGCGGCGGCTTCCGACAGGACGCGGTGCAGCGTCAGCGGGTCGGGCGTCGTATGAGCCAGCTTTGCCTGATAATCGCCCTGCACGCCCATCGTGCCAAGGCTGATCGCCTTGTGGCCCAGCGCCTGCCAAATCTGGCGGGTGAAGCTTGCGACCGAGGTCTTGCCCGACGTGCCGGTGACGGCCACGACATGGGCCGGTTGCGCGCCGAACCACAGCGAGGCCGCCCGCGACAAGGCCGCCCGCGGGTCTTCTGCGATGACCAGCGCGCCGTTCCAGTCTTTCAGCGCATCGGCGGCGATGCGCGCGCCCTCACGGTCGGTCAGGACCGCGGCCGCATCCATGCGCAGCGCATAGGGGATGAATTCACCGCCATGCACGTTCGAGCCCGGAAGGCCCGCGAACAGGTGGCCGGGCTTCACGGTGCGGCTGTCCAGCGACAGGCCGGTGATCACGGGATCGGCCCCGCCCTGACCGTGCAGGCCAAGTTGGGATAGTTTCTGCTGCTGTGCCATGGCTGCCCCCCGGGGCTATGGGCTTTTTGAAGCCTCAGTTCCTTGCCACGCGCTTTAGCGCGGCTTCCACGAGGGGATCAACACTGGCCGCGACGGGCTGGACCGCCGGAATGGCGGCAGACCGCCCAATGGGTCGCGCCAGCGGCCGCACCAGCGGCGCGACGCCGCCCGCGGCGGGGCGGGCCGGGGCCGCCGTATTGGCCTGCATGTCCGAAGCCGGTCCCGTTAGCGCCGGATCCGACGTGCCGCCAGCGATCTTCGCGTCTGGCTGCGCGGCGGGCCGTGGCGCGATCGTGGGCAGCGCGTCCTCGGTCGTGGGACGCAGGCCGACCAGCGGCGACAGGCGGCGGACCATTTCCGCGGCAACCGGCACCGCGGTCGCGCCAGCGGTACGGCTTTCGCCACCGCCGTTTCCGATAGACGGCTCATCCAGCGACACGACCAGGACATATTGCGGATCGCTGGCCGGATAGACCGAGGCCCAGGTCGCGACAACCTTGTTGGCATAGTAGCCGCCACCCGGACGCGGCTTGTCGGCGGTGCCGGTCTTGCCCGCGATCTCGAAGCCCTCGACATCGCCCGACTTGCCGGTGCCGCGCGTCACCACCTGACGCAGCATCGAGATCGCCAGATCGGCCGCGCCGCTGCCCAGGACGCGTTCGCCGGGCGCACGTTCGCGGTTGTGGACAAGCGTCGGCCGCACCCGGATCCCGTCATTGGCGATGGTCGCATAGGCGGTGGCCAGATGCAGCGGGCTGGCAGCAAGGCCATGACCGAACGACACCGTGGCCGAGGTCACGGCAGGCCAGCGCGAGGGAACCAGCGGCTGGCCGGTCGGCGCCTCGACCATCTCGACCGGGGTCGGCTCGAACAAGCCCAGCTTTTCCAGGAAATGCTTCTGACGCTCGGGCCCCAGCATCTGAGCGATGCGCACGGTGCCGACGTTCGAGGATTTCACGATCACGTCGGTGACCGACAGGGATGATCCGTAATTGTGGAAATCACGGATGTTGTACTTGCCGATCCGCATCGGCGTCGTCGTGTTGATCCCGGTATTGGGGTTGATCAGGCCCAGATCCATCGCCTGAGCGACCGGGAAGATCTTGAAGGTCGAGCCGAGTTCGTACTGGCCCTGCACGGCACGGTTGAAGAGCGGGCTGTCGGACGGATCGCCCTTCAGAAGCGGGCGCGGCCGGTCGTTTGGATCGAAGTCAGGCAGGCTCGCCATCGCCACGATCTCACCCGTCTTGATTTCCATCAGGATGCCGGTGGCACCCTTCGCGCTCATCAGCGACATCCCCGAGGCCAGAACCTCCTCCATCGCCTGCTGCACGGTCAGGTCGATCGACAGCTGCAGCGGTGCGCCGCCCTTGGCCGGGTCGCGCAGCCAGCCGTCAAAGGCCTTTTCAACGCCCGCGACGCCGATCACCTCGGCGCTGCTGACGCCTTCGCTGCCGAAGGCCGCGCCGCCCAGAATGTGGCTTGCCAGACGGCCATTCGGGTAAAGCCGCATTTCGCGCGGGCCGAACAGCAGGCCCGGCTCGCCCAGATCATGGACCGCCTGCATCTGTTCGGGACTGATCTTCTTGCGGATCCACAGGAATTTGCGGCTGCCGGTCAGGTCCTTGCGCAGCCGATCCTCGTCGAGGTCGGGGAAAATCCGCATCAGGCCCGCGATGGCGCGCTCATGGTCGATCAGCTGATGGGGATGCGCGTAAAGCGAGTGGGTCAGAAGGTTCGTCGCCATCACCCGGCCCTGTCGGTCGGTGATGTCGGCCCGCTGCGAGATGATGCCGCTGCTGGCCACCTGAAGTGCGGGTTCCGTCGGCTGGCTGGAGGCAAGCGCCCCCATGCGGAAACCGACGGTGCCGAAGGCAATGATGAAGGCGGCGGCCATGACGATCAGCCGACCCTCGGCCCGTTTGCGGGCGCGATCCTGGATCGCGGCGTGGCGACGGGCGCGGTTCTCGGCCTCGATCGCGTCGGGGCTTTCGCCGGTCTCGCGGGCGCGCAGCACACGGGCGAGCGGGCGCAGGGGCGTGCGGATCATGGCTGTTGCTCCTCGGAGGTGGCGGTCTCGTCTTCGGTGGCGTCGGGCTCGGGCGGGGCGGGCGGTTTGGCGTAGTCGATCTGGCCCGCGCCGACGAACTGACCCGAATCGACCGGAACCAGCCGCAGCTTGTCGAAATTCAGCGCGACAAGCTCTCGCAGGCGGTCGGGGCGGTTCAGATAGGCCCATTCGGCGCGCAGGACGCCCAGATCCTCGCGCAGGGTCGCGATGTCGCGCTGAACGTCACGCATGTGTTCCAGCGAGGCCTGGGTCCTGTAATTCTCGCGGTAGGCCCAGAAGGCCAGACCCATCACCGTCAGGATGCAGGCCAGATAAACCAGCGTCTTCATCGCGCGCCCCCCGCCGATGGCAGGCTTGGCATCGCAAGGGCCTGCGGATCGATGTCGCGCGCAGGCGCGTCGGTGCGGATCGCCACCCGAAGCAGCGCGGACCGGGCGCGAGGGTTCAGCTCAAGCTCTTCGGCGTCGGCGCCGATGGCACGGCGGCTTTTCTGGGCGAATGTCGGTGCTTCGGTTTCGACCACCGGGGCGTGGCGACTGCCCCCGCCCTGACTGCCGGATCGCGCCTGCATGAAGCGTTTGACGATTCGATCCTCCAGCGAATGGAAGCTGACCACGGCCAGCTTCCCGCCCGCGTTCAACGCGCGTTCGGCGGCCGACAGCCCGGCGACAAGCTGGCCGAATTCGTCGTTGACCCAGATGCGGATCGCCTGGAAGGCGCGGGTCGCCGGATGGCTCTGGCCCGGTTTCTGACGCGGCAACTGGCTTGCGACCACGTCCGCAAGCTGGCTGGTCCGGTTCAGCGGGCGGGCGGCGACGATGGCGCGTGCGATGCGGCGCGACGCGCGTTCCTCGCCATAATGATATAGCACATCGGCGATCTCGGCCTCGGTGGCCTGGTCCAGCCGCTCGGCGGCAGAGGGCACGTCGCCGCCCATCCGCATGTCCAGCGGCCCGTCGCGCAGGAAGGAAAAGCCGCGATCCGCCTGATCGAGTTGCATCGAGCTGACGCCCAGATCCAGAACGACACCGTCCACCGGCTCTCCTGCCAGCGCGTCCATGTCGGAAAACGTCCCTTCGACCAGCCGCAGCCGGTCGCCGTAATCGCCGGCCCAGGCCTGCGCCATGTCGAAGACGGCGGGGTCGCGGTCGATCCCGATCACCCGGTCGGCGCCCGCGTCAAGCAGTCCGCGCGCATAGCCGCCCGCACCGAACGTACCGTCGATCCAGGTGCCGGAGACGGGTTCGACCGCCCTGAGAAGCGGCTTCAGCAGGACGGGGATATGAGGCTCGGTCATCGGACTCACCCCTCGGCCGTCTCGGGCAGCGGGGGAAGCAGCGACAGCGGATCGGAGCCGGGTTCGAAGTCGGGAATCAGCGCTTCCAGACGCTCTTCCTCTTCCTCGTAAGCCTCCGGCTGCCAGACCTTCAGTGAATCGCCCGCAGCGATGAAGAATGCCTGATCAACCAGACCGATCTTTTCGCGCAACTTGTAGGGCAGGACCAGACGGCCCTCGTTATCGATCTCGGCCGGCTCGGACTGACCGTTCATCATGGTTTCCATCATCGTGCGCGCCGGGCTGCCGCGCTGCATCCGCGCAATGCTGCGGTCGATCTCGGCGATGGCTTCGATGGTGAACAGCCGCAGGTGGTTCTGCTTGCGAGACCCGTAGACGATGACGAGTTGCGGACGATTGCCGGGCTGCCAGTCGGGGTCGGCCTGTTCGAAGACGCGACGGAACTTGGCCGGGATCGAGACGCGCCCCTTGGCGTCCACCTTGACCGTATCCGAGCCTCTGAACGTCTGCGCCACCAGGTGCCGCTCCTTGCCTCACCGTCCGTCCCCTTCGGGCATGCCCGAAAGAGAAAGGGCGGATCGGGCTGCTGCCACTGCCCGATCCGCCGCCCTCGTTCCCATTACTGGGCCCCGTTTTCGGGGGATCGACCGGCTTTCTGTCGCGCCACCTGGGGGAGGTGCTGCTCATGCGCGGGGCCGGTTCGTGTCGGATGCGGGTGCCTGTATGAAGTCTGCTTCGCCTTCGCGGGGTCTTGGTGCCCCTTACTGCCCGTCTCCGTGATCAAGCTGTCGCATGGGACGATTTGGGAAGCAACGGAAATTTGCGCACCGATCGGCGTCTCACCCCGATTGAGTGCAGGGTTCAAATCAAGAACATTAACCGAGTCTTAACTATTTGAATCCGCATTTGGTTCAAATCCGCAATCGAACTACAAGATATGGAAGCTCCACTCAGAGGAGAAAATTTTTCCCACATCTTCCCAGCCCTCGCTCATTCCGCGGCCAGTGTTGCGCAAATAGCTCAAATTGTCTCTGGTCAGCTTACCAGATCACGCAGAATCTCGGCAGGGTGATTCGAGTTTTGGCCCCGGTGGCGGCTGATCCCATATGTGAACATCACAGGGCGGACACTCCCTTTTCGGGACCGGTTTCGCGCCGTAATCTGACCGAAATCGGCGGTCCGGACCCGCCGCTGACCAGAGCTTGAGGCCGAAATGGACTGGACCGCCCCGATCGACATCTATTGCGAGCGGCTTGGGCCGGGCTTCTGGGCCGAGCCGATCAACGCGGTCACCAACCTGTCCTTCATCGCCGCAGCGATCTGGGCTTGGGTCGAGGCGCGCCAACGGGCCGAGCCGAATCGGCTGGTCTGGGTGCTGATCGCGCTGGCTTTCGCCATCGGCGTCGGGTCGTTCCTGTTCCACACGCTGGCGAATCGCTGGTCGGGGCTGGCCGACGTGCTGCCGATCTGGACTTTCGTGGCGCTGTATATCCTGATCGGGCTGAACAGACTGGGCGGGATACGTCCCGGTCGCATCGCATTAGGCGTCGTCGCGCTGGTCGGCGTGATCACCATCTGGCGCGCGATGGGCGAAGGTTCGCCGCCTCAAGACGCCGCACCGTCTGGCCCCGACCCATTCAACGGCTCATTGCAATATCTGCCGGCGGTGATCGCCTTTGCGGTCTTTTCGGTCCTGACGCAGGTCCAGCGCCATCCGCTGCGCTGGCTGGTGCTGGGCGCGGGCGTAACGTTCCTTGTTTCGCTGACCGCGCGCACGCTCGACCGCGACATCTGCGCCAGCCTTCCGCTGGGCACGCATTTCCTGTGGCACCTGCTGAACGGGCTGGTGATCGGACTGGTTCTGCAGATCCTGATCCGCGCGCGCGATGCGCGAACGGATGTTGCAGGACGGGTCTAGGCCATGCCGCCCTGAACCAGTCGATCGGCCAGGCGGTCATAGGCGTCCGCCACCGGGCCCGGCTCCATCGCGGCGGGACGTCCGGCATCGCCAGCCAGCCGCACCGACAGTTCCAGCGGAATTTCCCCAAGGAAGGGGATGCCCAGCTTTTCCGCCTCGGCCTTCACGCCGCCATGGCCGAACAGATGCGCCTCGTGCCCGCAATTCGGACAGACATAGGTCGACATGTTCTCGATCATGCCCAGGATCGGCGTCTTCAGCTTGCCGAACATGTCCATCGCGCGACGCGCATCGATCAACGCCACGTCCTGCGGGGTGGACACCACGATGGCGCCGGTAACCGCCGCCTTCTGCGACAAAGACAGCTGCACGTCGCCAGTGCCGGGCGGAAGGTCGATCAGCAGCACGTCCAGCTCGCCCCACTTCACCTGCTGCAGAAGCTGTTGCAGCGCACCCATCAGCATCGGGCCGCGCCAGATCACGGCCTCGCCTTCCTTCAGCAGCAGGCCGAGCGACATCACCGTGACGCCGTAGGCGCGCAACGGCTCGATGTTCTTCCCGTCAGGACTGGCAGGCCGGCCGGTGACGCCCAACATCCGCGGCTGGCTGGGACCGTGAATGTCGGCATCCAGGACTCCGACCTTGCGACCCGCCCGTGCCAGCGCCACCGCGAGGTTCGAGGTGACGGTGGATTTGCCGACCCCGCCCTTGCCGGAACCGATGGCGATGATGTGGTCGACACCGAGAATCGGCTGGGGACCGGCGGGCCCCGTCGGGTGCTGGCCGATGGTCAGCTTGGGCGGCGCCTCACCGCCCTGCCCCTGTTGCGGCTGTTGCGGCGCGCGCTTGGCACCCGATTGCGCGGTCATCACGATCTGGACCGCATCGACGCCGTCCAGCGCCAGAAGGCGACGGCGAACCTCGGCCTCGGCGGGCTTCAGCGCCTCGGCCTCGGCCGCATCGGCGACCTCCAGCACGAATCGAACGGTCGAGCCTTCGATGGTCAGCGCGCGGACCAGATCGTCCGCAACCAGCGTTCCACCGCGCGGCGAGGCGACGGCATCGATTTCCCCAAGGGCAACTTCACGCGAGACGGCCATTGCTTGTCCTTTCGGCACTTTTCCTGCGCACCATGATGGAACCGCGGCAGGACAGCAACACCACCCCGTCCGAGATGACCTTTTGGACAGAATGACCCCCCGGAATTGCTGTGGCCGATCACGGTTTTGCTATCGCTAACGGTATTCTCGTTCACAAATTGCCCCGGAATTCAGCAGGTACTGGGCAAAAGGGTCAGAAACAGGCATGCGATTTCTGCATGGCAGAAAGCGAAAAGCGATCATTGTGCAGGTGCAGCATTTGACCCATCTTGTGGGGGAACCAAGCGCCAAGGCAATCCGGCCGCGGCGTGGACGGCAAGAAGAAGACAGACGCAAGGAATACACCATGACCGCTTTTGCAAACGCATACAGCACCCCGATCGCCGAACAGAACGGCATCCTGGGCAAGGTTGGCGCCGCGTTTCAGCGGCTTCAGGAAAACCGCGACCGCCGCGCGATCTATCGCCGCACGGTCCGCGAGCTGAACGACCTGACCAATCGCGACCTGGACGACCTGGGCATCAACCGCTCGATGATCTCGAGCATCGCCTACGACGCCGCCTGGGGCGACACGAAATAACCGGCGCGCCGGGTCCACGAACAGAAACGGGCCCGGCCGCGATCGATCCCTGACCCCCTCCTCCTCCCTGGGGTCCGGGCTAAGGCGGTATCCTCACCCTCCTCCCAGAGGATACCGCCGCTCCATAACGCGCCAGGCCTCTCCTCCTCCCTGGTCTTGCGCTGTGCGGCGACCCCCTCCTCCTCCCTGGGGTCGCCGCTGAAAATTCCGCCGGTGATCCGGCCGACGACGAACCGCCGGGAAACCGGCACCAAGATGCGACGCGGCTCTCCTCCTCTTCCCTGAGCCTGTCGCCCGCGGTGATGCCCCTCCTCCTCCCTGGGCTTTCACCGCGACCCTTGCGCGGCCCCTCCTCCTCCCTGGGCCGGGCATACGACGCGGCGGCGCCCCTCCCTCCTCCCTGGGTGCCGCCGCGCAACAATCCGCCGGAAATCCGGCAACAGGACACGAAGACCGGATCTCCTCCTCCCTTCCGGTCGTTCGTCTGCGGTCACGGCCCCTCCCTCCTCCCTGGCCGGGACCGCTCTTCTCTGGCGGCGGCGCTGAATGGCGCCGCCGCTNCCGCTTTTCTTTTGCGCGGACGCTCGCTAGGGCTTCGGAATGCTCAGCTATCAGCACGCCTATCACGCGGGAAACCTGGCCGACCTGCACAAGCACGCGCTGCTTGCGGTGGCGCTGGACTACATGACCGCGAAGCCGAAGCCGCTGTCCTATCTGGAAAGCCATGCCGGGCGCGGGCTCTACCGTCTGGACGGACCCGAGGCGCGGCGCACCGGCGAGGCTCAGGCCGGCATCCAGCGGGCCGAGGCACAGGGCTGGCTGCCGTCGGATCATCCGCTGCTTCGCGCGCTGACAGCCGTGCGTCGTGGGCACGGCCCGGACGCCTATCCCGGTTCGCCGATGATCGCCGCGCAGATCCTGCGGCCCGACGACCGCATCGATCTGGCCGAACTGCATCCGGCGGAACATGCCGCGCTGGCCGGCCTGCCCGACCTGATGGGTCGCGCACGGCTTCACGCGCAGGACGGGCTGGCGATGGCCAAGGCCATGTGCCCGCCCGAGCCACGGCGGGGAATGCTGCTCATCGACCCCAGTTATGAGGTCAAGGCCGATTATGATCGGCTTCCCGGCGCAATCGCGGGGCTGGCGCGGAAATGGAACGTGGGCGTCATCGCGCTTTGGTATCCGATCCTTGCCGATGCGCGTCATCGCCCGATGGCCGAAGCGTTGATGCGCGATCATCCCGCGGCACTGCGAAGCGAGGTCGGCTTTGCCCCCGCGCGGGAAGGCCACGGGATGCAGGGCTCGGGCATGATCGTGTTGAACCCGCCCTACGGCCTGGAAGACGAAGCCGCCCGCCTCGACAGGATCTTCCGCCAGCGCGCCTGCTGACAAACCGACGCGATCGGCGCAGAATGGGTGCGATTCCATAGGTTTCGCGGGAGTTCACGCCATGGCCTACAAATCCATCCTGACCGTTCTGACGGAAGTCGCGCAGATGCGGCAACTCGATGCGGCGATCGCGCTGGCACGACAGAATGACGGCCATCTGGAGGTCTTCTGCCTGGGCGTCGATCGATCGCAGATGGGCTATTACTACGCCGGCGATCCGGCCTTCGTGTATCAGGACGTCCTCGATACCGCGATGGAGGGCGCGAAGGCGCTGGAAAAGCAGATCCGCGAGCGCCTGTCCGGCGAAGGCGATCTGCGCTGGTCGGTCGATTCAGCCGTGGCACAGGCGGGCGGGCTGAATTCGCTGATCGCGATCCGGGCGCGCTTTTCGGACCTGATGATCCAGACCCACCCCTACGGCGAAGGCGCCCCGATGGAGGCCGAGCCGGTGACCGAGGCCGCGATGTTCGACGGCGGCTGTCCGGTCCTCGTTCTGCCCGCCGCCGCGCATCCGGTCTGGCCGCCCAAGCGCGTGGTCATTGCGTGGAATAATTCCAGCGAGGCGATGGCCGCCGTTCGCTCGGCCCTGCCCGTCCTGACCGGTGCCGAGGCGGTCGAGATCACGGTGATCGACCCGCGCCCGCAGGTGCTGGACCGTTTCGAGCCAGGCGAGGCGCTGGCGCAGATGCTGGCCCGTCACGGCGTCGAAACGGAAATCGCCGTCATCGCCTCGGCCGGAAAGCAGGTCAGCGAGGCGTTGAATCGCCGCGCCATCGAAACCGCCGCCGACCTGATCGTGATGGGCGCCTATGGCCATTCGCGGTTCCGGCAGGCGATCCTGGGTGGGGCGACGCGCAACATGCTGGAAAAGGCGCGCGTTCCGGTCCTGATGGCGCGATAGACGCGGGCTTGATCGCCGGCTAAGCCAGCCGGTCGGCGCAGATCTGCGTTTCGGTCTCATATTCCACGGTCGCGTGGCCGATCTTGAAACGCTCGCGCAGCATCGCCTTGGCCGACACGACCCGGCCCGGATCATCCGCCACCAGATGGACAGAGGCCGCGTTGCGCTTTTCGTCGATCTGCCACAGGTGCAGATGGTGCGCGTCGGTGACGCCGGGCAGATCGCGCAGCGCATCCAACACCTCTTCCGCGTCCAGATGGGCGGGTGCCGCCAGCATCAGACTGCGGAAGACCGGCCCGATCTCGGACGCGACATGCCAGACGATCACCACCGAGATCGCCAGCGTCAGCAGCGGATCGGCCAGATACCAGCCGAAGACCCAGATCAGCAGACCGCCCAGGATCACCGCGACGGACACGCCCGCATCGGCAAGGTTGTGCAGAAAGGCCGCGCGGATGTTCACGCTGTCCTTCGCGGCGCGGTAGACCAGCGCAGCCGTAGCCAGATCGACGACCAGCGCGAAACCGGCCAGTCCCATGACCAGACCGCCCGCGACTTCGGGCGGGTTCGCCAGACGGCCGATCGCCTCGACCGCCAGCCATACCGACACGGCGATCAGGGCCAGAAAGTTGACGAAGGCCGCGATGATCTCGACTCGACCCCAACCGAAGCTCCACACCGGGGTCGCCGGACGTTGCGCCAGCCGCCGCGCCCCGAAGGCCAGGACCAGGGCCATCGCATCCGACAGGTTGTGGATGCCGTCGGCGATCAGCGCGGTCGAATCGGCGATCAGACCGCCCGCGACTTGGGCCACTGTCAGGGCAAGGTTGACGACGACCGCCCACATGATCGCGCGGTCACCCGCACCGCCGGTCGGTCGCAGATGGACATGCCCGTGATCATGGCCCGCATGATCGTGGCCGTGGCCCGCGTGGCTGTGCCTGTGTCCCGCCATCAATGCGCCTCGGCCCAGTTCTGGCCGATTCCCGCGTCGACGACCAGCGGCACCGAAAGATGCACTGCCGGATCGGCCGCGCCCTCCATCACCTGCCGCGCGACAGCGATCAGCGCGTCTTCCGCGCCCTCTTCGACCTCGAAGACCAGTTCGTCGTGGACCTGCAGCAGCATCCGTGCCGGCTGGCCCGCGATGGCCTTCGGCATCCGGATCATCGCGCGGCGGATGATGTCGGCAGCGGTGCCCTGGATCGGCGCGTTGATCGCCGCGCGCCGCGCGCCGCCGGCACCGGGACCCGAGGCGTTGATCTCGGGCGTGTTGATCCGCCGACCGAACAATGTCCGCACGAAGCCGTCGCGCTTGGCCCCGGCGATCGTCGCATCCATATAGGCGCGGATTTCCGGGAAGCGCTCGAAATAGGTGTTGATGAAGGCCTGCGCCTCCTCGCGCGGGATACGCAGGTTGCGGGCGAGGCCGAAGCCGGAAATGCCGTAGATCACGCCGAAATTGATCGCCTTGGCCTGCCGCCGCACATAGGGGTCCATGCCTTCGACCGGGACGCCGAACATCTGGCTCGCGGTCATCGCGTGAATGTCGATCCCGTCCTTGAACGCCTGTTTCAGCGCCGGGATGTCCGCGATATGCGCGAGGATGCGCAGCTCGATCTGGCTGTAATCGAGGCTGACCAGCCGATGACCCGGTGCGGCGACGAAGGCTTCGCGGATGCGCCGCCCCTCTTCGGTCCGCACGGGGATGTTCTGCAGGTTCGGCTCGGTCGAGGCGAGCCGCCCAGTCTGCGCGCCCGCGATGGAATAGCTGGTATGGACGCGCCCCGAGTCGGGATGGACATAGGTCGGCAGCGCATCCGTGTAGGTCGATTTCAGCTTGCTGACCTGCCGCCAGTCCAGAACGCGCGCGGGCAGGTCGTGACCTTCTGCGGCCAGATCCTCCAGCACCTGCGCGCTGGTCGAATAGGCACCGGTCTTGCCCTTCGCGCCGCCGGTCAGGCCCATCGTGTCGAAGAGGATCTCGCCCAACTGCTTGGGCGAGCCGATGTTGAACTTGTGCCCGGCAAGACCGTGGATCTCGTCTTCCAGCCCCGCCATCTTCTGCGAAAAGGCGTTCGACATCCGCTTCAGCGTATCGCCGTCGATGCGGATGCCCGCCATCTCCATCTCGGCCAGGACCGGAATCATCGGGCGTTCAAGCGTCTCGTAGACGGTCGTGACGCCCGCGGGCGGCAGCATCGGCGCGAAATGCTGCCACAGGCGCAGCGTCACCTCGGCATCCTCGGCCGCGTAGGGCGCGGCGCGGTCAATCGGCACCTGCGCGAAATTGACCTGCGCCTTGCCGGTTCCGATCAAATCCTTGATCGGGATGCAGCGATGGCCCAGATAGCGTTCCGCGACCTCGTCCATGCCGTGATTGTGCGAGCCCGCGTTCAGCGCGTAGGACATCAGCATCGTGTCGGCCAGCGGCGCCATGCGGATGCCGTGCCGGGCCAGGATCTTCCAGTCATACTTAGCGTTGTGCAGGATCTTCAGCACGCTGTCGTCTTCCAGCGCCGGTTTCAGCGCCGCGATCACTTCATCCGACGTCAGCTGTCCGTCGACGCGGGCGGTTCCCGCGAACAGGTCGCCCCCGCCCTCGACATGGCCCACCGGGATATAACAGGCCCTGCCCGGTGCGGTGGCAAGCGAAATGCCGACCAGTTCGGCCTGCATCTCATCAAGGCTGGTGGTTTCCGTGTCGATCGCGACATGGCCGGTGTCGTGGATATCGGCGATCCATTTCGCCAGCATCTCTGTCGTGGTCACCGTTTCGTAGATCGTGGTGTCGATCGCGGGCAGGTCCGGCGCGGGCGGGGCCTCGGCCGGCGGCGCGGATTTCACCGCCGGTGCCTCGGCACCCAATCGTTCCGCCACGCGCGCGGTCAACGTCCGGAACTCCATCTCGCTCAGGAAGCCCAGCAGCGTCTCCGCCTCGGCGTCGCGCACCTCCAGCGCCTCGAGCGCCACGTCCAGCGGCGTATCGCAATCCAGCGTGACCAGTCGTTTCGAGATGCGGATCTGATCGGCGAAATCGATCAGCGTCTGCCGGCGCTTGGGCTGCTTGATCTCTTCGGCCCGCGCCAGCAGCGTTTCCAGATCACCGTATTCCTGGATCAGCGTGGCGGCGGTCTTGATCCCGATGCCCGGCGCGCCCGGCACGTTGTCGATCGAATCGCCCGCCAGCGCCTGGATGTCGGTGACACGATCCGGGCCGACGCCGAACTTCTCGAACACCTCGTCGGGACCGATCGGCTTGCCCTTGATCGGATCCAGCATCTCCACCCCATCGCCCACCAGCTGCATCAGATCCTTGTCCGAGCTGATGATGGTGACGCGCCCGCCCGCGTCGCGCGCACGGCAGGCATAGGCCGCGATGATGTCGTCGGCCTCGTAGCCCTCGGTCTCGATGCAGGCGATGTTGAAGGCCCGCGTCGCCTCGCGCGTCAGCGGGAATTGCGGGCGCAGATCCTCGGGTGGCTCGGGGCGGTTGGCCTTGTAGTTCGAATAGATCTCATTGCGGAAGGTCTTCGCGGAATGGTCGAAGATCACCGCGGCATGGGTCGGCGCGTGGCTGCCGTGATCGTCGCTGACATATTTCCACAGCATGTTGCAGAACCCCGCGACCGCACCGACGGGCAGCCCGTCGGACTTGCGCGTCAGCGGCGGCAGCGCGTGATAGGCGCGGAAGATGTAGGCCGAGCCGTCGATCAGATGCAGGTGGTGGCCCTTGCCGAAGCTGTCGCCCATGGCCATGTCCTTTCCCGGTACGCCCCGGTTCTGCCACGTCCGCGAACGGGGTTCCAGCCGCGCCGGACGCTCGATGACGGTGCCTTGAGGAAAAGCCCGCGATGGCCCGGATGATCCGCAAGGGCGATCTGCCCACCAAGACCTGCGCCCGGTGCGGCCGGCCGTTCACCTGGCGCAAGAAATGGGCGCGGGACTGGGAACAGGTCCGTTATTGTTCGGACCGCTGCCGGGGCGAGGCCAAGCGCGAGACGTCGCGCGTGCCGGACTAGTGGCCGTGCGTCGCGTCCGGATCGATGACGAAGCGCTTGTCGCAATAGCCGCACTCGACGAAACCCGTCGCGGGCGAGATCGCAAGCCACACGCGCGGATGGCCCAGGCCCAGCGCCTCGTCACCCTCGCAGGCGACTTTCCAGGTCGTCACCACTTCGGTCTCCGGCGCGGGATGGGCTAGTTGGGCCAGCGGCTCGACCTGGCTGGTGGACAAGGGCACGCCGGCGCCGCCCTCGACCCCGCGGTCGACATTCGCCTGCCCGTCCGTTGTCCGCCTGTCGATCTCTTTGCTCATTTCCGCCGCCTCCTGCGCCCACGTCCCCGGGTTGCCGGGGACCGCGCGGTTTGATCTAACGCGCATCGTAATCGCCGCCCTGTCGGGGTGCAAGCAAGCCCGGGGGGATAAGGACCGCAGATGACCCAGACCGACCGCCCCGCCATCGAGATCGCCGGCCTGTCCAAGACCTATGCGGCCCAAGGTGGCGGTGCGCCCAAACAGGCGCTGAAAGCGCTGGACCTGCAGGTGCCGGCGGGCAGCATCTTCGGGCTGCTGGGCCCGAACGGCGCGGGCAAGTCCACCACGATCAACATCCTCGCGGGTCTGGTCAACAAGACCGCCGGCAAGGTCCGCATCTGGGGCTTTGACCAGGACGTGAACCCGCGCCAGTCGCGCGCCGCGATCGGGGTGATGCCGCAGGAACTGAACATCGACCCGTTTTTCACCCCGCGCGGCAGCCTTGAGGTGCAGGCGGGTCTTTACGGCGTCCCGAAATCCGAGCGCTGGACGGACGAACTGCTGGAGATGGTGGACCTCACCGCGCAGGCCAGCGCCTATGCGCGCACCCTGTCCGGCGGCATGAAGCGGCGCCTGCTGCTGGCCAAGGCGCTGGTCCATCGCCCCCGCATCCTGGTCCTGGACGAACCCACGGCTGGCGTGGACATCGGTCTGCGCGAGATGCTGTGGACCAACATCCGCCGCCTGAACGCCGAAGGGATGACCATCATCCTGACCACGCACTACCTGCAGGAAGCCGAGGCGATGTGCGACGAGATCGCCATCATCAACCACGGTGAACTGATCGTGCGCGACAAGACCGAGGCGCTGCTGGGCCGAATGGATAGCAAGACGCTGGTGATCGACACCGGCGGCGCGCGCCACGACACCCCGCCCCTGCCGGACGGCGCCCGCGCGGAATGGCGCGACGACGGGCAGCTTGCGATCAGCTATCCGCCCTCCCGCGTGCGGGCCGATGCGCTGATCGACGCGGTGCGCGGCGCGGGCGTGCCGATCGCCGACGTGGCGACCGAAGCGCCGCATCTGGAAGATGTCTTCGTCGAACTGACCAAGGGGTGATCGGATGGACGCGACCGGACAAAGTGTCACCTGCCGCTGCGGTGCCGTGCGCATCACCGTCAGGGGCGCGCCGCTATCGACCGGGATCTGCCACTGCAGCGGCTGTCAGGCGATGACATCCAGCGCATTCTCGGTCGGCGCGCTTTACCATCAGGACGCGGTCGAGATCACGGGCGATCTGGTGCCTGCCGGCCTGAAGGGCGCGCAGAACCACCTTGCCTGTGCCGACTGCCTCAGCTGGATGGTCACGAAGTTCGCGGCGATGGGCCCCATCGTGAATGTCCATTCGACACAGCTTGCGGCCTTGTCGGACCGTCCCCCCTTCATCGAGACCTGGACGGACGAGAGACTGCCATGGGTCGAAACCGGCGCCACCCATTCCTTCGCGGGCTTCCCGCCAGAGGCGGATTTCCCCGCGCTGCTGGCTGAATACGCGGGCGAAAGAACGGATTGATCGGCGCGGCCCCGAAGGCACGGGGCCACGCCTTCGATCGTCAATGCGCGGTCATCTCGGCCACGATCTCGTCCTTGCTCAGCGAGGACGGATAATAGGTCGGCCAGTTGGTCAGCTCTTCCAGCAGCGCGGCCCGGTCGTCGCCCCAGTAAAGGTGATAGTGATCGGCCTTCTGCGGCGCGATGATATGGTCGCTGAACTGGATGAAGGCAGGCGCCTCGGCATCGCCTTCGGTCTTGGCAAAGATGAACCGCACCCCGCGATTGCCCTTGTCATAGGTCAGGATCTCGTAGCCGTCGTCGGCATAACGCCCCTGCGCGGGCGTGCCGTCGCGGTAGAAGGTCACGGTGTCGCCCTCGATGGTGATCCGATCGACATCGGTCTGGTAGCCGGTCTCGTAATAGGCGCGGTATTCTTCGGCGGTCTTGTCGCCGGTTTCGGCCTTGTGCTCCATCACGGGGTTCAGATCGCCCGCCATCAGGTAGGGATAGACCGACTGCCAATCACCTTCCCAATCGCTCAGCGGACGCATCGCGACCTCGTCATCCTCGAAATAGCCCTTTGCGGCCGTCCTGTCGGCATCCGATCCGTGCGCATGGTCATGTGAGTGGGCATGGTCGTGGTCGTGGTCGTGGGAATGGGCCTCTTCACTCTGGCCTGCCGTCTGAGCCATCACCGCCGCGCCACTCATCAGGGTCAGGGCCGTCGCGGCAGCCAAGAGAATACGAAGTTCAGACATGCGGATATCCTTTCGCGCTGTATCGTGAGCGCAACCTGTATCCGTTATGTTATATAGTAACAATACCCGACGGACGGGGATCAGGGGCGGACTTCTTCCGCCCCCGTCAGAGAGGTTAGTCCCGCAAAGTCACCATCGGGCCCATGTTGCGCCCGCCCATGATGTGCAGATGGAAATGCGGCACTTCTTGCACGCCATGGCTGCCGGCATTGGTGATCGCCCGGAAACCCTGCCCCTGATCCAGCGACACGCCCTCGGCCCGCGTGACCTCGGCCGCAAGACGCATGAAATCCGTGATTTCTTCAGGCGAGGCATTCGCCGCGAAATCGTCGAACGAGACATACTTGCCCTTGGGGATCACCAGCACATGGACCGGCGTTTTCGGCGCGATGTCACGGAAGGCCAGCGCATGCGCGTTCTCCGCGACGGTGTCGTTCGGGATCTCGCCGCGAAGGATCTTCGCGAAGATGTTGTTGTCGTCATAGGCCATGGGCATTCCTCAATCGGCGAACAGATGCGGCGTTGCGGCCAGATCATGGCCGAGTTCTGCCGGAACATCCAGAAACCGCGCCAGCGCATCGCCGTTGGTTGTCTGGTCCTGTCCGGGACCGATCTCGGCGAACCAGGGCAGACCCATGTCGCGCAGCATCCGCGCCTCGTGTGCCAGATCGGCGCGCATGGTCGGGACCAGCGCCTCCAGCCGGTCGCGCGGCGTGCCCTGCCCCGCCAGACCGACACGGACGATGTGCCCGGCCAGATAGGCGTCGTCGAAATCGCCGTCGATGAACAGGACGCGGGTCGCGGCGCGGCTGGCGACCAGGTCGCGCAACAACGCCTGCGCCGCCGGGTCGATGCACAAGACCAACCGCCTGGTCTCCAACCGCTCCATCAGCACACCAATCAGTGCGCGCCGGTGACGCTGGCGCTTGTCCAGCGTGGTCTCGATCCCACCCAGATCCGGCAGCCCCGCGTCAATCTCGTTGAAGACATAATCGATCGCAGGCAGCTCGGTTCGGTCACGGATCGCGGCGGTCAGGCGCTTGGCCACATGCCATTTCTTCGCCACGATCACATGCAGCCGGTCGCCCCGGTCCAGGATCGCCGCATCGTCCCAGAAGCGCGGCGCGAAACGCCGCCCCTCGCGGCCGCGCGACACCAGAAATCGGTGCAGCGCAGGCCCCTCGCCCGAGATCGGAAAGTCGGTCCGGTCGGATTGCCACAGATCGGCAAGCTGCTGCAGCAGGTCCTGCGCCTCGGGGCTGACCTTTCGCGCGAACAGGTAATCCTGACGCAGAAGCAGGTCGAAATGATCGTTGTAGAACGTGACCGGCATCCCGTAATCGGTGAACATCAGGAAGGTCAGCGTCCGGCTGGCGATCTGGTTCGCTGGCACCAGATGCGGGACCAGCGTCTGGAAGAAGGTCTCGTCCGGAATCCAGGTCGTCGCGAAGAACCGCATCACATCGCGGCGGCGCGCGGCAAAGTCCAGCACGGCCTCGACCGTCTGGCGGCGCAGGCACCACCACTGGCTGCCGATCCGCATCGCCAGACCGTCAGGAACCTTTCGCGTCAGCCCAAGCCGGGCCTGCAGGTTCTGGCTTGCGTAGAACAGGCGCTTGTTCCGGCGCTCGTTGAACCAGTGGCGATAGATCAGCCTCTCAGCCTTGAAGCC
Source organism: Paracoccus albicereus (assembly GCF_024359525.1). Taxonomy (GTDB): domain Bacteria; phylum Pseudomonadota; class Alphaproteobacteria; order Rhodobacterales; family Rhodobacteraceae; genus Paracoccus; species Paracoccus albicereus. The sequence goes on from NZ_JAKZEU010000003.1 coordinate 302,675, forward strand.
GGTCTTGATCCAGTCGCTGTCGAAGAAATCGACGTTCTCGATGTAATCGACGTCTTCCGCGTCCAGCATCTCGTGCGCGTAGGCCGAGGATTTCACCGGCATGCAGTCGCCCGACATCATGTAGAGATGTGAGGCATCGGCGAACGTGTCCAGCGCGGCCCGCACGGCCTCCAGCGTGGCCGCGACCAGCGACCACTCGCCCCAGCCGCAACGGATGCGACGGCCCGCAAACACAACGCGCGGGTTGCCCGCCAGCGCCGTCTCGATCCGCTGCCATTCTGCCAGTGGCGCGCGCCCGTCGTAATGAAGCGCGACATAATCGCCCGATCCGGTCAGTCGGTTCACCTGGGCGATCACCCCGTCGGGGTTCTTGTGGCACAGCAGGATGAAGGCGATCTTGGCCATGCGATGCGTCAGGTTTCCGGTCGGGGATCGCGGTCGGGCGTTGAACTGGCGGGCATGATTTGCTTTTGTCTGTCACAAATCGGCGTCGTGGGGCAAGGCCGGCGACCGCCCACCGCGGCTGTTTTTCGAAGGTTGATCCGCCATGCCCTTTCCCGGCGTCTGGATGACGGAAAGCGAAAGCATGATCTATCGGGTCGTGCCCAAATGCGCCTGCTCGTCGATCGGCCAGATCATGTTCTATTCCGATCACGGCCGCTATTTCGACGGCGACATCCACGACAGCCGCGACGGCCTGCACAAATGGTCCCAGGATCACAGCCAGCAGCCCATCGACCAGGCGGTGCGCGGCCACACGGCGCTGACCTTCACCTGCGTCAGGAACCCCTATTCGCGGATCCTGTCATCCTTCTTCGACAAGATCGCGGGCATCCAGCGCAACGGCAAGCGCTACCGCGGCAACCTGCTGCCGCAACTCGCGCAGCGCTACGGCGTCGATGTCGGCAGCCCCGAAAACGGCTTCGAGTTCGACCAGATCGCCAGCTTCCGCCGCTTCCTGCTGTTCGCCCGCGACACGATCCGCTGGCGCCGCCCGATGGAGCCCGACATCCACTGGTCCGCGGTGTCCAGCCATGTCGCGACCTTCATCGCGAATGGCGGGCGTTACGACCAGATCTTCTTCACCGAGGATTTCGACGCCGGGATGCAGCGCGCGCTGGACGCCGCGGAAACCCCGGTCCCGGTCGATGTGGCGCAAGTCCCGCGCTTCAACGAATCCGAAGGCCACGGGCCCAAACGCGCACACAAGATCAGCGAGTATTTCGACGATCTGTCGCGTCACCTGATGTGGGAAATCTACAAGCGCGACTTCCAGCTGTTCCGCTATGATTTCGACGACCCCGACCGCAGGGGCCCGAAGGGCGAGGTCGATCTGGACGAGATCCACCGCAAGCTGGGCGAATAGCCGGAAACGAAAAACGGCGCCCCGCCGGGACGCCGCTTCGTGATCGCATCAGTGGTCTCGCCTCAGACGGCGGCCTTGATGAAGTTCACCGCATCGCCGAACGTCTGGATCGTCTCGGCGGCGTCATCGGGGATCTCGATGCCGAATTCTTCCTCGAAGGCCATGACCAGCTCGACCGTGTCGAGCGAATCCGCGCCCAGATCGTCGATGAACGAGGCGGAGTCGACCACCTTGTCTTCCTCGACGCCCAGGTGTTCCACCACGATTTTCTTCACGCGATCAGCGATATCGCTCATGTCCGTTCCTCACGTTTCACGGGCATCCGCCCAAGGGTTCCGCGTGCCGGCCGCGTTCGCGCATCCTTGCACGGCGTCTGAAGCCCAGGGGCGGTTCCCCTTTGGCCTTAAAGGCGGGGATATAGCATCGGCGCCCGGCCATGCAACCACATTCGCCTTGATGAACATTGGCGGCGCGGTCCGTCGCATCATCGCCGCACCGGCGTACATATCATCGCCGCACCGGCGTCTGCATCATCGCCGCACCGGCGTACATATGATCGCCGCACCGGCGCACGCATGGCCCCGGCACCCGGCCTTCAGACCATCGCCATGCCGCCGTTCACGTGCAGCGTGGCGCCGGTCATGTAGCCTGCTTCCGGGCTTGCCAGATACAGGACCGCCGCCGAGATCTCGGCAGGGTCGCCCATCCGTCCAGCGGGGATCTGACCCAGGATCTTGCCCTTCTGGTCGTCGTTCAGCTTGTCCGTCATCGCGGTGGCGATGAAGCCCGGCGCGACGCAGTTGACGGTGATTCCGCGGCTCGCGACCTCGTAGGCCAGGCTCTTCGACATGCCCACCAGCCCGGCCTTGGCGGCGGCGTAATTGCCTTGCCCCGGATTGCCGGTCTGGCCCACGACAGACGTGATGTTGACGATCCGCCCCCAGCGCGCCTTCATCATGCCCCGCAGCACCGCGCGCGACAGCCGGAAGGCGCTGGTCAGGTTCACGTCCAGAACCTGCGCCCATTCCTCGTCGGACATGCGCATGAACAGGTTGTCGCGGGTGATGCCCGCATTGTTGACCAGGATATCGACCCCGCCCATCGCATCAGAGGCCGCCTTCGGCAGCCCCTCGACCGCGTCGGGATCACCCAGATTCGCGGTCACGACATGCGCCCGATCGCCCAGCTTCGACGCCAGTTCCTGCAACGGCCCCTCGCGCGTGCCCGACAGCGCCACCGTCGCACCGGCCGCGTGCAACGCCTCGGCCACCGCGCCGCCGATCCCGCCCGAGGCGCCCGTCACCAGCGCCCGCTTACCCGTCAGATCGAACATGACGACCCCTTCTTCTTCATCCAAATATCCCGGAGCGCGAGGCAGAGCCTCGCTCTTAACCCTTCAGCGCCGCCACATCCGCAGGCTCGCCGATGTTGCGCACGGCGGCCTCCTTCGACACGCGCCGGATCATCCCCGACAGCGCCTTGCCCGCGCCGATTTCCCAGAACTCGGTCACGCCCAGTTCCGCCATGTTGGCGACGCTTTCGCGCCAGCGCACGGTCCCCGTCACCTGCTCGACCAGCAGGCGGCGGATCGCGCCCGGTTCGATCACCGGCTCGGCGCGGACATTGGCGATCAGCGGCACCGCGGGCGGCTGGATATCCACGCCCGCCAGCGCATCGGCCATCACCGCGGCGGCGGGCTGCATCAGCACCGAATGGAACGGCGCGGAAACCGGCAGCATCAGCGCCCGCTTGGCGCCACGCTCCTTGGCCAGGGCCGCCGCACGCTCGACCGCTGCCTTGTGGCCCGAAATCACCACTTGCGCGGGATCGTTGTCGTTGGCCGCTTCGCAGACCTCGTCCTCGGCCGCATCACGCGCCAGCGCGGCGACCGCCTCGAAATCCAGACCCAGGATCGCGGCCATCGCGCCCTGACCCACCGGCACGGCTTCCTGCATCGCCTGCCCGCGCATCCGCAGCAGGCGCGCGGTATCGGGCAGCGTCAGCGAACCGGCCGCGCACAGGGCCGAATATTCCCCCAGCGAATGACCGGCGACGAAATCGGCGTCATGGATGTTGATCCCTTCGCTCTCCAGGGCCCGGAATGCCGCCATCGAGGTCGCCATCAGCGCCGGCTGTGCGTTCTGGGTCAGGGTCAGCGTGTCCTGATCGCCCTCCCAGATCAGCGTGGACAGATCCTCGCCCAGCGCCTCGTCGACCTCGGCAAAGACGTCGCGCGCCGCCGGATAGGCCTCGGCCAGCGCACGGCCCATGCCCACGACCTGCGCCCCCTGCCCCGGAAACACGAATGCGCGCATGTTGACCCCCGATCCGCCTTGAAAATACGCTGTTGCGGGTTCCGGCATAGCCCGAAGGACGCCCTGCCGCAACGCATATGCCCGCCGTGCATCGCCCGCCCACGCAATCGGAAGGGTTGAGCCCGGCGTCGCCTTCTTCTAAGGGCACCGGACCGGACGGGTCCGGCACAGGCATGCAGGTGGCTAGCATGGATCGTTCTCAGCAGGCGGCGCTCGGCAGCGTCGGCATCGGCCTTCTGGTCTTCGCGCTCAAGCTCTACGCCTGGTACGTCACCGGATCGATCGCGCTCTATTCCGATGCGCTGGAAAGCATCATCAACGTCGTCGCGGCGGGTGCGGCCTTCGTCGCGCTGCGCGTGGCCTCGATCCCTGCCGACAGCAACCATCCCTACGGTCACCACAAGGCCGAATACTTCTCGGCCGTGTTCGAAGGTGTGCTGGTCGTGCTCGCCGCCCTCGCGATCCTGCGCGAAGCGTGGCAGGGCTGGTTCGCACCCGCGCCCATCGACGCCCCGGCACTGGGGCTTGCGATTAACGGCACGGCCTCGCTGATCAACGGGGTCTGGGCCGCCTGGCTGATGCGTCGCGGCCGCGCCCTGCGCTCGCCCGCGCTGATGGCCGATGCGCGTCACATCCTGACCGACGTCTGGACCTCGGCCGGCGTCATCATCGGCGTCATCCTCGTCACCGCGACGGGGATCGAGCGGCTGGACCCGGCCATCGCGGCGCTCGTCGCGCTCAACATTCTGTGGCAGGGCTGGACGATGACGCGCGAGGCCGCCGGGGGCCTGATGGACAAGGCGCCGGACGAGGCGATCGTGCAGGATCTCAAGCAATCGATCGCTCGCAACGCCGAGGGCGCGATCGAGGCGCATGACGTCCGCATCCGTCATGCCGGCGCGATGACTTTCATCGAATTCCACCTGATCGTGCCCGGAGAAATGAGCGTGGCCGATTCCCACGCCATCTGCGACCGGATCGAGGCTGCCCTTCGCGACGCGCTCGATGCCAAGGTGAACGTCCACATCCATGTCGAACCCGAACACAAGGCCAAGCACGACGGGATCGTGGTCCTGTAAGGACCGACCGACCCGCGCATCAGCCCCGCGGACCACCCGCGCAACGGCCTGCCTGCCGCAGATCGTCGCGCGTTTGCCCCAACGCCTTAAGTTTTCAGGAAAATCGCCTTGCCGAAGGCATCCCGGCGCAGCCGGGATCTCTTAACGCTTCCTGAACCGCACGCTCGCAGCCTGTGTACAGGTTGTGTACAGCCTGTGTACGCGCGGTGTACGGGCTGTGACCCGGCAAACCCTGCGAATGCTGGGCTTTTCGCGGCCTTGGGTGTTGCGCTGTTGCGCATCACCGCACGCTGGTGTTGCCGTTAAGCTTCGTGAACGAATAGGGGCGCCGAAGCGCCCCCGATCCGCGTCAAATCGACCTGTGTCAGCCGACCAGTTCGAGACCCGAGAAGAAGAACGCGATCTCTTCCTTCGCGGTCTCTGCCGCGTCCGATCCGTGGACCGAGTTCTCGCCGACGGACAGCGCGTATTCCTTGCGGATCGTGCCCGCATCGGCGTTCTCGGGGTTGGTCGCGCCCATCACTTCGCGGTTCTTCGCGATCGCGTCCTCGCCTTCCAGAACCTGCACCACGACCGGCTCCGACGCCATGAATTCAACCAGTTCGCCGTAGAACGGGCGTTCCTTGTGAACCTCGTAGAACTTGCCAGCCTGCGCGGGCGACAGGTGGATGCGCTTCTGCGCGACGATGCGCAGGCCCGCATCCTCGAACTTCTGGTTGATCTTGCCGGTCAGATTGCGGCGGGTCGCGTCGGGCTTGATGATGGAAAGCGTACGTTCGATGGCCATGTCGGCTCCTGTGTCTGGTGCGGCCGTGCCGCGTCATCTCGAAATCCGCGCCCGGTTAGCAGGAAGCCCCAGCGGCGGCAAGCCGCAGCACTTGGGACCCGGCGGCAAGCCGCAGCGAACCCCCGGCATTGCCCCGAAGGCCCGGACGTGTTTGGTGGTCCCCGACGCCTCCTGCCTCGAAAGACGCCGCCTGACCCATGCCTGACAGATCCGATCCGCACAGCCAGCCTGCACCCACGCCGGCCGTTCCGGGGACATCGCGCGGTCCGGTGCCGCTGGCGACGATCCTCAGCGTCTTCGCCATCGCGATCCTGATCCTTGCGGCATGGCGGCTGAAAACACTGCTGCTGATGTTCTTCGGCGCGGTGCTGGTCGCGGTTGCGTTGCGGGCCGGGGCACACTGGATCGCACGCCGCTCGCGTCTGTCACCCCGGATCGGCGTGCTTGTCGTCTTCGGGCTTGCGGTGCTGGTCCTGACCGCGTTGGTGATGTGGATCGGCCAGGACGTCTCGCGCCAGTTCAATCAGCTGATCGCGGGCATCCCGCAGGCTTGGACCCGGGTCACCAGCTGGCTCGAAGAGACCAACCTGGGCCAGCTCGTGCGCGAACAGGTCAGGTCCAGCGGCGAACAGGGCGGCGCGACGGGCGGCATGCTGGGCAACGTCGTGGGCGTCGTGCGCGGCACGTTCACCACGATCACGGGCATGGCCGCCAACTTGATCCTGATCCTGACCATGGCGATCTTCCTGGCCATGGACCCCGCCTCCTATCGCGAAGGCGGGCTGAAGCTTGTGCCGATGGGCAATCGTGACCGGGCCCGCGAAATCGTGGCAGAGATCGGCAGCAAGCTGGCCAAGTGGATGGCCGGCCAGTCGATCGACATGCTGTTCGTCGGCATCCTCAGCGGCGTCGGCCTGTGGCTGCTGGGCGTCCCCCTTGCGCTGGTTCTGGGGCTGATCGCGGGGCTGACCAACATCATCCCCCTGATTGGACCGTTTCTGTCGGGCGTGCCTGCGGTGCTGTTCGCGCTGACCCAGGGGCCGCAGATGGCCATATACGTGGCGATCCTGTTTACCGTGATCCAGCAGATCGAAGGCAACATCCTGCTGCCCATGATCCAAAAGCGCGCCACCAACCTGCCTCCAGTGCTGACCGTGCTGGGCGTAGTGGGGTTCGGCGCGCTGTTCGGACTGCCGGGGATTATTCTTGCCACGCCGCTTCTGATCGTGGTCATGGTGCTGGTCAATCGCCTCTATGTCGAAGATATCCTCGAAGACGAGGCACCCGAGGAGGAGGCCGAAACAGCCTAGGCGAACCGCGCCGGCGACAGCGCTTCGGAACCCGTTGCGCCGTCGATCTGCTCGGCCAGCATCTCGCCCGTCACGGGGCCCAGCGTGAAGCCCTGATGCCCGTGACCGAAATTTGCCCACAATCCCGGTTGGCCCGGCACCGCTCCGATCACCGGCAGCATGTCGGGCATGCAGGGTCGCTGCCCCGTCCACGGCGTATGCTCGATCGGCGCGCCCAAATCGAACAGCGCCCGTGCCGCCGCCTCGCCCCGCGCCAATTGCGGGGGTGCTGGGTGCGGCACCGGACGCAGATCTGCGGCTGTCGCAATGCGCAATCCTTGGCGCATCGGTGACATGACGACGGCATTGCCGGTATCGAACATGGGCCGCAGCGGCGGGTTCGGGATCTCGTAATGACGATGGTAGCCGCGCTTCAGCACCATCGGCACGCGCAGCCCGAACCGGCGCAGGATCGTCGGCGACCATGGCCCCATCGCGACGACGACATGCTGTCCACCATGGTTGCCCGCACGCCAGCCCGCACCCTCCTTTCGAATGTCCGACGCATCTGCTATTGTGATCTGCCCACCCCGGTCCACGAAAAGGGCGGCATAGGCGGAAACCAGACCGCCCGGATCGATGCAGGACCAACTGTCCGGCCACATCACCGCCCCAGCCAGCCGCTCGCGCAGGGCAGGCTCCAGCGCGGCGAGGTCGTTGCTATCCAATACCTTGGACCAGACGCCGTAGGTTTTCCGCAGCCGTTCCGCCTGCGCCGCCCCAGCCTCGAGCGTCGCGTCGCTCCGATAAAGTTCCAGCCAGCCGCTGCGGCGCACCAGATCCTCGGCCCCGGACGCGCCGATCAGTGCGTCATGCGCGCGCGCCGCGCCGGCGATCAATCCCGCATAGACGCGGCTTGCGCGGCCATGCGGACCCCGCCGCGAATTCCAGGCATACAGCATCAACGCACGCGCGGACCCCGTCAGCCCGCGCGCGGAATATCGCACTTCGGGGTGGCGACCCATCGCGATCCCGATCAGGTCGGCCAGCCCCAACGGCATCGCGTAGGGCTCGACCGCCTCGGACTGGATGATACCGGCATTGCCATAGCTGGTCTCGCGACCAGGCTCGGTCCGGTCGATCAGGGTCACCGCGTGGCCTCGCGCCTGCAGCGACAGGGCGGTCGAGACGCCGACCATTCCCGCACCAAGAACGAGGCACTCTGCCATCAGTTCACACGCCCCCGCTCGCAGGCCGCGACCGCTCGGCTCAGCGCGGCGGTCAGATCCTCGGGGGGTCGATAGCCGAACATCGCGGCGCGATCAGAAGAGATCAGCTTCGCGCTCATTCCTGCCGGGCGGGACAGATCGTGCGTGAAGGCGCCGTCGTAGCCCGCGACATCGGCGATCATGCGGTAGTAATCGTTCACCGCATGATCCCGGCCCGCGCCGACGTTGAGACAGTCGGGCAGCGTGGACAGGTCGGGCAGGATGCGCAGCAGGAATCGGGCCAGATGATCGGCCTCCAGAAACTCGCGCCGCGCGTGCCCGTCGCCCCAGATCGTGACGCTGCCTGCGCCGTTGTCGCGCGCCTCCACGATCTTGGCGATCGCAGCCGCCACCAGATGCGCGCCGTGCGAGCCGAAATGGTCGTCGACGCCAAACAGGTTGCAGGGAATGATCGTCCGCCACGCACGGCCTTTCGCTGCCGAGATCGCGGCGCACCGTTTGGCGCCGACGATCTTGGCCAGCGCATAGCCCTCGTTCGAGGGTTCGAGCGGCCCGGCCAACAGATCCTCTTCCACCAGCGGCTGGCGGTGGTCGCGCGGATACATGCAACTCGACCCGATATAGATCAGACGACCAACACCCGCCGCATCGGCGGCGCTCATCAACGCGTCATCAAGGCGCAAGTTGTCGATCAGGAACCCCTCCGGATCGTCCAGATTGGCCTGGATGCCGCCCACCCGTGCGGCGGAATGGATCACCGCGTCGACCCTATTCGCGTTAAACCAGGCCCGCAGCGCCGCACGATCCAGCAGGTCGAGATCCGCACGCGGCGGGGCCAGCAACTCCACCCCCGGAGCCTCGCGGGCGGCCTGTCGGATGATCGCGCGACCCAGAAGCCCGGTGCCGCCGGTCAGCAGAACCCGCATCAATCCCTCGCGTAGACGTCTTCGTAGCGAATAATGTCATCCTCGCCCAGATAGCTGCCGGTCTGCACCTCGATCAGCACCATCGGCACCTTGCCCGGATTCTCCATGCGGTGGACGGCGCCCAGAGGCACGTAGATCGACTGGTTTTCCGTGACCAGCGTCACGCTGTCGTTCACGGTAACGCGCGCGGTGCCGCTGACCACCACCCAGTGCTCTGCCCGGTGGTGATGGCTTTGCAGCGACAGCGCCGCACCGGGCTTGACCACGATGCGCTTGACCTGAAAGCGGTCGGCCAACGCCAGCGTCTCGAACCAGCCCCAGGGACGGTGGTCGCGACGGAATGCTTCGGCCTGCTTGGCGCCACGGCCCTTCAGCGCGGTGACGGCCTGCCGCACATCCTGCGCGCGGTTCATGTCGGCAACCAGGACGGCGTCGTTTGTGGCCACAACCATCACGTCGCGCAGGCCGATGCCGACGATCTGCATGTCGTCCTGTTCGGATCGGATCAGCACGTTGTCGCAATCGATCGCGGTCGAATGGACATCGGTGACGACGCCTCTTTCTGCCGGACGGTCGGCCTGCGCCTCACGCCAGACCGCGTCCCACCCGCCCAGATCGGACCAGCGCCCGTCAAAGCGCACGACCGCAAGATTGTCGGCCTTTTCCATCACCGCATAGTCGATGGATTCGTCGGGCAAGGCGTTCCACGGCTGGGGCGAGAGCCGCAGGAACCCGAGATCGGTCTTCGCCTCGGCCAACGCCGCTTCGACGCCATCAAGATATTGGGGCGCATGGTCGCGGAAGGCCGCGATCATCGTCGCGGCCGAGAACAGAAATATCCCCGCGTTCCACAGGAAATCGCCGGCTTCCAGCATTTCGGCAGCGCGCCCGGCATCGGGCTTTTCGACAAAGCGCTTCAGCGGGCGCACAGCCCCTGTCCCCGCATCGCCGTCCAGTTCCAGATAGCCATAGCCGGTCTCTGGCCGGTCGGGCGTGATGCCGAAGGTCACGATCTTGCCTGCCCGCGCCGGCCCCGACCCTGCCTTGACCGCGGCGCGAAACGCCTGCGCATCGGGAATGACATGATCAGACGGGGCGACCAGCAGCAGCCGGTCGGGATCGTCCTGCACCACCATCAGCGCGGCAGCAAGGATCGCGGGCGCAGTGTTGCGGCCGGACGGCTCGATCACGATCGCCCCCGGTTCCTGGCCGATCTGATCAAGCTGTTCGGCCACGATGAAACGAAAATCGGCGTTCGTCATCACGATCGGTGCCGCGAAGTCCGCGCCCGACAAGCGGCGGGCAGAGGCCTGAAACAACGTCTCGTCGCCGGTCAGGTGCGCGAACTGCTTCGGAAAGCTCTTGCGGGACACCGGCCACAGCCTGGTGCCCGAGCCGCCTGCCATCAGCACGGGGGTGATCTTTTCGCTCATTCAGACGACTCCGTAAGCGCGGCGCGCAAGCGCCTCGTTCTGCAACAGGCGCAGGTCTTCGGCGACCATTTCGGCCACCAGACCCGCAAAATCGGTGCGGTGACGCCACCCGAGCGCCGCGCGGGCGCGCGACGGGTCGCCCATCAGGACAGGCACCTCTGTCGGACGCAGATAGACCGGGTCGAGCGAGACAAGCTCGCGCCCGCTTTCCGCATCGACACCACGTTCTTCAGCCCCCTCGCCCCGCCATTCCAGCGTCACCCCGGTCTCGGCAAAGGCGCGGCTGCACAGGTCGCGCACCGAATGTGTCTCGCCGGTGGCCAGGACGTAATCTCCGGGGTGGTCCTGCTGCAGCATCAGCCACATTCCTTCGACGTAGTCGCGCGCATGGCCCCAGTCCCGACGGGCATCGAGATTGCCGAGATACAGTTTCTCCTGCAATCCAAGACTGATGGCCGCTGCCGCCCTTGTCACCTTGCGGGTGACGAAGGTCTCGCCCCGACGCGGACTTTCGTGATTGAACAGGATGCCGTTGCTAGCGTGAATGCCATAGGCCTCGCGGTAGTTCACCACGGTCCAGTAGCCGAACAGCTTCGCCGCCGCATAGGGCGAGCGCGGCTGAAACGGGCTCTCTTCGGTCAGCGGGCCATCCTGAAGCCCGCCATACAGTTCCGAGGACGACGCCTGATAGAAGCGCGTGGAATCCGCCAGCCCCAGCAGCCGGATCGCCTCCAGCAGCCGCAGCGTGCCCATCCCGTCCACGTCCGCGGTGTATTCGGGCATGTCGAAACTGACCCGGACATGGGACTGCGCGGCCAGATTGTAGATTTCGTCAGGTCGAATCTCCGCGATTTGGCGCATCAGCCCGCCCGCGTCGGTCATGTCGCCGAAATGCAGGTGAAAGCGGCTGCCTGAATGAGGAGCGATCTGCAGGTGATCAACGCGCGCGGTGTTGAAGCTGGACGACCGACGCTTGATGCCGTGAACATCATATCCCTTGGCCAGCAGGAATTCGGCAAGATAGCTGCCGTCCTGACCCGTGACCCCAGTGATGAGCGCCGTTTTCGCCATGCTCTTCAGTAACGGTCCGCGACCGTCTGCACCACCTCGCGCAGGCGCGCGAGCTGCGGGGCGATGTCAAAGTGATGATTGCCGGTGAACAGCCCCTCGGCGTCGATCCGATCTGCGGCCGCCATACCGGACGCCACGTCGTGATCCAGATGCGCAATCACTGGGTTGTTCAGGAAATTGCCCGCAACGATCGGCCGGCACTCGATCTCTGCCTCGGCCAAGGCCGCGACCAGCTCGCGACGACGCCCGGCCAGTCGCCCCTTCAGCACCATCGCAAAACCGAACCACGAGGATTCGCCGGTCTCGTGCTGGATGTCGAGGTCATCAAGTCCGCCGAAATCGCGCTGGAAGATCGCGCCGTTGGCCCTCCGCGCGGAAATCAGGTCAGGCAGCTTTTCAAGCTGCGGCAGACCCAACGCGCCCTCCATCTCCAGCGGGCGCAGATTGTAGCCCGGCAGGACGAAGCGAAACTGGGCCACGAACGGATCAGGATCGACCGGCAGATGCGTGTCGGCCGGCAGATCGCGGGTCCAGCCATGCGCGCGCAGGCTTAGCATCGTATCGGCAAGGCGGCGGTCATTCGTCACCACCATCCCGCCTTCCATGGTGCAGATATGGTGCGAAAAGAAGCTGCTGTAGGTCCCGAACAGCCCGAACGTCCCGGCCTGCTGACCGTTCAGCGTCGCGCCGAGGGATTCACAATTGTCCTCCAGCAGCAGGATCCCCGCCTGATCGCAGACCGCCTTCAGCCTGCTCAGCGCGGCCGGATTCCCGAGCAGGTTCACCGCAAGGACAGCACGGGTGCGGCGCGTGATTGCCTGCGCCGCGAGGTCCGGGTCGATGTTCAGCGTCGCCCCGTCAACGTCGACGAAGCGCAGCCGCAACCCCAACTGGCTGACCGGGAAATATGTCGTGGACCAGCTGACCGCGGGCACGATGATCTCGTCGCCCTTCTGCCAGCGGAAATCGGGGTGATACATCGCGCCGGCCAGCGCGAGCAGGTTCGCGGCCGAGCCTGACGACGTCATGATCGCGTGATCCGCGCCGACATGGGCGGCGAACGCCTCTTCGAACGCGCGAACCTTCGGACCCATCGTGAACCGGCCCGACCGGATCACGCCCTGCAGAGCCGCTTCCTCGGCGGCATCCCAGGTCGAGCTGGCGAGCGGATAGAACAACGGCTCCCTCACAGGTTGTTCCTGCGAGCGATAATGGAAACGGCACCCTACGCCAAGCGCCGGTCAGACCGCCGTCGGTTTCATCGGCTTTCCCGCCACATAGGTCTGCGCAACGGCGCGGTCGTCACCCATGATCTGCAGGATGAACAATTCCTCGGCCAGCGTTTCGGCGCGTTCCATCCGCAGTGCCATCGCGGGTGTCGCACGCGCATCCAGCACCACAAGATCGGCATCGCTGCCGGGGGCAAGCGTACCGATGCGATCCTCCATCCCCAAAGTGATCGCATTGCCGCGCGTTGCCCAGTGGAAGGCCGCCAGCGGGGTCAGCTTCTGCCCGAGCAATTGCAGAATCTTGTAGCCCTCGTTCAGCGTCTGCAGCATCGAATAGCTGGTCCCCCCACCGACATCGGTCGCGATACCCGCAGTAATTCCCGCCGCCCGCAGGCCGGCCGCGTCGAACAGGCCCGAGCCCAGAAACAGGTTCGACGTCGGGCAGAACACGGCACGGCTTCCGGTCTCGGCCATGCGCGCAATCTCGCGCGGCTCAAGGTGGATCGAGTGGCCCAGCAGCGTGCGAGAGCTCAGCAGGCCGTGCGTGTCGTAGATGTCGAGATAGTCCCGCGCCTCTGGATAAAGGCTTAGCGTGTAAGCGATCTCATCGCAATTCTCGCTCATGTGGGTCTGGATCAGGCAGTCCGAATGTTCCGCAGCCAATGTTCCGGCCGCCGAAAGCTGCTCGGGCGTCGAGGTGATCGCGAACCGGGGGCTGATCGCGTATCGCTGACGCCCGCGCCCATGCCAGCGTTCGATCAGCGCCTTGCTGTCATCGTAGCCGCTTTGCGCCGTATCGTGCAGATCGTCACGGGCATTGCGGTCCATCATGACCTTGCCCGCGATCATCGCCATACCCTTCGCCTCGGCAGCCGAGAACAGGGCTTCGGCGCTTTCGGCGTGGACCGAGCAGAAGGCGACAGCGCTGGTCGTGCCATGCGCCGTCAGCAAGTCCAGGAACCGGCCCGCCATCGCTTGGGCATGGGCGGGATCGCCGTATTCGGCTTCCGCCGGGAAGGTATAGTGGTTCAACCAGTCAAGAAGCTGCGCGCCCCAGCTGGCAATGACCTGCACCTGCGGAAAATGGATATGCGGGTCGATGAAGCCCGGCAGGATTAGGTTCGGGCGGTGGTCGATCTCGGCCAGACCGTCCTCGCGCAGCGCGGTGTAGTCGCCGACGGCGCGAATGATGCCGTCCTCGATCAGGATCGCCCCGTCTTCGAAAAAGCGGTGGCTATCCTCGGTTTCGGTCGGGTCGGCGTGGAAGTCGAGGACGCGGCCCCGGATCAGCTGTCGCATGGGTGTTTCTGTTCTTGGGAAATCAGGGCGCCGATCACCTCGGTCGCGGTGAACGCGGCGATGATGGCGGGGCGTTTGTCGCCAGTCGCGTTCGCGCCGATCGGGCAGATCAGGCGCGCGGGGTCGATCCCGTGCGAGGCCGCGAAGCGAGTGAATTGCGCGCGTTTCGTGGCACTGCCGATCATGCCGACATAGGACAGATCAGGCCTCGCCAGCGCTTCCGCCGCCAGCAGAAAGTCCAGCGCGTGATCGTGGGTCAGGATGACGATGGCGCTTCCGGGTCGCGCGGCCCTGATTTGGGCCTCGGGCAGCGGTGTCAGGCGTGTCGTGATACCCGGCACAGCAAGCGCAAGCTCTTCGGCGCGCTGGTCGATCAGCATCGTGTTCACCGGCAGCGGCTGCGCGATCTGCGCCAGCGCGCGACCGACATGACCGGCCCCGAAAATCAGCAGGTCCGGGTGGGCCACCGGGGTCGCGGCTTCTCGGTCAAGCTGCAACAGGACACGCCCGCCACAGCACTGCCCGTTTTCTGGACCCAAAGGCACATCCATCTGCGCTTTTGCCTCGCCCGAGGCCAGCATCTGTCGCGCCCGGTCGATGGCCATGTATTCCAGCTGCCCGCCCCCGATCGTTCCGGTCACGTGACCCGCGCCGACCATCATCTCGGCCCCAGCCTCGCGCGGGGTGGACCCGCGGGCCGATATGACCCGAACGCGGATCATCGTTTCAGCCGCTCCACCGCCATCAGCACGCGCTCGGGCGTCGCGGGCGCGTCGATCCGGGCCGGCTCTCGATAATCCGCCATCGAAGCGACCGCCATGTTGATCGCCTCGAAGACCGAGATTCCAAGCATGAACGGCGGCTCGCCCACGGCCTTGGACCGCTTGATGGTCCGCTCCGCGTTTTCGGACCAGTCCGCCAGCTTGACGTTGAAGATGCGCGGCCGGTCGGATGCGAGCGGAATCTTGTAGGTGGACGGTGCGTGCGTCTTCAGCTCGCCCTTCTCGTTCCACCACAATTCCTCTGTGGTCAGCCAGCCGGTGCCCTGCACGAAGGCGCCCTCGACCTGTCCCTTGTCGATGGCCGGGTTCAACGAGCGACCCACATCATGCAGCACATCGGCACGGTCGATGATGTATTCACCGCTGAGCGTGTCGACCGACACCTCGGCCACAGCCGCGCCATAGGCGAAGTAGTAGAACGGCCGCCCCCGCCCGGTCGCGCGGTCCCAATGGATATCCGGCGTCTTGTAAAAGCCCGCCGCTGACAGGTGGATGCGGGCGGCATAGGCTGCGCCGATCACCTCGGTCCAGGGAATGTCGCGGCCGCCGGCGCGGATATGGCCGGGCACGAAGCTGATCTCGTCGCGCGGCGCCTGCCAGCGTTCGGCGACGAACTCGACCAGCCGCGCCTTGATCTGCTCGGCCGCGTCCAAAGCCGCCATGCCGTTCAGGTCCGACCCCGAAGACGCCGCGGTAGCCGAGGTGTTCGGCACCTTTTCCGTCGTCGTGCGGGTGATCTTGATGCGCGACAGGTCGCACTGAAACGCCTCGGCCACCACCTGCGCGACCTTGGTATTCAGGCCCTGCCCCATTTCGGTCCCGCCGTGGTTCAACTGGATCGATCCGTCCGAATAGACATGCAGCAACGCGCCCGCCTGGTTGAAATGCGTGGCGGTGAAGCTGATCCCGAACTTGACCGGCGTGAGCGCGATACCCTTGCGGATCACGCCGCCCTTCGCGTTCCAGTCCAGCACTGCCTGACGGCGCGCGGCGTAGTCGCTGCTGGCCTCCAGCTCATCGAAGATGCGCGGCAGGATCTGATCCTTGACCTCCTGGTGATACGGGGTCAGCTGGCCGTTTTCGTAGAGGTTTGCCCTGCGGATCTCCAACGGATCCCGACCAAGCGCATAGGCGATCTCTTCGATCATCCGCTCGGCGACGATCACGCCCTGCGGCCCGCCGAAGCCACGGAATGCGGTGTTCGACACGGTGTTCGTGCGCATCGGATGGCTGCTGACGCGGACGTCGGGGTAATAATAGGCGTTGTCGGCATGGAACAACGCGCGGTCGGTGACCGGGCCGCTGAGGTCCGCCGAAAAGCCGCAGCGGGCATACCAATCGCCATCAACGGCGAGGATCTTGCCGTCGTCGCCGTATCCGACCTCGTAATCCACGACGAAATCGTGGCGTTTGCCGGTTGCGGACATATCGTCGTCGCGGTCGGGGCGGATCTTCACCGCGCGGTTCCAGCGCTTTGCCGCGACGGCCGCGACGCAGGCGAAGAGGTTCATCTGCGTTTCCTTGCCGCCGAACCCGCCGCCCATCCGGCGCACGTTCACGACCACCGACGCACTCGGCACGCCCAGCACATGGGCGACCATGTGCTGCACCTCGGACGGGTGCTGGGTGGAAACGTTGATGACGACATCCTCGTCCTCGCCCGGGACAGCCATCGCGATCTGGCCTTCCAGGTAGAAGTGATCCTGCCCGCCAATCCCCATGCGCCCCTTGAGTCGGTGCGGGGACGCGGCCAGCCCCTTGGCCGCATCGCCGCGACGCAAGGTCAGTGGATCGGTGACATAGCCCATGCCAGCGTCCTTCGCCGCGATCGGGTCCAGCGCATGGGGCAGCGCCTCGTAGTCGATCTCGGCCTTGGCCGCCGCGCGGCGCGCCTGGTCGCGGGTCTCGGCGATGACCGCGAAGATCGGCTGGCCCCAGAACTTCACCTCGCCCTCGGCGAAGACCGGGTCGTCCTTGTGGCCAGCGGGCGAAACGTCGTTCACGCCCGGCAGATCACTTGCTATCAGCACGCCGATCACGCCCGGCGCGGTGCGGACCGCATCGAGGTCCATCGAGGCGATGCGGCCATGCGCGCATTTCGACAGGCCCAGATAGGCGTGCAGCAACCCATGCGGCTCGGCCAGATCGTCGGTATAGTCGGCCCGGCCTGTGACATGCTTGATCGCGCTGTCGTGGATCGTGTCCTGATGCGCCAATCCGCTGATCTTGATGTCGTCCTTCATTCTGCTGCCTCCACGCGGCGGGGAAGACGCACCTCGCCCTCACCCTCCGCCAGTTCCAGCCATAGTCGCCGGAAGAAATTGCCGGCGATCATGGCCCGATATTCCTTGGACGCGCGCATGTCGGTCATCGGCGTAAAATCATCCGCGACCGCCTGAGCCGCTGCCTCGAAGGTCTCTTCGGTGAAGGGCTGGCCTTCCAGCGCCCCCTCGGCCTTCGCCGCGCGTTTTGGAATGCCGGCCATGCCGCCGAAGGCCACACGGGCACTGGCGATGCGGTCACCCTCGATCCGCAGCCGGAAGCCCGCGGCCACGGCCGAGATGTCGCTGTCGCGGCGCTTGGAGATCTTGTAGGCGACCACGCGATCCGCGCCCCGCCGCGGCAGGATGATCGTCTCGACGAACTCGCCTGGCTGGCGGTCCTGCTTGCCGTATTCGAGGAAGTAATCTTCCAGCTTCAGCTCGCGCCGCGCATCGCCCCGACGCAGCACGATCCGCGCGCCGATGGCAATCAGCAGCGGCGGCGTCTCACCGATGGGCGAAGCGTTGGCGATATTGCCACCGATCGTGCCCGCGTTGCGGATCTGCCAGCCGCCGATGCGCAGCCAGTAATCGTCGGTGCCGGGGTATTCCCGCTCCAGCAGATCGGCCAGTTCGGTATAGGTCACGCCCGCGCCGATGCGGATCTCGTCCGTGCTTTCCTCGATATTCTTCATCAGGTGTCCGATGAAGATCGCCGGGCTGATCGGGCGCAAAAACTTGGTGACCCACAGGCCGACATCGGTCGCGCCGGCGACCACCGTGGCCTTGGGATGCTCGACCAGGAGGGCCGCCAGATCGTCCACACCCGCGGGAATGATCGCCCGCTGACCATCGCGGCTGACATCGACCCGACTGCCGACCATGTCCCGCAGGCGCGAGGTCACCGTTTCGCGTTCGACCGCCAGCGCATCCATCGCCTGGCCGCCCGCCTGACTGGCGGCGAAGGCTGCCTTCACGATCGGCTCATAGCCTGTGCAGCGGCACAGATTGCCCTGCAGGGCCGTCTCGACTTCCGCCATGTCTGGGTTCGGCTCGTGCATCCACAGCGCGTAAAGCGACATGACGAAGCCCGGCGTACAAAAGCCGCATTGGCTGCCGTGATGTTCCACCATCGCTTTCTGAACCGGATGCAACGCGCCATCGCGACCGCGCAGATGCTCGATCGTGACGATGTGGCAGCCGTGGCAGGCCGCAAGGAAGCGGATGCAGGCGTTGATGGGTTCATAAAGCAGACCGTCATCGGTCAGTCGGCCGACCATCACGGTGCAGGCGCCGCAGTCACCTTCGGCGCAGCCTTCCTTCGTTCCGGTCAGGCGCTGGTCGATCCGAAGGAAGTCCAGCAGCGTGTCGGCGGGACCGACCGCATCAAGCGCGATCTCTCGGTCATTCAGTAGAAAGCGCAATTCGCCCATCTCGTCCTCGCATCCTGCTGGCACATGGCTGGCCCATTCCCAACCTTACGGCACAGAATTCCGTTGCGAAATCGGGTCCGACGTAGAAGACTTTACACGATCCATTGAAAGCGACGGGGGCCGCATGTCCTATCTTGAAAGCCTGCGGGTGTTCGTAAGGGTGGTCGAACTGGGCTCGATCACGGCCGGGGGTCGGGATATGCGCCTGTCGCCTGCTGTCGCCTCGAACCGGATCAAGGATCTTGAAAACCGTTTCGGCGTCAGGTTGTTGAACCGGACCACGCGTCGACTGACCACGACAGAGATCGGGCGGGCCTTCTACGATCAGGCTCGGCGGGTGATCGAGACGCTGGACGAGGCCGAGGCCGTGGTGGGCAGCTATTCCGGCGCACCGCGTGGCGTATTGCGCCTGACTGCTCCGCTGGGGCTAGGCCGACGGCTGATCGCGCCCCTGATCCCCGCGTTCTGCAACGAACATGAGGGGATCGAGATCCGGCTGCGCCTGTCGGACCGGTCCGTCAACATCGTCGAAGACGGGATCGACCTTGCCTACTTCCTGGGCGAACCGGCGGATTCCGCGCTCAAATGGCGCAAGATCGCGGATTGTCCGCGGCTTCTGGTCGCCGCGCCGGATTATCTGAAGCGGGCCGGCACGCCAGCCGAGCCTGACGACCTGATCCAGCACGAATGCCTACTGCTGCGGTTTCCGCGCAGCACCGAATATTTCTGGACACTGGAAACACCGGACGGCCCGCGCAAGATGACCGTGGCCGGGCGTTTCGATGCGGATGACGGTGATGTGCTGACGGATTGGGCGCTGGCTGGCCACGGGATCGCGAACAGGCCGAGCTATGAGGTCGCGGACCATATCACGGCGGGGCGGCTGGTCGAGGTCCTGCCAGACACCCGGCCCGTCGCCGCGCAGTTCGGCAGCCTGACGCCGCATCGCCGATTGCAGGACCCGAAGGTGCGCCTGTTTGCGGATTTCGCGGCGAGGAAGCTAAAACAGTCCTTTTGAATGGAAGACGCAGCCGTCACCGGCTGCGCCCGCTCTTGCCTGCGACACGATCAGAGGATGAAGTCGCCCGCCCAGTAATCGCCTGCCACGGTCGCGCCATCCTGGATCTTGATGGTCATCTCGATCCCGACATCGTTGTCGTTGCTGACCCGGACCCAAGTCTCGGTTCCGACATTTTCCAGCCAGACCGCGTGCGCCGCAGGGCCGGTGCCGAATGACAGGACGCCAGTGTCCACGGACGACAGGTCGATCCGATCCTCGTCAACGAAGATGAAGTTGATCCCCGCGCCCTGGAAGTCGGTGATCACATCGTAATTGGCGGGGATTCCGAACGGGGAATCCGCCACGAAGTTGAACTTGAAAACATCCTCGCCGCTGCCGCCGGTCAGCGTATCGGTGCCCAGGTTGCCGAACAGGATGTCGTTGCCGGAATCACCGTAAAGGGCGTCATTGCCGTCGCCGCCATAAACGCTGTCGTTGCCGGTACTGCCCCGGAGGGTGTCATTCCCTGCATCGCCGAAGACCCGATCGTTGCCCGAACCACCAGACACGGAGTCATTGTCGTTGCCGCCATAGACGTTGTCGTTGCCGCCCGAGCCGTAGAGCCTGTCGGCGCCGTCCTGACCGAAGATCCAATCGTCGCCATCGCGGCCGTCGATATAATCGTTGCCCGACCCGGCATAGATCGTGTTGGCGCCGTTGGTGCCGTAAAGCGTGTCATTGCCCGAGCCGCTGAGCAGATTCTCGAAGTTGACGAAGCTTTCGCCCGCGAAGTTCGTGATTCCGCTCGTCATGTCGACGCGATAGGCACCGTTGAAGGTCGTCGTGTTCAGCCAATCGGTGCCGGTGCCGCCGTCCAGCGTCTCGTTCACGCCAAGTCCGGCATACACATAGTCGTTGCCGGAATCGCCGCGATAGGTGCCCGCCCCGCTGCTGCGGAGCGTGTCGTTCCCGGTCCCGCCGAAGACCAACTCGGTTCCGCCGCCGCCCGTCAGGCTGTCGTTGCCCGCGCCCCCGACAAGCGTATCGTTGCCCAGTCCGCCGTCGATGACGTCATTGCCAGCGCCGCCACTGATATAGTTGGCATCCGCGGTCCCTGTCAGCGTGTCATTGCCGCTGCCCGTGATCAGGCTTTCGAAACCGGTGAAGCTTTCGCCGGCAAAGTTGGTGGCTCCGGTTGTCAGATTGACACTGTAATTGCCGTTGAACGTGGTGGTGTTCAGCCAGTCGATGCCGGCGCCGCCCCGCAGGACTTCCGGAAGGCCAAGCCCGGCATACACATAGTCGTTCCCGATGCCGGCATCATAGGTTCCGGTACCGCTGCTGCGGAGCGTATCGTTTCCGGCGCCGCCATAGACGGTATCGTTGCCGCCGCCACCGACGAGGCTGTCATTGCCAGCGCCGCCGTAAAGCCGGTCGTTGCCAAGACCACCGTCGATGACGTCATTTCCGGCCCCGCCGCTGATATAGTTGTTCCCGGCCGTTCCGGTCAGTGTGTCATTGCCCGCGCCGGTCACGAGGTTTTCAAAATTGATGAAGCTTTCGCCGGCAAAGTTTGTAAGGCCGGTGGCCAGATTGACGCGGTAATTGCCATTGAACGTCGTCGTGTTCAGCCAATCGATGCCGGTGCCGCCGTCCAGCGTTTCGTTCACACCCAATCCGGCATAGATGTAATCATTGCCGGACTCGCCGCGGTATACCCCGGCGCCGCTGCTGCGGATGGTGTCGTTTCCGGTGCCGCCGAAGATGCTGTCGTTGCCACCGCCGCCGATCAGACTGTCATTGCCGGACCCGCCGAAGATCCGATCGTTGCCCGCGCCGCCGTTGACGGTATCGTTGCCGCCCAGGGCTGAAACAAGGTCATTGCCGCCAAGCGCGTTGATAAGGTTCGGCAGAAAGTTACCGATGATGGTGTCGTTTCCATTGGTCGCCATGCTGTTATTCCTTTCGCGATGATATTAGAAAGAAAAACGAGATGGAGACAGTATTATCATCTAAATAAATAAATGAGAACTATTTAAATTAACAAACGCAGCGTTAGATATTATCTTCGCAAGGCACCTTCCAGAAAAGATTTTTGCACAATCCGGCAAGAAGCGAGTTTTTCCGCGCTCACGTCGCTACCGCATAACACCGAATCGCAAACGATCCACCGACCGTTTCATGGGCCGGCGGATCGCAGGATTGTCAGGGGAGGTGCTGCTAAATCAGCGGCCGAAGCGGCGTCAGTTCGCTGCCACTTCGGTCCCACGGCCCGCGCGGAACCAGCGGATGATGGCGTCGCGCTCTGCCTCTTCCATGTAGCTGACATTCGCGGGCGGCATCGCCTCTGTCACACCCGCCTGCAGATAGACCTCGCGCGCGTGGCGGGCGATGTCTCCGGGTGTTTCCAGAAACACGCCTTTGGGCGCGTGGTAAATCCCTTCATAGCCAGGCTCCCGCGCGTGGCACATCGAGCAGCGGCCCTGAACATATTGCGTGACCTGCTCGAACCCTGGCGCTTCGGCGAACTGGCGTTCGGCGCGGGTCATGGCGCGGGCCTCGGCCTCTTCCAGCGGCTCCTGCCGAAGGCCGGCCGAGGACAGGGCCATGATCGCGATGAACAGGATCGCCGTCACCGCCCAGGTCCACCACAACTGACCCTTGCGCGAATGCATCGTGTTGAAGAAATGCCGGATGGTCACGCCCATCAGGAACACCAGTGCCGCGATCAACCAGTTGTACTCGCTCGCGAAGGCCAGCGGATAATGGTTCGACAGCATCAGGAAGATGACCGGCAGCGTCAGGTAGTTGTTGTGGGTCGAGCGTAGCTTGGCGATCTTGCCGTATTTCGGATCGGGTGCGCGTCCGGCCTTGAGGTCGGCCACCACGACGCGCTGGTTCGGCATGATGACCAGAAACACGTTCGCGGTCATGATCGTCGCGGTGAAGGCGCCAAGGTGCAGCAGTGCGGCACGACCGGTGAAGACCTGATCATAGCCCCATCCCATCACCACCAGCGCCACGAACAGAAGCAGCATCAGAACCGTAGGCCGCTCACCCAGCTTGGATTTGCAGAGCGTGTCGTAGATCAGCCAGCCGAGCGCAAGCGAACCGGCCGAGATGACGATGGCCTGCCACACGGCGAGGTCCATCTTGGCCGGATCGATCAGGTAAAGACCGGCGCCCGCCCAATAGACGACCATCAACAGCGCGGCGCCGGACAGCCAGGTGGCGTAGCTTTCCCATTTGAACCACGTCAGATGTTCCGGCATCCGCTCGGGCGCGACGAGGTATTTCTGGATGTGGTAGAAGCCGCCACCATGGACCTGCCATTCCTCGCCATGCGCGCCCTTCGGCATGTTCTCGGCCTTCTGCAGGCCCAGATCGAGCGCGATGAAGTAGAACGAGGAACCGATCCAGGCGATCGCGGTGATGACATGGGTCCAGCGGACGGCGAAGGCCAGCCATTCCCAGATGATCGTGGCATCAGGTATCAGCAGCATGGCTCAGCTTCCCCGATAGGTCGAAAAGCCGAAGGGCGAGATCAGCAGCGGAACGTGATAATGATCGTCCTGCGACATCCCGAACCGGATCGGGATCACATCCAGAAAGCGCGGACTTTCCGCCGCCACCCCGGTCGCATCCATCCAGTCGCCCGCATGGAACACCAGCTCATAGTTGCCCTGCGCGAAATCGCCTTCGGGCAGGATCGGGCTGTCGGTGCGTCCGTCGGCATTCGTGCGCATCCGCGCGAGTTCCGTGCGCGCCTCGCCGTCCAGCCGATACAGCGCGATTTCCATTCCCTGCGCCGGCTGGCCGCGCGCGGTGTCCAGAACATGCGTGGTCAGATAACCCGGCATCGTCTTCCTCCCGTTCGATTTCTGCGTCCCTGATAGCCTATCGTCACGATCGGGCGCAGACAGGACGAGGGCAAGGCAGTCTCAAGAATCCATGAACAATCCGCAGCACTGCGGCGGATCATCCCGCCAACCGTGCGACGGCCTTTTGCGCGCGCCGTTGCAGGTCGCGCGGGTCGGCAGTCAACAGCCTGTGGTCGCTGACCACCGCACGGCCGTGGACATAGACGGCGCGCGGCCGGATCGGCGCGCAGAAGATCAGCGCGGCGACGGGGTCCCATTGACCGGCTGCCGGCAGATCGCTGACGTCCCACAGAACCAGATCGGCCTGCATTCCCGGCGCCAACACTCCGATGTCGCTGCGCCCCAGCACACGGGCGCCGCCGCGGGTCGCGATCTCCAGCGCCTCGCGCGCACCCATCGCCGATGGGCCGTCGCGCAATCGTGCGACCAGCATCGCCTGCCGCGCCTCCAGCCCCAGATGGCTGCAATCGTTGCTGGCAGAACCGTCCACACCCAGACCGACGGGCACGCCCGCGTCGCGCATGTGGCGGATGGGCGCGATGCCGCTGGCCAGCCGCGCATTCGAACAGGGACAATGCGCAACCCCGGTGCCGGTCCGGGCAAAGAGGTCGATTTCATCACCGGACAGCTTCACGCAATGGGCGTGCCAGACATCTTCACCAGTCCAGCCCAGGCTTTCCGCGTAATCGCCCGGCAGCATTCCGAAATTGTCCAGCGAATAACGGATATCCTCGTCATTCTCGGCCAGATGGGTATGCAGCCGCACGCCCTTTTCCCGCGCGAGGATCGCTGCGTCACGCATCAATTCGCGACTGACCGAGAAGGGCGAACAAGGCGCCAGCGCGACCTGGATCATCGCGCCTTCGTCCGGTTCGTGGAAGGCATCGACGACCCTCTCGCTGTCACGCAGGATCGCGGCCTCATCCTCGACAAGCTGGTCGGGCGGCAGGCCGCCCTTGCTTTCACCGATCGACATCGCTCCGCGCGTCGCGGTGAAGCGAATGCCGATGGCACGCGCCGCCTCGATGCTGTCGTCCAGCCGCGCACCGTTCGGAAACATGTAGAGGTGATCGGACGAACAGGTGCAGCCCGACAAAGCCAGTTCCGCCAGCCCGACCTCTGCCGACAGGCGGATGTCGTCGGGCGTCATCCGGGCCCAGATCGGATACAGCGTCTTCAACCAGCCGAAGAGCGCGGCGTCCTGCGCCGCCGGCACCGCGCGGGTCAGGGTCTGGAACAGGTGGTGATGGGTGTTCACCAGCCCGGGCGTCACGACGCAACCGGTCGCCTCGACCACCTCGGCGCCATCGCGCGGCAGGCCTTGGCCCACCGCGACGATCTTTCCATCCTGAACCAGCACGTCACCGCCGGCGATCTCGGAGCGCGCGTCGTCCATCGTGACGACGACATCGGCCCCTCGGATCAGCAGCCGATCAGTGGGCATCGGACGCGTGTCCAGCCTCGCGCATCGCGGCCTCATCCAGATCGGGCGCGCCGTTGTAGAACCAGTTCAGCAGGACCGCGCTGATCGCTGCAAGCAGAATGCCGGAATGGATCAGCGGATGGATCGCATGCGGCATCCACTGGTTGAAGTCCGGCGCGACCAACGGAATCATGCCCATCCCGACCGAGATGGCGACGATGAACAGGTTGTGGCGATTACCGGCGAAATCGACGCGGCTGAGGATGCGCACGCCGGTCGCGGCGACCATCCCGAACATGACCAGACCGGCGCCGCCCAGAACCGTGGTCGGCAGACTTTCGACCAGGGCGCCCATCTTCGGGATCAGGCCCAGCACGATCATGATCGCCCCGCCCGCCACGCAGACAAAGCGCGACCGAATCCCGGTCACGCCGACCAGCCCGACATTCTGCGAGAACGAGGTGTAGGGGAACGTGTTGAACAGCCCGCCGATCGCGGTGCCAAGTCCATCGGCCCGCAGGCCCGCGGCCAAGGACTTCTGGTCCAGCGGCTTCTTGCAGATGTCGCTCAGCGCCAGGAACATGCCGGTCGACTCGATCATCGTGACCAGCATCACCAGAAACATCGTGGCGATCATGATCGGATCGAAGGTCGGCATGCCGAAATGCAACGGCTTGATCAGCGCGAACCACCCCGCCTCGCCGACCTTGTCAAAATGCATCAGGCCCAGGACGGCCGCCGCGATCCCGCCGACCGCAATGCCGATCAGGACGGCGATATTGGCCATGAAGCCGGTCGCGAAGCGCGACACGGCAAGGATCGTACCCAGCACCAGCACCGCGATCAGAATGTTGCTGCCCGAGGCGTAAAGCGGATTGTTCATCGTCGGGGCCAGCGTCACACTGTCGGGTACCTCTCCGGCCGCCCGCGCGCCTTCCAGCCAGGCGGCGGCGGCGGGATCGACAATCTGCGGCGCGGTCGGGCCGACCGGCAGACCGAAAATCCAGTTGATGCCGATGGGCATCAGGCTGATGCCGATGGTCAGGATCAGCGTTCCCGTGACGACAGGCGGGAAGAACCGCAGCATCCGGCTGACGACCGGTGCAATCAGGATGCCGATCAGGCCGGCGGCGATGATCGCCCCGAACAACGCCCGTGCGCCTTCATGGCCGGGCGTCGTCTGGGCAATGGCGACCATCGGTCCGACGGAGGCGAAGGTGACGCCCATCATCACCGGCAGCTTGATCCCGAACCATTGCGTTGCGCCGAAACTCTGGATGATCGAAACGATGCCGCAGACGAAAAGGTCGGCCGAGATCAGGAACGCCACCTCTTCGGGTGACAGTTGCAGCGCGCGGCCGACGATCAGCGGCACGGCGATCGCGCCCGCATACATCACCAGCACGTGCTGGAAGCCCAATGTGATCAGCTTTCCACCGGGCAGCCGTTCGTCCACCGGATGCGTGCCCGTCGCGGCGATCCTGTCTGCTGTCATGTCGGTCATCACGATCCCTCCCCTGATCGTTTCGTCCTGAACGAGATCGACGGCATGGCCGCCGAACCTGCGGTTGCGGACAATGAGAGGGTTCTATCCGAAAGGTCTTCCATCGCGATCCCCTGTACAGCGCAATGCTGTCTTAAGGATCGGTCGAAAATCGCTTTGCCGCCAAGCACAAACACGCGGTGCCGCCACACCCGCGCCGGTTTGACGTCAGGTGCGGCAGCGCCGCGCGTTGTTCACGCAAAAGGGCGCGGCTCGCGCGCCCTTTCACCTTCAGATCTCGACTTCCACGGCCTTGCCCTGATCCCGGGCCAGATCGACCACCGCCGCGGCGACCGCCAGATCCTGCAGACCGACACCAGTGCCATCAAAGATCGTCACTTCAGCGTCGCCCCGGCCCTCATGGGCGCCGGTGATGACCTTACCAATTGGCGTCACGTCCGCGTCTTTGATCAGCCCTTGGCCAGCGGCATGCTGAAACTCTCCGATGCTGGTGGATTGCGCCACCTCATCGGTGAACAGGCGCGCGCGGGCGACAAGCGCAGGGTCGAGTTCCTGCTTGCCCTTGGTGTCGGTGCCCATCGCGGCGATATGCGTCGGCCCCTTGACATGGCCGTCCTTCAGCAGCGGCTCGAAGGCCGAGGTGATCGAGATGATCACGTCCGCCTCGCTGCCCAGACGGTCCAGATCGACCGCCTCGAAGGGCAGACCGATCTCGGCCGCGGTCTCTTCCAGCCGGCCCAGCATGTCGGGATGGGGGTTCCAGCCCAGGACGCGCTCGAACTTGCCGGCCTTGGACGCCGCGCGCATCTGGAAAGCGGACTGATGGCCCGCGCCGATCATGCCCAGCACCTTGGCATCCTTCGGTGCCAGATGCTTGATCGAGACCGAGGACGCAGCGGCCGTCCGCAGCGCGGTCAGCAGGTTGCCACCCACCGCGGCCGAGACGCGCCCGGTATCAGGGTCAAACAGAAACACCGTGGACTGGTGGTTGATCAGCCCGTGTTTCTGGTTGTTCGGCCAATAGCCGCCCGCCTTCAGCCCCATGTTCAGCGCAGCGCCGTCAAAGCCGCCTTTGAAGCC
Source organism: Paracoccus albicereus (assembly GCF_024359525.1). Taxonomy (GTDB): domain Bacteria; phylum Pseudomonadota; class Alphaproteobacteria; order Rhodobacterales; family Rhodobacteraceae; genus Paracoccus; species Paracoccus albicereus. The sequence continues at coordinate 330,062 of NZ_JAKZEU010000003.1, forward strand.
GTACAATGCATCCTCATGGCCGATCGCCTCGCGGACGACGGGAAAGTTGTAGGCTTTCCCGTCTGCCATCGCGGCGAACACGCTTTCCACCGCGTCGAACGCGGCCTCGGCGGTCATCAGTCCGGCGATTTCCTTCTCAGGGACGACCCACATCAGTAGGCCTTGCCCCGCGCGCTGACCGGCCAGACGGTTTCGACCTTGCCGTTGCGCACGCCGACGTACCAGTCGTGGACGTTGCAGGTCGGGTCGCAATGGCCCGGCACCAGGCGCAGCTTGTCGTTGACCTTCAACACGCCCTGCGGGTCTTCGACCACGCCGTGCTCGTCGCTGCACTTGATGTATTTCACATCGTCGCGGCCATAGATGAACGGCAGTCCGGAATCGACCGACTGAGCCTTGAGGCCGGCATCGACGATCGCCTTGTCAGCCTTGGCGTGGGACATGACCGAAGTCAGGATGAACAACGCGTTCTCCCATTCGCCCTTGTCGATGCGCTTGCCGTTCTCGTCGAGGATGCGGCCGTAATCCGCGTCCATGAACGCGTAGCTGCCGCACTGCAGCTCGTTGTAGACGCCCGAATTGCTCTCGAAATAGTAAGAGCCGGTGCCGCCGCCGGACACCAGTTCCGGCTCCAGCCCCTCGGCCTTCAGCGCCTCGACCGCGTCCTTGACCATCGCGATCGCGGTGTCGAGCTTGGCCTTGCGATCTTCATACTTGTCGATGTGCTGCATCGCGCCTTGATAGGCTTGGATGCCGGTGAATTTCAGACCCGGTGCCGCATCGACGGCCTTGGCGATCGCCACGACATCCTCTGTCTTGGTCACGCCACAGCGGCCGGCGCCGCAATCGATCTCGATGAAGACCTCAAGCGTGGTGCCGTGCTTTTCGGCGGCAGCCGACAGATCGGCCACGTTGTCGATGTCATCGACGCAGACAATGATGCGGCTGCCAAGCTTGGGCAGTTGCGCCAGACGGTCGATCTTCTTCGGATCGCGAACCTGGTTGGAAACCAGCACGTCCTTGATGCCGCCGCGAACGAAGACTTCGGCTTCGGAAACCTTCTGGCAGCAGACGCCGACGGCGCCGCCCAGCTTTTCCTGCAGCTTCTGCACGTCTACGGACTTGTGCATCTTGCCGTGGCTCCGGTGACGCATGCCGTGTTCCTTGGCGTAGTCACCCATCTTCTTGACGTTGCGCTCCAGCGCGTCGAGATCGAGGATCAGGCAGGGCGTCTGGATTTCGCTTTCGTCCATGCCCGGCACGGCCGGCACGTCGAAGCCCACTTCCATGTTCTCGAATTTGGTTTCGGCGTTCATCGAATACCTCCTCAGTTCCAGGGCAGCTTGTCGAGATCGACATTGCCGCCGGTGATGACGACACCCACGCGCTTGCCCGCGAAGGCGTCCTTGTTCTTCAGGATGATGGCCAACGGCACCGCGCAGCTGGGTTCGATGACCATGCGCAAATGCTTCCAGCTCAGCTTCATCGCGTCGATGATTTCTTCTTCGGACGCGGTATAGATGTCCGAGACGTGGTTCTTGACAAAGTGCCACGTCAGATCCTTCAGCGGAACCAGAAGCCCGTCCGCGATCGTCTTCGGAGCATCGTCGGCGATGATGTGCCCGGCCTTGAAGCTGCGATAGGCGTCGTCCGCCTGTTCGGGTTCGGCCGCAATCACCTTCGTTTCGGGCGCCAGCGTCGACAGCGTCAGACAGGTCCCCGAGATCATGCCACCGCCGCCAATCGGGGCCACCACCATATCCAGCCCGTCGGTCTGTTCCATGAACTCCTTGGAACAGGTCCCCTGTCCCGCAATCACGCGGGGGTCGTTATAGGGGTGGACGAAATCGCCGCCAGTTTCTGCCTGAACCTTGGCGAAGGTTTCCTCGCGCGACGAGGTCGAAGGTTCGCATTCCGTGATCTTGCCGCCATAGCGACGCACGGTGTCCTTCTTCGCCTGCGGCGCGGTGCGCGGCATCACGACGTTGCAGGGAATGCCCCGCCTCATCGCTGCGTAGGACAGGCACGAGGCGTGGTTGCCGCTGGAATGGGTGGCCACGCCCAGCTTGGCCTGCTCCTCATCCAGACCGAAGACTGCGTTGCTGGCGCCACGAACCTTGAAGGCGCCCGGCTCCTGGAAGTTCTCGCATTTGAAGAACAGCTGCGCCCCGGTCAGTTCGTTCAGATAATCCGACGTCCGGATCGGCGTGCGCCGGATATGCGGCCTGATCCGCTCTTCCGCGGCCAGCATGTCGTCATAGGTCGGGATGTCCATGTGGTCGTCTCTCATCCTACGCTCTCAAGCAGCCTTCCGCTGCGTCCCAACGGCCGTCTGGCGGTAATGTTCCTGTGCCGCCGCGACGCCCGAGCCCAGTTTCACCGGCAGGCCCAGATCGGCCATGACCATCTCGGCGGTGGCGATCCCGGACAGGGCCAGCACGTCGCTGAGCTGACCCAGATGGCCGATGCGGAACGCCTTGCCCGCAACTTCGCCCAACCCGGTGCCGAACGCAACGCCATAGGTTTTCAGCGCATGACCGACGACCTGATTGGCGTCGAAACCGTCGGGCACATAGATCGCGCTGACCGTGTCCGAATAGACCTTGGGGCTCGTCGCGCACAGCTTCAGTCCCCAAGCGGAGACGGCTTGACGCACGCCCTCCGCGATGCGGTGATGGCGGTCGAAGACGTTTTCCAGACCCTCGGCCAGCAGCATGTCGGACGCGACCTTGATGCCGTTGATCAGGCCGACCGGCGGCGTGTAGGGGAAGCTGTTCTTGGAATAACTGCCCATCATGTCGCGGATGTCGAAATAGGTCCGCGGCAGGGTCGCCTGACCGATCGCCTCGATCGCCTTGGGCGAAAAGCCGGTGATGGCCAGACCCGGCGGCAGCATGAAGCCCTTCTGGCTGCCCGTCACCGCGACATCGACGCCCCATTCATCCATGCGGAAGTCCATGGACCCGATCGAGCTGACGCCGTCGACGAACAGCAACGCGGGGTGTCCCGCATCGTCCATCGCACGGCGAACCGCGGCGATGTCGGACTTGACGCCGGTCGCGGTCTCGTTGTGCGTCGCCAGAACCGCCTTGATCTGGTGACCGGTGTCGCCCTTCAGGATCTCGGCGAAGCGATCGGCGGGAATACCGTCGCCCCATGGCGTCTCGACGATGGTGACGTCCAGGCCGTGACGCTGGCACATGTCGATCCAGCGGTGGCTGAACATGCCGTTGCGCGCGGCCAGGACCTTGTCGCCCGCAGACAGCGTGTTCGACAGCGCGACCTCCCACCCGGCGGTGCCAGTGGCGGGGAACAGGAAAACCTGACCCTTGGTCGTCTTCAGCACCTTTTTCACACCGTCCAGCGCAGGCTTCAGGATCTCGCCGAAGACCGGGCTGCGGTGGTCGATGGTCGGCATGTCGATGGCCTTGCGCAGAACCTCGGGCAGGTTCGTCGGGCCGGGAATGAAGACTGGATTCTGGCTGGTCATGGGGTGTCCTCCTTGGATTGCGCACAATCTACCGAATGCCTGCAACGCATGCAATTTTTCTGAAAATATTTTCCGTTTGACGGAAATTAGCTCGATAACTGAGCCAAAACAGAAGCTTGCCTTTTTCCACTTGCCGAAGGGCATTTTGCCTCTACGGTCCGCACCCGACAAAGGAGGCAGCCTTGGCCGAGACGAATCGAAAGCGTGGGCGTCCGCGCAGCACGCCCGAGGGAAGCGGAACGATCCAGGCGCTCGACCGGGCGCTCGACGTGCTGGACCTGCTCGCCGCCTCGAACGGCCTGACGCTCACCGAGATCGCTGAGCGGATGGGCCAGTCGCCCTCGACCGTCCACCGCGTCCTGACCACGCTGGCCGCTCGCGGCATCGCCGAGACGGACCCGGTGACGCAGGGCTGGTTCATCGGCGCGGCGACCTTCCGGCTCGGCTCTGCCTTCATGCGGCGGTCCGGGATCGTCGAGCGGGCGCGCCCCGTTCTGCGCCAGCTCATGGAATCCACCGGCGAAACGGCGAACCTGGGCATCCTGCACGGCGATTCCGTCATGTTCGTCAGCCAGGCCGAAACGCATGAGACGATCCGCGCCTTCTTTCCGCCCGGAACCCGCTCGCCGCTCCACGCCTCAGGCATCGGCAAGGCGTTGCTGGCCTTCGGTCGCGACGATGCCCTGACCGCGCTGATGGATCACGCGCCGCTGCAGCGTTTCACGGATCAGACGCTGACCACGCGCGAGGCGCTGGCCGAAGACATGGCTCGCACCCGCCATCGAGGTTTCGCCGTGGACGACGAGGAACGGACCCGCGGTATGCGCTGCATCGCCGCCCCGGTCTTCGACATGACCGGCGCGGCCGTGGCGGGGATCAGCGTCAGCGGACCTTCGCATCGGATCGGCCCGGCGCACGTGAAGACGCTCGGCGTGGTCGTGGCCGATGCGGCCGAAGAACTGTCGAAGGCGATGGGCGCCTAGGCGCTGGCTCAGTCGAAGGTCGCCTACGCGCCCGTGACGCGCCAGATCACGTTGCCCACATCGTCTGCCATCAGCAGCGACTTGCCATCCGGTCCGACCTTCACACCGACCGGCCGTCCGTAGGACAGCTTCTCGTCCTCCGACAGGAAGCCCCACAGGATGTCGCGCGCCGGACCCGACGGCTTGCCGTCCGCGAACGGCACGAAGATCAACTTGTAGCCGCTGAGGGTCGATCGGTTCCACGACCCATGCTGCCCGATCACCATGCCCGCGCCAAAGCCCGGCAGCGTACCTTCCGGCATCCAGCACAGACCCAGCGACGCGGTGTGGCCGCCAAGCGCATAATCCGGCTGAATCGTGCGCGCGACAAGCTCTGCGTCCTGTGGCACGCGGTCATCCACGATCCCGCCCCAATAGGCGAAGGGCCAGCCGTAGAAACCGCCATCCTTGACCGAGGTCAGGTAATCCGGCGGCGTCTCGTCGCCCAACCCGTCGCGTTCGTTGACGACCGTCCACAGCTTGCCGGTCGACGGCTCCCATGCGGTGCCGACCGGGTTGCGAAGGCCGGACGCGAAGATGCGCGCCTGCCGGCTTACGATATCGTATTCCCAGATCGCCGCGCGGCCTTCTTCGGCTTCCATGCCGTCGTCGCCGATATTCGACAAAGAGCCGACACCGGCATAAATCTTGGTCTCGTCGGGACTGGCGATCAGACTGCGGGTCCAGTGACCGCCCGGCTTGAAGTCGACCAGCTTGCGGCCCGGGCCGTCCAGCCGATCGGCGCCATCGGCATAGTCGAATGCGACGATCCCGTCGGTGTTGCCGAGATAGAAGGTGCCGTCCACCAGGGCCATGCCAAAGGGCTGCCGCTGGTTTTCCACGAAGGTCCGTCGCTCTTCCGCCACGCCGTCGCCGTCGGGGTCGCGCAGCAGGCTCACGCGGTTCGCGCTGCGCCCGATCGCGCCGGCGCGGCGCATCGTCGCCTGCATCGCATGGTCCATCAGCTTCTTCGGCGGATCGGCCTGCAGCAGCGCTTCGGCCACCAGCACGTCGCCGTTGGGCAGAACCTCGATCCAGCGCGGATGCTCCAACCCGCTGGCAAAGGCGTTGACCTTCAGCCCCGGCGCCGCCGTCGGTACGCGCCCCTCAGGCCAGCCATGGGCCGTCGGCATCTTCAGCGTCATGATGCCCTGCGCACGCGCAGCCGGGATAGCAGGCGCGCTGCCCATCGCCTTGTCGGTGGGTGCGCGCCCACGACGCAGCGCGACCATCGCCGCGCCCACCATCGATGTCGCCTTTGCAATCACGTCCATCCCTGCCCCCATCCTTGTGTCGCGGCGATACTAGGCAAAGGCCCACCCGCCGCAAGTGCGACGGGTGGCCGGGATCACTCGCCGCCGAAGAAGGCGAAGCGCATCACGAACAAGGCCGCCACCACCCAAGTGGCCGGATGCACCTCGCGCGCGCGACCGGTCAGCAGTTTCAGCGCCGCGTAGCTGACGAAGCCGAAGGCAAGCCCGTTGGCGATCGAATAGGTGAACGGCATCGCGATCGCCGTCAGCATCGCCGGCGCGGCCTCGGTCACGTCGTCGAAGTCGATCTCGCTCAACTCGCGCGCCATCAGGGTCGCCACGTACAGAAGCGCGGGGGCGGTCGCATAGGCCGGCACGGCGCCCGCCAGCGGCGCGAAGAACATGGCCAGCAGGAACAGCGCCGCGATGGTCAGCGCGGTCAGACCGGTGCGCCCGCCCGCCTGCACGCCCGAGGCGCTTTCGACATAGGCTGTGGTCGAGGATGTCCCCAGCATCGAACCGGCGAGAATCGCGGTCGAATCCGCCATCAGCGCACGGCCGAGATTCTTGTTGGAATGCTCCGGCCCTTCCTTCAGCAGACCCGCGCGTTTGGCGACCCCGATCAGCGTGCCGGTCGCGTCGAAGACCTCGACCAGCACCATGACCAACACGACGTGGAAGATGCCGAAGCTCAGCGCGCCCAGTACGTCCAGCTGAAGGAAGGTCGGCGCGATCGACGGCGGCATCGACAGCACGCCCCGGAACTCGCTGACGCCGAGCAGGATCGAAGCGATCGTGATGACCAGGATGCCGATCAGGATCGCACCCTTGACCCGCAGCGCGTCCAGCGCCGCGATGATCGCAAAGCCCGCGATGGTCAGCAGCGTGCCGGTCGCGGTCAGATCGCCCAGTGTCACCAAGGTCGCCGGGCTGTCCACGACAAGGCCGGACGATTGCATGGCGATGATGGCGAGAAACAGCCCGATCCCCGCCGCGATGCCGCTGCGCATCGACCGCGGAATGCCCTCGATCAGCCAGCGCCGGATGCCGGTGATCGACAGAAACAGGAAGATCAGGCCGGAAATGAACACCGCACCCAGTGCCTGCTGCCAGGTGAAGCCCATCCCCGCCACGACGGTGAAGGCGAAGAAGGCGTTCAGCCCCATGCCCGGCGCCATGCCGATCGGCCAGTTCGCCCAGAAGCCCATGATCGCCGAGCCGATCGCTGCAGCCAGGCAGGTCGCCACGAAGACCGCGTCGCGGTCCATGCCGGTCGATGACAGGATGTTGGGGTTGACGAAGATGATGTAGGCCATCGTCAGGAACGTGGTGATCCCGGCGATGATCTCGGTCCGCGCATTCGTCCCATGCGCAGACAGGTTGAAGAATTTGTCCAATGAAGCCTCCCTCGCTCGGGGCCGAAGCTTAGCGCGCCGCATCGACCCGACAATCCGTGCGGACCCGGAAGTCCTTCAATGCGCCGTTGAGAATGCACCGGCGTTCCGATCCTCGCCAAATCGTTGATACAGCCTTTTGCCCTGGCGGTCTTGCCAATCACGCGCACGCGCGGCTTTCATGCCGCCATATCAAGGGACAGGAGGGTATGATGCGCTACAGCCGCGATCTCAGGGGGTACGGCGAGACGCCGCCCGATCCGAAATGGCCCGGCGGGGCGCGGATCGCGGTCCAGATCGTCGTCAACTACGAAGAGGGCGGCGAGAACAGCATCGAGCATGGCGATGCCGCCTCCGAAGCGTTCCTGTCCGAAATCATCGGCGCCCAGCCCTGGCCCGGCCAGCGCCACTGGAACATGGAATCGATCTACGATTACGGCGCGCGCTCGGGTTTCTGGCGACTGCACCGCCTGCTGAAAGACATTCCGGTCACAGTTTATGGCGTCGCGACCGCCCTGCAGCGAAGCCCGGAACAGGTCGCGGCGATGCAGGACGCCGGATGGGAGATCGCGACCCACGGACTGAAATGGATCGACTATCGCAACGTCCCGCGCGAGACCGAAGCAGAACACATAGCCGAGGCGATCCGCATCCACACCCAAGTCACCGGCGAACGTCCCTACGGTTTCTACCAGGGCCGCACTTCGATGAACACAGTGGCCCTTGGCTGCGAGGAAGGCGGCTTCGCCTATCTCGCCGACACGATCGCGGATGAACTGCCCTACTGGCACGTTCATCAGGGCCGCCCGCAGCTGATGGTGCCCTACACGATGGACGCCAACGACATGCGCTTTTCATCCGGTCAGGGCTTTGGCACCGGCACGGATTTCTTCGACTATCTGCGCGACAGTTTCGACATCCTCTACGCCGAAGGTGCAGCAGGCGCGCCAAAGATGATGTCGATCGGGCTGCATTGCCGGCTTGCCGGGCGTCCCGGCAGGGCGATGGCGCTGAAGCGCTTCCTCGATCATGCGCGCAGCCACGAAGGCGTCTGGTTCGCATCCCGGCTCGACATCGCGCGGCATTGGGCGGACACGCATCCCTATGTCGCGAAGGACCGTCCAAGCGCGATGGACCGCGACGGCTTCGTTCAAAAATTCGGCAGCATCTACGAACACTCCCCCTGGATCGCCGAAGCGGTCTGGGACGACGAGATGGGCGCCGTGCATGACAGTGTCGGCGGCCTTGCGGCACGGATGGCGCAGGTCTTCCGCGCCGCATCGGATGAGCAGCGCCTGGGCGTCCTGACGGCGCACCCGGACCTGGCCGGCAAGCTGGCGGCGGCCAAGCAACTGACAGCCGACAGCACCGCCGAACAGGCGAGCGCCGGTCTGGACGCGCTGACCGACGCCGAACGCGCGGAATTCACGCGCCTGAACGACGCCTATCAGGCCAAGCACGGCTTTCCCTTCATCATCGCTGTGCGCGACCACGACAAGGCGGGCATCCAGCGAGCGATGGTCCGCCGCGTCGAAAACGACACCGACACCGAGCGTGCCGAGGCCGAACGTCAGGTAATCCGCATCGCCACCCTGCGCCTGAATGAGGCTCTGCAATGAACGATCATCCGCCCAAGGGCGCCCCGACCGGCGACATCCCGACCCGCGTCGCCCCCGCCTATGCCGGTCCCGTCGCGGGCCTGCCGCCGCAGACCGGGATGACGACGGACACCGCCGTCTTCACGGAAGCCTATGCGGTCATCCCGCGCACGGTCATGCGCGACATCGTCACCAGCTATCTGCCCGGCTGGCGCGGGATGCGGATGTGGATGCTGGCGCGCCCGTTGACCGGCTTTGCCGAGACCTTCAGCCAGTACGTCGTCGAACTGGCCGAAGGCGGCGGCTGCGACGATTGCGAGGAAGACCCGGAAATCCAGAACGCGATCTTCGTCACCGGCGGCGATCTGCAGGTGGTGATCGACGGGCAGGAACACATGTTGCATCCGGGCGGGTTCGCTTACGTTCCGCCCGGCACACGCTGGCGGCTCTATAACCGCACGAAAGGTCCTGCGGGCTTTCACTGGTTCCGCAAGCGCTGGCAGCCCTGTGCGGGCGTGGACCGGCCCGATCCGATCGTCGCGCAGGAACAGGACATCGCACCCTCTGTCATGCCCGACACGGACGGGGCCTGGGCCACGACGCGCTTTGCCGATCCGGCCGACCTGCGTCACGACATGCACATCACCATCGTGACCTTCCAGCCCGGCGGCTCGATCCCCTTCGCCGAGACGCATGTGATGGAACACGGGCTGTTCGTGCTGGAGGGGAAGGCGGTCTATCGCCTCAACCGTGATTGGGTCGAGGTCGGACCCGGCGATTACATGTGGCTCCGCGCCTTCTGCCCGCAGGCCTGCTACGCGGGCGGGCCGGGGCGATTCCGCTACCTGCTCTACAAGGACGTGAACCGGCACGCGCCGCTCTGGCCGCTGCGCTAGGGCTCACGGAAGGCTCGCGACAGCGTGGCTTGCGCCTGCCCTGATGCGGGCGCAGCCTTGGCTGGAAAGGAGCCCATCATGCTTCGTATGCTTCCCCTTCTGGCCCTGGTCGCGACACCCGTTTTCGCGCAGGAAACCGTGCCCGATTACAGCGACGACCGCTCGACCCCCGAGGCGCTGGTCACCTCGCTCTACAACGCGATTGACCGGCGCGAATATCTGCGCGGCTGGTCCTATTTCGCGTCCGAGACGGCACCGGATTATGAAACCTTCCGCGACGGCTATGCAACGACCGAGGATGTGGAACTGCGCATCGGATCGGTCGAGACCGAAGGGGCCGCAGGCTCGATCCACTCGCTGGTGCCGGTCGCGATCCGCGCCACGGACGAAGGTGGCGAGGCAACGGTCTTCACCGGCTGCTACCGCCTGACCCAAGTCCAGCCCGCCGCGCAGGACACGCCACCATTCCGTCCGATCCAGATCGACGACGGCACCCTCGCGGAAAGCGACGAGCCTTTCGACACCGCGATGGGAACCTGCGAGCCCTAGCCCTTGGTCGCGCTGACGGGCGGCGTGCGCGCCGCCCCGTCACGCCGCGCCTCGCGCCAGGTGATGTAGCTGATCGCCCCGATCATCAGCGCCCCACCGATCATCACCCAATGGTCCAGCGGTTCGCCGAAGACGAACCAGGCCAGCATCGCCGCCCAGAGAAGCTGCAGGAACGTGACCGGCTGGGTCACGGTCAAGGGCGCCGCCTCGAAAGCGCGCATCATCGTGTAGTGGCCGGCGGTGGCGAAAACGGCGACCAGCGCCAGCATCCCCACCTCGAACAGCGTCGGCGGCACCCAGACCGCATAGGCGACGGGCGCAAGCCCGATCGCCACGGTCAGCGACAGGACGGCGACGATGGCTGATGCCGGCGCCTTGCCGGTCAGTTGCTTGGCCACGATATAGGACGCGCCGAAGCACAGGGCCGCCACGACCTGCGACAGGTGGCCGGGATCGAGCGTCCGCAACCCGGGTCGCAAGACGATCAGCGCGCCGACCAGCGCGACGGTGATCGCCCCGATCCGGCGCCGCGACAGCGCTTCGCCCAGAAACAGCGCCGCACCGACGGTGACGACGATGGGATTGAGAAAGCCGATCGCCGTGACTTCGGCGATGGTGATCCGCGACATCGCATAGAACCACGCGATCACCGCGGCGACATGAAGGATGCCGCGCGCCGCGAAAAGCCGCCAGACGTCGCGCGGGAAACCGCGCCGCAACGCGGGGATAAGGGTGGGTGTCAGAAACAGCAGCCCGAACAGGAACCGGATGAAGGCCGCCTGCGGGGCAGGGACGGATCCGTCCAGCCAGCGCACGATCGCGTTGACGGCGACGAAGCAGGCCCCGGTCAGCAGCATCCAGCCGATACCGACAAGGTCTCGCCCCAGTCGGCCCCGTGTCGCTGCGATGTCGGAAAGCTGCATCCGCCCAGTTGAACCCTTCGCCGGCCGGGCGCAAGCCCCTAGCCGTGGAGGATCAGCCCGGCCGCGATCGACCACATCACCGCCGCGATCAGCGCGTCGAGCACGCGCCACGCCGCCGACCGCGCAAAGACCGGCGCCAGCAGCCGCGCCCCGTAGCCCAGCGAAAAGAAGAACAGAAACGATCCGCTCATCGCGCCAAGCGCGAAGGCCAGCCGGTCGGGCGACTGCGCCGAGATCGAGCCCAGCAGGACCACGGTGTCCAGATAGACATGCGGATTAAGCCAGGTCAGCGCGGCGATGGTCGTCAGCGTGACCGCAAGCGGCGCGGGCGGCGCACCGGCCGCGCGCAAGGTCTCGCCACCCCGCCAGGCCGACAGCGCGGCGCGCGCGCCATACCAGATCAGGAAGGCCGCCCCGCCCCACCGCATCAGGATCAGAAACCACGGCGCGCGGGCGGCAATCGCGCCTGCGCCCGCGACGCCCGCCGCGATCAGAACCGCGTCAGAGATTGCGCAGAACAGGCAGACCGCCAGCACGTGCTGACGCATCAGACCCTGCTTCAGGACGAAGGCGTTCTGCGCGCCGATCGCCACGATCAGCGACAGGCCGGTCAGCAGCCCCGCGATGGCCGACGGCATCGGCGGACCTTACAGCTGCGCCGCGACCTCTTCGCTCAGATCGAAATTGCCGGTGACGTTCTGGACGTCGTCGTCGTCTTCCAGCGCGTCGATCAGCTTCATCAGCTTTGCGGCCGTTTCGGCGTCACCAACCTCGGTCGGGGCCTGCGGCTTCCAGATCAGCTTCGCGGTCTCGGATTCGCCCAGTTCCGCTTCCAGCGCGGTCGAGACCTCGTTCAGGTCCGTGTCCGCGCAATAGATCCAGTGACCGTCCTCGTCGCTTTCGACATCCGACGCACCGGCCTCGATCGCGGCCATCATCACCGTGTCCGCATCGCCCACGCTGGCCGGATACATGATCTCGCCCACCCGGTCGAACATGAAGGCCACGCTGCCCGACTGGCCCAGATCGCCGCCATGCTTGGTGAAATACGACCGCACGTTCGAGGCGGTGCGATTGCGGTTATCGGTCATCGCCTCGACCATCAGGGCGATGCCGTTCGGCCCGTAACCCTCGTAGCGGATTTCTTCATAGTTCTCGGCGTCGCCGCCTTGCGACTTCTTGATCGCGCGGTCGATCACGTCCTTCGGAACCGACTGGCTGCGCGCTTCTTTGACCGCCAGACGCAGCCGCGGATTCTTGTCGGGATCGGGATCGCCCATCTTCGCGGCGACGGTGATTTCCTTCGCCAGCTTGGAAAACAGCTTCGAGCGCGCCGCATCCTGCCGCCCCTTGCGGTGCTGGATGTTCGCCCATTTGGAATGGCCTGCCATGTCGTTGCCCTCGTCGTGCGGATCGGGCCGCTATCTAATCCGCGGCAGCCTGTGTCGCAAGCCGGTCGCGCGCCGCACCGCAATCGCGGAACGCATGGGCGCCCGGCCCGATGTCGGCTGCCTTGTCACCGGGATTGACCGCCGCGCAGCAATCCAGCGACAGGCAGCCGCAGCCGATGCAGCCCGTCAGACGGTCACGGATCACCGTCAGCCTCTCGATCCGCGCCTGCAGATCGGCACGCCAGCCGGCCACGATCCTGTCCCAATGCGCGCGACTGATCGGCTGCCCTTCTAGCGCCGGGCCAAGGGCGCGACGGATCTCGGCCAGGGGAATACCCGCCTCGACCCCTGCCTTGACCACGGCGAGGACACGCAGCGTCGCACGGGAATACATCCGGTGATTGGCCGAGTTCCGGGTCGAGCGGATCAATCCCTCACGTTCGTAGAAATGCAGCGATGAGACCGAAAGCCCGCTGCGTCGCGCGACGGCGCCCACACCCATCGTCGCTGCATGACAGCCATGCGTCTTGATATCATTCATGATTTGAGCCTTGCCCTCAACCATTGTTAAGGTCCTACATTGCCGGCTAACCGAAAACAGATCAAGGAGCGTCGCATGAAGACGGCACGCAATATCGCCATCATCCAGGGCTCGATCCGCGAGGGTCGGCTGAACGACACGATCACCGCCTGGACGCGCAAACAGCTTGAAGCGCAGGGCTTCACCGTGTCGGTCGTCGATCCAGCCGACCCGCAACTTCTGCCGATCCAGACTGGCGATACCGACGCGGTCGCGCATCTGCAGACGCTGCTGGCGCCAGCCGATGGCTATGTCGTCGTCACGCCCGAATTCAACCATTCTGCGCCCGGCCAGCTCAAGACGCTGATCGATTCGATCAAGGCAGAGTGGAAGGCCAAGCCCGTTGGCTTCGTCAGCTATGGCGGCATCTCCGGCGGTCTGCGCGCGGTCGAGGCGCTGCGCCCGGTCTTTGCCGAACTGCACGCGATGACGCTGCGCGATTCGGTCAGCTTCGCGATGCCCTGGGGCAAGTTCGACGAACAGGGCCAGATCACCGATCCGCAGATGCGGGACGGCGCCGAAGCCGCGATGGCCGTCTTCGGCGACCGCCTGCGCTGGTGGGTGGACGCGCTGGTCGCGGCCCGCGCGATGGAACCCTATGACAAGGCGGCCGCGTGATGGATCCGCTGCTGCGCGACATGCGCGCGTGGGGGTTGATGCTGGCCGCCACGCTGACGATCATGTCGAACGCGACGATCACCCCGGCCCTGCCCGGTCTGCAGGCGATGTATGGTGACGATCCCAATGCCGAACTGATCACGCGTCTGCTGATCACCGCGCCGTCGCTTCTGGTGGCGCTCGTCGCGCCCTTCGCGGGGGCCGTCGTGGACCGGCTGGGCCGGCGCCCGCCCCTGATGGCAGGGCTGATCGTCTATGCGCTGGCCGGGACGGCAGGTCTGTGGCTGCAATCGCTGGAAGCGATCCTGGTCAGCCGCCTGATTCTGGGTCTCGGTGTCGCCGCGATCATGGTCGCGCAGGCCGCGCTGATCGGCGATTACTTCGAGGGTCCGGCACGCGGCCGGCTGATGGGCTATCAGATCGCCGCGACGAATGTCGGCGGGCTGGTCTTCGTAATGACCGCTGGGATGCTTGCGGCACAGGATCCCCGCCTGCCCTTCATGATCTACGGGCTGTCGGCGCTGATGCTGCCGCTGCTGTGGCGCTCGCTTCCCGAACCTTCCGCCGCCGTCGAGGGTCACGGCCCCGGCGCACAGGACGTGCAGGGAGAGCCGGGGTGGCAGACGACCGTGGCGATCATGGCGATCGCGCCCGGTCTGACCTTCGTCTTCTTCTACGCGGTCCCGACGCAGCTGCCCTATCACCTTGCCGCGCTCGGCCTGTCCGATCCGGTGCAGGCAGGCGAAGCGATGGCATCGATGATGTTCGCGGCCGCGATCATGGCGGTTGCCTCGGGTTGGCTCAGGCCGGTCCTTGGCCGGATCGGAACCCCGGTCTCCGGTTATTCGGGCCTGATCCTGGGCTTTGGCCTTCTGGCCAGCGCCGCCACGCTGCCGGTCGCGATGCTGGGGACCGCGCTTGTGGGCGCCGGTCTCGGTCTGGCGATGCCGACCTTCATCACCACCGCCCTGAACGCCGCCCCGGCCCATCGGCGCGGTCTGGTATCGGGTCTGGTCACGTCGGCGATCTTTCTGGGACAGTTCCTGTCGCCGCTGGTCATGCAGCCGCTGGTCGGCCAATACGGCTATCGCACCGCCTTCGCGGTCGGTTCGGCCGGGTTCCTGACGCTCGCCATCGTCCTGACCCTCACCCTGCGCCAGCAGAAACGTCCAGTGGACAAGCCCGTGGCCGCGCAATAGCGTCCCCGCGCCAGCTTCAGGAGCCAGCCATGACCGCGATCATCGACGTCGATCACCTGTCCAAGACCTATGACAGCGGCACCAAGGCGCTGGACGATGTCAGCCTGACCATCGAGGAAGGCGAGATCATCGCGCTTCTCGGCCCCAACGGGGCCGGCAAGACGACGCTGATCTCGACCATCTGCGGACTGGTCGTCCCGACCGGCGGCACCGTCCGGGTGGGCGGTCACGACATCCGCACCGACTGGCGCGCGGCGCGCAAGATGATCGGCCTCGTCCCGCAGGAAATCGCCATCGAACTGTTCGAGACGGTTATGAACACGGTCCGCTTCACCCGCGGGCTGTATGGCCAGCGGCCGGACGACGCCTATCTGGAACAGGTGCTGCGCAGCCTGACGCTGTGGGACAAGCGCGATTCGCTGATCAAGGAATTGTCGGGCGGGATGAAGCGCCGGGTCCTGATCGCCAAGGCGCTGGCCCACCGGCCGCGCGTGCTGTTCCTTGACGAGCCGACGGCGGGCGTGGACGTCGCCCTGCGCCGCGAGATGTGGCAGGTGGTCCGCCGCCTGCGGCAGGAAGGCGTGACCATCATCCTGACCACGCATTACCTGGAAGAGGCCGAAGAGATGGCCGACCGCATCGGCGTCATCAACCACGGCCAGTTGCTTCTGGTGAAGCCCAAGGCCGAGCTGATGGGCGAATTCGGCAAGAAGCGCCTGACGATCGAACTTTACGAACCGCTGGACGCGATCCCACCCGAGATCACCGCAGACCGTGCGCTGGACCTGTCCGAAGACGGCCGCAGCCTCGGTTACGATTACGACACCCGGGCCGAGCGCACCGGCATCGCCCGCCTGCTGGCCGACCTGTCGGGCGCGGGCATCAAGGTGCGTGACGTCTCGACCAAGCAATCCACGCTGGAAGAGGTGTTCCTCGACCTGGTGGACGAAGACGAACACGCCCAAGAGGCGTCCGAGCCGATGGAGAAAACGGCATGAACTGGCCCGCCGTCCAGGCGATCTTCATGCATGAGATGATGCGCTTCTTCCGCACGCTCACGCAGTCGATCGCATCCCCCGTGATCTCGACCACGCTCTATTTCGTGGTCTTCGGCGCCGCGATCGGCGGCCGCATCCAATCGGTCGAAGGCATTTCCTACGGCGCGTTCATCGTGCCCGGTCTGATGATGCTGACCGTGCTGCAGCAGTCCGTGGCCAATGCCAGCTTCGGCATCTACTTTCCGAAATTCGCCGGCACGATCTACGAGATCCTCGTCTCGCCCACCGCCTGGCTCGAGGTCGCGTTGGGCTATGTCGGCGCCGCCGCGCTGAAGGCGATCCTAGTCGCACTGCTGATCCTGGCCACCAGCTTCTTCTTCGTGGACATGACCATCGCGCATCCGGTCTGGATGATCGCCTTCCTGGTGATGACTGCCGTCGCCTTCTCGCTTCTGGGCTTCATCATCGGGCTCTGGGCCAAGAACTTCGAGCAGCTGCAGATCATCCCGATGATGGTCATCACGCCGCTCGTCTTTCTGGGCGGCGCCTTTTACTCGGCCTCCATGCTCCCGCCGTTCTGGGAACAGGTGGCGAAGCTGAACCCCGTCCTCTATCTCGTCTCTGGCTTCCGCTGGGCGTTCTTCGATGTGGCCGATGTGCCGATCGGCGTCTCGCTGGTCGCGGTCGCGATCATGATCGGCGTGCTGATGGCCGCGATCCGCTGGATCTTCCTGACCGGATGGCGGCTGCGGGAATAATCGGGGCGAACGTTCAGCGCCGGATCTCGCTGCACAGCTTCGTCTGCGGGTCGAGGCGCACATATTCCTGCGCGCTCATCTTGTGCATTTTCAGGCTGCGGTTCCAGCCGCCGAACCAGCGGTCTCGGATGCCGTTGCGGTAATACTGTCCCATCATCTGATCCACCATCGGCGGGATGATCGTCGTGTCGGGGATGCGCGGCGCGTGAAAGCCCACGGTCGCGCGACTGCCGAGACAGGCGTTGGGCAGGGTAATGTAGATCGTGCAGGCCGACCGGCAATAGCCGCGGATGCGGACTAGGCCCGGATAGCGCTCCAGTTCCGCACGACGCGACATCGCCTGCAGCACGTTGCCGCCGCGATCGTTCAGGATATCGATCGTGTTCGGGGGTGTCTGCGCGCCCACCTGCAGCGGCATCACGGCGGCGGACAGGGCGAAGAGGCAGGTGGCGAGGGTGCGTAAGGGCGTCATGGCATCCATATTTGCTGTGGCGGGGCGCTGGTTGAAAGACACAAAGCGGCGACGCAGTGCGACGGTGCCGCTCACCTTATCGTCAGACAGGCCCAAACGGTTTCACACCCTCGCGACACAATCGCGCTCCGGGCTTTCCAGAACGGCGCAAATCCCCTAATGGCGCGCAGATGCACCAGAACCCGCCCGATCTGCGCCCCGACCTTGCCCGCGCCACCGTCCCCACGATGGCGCGCGATGGCCAGCCGACCATCGGCATGGTCTCGCTGGGGTGTCCCAAGGCGCTGGTCGACAGCGAACGCATCCTGACCCGCCTCAGGGCCGAAGGGTATGCGATCAGCCCCGACTACGCGGGCGCCGATGCGGTGATCGTGAACACCTGCGGCTTTCTTGACAGCGCCAAGGCAGAATCGCTCGACGCGATCGGCGAGGCGCTGGCCGAAAACGGCCGCGTCATCGTCACCGGCTGCCTCGGCGCGGAACCCGACTACATCACCGGCGCGCATCCCAAGGTGCTGGCCGTCACCGGGCCGCATCAGTACGAACAGGTACTGGACGCGGTTCACGGCGCGGTCCCGCCCGCACCCGATCCCTTCATCGATCTTCTGCCCGCCTCCGGCGTCAGCCTGACCCCACGACACTTCAGCTACCTGAAGATTTCCGAAGGCTGCAATCACAAGTGCAAGTTCTGCATCATCCCCGACATGCGCGGCCGTCTGGTCAGCCGTCCGGCCCACGCCGTGGTGCGAGAGGCTGAAAAGCTGGTCGAGGCCGGCGTCAAGGAATTGCTGGTCATCAGCCAGGACACCAGCGCCTACGGGCTGGACCGCAAGCACGAAACTGAACGCGGCCACCGCGCCCATATCGTGGACCTCGCCCGCGATCTCGGCAGCCTCGGCGCATGGGTGCGGCTCCATTACGTCTATCCCTATCCGTTCGTGCGCGACCTGATCCCGCTGATGGCGGACGGTCTGGTGCTGCCCTATCTCGACATCCCCTTCCAGCATGCCCACCCCGACACGCTAAAACGCATGGCCCGCCCCGCAGCAGCGGCGAAGACGCTGGACGAGATCGCGGCGTGGCGCTCGGTCTGCCCCGAGATCACTCTGCGCTCGACCTTCATCGTCGGCTATCCGGGCGAGACAGAGGCCGAGTTCCAGACCCTCCTCGACTGGCTGGACGAGGCTCAACTGGATCGTGTCGGGGCCTTCCAGTACGAAAACGTCGCCGGCGCCCGCGCCAACGCGCTGCCCGACCATGTCGCGCCAGAGGTCAAGCAGGACCGCTACGACCGCTTCATGGAAAAGGCGCAAGCCATCAGCGCCGCGAAGCTTGCGGCCAAGGTCGGACGGCGGATCAAGGTGATCGTGGACAGCGTGGATGCCGAGGGCGCCACCTGCCGCACCAAGGCCGACGCGCCCGAAATCGACGGCAATCTGTTCATCGACGAGGGGTTCGAGAAACTCACTCCCGGCGATATCGTCAGCGTCACCGTGGACGAGGCTGGCGATTACGATCTGTGGGGACGGCTCTGACGGCTTGGGATCCCGACGGCCCACCGCGCAAGCCCGGCGCGCTCTGTATCGGTGCGCAGAAGGCGGGAACCAGCTGGCTCGCACAGATGCTGGGGCAGCATCCTCAGATCTGGGTGCCGCCGTTCAAGGAAGCGCATTACTTCAACCACCGCTTTCTGCCGCAGCAGCGGTACTGGATCGACTGGCACTACCGCACCAAGCCGAAAGAGATCCGCGACCGTCACGCGCGGCGGCAGATCCCGCTGCCTCCAGGCCTCGACGATTACCTGACCCGGATCGCGACCGCGAAGCACATCTATTCCAACCGCTGGTACAAGGACATCTTCGCACCGGCACCCGCCATCGCGACACCGATGGATTTCAGCCCCGAATATTCCTGCCTGCCCGAAGAGGGTGTCGAATTCGTCGCAGACTTCCTCAACCGTGCGCGGATCATCTATCTCATCCGGCACCCGGTCGATCGTGCGATCTCGCAATTGCGCATGAACCTGCGCCGCGAGAAACGCGCACCCACGAGCACCTCCGACTGGCTGCGCGAGGTCGAGAACCCGATCCTGGATGAACGCGGCCGCTATGCCGACTACATCCCCCGCTGGCAGCGCCATTTCGGCGACCGGCTGATGATCCAGCCCTACGGCCGCATCGGCGCTGAACCCGACGCGCTGATCGACGAGATCGAGCGGCATCTGGGCATCGATCCCTATCCCTACCGCAACATGGGCGAACGGGTCTTCCCGACCCCGCCCGGCCTGCAGCCGCCGCCCGAGGCGGTCGCGGCTCTGGCCGATCGTCTGCAGCCTCAGGTCGACTATCTCGCCCAGACGTTCGGTGCCGATTTCCTCGCCCTCACGCGCTGACGCCGGCACCCTCGTTCCACGCTGACAGTAATGTCAGGACCGCCATGCGGAACCGTCGCCCGTGGGGACGGTTCTTTGCACGTGCGCGGTCTGCACGGGATCGCGTCACGAACCGCACCGCAACCGAAGGAGACCCTGATGACCCTCACCCGCCCTCTGATCGCTGCCGCCGCCGCGACCGCCTTTGCCGCGCCCGCCCTGGCGCAGGACACCGCCGCGACGATGAACGCCGCGATGGAGCAGGCCGCCCAGACGCTGCAGCTCAGCGATCCGCAGCTGTCGCAGGGCCGCGGGCCCGACATGCGCGGCACGCTGCCGGGCGGAACGATGGTCGAGCTGGACTTCTACCGCGACGGAACGCTGGAAGAGATCGAGGCAGAGCGCGACGACGCGCTTTTCCCGCTGTCCGAAGTCACCGCGATCCTGCCCGAGGCCATGCTGAACGCCGAGCGTTTCCCGACCGACGCGATGATGGAAAAGGTCGAGATCAGCCGCGACGGGTTCGAGGCCGAGGGCGAGGCCGACGGCCAGTGGTTCGAGGCCGAGTGGAACCCCGACGGCACCCTGCGCGAATGGGAAGGCCGCTGACCCCAAACCCCACCCGCAAGGACTTCCACGCCCGCGCATCCTTTGCGCGGGCGCTTCAATTCCGGGCCGCCACGGCTTAAGTAGCGCGAAACCCAATCGGAGCAAGCGCCATGGCAGCCTATCAATTCGTCTACCACATGGACGGCCTGTCCAAGACCTATCCCGGCGGCAAGAAGGTGTTCGAGAACATCCGCCTGAACTTCCTCCCGGGGGTCAAGATCGGCGTCGTCGGCGTCAACGGCGCGGGTAAGTCGACGCTGCTGCGCGTGATGGCCGGCTGGGACAAGGACTTCTCGGGCGAGGCCTGGGCCGCCAAGGGCGCGACTGTCGGCTATCTGCCGCAGGAACCCGAGCTGGACGAAAGCCTCAACGTGCGCGGCAACGTCATGGAAGGTGTGAAGGCCAAGCAGTCAAAGCTCGACCGCTACAACGAGCTGGCGATGAACTACTCGGACGAGACCGCCGACGAGATGGCGAAGCTGCAGGACGAGATCGACGCCGAAAACCTCTGGGACCTCGACAGCCAGATCGACGTCGCGATGGAGGCTTTGCGCTGCCCGCCCGACGATGCCGACGTGTCCACCCTGTCAGGCGGCGAACGCCGCCGCGTCGCGCTCTGCAAGCTGCTTCTCGAAGCGCCCGACATGCTGCTTCTGGACGAACCGACCAACCACCTCGACGCGGAAACCATCGCCTGGCTGCAGAAGCACCTGATTGACTACAAGGGCACGATCCTCTGCGTCACCCACGACCGCTATTTCCTTGACGACATCACCAGCTGGATCCTCGAATTGGATCGCGGTCGCGGCATCCCGTACGAGGGCAATTATTCCGCCTGGCTGGAACAGAAGGCCAAGCGGCTGGAACAGGAATCGCGCGAGGACAAGTCCAAGCAGAAGACGCTGGAACGCGAACTGGAATGGATCCGCGCCGGCGCCAAGGCGCGGCAGGCCAAGCAGAAGGCCCGGATTAACGCCTATAACGAACTGGCCAGCCAATCCGAACGCGAAAAGCTGTCGCGCGCCCAGATCATCATCCCGAACGGCGAGCGTCTCGGCAACAAGGTGATCGAGGTCGAGGGCCTGAAGAAGGCGATGGGCGATAAGCTTCTGATCGAGGGGCTGGACTTCGCCCTGCCCCCCGGCGGCATCGTCGGCGTGATCGGTCCCAACGGCGCCGGCAAGTCGACGCTGTTCCGGATGCTGACCGGCCAGGACAAGCCCGACGAGGGCGAGATCACCTATGGCGACACTGTCCATCTCAGCTATGTCGACCAGTCCCGCGACGCGCTGGATGCCGGCAAGACCGTGTGGGAGGAGATCTCGGGCGGCGCCGAACAGATCGTGCTGGGCGACGCGCAGATGAACAGCCGCGCCTATTGCTCGGCGTTCAACTTCAAGGGCGGTGACCAGCAGAAGAAGGTCGGCCAGCTGTCGGGCGGCGAACGCAACCGCGTCCACATGGCCAAACTGCTGAAATCCGGCGGCAACGTCCTGCTGCTCGACGAACCGACCAACGACTTGGACGTCGAAACGCTGCAGGCGCTTGAAGCCGCGCTGGAGGATTTCGCCGGCTGCGCGGTCATCATCAGCCACGACCGCTTCTTCCTCGACCGCCTCTGCACGCATATCCTGGCCTTCGAGGGCGACGCCCATGTCGAATGGTTCGAGGGCAATTTCGAGGCGTATGAAGAAGACAAGGTGCGCCGCCTGGGCCCGGACAGCATCGAGCCGACTCGGGTGAAGTACAAGAAGTTTACGAGGTGAGGTATTGCTGAACGTTTTAGCATATTTTCAGCGTATCAATGCCTTTGAGTATGCACCCCCCGTCCGCAAGCCTCTTGTCGTAATCTGCCACTACGATGCGCGGGACGTCGTACCGCTGATCGCGCTCCTGCGTCAGATACGGAGGATACCTGCCGGCATACCCTTCGAAGTCGAAATTGTTGTCAATTCTGTCACCGGAAGAAGGCTGCAACTTCCTAACGATCTGAGCGACGTGGCGGTTACGATGCGCCCAAACTCCGGCTATAATATCGGTGCTTGGGAATCAGTCTGGCGGCAACGCAGCGACTGCGATTTTTTTCTGTTTCTTCAAGATGAATGTGAAATAAAGAGAGAAAATTGGCTAATCCCGTTCATTCATGGGACCCGCTTTGCTGACACATTTCTTGCGTGTGAATGTATCTTCTATATGTCGTCATGGTCTGCGATAGACTGGAAGGAAACTTGCAATCAATATTTTGAAATAGCCGACCTCTACGATCTTGGGATAAAAGCTCCTCCCACCCACGCGCAGATGACCGTGGTCGCGGCGCGTAGAAAAGCTCTGGAGGAGGTGGGCGGCTTCATAAGCGGTGACCATAAAGCACGCGCGAACGCTGGGGAAATTGCAACCACACATAGAGCACTTCAAAAAGGTTTTCGTGTTCGCGAAGTTCAGTGGCTTCCCTATTCCACTATATCGCATCCGCAATGGAACGATTACATTAATCGTAGCCGTTCGTTTGCATGGAGCTTAAAGCGTGTTTTCCGAATCCTACAATGGTGGGCGCGCACTGAATTCTCGCGACGAGCCGCATATCGTCGTCTTAAAGCTACTCGCACAAATATCTCCTAATAATTTGCAGCCTTCGTCCGCCGGCAAAGATCGCCATCACCTATGGCAAAATGCCGATGATAGGACAGATACGAAAAAAGCGGCCCGATTGGGCCGCTTTTTCGTTATTCTATCGTCCCGGTCTTAGAACCGGATCGAGCCGCGGATCTGGACCATGTCCGCCTCGAGGTCGAGGCCGTCGACGTCATCCACGTCGTTGAAGTCGTGGCGGGTGTATTCCGCGCCGACCGTGAAGCGCTCGCTGACCTTGAAGTTCATGCCGAGGCCGTAGACCAGGCCGGTTTCGGACAGATCGGCGCCGTCGTTGTCGGACGAGATGTGCGCCGCACCCAGGCTCGCGTAGGGCAGGAACCGGCCCAGGTCATAGCCCGCGCGGCCGCGCAGGCGGACCAGGTCGCCGTCGCCGCCCTGGTCGAGATCAAGACGGTTGTAGTCCAGCTCGCCACCCAGGACGAAGCGACCGAAATCGCGCTGATAGCCGCCGTGGACACCGTAGGCGTCGAAATCTTCGTCGGCCGAGTCACCGTCCAGCGACAGTTCGACATCGCCCTGACCGTATTGCAGACCGGCATAGAAGCCCGACCAGTCGGACGGCGCCACGGTCGCAACCGGCTCGGCGACGACGGGTTGGGTTTCGACGACGGGCGCGACATAGCCGCCTGCAAAGGCCGTACCGGCCGACAGGGCCGTGGCGAGCGCTGCGATCGTGATTTTCATGAGATATATCCCTTCTTTCGTGTCGCACCGATATGACGGCCGGAATCGCGCTTTGTAAGGTCGCTGTCCTGCACAGACGGATGCCTGAGGCTGTCATGCAACCACGCCATCGTGACCGTTGATGATGTGGCGCGGCCCGCATGCGGCATGGTGCGCCGGTCTCAGGGCCGTCTCTTCCCCAGACTTTGCCGCGGCGACGGTGCTATGCGTCGCCCTTGCGCCGCCGCCAGACGCCCAGCCCCGCCAGTGCGCCGACCAGCAGCATACCGGTCGCCGGCAACGGCACCGGGGCGGCCGTGAAGCTTTCCGCCCGGAAGCTTGCGAATTGACCGACGGCCGTGCCGTTGAAGCTGAAGGCGACCGTGGACAACGGGTTGGTCAGGAACGCCTCGACATCGGCGAAGGTCGTCGGCGCTGGGGATCCCGCAGGTCCGAAGACACTGAAATTGCCCGCGAAGGTGCAGCCGAGCGATGCGCAGTTTCCGCTGGGCAGCGTGACCGCGATGCTCGAAAAGTCGCCGTTGCTGAACCGCGCGCGATTCGGAAAGCCGAACACCGTCGGATCGCTCAGCATCGACGCAAGCCCCCCGATCGAGGCAGAGGCACCGGCAAGGGCCGGATCGAGCGGCATGTCGATACCCACGCCGGTCATCGGGTCGCCATCGCCGTCCAGTGCGGCCGCGTCCAGCGTGAAGCTGATCGTCCCGATCGTGCCCACGCCGGGCAGAACGAAGCCCAGCGACGGCGTATCGACGCTTTCGGTGACGCGGACATCGAACGTGTAGGTTGCGGCCGCGGCCGGCACGGCGGCGGCCATCGCCAAGGCCGCGACGACGGCAAGTCTGCGTAGTGACATCGTGAACCCCCAGAAAATCGTTAACGCTTTCGGGCGACACCCGCCCAATCCCGGCCCCGACACGGGGGCCGGCACAGCGACCCTACCATGAAGCATCTGATTCCCGGCGGAAAATCGCCACGGCCGGCGTCAGCCCCTGCGAACCTTCCCCACCGCAGGATGCCCTAATCACGGTGGGCAGATGGTCCCCACCGGACGCTCCTGCCAAGACCGCCCGCGCCAACGCTTCGCGTGCGCGCCGATCGCAACGCCCGTTAACGAAGTCCGAACCGCACGTCCGCAGGCTGTGTACAGGTTGTGTACAGCCTGTGTACGCCCTGTGTACGGATGTCACAGCACCAAACCCAGCAAATGCTGGGCGAAACGCATCCCGCACCGTTGCGCTGTTGCACGACCACCGCACGTCTGGTGCCCACCCGAAATTTAACCCTTCCTTAACCTCTCAGCGGACCTTCCCGCGCCAGCCAGGCGGCCGCTTCGCAACCCAGTCGAAGAACCGGCGCAGGTCAGGGTGGCCGCGCAAAGCCTCGGGCGTGGCGTAGTGCCGTGCCAGCTCGGTCTCGCTCAGCGTCTTGTGGATCACCCGGTGGCAGATATGGTGGACCAGCACCGTCTCCTCGCCCTTCCCCCCACGCAGCTTCGGCACCAGATGATGGCGGCTCTGCGGCACGCCGGGCGGAATCGGGCGCAGGCAAAGCGGACAGATCGGGTCCTCGCTCACTGCCATGTCCCACCGCTTGCAGGCCGGGCATCGGCTTGTGCCCAGCGCACCCGCATGCCTACACTCGCGCCAGTCACACGCCGAGGATCCATGGCCCCTACCGACAGCAAGTTGCTGTTCCGCCTCAAGGAATTGTCGCGCCGCATGTGGGTGCGGGTCACTGCGTTCAGCCTCGGGGGCATATTCCTCGCGCTCATCGCATCGTTCATCGGCCGCTACGTTCCCTATATTCCCAAGGTCGACCTCGCATCGGGATCGGTCGACAGCATCCTGAACATCATCGCGTCGTCGATGCTCGCCGTCACCACCTTCTCGGTGTCGATTATGGTGCAGGCCTATGGATCGGCGACCAGCAACGCCACCCCTCGGGCGACACGACTTCTCGCCGACGACAGCTCTGCGCAGAACGCGGTCGCGGTCTTCATCGGCTCGTTCCTGTTCAGCATCGTCGGCATCATCGGCATCGCTGCCGGTCTCTATCAGGATCAGGCCCGCGTGGTCCTGTTCTTCGCCACGCTGGGCGTCATCGCGACCATCGCGATCACGCTGCTCAACTGGTTCAATCATCTCAACGATTTCGGCCGAGTCCGCGACATCGTCGTCCGCATCGAGGCCGAAGCGATGGGCGCTGCCGAAAAGATGCGCCTGAACCCGATCATGGGCGCGAACCCCCTGCCATCGCCCCTTGGCGATATTGCGCCCATCCTCGGCGCCGAGACCAGCGGCTATGTGCGCTATCTCGACATCGACGGACTGGCCGAGGCCGCTGACGAGGCCGGCCTGCGCGTCGAGATCCGCAGGATGCCCGGGAAATACGTTCACGAGGGCGAGGCCTTGCTGCGCCTGTCGGCGACCCCGGACGACAAGACGGCGCGAGCCCTGCGCAAAGCCTTCGTCATCGGAACCACCCGCAGCTTCGAGCAGGATCTGGGTTATGGTCTGATCGTCCTGTCCGAAGTGGCGAGCCGCGCCCTTTCCCCCGCCGTGAACGACCCCGGCACGGCGATCGAAGTCCTGCGCGCCGGCACGCGCGTGCTGCAAAGGTTGCATATTCCCCACACGGGTGAAGAACAGGAAGCGGCGGTCAAACCCCATATTCACGCCCCCCCCTTCGAGATGGAGGCGCTGTACCAGACGTTCTTCTGGCCCATCGCCCGCGACGGCAAGGGTCTGGTCGAGGTGCAGGAGACGCTCATCGATTGCCTGTCGGCTCTGGAGGGGATGGGCGGCGGGGCAGCCGCGCGGCAGATGATCCTTCGCGCGCGGGAAAGGTCGTACGATGCCCTGTCGGAATGGGAACGCGAACGGCTCGGCTAGACCTGCCCCACCCGATCGTGACTGTCCATCCGACGCATTCCGCAATACGCATATGGCTTCGGTGACATCGCTAGAAGAGGAAAGCCCATGCACAGCCGCCGCGAGATCCTGATCGGCGCGAGCCTTGCCTGCGCCGCGACCACGCTGTCGGCCCGCGCGCAGAGCGCCGATCGCCCGAACCCGATGCCCGAGGAGCTGCGCAAAGACCTGGAACGCGATCCGACCGCCCCGGTGTTGGGCAATCCGGAGGGCGACATCACGCTGACTGAATTCTTTGACTACAATTGCCCCTTCTGCCGCGAGATGGTGCCGGTGGTTCAGCAATTGATCGCGACGGACCCCGAGCTGCGCGTGGTCTATCGCGAATGGCCCGTCTTCGGCGAAGGATCGGACTTCGCTGCCCGCGCCTCGCTCGCTTCGCTTGATCAGGGCAAATACTGGGCCTTTCATGTCGCGTTGATGCAGATGGATGGCCGCGCTGAAGAGCCGACGGTTCTCCGCGTCGCAGAGAAGGTCGGTCTGGACCTGGACAAGCTGCAGCAGGACATGGAGTCGCAGCGCGTGATCGATCATGTCGGACGCTCGATGTCGCTCGGCGACCACATGCAGCTGATGGGCACGCCGACCTTCATCTGCGGCGACGAGGCGGTGTTCGGCAAACAGAGCCTGTCTGACCTGAAAGCTCTGGTCGCTCGCGGTCGCGCGACGATGGGTGTGTCCGGCTAGGCTTTTCGCCGAAAGGTTGCGGCGCTAGACTGGGTCATCGCGAACTGCGAGGGACTGTGGCACAGCGCCGGACCAAATCAGATCGCTGGGCCGTTCCGCCGGCCGAGTATTTCTTCCTGCCCGGTCACGATCCGGGTCTGACGCTGCTCGGTGACCTCGACCCGATCCTTACTCGCGCGGCGGGGGCGCGGGTCAGGCAATACGCCTGCAGCGCCTATCCCGCGATCCAGCGGATCCTCGAACGCAATCTCGAGACGCGCTGGACCGACATCACGCCCGCGATCTTCGAGATCGGAACGGTCCCTGCCTTGGCCGAGGATGTCGTCTTCCGCGCAGGAACGGCAGAGATTGGCGGCAAGTGTCTTTTGAACGGGGCTTCAGGCGACCGGGCCTATGCCCGCTACCTCAAGCATAATCCCGGAATGCCCCCGTTTCGCCGTGCGAACCGGCTGTTCGCCGCAGCGCGTGAAGCGACGCGGCTCGATCTGCCCGTCGCCGCATCCACCACTGCATCCGGCCTCGAATTCGCAATCGAGTGTCGCAACCTGACCAACTACTACCACTTCATGACCGAGGCACTTCCGATGATGGTCCATGCCATGCGGCTGGATGTCGGTCGGGTCCGGTTCCACTGCCGCAACGACGACAAGTCCGGCTTCTCGCGCCGTTTCATTCAGACGCTGTTTCCCAAGCTTGCGGACAAGGTGCGGTTCAATGCCTCGAAGCGCCGCTACGATCGCGTCGCGCTGGCCTTCAACGCGCGCCACCTGCTGTATGCGTCGGGTGATCCCCGCATCGTCCAACCACTGGCAGAGACGGGCGCGGACGAAGCATGGCGAAACCTGGGCGGGCACATCCGCAGACGGAAGTTCGTGCTGAAAAACAGCTACGACGTGTCGCTGCGGCTGCTGAGAGAACGTGCCGTCTCGCTGCTGGACAAGACCGCCGTCGCGAAGGCGCCGCGCCGCATCTGGGTACGCCGCGACACGGACAACCAGAACGTCAACCAGCGCGACGTCATTGGTGAGGAAAAGCTTGGCCGCATGCTGGCCAGTCATGGATTCGAAACGGTCTTTTTCGAACGCCTGTCACCGCTAGAGCAGATCGCGCTGATCCAGGGCGCTGACGTCATCGTCGCGGCCCACGGCGCGTTCTTCGCCAACATGATGTTCGGGCGACCGGAAACCCACTTCATCGAGATCGGCTCGCTGCAGACCCAGATGCACCGGTGGGGCGACTTCCTTGGCAATGCGCACGCATCCGGCTGTCGGTATTCAGTCGTCTTCGCTGATACCGCCAGTGACGATCCACGCAAGGTTGCCGACATCAACGATGGCCTGATCGGCGTCAGAGTCGAAGACCGCGCGGTCAAGCTGATCGAGGATATCATCCTCGACCGTGCCGTAACCGTCTAGGACGCGAAGCTGCTGGCGAAGCCATCCTCTGGCTGCAGCGGCTTGAAACCCATGTCGTGCATCGCCTCGATCCGGTGCAGATCCTCATTGCGCTGCTCGGCGGTCAGATCGGTCCACGGCTCTTCGCCCTTGATCATGCCGGCAGCCGTCAGCTGGCGATACATGTCGGCGTAACTGACTTCGCCGAAGGACGAGCGGCTTGGCCGCCCGGTATTGTTCGGCATCCAGTCGTTCACCAGCGCATTGATGATATGACACTGGATGCCGTGAAACGCTTCGAGCTGGGTCACGAACTGCTCGCCCATCGTCATGCTGCGACGCGTCAGGATGCCGACGGATTGACCCGAGTTTCCGACATAGCCCAGCAGATGCAGGGGCGAGCAATCGACCGCGATGATCTGCCGCGCCTTCTTGTATTGCGCCAGCTGGTCGCGCTTGGTTTCCAGCTGCGGGTGAAAGATTCGATAGCCTTCAGCCGCCAGATACTCCTCCAGCTTCCATTCGCCCAGCAATCCGCCACGATCACGCGGCAGTTTAGAGCGTGAGATGTAGACCTTCTCGGCACCCTCGGCCTCGATCGACCGACCCGCGTGCTTGCGAATATAGTCGCGATACTTGCGACTGCCGGCCATCAGGTCGCCCAGTCCAAAACCCTGCTTCGGAACGTAAAGACGCTCGACCCGCAGGGGCTGCTTTGCAGAGACGATGGGCAGGTCGATCCCCATCCCTTCGACCAGATCGCGATAGACCTCGAACGGGCGCTGATTGTCGCGCATCTGCATCTTGGGCGTGAAGACCATGCCGTCGGCCTTGCCACGCAGCTCGTCCAGCGCCCACACGCGCGTCATGCTTTCGGTGATGAAATGGCCGAAATGACCATAGCTGATACCGGCAAAGATATGCGTCCCCGGCAGATCGATGATGTCGTCTTCAGACGGCATCTTTGGGGGTGAGTTGACCGGCTCGGTGGTCGAGGACCAACTGATCGAATTCGCGACCATCTCGCCGTCAGCCGTCAGGACGCCCGACGGTTGCCACTTGCCGCGTCCATTGGGGCCCGGCGGCACGACGATCGCGTTCTGAAGCAGGACCAGATCATCGCTTTCGTCGTCGATGTTCAGCGTGGCCAAAGGCAGGCTCCCGACCGTGACAGGCTATATGACCTTTATGTCAGCCGTGACTGCGAAGGCCAAGGCCTCAGGCCCATTCCCAGGCGCACGCAAACTCGCCCAGCTTGCCGCGGACCGCGTTCTCGTCGGTGTGGTCGTCTTTACCGATCCGTGCGACCAGCCCGCGCTTCTTGTCCTCGACCACCTCAATCACGCGGGCGCCGGTTCCATCCAGCGCTGCATCGAACACACGGACGATGGCGCGTTTGCGCAGGTCGGGCTTGAAGATTTTGCCGACGGCCGTCTTCGGCAGCTCGTCCAGGATCTCGACATGCTTGGGGATCGCCGCGCGCTCGTGGATCGTCGTGCGCGCATGATCCGCAAGCTCCTCGACCGAGACCTCGGCACCGCTCACCAGTTCGACATAGGCGCAAGGCAACTCGCCTGCGAACGCGTCGGGCTGGCCGATGGCACCGACGAAGGCCACGGCAGGATGGGACAACAGACCATCCTCGATCACCGCAGGGTCGATGTTGTGGCCGCCGCGAATGATCAGGTCCTTGGCGCGCCCGGTGATCCACAGATAGCCGTCTTCGTCGATCCGCCCCAGATCGCCGGTCCGAAGATAGTCACCGTCGGCAAACAGGTCGCGGTTCTTCGCATCCTCGGTATAGGTTCTGCCCGGCCATACCCCGGGGTTCGAGACGCAGATTTCGCCCACCTCGTCGATGGCGCAGTCTTTGCCCGCGCCCTCGGCGTCCAGCGCAAGGATGCGAACCTTCGTGTAGGGCAAGGGCACCCCGACCGATCCGACCTTCTTCAGCCCGTCCACCGGATTGCACGACACAAGGCAGGTCGCCTCGGTCAGGCCGTACCCCTCGGCGATCTCGACGCCGGTCGCCTGCTTGAAGCGGTTATACAGCTCGATCGGCATCGCGGCCGAGCCCGAGATCGCGGTTCTCAAGGACGAGACATCGGCATCGACGGGGCGCTGCATCAGCGCCGAGATCGCCGTCGGCACGGTGATCAGGAACGTGACCTGCCAGCGCTCGACCAGTTTCCAGAAATTGTCGAATACGCCTTCGCCGCGATACCCGGCGGGCGTCGGCAGGATCATATGCGCGCCCGAACCGATACAGGACATCAGGATCGGATACGCGGCGAAGACGTGGAACAACGGCAGCGGACACATCAGCACATCGTTCTCGTCGAAAAGGATCGTGGCGCCCAGCCAGCCGTTATAGATCATCCCCGAATAGCGATGCTGCGCTACCTTGGGCGTTCCGGTCGTCCCACCGGTGTGGAAATAGGCGGCGACGCGATCCTGTTCGGGATCGTCGAACATCAGGCGATTGTGCTTCTGCGCGCTGGCTGCGGCCTCAAAATCCAGGACCTTGGCCTTGTGCGCGAACTTCACGCGCGGCCGGATCAGCGGAACGATCAGACGCTTCACACCGCGAAGATAGCGGTTCAGGTCGACTTCCAGCACATGGGTCACATCGGGCGCCTGCGCGACCGCTGCGGCAGCCTTCTGTGCCACGTCGGTCTTGGGGAACGCCTTCAGCGTGACCAGCACCTTGGCCTTCGTCTCGCGCAGGATCCCCGCGATCTGCTCGGCGTCCAGAAGCGGATTGATCGGGTTCACGATCCCCGCGACGGCCCCGCCCAGCAGAACCGCGGGCGTCTCGATCGAGTTCGGCAGCAGGTAGGCCACGGTATCGTCGGGACCGACCCCAAGGCTGCGAAACAGGTTGGCGGTCTCGGTCACACGCTCGAACAGATCGGACCAGGTCAGCGTGACTGCGGGATCGGATGGACCGGCCTGAAGCTGAAAGCTGATCGCGGGCCGGTCACCGTGACGCTCCGCCGTCTGGGCCAGAAAGCGATAGATCGTCACGGGCAGGCCGCGATCCTCATAGGCGCACTCGGCCTCGACGCGGTTGCGATCCTCCATGCCAGCGAATTTGGCCATTGCCGGTCTCCTCCCCTGTCGGCGCTGATTGGGAGGCAGCATGGTCCGAAAGTCGCGGGTCAAGCAAGGGTCGCAGGCGCCCTATCGAACCGGCAACGCTGCGTCAGAGCGTCAGCTGCCGCACATCGCAACGTCACGTCGCGGACCGCGCCAGCGGCGGCGCTTTGCCAGTCGCACTGTCGGTCGGCGATCTTCCGCGCAACCATCAGTTGAGCAGGTTTTCAAGCTGTGCAAATTCAATTCCGAGTTCACCGGCGGAGATGCGAACATGCGGCTGAGAGCGGCTTTTCTTGCGATGACATTGATCGGGACAGCGGTGGCGGGGCAGGCCCATGCCAGTGTCACCTGTCAGCCGACAAGCGGCTCGATCGCGCGGGTCGGAACCATCGCCACCAATGCCGTTCGAAAGGCCAGCGGCCTTCCCGCATTGACCGCGCATCCGGCGCTGAATCAGGCCGCCGCGCGGCATGCCTGCGACATGGCGCGAAGCGGACGGATGAGCCATCGGGGCAGCGGCACCAACGGACCGGCCGCTCGCGTCAAGGCAGCCGGCTATGCGCCAAGCCGAACGGCCGAAAACATCGCCGCGGGGCCATTCACCGTAAGCGGTGTCTTGCAGGCTTGGGTGAATTCGCGCGGCCATCGCAAGAACATCACCATGCGGCAGGCACGCCATTTCGGACTCGGCAGCGCGATCGGCGCGGACGGACGTACGGTGTACTGGGCTGCGGTCTACGCCGCACCCCGCTGAGCGGCGGTTGCATCTGTCGCGGCGTCATCCGCACCGTCGGTGAACTGCAGCCGCGCCAGGCGCGCGTAAAGCCCGCCCTGCGCGACCAAGGCCTCGTGCGTCCCTTGTGCCACGATACGACCCTGATCCAGAACGACGATCCGGTCGGCGCGCTTTACCGTCGCAAGCCGGTGGGCGACGATGATCGTCGTGCGATCGCGTGAGACTTCCTGAACCGCGGCCTGAACCGCCCGCTCTGACTCCGCGTCCAGCGCAGACGTCGCCTCGTCGAGCAGCAGGACCGGCGCGTCACGCAGGATCGCGCGGGCCAGCGCGATCCGTTGCCGCTGTCCGCCCGACAGCATCACGCCGCGCTCGCCCAGAAGGCTTGCATAGCCGCCGGGAAGGGCGGTGATGAAATCATGCGCATGCGCCGCTCGGGCTGCCGCCTCGATCTCGGCCTCGGTTGCATCCGGGCGACCGAATGCGATGTTGTCGCGTGCCGAACGGGCGAAGATCACGGGATCCTGCGGCACAAGCGCGATGGCGCGACGGAAATCGGCCCGTTCCATGTCGCGAAGATCGATCCCGTCCAACATGACCTTGCCGGCGTCGGGATCGCGGAAGCGTTCGATCAACTGCACGATTGTGCTTTTGCCTGCACCCGACGGACCGACCAGCGCCACCGTCTCGCCCGGCGCGACACGAAGGTCGATCTCTTCCAGTGCCGGCAGATCGGGCCGCGCCGGATAGCGGAAGCTGACCCCGTCGAAGGTAATCGCGCCCCGAACAGGCTGGGACAACGGGATCGGATGGGCCGGATCGCGCAGCAGGTCGCGCGCGCCCAGAAGCTCCGCCAGCCGTTCGGTCGCCCCTGCAGCACGCTGAAGCTCGCCCCAGATTTCCGACAACGCGCCGGTCGAGCCGGCGACCATGATTGCATAGATCACGAATTGAACCAGCGCACCCACGCTCATCGCGCCGGTGCGGACGTCGCGCGCGCCGATCCACAGGACACCGATGACGCCTGCGAAGATCAGGAAGATCACGATGCCGGTCATCAGCGCGCGGGTCGTCACGCGACGCATTGCCGTGTCATAGGATTGTTCGGTCACGCGGTCGAAATCCGCCGCGATACGCCCTTCGCTTGTGTAAGCCTGCACGGTCGCCGCGGCGAGAAGGCTTTCGGACGCGGCACCCGAGGATGTCGCGATCCAGTCCTGGTTCGCCCGTGAAAGGATGCGCAGGCGGCGTCCCATCACCACGATCGGCACGATCACGATCGGGACAAGCAGCAGCACCAGCCCCATCAGCTTCAGTGAGGTGACGGCCAGCATCGTCATCCCGCCAACGAGGATCATCAGGTTGCGCAGCGCGATCGACACCGAGGACCCGATCACCGACTGGATCAGGGTCGTGTCGGTTGTGATGCGCGACAGGATTTCACCCGTCATGACCCGTTCGTAGAACCCCGGACTCAGCGTGATGACACGCGAAAAGACCGCCTTGCGAATATCGGCCACGACACGCTCGCCAAGGCGGGTCACAAGGAAGTAACGCAGCGCGGTACCGACGGCGAGCGCCACGACGATTGCCAAGGCCGCCTCGAAATAGGCGTCGAGCAGATCGCTGCCGGCGCCGAAACCGTCGACGACGCGCCGGACGGCCAGCGGCAGAATCAGGCTGATCCCGGCCGTCAGCACTAGCGCTGCAAGCGACAGTACAAGCTGCGACCAATAGGGTCGGACGAAGGGCCAAAGAGCTGCCAGCGCGCCGATCCGTCGACTGGTGGGACGATCCGTCGCATCTGCTGTTGCACCTGATCGGGTCGTCTCTGGTCGCCGCGCCATGCCTGCCTTCCGCTCCTCCGGTCGGGTCGAACCCGTCTACGAGCCGGGGGCTCGAAGGGCAAGCATCGCTAGATCACGATATGTCCGTCCCCGATCGCGCTTTGCAGCAGGTCGAGCGCCGCAGCCAGTCGTTCGTCGATCAGATGCAGATATTGCGTCCAGTCGCTAAGGACGCGCAGCTCCTCTGCCCCGTCCGAAATTCCTCGCAACCCGATCAGCGGAACGCCAAACCGCATCGCAGCCCGAAGATGGGCGAATGTTTCCATATCGACGATGTCCTCGCCGATCCGGTCATAGCCGGCGCCAGAGACGATGTTCGCACCCGTCGACAGTGTAGCCTCGGGCAGGCCCGGGATGCGATGGGGCAGGTCCAGCCGCGCGGGCAGGTCTAGAAATGGCGTCTCGCCGCGCGGAAAGCCTAGCGGGCTTGCGTCCATGTCGCGGTAGGCGACCGCACTTACCTGCACCACCTCGGCCTGGGGAAAGCGTCGCGAACCGGCAGAGCCGAGCGAGACGATCAGCCGCGGCAACTCTGCCGCCTGCGCAAGCGCGGTGCTAAGCGTCACCGCCGCCTCGACAGGGCCGACGCCCGTCATCAATGGCGTGATGCGGCGACGAAGATGCGGGCCGTATTCGGCATCGGCCGCCATCACGAAAAGGACCGGCAGTCCGGCGATCCGGTCGATCATGGCGTCACCACGTCAAGCTCAAGACCGCCCTGCCATGCGCGGTGCAGGCCGAAATCATCTTTCAGATGGACCAGGTCGGCGCGAAGGCCGGGGTCGAGCCTGCCGCGATCCGTCGTGCCCAGGATTGCGGCAGGCACGCTGCTCGCCATCGCCAACGCACGCTCGACCGGAACCCCGACCTGCCGCACCATGACGCCGACGGCCTGCGGCAGGCTGAGATCCGCGCCCGCGAGAGTGCCGTCCGTCAGCGTCAACCGCCCGTCCCCGCGCAGGATCCGGCGTCCGCCCAGCGTGAATTCCACTGCATCCGTCCCGGCCACCGCCATCGCGTCCGAGACGAGGAACATCCGCCCCGTCGTCTTTGCCCGCATGGCCAGCGCCAGCGTCGCGGGATCGACGTGATGTCCATCCGCGATGATGCCGCAGTCGAAGGGCTCGGACAGGGCCGACCCGACCAACCCCGGCTCGCGCGATCCAAGCTGGCTCATCGCGTTGAAGAGATGGGTCACCATGCTCGCGCCGGCCAGATGCGCCGCCAGCGCCTCGTCGTGCGTGGCTTCGGCGTGGCCGAGGCTGACGATCGCTCCTGCCTTGACCAGCGCAGCGATCTGCCCGGCGGTGGCGGAAGCCGGCGACAGCGTCACGATCAGCGCCGGAAGTTTCTTCGCGGCCTCGACAAGCAGCGACAAGTCGGCATCGTCCATGGCTCGGATCAAAGCCGGGTCGTGCGCACCCGTGCGTCGCGGGTCGAGATGAGGACCCTCCAGATGCAGGCCCGCAAATCCGGGAACAGACTGCCGCGCTGCCTCGACCCCTGCGGCGATGACTGCCGCAGTCGCCTCGGGACGATCGGTGATCAAGGTTGGCATGATCGTGGTCGCGCCGAGGCTGGCATGGGTCGTGCAGATGCGGGCGATGCCTTCGACGCCGGTGTCGGCGTCCAGCATGATGCCGCCACCGCCGTTCACCTGAAGGTCGATGAAGCCTGGCGCAAGGATGCCATCGCCCAGATCCTCGCCGGTGCCGTCGTCGGGGCGGATCGCGTCGATCCTATCGCCCGACAGATGCAGCGCGGCATCGTCGTGGAACCGCTCACCGTCGAAGATGCGGGCGCCGCGCAGGATCATGCGGCAACCATTGCGCGGGCCATCTGGACAGCACCGTGAAGCGGTGATGCCAGCGGTGCGACGATAGGCCAGCGGCCGGCCAGCCGTGCCTGATAGATCGGACCCAGGCCGCCGACAAAGGCGACCGGCAGCGTTTCGGTCTGTTGCAGCAGCCCGATCGCCGCCGCGACGTGGGTGTCCGCTTCTGCCAGCAGCGCGGCGGCCAGCGGATCGTCCGTCGCGGCAAGGATATCGGCCACAAGGCCGCCGAAATCCGACGGACGCGCACGGCTGGCGAACGTCACGATGCCCGGGACGCCACCCATCCGATCCAGCAGCCTCTGCGCCAGCGGCGTGATCGCCGCGTGGCCATCAGCGGCGCGCAGGACGCGGGACAGAAGCTGTCGCCCCAACCAGCTACCGCCAGCCTCGTCACCCAGCACCGGACCGCGGCCGCCGATCAGGCGGAACGCACCGCCGAGCTGACGCGAGAAGACCGATCCGGTGCCCAATGTCGCCACGATGCCGTCGCGGTCACCCAAGGCGCCGGCCGTGGCAATCACTGCGTCTTGGACAACCTGCGCACGCCCGAAGGGCAGTTCCGCGACCAACCAGTCGCGCGCGGACGAGACCTCGGCCCCTGCCAGACCCAGCACCGCCGTGACCCGTTCAGGCGCGATGCCGTCAAGCGCTTGCGAGGATGCATCCAGAATCGCCGACAGCGCGCTGCCGCGGTCTGAATTCACATTGGCCGGCCCGCCCCTTCCCTCGCCGATCTCGCGCCCTGCGGCGTCGCACAAAAGCGCTCGGCAACCGGTGCCGCCGCCGTCGACCCCCAGGTAATAGTCGGTCGGTCCGCTCATGCTTGTTCGGGCTTGCGGAAATAGGCGTAGCCCGCTTTCTCGACGAAGCCGAGCCGTTCATACAGCGCCAGCGCCCCAACATTCGGTCGGCTGACTGCCAGACCCAAGGTTTCGGCACCATTTTCGCGCGCCCAGAAGGCTGCTGCGCGCATCATCCACGCCGCGAGGCCCTTGCGCCGCCACGGGAGAAGAACTTCGACCGCATGAATCATCGCGACTCCACTGTCGATTGCAACGAAACCCGCACCGGCCGCGCGATCCTCGATCCGGCCCAGCAGTGCGGCTTTCGGTCCGGTGACGCGGTCCATCACTGCCTGACGCGATGGACCGATATTGCCGGCGGACCAGATCTCTCGCTGGATCGCGAGCGGTGGCCAAACGGTGAAGGCCGTGACCGGCGGCAAGTCACGGTCGGTCAGCCGCTCGACCGATACGGCCATGATCGCGGTGGGGTTGGTACGGGCGTAACCCCGATCCTCCAGCGCCTCGGTCAGCGCGTGATCGCTGTCCAGCACCCGGAACATCGGCTCCTGGTCCCATCCTCGCTGAAGGTCCGCCGCAGCTTCGATATCGTCGGGGCTCCAGTTGCCGGCCTTGCGGGCGGAACTGACGCGACCACCACCGCCACGCCCACGCCCGACCGAAAACCCGCCTGCATCGGCGTATTCTGCCGCGGGCCAGGTCCGCTCGAAAGCCCGGAAGAGCGCGGCCTCGCTCACAGCGAAAGGCGCTCGCGCAGCGCGTCCATCGCGGCGGCGACACGCTCGGCATCAAGACCACGGATCACCAGATTGGTCCCGAAACCCTCGGGACGGTGAAACGGATAACTGCCCATCGACAGGTCCGGCCATTCGGCAGCCAGCGCGCCCAGATCGTCGGCGACCGCGCTTTCGGGGCGCAGCACCTCGACCGAGGCGCTGGTGACACGGCGTCCAGCCGGCAGACGCGGCAGCAGCCAGTCGACCATGGCCGTAAAGACTTGCGGCACGCCAGCCATCACATGCGTATGCCCGATCGAAAACCCCGGCGCGGCGCTGACCTCGTTCAGGATCAGACTCGCGCCCAGCGGGATGCGCGCCATGCGCAGCCGGTTGCCCGTGACCTCGACCCCAAGCCGGGTCCAGCGCTCGACCATCAGGGCCTTGGCTTCCTCGTTGATCTCGATCCCGACGCCATGCGCCGCCGCCACCGCGTCGGCGGTGATGTCGTCATGCGTCGGCCCGATTCCGCCAGAGGTGAACAGGTAATCGCAGGTCCCGCCAAGGCTGCCGTCGAGCGCCCGAATCGCCGCCACGATCTGATCGTGGTCGTCGGCAACGATACGCACCTCGCGCAAATCGATCCCCGCGTCTGTCAGGCGCTCGGCCAGATGATGGGCGTTGCCCTCTCGCGTGCGGCCCGACAGGATCTCGTCCCCGATGACGAGGATCGCGGCGGTCGGATTGTCGGATTGCATGGAAAATCCCCGGCTCGGTGATGGCGCTTTCCTCATACGCCTGCGCACGGGACTGGAACAAGAGGCCGCCGATCGCTATCTAGGCGGACAGGCGAAAGGATTTTCCGATGAACGACGCGCAGCTGACCAAGGAAGGTATCCGCATCCACCCGGCCGAGGATTTCGAGGGGATGCGCAAGGCCGGTGCCTTGACGTCCCGCATCCTCGATGAGGTCGGCGCCTTGGTCGAGCCGGGCGTGACCACGGGCGCGCTCGACGATTTCATCACCCGCCGGGTCGAGGAAGAGGGCGCGACCAGCGCCACGATCGGCTATCGCGGCTACCAGCACGCCAGTTGCATCAGCGTGAACCACGTCGTCTGCCACGGAATTCCCGGCGACAAGGTCCTGTCGGACGGCGACATCCTGAACATCGACGTGACGGTGATCGTGGACGGCTGGTACGGCGACAGCAGCCGCATGTACGTTGCGGGCAACCCGTCGATCAAGTCGCAGCGGTTGATCCGCGTCACGCATGACGCGTTGATGAAGGGGATCGAGGCGGTCCGCCCCGGCGCGACGTTCGGCGACATCGGCGCGGCGATCCAGACCTATGCGGAAGGCCAGCGCATGTCTGTCGTGCGGGACTTCTGCGGCCACGGGCTGGGCCGCGTGTTCCACGCCCCGCCGAACGTTCTGCATTTCGGCCGTCCCGGCAAGGGCCCGCGGCTTGAGGAAGGCATGTTCTTCACCATCGAGCCGATGATCAATCTCGGCCGACCCGAGACCAAGATTCTGGCCGATGACTGGACAGCCGTGACCCGCGACAAGTCGCTGTCGGCGCAGTTCGAGCATTCCGTGGGCGTAACCGCCGACGGCTGCGAGATCTTCACCGCCTCGGACAAGTTCTTCCCCGCTTGATCCGTTAGTCGCCGCGCCTGAACGGCGTGTGGCCCGACAGGATCTCGATATCCTCGCCCACCGCCTCGCGCTCGCGCTGCAGATAATCCTCGACCGCGCGATGAAATGCCGGATCGCTCATCCGGTGAAGCGAGTGAGTTTCGACCGGGACGTAGCCGCGCGCCAGTTTGTGTTCCCCCTGCGCGCCAGCCTCGACCCGCGACAGGCCATGCGAGATCGCGAAGTCGATGGCCTGGTGATAGCACAGCTCGAAATGCAGGAACGGGTGATCCTCGGTGCAGCCCCAGTAGCGACCGTATAGCGCATCCGGTCCGATGAAGTTCAGCGCGCCGGCGACCGGACGGCCCTCGCGTTCGGCCAACACCAGCAGGATGTCGTCGCGCATCGTGTCGTGGATCCGGTCGAAGAAGGCGCGGGTCAGATAGGGGCGGCCCCATTTGCGACTGCCGGTGTCCTGGTAGAACCGCCAGAAGGCATCCCAGTGACGCGGCTCTATCTGGTCCCCGGTCAATTGTCGGATGGTGCCGCCGAAACCCTGCGCGCGCTCCCGCTCTTTACGCAGATCCTTGCGCTTGCGGCTGGACAGCGCGGCGAGGAAGTCACCGAAATCGCCGTAATTGTCGTTCAGCCAGTGAAATTGCTGGCTGGTGCGGCGAAGGTAGCCCGCCTCGGCCGCCAGATCGGCCTCATCCTCTGTGCAGAAGGTGACGTGGACGCCTGACAGTTCCGCCCGCTCGGCGATCTGCGCCATGCCCTGCAGCAGCGCCACCCGGATCGAGGCTTCGGGCGACAGCAGCCGCGGACCCGTCGCCGGCGTGAACGGCACCGCACATTGCAGCTTGGGGTAATAGCGTCCACCCGCGCGAGCGTAGGCTTCAGCCCAGCCGTGATCGAAGATGTATTCGCCCTGGCTGTTCGTCTTGGCGTAAAGCGGCGCGACACCGACCAGCGTGCCGTCCAGTGTCGCGGTCAGATGCAGAGGTTGCCAGCCGGTCTTGTCCCCGACCGACCCGGATGCCTCCAGCGCATGCAGGAACCGATGCGATGTGAACGGATTGTCCCCCGCCATTCGGTCCCAGTCACGGGCCGCGATGTCTGCGATGGCGGAATGGGTCTCGACGCTGATCTCGGCGCTCATGGGCAGGACCTAATCATCGGCCCAGGCTTTGTCAGCAGGCATAGCCCAAGGTCCTGGCGGATGCCCCCGCAATATTTCGTCA
The DNA here is from genome assembly GCF_024359525.1 of Paracoccus albicereus. Lineage (GTDB taxonomy): Bacteria > Pseudomonadota > Alphaproteobacteria > Rhodobacterales > Rhodobacteraceae > Paracoccus > Paracoccus albicereus. Next base: position 370,448 of record NZ_JAKZEU010000003.1, read on the forward strand.
CCGCGAATAGGTTCACGTCGCCGCAGGGTAGCCTTCAAAGGTGATGTTGTCGCAGCGGGTCCGCGCCTGCGCCTCGGCCTCGGGGGACCGGATCGTCCAGCACAGGATCGGCACGCCGCGTGCCCGCAAGGCCGTGATGGCAGGGTTCGCGAGATCCTTGTGGTCGTGCGAGACGAAAGACGCGCCGGACTGGTCGAACATGGAAAGCGAAGCGAGGTCCGAGCGCGTGGCGTCGTCGATCATCGGCCAGTCATCTTCGTTGTAATCGCAACTCACAATCCCGCAGGCGATGTCGGGCGCCTGCTTGTGAAATGCCGCGACCACATGCGGATTGAAGGACATTACCGCGACGGGACCCTTGTAGCCCGACAATGCCTCGGCCACGCGCAGATGCAGATCGCCGATCTGCTCGCCCAGCCGTCCATCCTGATCCTTGATCTCGATCAGCAGCGGGGCACGGCCGTCTATGATCTTGAGATAGCTCGACAATAGCGGAATTGCCTGATCGCTTTTTCCCAGCCTGAAATCGGCGAGTTCCTCGGTCGTCAGGTCGGCCACAAATCCTTCGTCCCCGGCCAGACGCGTCAGGTCGTAATCGTGAAAGACAACGGGCGTGCCGTCGGCCGTGTGCTGTATATCCAACTCGATCCCATAGCCCGCCGCAATGGCCGCCTCGGCCGCCGCAACGCTGTTTTCAGGGACCTGCGCGTCGTGCAGACCGCGATGGGCGATCGGGCGGTCCAGAAACTCGGGCGGCAGGGTCACGATGCGATCTCGAAGATCGCCTCGACCTCGACCGCGACGCCGCGCGGCAAGGCGGCGGCGCTGACAGCGGCGCGGGCGTGGCGGCCGGCATCGCCGAAGACCTCGACCATAAGGTCCGAGCAGCCGTTGATGACCTCGGGTTGGTCGGTGAAATCGGGCGTCGAGTTGACGAAGCCGGTCAGCTTCACGACGCGGACGATCTTGTCCAGCGAACCCGTCGCGGCGCGCGCCTGCGCAATCAGCGCCAGACCGCAACGGCGTGCGGCGGCCGCTGCACTCTCGACATCCAGGTCACGGCCGACCACGCCCTTGATCAACCCGTTTTCGTCGGCGCTGATCTGGCCTGACACGAACAGCATGTTGCCTGACTGCACCGCCGGAACGTAGTTCGCGGCGGGTGCGGGCGCGTCGGGCAGCGTGATGCCCAGCTCGGCGAGGCGGCTTTCGATGTCCATGTGATTCCCCGTTTCGGTTTTAGGTTGTCTGGCTTGGGCCGCAACCTAACGCGGGGTCGGTCAGGCGACCAGAGCCTCCGCACGCTGTAGATCGACGCTGACCAGCTGGCTCACGCCCTGCTCGACCATGGTCACGCCGAACAGTCGATCCATCCGCCCCATGGTGACGGCGTGATGGGTGATGATCAGGAACCGCGTCTCGGTCCGACGAGTCATCTCGTCCAGCAGGTCGCAGAAGCGACTGACATTTGCGTCGTCCAGCGGTGCATCGACCTCGTCCAGCACGCAGATCGGCGCGGGGTTCGCAAGGAACACGGCGAAGATCAGTGCCATCGCCGTCAGGGTCTGCTCGCCGCCCGAGAGCAGGCTCAGGGTCGAAAGCTTCTTGCCCGGCGGCTGGCACATGATTTCCAGCCCGGCCTCCAGCGGATCATCGGATTCGACCAGAACCAACCGCGCCTCGCCACCGCCGAAGAGCGTGGTGAACAGCGTGCCGAAATTGGCGTTCACCGTGTCGAAGGCGCCCAGCAACCGCTCGCGCCCTTCACGGTTCAGGCTGCCGATCCCGGCGCGCAGCTTGCGGATCGCCTCGTCCAGATCGGCCTTTTCGACGGCAAGGGTCTCGCGTTCCTCCTCCAGCGCGCGCTTGTCCTCATCGGCGCGCAGGTTGACCGCACCCAGCGCCTCTCTCTGGCTGCGCAAGCGCGCGATTTGATCCTCCAACGTTGCGACGGGTGTCTCGGTCGGGGCGCCGTCAAGTTCGACAAGCAGCGCATCTGGTGTGCCGCCGGTATCCTCACTAATGCGCGCACGAGCGGCCGTTTCGGTGTCACGTGCGGCCTCGGCACGCGCCTCGCGAGAGGCACGCTGTTCCCGTGCCTCCGAGGCCTGACGCTCCGCGTCTCGTTCGGCCTGCATCGCAGTGCGCAGATCATCGTCGGCCGCAACCAGCACCTGCCGGGCACGCTCCAATCGATCGGACGCGTCCGTTTCGCGGGCCGTCAGGCTGTTGCGCCGTTCGGCGAGTACGCGAGGCTGCGCCGCCGCCTGTTCAAGAGCTTCGGCGGCACTGTCACGGCGCCCCGACAATTCTGCGGCCCGAGTCTCGGCCTGATCGAGACGCAGGCGCCAGCCGGACACTTCCTTCGCGATCTCCTGCGATCGCTTCACGCGCGCATTCCCTTCGCGCCGCAATTCATCCAGTGCCGAACGCCGGCTCATCGTCGCGATCCGCGCCGCTTCGACACCTGTGCGCGCATTCTCGACAGCCTCGGCGGCGGCGGCACGATCGGGCAGGTCTGCGACGGCACGCTCTGCATCAGCAAGCCGCTTGCGCGCATCGCCCGCGTCCGCGCGGTGACGCGCGACTTCGCCCCGCGCCGCCTCCGCGCGTCCTTGCGCCAGCGACAGATCCGATTCCGCCCGCGTTGCAGCACGGATCGCGTCCGACAGGTACCGTTCCGCGTCGCGCCTGCCGTCGCGCGCCTCGCGCTCCGCTGTCGAAGCAGCACTCAGCGCCTGTTTCGCCGCATCGTGAGCTTCGGCTGCGGTCCGGGCCTTGGCCTGCGCCGCGGCGGCCTGCCCGCCAAGTTCGGTCAGCCGGTTTACCTTTTGCAAATGCAGGGCAGCCGAGGATGCGGCTTCACCTGCGATCACCCGCATTCCGTCCCAGCGAACCAGATCGCCGGCCTTGGTCACAAGTCGCTGGCCGGGTTCAAGATCGGCCTGCATCCCCACCGCGACCTGTAGATCGGCGACCAGCCCCACCTGCGACAGACGTCGTGCCAGGACGCCGTGGCCTTTCACATGCTGCGCCAACGAGGCGGCGCCATCGGGCAAAGCCTGTGGTCGGTCCCAGCCAGGCAGCACATGCCAGCCGGATGCGCCGTCCTGCGCCAGTCCCGCGGACAGGTCGTCGCCAAGCGCCGCACCGAAAGCGACCTCGAAGCCCGGCGTGACCGTCACCTGATCCAGCAGCGTGCTGCCGTCGCCCCTGCCCCGCTGAACCAGACGTTCCAGCGCAGCAATCTCGGCGGCCAGTGCACCATGGTCGCCCTCCGCCTCGGCACGGGTCGCGCGCGCTGCGGCTTCCGCTGCTTCGGCCTCGGCCCGTTCTCGTTCGGCACCGGCAAGTCGCGCTTCGGCAGCATCGCAGTCTCGCTTGGCCTGCGTCTGCGCAGCTTCGGCCTCGCGTAGCGCAGCCTCGGCAGTTTTGCCGGCCTCAGCGGCCTGCATCGCGGTCGTATCCGCGTCTGCCGCGGCGCGTTCGGCGCGGGACAGCATATCGCGCAGATCCGCAGCAAGGCGCTCGGCCGATTGATGACGTGCGGCGAGACGCGCGGATTCGTCGGTCAGTTCCGCAAGGCGTGTCTCGACAGAACGAAGCGCCTCGGCGGTCTCGTCGGCCTGAGACGCCGCGCGGTCGAGCCGATCGTCGTGACCGACGCCCGCTTTCTGGATCTCGGCCTGTTCCCAGTCCAATCGGCCGATGACCTCACCCGCGTCGCGGTTCAGCGCGGCCTCGCGCTCGATATCGCGATCAAGCTGCGCGATCCGCGCCTCTAGCTGCGCAATCGCTTCAGCGGCCCGCGCCTCGGCCTCGTCGAGCGCTTCACGCTCGACCACGATCCGCGACAGGATCGCCGCGGCGACCTGCTCCTCCTCGCGAAGCGGCGGCAGCGCGGCCTCTGCCTTCTCTCGCAATGCTACCGCTTTTCGCGAACCCGTTTCGGCCTCGGCGGCAGCTTTCGCCGCGACGGCCAAAGCATCCGCGGCGGCGCGCCGGGCCTCATCCGCTTCGGCCCAGCGGCGGTATAGAAGCACGCCTTCGGCCTGGCGCAGCGCGGCGCCGATTTCACGATAGCGCGCGGCGGCGCGAGCCTGGCGGGCGAGCGTCGCGGCCTGCGACGCCAACTGCTCCAGCGTGTCATCGACCCGGGCCAAGTTCGTTTCGGCGCCGTTCAGCTTCAGCTCGGCCTCATGCCGTCGCTGGTAGAGCCCCGAGATACCTGCCGCTTCCTCAAGAATGCGACGGCGGTTCTTGGGACGGGCGTTGATCAGTTCGCTGATCTGACCCTGGCGAACCAGCGCCGGGCTGTGCGCCCCGGTCGACGCATCCGCAAAAAGCATCTGCACGTCGCGCGCGCGAACCTCTTTCCCATTGATCTTGTAGGCCGAACCCGCGTCTCGGGTGATGCGACGGGCGATTTCGATCTGGTCCGCGTCGTTCAAAGCGGCAGGGGCCAGACGATTGCGGTTGTCGATGGTCAGGCTGACCTCGGCATGACCGCGCGCGCCGCGCCGCGTGGTGCCGGCGAAGATCACATCCTCCATCCCCTCACCGCGCATCGCAGTCGGTCGGTTTTCGCCCATGACCCAGCGTAACGCTTCGAGAAGATTGGATTTTCCGCATCCATTTGGGCCGACAACCCCCGTCAGCCCGTCCCGGATCACCAGATCGGTCGGGTCCACAAAGCTCTTGAAGCCATTGAGCCTGAGTTTGTCGAAACGCACTGCCCTGTCCCCCTTGTCGGGAATCGTCGTCTTTTTGGGCATTTTGGGTGCGCCACACCGTCCGAGTCAAGCTTGGACGCAAGATGTGGGCCTTAGCGGTGTCTTATCCACAAGATGCGCGGGCCGGCGTTGAAGGTCACGCCCCTTTCGGGCGGAATGCCTCGATCCGCGCGGGGTCGGTTTCGATCCGCGCGGCGCCAAGCAGGTCGAGGCAATAAGGCACTGCGGCGAAGACCGCATTCAGGCATGTGGCAATGGCCGAGGGCTTGCCGGGGATGGTGATGATCAGCGTCGCATCCCGGCTGACCGCGGTCTGGCGCGACAGGATCGCCGTCGGCACCTCTCGCAGGGAGGCTCGGCGCATCTCCTCGCCGAAACCCGGATACTCGCGCTCGGCGACATCGAAGACCGCTTCCGGGGTCTGGTCGCGCGGCGCGGGACCGGTGCCGCCCGTGACGAGGACCAGATCGGCGCCATTCTCGGCAAGTTCGCGCAGTTTCGCTGCGACAATCTCTCGCCCATCGGGGATGATGTGGCGCGCGATCTCCATCGGTGAGGTGATCGTGTCCCGAAGCCAGGCCTCGGCGCCGGGTCCACCCTTGTCCTCATATTCGCCAGACGCCGCGCGGTCCGAGACGGTGAGGATGGCGATGCGGGCGATTTGGCGTTGATGCGTCATGGTCAGGATCGTGACGCGATTCTGGGCCGAAGAAAAGACCAGCCGCTGGACCGGCAGGCCCCATGTTTCAACACGGCTCCGTCTGCAACGCTTTCCAGATCGTGTAGCACATCCCGAGCATGACCACCGAGAACGGGATCCCGGTCGCGGTCACGCCTGCCTGCAGGGCCGACAGGCCGCCGCCGATCAGAAGGACGATGGCGATCAGACCTTCGATCGAAGCCCAGAAAATGCGCTGCGGTTTTGGTGCGTCGACCTTGCCGCCCGCCGTGATCGTGTCCACGACCAGCGAGCCCGAGTCAGAGGATGTCACGAAGAAGATCAGGGCAAGCACGATCGCGACCATCGAGGTGATTTCGGTGAAGGGCAGTTCATGCAGCATCCCGAATAGCGACAGTTCAGGGCTGTAATTGTCGATCACGTATTCCTTGACGAGGCTGTTGGCCGGATCGGCGAACAGTTCCTCGATCGCGATACCGCCAAAGACGCCCATCCAGATGAAGATCATCAGGCTTGGGATCAGCAGGACGCAGATGACGAATTCGCGCACGGTTCGCCCTCGCGACACGCGTGCGATGAACATGCCGACGAAAGGCGCCCAACTGACCCACCACGCCCAGTAGAAGGCGGACCAGTCCTGCCGGAAGGCGTCGTCGGTGCGTCCGAAGGGTGCCGACAGCGGTACGATGTTTTCCGCATATGTCACGAGCCCGGTCCAGAACCCGCTCAGCGCCGCGAGCGTCGGTCCCGTGAACAGGACGAACAGGAAGAACAGCAGCGCCATCCCCATGTTGATCTCGGACAGCACCTTCACGCCGCCGTCCAGTCCGCGCCAGACCGAGATCAGGGCCGCACAGGTCACGAGCACGATGACGATCACCTGCGTCGACGTACTGACCTCAATCCCGTAAACGAAATTGAAGCCGGCATTGGCCTGCTGCGCGCCCAGGCCGAGGCTGGTCGCAAGGCCGAAAAGCGTCGAGAACACGGCAAGGATGTCGATGATATGGCCGGGCCAGCCCCAGACCCTGTCCCCCAGGATCGGGTAAAAGGTCGATCGAATCGAGAACGGCAAGCCCTTGTTGAAGGTGAAGAGCGACAGCGCCAATGCCATGACGACATAGACGCCCCAGCCATGCAGGCCCCAATGCAGATAGGTTCCCGCGATGCCCATCGCGCGCGCGTCCGCGATGTTCTGGGTAATGATCTCGCCATCCGCGCCGATGGGTGACGGCGTGTTGAGGGGTAGCGAAACGTTCATATGGTAGACCGGCTCCAGCACGCCGAAGAACAGCAGCCCGATCCCGATTCCCGCAGCGAACAGCATCGAGAACCAAGAGAGGTAGCTGTAATCGGGAACCGCGTCCTTCCCGCCAAGCCGGATCTTGCCATAGGGCGTGAAGATCAGTGCGATCGAGAACAGCAGGAAGAAATCGACCACGATCATGAAGTACCAGTCGAGCCTCTGCGTGGCGAAGCTGACGATGGCTTGGAAGACGTTGCTTGCCGTGTTGGGGAAAGTCAGCGTCAGAATGATGAAGACCAGAGAGGTCAGGGCCGAGACGACAAAGACCGGGTTGTGGATGTCAAAGCCGAAGGGACCGATTGTCCCCTCGATATTGTCCTCACCCAGCGTGTGGTCGGTCTGAAAGCTCGGGTCGTCCGAACCGTTCAGCGGATCCTCGATGTTGGTCATGTCGCTGTCCCTTGTCGCTGTCCGGGTCTTCGTGCCGTGTGCCTTGGTCGAACCTTAAGGCACCGGCATAACAAATCATAGAACCGGACAGGTTCGGGACGGGATACGCATCAGCCGGTGCGGGCGTTGCGGTTCGCGACCAGTTTCAGCCGCAGCGCGTTCAGCTTGATGAAGCCCGCCGCATCCTTCTGATCGTAGGCGCCCGCATCGTCCTCGAAGGTCACATGCGCCTCGCTGTAGAGCGAGTGGTCCGACCAACGGCCAACGCAGGTGACACTGCCCTTGTAGAGCTTCAGCCGCACGGTGCCGGTCACATGTTCCTGGCTCTTGTCGATCAGGGCCTGCAGCATCTCGCGTTCGGGGCTGAACCAGAAGCCGTTGTAGATCAGTTCGGCATAGCGCGGCATCAGGCTGTCCTTCAGGTGGCCCGCGCCGCTGTCGAGCGTGATCTGTTCGATCCCGCGATGCGCCTCGAGCAGGATCGTGCCGCCCGGCGTCTCATAGATGCCGCGCGACTTCATGCCGACGAAACGATTTTCCACGAAGTCCAGGCGCCCGATGCCGTGCTTGCCGCCCAGCTCGTTCAGCTTGGTCAGGATCGTGGCGGGCGACATCGCCTGACCGTCGATCGCGGTGGCATCGCCCTTCTCGAAGGTCACTTCGATAAATTCGGGCGTATCGGGCGCGTCTTCGGGGTTCACGGTGCGCTGATAGACATAGTCGGGCGCGGCCTCGGCCGGATTCTCCAGCGCCTTGCCTTCGGACGAGGTGTGCAGCAGGTTCGCGTCGACGCTGAACGGCGCCTCGCCGCGCTTGTCCTTGGCGATCGGAATCTGGTTCTGTTCGGCGAATTCGATCAGCTTCGTGCGGCTGGTCAGGTCCCACAGCCGCCACGGTGCGATCACCTTGATCGCGGGGTCGAGCGCATAGGCCGACAGTTCGAACCGGACCTGATCGTTGCCCTTGCCGGTCGCGCCGTGGGCCACTGCGTCGGCACCGTGCTGATGCGCCAGTTCCACCAGTCGCTTCGAGATCAGCGGCCGCGCGATGGATGTGCCAAGCAGATAAAGCCCTTCGTAGAGCGCGTTGGCGCGGAACATCGGGAAGACGAAATCGTGGACGAATTCCTCGCGCAGATCCTCGATATGGATGTTTTCGGGCGCGATCCCCAGCATCTCGGCCTTCTTGCGGGCGGGCTCAAGCTCCTCGCCCTGGCCCAGATCGGCGGTGAAGGTGACGACCTCGCAGCCATATTCGGTCTGCAGCCATTTCAGGATGATCGAGGTGTCGAGGCCGCCCGAATAGGCGAGGACGACTTTCTTCGGCGCGTCAATCTTCGGGGCATCGGTCATGGCGGTTAACCCTTTGGCGAATTTCGGCAGAGGGATAGGGCGGAATGCGGATCGTCACAAGGGGCGGGCGGCCCGGAACATCGGCGGCGGCCGGTGGTTGATCCCGCGATGACGCGACAACCGGAGGATCCCGTGGCAGATTTCACGCTATACTACTGGCCGCTGCCGTTCCGCGGACATTTCGTTCGCGCCGTGCTCGCCCATGTCGGTGCCGAGGTTGATCTGCCCGACGCTGATGCCGTGTCCGCAATGATGCAGCGCGCGCCCAAGGATCAGCCCGTTCCGTTCATGGCGCCGCCCATGCTGATGGATGATGCGGCAAGGGTCGCGTTGGCACAGCTGCCCGCGATCCTGTTCCATCTGGGCGATCGTTTCAGCCTGATCCCAGATGATGCGGATCGCGCGGCGCTGACGGTCAAGATCGTGAACGACGCCAATGATGTCTTGGACGAGATCACGCTGAACGGCGGCCAGCAAATGTGGACCGCAGATCGGTGGAATACATTCCGCCCGCGTCTGGCCCGCTGGATGGCAATCTGGGAAGAAACCGGGCGGCGGCATGGCCTTGGGCAAGACGAGGGCTTTCTGCTGGGTGGTGAGGCCCCGGGACTCGCCGATCTGACGACCGCGATTTTGTGGGGCACGATGACGGAAAAGCTGCCTGCGCTGGACCCGGTGCTGAAAAAGAACGCACCGATGGTGCACGCGCTATGTCGTCGTTTGATGGCAAGCGAACCGCTGAAGCTGCTACAGCGCCAGGCCGCAGAGGATTATGGCAAGACGTATTGCGGTGGCCAGATCGAGGCATCGCTGCGTGCGGTACTGGCAGAGGTCTGAGCACGCGCCCTTGCCAAGTCCCTGCATTCGCGCCATGGGCACCGCATGGAACCCTTTGCCCCTGCCGTTCGTGCCGCCGAGGCCGCGATCCGTGACCTCTTCGAGCCGACACCGCTGCAACGCAACGACCACCTTTCGGCCAAGTACGGAGCCGAGATCTGGCTGAAGCGAGAGGATCTGACGCCAGTGCGCAGCTACAAGCTGCGCGGGGCCTTCAACGCGATGCGAAAAGCCATGGCGTCAGGCGGAGGACCTGCGCATTTCGTCTGCGCCAGCGCAGGCAATCACGCACAGGGCGTCGCATTTGCCTGTCGTCATTTCGGCGCGCGCGGCACGATCTTCATGCCGGTAACGACGCCGCAGCAGAAGATCGCGAAAACACGTATCTTCGGCGGCGATGCGGTCGAGATCGTCCTGCAGGGCGATTATTTCGACCAGACGCTCGCCGCTGCCCAGAAATTTTCGGTGCGAGAGGGCGCGGCCTTCCTGTCGCCCTTCGACGCGCCCGATGTGATCGAGGGTCAGGCGACGGTCGCGCTGGAAATGCTGGACCAGCTTGGGCGTGCGCCGGATCTGGTCGTGCTGCCCGTCGGCGGCGGCGGCCTGTCGGCCGGCGTCGCGCGCTATCTGGCCGAGGCAGCACCCGACACCGATCTTGCGCTGGTCGAGCCTGTGGGCGGTGCGAGCCTGACCGCGGCGCTGGCGGCCGGAGAGCCGGTGACGCTGCCCCGCGTCGACAGTTTCGTCGACGGCGCCGCCGTCGCCCGGATCGGCGCCCTGCCCTTCGAGACGCTACGCTCCATCGCGCCCGAACAGGTCCTTCTCGCGCCCGAAAACCGCATCTGCGCCACCATCCTGGAAATGTTGAACGTCGAAGGCGTTGTTCTTGAACCTGCAGGCGCGCTGACTTTGGATGCGCTGGCCGATCTGGCCGCGCGGGATGCGTTGGCCGGACGCACGGTGGTCTGCGTCTGCTCGGGCGGCAATTTCGACTTCGAGCGACTGCCCGAGGTCAAGGAACGCGCACAGCGCTTTGTCGGCCTGAAGAAATACTACATCCTGCGGATGCCGCAACGTCCCGGGGCGCTGCGCGATTTTCTGGAGAACCTCGGTCCCGAAGACGACATCTCGCGTTTCGAATATCTCAAGAAATCCGCCCGCAATTTCGGCACGATCCTGATCGGGATCGAGACCGAGACGCCGGGCAACCTTGTCCATCTGGAGCGACGCCTCGACAGCGCCGGCTTCCAGTATCGCGACATCACGACCGACCCGATCCTGTCGGACTTCCTGATCTGAGCGACTGGCGCGTCACGCCACCTCGACCCCGGCACGCTGACCGCCATGACCGGTCCGGCGAGACAGATCCTGATGAAAGATGCGCTTGCTTGATGAATAGCACGCGACCAGATCTTCCAGCGACACACCCGCGAGATCGCCGGCAGCCGCCAGCGCCTCGATCTCGCCGCAGCGTGCACCGAAATCGGCAAAGCCGAGATTCCAGGCGCTGCCCTTGAGGAAGTGCATGAAGCGTTCGAGCTGCGCGGAATCGTCCAGGCTAAGCTGCATCACCAGGTGCTCGACCTCGTCGATGAACAATTCCAGCACCGGCTCGAATTCCTCCTCACCCACCTCGTCGCGCAGTTCGTTCACCCGGTCCCAGTCGATCATGCCATCCTCTCTCACAGCGAATCGCCGATGAAACCGGCCTAGCACATGCGCCCTTTCCGAAAGCTTAAGCAGCGCTTCGCGAGCCGTTTTACGGGTTCTTAAGGGCGGCCGCGTTATGCAGAGCGCATGAAGAAACCGAATCGCTCCGTGACGCCGGCCAGCGGCAAGGTGGCCGCCCAGCCCAAGACCCGGCTGGGGCGACGGGTGCTGCTGGTCGATGACAGCCGCGCGCAGCGACGCATGCTGGCGATCCAGTTGCAGCGGGCGGGTTACAAGGTCTCGGAAGCCTCGTCCGGGCAGGAGGCGCTGGATCTTTGTATGGCCGAAAACCCGCATCTGATCCTGTCAGACTGGGTCATGCCGGGCATGTCGGGGCCAGAGTTCTGCCGGGCTTTCCGCGCGATGCCGCGGGAAGGCTACGGTTATTTCATCCTTCTGACCTCGAAGACCGAGAAGGGCGACATCGCCCATGGACTGGAGGCAGGAGCGGATGACTTTCTGACGAAACCCGTCTCGGGCGCCGAGTTGCTGGCGCGGCTCTCCGCTGCCGAACGGATTCTGAAATTCGAAGAAGAATTGCGCGCGGCCAACGATCATCTGCGCAATACGCTGAACAAGCTGAACGAGGCGCAGGAGGCGATGGAGCGCGACCTGGCCGAGGCACGCAAGCTGCAGCAGGGGCTGTTCCGCAATCGCAGCGGAAGGTTCACCGATTTCGACCTGTCGCTGCTGCTGCGCCCGGCAGGTCATATCGGCGGGGATCTGGTCGGGTTCTTTCCGATCAACGACGAACGCGTCGGCATCTTCGCGATCGATGTCTCGGGCCACGGCGTCGCTGCCGCGCTGCTGACCGCTCAGTTGGCCACGCATCTGTCCGGCTCGACCGAACAGAACGTAGCTTTGCGCGCTGCTCAGAACGGCGTCGATGCAGTATCACCCGCCGCGCTCGCCAAGTTCTTTAACAACATGCTGCTGGAAGAGGTGCAGACCGATACCTACTTCACCATGATCTACGCCGAACTGGATCATGCCAAGGGCCATGTCAGACTGGTCCAGGCCGGTCATCCCCATCCACTGTTGCAACGCAGCGACGGCCGGATCGAGCGGCTTGGTCGGGGCGGGATGCCGGTCGGCATCTTCGAGAAACCACAATTCGACGAGATTTCGGTGGCGCTGGAACCAGGCGACCGGCTGATCATCGCCTCGGACGGCGTGACCGAGGCGAGCAACCCCGCCGGCATGCTTCTGGGCGATGACGGGCTAGAGGCGATCATGCGCACCAATCAGATGCTGGAAGGACACAATTTCCTCGAGTCCATGTCCTGGTCGATTTCGGAATACGCTCATGGCGAACGCTGCGACGATATCTCGGCGGTGCTGATCGAGCGGCGCGCGGTGCCGAAGGTGCTGACCTACCCGCCTCGCGATCGCTGACGGACGCTGGTCAAGTCACCAACGCTCCTGCGCCAATCGCGAGCGGCGGCGAAGCCGAAGGCGCAGAAAATCCCGGGCGCCGGTCTCATCCACCGCGTCAGGCAGATCCTTCAACAAGACCCATTCCGGCATGTGCAACGGCTCAATCGGGTCGGCGCGCCTGAACAGAGGTCGCGCGATCCAGACATGGCACAGCTTCTCGGCCCAGAACCCGTAATCGGGCATGAAGGTGAAGCGGCGATAGACACCGATGCGGCGCGGCGCGCCAATGTTCCATCCCGTTTCCTCGAACACCTCTCGGGCAAGCGCGCGTGGCGGGCTTTCACCGGGATCGATGCCGCCGCCGGGCAGTTGCAATTCGTCGTCGTCACTGCGCCGGGTCAGCAGCGCCCGCCCCTCGCGGATCAGCAGCCCGTAGGCGCCCGGCCGCAGGCGATAGGCACGTCCCGGCTCGGGTGGCTGGCCGAATCGCGGGATCATTCGAAACCTCCGTAACGCGTTGCCGGTTCTAGCCCGTGATGCCGAACGCCGCATCCCCGCATTCGTCCTCGACGCGCCAGCATCGCAATCCCGCTACTCGCAGCCGAAGCGGACGATCGCCTGCCCAAGTGCATCTTTCAAAGGCGTCGTTTCTTGCACGCCAGCGCCTGCCCGACGCGGCCCTTGGGATCGTCGTGCGATGGCCTATATTGGGGGCAACCATGCGACGGCTGGCTCCGGCTGGCCCGCGCGCATCGAAATCAAGGATCCGACATGAGCAAGATCAACCAGATCGCATGGGACGATACCGTCCTTCCCTTCCAACTCGACCGCTCCGCAATTCGGGGCCGGGTTGCGCGGCTGGACGGCGTCCTTGACCATATCCTGTCGCGCCACGATTACCCGCCCGCCGTCAGCGCGCTGGTGGCCGAGGTCGCGCTGCTGGCCGCGTTGACCGGCCCCACGATCAAACTGCGCTGGAAGCTCAGCCTGCAGGTGCGCGGTAACGGCGCGGTACGAACCATCGCGGCCGATTACTATGCGCCGACGCGTGATGGTGAGCCTGCGCGCATCCGGGCCTGGGCCAGCTTCGATGCCGAGCGGCTGGACGATCGCCCCGCCTTCGAACAGATCGGCGAGGGCTACTTCGCCATCCTGATCGACCAGGGACCTGGGACCACGCCCTATCAGGGCATCACCCCGTTGGCGGGCGGATCTTTGTCGGCCTGCGCCCAGACCTATTTCGCGCAGTCCGAGCAGTTGCCGACGCGGTTCGCGCTCGCCTATGGCCGCTCGCATGTGCCGGGACAACCCGAGCAATGGCGCGCCGGCGGCACGATGCTGCAGACGCTACCCAAGGATCCTGCCGTCTCGGGTGACGGTGGCAGCGGTGAGGGCGGGCTGATCGAGGCGGCCGACATCCTGCAGGGGGCTGAATCCGAGGACTGGAACCGCGCCAACCACCTGCTTGACACGGTCGAGACGATGGAACTGATCGGCCCCTCGGTTGCACCAACCGACCTGCTGATCCGTCTCTTTCACGAGGAGACGCCGCGTGTCTTTGATCCGCAGCGGGTCGAGTTCGGCTGTTCCTGCACGTCCGACCGCGTGCGCGACACGCTGTCGATCTACAGCCAGAAGGACATCGGCCATATGACCACGGATGAGGGGATCGTGACCGCCGACTGTCAGTTCTGCGGCGCGCATTATGAGTTCGATCCAAAAAGCCTCGGCTTCGAGGCTACGGTGGACGCCGACGGCAACGCCATCGACAAGGCGGCAGAGTGAGCCTTGACGCGCAACGCGGACGGGCGGCCCTGACTTGGTCGCCCGATCGGCTGGTAAAGGCGCTGGCCGAACCTGCACAGCCAACGTCCGATTTCGACCTGAACCCCGGTCAGACGCCGCCCGTCGCAAGCTTGCGTCCGGCGGGCGTTCTGATCGCGTTTCACGAGGATGACGGCCGATTGGTGTTGACCAAGCGCGCCTCGGGACTGCGTCACCATCCCGGCCAGATCGCGCTTCCTGGCGGAAAGGTCGATCCAATCGACACCGACGAGACCGCAGCCGCCCTGCGAGAAGCGCATGAAGAGGTCGGGCTCCCATCGGCGCAGGTCGAGGTTCTGGGCCTGATGCCCGCGCACCGCACCGTCACCGGCTTTGCGATCACCCCGGTCGTTGCGGTGATCCGCGGTCCATTCACTCCCGTCGCAGAGCCGGGCGAGGTCGAGGAAGTGTTCACCCTGCCCTACGACCATGTCTGCGATCCGACGAAATACAGGGTCGAAGGTCGGATCTGGCGCGGTGTGACGCGCCGCTACCATGTTGCGCCCCTAGGCCCCTATTACCTGTGGGGGGCGACGGCGCGTATTCTGCTGCAACTCGCCTCACGGATCCCCGAATGACCCGGGTCGACGCGGATTTCCTGCATGACCCCGCGCTCGCGGCGGTGCTCGACGCGCTGGAGGCCGGCGGCGCGCGGACGCTGATTGTAGGCGGTGCGGTCCGCAATGCGCTTCTGGGCGAGGCGGTGGGGGACGTTGATCTGGCGACCGATGCGCCTCCCGAACAGGTCGTGGCGCTGGCCGAAAAGGCCGGACTGAAGGCCGTCCCGACCGGCATCGAACACGGCACGGTCACGCTGGTGTCCGACAAACGCGGCTTTGAGGTCACGACGTTCCGTCGCGACGTGGAAACCGATGGCCGTCACGCCAAGGTGGCCTTCAGCACCTCGGTCGAGGAAGACGCGCAGCGCCGCGACTTCACCATGAACGCGCTTTACGCCACCCGCGAGGGGGAGGTGATCGATCCCGTCGGCGGGCTGGATGACCTGCGCGCGCGCCGACTGCGCTTCGTTGGCGACCCTGAAGCGCGAATCGAGGAGGATTACCTTCGCATCCTGCGCTTTTTCCGGTTCCTCGCATGGTACGGACGCGAGGCGGAGCCTGTTGCCGTTGCGGCCTGCACGGCGATGGCCGACGGGTTGGAGCAGATCTCGCGCGAGAGGGTCGGCGCGGAAATGCGCAAGCTTCTCGCTGCGCCCGACCCGGGTCCGGCGCTATCCTTGATGGAAGAGACCGGCGTTCTGGCGCGTGTCCTGCCCGGCGCGGATGTCGCCCCACTCCGCGCGCTGAGTGCTTTCGAAGACGCCCCGTCGTGGCAGCGTCGGCTGGCCGCGCTCGGCGTCCATGATCCGACGTCGGCTCTGCGCTTGTCCAAGGACGAAGCCCGTCATCAGATGCGCCTGACCGAAGCCCTCTCCGAAGACTGGTCGCTGAGCGAGGCAGGATATCGGCTGAGCGCGGCACAGGCGCGAGACTACGCGTTGATCCGTCGTGCACATGGGTATGATCTGCCGGACGATTGGACCGCGCGGCTGGACCACGCCGCGAGCGCACGGCTTCCGATTACCGCGGCCGATCTGCAACCTGATCTGCAAGGTCCGGCCCTGGGCCGCGGACTGCGGGCCGCAGAAGCGGCCTGGATCGCGGGCGACTTCGCCATGCCGGCGCCCGCACTGATAGATGTGGCCTTGCTGGCCGGAAAGGCCCAACCATGAGCCTGCACCGTCGCCTGGCCGCAATGGTCGATGCCTTTCGTCCCGCGGACGGCCCGCCGCCGCGCACGCTGATGGCTTTTTTCGGTTGGTGCCTGTCAGGTGCGTGGGGTGGCTTGTCCGTCGCGGGGATCACGTCAGCCCTTGCCGGGGTCAGTGATGTCGTGACAGCGGTCCTTCTGGGCGCGGTTGTCGATGCAGTCTCGGGCGGCAGCCCGACTGACGGCTGGGGCACCCAAGCGGGGCTGATCGCGCTATTTCTGGGCTTCTTCCTGATCGTGAGGCCGCTGGTCTTCGGCGCCTCGACCGCATCATCGAGCGTGATCGTCGGGCCGAACATCCTGCCGCTGGTCCTGTCGCGGCTGCATCGCTGGACGATGGGACAATCGGTCACCTTCTTCGACAACGACTTTGCCGGACGGCTGGCGCAGAAGCAGATGCAGACGGCGCGCGCCGTCACCGATGTCGCGACCGAGATGGTCAACGTCGTCGCCTTCGCATTGGCCTCCATCATCGGGTCGGCCGCGTTCCTGCTGTCAGTCGACGGGTGGGGTGCGCTTGCGCTGGTCGTCTGGCTTGCCGCCTATTTCGGGCTGATCCGGTTCTTCCTGCCCAGGATCCGCACACGCTCGGCCTCTCGCGCTTCGGCCCGTGCGATGGTCACGGGTCAGGTCGTCGACACGATCACCAACATCAAGACCGTCAAGCTGTTCGCACACCAGGATCACGAGGATCGTGCAGCCTTGGGTGCGATGGCGGGCTTTCGCGAACGCGCGCTGGATTTCGGCGTCGTCAGCAGTTGGTTTCGCTTTTCGCTGATGTTCGTCGCGGGCGTTCTGCCGGTGATCCTGATCGGCGGGACCGTGCTGTTATGGCGCCAGGGTGCGGCGACGCCCGGTGACGTCGCTGCCGCCGGCGCCATCTCGATGCGCCTGTCGCAGATGACCGGGTGGGTCAGCATGGCGCTGATGGGCATGTGGGGCAGCGTTGGTGAGGTCGAGGACGGAATGCACACGCTGTCGCCCCCGCACGCGCTGATCGATGCGCCGAATGCCAGCGAGATGACGCGTGTTTCCGGTCGCATCGACTTTGATGACGTCAGCTTTGCCTACGGCCGCCGCTCGGGTGGCCTGAGCGATTTGGATCTGCACATCGCGGTGGGCGAGAAGGTGGGCATCGTCGGTGCCTCGGGTGCGGGCAAGTCGACACTGGTCGCGTTGCTGCTGCGGCTCTACGATGTCGAGCGCGGCGCGATCAGGATCGACGGTCAGGACATTCGCGAGGTGACGCAGGAAAGCCTGCGCCATCAGATCGCGATGGTCACGCAGGAAACCGCGATGTTCAATCGCTCGGCACGCGACAACATCCTCTATGGTCGTCCCGACGCGTCGCAGGATGAAATCGAGGCGGCAGCCCGTGCGGCGGAAGCGCATGAGTTCATCCTGGGGCTTGAGGACTACGCCGATCGCGAAGGATACGAGGCGCATCTGGGCGAACGCGGCGTGAAGCTGTCGGGTGGACAGCGTCAGCGGATCGCCCTGGCCCGAGCCTTTCTGAAGGACGCGCCGATCCTTGTGCTGGACGAAGCCACCAGCGCGCTCGACAGCGAGGTCGAGGCCCAGGTGCAGGAGGCCCTGACCCGTGCGATGCAGGGCAAGACGGTGCTGGCGATCGCGCACCGGCTGTCCACGATCGCCGAACTGGACCGGATCATCGTGCTGGAGCAGGGTCGCATCGCCGAAGCCGGCACGCATGAAGAGCTATTGGCGCAGGACGGGCTCTACGCCCGCTACTGGAACCGGCAATCCGGCGGCTTCCTGGGGCTGGACGAGGACGAGGACGCGACCGGGGTGGCGTCCAACGCGGCGGAATGAGCGAGACGCTGCGGATCGAGCGGCTGGACCGCCGCGGCAACGGGGTTGCCAGGGTGTCTGACAGAACCGTCCGGTTGCCGATGACGCTGCCGGGAGAATTGGTCGAGGCCACCGATAGCGGTGTCCGTGTCCTCGAACCGTCGCCCGACAGGGTTCGCCCGCCCTGCCCCCACTTCCGTCAATGCGGCGGGTGCGCGCTGATGCATGCCAGCGACGAGGTGGTTGCCGCCTGGAAGCGCGGGCTGCTCGAAAGTGCGCTTGCGGCTCAAGGACTTCCGGCCCCGATCGAGGGAATACACACGTCACCGCCGCGCTCGCGGCGACGCGCGGTCCTGTCGGGACGGCGCACCAAGAAGGGCGCGCTGGTGGGTTTTCACGCCCGCGCCTCCGACGTGATCGTCGATGTCGTCGATTGCCACGTCATCCGACCTGAAATCCAGGCGGCACTGCCGTTGCTGCGCCGCATCGTGGCAAAGGGTGGATCACGCAGCGCCGAAGTGACGCTGACGGTGATTCACGGCCCCGCAGGGCTGGATGTGACCGCGACCGGCGGCAAGCCGATGGACCCCGCACTGTTTTCGACGCTGGCAGCGCTGGCTGCGGAGGGTGACCTGGCGCGGCTGACCTGGAACGGTGAGGCGATCACAAGGCGGCCGCCCGCGCTGCCAATAGGCCCCGCGCAAGTGATACCGCCGGCCGGCGCTTTTCTGCAGGCGACCGTCGAGGGCGAGGCGGCACTTCTGGGCTGCGTTGATGAGTTCACACAAGGCGCCCGGCGGATCGCCGACCTGTATGCCGGGATCGGGACGTTCACGCTGCCGCTGTCGCGCCGGGCAGAGGTCCACGCTGTCGAGGGATTGTCCGCGCCTCTGGCCGCTCTCGACGCCGGATGGCGCGGGGCGGCGGGTCTTCGGCGGGTCACGACTGAGATTCGCGATCTGGCGCGCCGACCACTGCTTGCCGACGAACTCACGGGCCTTGACGCAATCGTGATCGACCCGCCCCGCGCCGGGGCGGAGGCGCAGGCGCGCGAGATCGCGGCCTCCGCGGCGCCTGTCGTGGCCTTCGTCGCCTGCGAACCAGTTGGTTTTGCACGTGATGCGAGAATTCTGTGCGATAATGGCTATGATCTGACGCGACTTTTCGTGATCGATCAGTTCCGCTGGGCAGCCCATGTCGAGATCGCGGCAGAATTCCGCCGACGCTAGCGCGGTATGCGTCCTTATGGTATTTCTCAGCCCAACGATAACGCGCTCGCAGCGCGATTCTTTGAGGCAGTGATGATCCGAGCAACCCGCACATTCGTGGCGCTGATGGGGCTGGCCGTTCTGGTCGCCTGTTCCCCTGCGCCGAAACAGAACAAGTTTGTCAGCTACAGCGGCCCCGCCGTGACCCAGATCGTGGTCAACAAGGGCGCGCGGCGCATGCACCTGCTGCATGGCACGACGGTGCTGAAATCCTACGACATCGATCTTGGCAATGAGCCAGTTGGCGCCAAGCGCTATTCGGGCGACGGACGCACGCCCGAAGGGATCTATTTCATCGACCGCTTCAACCCGCGCAGCGCCTATCACCTGTCGGTGGGCGTCAGCTACCCGGACGTCAACGACAAGCTGCGCGCGCAGCTGGTTGGGATGGACCCGGGCGGCGACATCTTCATTCACGGCAAGGGTCCCTACGGCAAGGCCGCGAACCGCAAGGACTGGACCGCCGGCTGCATTGCGGTCGAGGATGAAGAGATCGAGGAAATCTACGCGATGCTGACCACCGGCGTGCCGATCGTCATCAATCCCTGATTTGCCGGAGACGGAAACGAAAAGACCCCGACCGCAAGGCCGGGGTCTTTTCAGTTGTGCGGGCCTTTGGTTTCAGCCGCCGGTGACGAGCGTCCACCAGATCTTCTTTGACGGTTCCTGATACCAGCCAAACCCCAGATCGCGAGCGGACGGGTCCATCACCACGTCGCGGGTATCGCGAGCCTGCATCCAGGCCGACAACGTCTGGATGTCGTTCTCATAACTTTCCGAGATGTTTTCACCCAGGACGCCGCCGTAATAGCCCTGGCGCTGCGCCCGGTCCGCAGGTGACGAGCCGTCCGAGCCCCAGTGCCACGCGCGGTTCTGCGCGGCCATGTCACGCGAATGCGCGACCGCCGCGGCCGAAAGCTGCGGGCTGAGGTTCAGCGGCGCAGCCCCGACATTGGCGCGCAGCGTGTTGATCTGCCCCAGCATGCGCACGGGGATCTGCTGGCTCTCTGCCGCATCGATCGTGTAGGCGACCGGGATCGCCTGACCGTCGGCCGCGACAGGCGGGGGTGCCGTGCGCACCGCGCAGGCCGAAAGCGCCATCGCAGAGACCAGCGCGAGCGCGGTGATTTTGAAGCTCATGAAGGACTGCCCCATTCTTGTTCTGGTTTTGCGCGCGATTTAGCGCGCGCCCGATCGCTCTTCAAACGCAAGAATGCGTGAAGCGGCAGGAATGCCACACCGATTTACCCACCCTGACCGGATTGACATGACTTTTGATTTGATCGCGCCGGGGATCGGTCATAATCGCAACCCGTGAGGCAGCAAAAAGGCGCCGACGCCCGATTCTCGGCGAACGGCCCGACCATAGATCCGCGCATATCCGATCCAAGGACAGGCAAGATGAGCAAAGTCAATTTGAATCGCAGGGGCTTTCTTGCCTCTGCCGCCGCGATGGGTGCCGCAGGCCTTGCCCTGCCCGCCTTCGGCCAGGCCATCGATCCCTACACCGGCCAACCGCTTTACGGCGCAGCGCCGGGCGCCGTGCCGGGTGCCACGCCAGATGCGGGCGCGGTGCAGTACGACGCGCAGCAGGACAGCCGCCGGAACACGTCGTCCTTCGTCATGCACGACTGGCGGCCCTACTTCGATAATCTGACCAATGGGGCGATCCTGGTCGACATCACCTCGCGCTACGTGACCTACTGGTCCGAGGACGGACAGACGGTCAAACGCTATCCCAGTTCGATCCCGGTGAGCGAGGACCTGACCAAGCGGGGCCGCACCGAGGTGATCCGCAAGGTCGAAGGGCCGAGCTGGTCGCCCACGCCCGAAATGAAGCAGCGCAATCCGGAATGGCCGGACTTCGTTCCGCCGGGTCCTGACAATCCGCTTGGCACGCATGCGCTGTATCTGTCGTGGCAGTACTACCGGATCCATGGCACGCACGACACGCGCAAGATTGGCCGCAAATCGTCGAACGGCTGCATCGGGCTCTACAATGAGCATATCGCGCAGCTGTTCCAATTGGCGAATGTCGGCACGCAGGTTCTGCTGATTTAGGACGGCGAAGGCCGCCCCGATTGCGGGGCGGCCTCTCATTCGACTCGATGTGTAATCAATACCGCGTGCGAGAACGCTCGCGTGCCGGGAGATCGCCGGCTTCCTCGAACGCACCTGAAGGGGCCGTGTTGCGTTCGGTCTCTTCCAGGTTCTTCCCGCCCTGATCCGCCTCGGGGTCGTTCGGATGGATCGCGCCGCCATCTTCCTTCATCGACGATTCAGAATGGCTGTTCTCTTTCAGCTCCATCGCCTTTTCGGCGAGATCCTTCTGCGAGGTGCCGTCGTCGCTCGATGCGCGGCGGTCGCGTTCTTCGCTCGCGCGCGTCAGCGCCTGATCGAGGTAGTCGAGCTTGGTCAGCGTGCCGCTGTTGCCGGAAGCGGCGGTGGCACCTGATGGCGCAGCCTTGCCCCGCGCCTCGCGCGCCTGACGGTCACCCCGGTCACGCGCCTTGTTGCGGCGTGACCGCAAACGCGAGATCAGATCCGACAGATCGCGGTCCGACAACTTTCCCAGACCAGGCTGCCGGGCCTGATCGGCCATCTGAAGCTCGTCCTGATCGAGAGCGCGCTTTTCCTCGGGGCCTGCGGGGCTGTCTGGCTTGGTCATCGAAATCTCCTGCGTTGCACGCACAGGAAACGCAGCGCGCAAAGCGATGTTCCGACGAACGAACACCGGCCGCTAAACGGACACGTGAAGCACCGTTCCGAGCCTAGACCCAACCCCCAAGATTGTCGCGGATCACATTCATCATCACGTCGATATGGGCCGGGTCGTCGTTCAGGCACGGGATGTAGGTGAAGGTCTCGCCGCCAGCATGTTCGAAGCTTTCGCGGATCTCGCCGTTGATCTCTTCCAGCGTCTCGATGCAATCGGCGGCAAAGGCGGGCGAGATCACCGCGATGTCGGTATGTCCCTGTCGCGCCAGATCGGCCACGTGGTCGACGGTATAGGGTTTCAGCCATTCCTCTCGCCCGAAGACCGACTGGAAGGTCGTGTCGATCACGCCCTCGGGCCAGCCCAATCTTTCGCGCAGCAGCCGCGATGTCTTCTGACACTGGCAATGATAGGGATCGCCCTGCATCAGGTAGCGCTGCGGCATGCCGTGATAGCTCGCGACCAGCTTCGCGGGCACCTTGCCCTCCAGCTTGCGCTCGACCGAAGCCGCCAGCGCGTCGATGTAATCGGGCCTGTCGAAATAGGGCTCGGCGGTGCGGACGGCGGGCTGCCACGTCTGTTCCATCAGGGCCCGGAACAACTGGTCATTGGCGGTGGCAGAGGTGGCGCCTGCATATTGCGGATAAAGCGGCAGGAACACGATGCGCCGACACCCGGCCTTGACCATCCGGTCCAGCACCTCGGAGGTCGAGGGCTTGCCGTAGCGCATGCAGAAGTCGACCATCACCCGGTCGCCCCATTCCGCCTGAGCCTTTTCGCGAAGGGCCGCGGTCTGGTCGCGGGTGATCGTCATCAGCGGGCTTTCGCCCTTCTCTTCGTTCCAGATCGTCTTGTAGTTGGCACCGGAACTGAACGGGCGCTTGGTCAGGATGATCCCCTGCAGGATCGGCTGCCATTTCCAGCGCGGCAGGTCGATGACCCGGCGATCGGACAGGAATTCGTTCAGGTAGCGCCGCATCGACCAGTAGTCCGTGCCTTCGGGCGTGCCGAGATTGGCGATCAGGATACCGGTCAGCGGGGTCTTCACCGTCGGATGGGCGGAGGGCTTAACCGAAGGATTGTCGGCCTGTCTCAGGTCTTTCATGGCGTCTTTCCGATCTGGTTCAGCGCATCGGCGAGCGCCATCTTGGCCGAGCCCGGGCGCAACGGCTTGGGCTGGCTGTCCGAAGGTGCCCAGCCGGTCAGGAAGGCAAGCTCGAAACTGGCTTGGATGCGCGCGGGTTCCGACGCGTCGGGGAAACGTTCGGCATAAAGCCCGGCCGCTCGTGCGAACACGGCGCGGTCGGTGGGTCGGCGAAGGCGTCCGGCAAGCGCGTTCTGCTCTCCCATCGCGCGCAGATCCTGCGCAAGGTGGATAAGATTGCGGTAGCTGGCCGGCACCGGCAGGATGTCGGCGACTGGCAGCGCCAAGGCCCCTCGCGCTAGAAGCCCGCCAAGATCGCGCAGATCGCCCATGGGCAGGACCCGCGGTGAAAGCCCGCCCGTGATCTCGCTTTCCGCCTGCGCCATCACGGCCCGAAGCTCGTGCAGCGTCTGTCCAGCAGGCAATATGGCGAGAAACAGACCGTCGGGACGCAGCGCACGGGCGCACTGGACGATCTGACCGACCGGATCATCGGCCCAGTGCAGGGCCATCGCGTGAACGACCAGATCCAGCGAACCGGGCGCAAGGACCAGTATGTCGTCATCGGCGATGCTGCGGGCGCCGGGCAGCAGTGCGGACCAGAGATCGGGAAAGCCGCTGACGACAGCGATATCGGTAAAGGTTCTGTTAATCTCCGCCAGCCTATCGTGGATCTCATCGGCAGCGATTCGATGAAGCACATCGGCCATCCCCGTGCGGACCGCCCGCATGCGGTGTCTGGCCAGCGCAGTGCGGTCGGTCAGGGCGGGTCGCGAGGCAGGCGAGGGACTTTGCATGGGGCTGCACCATAGGATCGTTCGAAGCGCGATGAAAGGCGCCTTGCGGATCGTGTATCCGCCACAAT
Source organism: Paracoccus albicereus (assembly GCF_024359525.1). Taxonomy (GTDB): domain Bacteria; phylum Pseudomonadota; class Alphaproteobacteria; order Rhodobacterales; family Rhodobacteraceae; genus Paracoccus; species Paracoccus albicereus. The sequence goes on from NZ_JAKZEU010000003.1 coordinate 394,231, forward strand.
GCTTGGCCTGCGGCGGCGGCGTGGCCGAGGATGGTTCGCTATGTCCGGATTGCTGGCGCGAAACGGAATTCGTCACGCGACCGGCTTGCACCCGCTGCGGTGTGCCGTTGCCCGGCGACGGCTTGCATGAGGCTGAAAGTCATGCAGAGGGCGATCTGTGCGACGACTGCATCTTGATCCCGAGGCCCTGGCAGCATGGCCGTGCAGCGATGGTCTATGCGGGAACGGCGCGGCGGCTGGTGCTGGCACTGAAGCACGGGGACCGCCCTGATCTCGCTCCGCCGCTGGCGGCGTGGCTGGCACGCGCAGCCGCACCGCTGGTGCAGCCGGGGACGATCGTGGTGCCTGTGCCCGTGCATTGGCGACGGATGCTGAAGCGCCGCTACAATCAGGCAGAGCTTCTGTCGCGGCACCTGGCGCTTCACCACGGTCTGCTTCACCTGCCTGACGCGCTGAAGCGCATCGCGGGTCGGCCCGGCCAAGATCATCGCAACCTGACCGAGCGGTTCGAGAACGTCGCCGGCACCATCGTTGCAAACCCGCGGCGCGCCGCCCTACTGCAAGACAAGTCGGTGCTTCTCGTCGATGACGTGATGGCGTCAGGCGCGACACTTGCAGCCTCGGCGGAGGCGCTGGCGCTGGCAGGTGCCGCGTCGGTTTCAGTCTGCGTGCTGGCAAGGGCGGCCAAGGATCACTAGATTGGTCGGGACCCGAACCATCAGGACCCTACCATGCCAGAGATCGAGATTTACGCCACCCGCACCTGTCCGTTCTGCGTCGCCGCCCGCGCGCTTCTGGATCGCAAGTCCGCATCCTATTCCGTCATCGATGTCGGTGCCGACCCCGAGCGCCGGGCCGAGATGATGCAGCGCGCAGGTGGGCGCCGCACGGTGCCTCAGATCTTCATCGACGGGCACCATGTCGGCGGCAACGACGACCTGCAGGCGTTGGACCGCGCCGGCAAGCTCGACCCGATGCTGCGCGCGGCGGGCTGAGGGCGGATGGCACCCGACGGCACGCTGCGCGCCGGGTTGATCCAGCTGAATGTCGGCGACGACCCGGCGGCGAACCTGCAGGAAACGTCGCGCCTGATCCGTGAGGCGGCAGAGCAGGGAGCAAGCCTGATCCTGACGCCCGAGGTGACGAATATCCTGTCACCCGACCGGGCACATCAGGCGGCGATGCTGCACCACCAGGCGAATGATCCGACACTCGCCGCGCTCAGGAAAGAGGCTGCGGCGCTGGACGTCTGGCTGCTTGTCGGATCGTTGGCGCTGAAAGGCGACACGGCAGATGACAGCCGTTTCGTCAATCGCAGCTTCCTGATCCGCCCTGATGGGTCCGTCGCCGCGCATTACGACAAGATCCACATGTTCGACGTCGCGATTTCCGAAACCGAGACCTTTCGCGAAAGTGTCGCCTACCGTCCGGGTGCACATGCAGTGCTGGCGCCGGGTCCGGTGCCGATCGGGATGACGATCTGCTACGATGTCCGCTTTCCGACGCTTTACCGCGCGCTGGCCAAGGCGGGTGCGCGCATCCTGACGGTGCCGTCGGCCTTCAACCCGACATCCGGCGCGGCGCATTGGCACGTCCTGCTTCGCGCCCGCGCGATCGAGACCGGTTGCTTCGTTCTCGCGCCTGCGCAGACCGGCACGCATCCCTGCCCGGCCACCCCCGACAGGCGTCCGCGTGTCAGCTACGGCCACTCGCTGGCGGTCTCACCCTGGGGCGAAGTGCTGGCCGACGCGGGAGAGACGCCGGGAGTCACCATCGTCGAGCTTGACCTGAACGCGGTCGAAAGGGCACGGTCCCGTATCCCCTCCATCGATCATGACCGGGACTTCGCCATGCCCGCGCCCGATGCCCACTGACCGATCGTCCGACCGCGGCGCCACCGCGCTTCGCGACGGTGCGCGCGAGCGTGATCAGGGTGCGGACCGGCTTGCCGCCAGCCTGTTTTCCGAAGTCTTCATCGCCGACCAGCTGTCGCGCAGCCTGATTTCGCGCGCTTTGCCGCGAGGGATGCAGATCTCGCATTTCTCCGTGCTGAACCTTCTGGCCCATGTCGGCGAAGAGCGCACGCCAGCGCAACTGGCCGAGGCGTTCCATGTCACCCGTGGTGCGATGACCAACACGCTGTCGCGGCTGGAATGGGCGGGTCATGTCCACATCCGGCCGGATTGGGACGACGCGCGACGCAAGTTCGTTTCGATCAGTCCGTCAGGGCGCGCAGCGCGCGAGGCCGCGATCGCCGCCTTCATGCCGCTGATCGGCGACGTGGTTCGCGACATCGGTGCCGACAGGGTCCGCGCCGCCCTGCCCGTCCTGCGCGAATTGCGCCGCAGGCTGGGAGGCGAGGGCTAGCCGGCCCGACGCGCAGCCATCAGGTAGTTCACCGACAGGTCGCGATCGGACAGGCTCCAAGTCCAGCCCAGCGGATTGAACACCATCCCGCGTCGGTCGACCGAGACCAGACCTGCGCGGGCCATCATCGTGGCCAGTTCTTCGGGCGTGATGAACCGGCTCCATTCATGTGTGCCCCGTGGCAGCCAGCGCATCACCCATTCCGCGCCGACGATCGCGGCCGCAAAGCTTTTCGGAGTCCGGTTCAGGGTGGAGGCGATCAGCAGCCCGCCGGGCCGCAGCAATTCGGCGCAAGTGGCGATGAACTGAGCCGGGTCCGCGACATGCTCGACGATCTCGAGCGCCAGAACGACGTCGAACCGCTCGCCCGCCTCGGCCAGCGTCTCAGCAGCCACCGATCGGTAATCGATGTCCAGTCCATGTTGCGTCGCGTGGGCCTTGGCCACCGCAATGTTGCCCTCGGCCGCATCGGCACCCACCACCTCGGCACCCAGTCGCGCCATCGGCTCGGTCACCAGCCCGCCGCCGCAGCCGATATCGAGAAGCCTGAGCCCCGTCAGCGGTTGCCGCTCGCGTCGGTCGCGCATGAACTCCGTGCCGATCTGCGTCACCATATAGTCAAGGCGCACCGGGTTCAGCATGTGCAGCGGCTTGAACTTGCCGTTCGGGTCCCACCATTCCGCGGCCATCGCCTCGAACTTGGCGATTTCGGCCGGGTCGACGCTTCCTGTATGAGCCGGTTGGGGTTTCTGCATGCGGTGCTCTCCTTCTGGCGGGGACGGCGCGGGTGATCTATACTGGGTCGATGGACAGATTGGCAGGACAAATCGGCGGACCGACGGGGCGGCTATACCCTGCGATCGAGCCGTTCGACCGCGCCATGATCGACCGCGACGGCGGCCATTCGATCTACGTGGAACAATGCGGCAATCCCGATGGGCAGCCGGTAATCGTCCTGCATGGCGGACCGGGCGGCGGCTGCAGCCCCTACATGCGACGCTTTTTCGACCCGCGGTTCTACCGTATCGTGCTGTTCGATCAGCGCGGCTGCGGGCGGTCGCGCCCCTCGGCCTCGGTCGAGGCGAACACGACGGCAGATCTCGTCGGTGACATTCAGGCGATCCGCGAAAGGCTGGGACTTGGCCCGGCGATCCTGTTCGGGGGCAGCTGGGGCGCGACGCTGGCGCTCGCCTATGCCGAGGCCCATCCCGAAGGCACAACGGCCCTTGTCCTGCGCGGCGTCTTCATGGGCCGGCAGGAGGAACTGGACTGGTTCTACGGCGGCGGCGCGGCACGGTTCTTCCCCGATCTTTGGGCACGCTTCCTGAAACCCGTCCCCGAGGCCGAACGGAACGACCTCATCGCGGCCTATCACCGGCGGCTGTTTTCCGACGATCCCGACATCCAACGTCGCTTCGCACTGCCCTGGCTATTGTGGGAGAACGCACTGGCAGGGCTGGAAGCCTCTCCCGCGACCCAGGCGCCACCGGAATACGCCCGCACCTTCGCGCGGCTCGAATGTCATTATTTCCACAACCGCTGCTTTCTGGAAGAAGGCCAGCTTCTACAAGACCGCCACCGGATCGAGCATCTGCCCTGCGTGATCGTCCAAGGCCGCTACGACATGGTCTGCCCGCCCGCAACAGCCTGGAGGCTGGCCGATGGATGGGACCGCTGCGAATTGCGACTGGTCCCGTCGTCGGGCCACGCACTCTCCGAACCCCGGATCGCGGCTGAATTGGTACGGACGATGGATCAGTTGGCTCGACGGGGGATAGGCTGATGCTTTCCATGATCTTCCTCATCGCCTGTGGTGCTGCCGCTGCCACCGGGATCATCTTCAAGCCGGGCGCTTGGTATGACGGGTTGGAAAAGCCCTCGTTCACGCCGCCGAAACGGGTCTTTCCGGTCGCCTGGACAATGATCTACCTGCTGATCGCGATCGCAGGTGCGCGGCTGGCCGTGCTGCCGGGCTCGGCGATGGCGATGGCGCTGTGGGCGGCGCAGATCGCGTTGAACACCTTGTGGACACCGGTCTTTTTCGGCGCACATCGGATGGGGCTGGGCATGGGGGTGATGGCTGCCCTGTGGCTGGTCGTTGCCGCGCTGGTCGTCGCGGCCTTCCGGCTGGACGCCTGGGCCGGTCTGATGCTGCTTCCCTATCTTGCCTGGCTCTGTGTGGCGGCAGCGTTGAACTGGCGTATCTGGCGCGACAATAGTCACCGCTTGCATTCGCCGGAAGCCGATTCTATATAGCCGATCAACAGCGGAGCAGGCGTCCACACCCTGCCCACCGGACAAAGTCGCACGGGCCGCTGACGGCCCGTTTTTTCATTTCGAAGGGACCCATGTCGAACGACCTGATCGCCAAGACTGCCATCGACCGGCGCCTGGCCGAGATCATCACTCCGGTGATCGAGGATCTGGGCTACGAGCTGGTTCGCCTGCGCATGCAGGGCGGCAAGACGGCCACGTTGCAGATCATGGCCGACCGGCCCGAAGGCGGGATCAATGTCGACGATTGCGCCGACATCTCGACCGCGATCAGCGCGGTTCTGGATGTCGAGGATCCGGTCGAGGACCCCTATCACCTTGAGGTCAGCAGTCCCGGCATCGACCGTCCGCTGACCCGGCTGAAGGATTTCGAGACTTTCGAGGGTTACGAAGCGCGACTGGAGACGAACCAGCCCATCGATGGGCGCAAGCGCTTCAAGGGCGAGCTGGCGGGGGTCGAGGATGGCGAAGTGCTGATCAACATCGAGACCGGCGGCGAGACCCAGACCATCGGGTTGCAATTCGACTGGCTGTCGGACGCCAAGCTGGTCCTGACCGACGAGCTGATCCGCGAGATGCTGCGGCAGAAAAAGGAAGCCGGGGTCGAGATCGAGAATCTCGACGAGGGCCATTTTGACGAGATCGAAACCGATGCGGGCGACCCCGCCGAGAAGGAGTAAGTGATGGCGATCACCTCTGCCAACCAGCTTGAGCTGCTGCAGACCGCCGAGGCGGTGGCGCGCGAGAAGATGATCGAGCCCGAGCTGGTCATCGAAGCGATGGAGGACAGTCTCGCCCGGGCCGCGAAGTCGCGCTACGGCGCCGAGATGGACATCCGCGTGGCCATCGACCGCAAGACCGGCAATGCCACCTTCACCCGCGTCCGCACCGTCGTGGACGAGGAAGAGCTTGAAAATTATCAGGCGCAATTCACCGCCGATCAGGCCAAGCCTTATTTCGAGCTGTCGAAGAACGCGTCGTCCTATTGGACCCGCGACGGCGCGCGGCTGGACGACTTCGCCGGCGGGCCGCAACTGGGCGACGTCTTCGAGGAACAGGTTCCGCCTGTCGATCTGGGTCGGATCGCGGCGCAATCGGCCAAGCAGGTCATCCTGCAGCGCGTCCGCGAAGCCGAGCGCGATCGCCAGTACGAAGAATTCAAGGACCGCGCCGGCACGATCATCAACGGTCTGGTGAAGCGCGAGGAATACGGCAACATCATCGTCGATATCGGCCGTGGCGAGGCGATCCTGCGTCGCAACGAAAAGATCGGTCGCGAAAGCTATCGCCCCGGCGACCGCATCCGCTGCTACGTCAAGGACGTGCGCCGTGAGACCCGCGGCCCGCAGATCTTCCTGTCGCGCACCGATCCGCAGTTCATGGCCGAGCTGTTCAAGATGGAAGTGCCGGAGATCTATGACGGCATCATCGAGATCAAGGCCGTTGCCCGCGACCCCGGCAGCCGCGCGAAGATCGGCGTGATCAGCTATGACAACTCGATCGACCCGGTCGGTGCCTGCGTCGGTATGCGCGGTTCGCGCGTTCAGGCCGTCGTCGGTGAATTGCAGGGTGAAAAGATCGACATCATACCGTGGTCGGAAGATCAGGCGACGTTCCTTGTGAACGCCCTGCAGCCGGCCGAGGTCAGCAAGGTGGTCTTCGACGAGGACGCGCCGCGAATCGAAGTCGTGGTGCCGGACGAGCAGCTGAGCCTTGCTATCGGCCGTCGCGGCCAGAACGTGCGGCTGGCGAGCCAGCTGACCGGCCTCGACATCGACATCCTGACCGAGGAAGAGGAATCCAAGCGCCGTCAGGCCGAGTTCAACGAGCGCACCCAGCTGTTCATGGACAAGCTGGATCTGGACGAATTCTTCGCCCAGCTGCTGGTTGCCGAAGGCTTCACCAACCTTCAGGAAGTGGCCTATGTCGATCAGGACGAGCTTCTGTCGATTGACGGCGTCGACGAGGCGACGGCCGAGGAACTGCAGGCCCGTGCCCGCGACGTGCTGGAAGCGGCGAACAAGGCGGCCCTGGAGAACGCCCGCGCCCTTGGTGTCGAGGACAGCCTGGTTGAATTCGAGGGCCTGACACCCCAGATGATCGAAGCGTTGGCGAAAGACGGCATCAAGACGCTGGAAGACTTCGCCACCTGCGCCGACTGGGAACTGGCCGGCGGCTGGACGACGGTCGACGGTCAGCGCGTGAAGGACGAAGGTCTGCTAGAGCCCTTCGACATCAGCCTCGAAGACGCGCAGACCATGGTTATGACCGCGCGTGTCATGCTGGGCTGGGTCGACCCGACCGAACTTGAGGCCGATGCAGACGGTGAAGGTGAAGGCGACGAGGGTGAAACCGAGGAGGCCGGGGTGTAAGCCCCGGAATCCGTTTGAGCCGCGGGGGTCGCACCAAGGACCGCGAGGCGCCATCCGAACGGCGCTGCATCGTCACCGGCGATGTGCAGCCCAAGGAAGGCTTGGTCCGCTTCGTCGCGGGCCCTGACGGGATGGTCGTGCCGGATCTGGCGGAAAAGCTTCCGGGTCGCGGCATCTGGGTCGCGGCCCAACGTGCCGCGATCGACAAGGCCGCTGCCAAGGGAATGTTTTCCCGCGGCGCCAAAGCGCAGGTCAGGGCGCCCGACGGTCTGGCCGATCTGGTCGAGTCGGGATTGGCAAAGCGGGTGGTCGAACTGGTTTCGCTTGCCCGCAAGGCAGGCGACGCGGTCGCCGGTTTCGAGAAGGTCAAGGGCTGGCTGGCCGACGGACGCGCGAAGGTGCTGTTGCAGGCCAGCGACGGCTCTGACCGGGGCAAGGGAAAGCTGTGGACACCCACCGGCGGACGCTGGTTCGGGTGCCTGACGGCGTCAGAATTGGGTTTGTCCTTTGGCCGTGACCATGTCATACACGGCGCGCTTGCGCCGGGCGGACTGACGGACAGGGTCATCAAGGAAGCGAGCAGGCTATCGGGCCTGCGCGGTGGATCGGCGGTTCCGACACCGCCCTCAGCGAGCATCACGGCGGCGTTGCCGCCCGGAAGGAATGAAGACGCGACATGAGCGATAACGACGGCAAGAAGACATTGGGATTGGGTGGCGGCGCGAGTCGTTCGGGACAGGTGAAGCAAAGCTTCAGCCACGGCCGGACGAAGAATGTCGTCGTTGAAACCAAGCGCAAGCGTGTGGTCATGCCAAAGCCTGGGAGCAACGTTCCCGAAAAGGCGTCGCCCGCCGTCGCTCGCGCGGCATCGGATCCCTCGAAGCGCCCGGCCGGCATTTCCGAAGCGGAAATGGAGCGCCGGCTGAAGGCCCTAGCCGCGGCGAAGGCGCGCGAGGAAGAAGAAGCCGCCGCCCGCGCTGCGGATGAGAAGGCGCGCGAGGAAGAACGCGAGCGCCGCCGCGCCGAAGCCGAAGCCAAGGAGCGCGAGGCGCGCGAGCGCGAGGAAGCGCTGCGGATCAAGGAAGAGCGTGAAGAACAGGCCGCACGCGAAGCCAAGGACGAGGAAGCCAAAAAGGCCGCCGCCGCGGCGCGCAAGGCCGAACCGGCCAAGAAGTCGGCGGGCGAGCCTCAGGATGCTGCCGCGGCGCAGGCCGCCGCTGCGCGCGCCGAGACGAAGGGTGTGCGCAGCCGGCCCGAGCGCGACGCGCGCAACCAGCCGTCCGACGACCGCGACAGCCGCAATCGCAATGAGCGCGACGGCCGCCGGTCGGGCAAGCTGTCGGTGACGCAGGCGCTGCAAGGCGACGGCGGGCGCCAGCGCAGCCTCGCCGCGATGAAGCGCAAGCAGGAGCGTGCCAAGCAGAAGGCGATGGGCCAGTCGGTCCGTGCCGAGAAGCAGGTGCGCGACGTTCGACTGCCCGAAACGATCGTGGTTCAGGAATTGGCGAACCGGATGGCGGAGCGCGCCGCGGACGTGGTCAAGTCGCTGATGAAGATGGGCATGATGGTCAACATGAACCAGCCCATCGATGCCGACACCGCCGAGCTGGTGATCGATGAATTCGGCCACCGTGCCGTCCGCGTCAGCGATTCCGACGTGGAGCAGGTGATCGACACGGTCGAAGACAAGGACACCGATCTGGAACCGCGTCCGCCGGTCGTGACCATCATGGGTCACGTCGACCACGGCAAGACCAGCCTTCTGGACGCGATCCGCAAGACGAATGTCGTCTCGGGCGAGGCCGGGGGCATCACCCAGCATATCGGCGCCTATCAGGTGACGACCGAGGGTGGGGCGGTTCTGTCCTTCCTCGATACGCCGGGGCACGCGGCCTTCACCTCGATGCGCGCCCGCGGTGCGCAAGTGACGGACATCGTGGTTCTGGTCGTCGCCGCCGACGATGCGGTGATGCCGCAGACGGTCGAGGCGATCAATCACGCCAAGGCCGCCAAGGTGCCCATGATCGTGGCGATCAACAAGATCGACAAGCCTGCGGCCAACGCACAGAAAGTCCGCACCGACCTGCTGCAGCACGAAGTCATCGTGGAACAGCTGTCCGGTGAGGTTCAAGACGTCGAGGTCTCGGCCACGACCGGTCAGGGACTTGACCAGTTGCTCGAGGCGATTGCGCTGCAGTCCGAGATCCTCGAACTGAAGGCCAACCCGACCCGCGCTGCCCAAGGCGCCGTGATCGAGGCGCAGCTGGATGTCGGCCGCGGTCCGGTCGCGACGGTTCTGGTTCAGAACGGCACCCTGCGTCGTGGCGACATTTTCGTCGTGGGCGAGCAGTGGGGCAAGGTCCGTGCGCTGATCAACGACCGTGGCGAGCGCGTCAACGAAGCCGGCCCGTCGGTTCCGGTCGAGGTTCTGGGTCTTAACGGCACGCCAGAGGCAGGCGACGTGTTGAACGTGGTCGAGACCGAAGCGCAGGCCCGTGAGATCGCGGAATATCGTGAGCAGCATTCCAAGGACAAGCGCGCCGCAGCCGGTGCTGCCGTCACGCTTGACCAGATGCTGGCGAAGGCCAAGGCCGACGAGAACGTCGCCGAACTGCCGGTGGTGGTGAAGGCCGACGTTCAGGGCTCTGCCGAAGCGATCGTGCAGGCGCTGGACAAGGTCGGCAACGACGAGGTCCGCGTGCGGGTTCTGCATTACGGCGTCGGCGCGATCACAGACAGCGATATCGGACTTGCCGAAGCGTCGGGTGCATCCGTCATCGGGTTCAACGTCCGGGCCAACGCGTCGGCGCGGAACACGGCGAACCAGAAGGGGGTCGAGGTCCGCTATTACTCGATCATTTATGACCTGGTAGACGACATCAAGGCGGCCGCATCCGGCCTGCTGTCGGCCGAAGTGCGCGAGACCTTCATCGGCTACGCGACGATCAAGGAAGTCTTCAAGGTCACGGGTGTCGGCAAGGTTGCAGGCTGTCTTGTGACCGAAGGCGTTGCCCGCCGCTCTGCCGGTGTCCGTCTGCTGCGCGACGACGTGGTGATCCACGAAGGCACGCTGAAGACGCTCAAGCGCTTCAAGGACGAGGTCAAGGAAGTACAATCCGGCCAGGAATGCGGGATGGCGTTCGAGAATTACGACGACATCCGCGAAGGCGACGTGATCGAGATCTTCGAGCGCGAAGAGGTCGAGCGCCAGCTTTAAGACAAGCATCGACGAGCTTGAGAACTACAAAGGGGGCATTATTTAATGCGCCCTTTCATTTTTTCTTGATCGCGGTAGCGCGACGTCGCATTATGTACGCACAAAACAAAAGGGCGCGGATTAACCGCGCCCCTTCGCCCCAGACACAGACCCGAACTCGTTACACACCCAGACTCGTCGACCCATATCCAGCTGGTGGCTTCAAGCCGCGTCGGACAGCACCCGCGCAAGCTCGAAGATCTGACGCCGTTGAACGGCGGGCATCGCGTAATAGGCGCGCACCAGCTGGAGCGCCTCCTTGTCCGCGAGGAAATCGTCTTCGACGGCCTTTGCACCCTGATCGTCGTGCAACCCTTCGAAGAAGAAGCTGACCGGAACATCCACCGCCTGAGCGATATCCCACAACCGCGACGCAGAGACGCGGTTCATTCCGGTTTCATATTTCTGGATCTGCTGGAACTTGATGCCGACCTTGTCAGCCAGCTGTTGCTGCGTCATACCGATCATCCACCGGCGGTGCCGGATCCGCTTACCAACATGTACATCGACGCCGTGCTTCATCGCTCAACCCCTTGCAATCTGGACTGGCAATACTCCACAGGCGTGCAATTTTCGAGAGAGAACATGGTTAATTGGCTTGAATCTGACCAAAAAGACAGGTCCCGGATTGCGGCTGTTGCGCCATCTCTCGAAGGATTTTGCGAATATGGCCGATGACTTCAATACCGCCCCCGCGACGCAGGAACACATGAAGGCCGCGCTGATCGAGGCGCCCAACACCGACCCGGTCGTCAGAGTGCTCCCTGTCCCCAAGAATGTCGGGGAAGGACGGGTCTTGGTCAGGATGCGCGCGGCGGCGCTGAATTTCGCCGATCTGCTGAAGGCGCAAGGCCGCTATCAAGAGGCTGAACCGTTCCCGTTCGTGTCGGGCCTGGAAGGCGCCGGCGAGGTCATTGAGGCTAGCGTGGATAGCGCGCTGACGCCCGGCCAGCGTGTCGCGGTCAACGTGCCGGGAACGCTTTGCGACGTCGTTGCGGCACCAGCGCAGCAATGTATTCCGATCCCGGACGCCATGAGCTTCGAAGAGGCTGCAGGCTTTCAGATCGCATACGGCACCAGCCATTTGGCACTGGTAGGGCCCGGCGCATTGCGCGATGGCGAAACGCTGGCCGTTCTTGGCGCTGCCGGTGGCGTGGGGCTGACGGCCGTGCAGGTGGGCCGCGCGCTTGACGCTCGGGTCATCGCGGTCGCGCGTGGGTCCGACAAGATGGACCTGCTGCGCAGCGAAGGTGCAGATGTTGTCATAGACAGCGACGAGTGTGGCGATCTGAAGACCGCCCTGCGCGACGCCGGTGGTGTCGACGTCGTCTATGATCCAGTGGGCGACGCGCCCGGTCTCGCCGCCTTCGGCGCGCTGCGGCAGTGTGGGCGCTTTCTTGTCATCGGCTTTGCCGGCGGTCAGCCGCCGCGACTGCCGCTGAATCACGCGCTGGTCAAGAATATCTCGATCCACGGCTATTACTGGGGCGGACTGCGCAAGCGCGATCCGCAGGCGGTGCAGGCGAGTTTGCGCGATCTCTTCAAGCTCTACGAAGAGGGTAGGCTGCGACCGCATCTGGGTCATGTTCTGCCGCTGGATCGACTGGCCGAAGGTTTCGACTTGCTGCGAAGCCGTCGGGCTGTCGGAAAAGTCATCGTAACCCTGTAAAAGACGGCCCAAAACCGGTCCTTGCGGCATTGAAAATTCGCGTTTCTCTGCCAATATTGATCGCAATTGAGGGCGTGGGATGTGTCCGCGCCGACTTAGGGGAGATACCGATGGCAGACTTCAACACTGTCCGTACCGCCCGGACGACCAGCTATGATAGTGCGGTTGTCGATCAGGGATTGCGGGCCTACATGAACCGCGTTTACGGGCTGATGTCCGTGGGCATGCTGGTGACGGCAGGCGCGGCTTGGGGCATCAGCAATGCGGCGGTCGACGGGTCGGGTCAGCTGACGCAGCTTGGCTATGCGATCTATGCTTCGCCGCTGAAGTGGCTGATCATGTTCGCGCCGCTGATCATGGTCTTCGCTTTTGGCGCCGCGATGAACCGTCTTTCGGTTCAGGGCGCCACCTTCATGTTCTACGCGTTCTCGGCGCTGATGGGTCTATCGATCAGCTCGATCTTCCTCGTCTACACGCCGTTCTCGATCGTGCAGACGTTCCTTGTGACCGCGATCGCCTTCGCCGGCCTCTCGCTTTGGGGTTATACCACCAAACGCGATATTTCGGGTTGGGGCAGCTTCCTGGTCATGGGCGTGATCGGTCTGATCGTCGCCTCGATCGTGAACATCTTCCTGCAATCGTCAGGAATGCAGTTCGCGATCTCGGTGATCGGCGTGCTGCTGTTCGCCGGCCTGACGGCTTATGACACGCAGCGGATCAAGAACATGTATCTGCAGATGCGCAACTCGGACGCCGACTTCCTCGGCAAGACGGCCATCATGGGCGCGCTGAGCCTGTATCTGGACTTCATCAACATGTTCATGTTCCTGCTGTCCTTCATGGGCAACCGCGAGTAATTCACGATCAAACGACGCGAAGGCCGGGCATTTGCCCGGCCTTTTTCGTTGGTGCTGTCGAAAAGATCGTGGCGATCCCGGAAGGGCTCGAACCCTCAACCTGCCGATTAGAAGTCGGCTGCTCTATCCAGTTGAGCTACGGGACCGGCTGGGCGGCTTTCTGCGGCATGGGCTGCGCCCGTGCAAGTCATTCCCTGGCCTTGCAGCCGGTCAGGACTTCTTCTGCTTCATCCTCGCCCCGGTAAAGGGTCGCGTCATCGCCCTTGCCACGCAACACGAATGGCGCGGCGTCGCCGACCGCGACATACCGAATCCCGGACCCCGAGACCGCCTGACGCATCGTCACGAGCCGACCTTCGATCAGGGCGACGGCCAGTTGATCAGGCGACAGGTTGTTCAGGAAGACCACCGGCAGATCGACACCGCCGTCACAGCGATAGTTCACCTCGATCGCGGCAAGATCCTCGGCCAAGGCTGTGCCGGTCAGAAACAGTGAGGCCAGCGCGCCGATTGCCACGTTCCGCATCACAGCATCCTCGTCATGAAAACACTGTTCGGGTCCGGGCGGTATGGCGGGAAGGCAGGACATTCCGAAAACCCGGCACGCGCGTAAAGCGCCCGCGCGGCGACAAATCCCGGCTGCGCCCCTGTTTCGAGCGACACCTTGCTGATCGCCTGTTCCCGGGCGAGCCCCATGAGGTTGTTCAACATCACGCGCGACAGCCCCCTGCCCCGCCACTCGGCCAGCACGTGCATCGATTTCAGCTCGCCATGATCCGGTGCGAGCCTCTTCAGGGCCCCCATCGCAACAGGTTCGCCAGACAGGCGACCGACAAGAAAGGTGATGTCGGGCGTGACCAGGGCCGTGCGGGGCAGCATGTGGATCGATTCCGGTGGCGTGTCGGCGTGCATGTCTGCCGTGTGGCGCTGGAACAGCAGTTCCAGATCGTCGGCCAGCGGGCTCTCGACGCTGATCGTCAGTGAGTCCAAGGCAGGCGCCGGTCAGTGGCGAAATTCTCGCCGTAGCCACGCTGGCGCACGATCGGTGCGCGGCGATGGCTTTCCTGCACGACGAAATCCAGCCCGTGGTTGCGGGCATAATCCTCGGCCTGCTTGCGGTTGGCGAATTTCAGGCGAACCTGGCTCTGGGTGTCGTCGGACGAGGTCCAGCCCATCAGCGGATCGATCTCGCGCTTGTCGGCTTGCGGAAACTCCAGAACCCAATTCTGTGTGCCACGCGTCCCCGACTGCATCGCATTGCGGGAGGGTTGATAGATACGGACGCGCATGGTCGGGCACCTTCGGCTGGAAACAGCCGATATATCGCCAAAGACGGGCCTCGGTTCAAGCCCCGGAACATTGCCCGAAAGGTCGCGTTGGTCCGTCAGTCTGTCCCGATCACACGGAGGAAACCCATGCTGACCCGTACAACTGCCCTGACCGCCGCGCTTTTGATCAGTGCCTGGCCCGCGCTGGCGCAGGATGCGACCACCGAGACCCCGGCCGAGGCGCCCGCCAGCGAAACAACAGAAGCGCCCGCCGCAGAGGCTGCAGCGCCCGAGGGCGAAGCCCAACCGTCCGATGCAGTGCCGGGCGAAATGGCGTCGATGATCGCCGAGCTGACCGGACCGGAAGGCGAAAGCTTCGGCACGGTGACCGTCGCCCCGACGCCATCGGGTGTGATGCTCGCAACCATCACGCTGGAGGGTGTGCCCGAGGGGATCCACGGCATCCATTTCCATGAAACCGGCACCTGTACCACGCCCGATTTCGAATCGGCCGGTGGTCATATCGCTGGCGATCATGAGCATGGCGTGATGGCCGAAGGCGGCGCACATCCGGGCGACATGCCGAATGTCCACGTGCCTGCCGATGGTGCGTTGACCGTCGAGTATTTCGTCCATGGCCTGACGGCGGATATGCTTTCGGACGACGACGGCGCGGCCGTTATTCTTCACGCCCAGCCCGACGATTACAGCGGGCAGCCATCAGGCAACGCCGGGCCGCGACTGGCTTGCGGCACCGTTTCGGCAACTGAATAAGGGCGGGCTCAATGAAACCGTTCCTGACCCTTTTGGCAGCACCCGTCGTGCTGTCAGCCTGTGTCGTCGCGGTCCCTGTGCCGGGCCCGGGCGGCTCTGACCCATCGGCTGGTCCGGACACCTGCGGTGCGGCGGCCTATCAAGGCTACGTCGGACAACAGAGCCCTGCGATCACCGTGCCGCCCGGGACTGACTATCGGTCATATCGAACCGGCGATCCGGTCACGATGGATTTCAACGAGAACCGGATCAACTTCGAATACGATCGACAAGGCGTCTTGGTGAAAGTCAGCTGCGGCTGAAAAACAAGGGCCGGGTAATCCCCGGCCCTTTCATTATTGGCTCTCGGCCGCTGCTTCATCCGGCGCCGGGAACGGTCCCGTCAGTTCGGCGCTGCGATCCTGTTTGTCGAAGATACAGACCGACACTTCTTCGTAGCCGGGTTCATCGCCATCCTCGTCGCCGGGCACTGTGACGGTCATCAGCGCCGCGCCGTAGCTTTCCGTTCCGAACGGGTTCACCTGCGCCGTGACCGTCGCGCCCTCTGGCGCCTCGACAAGTGCGGTGCAGGCGCCCTCGACCTCGGCGCGGAACTCTTCCCAGGCATCGTCCGACGAGGCGGTGGCAGGCACCGCAAGCCCTGCCAGCAATGCCGCCGCTATCCCGGTTGTGATGGAATGTCGCATGTCTTCTCCTTTAAATCACGCGTCCCTGCCCGTAACCTTCCGGCATATGCTTCGGTTCGATGACGATGATGGGAGGTCGCGGATGAAGAACTGCCTTACCGCGATAATCCTGGCCCCTGTAGTCATGTCAGCCTGTGCGCCAACGTCCTCATCGGCTGATCGGCTGTCACCGGCGATCTGCCGAAGTGGCTCGCCCGCGGGCCTGGTGGGACGAAATATCGGGCAATTCGACATTCCGCGATCCGTCCCGAACCTGATCATATCACCGGGGATCGAGGTTCCGGACGAACGTCAGCCGGGACGGCTGCGCATCTTCGTCGACGACAAAGGCTGGATCGCGCGCGCTGAGTGCGAATAGCGCGCGCTCTCAGTGACCGAGGATCTGGCTGAGGAACAGCTTGGTCCGCTCGGACTTGGGGTTGTTGAAAAACTCTTTTGGTGAGTTCTGTTCGACGATCTGACCCTGATCCATGAAGATGACCCGGTTCGCGACGGCCTGCGCAAAGCCCATTTCGTGGGTGACGCAGATCATGGTCATTCCTTCCTCGGCGAGCTCGATCATCGTGTCGAGAACTTCCTTGATCATCTCGGGGTCGAGCGCGCTGGTCGGTTCATCGAACAGCATGATCCGCGGCTGCATGCACAGGCTGCGTGCGATCGCCACCCGCTGCTGCTGACCGCCTGACAATTGTCCGGGATACTTGTTCGCCTGCTCGGGGATCTTCACTTTTTCCAAGAACCGCATCGCCGTCTGCTCGGCCTGCTTGCGCGGGACCTTGCGCACCCAGATCGGCGCCAGCGTGCAGTTTTCCAGCACCGTCAGGTGCGGGAACAGGTTGAAGTGCTGGAACACCATGCCGACTTCGGACCGCACCTTGTCGATGTTTTTGATGTCGCTCGTCAGCTCGATCCCGTCCACGACGATCCGGCCGGACTGATGCTCCTCAAGCCGGTTGATACAACGGATCAGCGTCGATTTGCCCGACCCGGACGGACCGGCGATCACGATCCGCTCGCCCCGATGGACGGTCAGATCGATGTCGCGCAGCACGTGGAAGGTGCCGTACCACTTGTTCATGTTCGCAATTTCGATCGCGACTTCATCGCTGACCTGCATCTGGCTGCGGTCGATCTGGCGTTCGCTGGTCTCGGTCATGGCGTCAGGCCCTTATCGGTGGTCGCGCTGCAGCCGGCGTTCCAGATACATGGAATAACGCGACATGCTGAAGCAGATGATGAAGAAAATGGCGCCGGTAAAGATGAACGGCTCCCAGTAGACGCCTTTCCAGGCGAAGTTCGCGCGCACGAAGTCCGAAATCCCCTTCAGCGGATCGAAGAGGCCCACGAACACCACCAGCGTCGTGTCCTTGAACATGCCGATGAAGGTCGAGACGATGCCCGGAATCGAAATCTTCAGCGCCTGAGGCAGGATGATCAGCCGCTGCGCCTTCCAGTAATCAAGGCCAAGCGCGTCCGCGGCCTCATATTGCCCCTTGGGCAATGCCGCCAGACCACCACGGATCACCTCGGCCATGTAGGCGGCGGCGAAGATCGTCACCATGATGATGACACGCAGGATGATGTCGAAATTCGTGCCTGGCGGCAGGAAATAGTTCAGCAGCAGCGAGGCGACGAACAGCAGCGTGATCAGCGGCACGCCGCGGATGAACTCGATGAACACGACCGCGAGCTTGTTGACCAAGAACATGTCAGAGCGACGCGCGAGTGCGAGGATGATCCCCAAGGGCAGCGACAGTGCGATGCCCGCGACCCCGATGGTGATCGACAACAGGAAGCCGCCGAACTGATCGGAATCGATCGCGGTGATATCCAGCGGGATCAGCGATTGCAGATCCTCTGCGGCGTCACCCGCGACGAACAGCAGCAGGGCCAGCGTCACCGCCACGCCCGCAATCACCGCGATCAGCGGTGAAATGCGCACCGACAAGCGCCAGGCCAGCCAGCCAAGCGCGACGGAGGCCAGGACGGAAAGCTCACCCCAAGCCGATCCGCCCCACAGCATCCACACGCCCAGCAGCGGATAAAGGGCCGAGAAGATCAGCAGCCAAGGTGCGTTGCGTTCGGCGACCACGACAGCGCCGATCATGACGATGGCGGCGAAGACCAGCCATGGCAGCGGCGCGCCGACCATCACCGACAGGATCAACGTCGCAGCGGCGGCGACGATCAGGACGATACGTCGGATTCGCACGGATTCGGAAAACAGGACCGGCGCCAGCGCGACGAACAGGAAACCGAAGGCAATGATCGGGCGGAAATACAGTTCGCGCGGGTAGAAGCCGAACATGTATTGGTGCCAGCGCTCGCGGATGACGGCCCAGCAGGCCCCGCGCGCATCCTCACCCCAGGTTGCGGCGATGATTTCGCG
Organism: Paracoccus albicereus; assembly: GCF_024359525.1. Lineage (GTDB taxonomy): Bacteria > Pseudomonadota > Alphaproteobacteria > Rhodobacterales > Rhodobacteraceae > Paracoccus > Paracoccus albicereus. Next base: position 412,143 of record NZ_JAKZEU010000003.1, read on the forward strand.
GCATTGCGTCAGGCTTTCGGCGTTCCAGACGGAATGGGCGAACCAGTCCCAGAAATGACTGACGAGAAACCAGATGATCAGCAGCCCCAGGATTGTAAGGATCGTGTTGATCGGGCCGGAGAACAGGTTCGCGCGCAGCCAGTGCAAAGCGCCCGTTTCGCGGTTGGGCGGCGGCTGCTGGGGCAGCATCGTGTCGCGCACGAAGGGAACGGTCTGGGCGTGCAATTCGCTCATCTCAGCGTTCCTTCAGCTTCACACGATTGTTGTGGATGTTCATCACGCCCGAAATGACCAGGCTGAGCGCAAGATAGATCAGCATCATCAGAACGATCGCCTCAAGCTCTCGTCCCGTCTGGTTCAGCGTGGTTCCGCCCAACGTTCCGCGCAGGTCCATGTAGCCGACCGCGATCGCCAACGATGAGTTCTTAGTCAGGTTCAGGTATTGCGAGATCAGCGGGGGAATGATCACCCGCAGCGCTTGCGGCAGGATCACCAGGTTCATCGTCTTGTTGGAACGCATCCCAAGCGCATAGGCCGCCTCGGTCTGGCCACGGCTGACGGCGAGGATACCGGCACGCACGATTTCCGCGATGAAAGCGCCGGTATAAAGCGTCAGCGCGAGCCATAGCGCGACGAAGGCGTTCTGGACGTTCAGCCCGCCGCCGAAGTTGAAGCCCTTCAGCTCCGGTGGGATCAGGTGCAGGCCGAAATACCAGATCAGCAGCAACGACGGCACCACCATGATCGCGAGGTTGATCCACCACGTCGTCGGACGGTCGCCCGTTCTGTCCTGCGTCCGCTGCGCCCAGGCCAGCACCGCCTTACGCACGAACCAGCCGCCGATCAACACGACCGCGAAAGCGATCGTCGCCCAATCGATGAGGATTCGCGCACCCAGGTCCAGTTCGCCCGGATCGTTGGTCAGGCCCAGCGTCGGGATCGCTGTATAGCGATTGGTCAGCGCGACATTGTCGAAAAGGATCATCGACCAGGCCGGGTCGTCACCACGATAGGCCGAGGGCGCAGGCAGGATCTCGGTGAAGATCGCGTAGATGATCAGGATCCACAGCAGCAGCGGGATGTTGCGGAACATCTCGACATAGATCGTCATCAGTCTGGCAAAAAGCCAGTTGTTCGACAACCGCGCGACCCCGACGGCAACCCCGAGGATTGTTGCGGCAATACATCCCAGGAAAGAGATGATGATGGTGTTCAGAAGCCCGACGATGGTCGCGCGAAGATGCGTATCGTTAGACGTGTAGGGGATCGGGGGTGACGGGATGTCATAGCCCGCTCGCGACCACAGAAAGCCGAAATCGAAGTCCTTGCCCATCGCCCGCAGGTTCTGGATCGTGTTCCCGACCAGCCACCAGGCCGCGGCCATGACCAGGATGAAGACGACGACCTGGATCGTCAGCGACCGATAGCGCCGGTCGTAGATCAGCATGCTCGGGCGGAACGACGGCTGTGCCGGTGCCGTGATGTCTGACATGGATTTCCCCTGTTCCGGATCGTCGGCTTTGCGCCGTATCAAATGACCGGATTATCGTTTGTGGGACGGGCGGGGTTCGATCCCCGCCCGTCCGTCTTTGTCGTCAGATCTTACCGGAACGGCGGGGCGTACATCAGGCCGCCCTGGGTCCACTGCGCGTTCAGACCGCGTGCCAGACCGATCGGGGTCTGCTCGCCGATGGTGGCCGCAAAGATCTCGCCATAATTGCCGCTGGCGGCGATGGCACGCTTGGCCCACTCGTTGTCCAGACCCATCATCGCGCCCAGTTCGTCCGAAGTGCCCAGCAGGCGCTGGACTTCGGGATTGGCGGAGTTCGCCGACAGCTCTTCGAGATTGGTCGAGGTCACGCCGTATTCCTCGGCCGCGATCAGCGCGTTCAACGTCCAGCGGACGATGTCGCCCCAGTTGTTGTCGCCGTGGCGAACCGCCGGCCCAAGCGGCTCTTTCGAGATGATCTCGGGCAGGATGATGTGATTTTCGGGGTCCGCGAAGGCCGCACGGGTCGCGGCGAGGCCCGAAGCGTCGGTCGTGTAGGCGTCACAGGCCCCGGCCATGTACTGCTGCTCGCCCTCGGCATTGCTGTCGATGTTGACAGGCTGGTAGCTCATGTTGTTGGCGCGGAAATAATCGGCCAGGTTCAACTCGGTCGTGGTGCCGGTCTGGATGCAGATCGTGGCGCCATCAAGCTCCTTGGCGCTGGTGACGCCCAGGTCCTTGTTCACCATGAAGCCCTGGCCGTCGTAGTAGTTGACGCCCACGAAATCGAGCTTGAGGTCGGTGTCGCGCGAGTACGTCCAGGTCGAGTTCCGCGCCAGCACGTCCACCTCGCCCGAGGACAACGCGGTGAAGCGCGTCTGACCGGTCGTGGGCACGTATTTGACCTTCGACGGATCGCCCAGCACGGCGGCGGCGACGGCCTTGCACACAGCGATGTCGAAACCGGCCCAGTTGCCGTTTGCATCGGGTGCGGCAAAGCCGACAAGCCCGGTGTTGACGCCGCAGATCAATTCGTCGCGGGCTTTGACTTCTGCAAGCGTGTCGCCTTCGGCGGCAAAGGCCCCGCCGCCCAGCAGGGTGGCCGCGGTCAGCGTGCCGAGGAATGCCGTTCTTTTCATATCTACCTCTCTGTAGGGTCCCGAAATCGGGTCGGTCTGTCGCGGGATCTTGGTTGATCCCTGCTTGTCAGCGCGTCCCCGCCCGGCGCGGAACGGCGATGCGCAATAGGCGGCATTGTGCCGATACAAGCATCAGCGTCAAGAAAGAACCCCTGAGAGGGACAGGGTTCAATCGGGACGCGAAAGCTGCCAGAGCCGTTCTGCCGCGCGCATAGCCTCGCGCCGAGCCTCGGCCGCCGCTTCTGCTTCGTCGTCGCGACCCCAGCGTTCGGATTGGAAATTCTCGTCAATCCGCGACAGGTCATGCGCTTCGTCGGCCGACAACCGACCACGCGTCACTGCTAGCCCCAGCACCAGCGATCCGGGCAGCGTCACCAGATCATGCAGCGCCGTCAGGCCGAAATCGTCATGCCCCCGGACCGCGGCCAGCAACCGCTCCAACGCGGCGCCATCCTGTTCGACCGGCAGGACGCCATGGGTGATCCGCAACGGCGCGTTAAGGTCGCGGGCGGCCCAATCGACCAGCGGATCCCATCCGCGTGCCTGAAGATCGACCAGCGACTGCGGTTCGTCTGCCCGATAGGACAGCAGATCCGTGCCACCATATTCGGCAAGCATAGCCGCGACCGCGTCGAATTGCGGCCTCACCTTTTCGATTGCAGAGTTCGCGGCGCGCGTCAGCGGCATGTCCTGGGGCACGATCACGTCTCCGACGGCATCCCATTCGGCAGCGACGGCCTCGGCCAGTCTCTGCGTCGGCAGCACGAGCGACAGCTTGCCCGGTGTCCGCAGTGGTCGCGCGTCGAGCATGACCTCTGAACCGCCCTCGACCGGTTTGACGTGGACCGTCTTCCAGAACCGGCGCGCTTTCCATTCACTCATCGCGAACCCTCCGCGACCCAATGGTCGATCGCCCGCGTCAGCGCGCTGAAATCCGATGCGACCAGCACCGCACCCGATGCCTTCAAGTCAGCGGCGGCATGATATCCCCAGCCCACGCCAAACCCGGTGACGCCCGCTGCGACCGCCATCGCCATGTCGAAACTGGTGTCGCCGACCATGACGGCGTCCACCGCATCGACCCCGGTCTCGGCGAGCGCCGAATGCAACATCGCGGGATGCGGTTTCGAGGGGTGGCCATCGGCGGTTTGCAGGCTGACGAAGCGTCCCTGCAGCCCGTGGTGCTGCAGCATCACATCAAGTCCGCGCCGTCCCTTGCCCGTTGCGACGGCCAACAGCAGGTCGTCACGCGCACCAAGCGCATCCAGACATTCCTGCGCGCCAGGGTAAAGCGGCGCATTCTCCGGCACGTGGCGTTCGTGGAAGGCGGCGCGGTAGCCATCTGCCAGACGGGCGTGCATGGCCTCGTCCGCGTCAGGCGCCAGCCGCGCGATCGCATGGGGAAGCGACAGGCCGACGGTCTCCAGCACCGCGTCCAACCCCGGCGCGGGCAGACCAGCGCGATCGAATGCGTGGCCCATGCCCCGGTGGATGTGATGCTGGCTATCGACCAAAGTTCCATCCACGTCGAAGATGATCAGCTTCATTCGACATCCTCGAACGGGTCGGCAGGCACGTCGGCCTCGGCCCATCCCAGCATCTTCCAACTGCGGGCCATGTGCTCGGGCAGAGGCGCGGTGATGGTGATCCGCTCGCCCGTGACCGGGTGGTCAAAGGACAGGCTGCGGGCGTGAAGGTGCAGCTTGCGGCTGATCTCTCCACCAAGCTGGGCGCCCCAGCCGTCGCCCAGGTTTTCCTGACCCGATCCGCCATACTTGCCGTCACCCACGATCGGGTGTCCGATCTCGGCCATGTGCGCCCTCAGCTGGTGGGTGCGGCCGGTGATCGGCACCAGCGCACACCAGCTTGCGCGCGTCGCCAGCGCGTCGAGCACGGCGTAGTCGGTGGTCGCCCGCTTCGCGCCCTCGGTCGTGTCGATATCCTTGGGGTGGATCGCACGCATGCGCTCGCCCTCGCCCCCGCGGCCGTGACCGCCTGCCTTGACCAAACCGAAACGGATCGTGCCCATACGCGGCTGCGGGACACCGGCCACGGCAGCCCAGTAGATCTTGCGGGTCGTGCGATGGCGGAACGCCTCGGACAAGCCCCGCGCGACCCGGTCTGTCCGGGCTAGCAGCAGGACCCCCGACGTGTCCTTGTCCAGCCGGTGGACCAGCTTCGGACGCTCCTTGTAGCCGAACATCAGCGCCGGGGTCAGCCCGTCCACATGCCGGTCGCCCTGCCCGCTGCCACCTTGGCTGGGCAAACCTGCAGGCTTGTTGAGCGCGATGATGTGCTGGTCCTTCCACAAGACGGCCGCCTGGATCATCGCCTCGTCCGATTGCGAGACCGCAGGCTTCGCCTTCGGTGCCGGCGCTTCGACGTCGGGCAGCGGCGGCACGCGCACTTCCTGCCCCGCCTCGATCCGGGTGTTGCCCTTCACGCGGCCGCCATCCACGCGAAGTTCGCCCTTGCGGCACATCTTCTCGACGGCGCCTTGGGTCAGTTGCGGGAACTTCTTCTTCAGCCAGCGGTCCAGCCGCTGATCGCCCTCCCCGTCAGCGACGCGAATGGTCTGAACGCCGCTCATGCCCACAACCCCCGTCCGACGGTGATCCCCGCGATGACGGCAATGATCGACAACACGACCGAGCCCACGATGTAGATCGCAGCGCCGCCGGCCTGTCCGCGTTCCCACAGGGTCAACGCGTCGAGCGAGAAGGCCGAAAAGGTGGTGAATCCACCCAGTACACCAGTCAGCAGCAACGGTGCGTAAGCGTTGCCCCAGCGATGCGCCATCAGCGCCGCTAGAATACCCATGACGAAGCTGCCCACGACATTGACCACGCCGGTCGCAATCGGAAAGCCGGGACCGTGCCAGGCGATCGCTCGATAGACACCGTAGCGGGCCGTCGCACCGATCGCGCTGCCCAGGGCCACTTGCAGAAACGGGTTCATCATGGCGGCTAAGTGTGCGCCTGCGGAGCCGAAGTCAACTGCCGCGCTTCAGCCGCTGCTGGACGAACCAGTCGAGCCGCTTCTTCAGATCGCGCTCGAAGCCACGCTCGACCGGCAGGTAGAGGACCGGCCGCTTCATCTCGTCCGGAAAGTAGTTCTGGCCGCTGAACGCATCCTCGGCGTCGTGGTCATAGGCGTAGCCTGCGCCGTAACCCTGATCCTTCATCATCTGCGTCGGCGCGTTGAGGATGTGCGCGGGCGGCATCAGGCTGCCGGTGCGCTTGGCCTCTGCGCGTGCGCCCTTGTAGGCAGCGTAACCGGCGTTCGATTTCGGCGCGAGCGCCAGATAGATGACCGCCTGCGCCAGGGCGAGTTCGCCTTCGGGGCTGCCGAGCCGTTCGTAGATCGCCCAGGCATCAAGGCAATGACGTGCCGCGGATGGGTCCGCCAGCCCGATATCCTCGATCGCCATGCGCGTGATGCGGCGGGCGAGATAGCGCGGATCCTCGCCGCCCTCCAGCATCCGGGAAAGCCAGTAGAGCGCGGCATCGGGATCGCTGCCGCGCACCGATTTGTGCAACGCAGAGATCAGATTGTAATGCTCATCGCCCGACTTGTCGTATTTCGCCGCCCGCTTCATCAGCCGCTGTGACAGTGCCTCGGGTGTCAGCGGGGCGTCGATCTTCCACGCCATCACCTGCTCGATCAGGTTCAGTGCCGCACGTCCATCGCCGTCCGCCATCGTCAGCAACGCGTCACGAGCGGGGGGTGTCAGCGGTAGCTTGCGGCCGAGTTCAGATTCGGCGCGTTGTGCCAGCCGCTCAAGTTCGGCCAGCGACAGCCGTTCCAGAACGATGACCTGAGCGCGCGACATGAGCGCGGCGTTCAGTTCGAATGAAGGGTTCTCGGTCGTCGCCCCGACCAGAAGGATCGTGCCGTCTTCCATGTGCGGCAGGAAACTGTCCTGCTGTGCCTTGTTGAAACGGTGAATCTCGTCGACGAACAGCAGCGTGCCCCGCCCTTGATCGCGGCGCAGACGCGCGGCTTCGAACACTTTACGCAGATCGGGCACGCCGGTGAAGATCGCGCTGATCTGAACGAAATGCAGATCGGTCTCGTCCGCCAGCAACCGGGCGATGGTCGTCTTGCCGACCCCCGGCGGTCCCCAGAGGATGATCGAGGACAGGCTGCCCGCAGCCAGCATCGCACCCAAAGGTCCATCGGGGCCGAGGATCCTGTCCTGTCCCACCACTTCGGACAAGACCCTCGGCCTGATCCGGTCCGCCAACGGACGCGGCGCGTCGCGGCGCGCCTCTGATCGCTTCTCGTCGGGCGGGTCTGGATTGTCGAACAGGTCAGCCATGGCGAAGCTCAGATAAGCACTCCGCCATGACGATGTCAGTCCCCCAGAAGCCGGCCGTTGATCAATGCATCTTCGCGGCGAGGTTGATCGAGACGCACTGGAAGTGGCCGTCATCGATCCACATCTTGCGACCGATCGCCTCGGCATCGAGGCCGCAACGGCCGTACCAACGCTCCCAGTTGCCGGCGGTCAATGCGATCAGGCGCGAGGCGCCGACATCGCGTGCCGACGAGGTCATCGCATCGACCATGTTGAAATGGACCTTGCGGCGAAGCATCTGCGGCACCGAATGGTTCACGAAGACACGCGTGCATTCCCAGGTCTGCGCGTCGACCGGGGCATCACCGTAAAGCAGGTCCTGCGGGATCGTCCCGCCAAGGATGCCCTTTTGCGCATCGCGGATCATGTAGGAATAGATGCCGCAGCTTGCCGTCGTCGGCGTTAGGCGGAAGCCTGCAAGCACTTGGCCAAGATCGTGGATCGCGATCCAGCGGCTTTGCGGCGTATCGTACTGATCGAACTCCATCCCCTCCGCTTCGGGAAGGTCCCAGTTCTTCTGCACGATGAAGCTTTGCTTCCGGGCGCGGAACAGGTTGGCGAACAGTTCGCCGTGGTTGTGGATGTTCGAGAATGAAAGCGTGGTGGTCTGCATGGTGTCTTACTCCTGGGTTGGTCTTTTTTCCCCGGGATGCATCGCCGATCCTCTATGGGCGATCACCTACAGCAGACGGTAATCCTTGGCTCGCTGCAGCGCCTCAGCCGTGGTCCTGGCCATCAGACGTTCCCGGACCGAGATCAGCCTGGCCTTGAAGGCGCTTTCCGTGATGCCAAGTTTTGCAGCCGCCGCCGCGTGGCGATCCCCCTCGGCAATGCACCTGAGGGCTTCCTTCTGAGCCCTTGTCAGGCTCTCCGGCGGCTCTGTCACATCATGGAGCCGTCGTATCGTTGCCGTGATGTCGGCAATTTCGTCATCCTTGAATTCCCGGTCTGCACGCGCAAAGCTTGCGATCGTGCGTGACGCGATCGGCCCGTTGGACACCGTGAGACCATAGGTCAGCCCATGGTCAGCCGCGTCCTGCAAGATGTTGAACGGATCGGGAATCGGCAAGGCGGACCAACGGCACGCACCGGTAGTCGAGAAGCCCCATGCAATCGTCGGATCGCGCAGGGCATAGCCGTTGGCCGAATAGAAGTCTGACCATTCCTGCGCGTAGGTCTGATGCTGGATCAGGGGCGCGGCAAACCGGATATGCAACCCAAGGTAGTAACCCTTTGGCGACAACTTCCCCAGCTTGTGGAGACTGGCATTGATATCTGCGCGAGTAGACATGGCCTTTTAGACAAATTGTCTCCGGATCGGTCAATGCTAAACATATGATCGGGCTAGTATGGGCACCACTATCATGCGGACGTTAATCCGCACCTAATGCTCAACTTGGAAGCCAAGATTTTAGTTCGGGCGGTTTTTCGCGGGTTTAGGGTTTCCAAACGTCGAAAATCGACGGAAACCCCACGAAAACGGACCATCTCGGCCTGAGGTCAGGCAACCAAAATAAAACACCCCGCCGAAAAATTTCGACGGGGCGTCAGACGTTCACACGCGATTCTTGCGGTTCAGGCTTCGTCAGCGAAGGATGATTCGGCTTCAGTGCGGGCGCGGTCGGCCGCACCTTTCGCATCGGGATCGCGATCGACCAGTTCGATGATCGCCATCGGCGCCATATCACCATAGCGGAAGCCAGCTTTCAGGACACGGACGTAGCCGCCCTGACGGTCCTTGTAGCGTGCGCCTAGCTCGTCAAACAGCTTTGCGACATGCATGTCCTGCTTCAGCTGCGACGCCGCCAGACGACGGGCATGCAGGTCGCCGCGCTTGGCGAGCGTAATCAGTTTTTCAACCACAGGGCGAAGTTCCTTCGCCTTCGGCAGCGTCGTCTTGATCTGCTCGTGCTCGATCAGCGAGCCGGCCATGTTGGCGAACAGCGCCTTGCGGTGTTCGTGGGTGCGGTTCAGGCGGCGATAGCCGCGGGCGTGACGCATTGGTGTCTCCTATCAGCGTTTTTGCTTTGTCCGGCGAACCATGCGTGCGGTCCGCTCTCTTTGGGGCGGGATGCCCGATTGGCGGGGACCGAAGCCCCCGCCGAAACGATCAGAACTGGTCGTCGAAACGCTTCGCCAGATCCTCGATGTTCTCAGGCGGCCAGTCCACGACATCCATGCCGAGGTGCAGGCCCATGCCCGACAGCACTTCCTTGATCTCGTTCAGCGACTTGCGGCCGAAGTTCGGGGTGCGCAGCATCTCGGCTTCGGTCTTCTGAATCAGATCGCCGATATAGACGATGTTGTCGTTCTTCAGGCAGTTAGCCGAACGGACCGACAGTTCCAGCTCGTCGACCTTCTTCAGCAGACGCGGGTCGAATTCCAGACCGTCGTCGCTGTCCTGGGCGCGCGCCGCTTCGGGTTCTTCGAAGTTCACGAAGACCGAAAGCTGGTCCTGAATGATGCGGGCAGCGTAGGCCACCGCGTCTTCGGGCGACAACGAGCCGTCGGTTTCGACCTTCATCGTCAACTTGTCATAGTCCAGCACCTGACCTTCGCGGGTCGGGGTGACTTCGTAGCTGACGCGCTTGACCGGCGAGAAGATCGCATCGATCGGAATCAGACCGATGGGCGCGTCTTCGGGGCGGTTGCGGTCGGCTGCGACATAGCCCTTGCCGTTCGCGACAGTCAGTTCGACGTTCAGGTCAGCGCCTTCATCCAGATGGCAGATGACGTGATCGCGGTTCAGAACGGTGATGCCGGCGGTCTCGGAAATGTCGCCCGCCTTCACCTCACCGGGACCCTTGGCGGTCAGCGACAGCCGCTTGGTGCCGTCGACGTCCATTTTCAGGGTGACGCCCTTGAGGTTCAGGACGATGTCGGTCACGTCTTCACGGACGCCCGGAACCGAAGAGAATTCGTGCAGCACGTTGTCAATCTGCACGCTGGTGATGGCGGCGCCCTGCAGCGACGACATCAGAACCCGGCGCAGCGAGTTGCCCAGCGTCAGACCGAAACCACGCTCGAGCGGCTCCGCGACGACCGTGGCCGTGCGCGAGGCGTCCGCGCCCGGCTTGATTTCCAGCTGGGTCGGCTTGATCAGTTCAGCCCAGTTCTTGTGGATCATGCGTTAGCCTCCATTCCAGTTTCCGATCCATGTCCGTGACCGGAAACGCCCGAGGGTAAAAAGCCGAAAGCCGGACCGCGCCCATGACGGCGCGATCCGGTATCGATGTCGTCAGACTTCAGACCCGGCGACGCTTCGGCGGGCGGCAGCCGTTATGCGCGATCGGCGTGACGTCGCGGATTGCGGTGATATTGAAGCCAACGGCGGCCAGGGCGCGCAGAGCCGATTCACGGCCCGAACCGGGACCCTGAACTTCGACTTCCAGCGTGCGGACGCCGTGTTCCTGTGCCTTCTTGCCGGCATCCTCGGCAGCCATCTGGGCGGCGTAGGGCGTCGACTTGCGGCTGCCCTTGAAGCCCATCGTGCCGGCCGACGACCAGGCAATGGCATTGCCCTGAACGTCAGAGATCAGGACCTTGGTGTTGTTGAACGAAGAGTTCACATGAGCAACGCCGGTGGCGATGTTCTTGGAAACCTTGCGCTTGACGCGGCGAGTATCGCGAGCCATGTCCGTTCCCCCTTACTTCTTCTTGCCGGCGATCGGCTTCGCCGGGCCCTTGCGGGTGCGGGCATTGGTGTGCGTACGCTGGCCGCGAACCGGCAGGCCGCGACGGTGACGCAGGCCGCGATAGGAACCGAGGTCCATCAGCCGCTTGATGTTCATCTGCGTCTCACGGCGCAGGTCGCCCTCGACGGTCAGGTTGCCGTCGATATATTCGCGGATCTGCAGAACTTCGGCGTCCGACAGTTCGTTGACGCGACGGGTCTGGTCGATGCCGACGGCCTCGACGATCTGTTTGGCATAGGCGGGGCCGATGCCGTGAATGTAGGTCAGTGCGACGGGAACGCGTTTCCCAGTCGGAATGTTGACGCCAGCGATACGAGCCACGCGTGTTCCTTCCTGATTGCGGTTCCGTAACACCGGAACCTTTTTTCACAACGGAAGGCCCGAAAGCCAAGCCTCCGGGCCGGTCTATGGGCCACCCGCTTATCGGGTGATTCTCTTGCGAGATGTCGTCACTTAAAGACCGTCAAGAGAATCGTCAAGGGCACGGTCGGATTGCCGCCACCTGCCTCAGCGATCGACGATCTCCGCGATCGATTTGGCAACATCGCCAATCTCGCCAAGCCCGTCTACGTGAGACAGCTTGTCCTTGGCATAATAGTAGCCGATCAGCGGTGAGGTCTTCTTGTAGTATTCCAAAAGCCGCGTGCGCAGGCTTTCCTCGTTGTCGTCGGCACGACGCCGCAGGTCGGTCGAGCCGCACACATCACAGACACCGGGCTTCTGTGTCGGTTTGGTCTCGTCGTGATAGACCTCGCCACAATTTCCGCAGGTGAAGCGCCCGGTTATGCGACGCACCAGCGCGGCATCATCCACGCGCATCTCGATCACGGCATCGAGGTTTTGCCCCACCTCGTCCAGCAAGGCCGACAGAGCGTCAGCCTGGGCCAGCGTCCGTGGAAAGCCGTCGAAGATGAACCCGTTGCCATTTTCGGCAAGTTTCTCGCGAATGAGGCCGATGACGATCTCATCGGTTACCAGTTCGCCGCGGTCCATCACCTCGGCCACACGCTTGCCCATCTCGGTGCCTGAGGAGCGCGCTTCACGCAGCATGTCACCGGTGGACAGTTGGACCATGCCGCGCCCTTCGACCAGTCGACGCGCTTGGGTACCCTTGCCCGCTCCGGGTGGTCCCAGAAGAATGATGTTCACTGACATGGCCTGTCCCCCTCTGGCCCCCGGATGGTCCGCTACCCGCTCTTAGCGGCGGGAGGGCGCGCGTTTCGGTTTGCGTGCGCCTGCCCCGCGTTTACCGCGAAGCTGCGACTTTTCAATCAAACCTTCGTACTGATGGGCCAGCAAGTGGCTTTGCACCTGGTTGATCGTGTCCATGGTCACCGACACGACGATCAGCACCGATGTCCCGCCGAAATAGAACGGCACCGACCACTGGCTCCGCAGGATTTCCGGCAGGAGACATACCGCGGTCAGGTAGGCCGCACCGATCACCAGGATACGGTTCACCACGTAGTCGAGATACTCTTCGGTCCGCTTGCCCGGCCGGATGCCGGGAATGAAGCCGCCCTGGTTTTTCAGGTTTTCGGCCACGTCGTCGGATTTGAAGCTGACGTTCTGCGTATAGAAATAGGCGAAGAACACGATCATCGCCGCGAAGAACAGCAGATAGAGCGGCTGACCCGGCCCGAAATAGGCGAGGATCGTCGACATGATCGGCCCGGTCTGGTTGCCCGAGAAGGTAGAGATCGTTACCGGCAGCAGCAGCAGCGAACTGGCAAAGATCGCCGGGATCACGCCCGCCGGGTTGACCTTGATCGGCAGGTGGCTCGACTGGCCGTCATACATCTTCATGCCGACCTGACGCCGGGGATACTGGATGTGGATCTTGCGCAGTGCGCGCTCCATGAACACGACGAAGCCGATCACGGCCACGACCATCACGATCACGCCGAGGATCACCGGCGTCGAGATCGCACCCGAGCGTCCCTGGGCAAAGAAGTTGGCCAGCGCCGCCGGAATCTCCGCAATGATGCCAACGAAGATGATCAGCGAGATACCATTGCCGATACCACGCGCCGTGATCTGTTCACCCAGCCACATCAGGAACATCGTGCCACCGACCAGGGTGATGACGACCGAAGCCTGGAAGAACAGGCCCGGATCATGCGCGAGATTGCCGGCTTCCAGCGAACGCGCCAGACCGTAAGCCTGGAACAGCGCCAGCGCCACGGTGCCGTATCGCGTATATTGGTTGATCTTCTTGCGGCCCTGTTCGCCTTCCTTCTTCAACTGTTCCAGCGAAGGGACCATCGACGCCAGAAGCTGAACGATGATCGAGGCGGAAATGTAGGGCATGATGCCCAGGGCGAAGACGCCCATGCGGCTCAGCGCGCCACCGGTAAACATGGACAGGATGCCGCCGATACCGGTCTGCGCCTGCTCCATGAAGTTGCGCAACGCCGCGCCATCAATCCCCGGCACGGGAATATAGGTGCCGAGACGATAGATGATCAGAAGGCCGATGGTGAACCAGATGCGCTGGCGAAGCTCGGTGGCCCTGCCCAACGCGCCCCACGACATGTTCGCGGCCATCTGTTCTGCGGCTGACGCCATGATCCGTAGTCCTGTCTTGTGACAACGCCGCCGGACCGTGTTCCGGTCGGCGGCGCCGTGGAATCCCGAAAGCTATCTATGGGGTGCCGTGACCCCGTTCAACAGCTTACTCCGCCGCCGCCGTCTCGCGTTCGGGCGCGGTCACGGTGACCTTGCCGCCGGCCTTCTCGACAGCTTCGATCGCAGCCTTTGACGCGCCGGTGACGGTCAGCGTCAGGCCGGCCTTCAGTTCGCCCTTGGCCAGCAGCCGCACGCCGTCCAGCTTGCGCCGAACGATACCCGCTTCGACCAGCGAATCCTCGGTCACGTCGGCTTTCGCATCCAGCTTTCCGGCATCGACGAAGGATTGCAGCTGACCCAGGTTGATGACCGCGAAGCTCTTGCGGTTCGGCTTGGAGAAGCCGCGCTTCGGCAGACGACGGTAAAGCGGCATCTGGCCGCCCTCGTAGCCGCCCAGTGCCACGCCCGAGCGTGAGGTCTGGCCCTTGATGCCGCGACCGGCAGTTTTACCCTTGCCCGAGCCGGGGCCGCGCGCCACGCGCTTTTTCTTGCGGTTCGCGCCTTCGTTGTCGCGCAGTTCATGCAGTTTCATGTCGCTTCTCCTTGCCGGACGCGTCCCCGAAGCGAGATGGGACGGACGCGGCTTTCAATGATTGTCACAGGGGACCCTTGGGCCACCGGCGGTCCGTAACGAACCCGCCACCAAAGGTCAAGCGCGGTTGGCGGAACCGGTCTGCCTCCGGGGTGCGTTTGCTGACATCAGTCCGGCAACAGGAGCGAGCGATGGCCAAGCCGACGAAGAAGATGATCTCCGAGACGATGAAGCAGATGGATCTCTGCATGATGACGACATACGGCGCCCATGGCTGGCTGGTGAGTCGGCCGATGAGCAACAACGCGCAGGTCGATTACGACGGCGACAGCTATTTCTTCACCCGCCCCGACACCAGAAAACTGCGCGACATTGCACGCGACGACAGGGTGGCGCTGGACTTCCAGGGTGGTGGAGTTTGGCTGACGATCCGCGGCAAGGCCAGCGTCCATGACGACCCCGAGCTTATGCGGAAGCACTGGACACAGGACATCGAGAAGTGGTTCGGCCATGGCCCCGAAGAACGGGGTGGGGTGCGCCTGATCAGGGTGACTGCCCACGAGGCGGAACTGTACGGCCAAGACGAGGGCGTGGTCGACATGACCTGAAAAGGACAAAGGACGACGCTGTGCCAGCGCCGTCCTTTTTTTATCTCGCGGTCGCTGTCATGCGGCGCTGGCCGGCCAGTGGAAGTCCGGGCGGAGGCCTTCGTAGACGGGACGGCCGTCATCGGGCTTAGGATAACCCTTCGATTCATCCCAGAAAGCGTGGTAGCTCGCATCGGGGAAATTGGCGTCGTCGTAGCCCATGACGTTCGGCACGGCGACGCGGATCCGCTTCTGCTTGTCATCGAGCATCAGCGCGGCACCGCAATCCGAACAGGTGCACAGTTCCAGCGGGCCGTTCGGGTTTTCCGCGTTGAATGGCTGGCGGTTCATTTTTTCGGGATGATCAACGCTCAGGTCATTGTAGTTGAAGAACGCGACATGCGTATGCTGCTGGCCGGTGACCGATTTGCAGACGTTGCAGTGGCATTCGTGGTTGTCGATGGGCTCGGCGTCCGATGTCACGTGGACGTGCTCGCAGCCACCCTCATAATGGGCCATGTTCAATCCTCCCCAGATTGTCAGCCACATCAGGTGATGTGGCATCACGCCTCAAGCCTAGGCTCGCCGATCGCTAAATCAACTCAGCAGAAGGGCGGAGAATTTGGCTGTCTCGACAACCATTGCGGTCGTTGAGCCGAATCGAATTTTCTGCTATGTCACTGATTGTCTGAGAAATTGCGGGCTGCCTCCCCGCTAAGATGCTGGCTTGGGATGATCCGGCGGGCTTTGCCCGTTCCAGCGCAGACATCGGCGCCAAGGGAATGAAATTGGACGGTCGGTTCGCCTGCAGTTTGTGAGTGATGGTTTTGATGGTCGGCCATGAACGATGACGAGTGACATCGTGCGTCTCGTGGCGTTCAAGTCAGTTCCCGAAGCTGCGTGGTGCCTCGTTCCGCGCAAAAAGGCGCCCCGGTCTCTTTCGAGGCCGGGGCGTTTCTATAGTATCGAGATGTAAGGTCGAGCTTAGCTGCGCTCTTCGATGATCGTGACCAGATGCGGGATCTTCGCGACCATGCCGCGGATCGAGGGGGTGTCCTCAAGTTCGCGGGTGCGGTGCATCTTGTTCAGGCCCAGGCCCTTCAGCGTCTCGCGCTGGATGGCGGGGCGGCGGATCGGGCTGCCGATCTGCTTGACGACGATGGTTGCCATGTCAGTCGCTCCTTACGCTTGAGCCGAGGCGACGGTTGCGTCGGTTCCGGCAGTCGCTTCGGGGGCCTTTTCCTGCGACGGCAGAATGTCGGCGACCTTCTTGCCGCGGCGCTGCGCCACCGAACGGGGCGAGGCTTCGGATTTCAGGCCATCGAGCGTGGCACGGATCATGTTGTATGGGTTCTGCGAGCCCAGCGATTTCGCAACGACGTCCTGGACGCCCAGCATCTCGAACACGGCGCGCATAGGACCACCGGCAATGATCCCGGTCCCCGGAACCGCGGTGCGCATCACCACGCGACCCGCACCGTGGCGGCCTTCGATGTCGTGATGAAGCGTGCGGCCGTCGCGAAGCGGCACGCGGACCATGCCACGCTTGGCTTGCTCGGTCGCCTTGCGGATCGCTTCCGGCACTTCCTTTGCCTTGCCCTTGCCAAATCCGACGCGGCCACGCTGGTCGCCCACTACGACGAGTGCCGCAAAGCCGAAGCGCTTACCGCCTTTGACGGTTTTCGACACGCGGTTGATCGCGACGAGGCGATCTTGGAATTCCGGGTTTTCGTCGCGGTCGTCGCGGCGGCCCCGGCGGTTGTCACGTTCTGCCATGCGGCATTCCTTTCACGGTGGCGCGCCTCGGCGCCGATTGGGTCAATCCAAGTGGGCGCCACGCAAGGCGGCAGCCCCCGGATCATCGGGGCGGCGATCACGCCGCCCACAAGTCTTCAGAACTTCAGACCGCCTTCGCGGGCTGCATCGGCCAGGGCCTTGACCTTGCCGTGGAACAGGAAGCCGCCGCGATCGAAGGTCACCTCTTCGACGCCCGCCTTCTTGGCCCGGTCGGCGATCGCACTGCCGATCTTGGCAGCGGCCTCGACGTTGTTCTTGCCCACAAGGCCCAGATCCTTCTCCAGCGTGCTGGCCGAAGCCAGGGTCACGCCGTTCAGGTCGTCGATGACCTGAACCGAGATGTTCTTGGACGAACGGTGGACCGAAAGCCGCGGACGGCCGTTGGCCTGAGCCCGCAGCTTGTTGCGCACGCGCAGGCGGCGCTTTGCGAACAGCTGTTGTTTTTTCAATGCCATTTCATGCGCCCCTTACTTCTTCTTGCCTTCCTTGCGGAAGACATACTCACCTTTGTAGCGGATACCTTTGCCCTTGTAGGGCTCAGGTGCACGCCACTCGCGGATGTTCGCCGCAACCTGGCCGACCAACTGCTGGTCGATACCTTCGACGACGATCTCGGTCTGCTTGGGAGCCGTGATCGTCACGCCCTCGGGCGCTTCGAAGTTGACGTCGTGGCTGTAGCCCAGGGACAGCTTCAGAGTCTTGCCC
The DNA here is from genome assembly GCF_024359525.1 of Paracoccus albicereus. Taxonomy (GTDB): domain Bacteria; phylum Pseudomonadota; class Alphaproteobacteria; order Rhodobacterales; family Rhodobacteraceae; genus Paracoccus; species Paracoccus albicereus. Next base: position 429,075 of record NZ_JAKZEU010000003.1, read on the forward strand.
TGCATCTGCGCGCGGTAACCCACGCCCTGGATTTCCAGCTCTTTCTTGAAGCCTTCCGACACACCCTGCGCAAGGTTCGCGACCATCGAGCGGGTCATGCCCCACTGCTGGCGCGCACGCTTGGACAGGCCGCGCGGCTTCACCGACACCGAACCTTCATCCAGCGACAGATCGATATCGTCCGTCGCGGTGAAGCTGCGGGTGCCCTTCGGACCTTTGACCTCGATGGTCTGGCCCTTGATTTCAGCGGTCACGCCCTTGGGCAGTTCGACCGGCCGTTTACCAATCCGAGACATCTGCTGCCCTCCTTAGAATACGGTGCAGAGGACTTCGCCGCCGACATTGGCGCTGCGAGCCGCTGCATCCGACATCACGCCCTTGGGCGTGGACACGATCGAGACGCCCAGACCCTGACGGACCTGCGGGATTTCCTTCGCGCCGGTATAGACGCGACGGCCAGGCTTCGACACGCGCGACAATTCGCGAATGACCGGGGTACCCTCGTAGTATTTCAGGCCGATTTCCAGCTCTTCGTGGCCGGTCTCGGTCGTCACTTTCTCGTAGCCGCGGATGTAGCCTTCGGACTGAAGGACATCCAAAACCCAGCCACGCAGCTTGCTGGAGGGCGTGCGGACGGTCGATTTGCCGCGCATCTGTGCATTGCGGATGCGGGTCAGCATATCGCCGAGAGGATCGTTCATGTTCATTGTCGCCCCCTTACCAGCTCGATTTCACCAGACCCGGGATCTGGCCCTGCGAGCCAAGCTCGCGCAGCATGATCCGGGACAGCTTCAGTTTGCGGTAATACGCGTGCGGACGGCCGGTCAGTTGGCACCGGTTGTGCAGACGCGTCGCCGAAGAGTTGCGCGGCAGCTCGGCCAGCTTGAGGCTTGCCTTGAACCGTTCTTCCATCGGCTTGGACTGGTCGTTGATGACCTCTTTCAGGGCCGCGCGCTTGTCGGCGTATTGCTTGACCATGCGCTCGCGCTTCTTCTCGCGCTCGACCATCGATTTCTTAGCCATATCGTGTTCCCTCCGCGATCAGCTGGTGAACGGCATGTTGAAAGCCTTCAACAGCGCCTTCGCTTCCGCGTCGGTCTTCGCGGTGGTGCAGATGATGATGTCCATCCCCAGAACTTCGTCGACCTTGTCGAAGTTGATCTCCGGGAACACGATGTGTTCTTTCAGGCCCATGGCATAGTTGCCGCGGCCGTCGAACGCCGTGCCCTTCACGCCGCGGAAGTCGCGGACGCGCGGCAGCGCGATGTTGATCAGGCGATCGAGGAATTCGTACATCCGGTCGCCGCGCAGCGTGACCTTGGCACCAAGCGGCATTTCCTCGCGGACGCGGAAGCCCGCGATCGAGTTCTTCGCCTTGGTGATCACGGCCTTCTGGCCGGCGATCAGCGACAGCTCCTCGGCGCCCTGCTTGACCTTCTTGGTGTCCTTGACCGCTTCGCCGATACCCATGTTCAGGACGATCTTGTCCAGACGGGGGATCTGCATGTCGTTGCTGTAGGAAAACTCTTCCTTCAGCGCCGCCTTGATCTGGTCACGGTACTGCGACTTCAGGCGCGGCGTGTATTTGGCTTGGTCCAGCATCAGATCACGTCTCCCGTCGTCTTGGCGAAACGCACCTTCTTGCCGTCTTCCGTGCGGAAGCCGACGCGGGTTGCCTTGCCGTTTGCATCCATCAGCGCGAGGTTCGACAGGTCGATCGGCATCGGCTTGGCGATGCGGCCGCCCTGGGACGCCTGGCTCTGGCGGGTGTGACGGATCGCGATGTTCACGCCGTCGACGATGGCCTTGTTGTCCTTGGGCATGACAGCGGTGATTTCGCCTTCCTTGCCCTTGTCCTTGCCGGCCAGCACGACGACCTTGTCGCCCTTCTTAAGCTTGGCAGCCATCACAGCACCTCCGGGGCGAGCGAGATGATCTTCATGAAGTTCTTCGCACGCAACTCGCGCACGACCGGCCCGAAGATACGGGTGCCGACCGGCTCGCCCTGGTTGTTCAGGATGACGGCAGCGTTGCGGTCAAAACGGATCGAGGTCCCGTCTTCGCGCGTGACTTCCTTGGCGGTACGGACGACGACGGCCTTGCGCACGTCGCCTTTCTTGACCCGGCCCCGCGGGATGGCTTCCTTGACGGATACCACGATGATGTCGCCGACCGACGCGTAGCGCCGGTGCGAACCACCCAGGACCTTGATGCACTGAACTTTCCGGGCACCGGAATTGTCAGCGACATCCAGATTGGTCTGCATCTGGATCATGTGCTCTTCTCCGACCTTTGGGGACCGGCGCGGCTTGCTTTAGCGTCCGGCCCCAGGGTTTCGTGGAACTGGTCGTCCTCAGGCCTGCGCTTCGGCAGCTTCCGTGGTCAGGACGGTCCAGCGTTTGGTCTTCGAAATCGGGGCGCATTCGGTAATGCGAACGGTGTCACCGACCTTGAATTGGTTGTCCGCGTCGTGGGCCCGGTATTTCTTGGACGAACGGACGGTCTTGTGCAGCAGCGGGTGCTTGAAGCGGCGCTCGACCAGAACCGTGACGGTCTGCTCGTTCTTGTCGCTGACGACCGTGCCTTGCAGGATGCGTTTGGGCATGGATCAGTCCTCTCAGTTCGACGCCGCGGCATCGGCCGCTTTCTGGTTCAGGATCGTCTTCACGCGCGCGACGTCGCGGCGAACCGCGCGCATCCGAGCCGAGGATTCGATCTGGCCAGTGGCCTGCTGGAAGCGCAGGTTGAACGCTTCCTTCTTCAGCGCGATCAGCTGATCCTTCAGCTGGTCGGGCGTCTTGTCTTTCAGTTCAGCGGCTTTCATGCCCGCTCCTTTCAACATCACCGGAGAGCCCCGCTTGCAACGGGCCACCCTGATTCCGGTGGAGTTTCGTGATGAAGGCCGTCCCATACAGGCCAACCCCGGTCTTGACAAGCCTTTTGCCGGCATTCGCCGCGAAAAAGGCAACCCCGCCGACGCTTCGGCGGGGTCTGTCGTGTCAGCGGCGCGTGGTAGCGCCGAAGCTTACCAGTCGGCGCGCTCGACGATGCGCGTCTTGATCGGCAGCTTCATCGCGCCAAGGCGCAGCGCCTCTTTCGCGATGTCGGTGTTCACGCCGTCGATCTCGAACATGATCCGGCCGGGATGGACGCGGGCGGCCCAGAAATCGACCGAGCCCTTGCCTTTACCCATCCGAACTTCCGTCGGCTTCGAGGAAACCGGCACGTCCGGGAAGATCCGGATCCAGACCCGGCCCTGACGCTTCATGTGACGGGTGATCGCACGGCGGGCCGCTTCGATCTGGCGCGCGGTGACACGCTCCGGCTCGGTAGCCTTCAGCGCGAACGAGCCGAAGTTGATGTCAAAGCCGCCCTTGGCTTCGCCATGGATCCGGCCCTTGTGCTGTTTGCGGAACTTCGTCCGTTTCGGTTGCAGCATTGTGTCTACTCCTTACCGGGCGTCGCGGCGCGGACCGCGGGGCGCCGGACCGTCCTGAGCCTCTGCGGCCTTACGGTCGCGAGCCTGGGGGTCGTGCTCCATGATCTCGCCTTTGAAGATCCAGACCTTCACCCCGATGATCCCGTACGGGGTCGTGGCTTCGGACAGCGCATAGTCGATGTCGGCACGCAGCGTGTGCAGCGGCACGCGACCTTCACGGTACCATTCGGTCCGTGCGATCTCGGCGCCACCGAGACGGCCGGCAACGTTGACGCGGATGCCCAAGGCACCCATGCGCATGGCGTTCTGGACCGAGCGCTTCATCGCGCGGCGGAAGCTGACGCGACGCTCAAGCTGCTGGGCGATCGACTCCGCCACCAGCTGCGCGTCGAGTTCGGGCTTGCGAACCTCGACGATGTTCAGGTGCAGCTCGCTGTCGGTGAAGTTCGCCAGCTTCTTGCGCAGCACTTCGATGTCGGCGCCCTTCTTGCCGATGATGACACCGGGACGCGCGGCATGGATCGTGACGCGGCACTTCTTGTGCGGACGCTCGATGATGACGCGGCTGATGCCAGCCTGTTTTGCTTCCGACTTGATGAAGTCGCGGATCTTCAGATCCTCCAGCAGCAGGTTGCCGTATTCCTTGTCATCGGCATACCAGCGGCTGTCCCAGGTGCGGTTGACCTGCAGGCGCATTCCGATCGGGTTGACTTTCTGACCCATTACGCACGCTCCTCAACTTGACGCACCTTGATGGTGATTTCCGAAAACGGCTTCATGATCTTGCCATAACGGCCACGCGCCCGCGGACGGCCGCGCTTCATCACCAGGTTCTTGCCGACCCAGGCTTCGGCGACGACAAGGCTGTCGACGTCCAGGCCGTGGTTGTTCTCGGCATTGGCGATGGCCGACTGAAGGCATTTTTTCACGTCGCCAGCGATGCGCTTGTGCGAGAAGGTCAGATCGGCCAGCGCCTTTTCGACCTTCTTGCCGCGGATCAGGGCCGCGACCAGGTTCAGCTTCTGGGGCGAGGTGCGAAGCATCTTGGTCTTCGCCATCGCCTCGTTCTCCGCCACGCGGCGCGGATTGGTTTCCTTACCCATGACGATTACTTCCTTTTCGCTTTCTTGTCCGCCGCGTGACCGTAATAGGTCCGCGTGGGCGCGTATTCACCGAACTTCTGGCCGATCATCTCTTCCGAGACGTTGACCGGAATGTGCTTCTGACCGTTGTAGACGCCGAAGGTCAGGCCCACGAATTGCGGCAGGATGGTCGAGCGGCGCGACCAGATCTTGATGACGTCCGAGCGACCGGAATCGCGCGCCTTCTCGGCCTTCTTGAGGACGTAGGCGTCGACGAACGGCCCTTTCCAAACAGAACGTGCCATGGATTAACGCCCCTTCTTCGCGCTGCGCGAACGCAGGATGTACTTGTCGGTCGACTTGTTGGACCGCGTCTTCTTGCCCTTGGTGTCCTTACCCCAGGGCGTGACCGGCGTACGGCCACCCGAGGTGCGGCCCTCACCACCACCATGCGGGTGGTCGATCGGGTTCATCGCGACACCGCGAACCGACGGACGGATGCCCTTGTGGCGGTTCCGGCCGGCTTTGCCGAGGTTCTGGTTCGAATGGTCGGCATTCGATACCGCACCGATGGTCGCCATGCATTCCTGGCGAACCATGCGAAGCTCGCCCGACGACAGACGAATCTGCGCATAGCCACCGTCGCGACCGACGAACTGGGCATAAGTGCCTGCGGAACGCGCGATCTGACCGCCCTTGCCGGGCTTCAGTTCGACGTTGTGGACGATCGTGCCGATCGGCATGCCCGAAAACGGCATCGCGTTACCCGGCTTCACGTCGACCTTCTCGCCCGCGATGACGCGGTCGGTCACGGCCAGACGCTGCGGCGCCAGGATATAGGCCTGCTCGCCGTCTTCGTACTGGATCAGCGCGATGAAGGCGGTGCGGTTGGGATCGTATTCGATCCGGACCACGATGCCCGACACGTCGAACTTGTTGCGCTTGAAATCGACGATGCGATACAGGCGTTTCGCCCCGCCGCCTTTGCGGCGCATGGTGATCCGTCCGGTGTTGTTCCGTCCGCCCTTTTTGGTCAGACCCTCGGTGAGGGACTTGACCGGACGACCTTTCCAAAGCTCCGAACGGTCGATCAGAACCAGCCCGCGCTGGCCAGGCGTCGTCGGTTTGTACGACTTCAATGCCATCTTTCTGTCTTCCGTTGCTTTGGCCCCTGCCCTTTCAGGCGCGGGGTCCGTTTCAGTCAAAGTTCAAGCGGCCCCCGCGAAACGGAGGCCGCGATCGGTGACGATCAAAGTCCGGTGGACACGTCGATCGTGTTGCCTTCCTCAAGCGTGACATAGGCTTTCTTCACATCGCTGCGACGGCCCATGATGCCCCGGAAACGCTTGGTCTTGCCCTTGGTGATGGTCGTGTTGACGGCCTTCACCTTGACACCGAACAGCGCCTCGACGGCGCTCTTGATCTCGGGCTTGCTCGCGGTTTTCGACACCTCGAACACGACCCCGTTGTTGTCCGAGGTCAGCGTCGCCTTTTCGGTGATGATCGGCTTGACGATCACGTCGTAATGTTCAGCTTTCGCGCTCATCTCACTCTCCCTTGCCCAGACGGGCTTCCAGGGCCTCGACGCCCGCGCGCGTGATCACCAGCGTGTCGCGCTTGAGGATGTCGTAGACGTTCGCGCCCATCGAGGGCAGCACGTCCACGCCCTCGAGGTTGCGGGCGGCACGGGCGAAGTTCTCGTCGATCTCGGCACCGTCGATCACCAGCACGCGCTTCCAGCCCTTGTCCTTGACCGTCTTGGCGACGGCAGAGGTCTTGGCATCGGCGATGGCGAGGTTTTCGACCACAATCAGTTCACCCGCGTTGGCTTTCGCCGACAACGCATGCTTCAGACCCAGGGCGCGAACCTTCTTGGGCAGGTCGAACGCATGGCTGCGCGAAACCGGGCCCTTGTAGATGCCGCCCTTCCGGAAGATCGGCGCCTTGCGGGAACCGTGGCGTGCGCCGCCGGTACCCTTCTGGCGATAGATCTTCTTGGTCGAGTAGCTGACGTCGGAACGGCCCAGCGTCGAGTGGGTGCCGGCCTGCGCCTTGGCGCGCTGCCAGCGCACCACGCGATGCAGGATGTCCGCACGCGGTTCCAGACCGAAGATCGCGTCATCCAGCTCGATCGACCCGGCATCGCCGGAGTCCAGCTTGATCACATCGAGTTTCATTTCTCTTCTCCTTCGGCGGAATCGTCGGCCTTGGGCGCATCGTCGGCGGGCGCGGCATCGGCGTTCGGATCGGCGGCTTCCTTGTCAGCCTCGATCGACGCTTCGGCCTCGGCCAGCGCTGCGGCCTCTTGTTCGGCGGCCAGACGGGCGGCCTCCTCGCGGGCGGCTTCTTCCTCTGCGGCGGCGGCGGCGGCGGCTTCCTCGGCGGCGCGGTGCGCCTCCTTCTGCTTGGCGCGGGTCGCAGCGGGGGTGATCACGTTCTCGGGCAGCGCCTTCTTGACGGCGTCCTTAATCGTGACCCAGCCACCTTTCGAGCCGGGAACCGAACCCTTGACCATGATCAGGCCACGGTCGCTGTCAGTGCGGACGACCTGCAGGTTCTGGGTCGTGACGCGCACGGCACCCAGGTGACCGGCCATCTTCTTGCCTTTGAACACCTTGCCGGGGTCCTGACACTGACCGGTCGAACCATGCGAGCGGTGGCTGATCGACACACCGTGGCTGGCCCGCAGACCACCGAAGTTGTGGCGCTTCATCGCACCCGCGAAGCCCTTACCGATCGAGGTACCCGCGATATCCACGAATTGACCGGCGAAGTAGTGGTCGGCGATGATCTCCTCGCCCACCTCGATCATGTTGTCCTCGCTGACGCGGAACTCGGCGATCTTGCGCTTCGGCGCGACATTGGCCTTGGCGAAGTGGCCGCGCATCGGCCCGGACACGCGCTTGGCCTTGGCCTCGCCCGCGCCCAACTGCAGCGCGACGTAGCCGTCACGCTCGGTGGTGCGCTGCGCGACGACCTGAAGGTTGTCGAGCTGCAGCACGGTAACCGGAACCTGACGACCGTCCTCGAGGAACAGGCGCGTCATGCCGATCTTCTTGGCGATAACTCCAGTACGCAACATGGCTGCCCCCTCAGACCTTGATCTCGACATCCACGCCAGCGGCGAGGTCGAGCTTCATGAGGGCGTCCACGGTCTGCGGGGTCGGATCGACGATGTCCAGCAGACGCTTGTGCGTGCGGATTTCCCACTGGTCGCGCGACTTCTTGTCGATGTGCGGACCACGCAGGACGGTGAATTTCTCGATCTTGTTCGGCAGCGGGATCGGTCCGCGGACCTGTGCGCCGGTGCGCTTGGCGGTGTTGACGATTTCCTGGGTGCTGGCGTCCAGCACGCGGTAATCGAACGCCTTCAGCCGAATCCGGATGTTCTGACTCTGCATTCGTCATCCCTCGATCATTGAGGGTTTCAGTCGAGAGGCTGACCACGCACCACGCGAAGCCAGCGTCGGACCCTTATCGCAAAAACTGCAAGGCCGCCCCCATAGCGGGCGGCCCTGTCAGGCGCAAGCGATTCTTGGCGGATCGGTTGCGATGGGCGGCTTATCGCGAGTGCGCAGGGCGCTGTCAAGGAACAACGCCCCCTTTTCGGTTCGGAACCGGTCTGGATGGATATTGCAACTGGCCGCGCGATCAGCGGATCGCGCGACCAATGATCCCGCACTTCCGAGAGGTGTCTGGCTTAGGCGGCTTTCCGGCGGATCAAGCGGAATGCGCCAAGCCCTGCCAGCAGCAGCAGTGACGACGCGGGCAAGGGTACCGCCGGGGGCGAGGTGTCCGCGACAGCTGTTCCACTGCGCCCATTGATCGAACCGCCGCAATAGAGGCCGTTGCCAACACCCGTCATCCGCACGCTGTATTCGCACAGGCCGCCAGCACGGCCCGTATTGCCCAGCAGGATATAGTTGCCCGGAAGTTGACCGAAGTAGAGAACGCCCCGCGCTGCTTTCACGAAATCGAACTTCGCGACACCATTCGCGTCCGAGGTGATGAAACGCTGGTTGGTCACCCCAAATCCCGACGCGATCACCGCCGGATCTGTGTTGGGTATGCGGTTCAGCGCCGGAGAACCGGTCGCCACGCCATCGACGCTCAGCAACTGCGCGGACAGCACATGATCCATCAACCAGGATTGCGATGCGGCAGTGTCGTTTCCGTTGTCGAGCGTCAGGCGCACGACGGTCGACTTGCCCAGCAGGCTCGAATAGCCGCCGGTTGCGGACCCCGCATCCAGACCGATCTCGAAATCATACTGAAAGGTCGCGGCACTTGACGCCGTTGCGACAAGCGAGGCTGCGACTGTCAGCGCAGCCAATAATTTTCTCAACATGAACAAAGCCCTCATTACACGTACACACGGCACTGATTTTGCTTCAAACTTTACGTGAATGGCAAGTTAGAAATTGCTGTTGGTTAATCCGCTCATGGTTGAAGGGAAAATAGACGGCGGTTGGTTCGCTTCCGGTCGGGTTGCTTCTGAGGTAGGCAGCACGGCGATACTGACCCGGTTTTCGCTTCGTCTGTACGCGCGATCACCGGCCTGCCTCGCGACACGACAAGGCCCGCCCCTTCGGGACGGGCCTTTCGCCTTTGGCGACGCGGGATCGCTCCCGCGTGCGTCAGATCACTTCAGGATCTTCGCGACCACACCGGCACCCACGGTGCGGCCGCCTTCGCGGATG
>NZ_JAKZEU010000004.1 GCF_024359525.1 Paracoccus albicereus
GCCAAGATGACCAGCGCGCTTCTCGACCGGCTCACCCACCACTGCGACATCGTCGAGACCGGGAACGAAAGCTGGCGCTTCAAAACGCGAGCCTGAACCGCTGGCCCGCGACCGCTGCGCAATCTGAAAAGCTACGCCGTCACGGGCCAGCTCCCGTCACGACAGAGGGGTCCCATTTGCACGCCGATCAGGGGTCCCGGTTGGATGCCGATTGACAGTCTGCGGACGGAAACCTTGTACGCACCTGAATGGCAGTAATCCGAGGATGCGGGACCGGAAGCGGATGTGGGCCATCGGTTGTTCTCGTCAGGAAGATGGCGGGAGGCAGCGGGTAAGCCCCGGATCAGCGTGAGGCACAGATACTCGCGACCCATCGCAGTAGCGCAGGACGGTCAGCGCCAGCATTCGCGGATTGACCGGAAACCGGCTGGGGCGATGCCGGTGGGATGGGCCGGGAAGAAGGATGCGCATGGCCTGAAACGCAGGGCTTATATGCCGGTGTTGCCGGTCTGGTCATCCTGATCGAGCCTCAAGGTCGCCACGTCTCCGTTCAGTCTCCGTGTCTCAACCGCTCCAAACGGCCTCTTCAATGGCCTGATCTGGCCGAAGTTCAGCGCAAGCGCTTCGACCGCTTTAGCGCAACAGCGTCGTCACAACTTTCTTCCCCTGACGGCAGAGCCGCCATTCCTCGCGCGCCAAGAAAGTTTCTCCTGTGCTGTCCAGACCCCGGCAAGCGGGGGTGCGCCATCTGTCGTCTTCGGCCGGTCGATCGCCATCGAGGCCGCAATGGTGCGGGCTCGGAAACGGAAAACGGAGACTTAAAATGGCAACCATCGGCACCTTCAAGAAGACCGGCTCGAACGAATTCACCGGCGAAATCGTCACCCTCAGCGTCCAGGCCAAAGGCGTGCGCATCGTTCCCGAACTGCGCACCACCGGCGACAACGCCCCCAGCCACCGGGTCCTGGTCGGCCGCGCCGAGATCGGTGCCGCCTGGTCCAAGCGCTCGAACGAGGGCCGCGAGTATCTGGGCCTCAAGCTGGACGATCCGAGCTTCAACGCCCCGATCTACGCCAACCTCTTCGACGACGAGGATGGCGAGTGCCACTCGCTCATCTGGTCCCGCCCCAACGGTCGCCGCAGCGACTGACACGGGCACAAGGCCCCGGTCGCAAGGCCGGGGCCTTCCCATGTCTGGCGGAAAGACCAGTTCGCCCACGGCATTTGCCTAGGCAAAATCGGCTCAGCCGGCCAGGATCGGAAGCATGGCTTTCACATGGGCGTCGATCCGCTCCAGCACGGCAGGCGGCACGGACTCGCGTTCTGGCAGGGTCCACCACCGCGCATCGATGCGCTTTACCGTCTCGGCGACGGCTTTGAGGACGGCCGGCTCGGGAAGCCGTGCCCGGTTGGCAAACGTCTTCCAGCGGGCCGACGTCAGCCCCTTGAATGCCCGCTCGCCACCGAGGGACAGCGCCAACCCATCGGCCGGAATATAGGGCACGGTCGAAAGCATGTCGTAGATCGGCGCAAGGGCGGGCGTGTCGCCATCGCCCGGATAGATCAGTGACCAGTTCTTGAGGTGCATGTCGCCATTGCCCATGACCACCGAGAAGGTCAGCCGCCGGACAAACTCTAGTGCGGCAAAGGGCGAGATCGCCACGTTCAGCACCGATGCGATGTCGTGAGAGGCTGCTCCGTCATATTTGCGCGCCGGGTACAGGCCGAAGACCTGCGCGAAATCTTCGATATGGATGCGCTCTCCATCGGTTCCACGATCGAAGCGCCGAACCAGCAGGACCAACCCTTCGGCGAGCGTCTCGAACTCTTCGGGAATGCCCTCGAACTGGTCGCGACCGACCAGCTCCCGCTCGGGCACTTCCATGCCAATCGCTTCGGCAAGCGCAAGGTTCGCGAACTCGTTCTCCGACACACCCGGAAAGGCCGTGGACGGGAACTTGGCGATATACTGCCCTTCGCCATCACCGAGCGGCAAGGTCAGCCCGCCACCCTTGCCGGTGTTCTTCATCACCGAGAGCTTCATCTGCACGCCCGCCAGCGAAAAGCGCGCTTTCGGCTTGGCCGGAGACGCTGCCGCCCGGGCACCCGGTTGGCCGTCACTGGGCAGAACCCGCACTGCGCCCGGCAGATCCGCGCCAAGAGCCGCGAGGAGATCGAAATCATTCCCCGGCCGAACATGGGCGGCGTGGTGCTTTTCCATCGCCTCTCGCAGCCGATCTTCGGGCAGGAGATTGGCAAAGAACGGCGGCAACGCGCCTGCGACCGGGCGCGGGTCTTTGCGCAGGCCCCCCGTAGCGGCACGCAACGACAAGCTCAGGACCGGGTGACCTCCTGTGGCGCGGTACGCCGGGTCAAGGCTGAAAGCGTTGAAGTCACCTGGTGTTCTGACGATCGTGCCAATCCGCACACTGTTCAGGAACACGTCCAGTGACGGGATGGATTCAGCGGTGTGGGCGGCTATCATCGTCGCTCTCCGGTTGTGGGCTGAAGGCGGGGCGATCATCCTCGGTCTCTGGGTGTAAGAGCGCTTCGATGGTGGGCACCATCGCCTGGGGAACGAGCATCATTTCCAGACCGAGCGCTCGGGCAATATTGATCAAGGTTGTGGCCCGCGCTGCCGCCGCACCCGTCTCGATGTCGCGGTAGCGCGGCCGCGAAATACCGGAGAGATCCGCTACCTGCTCCTGCGTCAGTCGGGCCGCCAGCCGGGCGCGGCGAAAATGGTCGCCGATCGCTCCCAAAGCTTCTGCTTCCACCTTCATGTGATGCCTTTGCAGATCATTTCTACGACATTGATCTGGACACGTATCATGCTCTATGGAAAATGCCAAGAGTGTGATCTTCAAACATATCATTATCACTAGCAGTGGATCGTTTAGGGATCATTCGGCGGCTGATCAGCGCCGAAGCCCTTAAAAAGTGCCGCACCCGGACATGCAAACGAATCAGGCGGCCCGCGTGTTGCCTCGTGCAAATAACCTTCTGGCCAGATTCGACGAATTCATGTGGCGTATTGGACATGGACGACTACAATAGTCGTAGTTCTGGAATGCGCACCGGTCGCGATGGGAGGTGATCATGCATGATCACCGCTCGACAGTCGCGGGCCGCACGCGCGTTACTGGGTTGGACGCAGGAGACGCTCGCTGACAAGGCCCGAATATCGCTGACTGCCCTGAAGCGCCTTGAGTCCGAGAGCCGGCTCGAGGTGTATGAGACAACGCGGGATCAGGTACGCCGGGCGCTTGAAGCAGCAGGGATTGTTCTCTTGTCCACGGATCGCGGGCAAGGAGTGTTGCTGGTTCATGGCCAAGACGAGAAGAGACACCGACAGATCCACGACGGTTGATTGGCGCAGGCGCCATCATCGATCTGCGGCCGCGGCATGCGTTCTGTGTCGGCCCTTGGCATGACATCCGAGGCCGCCTCCTTCGACAACATTGCGCCCGTTAGCGACGAGCTCACCGAGTATGATCGCGTGCATATCAAGCTTTATATGCGGCTACTCGATGCCGCCGACGATGGCGCGGAATGGACTGAAGCCGTTAATGTGCTGTTCGGTATCGACCCTGATCAAGAACCCGAGCGCGCCAGGCAGATCCATGACAGTCATCTGGCGCGGGCGCGCTGGATGACGCAGAGCGGCTATCGTCAGTTGCTCCATCGCCCGACGGATCGCGACTGACCTCGGCGCTGACGCCAGAGTGATGCCCATAGGGCATCACTCTATGCCCCCTATCTGGCTTCCTTCCATATAGGAACGCCGCAATCCTTTCACGCTCCACCTGTGCAATTTCAACCAGGAGCGGAGCAATGAAGCCGGATACATCCCGCTGGCGAGACCAGAGCCAATATGAATTCTACGATGCGCTGCCCGTTGAGGGCGTCGCGTGGGAATGCTTACGCCGTAACGCTGCCTATCAAGCCAGCTTCGATGATCTTGTAACGCAAGACGCCGGACATCTTCCCCTTTCGGATGATGCCCAGCGTCGCTGGGGGTTGCGATTTCCCGGCAGATCCCAAACATTCCGTGCTCGAACAACCGGTCATCTGGTCGCCGCTTTCCAATCCGGCCGTGCTGATGCTTGGCGCCACCCCCGATTTTCTCACCCCTTCGCCGGCCGCGTTATCCCTCGATCTTGTTGATGTCATCTGCGGGCCAGAGGGAGCATATGGCACATGCCACGCCGGGGATGGCGTTCAATATCTGATCCTCGCCGACACCGATGCTGATGCCCAGCCCGCGATCATCCTGCCGCTTGACGACGATCTGCCGGACCGGCTCGAAGCCATTCTCAGACTCTGGCACATGCTGGCCGCGAAACCGGTGCGCCGAGACCCCAGGATGACGCCGTATCAGCGCCGACGCTTCCGCCTGATGATGCAAGCCGCAGACGGCAACGCCGATCAGGCTACCTATCGCGAGATTGCCATCGCGATCTACGGAGAGGACCGCGTTCGCGCCGAGCCGTGGAAGACATCGGCCTTGCGGGCATCTGTCATCGCCCTTGTCCGATCCGCCGCCGCGCTCATCGATGGCGGCTATCAAGACCTTTTGCGCCGTCGTCGCAAACCCTGACGTCGCGGCCAGAAGGGGTGAGGATTTCACCCCTTCGATCTTCCTCATCCCCCATGCCGGCGCTCCTTCGCCACCATGCGCATGACACGCCGCTGATCGTCAGCGGCATCCTGCACAACCACGGAGGCCCGCCCCATGCGACCCGATCTCGCCGCCTTGCCGCCACGCTACCTGCGCACCAAGGAAGCCGCCGACTTCCTCAGCCTGTCCGCGCGCACGCTGGAAAAACACAGGACCTACGGAACGGGGCCTGCCTATCACAAGCTCGGCGGCCGCGTCGTCTATTCGGTCGAGGACCTGGCAGCCTGGGTTGCGCGCGGAGCGGTTACCTCCACGTCCGATCCGCGTGGAGAGGTTCTTCCGGCAAAACCTCTGCCGGTGACACCGTTCACCTCGCCCAAGCGCGTTACGCGCTGAACGTAGCTGCAGTCCCCTCATGGCAGCACAGCACCGATCCGCCTCGGAACGCGGACAACTCGATCTGTTTCGGGCGCTTCCCGGTGAATTCGCGCCACGAGACGCACAGGATCTCATGGCATACCCCTTTTTCTCCCTTTCCAAATCACACCGCATCCGCCCGATTGATTTTGCCGCGGGCAACGTCTCGATCCGCGTGGAAGCTGTTCCCGATCACGGCATGGCGACAATCTGGGATGCCGATATTCTGATCTGGGCCGCGAGCCAGATTGTCGAGGCGCGAGACGCAGGCCTGCGCACTTCGCGCCTGATGGCCGCAACACCCTATGAGATCCTCACATTCACGGGGCGCGGCACCTCGCAGCGGGACTATCAGCGGCTGAAGGCGGCGCTCGACCGGCTGCAATCGACCACGGTCGCAACCTCGATCCGCCAGCCCGCCAACGGACGGCGGCATCGCTTTTCCTGGATCAACGAATGGCGTGAACGGACCGATGCCAATGGCCGTCCGGACGGCATCGAGATGATCGTGCCCGACTGGTTCTACAGCGCCGCCCTGGACGAAGCGCTGATCCTGACCATCGACCGGGCTTATTTCGACCTGACCGGCGGGCTCGATCGCTGGCTTTATCGTCTCGTGCGCAAGCATGGCGGACGACAGAAAAGCGGCTGGCGGTTCGATTTCCGCCACCTGCACCAGAAATCGGGAAGTCTGTCGCCGTTCAAGCGCTTCGCGTTCGAGCTGCGGGACATTATCCGCCGCCAGCCGCTGCCCGGTTACACCCTGTTCGCCGAGGTCGAAATCGGAGGCCGGATGTTGCTTGCTTTCGAGCCTGTTCCCGCCTGTGGAAAACCTGTGGTTAGTCTCGTGCTATCGGGAACCCGCACTATCGTGCCATCAGGAACCGGTGGCTCGTGCTATCGGGAACCGAAACGGCCTCTATCCTCCGGTAACAAAAGCGAAAATCGCGCCCTTAACTTGGAGTCTAACACAGAATCTAACTTTGAAGAGCGTCAGCGGGATGTGGAAAAGCTCATCGCGAGGGCCGGCGCTGCCCTCAGAGTGGGCGCACGCAAAGGCAATCTGACACCCGCGGAGCAAGAATCACTCGCGCCAAAAAACACGCCCGAACTTCCTCTTGGCAAGTCGGGAGGGCGGAGATGATCGTCGCGCTCCTCAATCAGAAGGGCGGCGTGGGCAAAACCACGCTGGCGCTGCATCTCGCCGGGGCCTGGGCCGCGCAGGGAAAGCGCGTCATACTGATCGACGCCGATCCGCAAGGCTCCGCGCTCGACTGGTCGCAGCGGCGCAGCCATGAAGGGCTGCCGAGGCTATTCAGCGTCCTCGGCCTTGCTCGCGACACGCTGCATCGCGAAGCGCCTGAACTGGCGCGTGATGCGGATCACATCGTCATCGACGGGCCACCTCGCGTCGCGGGTCTCATGCGCTCCGCGCTGCTTGCCGCCGATCTGGTGCTGATCCCGGTCCAACCATCGCCTTTCGACGGCTGGGCTTCGGCAGAGATGCTGGCGCTGGTGAAGGAGGCGCGGATCTACCGGCCCGAGTTGGCCGCACGCTTCGTCCTCAACCGCTGCGGCGCGCGCACCGTTATCGCTAGGCTGACGGCCGAGACCATGGCCGATCACGATCCGCCCTTGCTCTCCACCACCATCGGCCAGCGCGTGACTTTCGCTGAGAGCGCGCAAACCGGACGGCTCGTTTCCGAGAGTGATGGCGGGGAGCGCGCCATGCACGAGATTGCGGAGCTTGCGGCCGAGATCGACGGGATCGAAATCGGGAGGGCACGGGCATGACACGTCCTCCCGCCAAGGCCCGTTTCCTATCGCGTCCGGGCGATCCCGATAGCTGGATCAGGGCAGCGGATGCGCCGCCAACCGGCAAAGGCGCCGGCGCGGCATTCACCGCGCGCCTGACCATCGACATCACCCCCGAGCTGCGCGGGCGTATCAACGTCGCCGCCTTCCGGCGCGGCATCACCGTCGCCGTCATGCTCCGCGGACTACTGCTCGATCGCGAGTTTCCACCCACCGAAGGAAATCAGCCATGACCGGCATGGCAGCGCGTCCTGCACATGGCCGTCCGCACCCGGACGGGCCAGCGCCCTTCACCACATTGATCGAACTGACCTTCCAGAAGCAGAAGGTGGAACACTGGATACGTTTCGGCCGCAAGAGCTACGAACAGATCATCGACCGCCGCCGCAGCATCGTCGGCTTCGCACCCGAGAGCATCTTCGCCTTTGTCCGTTGGGCCTCCAACGACTACGGCACCATCGTTTCGCGTCTCGACATCCTGCGCGCCATCGGACGCGGCGAACCATTCCAGACAGTTCCCTTCGTTCGCCCCGGCGGCGAGATCCTGTTGCGGATCGATGGCTGGCGACAAGTGCAGCGGGCGCTGGCCGTGATCGACGCAGTGGAGGCACTCAGCGTCGATCCCGCTGACGCATCGCCGGATTACTGGCGGCACGTCCATAACCGCCTGAGCGCGGGTCAAGAGCCAAACCCCTACACCCCGGAGCGCCATGCAGCTTGGATCGGTCGCCGGAGGATCGCGCCATGAGCCGCCGCCCTATCTTCGCTGTGGCGACGCTGGCGGTCGGCACTCTTGTCGCCACGGCTGTCGCCGATCTGCCGACCCGGTTGATCTGGAACGCCACCGCCAGTGCGCCCATCGGCTTCTACACCGTCGAGACCGCCGACGCGCTCGAAGTGCCCGAACTGATCGCCCTCATGCCGCCCGAACCGCTGGAGAAATTCATGGTCGAGCGCGGCTATATCGGTCGCGGGGTGCCGCTCCTGAAGCGCGTTCTCGGTCTGCCGGAACAACGCGTCTGCCGCAGCGGCGCGACCATCACCGTCGATAACGTGGAAATGGGCGACGCGCTGGAGCGCGACCGTATGGGCCGCGATCTGCCGGTCTGGCAGGGCTGCCGCATCATCCGCGACGGCGAACTCTTCCTCATGAATGGGCAAGTCCGCGACAGTCTGGATGGCCGCTACTTCGGACCCGTTCCCGCCAGTTCCGTCATTGGCCGAGCGCTGCCGCTCTGGACCGATGAGGAAGGCGATGGCCGCTACCAATGGCGCGCGGCCACGCACTGAACCCACCCCTAATCATCAACCACAGGAGACTTGTCATGCCACAGATCGGACAGTTCACGCGCGATGAAACCGGATTTACCGGGCGCGTTCACACCCTCACGCTTTCCCGGGAACTTACCATTGTTCCTGCGGAACATTCGGATGCCGAAAACGCGCCAGCCTACCGCGTTCATCACGGTGATGCCGATGGTCCGGAGGTTGGCGCGGCTTGGACACGCACCGGCGAGAAGGCCGGCGAATATCTTTCGGTGCTGCTCGACGATCCCGCCTTGTCGCAGCCGATCCGCGCCAATCTGTTCCGCGACGACGATGCGGGCACTTCCTGGTCGCTGCACTGGACCCGTCCACGACCGCGCGAAGATCGGGATTGAGATCATGCGACCCCATGCCCTTCTTCTCTTCACGGCCTTGCTGTCGCTTGGCAGCGGCGTGACGCACGCCATTGCTCAGATGACGCCGCAACCCGCGTCTATTTCTGCGCATCCGCATGCTGCGTTCATTGCCGAGGCGTCACAGCGCTTCGGCATTCCAGAGCACTGGATTCGTGCCGTCCTGCGCGTGGAAAGCGCGGACGATGTGCGCGCCGTGTCGCCGGCGGGCGCGATGGGATTGATGCAGGTGATGCCCGATACATGGGCGGGCTTGCGCATCCGCCATGGGCTCGGCCGCGATCCTTATGATCCCCGCAACAACATCCTTGCGGGTACAGCTTACCTGCGCGAGATGTGGGACCGCTATGGCAATGTGGCGGCGATGCTCGCCGCCTACAATGCCGGTCCCGGTCGCTATGACGAGCATCTCACGACAAGCCGGGTCCTGCCCGCCGAGACGCGTGCCTATATCGCCACGCTCGCGCCGCTTCTCGGCGGCGCGGCTGCGCCCGATGTGCCGACGACTGTGCCGCCCCCACCACCGGACTGGCGCGAAGCTCCGCTCTTCGTCGCACAGTCCGGCGGCAATGCGAATGCGACCAGCCCGCCAACCAGCGACGCCCGCGCGACCGTTCCGATGCGCGATCCCCTCCATGCGGTGCCGCAGGGCGGCAACATTTTCGTGGCCAGAGCGAGCGACGGAGATGCGCCATGAGTATGGCGTTCTCGCGCTCATTCAGTCCGGTTCCGGTGTGCAGTCAGACGAGTTTGCGCCTGGCTGCATTCCCGGCAGGAAGGGCAAAAAGGCAAGGAAGGGCGGAGGGCAAGATAAAAGAACATGGCACTCCATCGCGCCAGTTCGGGAAATTCTTGTTGTCTGCACACTGGTTAGCGGGGCCGCAGGCGGCACCACGACTTTGGGCATCGCGTGCCGCGATTGTTCGCAATCCTTTGGCTTTGCTGGGTTTTGACCGGCACTACGGGGGTGAAATGGCCGATTTTCGGCAAATTGGGCTCGGATTGCGGCCATGAGCGCCGATGATGAGAACCGCTTCCGCCCGAAGCCCGGTCGCATCCGATCCGACACGCCGAAGGCGGGCAAGGCCAAGAGCTTCCTGACGCAGGCAAAAAAGCTCGCTCGCCAGCAGGGCAACGCCCATTCCAGATATTCGTCCCGCCCCGGCTCCGGCAAGGTCGGAAAGAGTGGGAAGGCGTCAGCAGGTGCCGGTAGGCCTGGCATCAAGCGGGGGCGCGGCGCGTCCTTTGTTCGCGCCCGCAGCCTGTCGGGTGGATGGCGTCACAGTACGGCAGGAGTGCGCCGCATCGTCGTCAAAACCCGCTATATTCAGCAGGCCGGAAAGAACGGCAAAGCCGCCGCGCATCTGCGCTATATCCAGCGTGATGGGACATCCCGCGATGGCGAACGCGGCCAACTCTATTCCGCCACCGACGATCGCGCCGATGGCGATGCTTTCCTTGATCGCGGCAAGGATGATCGCCACCAGTTCCGGTTCATCGTCTCGCCCGAGGATGGCGTGGATCTCACCGATCTGACCGAACACACCCGCGATCTGATGAACCGCATTGAGGCTGATCTTGGCACCCGGCTCGATTGGGTGGCGGTCAATCACTACAACACCGGCCAGCCCCATGTGCATGTCATCGTCAATGGCCATGACGATAAGGGCGCCGATCTCGTCATCAATGGCGATTATCTCGCCAACGGTATCCGCGAGCGGGCGAGCGAGCTGACCACGCTGGAGCTTGGCCCTGTCACCGAGATCGAGCAGTCCCGCATGCTGTCGGCCGAGATCGACCAGGACCGTTTCACCCGCATCGACCGGGCGATGACGGAGGAGGCAGACGAACGCTTCCTCGATCTCCGCCATGAACCGGACGACACCCGTCGGCAGTTCAATCGGCTCCTGCGCCTGCGCCGTCTCGCCAAACTGGAAACGATGGGGCTCGCCACCGAGCATGCGCCCGGCGTCTGGGAACTCGGTGCGAGGATGGAACCGGCGCTGCGCGAACTGGGCGAACGCGGTGACATCATCCGCAACATGCACAAGGCGCTGAAGGCCGATGGGCTGGAGCGTGACCCGATGACATTCCAGCTTCACGACGCCGCGCCGACCGCCCCGATCACAGGTCGCGTCGTGGACAAATATCTCACCGATGAGATGAGCGAGAACCTTACCCTGGTGGTGGACGGAATCGACGGGCGCACGCATCATGTTCCCGGCATCGACCCGGCGCGCGCCGAGAACGCCCGGATCGGCAGCATCATCGAGGTTGGTCCCGCCGATACGGCAGGGCGCCCGTCTGATCGCACCATAGCGACCATCGCCGAAGACGGCCTCTATCGGCCGAGCCGTCATCTCGAACAGGCCAGGTTCGAGGGGCGCGTGCCGGGCGGGGATTATGAAGGCTATGTGGATTCCCATGTCCGGCGGCTGGAGGCGCTGCGTCGCGCCGGGATCGTCGAGCGGATCGACGCCGATCTATGGCGCATCCCCGAGGACTTTGAGAGCCGTGCCGCGACCTATGATGCTGGTTGCAACCGGCTGGCCAGCATCCGTGTCGTCTCGACGGTTGATCTGGAAAAGCAGATTGGTGCCGATGGCGCGACCTGGCTTGATCGGCGGCTGGTGACGCCGGATGCCTCTGACATCACCCCGGCAGGGTTCGGACAACAGGTGCGCGAGGCGATGGATAAGCGCCGTGAACATCACATCGAACAAGGCGATGCCACCCGAAGCCGCGAAGGCCACATCCTGTATCGTCGCAATCTCCTCGCCAATCTACGGAAACGCGAGGTGGCGCGGGTGGGAGCCGAGATGGCCGAGAGCAAGGGGGTGCCGTTCCGGGCGGCTGCCGATGGCGAGAATGTCAGCGGCAAGTTCACGGGGACCGCGCAGCTATCCAGCGGCAAATTCGCCGTGGTCGAAAAGAGCCATGAGTTTACCCTCGTCCCGTGGCGACCGGTCATCGACCGCCAGCTCGGCCGCGAGGTGATGGGCGTCGTGCAGGGCCAATCGGTATCCTGGCAGTTAGGACGGCAGCGAGGATTGGGGGTCTGATCCTTGACTGGCCTTGGGCTGCGTAAATTGTTCTGGCTAGGCCGGAGGGAGAACCGCCTTTGAACTGACCCATCCGATTTGCCGCCGATAGTATCCAACAGCGCTTCGGCTCGGCCTTTCCTGTTGCCACTCGCGTAACCGCCCATTCTCTGATCGGCTCCATCTCTCTTGCCGATTGGAGCCTGTATGCGTGGAGGTCGAATACTCTGGGGCCAGATCATCGTCGTGTTCACCATCGTCATGGTGATGGTCTGGGCCGCGACGCAATGGGTCGCCTTCCGTCTCGGTTTTCAGCCCCAGCTCGGCAATCCGTGGTTCGATGTCGCGGGATGGCCAGTCTATTATCCCCCAGCCTTCTTCTGGTGGTGGTTTTCCTTCGACGCATATGCGCCCGGCATTTTCACCGAGGGCGCGATCATCGCCACATCCGGGGCGATGATCGCCATCGCCGCCGCCTTCTTCATGTCGATCATTCGGGCGCGGGAAGCGCGCAATGTCGCCACCTACGGGTCGGCGCGATGGGCAGAAGATAAGGAAGTCCACGCCGCCGGTCTGCTCGGCCCCGATGGCGTTGTACTGGGCTGTCACAGCAAAGAGTATTTGCGCCATGACGGGCCAGAGCATGTGCTTTGCTTCGCTCCCACCCGATCGGGCAAGGGTGTCGGCCTCGTCGTGCCGACACTGCTGACCTGGCCGGGGAGCTGCATCATCCATGACATCAAGGGCGAGAACTGGAATCTGACGGCCGGCTTCCGGTCTCTGCACAGCCGGGTGCTGCTCTTCGATCCGACCAATGTTCATTCCGCAGCTTACAACCCGCTGCTGGAGGTGCGGCAGGGCGAATGGGAAGTCCGTGATGTGCAGAACATCGCGGACATCCTGGTCGATCCCGAGGGTAGTCTCGACAAGCGCAACCACTGGGAAAAGACCAGCCATTCGCTGCTGGTCGGCGCGATCCTGCATGTCCTTTATGCCGAGAAGGACAAGACACTGGCGGGAGTTGCGAGCTTCCTGTCCGATCCGCGCCGTCCGGTAGAGGCAACCTTGCGCGCCATGATGGATACGCCGCATCTGGGCGAGGCTGGGGTGCATCCGGTTATCGCCTCGTCGGCGCGCGAACTGCTCAACAAGAGCGAGAACGAACGATCCGGCGTGCTGTCGACCGCCATGTCCTTTCTCGGTCTATACCGAGATCCGGTCGTGGCCCGCGTGACAGAACGCTGCGACTGGCGCATTGCCGATCTGGTCGGGGCCGAAGAGCCTGTCAGCCTCTACCTCGTCGTACCGCCATCCGACATCAACCGCACAAAGCCACTGATCCGTCTGATCCTCAACCAGGTCGGGCGGCGGCTGACCGAGGAACTGGAAACTGCCGGCAAACGACATCGCCTCCTGTTGATGCTGGACGAGTTTCCGGCGCTCGGGCGGCTGGATTTCTTTGAATCGGCTTTGGCTTTCATGGCCGGCTATGGACTGAAAGCGTTCCTGATCGCGCAATCGCTCAACCAGATCGAGCGCGCCTATGGTCAGAACAACGCCATCCTCGACAATTGCCATGTGCGCGTTGCCTTTGCCGCAAACGATGAACGCACGGCCAAACGGATCAGCGATGCGCTCGGCACGGCGACCGAAATGCGCGATTCCACCAACTATGCCGGTCATCGCCTTGCGCCCTGGCTCGGGCACCTGATGGTCTCGCGACAGGAAACAGCGCGGCCGCTGCTGACGCCGGGCGAAATCATGCAGCTACCGCCCATCGATGAGATCGTCATGGTCGCGGGCGTGCCGCCGATCCGTGCCGCGAAGGCGCGCTACTATACCGATGCGCGGTTTCAGGAGCGGGTGCTGCCGCCGCCAGATCTGCGCAAGCAGCCGACGAATATTGCCATGCCGACGTCGGATGACTGGACGAGCCGCATCGTCCCCGCGGCTAATACCAGCGGTTCGGGTGTGGACGCAGTCGATGGCGATCCCGCCAATGCCGATATCCGCCGTGAGCCGGAACTGCCCGAACACGAGGAAATCGTTCCGCTACCGCCATCCCCATCGCAGGAGTTCGACATCCTCGATGATGAGCCAGACGTCGATGCTGGCAAAGCCATAGCCATGCGTCAGCGGATGCGCATGGTGGCGCGGCAAGCGTCACTCGACCCCAACGACGGCATCGAGCTTTGAGATGGGAGATAGCCATGACCACCCGCACCCGCATGAATGTCTATTTCGCGCCCGATCTGCTGAAACAGGTCGAGGCCCTGGCACTACGCCGCAATGTCTCTAAATCCGCAGTGATCGAGGCCGCGGTGGCGTCTTTTCTGTCTGGTGACACGACCGAGCGGCTGGAAGCCGCCATGTCGCGCCGTCTCGACAGGCTTGGGCGTCAGTTCGACATGCTGGACGACGATGTCGCCATCCTCGGCGAAACGCTTTCGCTGTTCGTGCAATTCTGGCTGACCATAACGCCGCCGTTGCCAGACAGCGTGAAACAGTCGGCGCGGCTCAAGGGTAATGAGCGATTTGAGGGCTTCATGCAGACCCTCGGCAAGCGTCTTGCTACCGGCGACAGGTTCCTGAAGGAAATCTCGCGCGAGATGCCGGGCGGACTGCGGCTTGGCGAAGGTGAATAAAGCTGCGTCTTCTCCCGACCCCATTGTCGCCGCTAGGAGTGCTTCCGTTGCCGCCCGAAACCTGCCGCTCGTTCAGTTCCGCCAAACGACAGAGCCGGGGCCGTGCCCGGACTGTCCGGTTCCTGGAAAACGCCCGTCGGTAAGCTGCCGTTCTGAGCCCGGGCCATCAGGCAAAGTTGCTGGTCCGCTCACGACGTGGTGCCCCTAGGCGCACTTCCCCGATGGATTGCTCAAGTGCGAGGCATTCGATTAATGGTCTGCGGTTCTGCGCGTTAGCTCTTGCGCATTTTCCTGTCGCCTGCGACAAGTATCCATGTCGCTGCAAACAATTCAATTTACCCAGGAGCAAGCGCGCGATCTCGCCGGCGTCTCGCCGGGCGAGGTGCGTGCATGGCGCAAGGCAGTGAGCTATCTCGCCGCCAAGCCGGGCAAAGCGGCCCGTTTTACCTTCGCAGATATTCTCGGACTGGCGATCACGCGGCGGATCACCGGCGACTTCCACGTTCGCATCAGCGATATCGGTGACAGTATGGACGCGCTGTTTCACGCCCTGTCAGAAACCCGTCCCTCTGAGCTTGAGGGCTCGGTCGCTCTGATTGACGCTCAGACAGCCCGCTTGGTGCCCCGCGCGGACCTTGGAGCCAAGCCACTTAAGGACCCAACCTTCGTCGTCCCCTGCGCTCAGCTTATCCACGATTTGAGCCAGAGAGTGATGCCGCTCGCGCCCGCGTCGCTTCAGGCGGCGTTACCGTTCGCGCACCAGATGGTGAAGGCGGGCCGATGACTGAAGCGGCGCTTCGTCAAATCCTGTCAGCGACCGGCTACATGGCCGACGGCGAAGCCGCGCCGGGCGTTCTGCTGGGTGAGGAAGCTCGCTTGGGCCGGCGAGGCCGATCCTTCACGCCCGACGCTCTGTGGCGTGGCCAGTCCTCTCTGACGGTCTATTTCAAGTTCACTTCGAGCCCGCCGGCCGACGCGGATTTGGCCGCTTGGCGTCAGGAGATCTGGAATGAGGGGTTCGCGCCCCTACTCTGGATTGTGTCGCCGGATCGCATCGATCTCTATAATGGCTTCGGTCGCCCCCGGCCGGAGGCCGATCCGGCCCAGAACCGTCTCGCAACCTTCCTTACGATCGCATCCGGACTTGAGGAGCTCGACGCGCTCGCCGGCCGTTTCGCCATGGAGACCGGGCAGTTCTGGACCAAGACGAAACAGGTGGATCGCAAGACCGCGGTTGACCAGCAACTGCTCTCGGATCTCGCCGTACTGGAACGGGACCTGGTGTCGGCGAAACTCGTCCGGGACGAGGCTCAGGCGCTGATCGGCCGGGCGATCTTCACCCAGTATCTGCTTGATCGCGACATCATCACCGCCGAACGGCTGCACAGCCTGTGCGGGACGACGCGTCTGTCGGCCGCGCTCCGCGACCGGCAAGCCACCAGCCAGCTGTTCAAATGGCTGTCCAAGACCTTCAACGGTGACATGTTTCCGCCCTCGTCGGCGGCGCCGCCCGCGCCTGCGCATCTCTCTCGGGTCGCGAACTTTCTGGACGCCGTCGATCCGGTCAGCGGCCAGACCACCTTCTTTCCGTATCAGTTCGACGTCATCCCGGTAGAGCTGATCAGCTCGATCTACGAACAGTTCGCCCATTCCGGCGCCGCGCCCGTGGCGGGACGCGCTCGATCGACGGAGGCCACTCGCGCAGGCGTCTACTACACCCGCCTGCCTGTGGTCTCCCTGATCCTTGATGAGGTCATGGGCGGCCTCGACGGCGAGCAGACCGTGCTCGACCTGACGTGCGGATCCGGCGTCTTTCTTGTCGAGGCGTTTCGGCGGTTGATCCATCTAAAGGGCCTGAGGACGCCGATGACGAGGGCGGCTATCCGCAAGGCGCTCTACACCCAGATCTACGGGGTCGACATCAGCGAAGCTGCCATCCGCGTCGCCGCTTTTAGCCTCTATTTGGCGGCCTTGGAGCTCGACCCCGATCCGCAGCCTCCGGAAGGGCTGACATTCGACCCGCTGATCGGCCGGACCCTGTTCGTGGGCGACGCCCGAACCATTGAGCAGACAGAGGCCGGGACCGAACATCTCCTCGAAGAGGACGGCCTAAAATCATTCGACATCATCGTCGGCAACCCGCCCTGGAGCTTCAAGGGCAAGGCCGGCACGGCCGACCGCCGCAAGGGCGGGCAGACCCTTCCCGCCCAACCGCGCGGCGTGGGTCTCGACTTCCTGATGCGGGCAGAGAAATTCGCGAACGCGCAAACGCGGTTTGGCATGGTCCTGAGCGCCACCCCTTTCTTCAGCGCCAGTAAGACCGGCGCAGCGGCGGCGCGCCACGTGGTCCGAGCCCTGGGCCCGGTGACGCTCGTCAATCTGTCGAACTTGCGATCCTGGCTGTTCGAGGGCGCAGCCATGCCGGCCGTAGTCCTGTTCGCTCGGCATCGGCCCCAGCCAACCGAGACCCTGACCATCGTCCAGGTGCCGTGGTCGCCCGCCGGGCCGCGTTCCCACACCTTCGAAATCGCGCCCAGCGATATCGTCCGTCTTTCGCTGGACGACTGGGAAGCCCGGCCGACCCGCCTCAAGACAGCGGCTTTCGGCCGACGCAGGGACCTGCGCCTTGTTGACGATCTCACCGACGGGCATCGGCCACTTGGCGATCGGCTGCGGGATCTTGGAACCGTCCTGGGCGACGGCCTCATCCTCGGCAAACCCGAGAATCGGAACCGCGACGCGGCTTCCCTGGCTGCTCTCGACTATCTGCAGAAGGACGACCTGCAGCCCTTTGCGGTGCCCGACGATCTCCCCTCGTTCGGGTTAACGGCCGCGCAGTGGCCGCGCGATCGGGCGCTCTACAAGGCACCCCTGCTGCTGGTGAAGGAGTTTCTGCCCGGGGAGCCGAGGCCATTGACTGCGGTCGCCGATCGCGACCTCGTCTTCTCCGAAGCCTTCTTCGGCGCGCCCTTCCCTCCGTCGCACCGCGAAGCGGCGCATATCCTCGCCGGAGTCTTGGGCTCGGCCTTGGCGGCTTGGTTCTTTCTCATGACCGCCGGAGAGTTCGGCCTCTACAAACGGCGGCTCTTCCGACAGGACGTGGCGCTACTGCCCACGCCGGATCTCACCCTGATTGCTGGTTCTGATGCCGGTCGAGATATCTACGCGCTTGAGAAGCAATTCCGATCCCAGGCCCCGACGCCAGCCGACTGGGTTGCGCTGGACGACGCCGTCTTCGACCTTTACGGCCTCGACGCCGACGACCGGATAGTGGTGCGAGACGGGCTCCTGAAGGCGGGCTGGCAATGGAGCGCGGGCCTTTCCGACTCCATGACCCCGGCGGGCGCGCACGAGGGTGTCGCGGCCTATGCCCGAACGTTCTCGGCGGTGCTGGACCGATGGCTTGCGGCCCGTCGCCAGCGCAGCGTTCGTGCGGAAGTGTTCGACCTGCGTGGCACGGATGCGATGCGGATCGTCCGGTTCGTCCTGGAGGACGGCGCCAAGGCCCCGGAGGTCGAGATCGTCTCGCCCGACGGAAGTCTCGCGGCGGTGTTCGGACGGCTTGAGGACCGAATGAAGGTGCCTCTCGCCAGCGCACTCACCGGTCAGCGCGAACTACGGGTCCATGGCCGCAACGAGGTCGTGATCATCAAGCCCGCGGCTCGTCGCCACTGGCTGGAGAGCGTAGCGCTGGAGGACGCAGACGCGGTGATCGCCGAGAGCTTTGCGGGCCGCCGACATTGAGGATCCCCCATGAGTCCCAAGGCGTGGTCGGGCGCGAATATATCGCCCTAGCCGATGATGTGGTCGCCGCGATCCTGGTGACGGTGCGGGAAGGCTGGGCTTTGGCGGCCATAGACGGGGAGACGGCCTTAGAAGGCGAGGTCGTCATGACCGAGCGGCTGCGAGACGGTATGCGCCAGGCTCTGACGTCCGGAACGCTGGCGTGGGGCAAGTCCTTCATCGTGGCGCTTGGCATGGAGTCGCGCTCCACCCCCGATGTCATGACACCCGACGGTCGAACAGACATTCCCCTATATATCGTGGAGGTTTTCCTGCGCTACGCTGAGCACGATCCTCACGCGATCATCGAGTGCAAGCGCCTGGATGGAAGCGACACCTACCTTTGCCGGGAGTATGTGGTCGAAGGCGTCGATCGGTTCCGTTCGGGCAAATACGCCGAAAACCATGCCTCCGGCTTCATGGCGGGGTATCTGCTCGGCGGCGATGCGCAGTCGGCAGCGGCGGGCGTAAACGCGTATTTGGGGCGCGTGAAGCGGGCCGACGAACAGATCGTGCTTTCTCCAGTCGTCGCACATCCGGCGTTCTGGCGATCCGAACATGCCAGAACGGTTGAGCGACCAGCCATCGCGATACACCACGCTTTGCTTGGGCTCACCGCCGGATCCTAAGTCGTAGTCTTGGCTATCGCCAATCGATTGCGATTTTATCAGAAGTTTTGTCCCAAGCGCGATTTATACTGATTCATGAATTATAGGTAACGAGATCATGGAAGGGGGCGGCGGCTGATCAAGGGAAGCTTGACGCGATGAGCCGCCGATGAGGGGAGGCGGAAACATGTTTATTGAGCGGCTCAGTCTGACGAATTTCCGCTGCTTCGGACCTGAAGCGACAAGCGTCGACCTCACCTCCGGTCTCACCACGTTTGTCGGCGTCAACGGTGCGGGGAAGACGGCCCTGATGCAGGCCCTGCAGCGCCTCTTCGGCGTGACCGGCGATCAGCGACGCCTACGGCGCCAAGATTTCCATGTCCCTTCCACCGAGCTTGTCGCGCCGCTCCAGCGAAACTTCGTCCTAGAGGCAATCATTGCCTTTCCGGAACTGGACGCCGACGGCGCCGGCGGCGCGGCAATTCCGGAATTCTTCCACCAGATGGCCGCTGATGAGGCGGGCAAGCTGAAATGCCGCCTGCGTCTCGAAGCGACTTGGGCCGATGACGGTTCGCTCGATGGTGCGATTGAGCAGAAATACTGGGCGGTCCGGACTTTCGGGGCGTTCACCGACGCTGATTGCACCGAGTTGAAAGCGGCCG
The DNA here is from genome assembly GCF_024359525.1 of Paracoccus albicereus. GTDB lineage: Bacteria > Pseudomonadota > Alphaproteobacteria > Rhodobacterales > Rhodobacteraceae > Paracoccus > Paracoccus albicereus. Next base: position 19,272 of record NZ_JAKZEU010000004.1, read on the forward strand.
ACCGGGCGCGGATCCAAATGATCTACGTGCCGGCGACACGGGACGGCGCCTCCCAGGTGACGGCCTTTCTGCGCGGCAGGCTGTGGCGCGCTATCAACTGGTCGCAGGGAGTCCGCGACACGTTTACAAACGCTGGCACCGCCTTGAACGGCGCATTCGCCGGGGAGCCAGCCGTCGATGTGATTGCCGCAGCGGTGACGCAGCGGTGGCAGGAAGTTTACACAGCCGGGACCGACACGACGCCGGTCTTCCGCCCGCTCGATCTGCGTTTTGAGCATTTCATCCGGAAGGTAGAGGTGGTCTTCCGCCCCGACGAGGTCGGCCGGGAGCGAGCCCTCGATGACCTGAGCGACGGCCAGAGGTCGCTCTTCCATTTGGCGATGACCGCGGCGACACTGGACGTTGAAGCCGGGATCGTCGCCGATCCTGCTGGGGCAGGTTTCCAGGCTGGCGGCGTGACGTTACCGGCGCTCACGCTCATCGCGATCGAAGAGCCCGAGAACAATCTCGCTCCCTTCTATCTCTCTCGCATCGTCCGGCAGATACAGGACCTGACGAAGTCGTCGCAGGCGCAGGCCGTTGTCTCCAGCCATTCGCCAAGCATCCTCGCCCGGGTGGATCCGGCCCAGGTCCGGCACTTCCGGCTCGATCCGCACGATCGAACGGCCCGCATCCGCCCGATCACCCTCCCCGTCGGCGCGGAAGAGGCATCGAAATTTATTCGCGAGGCCGTGCGGACCTATCCCGAACTCTATTTCGCGCGCTTCGTCGTGTTGGGTGAAGGCGCGTCCGAGGAGGTCGTTCTTCCCCGTCTCGCCGAGGCGATGGGGCTCGACATTGATCGATCCTTTGTCGCGGTCGTTCCGCTGGGCGGTCGGCATGTGAACCACCTCTGGCGACTGCTGACTGATCTCGACATCCCCTACGCCACCCTGCTGGATCTCGACTGGGGCCGTTCTGGGGGTGGGTGGGGACGCATCAAAACGGCCTGCACGCAACTGCTCGCAAACAACGTCACGCCACAGGCCATCTTCGGACAGCATCTTAACCCCCAAGGGCCAGCCGCCAATCTGGCGGCTTTCGATGCTCTGCCGATCGAGGACATTGCGAATATCACAAACTGGATGAATTGGCTGCGCCAATTCAATGTCTTCTTCTGCACGCCCCTCGACCTCGACTATTCGATGCTGAAGGCTCTACCGCTCGCCTATCAGATCGTCGAACCCGGTCGCCAGGGGCCCTCGCCGGCAGGGGAGCCGCGCACGGCGGTTCTCGGTGACGACGGTCTGCCTCACCTTTACGCTGCCGACCACGACGTTTCGATGCGCTGGTATCGGTATCTATTCCTGGGGCGCGGTAAGCCCAGCACCCACGTTCGGGTGTTGAGTGCTCAAGACCCGGCTGCCCTCGCCGCCGCCGCTCCCAAAGAACTGCGCGCACTCCTGACCTCAATTGTCGCTCGTCTTACCCCGCCGCCTCACGCGGGTGTCTGACCATGCGCCTTATTCGGCCAGAGGACTGGCGCCCCAGCGGCATTAGCGATCTCGAACCGGCGGCGTGGAATGCCCTGCGCCACGCCGGCTCGGCGTGTGTGGTCGCTGGCCCCGGTGCCGGCAAGACCGAGTTTCTGGCCCAACGCGCCGACTATCTGCTTGAGACGGGTCTTTGCCGAGCCCCGCACCGCGTGCTGGCGATTTCGTTGAAAACAGATGCAGCCAACAATCTCGCGTCGCGCGTTCGCCAGCGGTGCCCGCCAGAGTTCACGAACCGGTTCGTGTCGCTCACCTTCGACGCCTTCACCAAGAGCCTGGTCGATCGCTTTCTCAACGCCATCCCCGCCGACTGGCGCCCGACCCGGCCATACGAAATCTCCTTCCCAAAGCGCAAGACGATAGAAGACTTCCTCACGCTCGCCCGGCTCAGTGCGCCGCCGGAATGGCAGGCGGAAATCGCCGGCTACAGCGCGAGCGACTTTGAACCCAAGATCGTCGGCAGCTATCGCCTGCCCATGGGACCTATCGCGCCCCAGAACGCCGCCGAGTTCACCATCGCCCGCTGGTGGGCAACGCAACTACGGCCAGGTCAGCCCTCTGCACTTACCTTCGTCGGCATCAACCGGCTCGCAGAGCTGCTGCTCCGGGCCAATCCCCACATCCGTCGGGCGCTTGTCGCCACGTATCCCTTCGTTTTCGTCGATGAATTCCAGGACACGACCTACGCGCAATACGACTTCCTGCTGTCGGCCTTCTTTGGCGGACAGACCGTCATCACCGGCGTCGGTGACGACAAGCAGCGGATCATGGTCTTCGCTGGCGCGCGCCGGGACGCCTTTCAGCGGCTGCAGGCTGATTTCGGGGGAGCCCGCTTCCCCCTCCTCTTCAACTTCCGTTCCTCGCCCGACTTGGTCGCTATCCAGCACGTTGTCGCGCGCGCTCTGGATCCGAACACCGTCCCAACGGTCGCTCAGACCGCGCGCCAGGTCGATGGCGACGTGGCTCAGGTCTGGTCCAGCCAGACCAAGGCGGCGGAAGCCACCCACCTGGCGCAATGGATCGCAAACGACATGGCCATCCGCGGCCGAGCGCCGCGCGACTATGTGCTCCTCGTGAAGCAGAAATCTGATGATTATGAGCACGAACTCGCTGGAGCCTTCGCCGCCCACGGACTGCGGATCCGTAACGAGAGCCATACCCTCGGCAAAACCTCGCTTCAGGATTTGCTTTCCGATGACTTAAGCCGGCTCGCGATTGCGATCTTCCGCCTGGGCGCGACACGCCGCGCGCCGGCCGCATGGCAGCTGGTCTCGTCTTCTGTCCTGGCGCTGCGCGCTACCGGGCAAGACGATGACGCGCGCGCGGCTAAGGTCGAGGCGGAACTCAGCGCATTTCTCACCACCTTGCGCACCCACATGGCAACCAGCGCCCCGTCGCGGCAAAGCGCTGTCGATTTCGTCAGACGGGTTTTCGAGTATCTGGATCTCGGCGCGATCGCCCGAACCTATGCCGAATATGGCGATGGCGATCTGCTTCAGATCATCCTTGAAGCTTTTTGCCTCCACTTCTTCGCTTCCGCCGATGGTGCCTCGAACTGGACGGCCTGCCTAGATGCGTTCGAGGGGGGCAATCAAATTCCGATGATGACCGTCCATAAGAGCAAGGGGCTCGAATACGACACCATCATCTTCGTTGGCCTCGACGACCAGGCTTGGTGGGCCCACACCCCTGGCGACCCCGAAGGCGTCGCCGCATTTTTCGTCGCCCTCTCGCGGGCGAAACAACGCGCCATCTTCGCCTTCTGCCGGCAACGCGGACAGCGAAACAATGTAGCTGAGCTCTATCAGCTTCTTACTGATGCGGGCATCCCGGAAATCGCGATATGAGGGCGCAGTGATTGTCACAGAATACCGGAGACACCAATACCCCGGCAGTTGACGGATGGGAGAAAGGTAATCGCACACTTGGGCAAGCCCTCGGAAACAAGTAAGTCCGGGTCAACAAATGGCCGGTTTCAGATTGCACGGTGACCGGTCCGAATGACCGAAAAGGGGGCGCTTTGACGCCAAGCTCGTTGCCTCGACGAAAGGCAGCTTCCGCGGCGTGGATGCCCGAAACCCGCCAGTCCGGTTTCCAGCCAATTGAAAACATAACCCTCCGATTTACCGCCGTCCGCCGCCGATGCCCGCACGCGCATAAACATCTGTTGAAACAGCCCCAAATCCGGTTCTTTTAATCGACCCCGATCCGGGGTCCGTCTTTTGCGCGCTCCGTCATAAACGGGGCCGCCATGACCGCATCACATCAGAAGCACGAGACGCTTGCCCGTGGCGCGCGGATGCTGCGCACCGCGCTCGGGGCGTCCATTGCCTGGTTTCTGGAAGATCCCGGCGTGGTCGAGGTGATGCTAAACCCGGATGGCCGCATCTGGGTCGACCGGCTCTCCGAAGGTCTGGCCGATACGGGGGAGCGATTGTCTGCTGCCGATGGCGAGCGGATCGTCCGGCTGGTCGCCCATCATGTCGGGGTGGAGGTTCATGCCCGTAGCCCGCGTGTCTCGGCCGAGCTGCCCGAGACCGGCGAACGGTTCGAAGGACTGTTGCCGCCGGTGGTCGCTGCTCCAACCTTTGCCATCCGCAAGCCCGCCGTCGCCGTCTTCACGCTCGACGATTATGTGACAGCCGGAATCATGACCAGCTTTCAGGCTGATGTGCTGCGCCTGAACGTCGCCACCCGGGCCAATATTCTTGTCGCGGGCGGGACTTCGACCGGCAAGACCACGCTGACCAATGCGCTGCTGGCAGAGGTCGCGAAAACCACGGATCGCGTCGTGATCATCGAAGACACACGCGAACTGCAATGCGCCGCGCCGAACCTTGTCGCCATGCGGACGAAAGATGGCGTGGCGACGCTTTCCGATCTGGTCCGCTCCTCACTGCGCCTGCGCCCCGACCGAATCCCCATCGGCGAAGTGCGCGGCCCCGAAGCCCTCGACCTGCTCAAAGCCTGGGGCACCGGGCATCCCGGCGGGATCGGCACCATCCATGCCGGTTCCGGCATCGGCGCGCTGCGCCGCCTCGAACAGCTCATCCAGGAAGCCGTTATCACGGTGCCGCGCGCCCTGATCGCCGAGACGATCGGCCTTGTTGCTGTCCTCGCCGGACGCGGATCTGCCCGCCGTCTCGTCGAACTCGCCCGCGTCGATGGGCTCGGTCACGACGGCGACTACGCCATCACCCCCGCAACCACCTCGAAAGGAGATCCTTCATGAACCGCACGATTTCGCGCGGCTGCCGCTTCATGGCAACCGCCGCTACCGCCGTTTCCATCAGCCTGATGCTCGCCCCGGCCGCGCACGCTTCAGGATCGTCCATGCCGTGGGAAGCGCCGCTCCAGAGCATCCTTCAGTCGATCGAAGGGCCGGTTGCCAAGATCATCGCCGTCATCGTCATTATTTCCACCGGCCTTGCACTGGCCTTCGGCGATACAGGCGGCGGCTTCCGCAAGCTGATCCAGATCGTCTTCGGTCTGTCCATCGCCTTCGCGGCGTCGAGCTTCTTCCTGTCGTTTTTCTCGTTCGGCGGCGGGGCGCTCGTCTGATGGCAGGCGGCTTTGAACAACTCGACGCGGTGCCGGGATTTTCCGTTCCGGTCCACCGGGCGTTGACCGAGCATATTCTGCTCGGCGGCGCTCCGCGCTCCATCGCTATCGTCAATGGCACGCTGGCCGGGGCCGTGGGCCTCGGCCTGCGTCTCTGGCTGGTCGGTCTCGCCATCTGGGCGGTCGGGCATTTCCTCGCGGTCTGGGCGGCGAAACGCGATCCGCTCTTCGTCGAGGTCGGGCGCAGGCATCTGCGCATCCCCGGTCATCTTTCAGTGTGAGGGCGCAGCCATGATGAACCTCACCGAATATCGACGCACCGCCACCCGTCTCGCGGATTTCCTGCCCTGGGCCGCTCTGGTCGGTTCCGGTGTTGTGCTGAACAAGGACGGCAGTTTTCAGCGCACCGCCAAATTCCGGGGGCCGGACCTGGATTCCGCCGTCGCGGCCGAACTGGTCGCAGTCGCTGGTCGGATCAACAATGCCGTGCGCCGCCTTGGCTCTGGCTGGTCGATCTTCGTCGAGGCGCAGCGTTCCGAAGCCGCGACCTATCCTGACAGCAAGTTTCCCGATGCGGCTTCCGCGCTGGTCGATGCCGAACGCAGGGCCTCCTTTGAGGAAGCCGGTATGCATTTCGTGTCCGGCTATTTCCTAACCGTTCTCTGGTTGCCGCCTGCCGAGGATGCCGCCCGCGCCGAGACCTGGCTCTATGAGGGCCGCGAGCAATCCGGCGTCAATCCATGGGAGGTGATGCGCGGCTTCATCGACCGCACCGACCGCGTGCTGGCACTGCTCGATGGCTTCATGCCCGAATGCCACTGGATCGATGACGCGGCGACGCTGACCTATCTCCATTCGACCATTTCCACGAACCGCCACCGCGTGCGCGTGCCGGAGGTACCGATGCACCTCGACGCGCTGCTGGCCGATCAGCCGCTGACCGGCGGGCTGGAGCCGCACCTGGGCTTGTCGCATCTGCGTATCCTGACCATCACAGGCTTCCCGACCGCGACGACGCCCGGCCTGCTCGGCGAGATGAACCGGCTGGCCTTTCCTTACCGCTGGTCCACCCGCGCGATCCTGATGGACAAGACGGACGCCACGAAGCTGCTGACCAAGATCCGTCGCCAATGGTTCGCCAAGCGCAAATCCATCGCCGCGATCCTGAAAGAGGTGATGACCAACGAGCAATCGGCGTTGGTGGACGCGGATGCGTCGAACAAGGCGCTCGACGCCGACATGGCCCTGCAGGAACTTGGCGCCGACATGGCCGGTATGGCCTATGTGACTGCGACCGTCACCGTCTGGGATGCCGACCCGCGCATCGCCGACGAGAAGCTGCGGCTGGTCGAAAAAATCATCCAAGGCCGCGATTTCACGGCCATGCCGGAAACAGTCAATGCCGTCGATGCCTGGCTCGGTTCCTTGCCCGGACATGCCTATGCCAATGTCCGGCAGCCGCCCGTCTCGACGCTCAACCTTGCCCACATGATCCCGCTATCGGCCGTGTGGGCGGGGCCGGAACGGAACGAACATCTCGAAGCGCCCCCCTTGCTTTACGGCAAGACCGAGGGTTCGACGCCGTTCCGGCTTTCCCTTCACATCGGCGATGTCGGCCATACCCTCGTCATTGGCCCGACCGGCGCGGGAAAATCTGTGCTGCTGGCGTTGATGGCGCTGCAGTTCCGCCGCTATAAGCGCTCCCAGATCTTCGCCTTCGATTTCGGTGGCAGCATCCGGGCTGCATCGCTCGCCATGAGCGGCGATTGGCATGACCTTGGCGGCGGGCTGACGGAAGGAGACGAGGCGTCCGTCTCGCTCCAACCGCTGGCGCGCATCGACGACACCTATGAGCGTGCCTGGGCCGCCGACTGGATCGGCGCAATCCTCATGCGTGAAGGCATTACACTCACGCCCGACGTCAAGGAACATATCTGGACAGCACTGAACTCGCTCGCTTCCGCACCGGTGGGCGAGCGCACCATCACCGGCCTTGCAGTTCTGCTCCAGTCCAATGATCTCAAGCAGGCGTTGCGCCCTTACTGTGTTGGCGGCGCCTATGGCCGGTTGCTCGACGCCGAAGCCGAACATCTCGGTCATGCCGATGTGCAAGCCTTTGAGATCGAGGGACTGGTCGGCACTGGTGCTGCGCCTGCGGTGCTGGCGTATCTGTTCCACCGCATCGGCGACCGGCTCGACGGGCGCCCAACGCTGCTCATCATCGATGAAGGCTGGCTGGCGCTGGATGATGAAGGCTTCGCCGGCCAACTCCGTGAATGGCTGAAGACGCTCAGGAAGAAGAACGCTTCCGTCATCTTCGCCACGCAATCGCTCTCGGACATCGACGGCAGCAACATCGCGCCCGCCATCATCGAAAGCTGCCCGACACGGCTGCTTCTCCCGAACGAGCGCGCCATTGAGCCCCAGATCACCGCCATCTATCGCCGCTTCGGCCTCAATGATCGGCAGATCGAAATCCTCGCTCGGGCGATGCCCAAGCGGGATTATTACTGCCAGTCGCGGCGCGGCAATCGGCTGTTCGAGCTGGGTCTCAGCGAGGTCGGCCTCGCGCTCTGCGCCGCTTCCGCCAAGTCAGACCAGACCCTGATTGCAAACATCATGGCCGAGCATGGGCGTAACGGCTTCCTTGCCGCCTGGCTGCGCCATCGCGGCGCCGATTGGGCCGCAGAGCTGATCCCGAACCTCACCAATCTCACTGAGCCGACCGAACCCACAGTTCCGGCCGCGCCAGATCATTCCCAGCCAGACCACCCCCATGAAGAGGAGATCCTGCTATGATCCGTATTCCTGTTCGCCGTCTCGTCGGTACTTCCGTACTGGCTGTCGTGCTCGCCGTGCCCGTCGCGCTTTCGCCGATGCTGGCGAGTCCGGCTCATGCGCAATTCGGCTTCGGCCGCATCGTCTTCGATCCCTCCAATTACGCCGAAAACGTCCTCACGGCCGCGCGCACGCTGGAGCAGATCAACAACCAGATTCAGAGCCTCCAGAATGAGGCGACCATGCTTATCAATCAGGCCCGCAATCTGGCGAGCCTGCCGTATAGCTCGCTCCAGCAGCTTCAGCAGAATGTCCAGCGCACGCAACAGCTTCTGAGCCAGGCGCAGAACATCGCCTTCGACGTCCAGAACATCAATCAGGCGTTCCAGCAGAAATACGGCAGTATCTCCCTGTCCGCTACCGATACCCAGCTCGTCGCCGATGCGCGGTCCCGCTGGCAGAACACGGTCGGCGGCTTGCAGGACGCCATGCGCGTGCAGGCCGGTGTCGTCGGCAACATCGACGCCAACCGCACCGAGATGTCTGCCCTTGTCGGTCAGAGCCAGAACGCCTCGGGTGCATTGCAGGCCACACAGGCGGGCAATCAGCTTCTCGCCCTGCAATCACAGCAGCTTTCCGACCTAGTCGCGCTGATGTCGGCCAATGGTCGTTCGGAAGCGCTGATCGAGGCTGAACGTGCGACCGCCGCCGAACAGGGCCGCATCCAGCGTGAACGCTTTCTGACACCGGGATCGGCCTACCAGCCCGGCAATGCCCGGATGTTCGGCAACGGCAACAACTGACCGGACAGGAGGCGCGCGACATGGACGGCAAGATGCTGGCCCGGATCGGTGCGATCATATTCGTCGCCATCGCGATTACCGCCACGGTGATCGAGACGATCCGCGAGCACGAACCGACGCAAACCCGTCCGGCTCCCGCGCTTCAACCTTCTGTCGATCCGCTGCGCCAGAGCCTGCGCCGCTGCCAGCAGCTTGGTGAGGCTGCCGTGAACGATCCCGCTTGCCTCGCCACCTGGGCCGAAAACCGCGATCGGTTCCTCGGCCGGACGCCGGTGCCCGCCGCCCCGCATCAGAACGGGGGGCAGTGAACCATGGGCGGCACCGGCGTCATCGACAATTTCCTGGGCGTATTCACCATCTATATCGACAGCGGTTTCGGCCTGCTCGGCGGTGAAGTTGCTTTCATCGCCACTACCCTGATCGTTATCGACGTGACGCTGGCAGCGCTCTTCTGGTCCTGGGGCGCCGATGACGACATTATCGCCCGGCTGGTCAAGAAGACGCTGTTCGTCGGTGTCTTCGCGTATCTGATCGGCAACTGGAACAATCTCGCGCAGATCATCTTCGACAGCTTCGCCGGTCTCGGCCTGAAGGGATCGGGGACCGGCTTTTCCACCGCCGATCTGCTGCGACCCGGCAAGGTGGCGCAGACCGGCCTCGATGCCGGTCGCCCGCTGCTCGAATCCATCTCCGACATGATGGGCTACTGGTCGTTTTTCGAGAACTTCATCCAGATTGCCTGCCTGATGTTCGCCTGGGTGTTGGTGCTGCTCGCCTTCTTCATCCTCGCCGTGCAGCTCTTCGTTACCCTGATCGAGTTCAAGCTGACCACGCTCGCGGGCTTCGTCCTCATCCCCTTCGGCCTCTTCGGCAAGACCGCCTTCATGGCCGAGCGCGTGCTGGGCAACGTCGTCTCCTCCGGCATTAAGGTTCTGGTGCTCGCTGTTATCATCGGCATCGGCTCGACGCTGTTTTCGCAGTTCACGGCAGGTTTTGGCGGCGCGACACCAACCATCGACGACGCCATGGCCATCGTGCTGGCAGCACTTTCTCTTCTCGGCCTCGGCATTTTCGGCCCCGGCATCGCCTCCGGCCTTGTTTCCGGCGGGCCGCAGCTTGGTGCAGGTGCTGCCGTCGGAACCGGCCTTGCCGCTGGCGGCATGGTGCTCGCCGGTGGCGCTGCCGCAGGTATGGCCGCGAAGGGGGGAGCTGCGGCACTCTCCGGTGGTGCCACTGCTGTCCGTGGCGGTGCTGCCGCTGCAGGTGCTGCGAGCGCCGCCTATAGTGTCGGATCACTCGGCCAGTCCGGCGCGGCCGGTGTCGCTTCGGGTCTGGGCGGTGTCGCTCGTGCCGCAGGGTCCGCCGCCGTGTCGCCGCTGAAGCGTGCCGCCTCGAAAGCAACAGAGAACGTCAAAGGCAGCTTCACCGATGGTGCCCGCGCCGGGCTCGGCGTCACCGGAGGATCGTCCACGCAGGGATGTATTGGCGGTGCGAGTGCCGCCGCTTCCGCAGCGCCTCCCGCTCCGGCGGGCGGCCCGCCTGCATGGGCGCAGCAGATGCACCGCCGTCAGGCCCTCAATCACGGCACCACCATGGCCGCCCATGCCGTCCGCTCCGGAGACAGTCACGGTGGCGGCTCTTCTGTCAACATGTCCGAAAGTGACCGCTCATGAACATCTTCAGACGCCCATCGACCCATTACGGCAAATCGCTCGAACCCGAGACGCCTTACCAGAAGGCCGCGCAAGTCTGGGACGAGCGCATCGGCTCGGCGCGCGTGCAGGCGAAGAACTGGCGCTACATGGCCTTCGGCTCGCTGATCCTCTCTGCAGGCTTCGCTTCCGCGCTTGTCTGGCAATCGGCACGCGGGACTGTCGTGCCCTGGGTGGTGCAGGTTGATAATCTCGGCCAGGCGCAGACCGTTGCCGCTGCGACGGCCGATTACCGGCCGACCGATCCGCAGATCGCTTTCCATCTGGGCCGCTTCATCGAGCAGACGCGCTCGATCCCGGCCGATGCCATCATCGTGCGTCAGAACTGGCTGCGCGCCTATGAGTTCACCACGGACCGGGGCGCCGCCGCGCTCAACGACTATGCCCGCGCCAACGACCCGTTCACGAAGGTGGGCCGCGTGGCTGTAGCGGTCGAAGTCTCCAGCGTCATCCGGGCCTCGGACGACAGTTTCCGCGCCGCCTGGACCGAGCGCCATTACGAGAACGGGCAGCTTTCCACGACCGAGCGCTGGACCGCGATCCTGACCATCGTGGTCCAGACGCCGCGCGATGCCGAGCCTCTGCGCGCCAATCCGCTCGGCATCTACGTCAATGCAATCTCATGGTCGCGGGAGATGAGCCAATGACCCGCACGTTTCTCCGCAATTCCGGTTTCCCGGTTTTCCGTAAACCTGTCTTTGCGGCTTTGCTGCTCTCGGCCACCATGCTGGCGGGCTGCGCCACCAACCGCACGCCGCAGTTCAGCTACGATGCCGAAGTTCCTGCGCTGCCGACCGTGCAGGCTGCCACCACCGATGACCGGCCCCGGCCATTGCACACACCGCCGGCCTGGACCGTCGCGCGCGGCGGAACCGCAGCAGGCACGCCGGCAGGCCGCGTCGAGAACGCGAATGCCGCCGCTCGCGTCGAGCCGCGTCGCGAAGGCTACTATAATGCCCTCCAGATCTACCCTTGGTCGGAAGGCGCACTTTATCAGGTCTATGCCGCGCCGGGGCAGATCACCAATATCGCGCTGGAGCCGGGCGAAAGCCTGACCGGCGCGGGGCCGATCGCGGCGGGCGATACTGCTCGCTGGATTATCGGGGATACCGAAAGTGGCAGCGGCGTGAACCGCCGCGTCCACATCCTCGTCAAGCCATCCCGGCAGGACATCTCGACCAATCTCGTCGTCACGACCGACCGGCGCACTTACATGATCGAACTGCGCGCCCGCGAGGCGCTCTATATGCCGTCCGTTGCCTGGGCTTATCCGGCACCCCCGGCAAGTCAGCGCCAGACTGTTCCGGCAGCACCGATCATCCCGGCCGAGGCAGCGCGCAACTATCGCTACGGCCTGAGCGGCGATAGCCCGCCGTGGCGGCCCATCTCCGTCTTCGACGATGGCCGCCGCATCTATGTCGTCTTCCCGCGCGGCATCGTCCAGGGCGAGATGCCGCCGATCTTCGTTCTGGGATCCGATGGCGAGCCTCAGATCGTCAATTCCCGTATCCACCAGAACATCCTGATCGTGGATCGCCTGTTCGGTGCGGCCGAGCTGCGCCTGGGCAGTAGCGATCGTCAGCAGACCGTCAGGATCGTTCGCATCGAACAAAGACAGGCGGCCCAGCCCGCGAATAGCGGGGGGGCGCCGTCATGAGCGAGGAGACCACCACGAATGCCGCGCCGATGCGCCTGCGTGCGGAACCGCCACGTGTCACCCGCCTGTCGCGCAAGACGCTCGCCGGCGTCGGGGCCGTCGCTTTGCTCGGGATCGGTGGGGCGCTGATCTATGCACTCCAGACCCGTGATCTGAGCGGCGGCGGCGAAGAACTCTATTCGACCGAGAACCGCCCCACTGCCGATGGCCTGTCCGGCCTACCGCGCGATTACACTGGCCCGGTCTTGGGACCGGCATTGCCCGGTGATCTCGGCGGTCCCATCCTCGATGCCCAAAACAGGGGGCAGCCCGTCGCACCGCCCGCTATGGCGACGCCCGCCCGCGACCCTGCTGAAGAGCGGCGCCTCGCTGAAGAGGAAGCCGCGCGTCTGAGCACGGTCTTCTTCCAGTCAGGGCAGAGAACGGCCGCGACACCAGGCTCTGCAATGCCTGGCCTCGCGGGACTTGACCTAGGCGGTCAGCCCGCGACGCAGGACAGGCACACAGCTTTCCTGAATGGCCCTGTGGATCGCCAGACCGTTGCCTTGGGTCGCATCATGGCGCCTGCGTCGCCTTACATTCTTCAGGCCGGAGCCGTGATTCCGGCGGCGATGATTACCGGCATCCGCTCCGATCTGCCGGGGCAAATCACAGCGCAGGTCACGGAGAATGTCTATGACAGCCCGACCGGCTCGCTGCTCCTGATCCCGCAGGGCACGCGCATCATCGGCCAGTATGATGCGGGCGTCACCTTCGGACAGCGCCGCGTGCTGCTGGTCTGGAACCGTCTGATCCTGCCCAATGGCCGCTCCATCGTGCTGGAGCGTCAACCGGGCGCAGACGCTTCCGGCTATGCCGGGCTTGAGGATGGCGTCGATTATCACTGGTGGGATCTGATGAAGGCGGCGGGGCTGTCCACGCTGCTCGGCATTGGCTCCGAGCTGGCGACCGATGACGACGACCGGCTGATCCGCGCCATCCGCGACGGGGCGCAAGACACGATCAACCAGGCCGGACAACAGATCGTCCAGCGCCAGTTGCAGGTTGCGCCGACGCTGACCATCCGGCCGGGCTTCCCGGTCAGGGTCATCGTCACCCGCGATCTTGTGCTCGAACCCTACAGGAACTGACCATGGCAAAACTGAAACTTGGACCCATCATTGAGGACAAGCCCGTCAAACTCACGCTGGAGTTGCCGGGGCCGCTCCATCGTGATCTCGTTGCCTATGCCGAGGTGCTGGCCCGAGAAACCGGGCAACCCGCCACCGATCCCGTCAGGCTGATCGTGCCGATGCTGGAGCGGTTTATCGCCACGGATCGGGGCTTTGCCAGCGCCAGAAGAGCCCGCTCATGAGGCGCTGATACTGTCAGGGCAAGTTGCCGCGATGATCTCCATGAGTGTGTCGACGGCATCTCGCGCCGCGTCCCATTTGGCGGACTGATCCATTTCCCGGTTCTGAAGGGTGAGACTCACCGCGCCGTGTACCGTTGACCAGAACATGAAGCTGTAGCGACCGAGGTCGATGCCAGGCAAAAAGCCTTTGTCCTGAGAGCGACGAAGTCCCGTGAGCAATAGTTTCAGTATCTGACTTCCAGCTTCGCTCGACCATGGATCATCGCTGACACCGAGCCTTGGCTGCGGTGTGAACATCAGCCGATATAGCGTGGGGTTTTCCAGGGCAAAGCGGACATAGGCATAGCTGCCATCGCGCAAATAGCCGAATGGGTCACCGCGCATCCGCTCGAAGACGGCCAGCTTTTCTTTGTAGAGCCGGTTGAAACCCTCGCCCCGAACGGCGCGCAGTAAGGCGCTCTTGTCGTGAAAGTGGCCGTAAAGCGCTGGCGCGGTGCAGCCTATGGCATGCGCAACCGCAGTCAGCGGTACGTCGAGGTCGCCGCGCTCCGCTAGCAGCCGGATGGTTTCGTCGACCGCGCGACGAGCAATATCAAGTTCTTGCTCCTTCCGAGGGTAACAGGAGCAAAACCCCGGGCGGTATTGCAATCTAACGGCGGGCTTTGGCGGGCGGCGATCTGTCAGGGTGTCGCGCAGCGCGTTCTGACGAGCTGCGGAAGAGAGGGCACGGCTTGGCCGCCAATGATGCCCAGGCGATCGCCGAGATAGTCCCAGAACGAGACGCCGAGCTTGGCGCAGGTCTTCATCAGCGACAGGAACGTGTCACGGCAATGACGGCCGGCATCGCTGCGGGTGCCGCCGGAGATCTTGCGCTTGGTGACAACGGCGCGGATGTCGTTTTCGGAGCCGTTGGTGTGGAGCGGGATCTCCGGGCGGTCGAGCACCATCAGCAAATCGGCTTTGTTGGCGTGGAGCCGGGCCAGAAGCCTGTCAAGGGTGACAAAGCCGGTGCAGCGTCGGAAGATCCGGTCGAAGCGGGCCCGCAAGGCGGCTCTGCGTTTGGGGCCGGGATCGCGGCGATAGGCCTTGAGGGCGTCGTAGAAGCGCCAGATCAGGCTGCGCTGTCGCTGCTGGATGGCGCGGTTCTGCTCGGTGAAGGTGTCGAGCCTGTGCACCAGCCGCTCGGCATGGATCCAGCACAGACCGTGCTGGCCGACGTTGAACTGACCGGCATCGTCGCTGACGATCACCGTGTCGGGGAGCAGGCCGTGCGCCTTGATGCTGCCCCATAGCGCGCCCTCGGTGGCGACCGTGACCGGATCGGGACTGGCCTTCAGCACGCTGATGCCGAGCCGGTCGAGATGCGCCTGCCAAGCGGCGTGATCGCAGAAATGCTTGTCGCCCGCTTCAGCCAGCAGCCGGATCACCGGGCCGCTGAGCGCACGGCCGCGCATGTAGGCGAGCGCCTCGGCATTGATTGCGTAATCGCCATGGCCGACGCGAAGCAGTTCCAGGAAGTTGAGCCGACTCTTCGAGCCGGTCGTGCCAAACCATGCGAAGCGGTCATTGCCGATCTGGGTGCAGGAGCCGTTCACCGCCTTGTGGCGCGCACCGGTATCGTCGACCGTCAGCCAGGCCGCCGTTTCCAGGCCGGTGCGCAATATCTCGCGCGCCTCCGCAACGAAACGCTGCTGGCCGTCGATCAGCAGCCGCACCACCTGGCGCTTGGAGATCTCGATGCCGATCGCATCGAGCAGCGTGACCAGCCGCGCCACGGTGACCTGACCCTGATGGTACTGGGACAGCACGAAACGGCGCAGCTGCGGCCCGAAATGGGTGTCGATGCCATCCGGCAGCGGCGCCACGACGGTTCGGCCATCGGGCGTAACCCAGCGCTCGCGCCGAAACCTGACCGCCGCCGGCTGAATGATCAGATCCTGGACGACGAAGTTTTCGTAACCCTTGAAGCGGGAGCCCGCCGGAACCTCGGCCTTCACAACCCGATCCTCGACCGAGACCCGCGACAGCTTCTTCTTGCCGCGCCCGCGGCGTTTGCCGACGTCCGATGACGCCTTGCGTTCGCTCGCCTGCTCCATGCCGCTCGGCTTGCTGGGCTTGACACTCGGCCGACCAGAACCGCCCTTCAGCCGCGCGATCTCGTCGCGTTGGTCGGCGACAATCTGCTTCAGCGCTGCCACCTCGCCCAGCAGTTCCAGCACCAGTTCCCTGAGGTCGCTGATCGACAGGTCATCGAGGGCATGAGAGGGCGGCTTGCGCATTGCGCGATTGAGTCAGAAACCCGCCACTTCGGGAACCCCTTCCGGGCAGCCCGAGCCAATCCGCCGCACCACCAGAAACGCATCGCAAATTCGCTCTGCCCGGGATTTTGCTCCTGTTACTTGTTCAGGCCGGACTAGCGTAAGGTAACTGACGAAATCAATGGGCTTAGAACCTCCGCCGACAACTGCAGAACAAATAGAGACCGGCACGAGCCCGCGTTTCCATTTGCCGCTTTATGCCACCCTGCCACCCCTTCGTTCGATGTTTGAGTTGAACTGCAGCGCGGATCACGCCTGTGGCACGTCAACAAAGAGGTGGTCGATCATGGCGCAACGAGAAAAACTTACCGAGAAACTGGTCAGGGCCGTCGAGCCGCGCGCGGGCATTTATCAGGTTTTCGATGAAGACGTGCGGGGGTTTTCGCTGCGCATCTTTTCGTCTGGCAGTCGGCATTTTGCGCTGGATTATCGCGTCAAAGGACGCCAGCGACGCTTCACCATCGGCAGGTGGCCGGAATGGACGGTCACGGCGGCGCGCGAACAAGCCAAGTCACGGCGGCGCGCGAACAAGCCAAGGCACTGCGCCGCATCATTGACGATGGCGGTGACCCGTTGGGCGAGCGGGAAGCCGGGATGGCGGCCCCCCGCATCCCCGATCTGATCGACCGCTACATCGAAACCCACACGCCAAATCTGGCACCGACCAACCGCACCGACCAGATTTCCATGCTGCGCAAACTGGTCCAGCCGGTCTGGACGAGTCTGCCCGGGTTGGCGGCGGAATGAGCCAAATGCGATTGCCCTGACCACGTGTGTGCGAAGTATGGCTGGCTCAGATCAGCAGGGGCAGGAGGTGGTCGGCGTCGCGCTTACGCACCTTATCGGACAGCGCCCAATGCTTCTTCGAAACCACAACCAAATCCCCCGATCTGTCAGATCCCAGGATAGTTCTGCTACACAGATTGAGAATGACCCGATTTAAAGGCAAAATATTATATGTAAGGGCAAAGCAGAGGCATTGATTTTGCTTGCTTTCATATGTCACATTTAAAGGCCTTAGCGAAAGCGCAGATTCTCTCGAGTCAACTGGTCGATTCTGGTCACCCCCATCAACTTCATATCGCGTTCAATTTCGACTTTGATATTACCCAAGGCTCGCTCAACCCCCGCCTCCCCTGCTGCTGCAAGTGCATAGAGATAGAGCCGACCGCCAGAACAGGCCTTGGCTCCGACGGACAGCGCCTTCAAGACGTGGGTTCCTCGTTGGATGCCCCCTTCGCAAATCACATCTATCCTGTCACCGACTGCGTCGCAGATCTCGGCCAGTTGGTCGAACGGGCTGCGTGAGCCGTCGAGTTGTCGCCCACCGTGATTGGAAACCATGATTCCGGTGCAGCCGATGTCAACGGCCCGCTTCGCGTCCTCGACGCTCATGATGCCTTTCAACGCAAACTGGCCATTCCATTGTGCGCAGAGCTTCTCGGCGTCCTTCCAGCTCATCGACTGGTCCAGCATCGTCGAGAAATAATCGCCTACTGATACCGCTATATTAGTGCCCGCTGTAACATGCCCCGAAAGATGTGGCATGTCGAACTTCTCCTTTGTTAGGAAATTCCACGCCCAAACTGGATGCGTAGCAAAACTCAGGAGCGATAAAGGGGTAAGTTTAGGCGGTGACGTGAAGCCCGTGCGCAGATCACGTTCGCGATTGCCGCCAGTGATTGTGTCGACGGTCAACGCCAAGACGTTGAAATTCGCCTCACGGGCACGTTCAAGCAGCGCATCATTGAGCCCACGATCCTTGTGAAAGTAGAACTGGAACATCTTCGGGCCAGGTGCGAGTTCGGCGATCTCCTCCACGGCGACGGTGGCGAGTGAGGATACGCCGAACATCGTACCAAGCCTGGATGCCGCTCGGGCGACTGCGCGCTCTCCCTCATGATGAAATAACCTTTGCAGCGCCGTAGGCGCGCAATAGAATGGCATAGCGAGTTTCTGCCCCATCACTTTGACGCTCATGTCGACTTGTTCGACACCCGCCAGAATGTTCGGCACCAGATCACAACTCTCGAAGGCCTGGGTATTCCTGCGATAGGTTAGCTCATCGTCAGCGGCACCATCGATATAATGAAAAATCGGGGCTGGTAGTCTTTGCTTGGCCAGTTGCCGAAAATCTTGAAAATTATGACAGTCCTTTAACCTCATCGTAACTTCCTCTTCGCATTCTCTAGAACGATAACGACCTTCTCGCCAGAACCTCTGGCTTATCTCCGCAACGCTGCGCCGATCGCAGCGCGATAACCTTCACGATATCGTGCTTAGGATCGATCCCGGTAACGCCCTAATTCGTAGAGCCAATCTGGCGGGTCATCTGCGCCAGTTGGGCGGCAAGCCTTCTAGCCGAGGTCAGGGGCCTTTCAAGTTGGCGATGCCGACGGGCAGGGTGGCGGACTGGAGCCCCGCAGCAAAGCGGCGCCAGCGGACACGATAAAGCTCCGCAGCCTTTTCCAAATCAGCCACACCACCTGCGTCGATTTTACGAACCGCGCGGGCAGGACTTCCAACGACAAGCGTGTTGTCGGGGATGTCTTTGCCTTCGGTGACCAGCGCGCCTGCGCCAATTAGGCAGTTTTTGCCAATCTTGGCACCGTTGAGGATGGTCGCGCCCATACCTATCAAGGTGCCGTCACCGATGGTGCAGCCGTGGATCATCGCGCGATGCCCGATGGTGCAATTGGTACCAATATGAATGGGGAAGCCGGGATCGACATGCAGCACGCAGTTGTCCTGGATATTGGAACCTGAGCCCAAATAGATAGTGGCATCATCCGCGCGTAGGACGGCACCAAACCAGATGCTAGCGTCAGCCTCGATCTGTACATCGCCTATTAGCACAGCCGTGGGCGCGACGAAGGCTTCGCCGGTGGAGGGGCCACGCGGACCGATATTGTCCAAAGTGAATAGATGTACGGGCATTGTTGCATCTCCTACTCTGCGCCGGATCGCGCGTGGACTCAAACTGAGTTCTTCCGATGACGTTTTCGCTTCGATGACATCCAGGGGCGCATAACCATGAAGTAGAAGAACACCGCAATCAGTCCGAGAAAAAACAGGCTATCCGGGCTGGTGAAGAAAATGGATGGGCTTCCGTCGGTTATGTCCAGACTGCGCCTCATATAGACCTCGAGGTCTGGCCCGAGAATGAAACCCAGCAGGAAGGAGACCATGGGATACCCACCTCGCTGCATGAAATAGGAGCCGATCCCGACGACAAGCGCCGCCCCCATCTGAAACACGGAAAAGGTCGAGACATACGCACCGACCATCGCAATAACTGCGATACTAGAGAACAGTACCGCCTTATTGATCGAAACTAGGCGCATGTACCAAGGGCCAAGAAACAGAAGCGTGATCGGAATCAAAAGCGCCGAGACCAGCAGTGCCGCCATCATCGGAGTCACGATAGCGAATTGCTCGGTCATCATTTGTGGCCCCGGCTGCAGGCCGTTGATGATCAGTACCCCCAGGATCACGGCCGAAGTTGTATCACCCGGGATACCGAAGGTCAGCATCGGGACCAACGCACCACCGCACATCGCATTGTTTGCAGCTTCCGCAGCGGCGATGCCTTCGATCGAGCCGTTATTATATTCCTCTGGCCGCGAAGAACTGCGTTTCGCCTCGGCGTAGGAGACGAACGCTGCACTGCTGCCGCCTGCACCTGGCAGAACCCCAACAAAGTAACCGATCACCGCGAACTTGAGGTAACGGTAGGTGCCGATCAGGTGGTAGTCGGCCCAGCGTGGAACGAAGTGCCGCCAACTCCATTTGACCTTTTTAAGCAGGTTATTCGTGGCGCTGCGATCTTCCGTCGAGCTACCTGTGACCTGCACGAACAACTCGCTGATCGCAAAGGCCCCGATGATCACGGCCATCAGGTCGATCCCTTCAATCAGGGCAGGAAATCCAAAGGTTTGCCGCACTTTCGAACTTGCTACATCAATACCGATGGTCGCCACCATAAGACCCACCAACGTGGCCACGATCCCTTTGGAAATTGACCGATCATTCGAGATGATGATCACGAAAAAGGCAAACAGGATCAGGGAGAACTTTCCTGGTGTTTGCACATAAAGCGCGGCCTGTGCAATCACGGGCGCCAGCGTCATCAGCAATATGGCACCGATCACACCGCCCACCATCGATGCCAGCGCGGCACTGCGCAGCGCGATCGCGCCTTCGCCACGGCGCATCAGGATATTGCCCTCATAGGCGGTCATGATGGCGCAGGGCGCACCGGGGATGTTCACTGTGATCGCAGTGATACTGCCGCCATACTGCCCACCCATGAAAATTGCGGCGCACATTACAAGGGACGAGGTCACGTCCATCGAATAGGTGAGCGGCAGGATCAGCGCGATCGCCAGTGTGCCGGTCAGGCCCGGGATTGCCGCAAAGATCGTTCCGATCAGGAACCCGCCCACCAGGTAGCCAAACACCGCAGGTTCCGCGATCGTCTGAAAGCCGCCCACAACGTGCAGAAACTGCTCGATCATTTCAGTAATCCTATTCCTGGAAGTTGGATGCCGAACAGTACTGCAAAGAACAAATAGACGATCAGACTGATACCCGTGGCGACGACAAGGTTCAGGGCGATCCCTAAAACGCCCTTCGACCAGCCGAACTGGAATGCCGCCAGCAGGCCCAGAGAGAACAGGAACGTGGACATCGCGAAACCGAGTTGCCGGAAAGCTAGGACATAGAAGAAGGAAATCGCGATCACGACGACCATCGCAACATGTGCGCCTAGGCCCAGCGGCGGGGCGGGAGCGTCGAGATCGGGGAACTCTTCCGAGACTTGGGGGGGCTGCGGTAGTCTGTCATTGGTGGTCCGGCGGCGGCTCAACTGTCCGATGAGCACCGCCAGAAGAGCAAGATACATTGCAACACTAAGGACAATTGGCATGAAGCTCGCGCTTGGTAACCCGTAGCGAAAAATAGCTCCATTTTGTAGCGCATCGGAAAGGTAGATCGTCGTGGAGATGAAGAAGATCAGTGGGAGGATAAACTCGCCAAATCGAAAACGCCGAGGATTCGCAGGCATTGCAATTCTCCTTTAAGTTGGGCGTGCTCGTCGGGCGACCAGCACGCGGCTGCCCGACGCTTCAGAGCCGAAGGTTAGGATAGTCTACGGTTTTTCCTTCCAAGCTCTATTCGAGAATGCCTTGATCAGTAAGCTCCTTGAGGGTTTTGAAAATGTCGGCTTGGAAATCCATGGCAAATCCCGTGACTGCGTCGCTGCCCATCCAAGTTGCCGTCACGCCGACTTTCCGGGCCCAATCTTGAAACTCATCGCTCTTCCAAGCCGTTTCAATAGCTTTTTCCAAAACCTGCTTGGCCTCATCGGGTGTACCGGCAGGCACGGCGAACAACAAAAAGCTGCCGGTCTGTACGTTCAGCCCGACTTCCTCGCTGGTGGGCACATCCGGAAAACCTGGGTTTTCGGAGGCACTGAACTCGACTAGACCGCGCGCATCGCCAGACATTAACAGCGGTGCAAAATCGCCAAGACTGGTGACGGCAGCATCGACTTCTCCCGACAAAATGCCTTCTTTCTGCCCCGGGCTGCCGTCGGGATATGCAACGATCCGAAAGCGGGTGCCGGTCGCTTCTTGAAGCTGAAGAAGAGTCAGATGGGTCATCGATCCAAGCCCCATAATGCCGACGTTGATCTCTCCTTCGGCCTCTTTTGCGGCAGTGATAAGGTCGTCGTATGACGCATAATCGGTCTTGCCGCCAACGATGATCGCGTTGGGTTCGGTCGTGACCAAGGCGATCATATCAAGCTTGTCGAGGCTATAGCCGGGCAGCATCCCTTCCCACGGCACGGTCACGACGCTGTCGTAGGTCAGAGCCCCGACTGTGTAGCCATCCGCCGGCGAATTCATCAGGCGGTTTATGCCAACGGAGGTAACGCCACCGTCCAGGTTTTCTACAAAGATGGAGACGGGCAATTCGCGTTCTGCGATGCTCATGATTTTGCGAACAATACCATCTGCGCCGCCGCCGGCACCCCAAGGCACTATGGCCTGAATCGGGCGGTCCGGATATTCGGCCAGTGCCGTCGTTGCGGTTGACAGAGCAAGAACGCTCGCCACGAGCGCTGCCCTCACTGTCAGTTCCAGTTTCAATCTCATCAATCTTCCTCCCGTTTGGTCCAGCATCAGGCTGGCTTTATCTTAGAACGCGTCCATGATTTCATCTGAATGGGCTTTCGGGACAGTTGTGAAGTCGTTTTTTTCCCCCAACTGCGCACTGAGTACTCCGTAAGGATGAAACCAAATTTGCGCTGCATTGACCGTTGTCCGTCGGAATCGGTTGTTTCGATCTCGTGTCATAGAACCAGACGATTCAGGCGGTCGGTCAAAGTATCCCAAAGCGTTCGGGAATGGGTACAGCAGCGCCAGTCATACCGTGCCTTTCTCACGCAGAGTTGCAATTTTTCTGGCGTCATATTCAAGCATTTCGGACAGGATTTCATCCGTATGCTCACCCAGCATCGGGGGCGGTAGGCGGACACTAAATTCATGGCCTTCCATGCGGATCGGTGTGCGCATCACCTTTGCTTTCACATCTGGTGTAGCGCTGTGGCCGATCTCTTGAACGATACCGCGCGCCCGGATGTGGGGGTCGTCTAACACTTCGGGGATGGTGTTGATCGGTCCGCAGGGTATCCCGGCCGCCTGCAAATCGGCAAGCCATTGGGCCGAGGGCCGTTGGGCCAATTCTGCACGAATCTCGATCAATACCGCGTCACGATTGGCAAGTCGTAGCGTGTTGGTCACAAAGCACGGATCATCGGCCAGATCAGGCCGTCCGATGGCCTGACAAAGGCGCCGGTACTGTCCATCGTTACCCACGGCAAGGTTTATGTGGCCGTCAGCGGTGGCGAAGGTCTCATACGGAACGATGTTCGGGTGGGCATTGCCCAAGCGACCTGGCTGAACCCCGCCGACAAGGTAGTTGGACGCCTGATTGTATAACCACGCCGCCTGACAATCGAGCAACGAAATGTCAATGTGACGCCCGACACCGGTTTGGTCGCGTTCACGAAGCGCGGCCAGTATTGAAACTGCCGCATACATCCCCGACATGATGTCCGAGATGGGCACGCCCACCTTCATCGGCTGGCCCTCAGCCTCGCCGGTAATGCTCATCAGACCGCCCATGCCCTGAACGACGAAATCGTAACCGGGTCGCTCGGCATAAGGGCCGGTCTGTCCAAAACCAGTGATCGAGCAATAGACAAGACGTGGGTTGCGCGCGTGGACCGTCTCCCAATCCAGTCTACGACGCTTGAGATCACCAACCTTGAAATTTTCGACCAGAACATCGCTTTTGTCGATAAGAGCATTGATGATCTTAAGGCCCTCATCTGACGCGATATCCACTGTCAGAGACCGCTTGTTGCGGTTGGTGGACATGAAATAGGCGCTTTCGCGGGTGTCGTTCCCATCCCGATCCTTCAGGAAGGGCGGGCCCCATCCGCGAATGTCATCACCGATGCCCGGCCTTTCGATTTTGACGACATCAGCCCCCAAATCGCCCAAAGTCTGCGTGCAACTTGGCCCTGCAAGAATGCGCGAGAGATCAAGAACCCGCAGACCGTCAAGCGGCAAAGTCATGCACTTCCCCTCTGTTCAGAGATGATCACACCGGGGTTCATAATTGACCTGGGATCAAGCGATTTCTTTGCCGCAGTGAATGCCGCGCCGATTGGCGCCGGGCGCTGTTTTTCATACCAAGGCATGTGCAGCCTGCCAACGGCATGGTGGTGGGTGATCGTGCCCCCCGCCTTCATCACAGCATCATAGGCGGCGATTTTAATTTCCATACATTGCTCGCCCATCCGCTCACGGTCTGGAAGACAATGGAACGTGAAATACGGCGCGGGACCATTGGGATAGACATGGGTAAAGCGGCAGGTGACAGTGCCCGCCCGACCGGTCACACGCTTGATCGCGGCATTCACCGTCTCGATGACCGAGCTGTGCAGCTCTTTGAAATTGTTCCAGCACACAGCCGTTTCAAAGGTCTCACGACATATGCCGCGCGATGTCATATGCTCACGATAATAAGGGCCGCGAATGAAGGCATTGCGCCATTGGCCAGCCACGCTGTTGCGCCCCTGTTCTTTCTCATCCACTGGCGTGCCCCCAAACTCTCGGCACAGATCGACAGTTAAATCCATCAGTTGGTTCACTGGGTAATGTGAGCTTTCATACCCCAGCACCAGGATTGGACGGCTGCCATCGAAGGCTCCGGTCAACTTAGCTTCAAGCGCATCGATCAGGCGGCAGTTCGCTGGATAAAGCCCAGATTGCGAGATCGCACGCACCGCTTCGACCCCTTGATCGTATTCGGCGAAGGTAACTGTCTTGCTGGCCTTGTACTTGATCCGGGACAGGACTCTGATCCAAGCTTCGGTGATGATACCGACGGATCCTTCTGTGCCCATCACATAACGGTCGGGGGACGGACCAGCGCCAGAGGCGGGCAAACGACGGCTTTCGCTGATGCCGCTGGGCGAAACCATGCGGATGTTTTCGACATAATCGTCAATATAGGTGCCGTGTGTCGCGTAATGCCCGGCAGCCCGTGTTGCGATCCAGCCGCCCAGGGTCGAAAGCTCAAAGCTTTGGGGATAGTGGCGCAACGTGACGTTATGGGTCTTTAGCTGTGTTTCTAGGTCGGGTCCATACACCCCCGCCTGCACACGCGCAGAACGCGACACAGGGTCGAATTCCAAAATCTTGTTCAAGTACCACATGTCGATGGTCACCACACCGGCATAGGTTCCATTGATTTCTGGGTTCACACCACCGACAACACTCGATCCGCCGCCAAAAGGGATAACTGCCGCACCAATGTCACCCGCCCAATCGATAAGCGCACGTACATCCTCCTCGTTGCGCGGATAAGCAACCACGTCTGGGGCATTGCGGAAATCGCCGCGAAACATCTTGGCGCTGTCAAGGAATGACCGGCCGTAGCTATGCAAGGCACGCTCGTACCGGTCCGTGCGGCAAATATCTTTGATTGCCTCTGGAAAACGCGTAATTTTGCTCTCAGGCATATCAATAGTATCAAGGGTTGGCGCGGCCGTTACGTCGAATGAATCAACCGCGAAGGTACGGTGCCATGTATCCAAAACCGGCTTCATCTCTTCGGGTGTGGCGCTTTGATCTTCAAAGCCCCAAGCATAGAATTTTCTACGTCTCTCGGTCACAACAAGCCTCCTCAGGAATTCTGTGCTGACATACAATTTTTCAAGTGTAGCTCTTCATGCTTCACTGTCGGAGCAATAGCTGTTGACTGGCAACAGATATTTTCTTAATGATAGGTTGAGTTTTTGTTATGTGAGGTCACGGCCGTGGACCCTAGGCTTCCGCCGCTTAACGCGCTGCGCACCTTCGTCATGGCGGCGCGTACGGGCAGTTTTGTTAAAGCCGCTAGTGAGCTGAGTGTGACACCCGCGGCTGTTAGTCGTTCGATCCGGTCGCTTGAAGATTTTCTGGGCTGTAGTCTTTTCCACCGTATGCACCGGAAAACGTCCTTGACCCACGAAGGGCGGATCTATTTCGAAAGCCTTGCCGATATATTTGACCGAATTGCGCTGGCAACACAGGGTCTTGTTGGGCAACGAGCTGACCGACCGCTTGTCATATGTGCCTATCCCAGTTTTATAGTTAGTTGGCTTGTCCCGCGCTGGTCGCGTTATTTGCAAACCCATCCTGACGTTCAACTTCGGATCGTTACAACACTCAGCCATGACGTCTCATTCGAAACAAAAAACATCGATTTGGCAATCCTTTCAGACAGTGTGGATGATCCGCGCTATATCTCGACTAGCTTGTTTGAAACGACTCTGATTCCAGTATGCCGCCCAGACTATCTTCCGCCAGGCACTTTGACCGGCGATATTGAGGACTGGCAAAGCGCGTTGCTACATTGTGACACCCGACCCGGCGATTGGGATCGGTGGTCAAAGGCGAATGGTGTGTTCGTTGACACCACCCGGGGTCAATGGTTTGAAAATGCATCAATGATGTACGAAGCCGCAATGAGCGGTTTGGGCATCGCCATTGGGATCAAAGACCTCTTAAGCCGCGAGTTTTCGTCAAACCGTCTTGCAGCCGCCTTCCGTGACAACGTTGAAATCGTGTGCCGGTTTTGCGTCATACGGCCTGCGACGACCGAAACCCATCCGTTTTTTCCAACATTCATGAAGTGGCTACAGAACGAGGTACAGGCGGGTTCTACTTGATCGATCCGCCCGAACCCGGCGCACAGATGCCGTCGGGGGGCGGTCACATCATGTGTGGGTAGCCCCGGTTTTAGCGGGCTGACGCCTTAGCAATAATACGATCGAATGCGTCCATGTGTCATGGCCTTTTTCTCGAGGCGCTGCGTCCCGTGTTGTCAACGGCGGCGTAAAAACCAGCCAATGGGCGGCGCAAAAGTAGACCGCTGGCTGGTGTTCAGGACAGCGAGCGGAGGCGCGCATCGCACCCCGGCAACCGCGCTTTTCAAAGAGCTGGCGGTTGCCGGGGTGCATTGGCCCGCAAGGGCCAATCGTGATGGGTTCAGTTGTTGGCGGCGCTCTTTTGGGCGCGACTCTGACCCAGCCGGTAACTGTCGCCGTTCATCTCGAGGATGCTGACGTGGTGAGTGAGCCGGTCGAGCAGCGCGCCGGTCAGGCGCTCGGATCCGAAGGTCTCGGTCCATTCGTCAAAAGGCAGATTGCTGGTGATCAGGGTGGCGCCGCGCTCGTAGCGCTGCGAGATCAGTTCGAACAGCAGTTCGGCACCGGTCTTGCTGAGCGGCACGAAGCCCAGTTCGTCGACGATCAGCAGCTTGTAGCCGGCAATCTGCTTTTGCAGGCGAAGGAGCCGCCGTTCGTCGCGGGCTTCCATCAGTTCGTTGACGAGGGCGGCGGCGGTGATGAAGCCGACAGAGAGGCCTTTCTGGCAGGCAGCCAAGCCGAGACCCAAAGCGACATGCGTCTTGCCGGTGCCCGGCGAACCAGCGGCACAATGCCGGGTGTCCGGCTTTTGAGGCGCGGATACTCTACCCTTTTCACCCGCGCGCGGGTGAAAAGGTGGATGTTGTACACCGCAGACGTTTCGCCGGAGAGGAACATCTGGTGGTCGTTCAACCCGATGGGACACTCGCACTTGTTCCGGTTTGGTTCACCAGCGCGGCGGCAGGCGCGGTTGAACTGAGCGGTTCCCCGCAATTGCCGCTCGCGCATCTTTTCCAGCTTCGGGCCTGTCTCGACAGCGTCTTAGCCTCCGTTGACGGGGAATCATTCCCGGCGGCAGGAGGAAATCGAGATGAGGGCACGACGGACGCAGCAGAAGGATCTTTTTCACCAGGGGCGGACATTCTGCGCAATCCCGCCGCCGGAGCGGCAGGCGCTGCTCCGCCTGATCGAGCAGATGCTTGTGGAAGCCCTGATCGATGCAAACCCGCCACTGGCCGGAGAACTGGCCGGAGACGGGATCACGGAGGTGCCGCATGAGCAAGATCACACCTGAGCATCTCGCTCGACAGGCCATCGTCTACATCCGACAATCGACCGCAGGTCAGGTTACGAACAACCTGGAAAGCAAGCGCCGTCAGTATGGACTTGCGGATCGTGCCCGACAACTCGGCTGGAGCGACGTCTCGGTTATTGACGATGATCTCGGACGTTCGGGTGGAGGCGTGGCCCGACCCGGCTTCGAGAAGATGCTTGCAGCGATCTGCGAGGGCCGGGTCGGCGCGGTTGTGTCGATTGAAGCTTCCCGCCTTGCCCGAAACGGGCGTGACTGGCACACGCTGATCGAGTTCTGCGGCCTGGTCGGTACGCTGATCGTCGATGAGGAAGGTGCTTATGATCCGCGTCATCCCAATGATCGCCTCTTGCTCGGGATGAAAGGGACGATGAGCGAGATGGAACTGTCGATCCTGCGTCAACGCTCGCAGGAGGCCCTGAAACAGAAGGCGCGCCGTGGCGAGTTGTTCATGACCGTTGCCATTGGCTATGTACGGGTCGGCCATGATCGCATCGAGAAGGATCCGGACCGGCGCATTTCTGAAGCGATCGCGCTCGTGTTCGCGAAGTTCGGCGAGATGCAATCTGTGCGTCAGGTGCATCTGTGGTTCCGGCATGAGGCGGTCCCTCCGCCGGCTGTGGTTCATGGCGGCGAAGGTCGTCAGATCGTGTGGAAGCCGCCGCTCTACAACACGGTCCTCCATATCCTGACCAATCCGATCTATGCCGGAGCTTACGCCTTCGGGCGCACGGGAAGCCGTATCAGCATTGCCGATGGACGCAAAAAGGTGGTGCGGGGGTTCCGGAAGGAGCGCAAGGACTGGGACGTGTTGATCCCGGATCGACATGAGGGTTATCTCAGCTGGAAGGATTATGAGAGGAACCAGCGCCTGATCGCGGATAATGCAACTGGCAAGAATCCCATGAGCCGCGGCGCCCTCCGTCGGGGGACAGCCTTGCTTTCCGGCTTGCTCCGGTGTGGTCATTGCGGACGCAAGTTGCACGTCGCCTACTCCGGCGCGGACGGCAACACGGGGCGCTATCACTGTCGTGGGGGCTTCCACAATCATGGTGGTGATCGTTGCATCTCGTTCGGCGGCATGCGGATCGACCGTGACATTGGCCTGAAGGTGATTGAACGGCTGCAGCCCCTTGGTGTCGAGGCCGCATTTGCCGCGATGGAAACGCGCGGGCGCGAGGCGGAGGCCAAGCGACGACAGCTGGAACTGGCCCTTGAGCAGGCCGGTTTCGAAGTTCGGCGCGCCCGGCGACAGTATGATGCTGTTGATCCCGACAATCGTCTGGTTGCCGCTGAACTGGAGAGCCGCTGGAATGAAAAGCTTGTCGCTGCGCATCACCTCGAGGCGGAACTGGAGGCACTCGGCTCGCTGCCGACGACAGTTCTGACATCTACGGATCGGGAGCGCCTTCTCGAGCTTGGCGCTGATCTGCAGCGCGCTTGGGGTCAGCCCGGCGTAACCCCCGATGTCAGAAAGCGTATCCTGCGGTTGCTGATTGATGAGATCATAGTTCGCGTCGAAGACAACGCTCTTGATCTTGTGATCCGCTGGCAGGGTGGCGATCATTCTGGCCTGAAGGTGCAGAAGAACCGGGCCGGACAGCATCGGTGGAGCACGGATGCAGATGTTGTCGACCTCGTGCGCGTCCTGGCCCGGCAGATGCCGGACAAGGCCATCGCACCCGTCCTAAACCGTGCCGGAAAAACGACGGGCCGCGGAAATGGCTGGACGAAGTCCCGAGTCTGCACCTTGCGTAACCGTCATGCGGTTGCAGTCTACCGCGATGGCGAGCGTCAGGAGCGCGACGAGTTCACCTTGGACGAGACCGCTGCAATCTTGTCGATCAGCCCTTCCAGCGTGCGGCGGCTCATCCAGGACGGACAGTTACCGGCCCAACAGCTCTGCAAAGGAGCCCCGTGGGTCATCCGAGGATGTGACCTGAAGCGCAGCGCCACCCAGTCCGCAGCAGATGCACGTCGCAACAGACGTCCGCAATCTGAGAACCTGCTTCAAGAAGAGATGGAATTATAAGGAGATGGCGAGATGGGCATTATAAAGCGGCCTTGGATGGGCCGAGGGCGATGACGTTCTCGCGGCGCTCGATCTGTCAGCCGGTAGGCGATGCTTGCATCGCCGTAAGGCCATTCGCAGCGCGCCAGTTCCAGCACCTGCATCTTGTTGAGCTTGGGGATCGCCTTGAAGTCGAAGCTGTCCAGGCTTTTGTCCGCCGGGAACTTCGCCGCCTTGATCCTGCGTTCGATCATCCGGCGCTCCCGGTCGATCAGTTCCAGTTCGACCAGCCGGGCCAGGAACCGGACGTGGTCCTGTCCCTCAGCGGCGCATTGACGGGCCAGCTTGGCGTACTCCCGAAGGAAGGTCGGCAGCTTCAAGGTTTTGAGGTGGTGTGCCAACAGGAGCTCCGGGGCATCGGTCATGCGGCATGCCAACAAAGCCGATTTGCTGATGGTGCTCGACCGCCCGGAGATCCCGCTCCACACCAACGGCTCGGAAAACGACATCCGCGCCGTTGTCACCAAGCGCAAGATCTCCGGCGGCACCCGCAGCGATGCCGGCCGTCATTGCCGTGACACGTTCTTGTCGCTGATGAAGACCTGCGCCAAGCTCGGCGTCTCGTTCTGGGACTATCTCGGCGATCGCCTGGGCATCATTGGCGGCCAAGCCGTGCCCTCTCTTCCGCAGCTCGTCAGAACGCGCTGCGCGACACCCTGACAGATCGCCGCGCCGCCAAAGCCCGCCGTTAGACTGCAATACCGCCCGGGGTTTTGCTCCTGTTACTTCCGAGGGCGAGCCATGGACATCCTGCCGCAACTGATCGTGAAAATTAAACGCCGTTTACTTTTTTCGTTGACGGGGCGGATGTCAAGAAGCAGCATTTCGGTAACTGAACGCCGTTTAGTTTGAGATTTTGCGGAGAGGCGATGAGCGCGCGCAGATTCAAGCATCGTGGTGCGTGCATCGAAGGTGAAGCGTGCAGGCCGTTTCTTGCGTGGATGGTGGCGGGGCATTCGCCAGAAACCGAACACGGTTCAGGATGATACGCCATGCTTGCGATACGGAACAATCAGTCCGCGTCTGGTGATGCCCTCACGAAGAGTGTTGTGGGGAATGGCAGCAAGTCTGCGGTCCGGCTGCACCAGTTGCGACATTTTGTTGCCGCCGTCGACTATGGGAGCTTCCGCAAGGCCGCTGCGGCGCTTGCCATCCAGGAGTCTTCCATCAGCCGGCGAATCCGTGATCTCGAAGATGAACTGGGGGCGTCGCTTTTCGTGCGACATGCTGGCGGGGTGCGATTGACCGTTGCCGGGCGGGAATTCCTGCGTAATGCCCGCCATGCTCTTCGCCAGATCGACATCGGGGTGACCAAGGTGGCAGCGGTCGGCCGGGCGGAGCAAGGGCTGATCAAAGTAGGGATATTCTCGTCCCTCGCGTCAGGATTTCTGTTCGATCTGCTGCGTGTTTTCGGGGAGCGTCACCCTAAGGTGCAGGTCGACATCATCGATGGCAATCCACCCGAACACGTCGCTGCGATCCGTAAACTTTGTCTGGATGTCGCGTTCATAACCGGAACGGCGGCCTGGGATGGCTGTGAGGCGGAGCATATGTGGTGCGAAAAGGTTTTCGTGGTGCTGCCCGATGATCACGCTTTGGCGGACAAACCCGAACTTGAATGGGCCGATATCGCATCCGGGCGGTTTGTCGTAAGCGATGTTGCGCCGGAACAGGAAATTCATGACTATTTGGTGGCCCATCTTGCCGGTCTCGGGCGCCGGCTCGATATTCAATCTTAGCAGGTCGGCCGCGACAATATTCTATCACTCGTCGCGCTCGGTCGCGGCCTAACTCTGACGAGCGA
Organism: Paracoccus albicereus; assembly: GCF_024359525.1. Taxonomy (GTDB): domain Bacteria; phylum Pseudomonadota; class Alphaproteobacteria; order Rhodobacterales; family Rhodobacteraceae; genus Paracoccus; species Paracoccus albicereus. The sequence continues at coordinate 50,441 of NZ_JAKZEU010000004.1, forward strand.
AGCGACGACCGTCGCGCGGTTTCCGGGGATCGCCTATCGGAAACTCGCGGATGAGGTGCTGCCGTTCAGCATGGTCTGGTCCGCACAAAACGACAATCCGGCGTGTCGACGCTTGCTGAGCTTGGCCCGGTCGATGACTGGACCGACCGGGAGAATGTAGGGTTTGTCAGCGTGTCCGAATGTCTCGAAACATGAGGCTGCAATCGAGATGGAACACCTCGGCTCCGTAGGCATCGTGCCGATGGTTACGTCAACCGCGTTCTGCCCAGTTTGGTGCACCGCGGCTATTCTACCGACTTCTCTACGAAACCGAGAGTATTGGCGTTCTCGATCAACGTCCGCACCTTGGCGCGGTCGAGACCATCAGGCACATCTGCCTCGATCTCGAGCCGGATCTTCACCTGACTGCCCGGCAGCGTCGTGAGCTGCTCGACGATCGCTTCGACAATCTGATGGATGTCTCGGGCCGGTCGCTCCGGTGAGATCATCACGGCGCCGGAAAAGCGGGTTGGCTTCTTTTCCGGCGGAGGCGTAGTCGGCCCACCGTCCGTGGGTGCTCCATCGGGCGGCGTACTGTCGGCTGTTCCTGGAGATGTGTCACCCGTTCCCGGCTGTGCCGGCGCCGGACGGTGCGCCTCAGCCACCTCGGGTCTCACAATGACACTGCCGCTGTCGATCACGATTACGGCGTTTGCCGCCCGTTCAATCGCCAGCCCCAGATAGGTGTCAGACTTCTCATCCCACCGCTCGGCATAGGCGAAAGGGCCGGGCAGCATACCGCTCACGGCCGCCTGCACCGCCTTGACCAGAACGTCCTGCCCTTTCAGGCGTGGCAGATAGATGTAGCGGTTGAGGTATTCCCGCAGATCCTTCAGCGACAGTCGCGGCTTGTCGTTCCAGATGTATTTCTGGAGATCGCGGTCGAGGCGCGACGGCCCCAGCTCGACCAGCAAGCCCTCTTCGGCCACCAGCTTCTTGCTGGCCCGGGCCAGCAGCCCGTCCTGCGCCGGAATCTTGCCCGACGCCCACTCCCAATCGGCTTGGGCGCTCTCCTGGGCCGGATAATGCAGATAGCACCACGCCTCCTTCAGGCGCGTCTTCATCGTCTCGTTCGCTTCGGCCAGTTTCGCCTTGGCTAGCGCGCTATCGCTCTGGGTGAGGTTCAGCCGGTCAGTATCGCGCACGATCTCGCCCCAGGCCAGGGACGCACGAACGGCGTCTTTCAGATGATCGAGCTGGCGGGTTTCCGCAGCGATGAACACCAGCATGTTGCGATAGACGCGCGGCGTACTGCCGCGTTGTGTGAGGATGTCTTTCGCCTCGACCAGAGCTTCCGAACCATCGCGCCCGTTATGCGGATGTTTGACGCCCAAGACGACGGCGCGGACACCGCCGGCTTCATCAGGGACTTCGGCCGATGACGCCGGCGCAACCTGCACGGCATCGAAATGGCCGCGATCCGTGAGTCCATTCACATATTTTCCGAGTTCCATGTCGATCGTCACATCGACCAGCGCCGCCTCGATCTGCGCCGCCTTATCCGCCGCGATGCGGTTGAGGCTGGCCGACATCGAGTACCAATACCGGCCAAGATCGGCGTGCATGAACTTGGCCTGGTTGGTCAGCCGGCGCAGCGCATCGCCGAAGATCGCCGGCCGTTCGCCGGGCTGCACGACACCGAGATTGATCTGCTTGTCGTCGAGGCCGGTGTTCTGCTGTTGATGCGTCGGAGCCGTCCCCATGAAAATTGCGCGGGCGACGCGCCGGGTTGCCGAATAGCGGTTCAGATTGGGTGCCGACTGATCGATCTTATACGGCGTGGACGCCGTGCCATCGACATCGCCGGCAATGATCGATTGCCAGCTCACGTCGAGATAATGTAGCAATTCCGGCTCTACGCGCGGGGAACTTACGGCCACACTACCCGGCATGATCATCACCGACGGATCGCCATTCATCCAGAGCTCGTGGATGGCCTGCGCCATCAACCGCAGCACACCGCGCGTGCGCTGGAATTTTTCAAGCGATCCCCAGGTCGTATAGAGCTGGTCGAACAGCTCGGGATGGATCGGATAGGCCTTCTCCAGCTTGCGCCGATAGTCCTCGTCCGCGCAGCCCTGCGGGAAGTCGTTGGTGTTCTCACGATACAGCTTCGCGAATTGCTTCAGCGTGTTGTCGCGATGATGGAACTTGTCGCCGGGGATGTCCTTGAACAGCCGCCGCCGCACAATTTCGTAGCTCTCTTCCTGGCTCGCCGGGCGCCATGACGATTCAACGCGGCTGAACGTCTGCTTGAGACGCGCCAACGCCTCCTGACCGCCTTCGCCGCCAACTTCGATCTGCGATGCCGGCAAAGAGGCGACCAGCAGAGTGCCGGGGCTGGCCTTGACCGCCTCGGTCAGCGACTGAACGAAGGACAGGTTCGCATCGAACGATCCCGACGGCAGTCCTTCTACCTTGTAGATCTGCCGCAGATAGGCGACCCATTCGTCGATCAGGATCAGGCACGGCGCATACTTGTTGAAGATCGTATCGAGTAGGTGGGAGCCCGGTGCGATACCATTGGCATCATTCTCTGCAACCATGTCGAAGGCTTCTGCGCCGCCGAGTTGCCACGCCAGTTCGCCCCATGTGGTACGGATCTTTTGGCCGCTGTTGGTATTGAGGACGTCCTGCGGTCCCCGCGACGTACCGACAAGCACCGCACGATTGATGGCCTTGGGCACACTCAGCCCGTTCTCGTCGAGCAAGCGATCAAGACCAGACAAGTCCTGAACCGGCGTTCCGCCCGCCATGTGATAGAGGGCGAGCATCGAGTGGGTCTTGCCGCCACCAAAATTGGTTTGCAGTTCGACCACCGGATCGCCGCCGTTGCCGGCAAGCCGCTTGGCAGCGCCAACCAGAAGCGTGCTCAATCCCTCAGTCAGATAGGTGCGGCTGAAGAACTGGCCAGGATCACGATACTCGGCCGGCGCACTACCCGAATGAACCTTGGCAAGGTCCGCCGCGAACTCGGCCTGCTGGAATTCACCGGTCGCAACATCCGGATGCGGCTCGACCACTTCGCGCCACGGGAGCAAACCCGCCACGGTTTCAACCGAGATATCCAGCCGCTGGGTTTTCCGCCGCTCCTCGTTGCGCTGAAGCTCTGTGAATTTCGTCCGAAGGATCGTATCGCGCATCTTCGAGAGCTGCTCGGCAACATCGCCGGCGCTGATCGACTCCATCAGCCGCCGCATCGTGTCCAACGCCCGCTCGGCGTCATCATAGGTGAAGGTCTCATTATGCGAGAGCTTGTTGCGGACATCGAGCAGCTCCGAAACATAGGAGCGTTCGGGGTGCCCAAGCACCGAGGCAAAGGCATCCTTCCAGAACGCCATCATGGTCTTGAGCAGGCCCTGCTGATCCCAGCCGACCTCTCCTGTCGCATTGGGCTTGAGACCCTGCACTCGCTGCACGACCTCGATCTGCCAATGCCCCTTGACGGAGGTCTCCAGCCTCTTCTCGACGAATGGAATGAGTGCCGCAGGGAGCAGCTCCATTCCCTCGAAAACATATTGCCGCGTGCTCTTGGCCACGTCCCGTCCCCCCTTAAATGTCCAGCCGGATCTGACGATCGCCGCTCGTGTCGTGGATTGTTGCCGCCTGCCTCGTCAGTTCCGTCCAGTCAGCGATCAATGCGTTGTAGGCTGTGGCCTCCTTCGCATCCTTTCGTTTGTTGGCGCTGATGTCATAGAGGCAGTAGGCGAGGTCCTTCACGGCCTCGACCTTCGCCTCGATCTTCTTCAGAAGACCAGCCGTATCGTGGGAGATACCATCCTTCTCGTGGTGCCGAACCAGATGCTGAAGGCACTCCCACACCGTCAGGTGGCTATCGCTATTCGGCTCCCAATCATCGTCAAGCTCGTCACGCGTCAGGATGCGGACTTTCCCCGCCGCACTTTCCACGATCCCGGCGTGTTTGACACTTTCGACCGAGATGCCGCGCGCACGGGCGAGATTGTCGGCAACACCGTAGTCCCCCTTGCCAATCCCGTTTTGCTCGAACCATGTGATGGCAAAGCGGGTGTCGGCATCGAATTCGCCCTGGATGCCGCCGAGATACTCGTCAAGTTCCCGGTTGATAAGTTGAAGCGCAGTTTTCACGCTCATCGGGCTGTCATCGGATTCTAGTACCGCCTTGTAGCGAGAAAAGACGCCCATGCCAGGACCAATGGCCGATTGTGGCATGTCCGCAGGGGCGATATTTGCGGCCTGAAGCTCGGCAATCGCCGGGGGAAGTTCTCGTTTCAGCGCACGAATAAATTCCGCACGCGTAACTGCTTCGGCTGCTGCGCCTCTCTTTCGGCAGACTAGGACCACCGAGTTGGCGAGAGCGTTCGACCCAACGGCACGCATCCTTCCTGGCTTTTCGGTTCGAATGGGCCACGTGCCTACAACTGAATAACCGGCAGTCACCACCGCATTTAAAAACGTCGCCCAACCAGTCGAGCTTATTCCTTCCTGCTCAACTTCGCTCTGCTTAAATGCGTAGTAGATCGTCGCAGGTGCCAAATCCGAGGATGTCTGCGCCATACTTGAGACTGTTCTTGTCATGCCGTCTAAGAAGAAATCATCAGCTGATTGGCGCCCTCCATGGCGAACCGGCGTTGCAACAAGTTCCTCCTTTTTGGGTGTCATCAGAAGACTCATCGTATCGGGATGCACGTCTCTTAAACACTTCCTCATCCAAGCATAAAAAAAATCGGAAAGATCTGCATAACCGATATTGTCGTAGTATGGAGGGTCCGTAGAGATTACCCGATCAAAAAACTTCGCCGATTGCGCATCCATTTGCAAAATGGATCCGCTACCCGTTCCAACCGCAAGGGTTTCAAATCCCTTCACCATTCTTGAAAATAGACTTTCAAAGCTGCCACTAGAACCGCTGAAAAAATTACACTCAGCAAAATCCCATGTCATAGAAAGTGCTTGTCTGGAAAACGTGGATCTCATCTGAGAGTTGGTACTATTCCATCCGCATATTGTTGACCCGTGATTTGCTAGCTGGCCCACTGAAAATGCCAAATAGGTCAGGATGGCATCACCGTAGGCGGAAGTTCCTGATCCACCTTCATGAAGACGACGCTCGTCTATTAGGGGTATTCCGCTTCTCTTAGCGTCCTCTGCAAGCATCTCCTTAATTTCTTGCAAGGCCTCTACAAAAGCGTTTAAACCACAAGCTTGACGTTCGGTGAAAAGGTCACCAAAGGTCTCCATGCCGTAGTTTCCGACGCGGAATCCGAGTGCGTTTGGCTCGAATCTCAGATCTGGTTTCCAATCAGATTTAGCACCCTTTGCTAAATCCTCCTGGAAGCTAGTGGGCGCAACGTAAGCACGCCCCTTCGGCCCCTCAGCGACAATCGCCATAAGCTGCTGACCCATTTGTCCGCTTTTCGCACAGCTTCTCACATAATCTGCTGTAATCGCCGCACCTGACAGAAGACAGGAGAAGTTTGCTCCGACACCAAGCTTAGTGCCTCGCTGTGCGATCTCGCGATCGCTCTTGCTCCCTCCTAAATGCATTGCGAACGAAACCGACTTGGATACTTTGTCAACTATCGGTTCGACCCAAGCTTCTTTGCCGGCTTTGGCGCTTAGTAAGAAACTCGACGCGATCGGCACCTGAACACTGCTGAATGCCGGATCGGGGCTGGGTACAGTCCGCGCCCAAATCCACGCAATGACTGTCGCCTTGCCGCCACCGTATTCCTTTGGAAGGTCAACTTGCGGATAGAGATGCCCAACATGTTCCAGCGCCTTTTCGCGCAACCGCTCGCCGTAATATTTTACGTCCTCCGCCAGCCCCTCGGCATTGCGATAGAATTGCCGCTCCCTAACGCCTGGATGGATCGGCGCCTTATCCTTAAATTTTGGCGGTATCTCGATCATCGCCTTGCCGATCATCACCGCCACCGGGTTCAGATCGGACCCATAAGCGGGCAGGCCCAAACGCTGCGCCTCCAACGGGATTGAACCACCGCCGGAGAACGGGTCATAGACCGGCGGTAATACTCCGCCGCAAGACCGCCGGATTTCGGCTCGCGCGCGCTCAAGCACTTCCTCGTTGGTCGAGTTTTCCCAGATCACCAGCTCTTCGATGATCTCGAACAGCCGTTTTCTCTCGATGTCAGCAGCGCAATCTTCCAGCGTCGGCTCGGGCGTGTCGGGCACATTGCCCTGCGCATCAGCCTTCCGGTCCCGCCACACCTTGAGGCGCACGACCAGTTCCGCCCCCGCCCGCTTACGAATTTTCGGATCGTCCAGCAGCTTGTCAGTATAGCCCGACGGGTCATCGACAAGCTGCGCGAACAGCACCGCCCGGCACGCCGCCAGCGGCCGCCGCGCCCACCACAGATGCAACGTCGACGGATGCCCGTGCCGAATGGACTTCTCGCGTGCGGAGGCGGCATTGATTGCTTCGAGCGGAATTGCGACTTCGATGAGTTTCTTCTTGTATGCTACGGTCATTGACCTGACTCTTTCATTACTATTGCTGGCGCGGAATTCCGCATGCCTAGTACGGCAATGGCATCGTAGACCTTGGTCACGCGACGATCCCCGTTTCGCAGAGCTTCAGCATCTTCTTGCGTACACTTTGTGCCCGCTGCTCCAGAAACTGGCTGTAATCACCCGTCACCATTTCATCATAGGGAATGAGGTGGCTGGCTAGGCGCTGGCGTACCTCAGCCTCGCCAAGCGGCGTGCCTTCGAGCCGCTCCGCAAGATAACGCTCCGGCTCCTTGTCGGAGATGTTCCGATTGGTCTGCCAGGTCACGAGCGCGCAATTCAACGACCGATAAATCTCTGCATCGGAGATGCCTTGCCTTGTAAGATGGGCATTCGGGAACAGGTGATGGTATTCTCGCTTGGGTAGGTTGGCCCGGCTAACGGTGCTACCGTCGGCCAGATCAAGGCCCCCTTGGTGAAGCGCAAGCGCCAGAATAGCCCGGCCCAGACGGTCTTTGTTCGTCGGCCATCGCGCAGCAATCAGTTCGTCCGTTTGCGGCAGAGGATATTGGGTATCATCGAAAATGGCAGGCTGCGGCGCACCCGTGTCGGCGATCAGCGTCCGCAGTTCAAGGTAGTCGGCAAGCGCGCGCGAGTTCGTCGATTTTTCATAGCGATTGGAAAAGAAGGCTCGCCACAGATATCTGCGCAAAATGGTCCGGGCGCGCCCTTCTGCGTCAAGTCCCTGCGGCGCGCCAGCCCACAATGCGGTCAACACAGGCAACACAACGTCAGTAGGGAGACGCTTGGCGTCGAAAACGCGCTCCTCCTCCAGAAACGTCACTGTTCGCTGAACGCCGCGGACCAACTCATCCCAATGCGCCAGCAAGGCTTCGCCGAACCCCTTAGCGAGATAGGTGGCATTCGTCGGCGGCTTACCCTGAAGCAGCGCGCTCGCATACAGAACGAGATCTTCCGGCTCGTAATAGGCGACAATGCCGGGGCAGGCTTCCCGGCAAGCGCCCACCAGTTCGTGCAGCGATTGTCCCAGCGCCGCTTCGACCTGCGCGACAACGACATCATAGGTGGAAAGTGGAGCCGCGGATGTGTTCATCTTGATGAATACATCGAGCGCCGTATCCTTGCTGGTCGAGACCGGAAGCGACAGAAAGGGCATATTGAACGTCGCGAAAGTTTCACGAACTTTCGACCGGATTTCGCCGACCGCTTCGCGCTCGTCGGGGTCATTCATCGCCGCCTTGGCCCAAAGCTTGTAACGATCGTTGGCAGCGTCTCCCGGTGCGCACAAATCGAGCGGTATCATGCGACGACTCCACAACTGTTGCGGGTCGTTCGCCCAGAATGGCCGGCGTTCCTTGTCGCCCGCCTTCTTCCAGCGGCCGATGGAATCGACATAATAGGGCATGCCGGACTCCTCGTCCTCGGTGAGATAGAGAAAATAGGTCCGGTCCTCGTAGTTATTGTGTAATCCGCGCCACAGCCCCGTCAGCCGCTGCTGACCATCCAGCAAGTGCTCTGTAATCCTTTCCCCCTCGGTGGGCGCGCCAACGATCGGCCGGGAAATGAAAGGTTCCTCATTCCCGATTTCCAAGATCAGAACGGCGCCGAGCGGAAGCCGACGAAGGATCGTGTTGAACATCTGCGTGACGTTGGCATGTCCCCACGCCTCGAAACGCTGGAACCGAGGAAGCACAGTCTGCCGCGTCCGCACTCGGGAGAACCAGTCGGGCAGAAGCCTGTTTTGCGCATTTATTGTCATTTATTGCCCCTCATGCTGGTGCGGTCGCGCGCTCGAGGAGGCGCGGTAGATGGAACTGAATTGCCGTTTCGAGAAATGACGGCTCCCGCTCGACGAGCGGCCCACGCAGGTAGCGCGGCTCATGGGCGAAGCCGGCGTTGACGGAGACGATCGCCAGAATAAACTTCTCCGGCTCGTGCAGCGAGGTGATGACCTCCTGTCGCGTGACCATCACGCTGTCAGCGCCGTCGATGCGACCCTTGACCTCGATGAAGCGCAGGTGCCCCGATTTCGGGTCGTGTGAGGCGATGTCGTAACCGATCTTCTGGGCCGATACATCGACTGGCTCGTTACCAAGCGTGCGCTCAGCCGACATGACGGCTGCCATAGCGGCAAGCTCGATCACTCTGCGTGCGGCGGGGTCTTCCGCAAAATGGTTCGGGACGCTTGGCGATTGACGCTCTTCGAGCAGGCCGCGCGGGATGACGACCATGCCGCCCCGCACGCGCGGCGGCTGTGATGAAATGAAGCGCTCCTGCTCAAGCTGGTCCATGCGGCGCTTTTGCCGTTCGGCAAGGTCTTCGGCTCGGCGCTGGGCATTCTGCCAGTTCACCCGCGTCTTCTTGCCAGCCCGTTCCTCTTCTTTCAGCTCGAAGGCGCGCGAGTCCCAGTAGTTGATCTCCTTCTTGAGCCGCGCGCGAACTTCCTGCTCGACCTTTTCGATCTCGGGCAGGCGCCGTGCTTTAACCTCGGCAACATGGCCCTGGGCAAGCTCGACCGTCGCAAACCGGATAGCGGTCTTCTCCAGATCGGTGATCAGCCAACTCTCGTCCAGAAGGTCGCGCACGCTGGCAACCTCCTCCGACTTGGCGGGCCGCAGATTCAAATGCGGCGCAATGCCGGCGTTGACGGTAGTTCCTGTCTTGTCGATGGCGGCGAACTGGAGCCGTTGCGATATCACGTGCGGCTTGCCGGCGCTGGTAACACGACCGTCCTGGACGGTGTGCTCCAGGAGGAAGATCGCCGACAGCGCGTCGCCGGCATCGGTGTCATCCACCAGGATCGCACCCTGCCGCATGATCTGCTCGTACTGCTCGCGTATCATGCTGATTACGGCCTCGAGCAGCGGATGGCCGGGGCAGACGAAGGCGGCGACCGGCTGCTGGTTGATCTTGTCCTTCTCGAAGCAGATTCGCTCATACTGCGTCTGGATCGGCGCACCGGTCCCGATCTGACGATCCCGCTCGCGGATGCGCACGGGAACATGGGTGATCTCCCAGCGCCCTTCCTCGCGGCGCTTGATCCGGCCGCCCAGATGCTGAAACGCCTCAACAAAGAAGCTCTGGATGTGGTGCGGCTGAAGGCGCTGCGCCTCGGCGCGCTCCATATCAAGCCGCAACTCCTCGACCCTGGCCTCGGGCATGGTGTCGTTGGTCAACGCGCGGCGGCGCAGCAGTTCGAGCAGGTTCGCCTGGTCGACCGCGCCATCGACCTGCTGGAAGAGACGCGCTTTGACCTCTTCCCTCTCGCCATACTGTATCGCCTCGAACAGCAGATCCTTGAGCGCCACGCCGTCGAACAGTTCACCGAGCACGTCATAGACGCGACCGCCCAACGCCTCGCGCGCTGCCTCCAGCTTTTCAAGAAGCCGAGCATACACCTCGCCCTCACGCGTATCGGCGGCGACGAGATTCCACAGATGGCAAACCTCGGTCTGACCGATGCGGTGGATGCGGCCGAACCGCTGTTCGATCTTGTTCGGGTTCCATGGCAGGTCGTAATTGACCATGAGGTGGCCACGCTGAAGGTTCACGCCTTCGCCGGCGGCATCATTGGCGATGAGGACAAGCATGTCCTTGTCCTGCATGAAGCGCTCGACGACTTTACGTCGCTCTTCGCGTGAGACGCCGCCGTGGATCACCTCCACCGCCTCGGGATTGCCAAGGCGCGACCGCACCTTGTCGAGCAGGTAGTGGAGCGTGTCCTTCGGTTCGGTAAAGATGATCAGCTTGCGTCGATTTCCGGCAGTATCGATCATGAGATCGTCGTCGAGAATACGATTGAGCTGGCTCCACTTCGTATCCACGCCGGAGCGAAGTACACCGAGCGCCATCGCCTCCAGGCCCTTCAGCGTCTCGACTTCGAGGGCGAGCTGCTCGACCGTCTCGGCCGTCGTCGCGCCCGTCGAGATCAGATCCTCAAGCTCGTCGATCTCCTCCTGACCATATTCCTCGATGTTGCGCAGCATGTCGGCGTTGACCACCGATTCAGCCATACCGGCCCGACGGCCTTTCGCGGCAAGGCGTGCCTCACCCAGCTCATTCTCCAGCCGCTCGCGGCGCCGCTTGAGTGACTGGTAGATGGCGGCTGGGGACGAGGCGAGGCGCCGCTGGAGAATCTGCAAGGCGAAGCCGACATTGTTGCGCTTCTTCCCGTCCCCTTCCGCGAACCGCTGCACGCGGTTCATCTCGGTGCGCACATATTCGGTGACGGCGGTGTAGAGCGCAGCCTCCCCTTCCGAGAGCTGATATTTTACGGTGCGCGCGCGCCGCTCGGGGAAGAGTGGCCGGCCATCGAATCTCAGCAGTTCCTCTTTCGTCAGCCGCCGCATCATGTCTGCGGTGTCGGCGTAGTGGACGCCATCGCGGAAGCGGCCCTCGAACCGGTCGCCGTCGAGCAGCGCCATGAAAAGCTGGAAATCCTCTTCCTTACCGTTGTGCGGCGTCGCCGACATCAGCAGCAGATGCCGGCAAACCTGGCCGAGCTTCTGACCGACCTGATAGCGCCGCGTATATTTGACCTCGCCGCCGAAATAGGTGGCCGACATGCGATGGGCTTCATCGCAGATGATCAGGTCCCATTCGCGGGCACTCATGAGCTTCTCTTGAAGCTCCTCATTGCGCGCGAGCACATCGAGACGGACGATAAGCCGATCTCGGTCGCTGAACGGATTGCCCGAACGCGAGTTATCGATCATGTCGCGAGAGAGGATATCGAATTCGAGATTGAACTTCTGGCCGAGTTCGTCCTGCCATTGCTCGACCAGACTGCCCGGCGCGACGACGAGACAACGCTCGAGATCGCTGCGCGCGATCAGCTCCTTCATCAGCAGACCGGCCATGATCGTTTTGCCGGCGCCGGGATCGTCGGCGAGGAGGAAGCGAAGCGGCTGCCGCGGCAGCATTTCGCCATAGACAGCAGAAATCTGGTGCGGCAGCGGCTCAACTAGACTCGTGTGAACCGCCAAATACGGATCGAAATAATGCGCCAGCTTGATACGGTTGGCTTCCGTCACCAGACGTAGCAAACCGCCGTCAGCGTCAAACGACCAAGGCCGCCCGCTCTGTTCGACCTCAAGGCGATGCTCGTCATCCCTGTAAAGAACAGCTTCGGCCACCGCTCCATTGTGATCGCGATAAACGACGCTGATCGCCTGGTCGCCGATCCAGTCCACCGAGATGACATGCACGGGCTGCGCCGAAGCCACGCCTCGCACAGACGCACCGTTCTTTACGTCTTCAAGCCTCGCCCCCATCAGCCAACGCTTCCTTCCGACTCGTTCATAACTGAAGTCCCGCCTTCTCCAACGCGGCCTCAGTTTCCTTGCGGTTTATTGTAACTATATGCTGCGTATGGGCGCTTTGTTTTGCTACATCACCAAGCAAACCAAGGCGCTTCAAAACATAAAAGAGCATCGCGTAACGAACCGTGAGCACGCCGTTACCGTGATCCAGCCCATAATCCTTGGCGACCACCTTCTTCTGGCTCGCCGTGAGTGCAGGATGCGGACCTATGGCGACGTCGAAATAGTTGTTCCAGAGCCAATCGCACTCACCGGCTTCCCCGGGCTCGCCCTTCGCGCCAACGTCCAGAATGCGCGGCAGCAGGAAATCCTTGAACTTGTGTTCGAGGTGGCAATAGGCCCGGGCGTGCCACCGAAAGCCATCATAGCCGAATGCGTGGGGCGTAATCCGGCGCCAAATGGGGTCCGGACGAACCTTGTTCATCGACTGATAGAAGACATCAACGGAGACACCCTCACGGCTGGCGTCGAGGACCTTGCGTAGAACCTCAATGTCGATATCCCGCCTGGGGGTCAGCGCGACGTCGGTGCTGGGAAGCGCCGCAATCCAGGAGTCGTGTGACGGCACAGCGCCTTCCGCGACCGAGCGAAGCTGCGCGAGATAGACGTAGGGGTCCGGGTCGAGAAAGCGGAGCACGAACTTCTCGGCGGCGATGTATCGCTTCCCGCGCGTGTCGTACTTCATGTTTCCCGGCGCCCGCTCCTGATAGAGTGTTAGGTCCTTGGACGCCTGCGGAATCGACACGCCGAATGCCTCAACAAGGTCGCCTCGATTGAACGAGCCCTCCCAGAACAGCCGGAACTCGATAAATTCGAGTCGGCGTTCCACCCCCCATTTCAACGCCGTAGCGGCCTCTGCCATCGCTTCAGTCTCGCGCAGTGAGCATAAAAACTATATGGACACATCAAAATAGTCCGTGTATTTAATATCCTCATTATGATCATCGGTCAACGGGCGATCGAACACGAATTCTGGGAGGGACAAGGCATGCAATGCGCAATTCGGAAAGCAAAATCGACTCGCGATGGTCACCGCCGCTGCCTTGGAATCCGGGAAATAAGGCAGCATCCCCAAGGAAAACGGCCATGACCAACGCGAGTCGATTCACGCAGGTGGTTCATGGCCGCCTCGCCATGCTGGAGAGCCGGCTGGCAGCGGCCCGCGACAGCCGTCACGGCCTTCAGGTGATGTCTTTCGAGCAGGCAGCCGTCCGGCTTGCCGGCGGTTTTGCCCGGCCCATCGACGACGAGAGCTTGCGCGCCGCCATTCAGGAAGCTCTGCTAGCGACTCCAATGGGCGAATTGGAAAGCATCAAGACCCTTCCCGGCATGATCGATGCAGCGGCCGACACGCTCCACAAGGCCTGGCGCGCGGGCATTGATCTTGCCGCCCGCGCGGCCGATCATCCGCGTCTCGCCGCGATCGCACGCCTGAAGGCGGCCGTCCTCGACCGACTTCCGTCCGGCATGATGCGCCCCGTCGACATCGTCGCCGCCGCAAGCGCACGCATTGGTCATGCCCCGGCCGTCATTGGCCCGATGGAGATCGCTGGCCTCACCGAACTCTCGCCCTGCTGGAGGCCTCTGCTCCAGGCCCTTACCACACATATCCCCGTACAGTGGACGGCCGGCCCGAGGAGCGTCCCTGCGTGGCTGGAGGATACGGACGTCGCTGTCTCGCGCTCGCCGGCGCGAACGCCGGAAATCAGCGCCGTCAGTGCGGCGACAGCTTTTCACGAGACCATCGAGGCGATGCGCTGGGTGCGAAGCCGGCTAGCCTCAGGCGTATCGCCCTCGGAAATAGCGATCGCGGCCGCGTCGCCGGCCGACTATGACGATCATTTCCTAGCGCTGCGCGCCGACGCCAACATCGACCTGCATTTTGTTCATGGCGTCCGGATCGTCACCACCCGCGAGGGCCAGGCAGCCGCGGCGCTGGCCGACATCGTCGTGCGCGGCCTGTCGCAAGCACGGCTACGTCGCCTCGCGGCGTTATGCCGAGACACAGGCCCTTTCGAGACCCTGCCCGAAAGCTGGCTGCGCGTCCTGCCGACCGATGCGCCCCTCTCGACACCGGGTGCCTGGAATCGGCTGTTCGCCCGCCTGACGCCGGAAGACTGGCCCGACGGCGCAGACCATGCTCCGGCGCTGCGCATGGGTGTGGAGATGCTGGCGAAAGGACCGGACGCCGCAGCCGAGATCGGCGAAACCTTCCTCAAAGGTCGAGCGCTTACAATCTGGCGCAAAGCACTGCTCACCGGATCCGCCGCCTCGATCGACGCGACGCTGGAGACACTGAAGCAGGACGACGGACTGGAAGCGTCCGTCTCTGTCGCCTGGATGCCGGCCAGCGCACTCGCGGCGTCGCCCCGCCGCTTCGTGCGACTCCTGGGGCTCAATTCCTCACGCTGGCCGCGCGGGATCGCCGAGGACAGACTGATCCCGGACCATATCATCCCGACCCCGGTGCTCGACCCACTGCCTGTGAACCTCGCCGACCGCCGCGACTTTGAGACGATCCTCGCCACGACGGCCGACAGCGTCGTTCTCTCTCGCGCTCGGCGCCACAGCGACGGGCGCCTCCTGGGGCGCAGCCAGTTACTCTCCGGGCTAGGCGATGAAACCTACGTCCGCCGCAACGCAGCGCCGGTGCATGCCTTCAGCGAAACCGACCGTCTTATGGCCCGGCCCCAAGAATTCGCGGCCGATCCGCAAGCTATCGGCGCGCAGGGCTGCTGGCGCGACTGGCGGCTGACCGAGATCACCCCCCACGATGGGCTCGTGCGGGCGGACCACCCGCTCGTGCTCGCCATCCTCGGCCGTACCCAATCAGCCAGCTCGCTTCGCCGCCTGCTGCGCAATCCGCTCAGCTTCGTGTGGGTCTATGCGTTCGGATGGCGCCAGCCGCAGAGCAGCGCCGAACCGCTCGTGCTCGACGCGCTCGGGATTGGCGACCTCGTCCACATGGTTCTCGACCGCGCCTTGCGCGATCTCGAAGCCGGGGGCGGGCTTGCATCCGCCGATACGGAGACTGTCGAGGCGGCAGTGGCCCGGGCCGCGCAAGCGGTCGCCGTCGACTGGGAAAGCGAGCGTCCGCTCCCGCCCCCTGTCATCTGGGAGCGCACGCTTGACGACGCCCGCGTAATGGCGGGCCGCGCCCTGTCCTATGGCGACGATGCCCTGCCCGGCGCGCGTGCCTATGGCGAAGTCCCGTTTGGCGGCTCGGAGCCGAAATCCGACGCTGAAGCGCCGTGGGATGCGAGCGCGCCGGTCACGATCCCTGACACCGGCTTCAACATCGCCGGCTATATCGACCGGCTCGACATCTCGGGCGACGGCAAGCGCGCACTCGTCCGCGACTACAAGACCGGTCGCCAGCCTCGGGGCGACATCCGATTGAACGGCGGCCGCGAGCTCCAGCGCTGCCTTTATGCCTTCGCGGTGAAGGCACTCCTCGGCGACGACGTCGCTATCAGCGCCTCGCTGCTCTACCCGCGAGAGCCGGTCGATCTCCAACTCGACGACCCCGAGGCTGTGCTCGCGGAGATCACGGGCTATCTGCGTGCGGCAAGGATCAGTCTCGCCAGCGGCGCGGCCCTGCCTGGTCCCGACACCGGCGGCGATTATGACGACCTCTCCTTCGCCCTGCCGGCCAATGCCAGCGCCACCTATTGCAAACGCAAGATGCCGGCCGCGACGGAGCGGCTTGGCGAAGTCGCTCAGATCTGGGAGGCGGAATGATGAGCAGCGTGTCCACAGTGCTGAAAGATGACGGTGCGCGCCGCGCCGCGATTAGCCTCCACGATCGGTCGATCCTGGTTGAGGCCGGCGCCGGTTCGGGCAAGACCGCCGTCATGGCCGGGCGCATCGCCGCCATGCTCGCAGAAGGCGTCTCGCCGCGCTCCATTGCCGCAGTCACCTTCACCGAACTCGCCGCGAGTGAGCTGCTGTCCCGTATCCGAGAGTTCGTCACCGACCTCTCGGCCGGCAAGATCGCGCCCGAACTTCGCGTGGCGCTGCCCGATGGGCTGTCCCAGGCCCAACGTGACAATCTCGCCGCCGCCAGCGCCGCGATCGACGAGATCACCTGTTCGACCATCCACGGCTTATGCCAGCGTTTGATCAAACCCTACCCGGCGGAGGCCGACATCGATCCTGGTGCCGGCGTCATAGACCGCAACCAGGCTGATCTCACATTCCTCGAAATTGTCGACGGCTGGCTGCGCGAGCGCCTGTCAGGTGGCCAGGGCGGCATCCTTGCCGAAATGGTGCTGCACAGACCCGGCGAAACCGTGGCGCTCATCCACAAGATCGCGGAGAATCTGCGCCGACGCCGCACGCTCGCAGCCCCGCCTGTCTCCCCGCTCGTTGGCAATCTGACGGCATTCCGGCAGGCCACAACGGATTTCGCGGGCTTCATGGACGGGACGGCTGCTGTCGAGCCGGAAACGGTGTCGATCGTCGAGCGGCTGGCCGACATGGCGACCGCCTTGGCGAGCGGTACCGATCCCGCAACACCTGCGGGCCTCGTCCGACTCCTGACCTCGCGACCCCATCCGGATCTTTGCAAGAAGGACGGCGCCTTCGCCTCCTATCGCAAGAAGGGCAAATGGGCTGCCGCAGCAAAGCAGGCAGGCCTTTCCAAGGCTGACGGCGACAGGCTGAACGACGCTGCCGACACCCACTACACCGCCTGCTGCGACGCCTGGGTTTCGCTTGTTCAGACTGCGGCTAGCCAGGCCCTGGCGGCGCTGATCGAAGAAGTGCGCCCGATTCTGGAGCGTTATCGCGACCACAAGCGTGCGAGCGCTCAACTCGACTTCGACGATCTGATTTTCGCCGCACGCGATCTGCTGCGCGATCATGACGATGTCCGGCGCGCACTGGGACAGCGCTTCGCCCATATCCTCGTCGACGAGTTCCAGGACACAGATCCCCTACAAACCGAGATCTTCTGGCGGCTGTGTGGCGACACGGTCGACGGCGTTGATGACTGGGCCCTGTTCCGAATTCGGCCGGGAGCGCTCTTCCTGGTCGGCGACCCCAAACAGGCAATCTATCGCTTTCGTGGCGCCGATGTCGGCGCCTATGTGCAGGCGCGCGACGCCTTCCACGCCCAGGACCCCGGCAGCCTTCTGTCGATCTCCACCAATTTCCGCTCCTGCGCCTCGATTCTGACCTTCGTCAACGAGCGCTTCGAGGCTGTACTCTCTGCTGATGGGCAGCCGGGCTTCACCGCCCTCGATCCGTTTCATGATGATCGCGGCGGCCTGTGCGTGGCGGCGATCGATATCGCCGTGGCCGACGAAAACGGCAAAGCCAGCGCTGAGCGACAGCGTGATGCCGAGGCCGACGCCATCGCTGATCTGTGCGCTCGGCTGATCGACAGCCACCCTATCGTCGACCGTCGCAGTGGCACGGAGCGTCCCTGCCAGCCTGGTGACATCGCTTTGCTAGCGCCGACCGGCGCGGAGCTGTGGCGCTATGAGGAAGCCCTGGAACGCCGCGGCATCCCTGTGGCGACCCAGGCCGGCAAGGGGCTGTTCCGCCGCCAGGAGATCCAAGACCTGATCGCGTTGACCCGTGTCCTCGCCGATCGCCGCGACACGCTGGCGCTCGGCGCGCTGTTGCGCGGGCCTCTGGTCGGCCTCACGGAGGAAGACCTGCTGGACATCATCTGGGGGCTTCCGCGCTCGGAGGAACAGCCGGATCGGATTCCGCGGCTGGATTTGAGCATCGACCCCGCCGTCATCACCCATCCCCTCGCACGGGAGGTCATCGAGCGGTTGCAATCGCTCTCCCGGCGCAGCAACAGCACGACCCCGCACGAGCTGTTATCACAGGCCATCGATGTGATGCGCGTCCGCCCGCTGCTCCTCCAGCGCCATCGCGGTCAGGCCGAGCGCACACTCGCCAATATCGATCTCTATCTCAGCCTGTCGACCGGCTACGCCGTGCGCGGCCTGCGCGCCTTCGCCGAGGCGATGACAGCGGCGTGGTCCGACGAGGCGCGGGCCGTCGAGGGCCGGCCGGACGCCCAGGAGGAAGCCGTTGCGCTTTTCACCATGCACGCGGCCAAGGGGCTGGAATGGCCGATCGTCATTCCGATAAACACCATGACCGGCGTCATGGCGCCTGAAAGCGCGGTGATCGACCGCCAGACGGAAACCTTCTATTGCCCGGTCCTGGGTGTCCCACCCGAGGCTTACGAGGCCGCGCGCCAGGCAGAAAAGGACGAACTGGACCGTGAACGCATCCGGCTCTGGTACGTCGCTGCCACCCGCGCCAGAGAACTCCTCGTCCTGCCTCGCCTCGACACCACACCTTCGAAATCTGCCTGGATCGGTCTCGTCGATCTGTCGCTCGCCGAACTGCCCGGCCTGGACGTGTCCCACCTGCTTGCCGACCTCACGGCGACAGGCGCTGGAGCGGGCAACACCCAGACGCGCGCGAGCTTCGCAGCCGAAGCCGAAACCATCGCCGCTGGACAGACGCATCTGACTTGGCTTGCGCCCAGCCGCGACGAAAATGCAGCCGGAACCGTGCTCCGGGAAGAAGAAGCCGCGCTCTGGGCGGGATCAGTCGATGACCAGCCCCCCGAGCTGGAGGCCGGTGCCTTGGTTCAGGGCGGCCGCGAGCGCGGGCTGATCCTACACAAGCTCATGGAAGAGGCGCTGACCGGCGAGACCCATGAAACAGAGGCCGCGCTTATCGAACGGGCCGCCGAACTCATCTTCGCCCTTGGCCGCTCTCCGGTTGCCGATCCGGCAACGGGATTGTCGGCCGCCGAAATGGCAGGCTGTGTCGTCAAAACCCTTGCACTGCCTGACATCGCGGCCTTGCGGCCCGGTCTTCTGGCCGAGTTTCCCGTCTATGCCGCGCAGGCGACCGATGGCGTGGAAACCGCAACGGCCGGGATCGCTGACGCACTAACCCTAGCGGCCGGGGGCAGTCCCGCCGTCGTCATCGACTGGAAAAGCGACGTGGCCCCGGCCCCCGGAACGCTCGACCACTATCGGGCGCAGGTGCGGGCCTATCTCGACATGACCGGCGCAGAGCGCGGACTGATCGTGCTGATGACCTCCGGCGCCATCATCCCTGTACTGCCGACGCAGTTGACTAAGAGCGAGGCGGTCTGAACGAATGTCTTCTCTTGCCTGGATCGATCGTCGTAGCGACCGAGAACAGCGGCTTTCACCATACGCCGAGCTCAGTTTTACTTGGTTGGACGCATGGGGCAGTCGTCCGTCATTTGCAGCGCCAACGTGGTCTTCGCCAATATTTTCATGCGGAGCTACACCCATAAAGGAATCGCACGATGACATCAGTTCAGCAAATATTCCCGTTCTGAGTTCCGTTCTGATAACCGTGATTTTTGAAGCATAGCTAGAAAAGGTGGGCGTTTTGGACACCGTACATAATCCGGATCGCTTTATGGCCGATCTCCGACAAATCCTGTCGCAGGGACGCAAACGCATTGGCGTCTTGATCGGTGCGGGTGGGCCTCTCTCCGTTCGAGTTGACGCGGCTGGCAAGCTTGATCCTAACGGTCAGGCGCTGATCCCTGGTGTGAACGTTTTGACCGACCAGGCATTGCTGAAGCTAACCGGGAAGGAAGCTGCCGCTACGGCTGCAATCCGCAAATCCCTGCCACATGGCGGCAACATCGAGACGATATTGTCCAAGATTCGTCTACTCCAGACTGCGCTCGGGGACACGCCAGTGCATGGCCTTGACGGCACCGGCTATGCCGCGCTGGGGAAGGCGATCTGCGACGCGATCGGCGAGATCGTCGGTGCGAAGCTACCTGAAGGACGAACCCCCTATCACGAGCTAGTTTCCTGGGTGAGCGGAACACAGCGAGCCCACCCGGTCGAGATATTCACCACAAACTACGACCTGTTAATTGAATCCGCATTCGAGCAGGCAAAAGCACCGTATTTCGATGGTTTCGCCGGCGGACAAGCACCTTTCTTTGACCCAGTCACCGTGGCTGGCAACGATTTGCCCCCGCGTTGGTCCCGCGTTTGGAAACTTCATGGATCACTGGGTTGGAAAAGTGACAGTGGAACAGTGGTCCGCTGCGGCGGCACGGATTGCACCGAGCTCGTCTACCCGGACCACCTCAAGTACGATCTGACGCAGAAGCAGCCTTACGCTGCGCTGTTCGAGCGATTGAAGCGGTTTCTGCTGACGCCCGACACAGTGCTTCTGACCACAGGCTTTTCGTTCCGTGATGCTCATATCTGCGCAGTGCTAGGTGAGGCGCTCGCAATGAACGCCAATGCAGCGGTTATCGCGTTGCAGTTCCAAACTCTTGCCGAAGAGGAGCCCGCGCGGAAGCTCGCCTTCGAACATCCGAATCTTTCAGTCTACGCCAGCGATGCTGCTGTGGTCGGCGGTATTCCTGGTCAGTGGCGTTTGGGTGATTTACCCAAGAATTGGGGGGAAATTCGTTCAAGTTTCTGGGGCAAGCGCGGGAGCGGTGATGCCTTCCTCTTGGGCGACTTTGCGAGCTTCAGCCGCTTCTGTGCGCTGTCCTACTCACCCGACCTCGCGCGACCGATCGACGCAAGTGTTCCGATTGATGGAACCGATCCGACTGCGGTGTCGGCATGACTGCAACCGATCCTACTTATCTCGGGCGTGTGAGCGCCGTGTCAGGCTCGACCATCACGGTAAGGCTGGCCGAGTCTCTCTCGTCCGGCCTGGCTATGATTGATGGCCACACCTACCGCGTCGGCCAGGTCGGCAGTTTCGTCCGTATTCCTCTCGGGTATCAGGACCTTTATGGTGTCGTCGCCGAGATCGGGGCCGCCGCTGCGCTCCAACCCGTCGCAGTTGCAGAGATAGATGGCCAAGACACCGGACGCTGGATGCGCGTGGAGTTGGCAGGTGAAGCGACCGGCGAGCACTTTGAGCGTGGCCTCAGTCAACATCCCAATGTCGACGATGCCGTCCACCTAGTCACCCAGAAGGATCTTCGTCGCATATACGGTGGTGCAGAGGAGGATCAGGTCGAAATCGGGACGCTTTCGAGCGCCGAGAATATCGTCGTGCGTTTGTCACTCGACGCGCTTGTCACCCGGCATAGCGCCATCGTCGGTTCGACGGGATCAGGTAAGTCAACCACCGTTGCGAGCATACTTCGCTCCATCGTCCGCACGTCCGAAAGTGTAGCCGCTAGCGGCGCACGCATCCTACTATTGGATGTGCACGGGGAATACTCTGCCGCACTCGGGGATCTTGCCAAAACGTTCAGTGCTTCGCCGTCCCCAGGCGAAGAACCTCTGTTCGTTCCCTACTGGGCGTTGGAGGCCGGAGAGCTGCTTGACTTCATCGCTGGCGGACTCAGCGACAATCATCTGATGGCGTTTACTGATAAGATCCAGGAGTTGAAGGAAAACCGGCTTGGCGCTGGCGCACTTCCGGGTCTCGACCCTCAATCCCTCACCGTTGACAGTCCTGTGCCATTTTCGCTGAAAAAGCTCTGGTATGACCTGATCGACTTTGAAACGGCCACATTCACGGGGCCGCAGCGCGACCAGCCTGCGCTCGAAGCTGCCGGCGACCCAGCGACTTTAACTCCTCCTCGTTATACACCGCACGCGATGGGAGCGGCTGGGCCATTCCTCAATCAGGCTGCCAAAGGCATCCGTCGACCCCTCAATTTGCTGCGTTCTCGTCTTCTAGACCGACGGTACGATTTTATCCTACATCCCGGTCCCTGGGAGCCCGACCTCGCCGGACAATCAGCACAGGATCTTGATACGCTGCTGGCCGGCTGGCTTGGCCACGATCGTCCAATCACAATCCTCGACCTCTCTGGCGTGCCCAGCAGCGTCTTGGTCCGGCTTATTGGCTCCATACTTCGTGTTGTCTATGAAGCGCTCTATTGGAGCCGGGAGAAGACAGAGGGAGGCGTACTGCGACCTCTGCTTGTGGTGATGGAGGAAGCTCACCGATATGTCAGCCCCAATAGCGGCAATGTCGCTGCGGACATTGTGAAGCGCATCGCAAAGGAAGGTCGCAAGTACGGGGTTGGAGCCATGCTGGTCTCGCAGCGTCCGTCCGAGATCGACGAGACCGTGCTCTCCCAGTGTGGGACGCTCATAGCGCTGCGGCTGTCCAACCCAGCCGACCGCGGGCGGGTGAAGGGCGCGCTTCCAGATAATCTATCGGGCCTCATGGATCTGCTGCCAGTACTGCGGACCGGTGAGGCAATCATCTCCGGTGAAGCCGCGCGACTCCCCGTCCGCTGTCGCGTATCGCTTCCGCCCGCAGATCGCCTGCCTCGCAGTTCGGATCCCGAAGTCAGCAAAGCCTGGCGAACCCGTCGTGTAGCAGAAGGCTATGACCGCATGGTGGCGTCATGGCGCGCACAACGAACCACCGCCGTTGTGCGAGATATTGCGATTGAGCGGACCCCCATCAACGAAAACGAACGATAGGAAATCCTGTGATTCGAGACCCGGTTTCCTCCAGCAACATTGCATCGATCGGTTATGACTCCGATAGCGAAACGCTGGAAATCGAGTTCACTAATGGCTCGATATACCAATATTTCAACGTACCTTCCGGACTACATGAGCAACTCATGGCTGCTCCGTCTAAAGGGCAATTCCTTAACCTCTACATTAGGAACGCCTATCCGTATTCCCGCGTCGGGTAGCTCCTGGCAATCGCGCTGTTAATGGCCGATTCTCAATTGGGAGGTTGACGCGCCTTGTCCTATTTGCACGCTGCAATACGACGCGCTGCTACGCCCTCATGTTCGGAGTTCCCTTTGGCGTCAGGCCTGCACTGGTACGGGCGTTGATTTCACCTGGGCGTTTGACGGGAGCGGAACGATCCATGCCCGCGACATCACGACGGACACCGGCTGGAAGATGGTTCTGGATCGAGGGCTGGATATTTTTCAGCCGACACCTCGCAAGATGAACGGTTTTTCACTGGGGGAACGGATGCAGGAGCACCGCATGATCCGTGGATTCTACGTGACCTACGTTGAGAGCTCGTAAAACTCGGCTTGCGAGTTGCTGCTCGCGTTGCTGGTGCGATGGTCTTCCATTCCCGAGAGTGAGCCATGGTAGGCTGCACGGTCGTTAGTATTCGACCCTTGCGGCAAGGCCCTTATGGAATTGAAAGAATTCCGCGCGGGGAGCAATACTCGACCCATGAAGCCAACCCTCACAAAGAAGGTGGTGCACCCGACAGGATTCGAACCTGTGACCTACGGCTTCGGAGGCCGTCACTCTATCCAACTGAGCTACGGGTGCATCTAGAGGATGCGATAATGTCTAACCCGCAAGCGGGTCAATCGCAAACCTGAACTCATCGTCGACTCGAACGTCATCAAGGCTCCTAATCAGATAAGCCCTTTTGCCGCCCTTCGCCGCCTACAACCTCCTTCTAGTTTGCTTCCGCAGTGCTTCCGCGACTACGGAAGCAGTTTTCTCGCTTCCTCCGAGTTTCGCCAATCGTTTGGCTTCACTCACTTTTTTACACCCGCATACACAACCCACTTGACTTAGCGTTGCCTTCGGAGGGCAGCGCTCTATCCAGCTGAGCTACGGGTGCGTGCGGGCCTGAATAGCGGCGAACGCGCGGTATCGCAATGGCCTTATGCACGTTCAGACGTGGAGGTAGCGGTCCCGCACCTCGGGCGCGGCCTGCAGCGCCGCGTTGTCGCCGGTCCAGACCACGCGGCCCTTCTCGATCACCACATGACGGTCGGCGAGCCGCATCAGCGCGTCGATGTTCTTGTCGATCACCAGGATCGCCTCGCCTGCCCGCTTCAATGCAGCAAGACAGTCCCAGATCTCGTCCCGGATCAACGGCGCCAGCCCTTCCGTCGCTTCGTCCAGAACCATCAGCCGCGGGTTGGTCATCAGAGCCCGACCGATCGCCAGCATCTGCTGTTCGCCGCCCGACAACTGGTTGCCCATGTGCCCGGCGCGCTCACCGAGACGGGGAAACAGACCCAGCACACGGTCCAGCGTCCACTGTCCGGGGCGCGCCGCGGCCAGCAGATTCTCGCGCACGTCGAGCGTCGGAAAGATCTGCCGTCCTTCCGGTACCAATCCCAGCCCCGCGCGCGCGATCCGATGCGGCGCGGCATTGGTCAGGTCGGTCCCGGCAATCACAACCCGTCCAGCGCGCGCCTTCAGCAGCCCGAAGATCGTCCTCACCGTCGTCGTCTTGCCCATACCGTTCCGGCCGAGCAGCGTGACGACCTGCCCGTCGCCCACCGACAGGTCGATCCCGTGCAGGACCTTGCTGTCGCCATAGGAGGCCTCCAGCCCTTCGACCTGCAGCATCACGCCTCCTCGCCCAGATAGGCGGCGCGCACCTGCGGGTCAGCGCGGACGACGTCCGGTGAGCCGGTGGCGATGATACGGCCGTAGACCAGAACGGACACGCGGTCGGCAAGCCGGAACACCGCGTCCATGTCGTGTTCGATCAGAACCGTCGTTACTTCGCCCTTCAGGCTACGCATCACTTCGACCAAGCGTTCCGCCTCGCCACCGGATGTGCCGGCCAGGGGTTCGTCGAGCAGCAGCAACCGCGGCTTGGTGGCCAAGGCGATGGCGAGTTCAAGCTGCCGCTTCTCTCCGTGACTCAGTGATCCGGCGATGGTACCAGCCCGGTCGGTCAGGCCGACCCGCCCCAGCGCTGTCACGGCCTGATCGTTCAGCGCGCTTTCATCCGCGACGCGGCCCAAGAAGCTGAATGAGCTGCCTTCCCGTGCCTGAACGGCGGTGGCAACGTTCTCCAGCACGGTGAAGCCCGGCAGGATCGAGGTGATCTGAAAGGACCGCGACAGTCCCCGCGCGACGCGGCGATGCATCGGCAGGCCCGAGATTTCTTCGCCATCAAAGCGGATCGAGCCGGAATCGCAGCGCGCTTCCCCGGAAAGCTGGGCGATCAGGGTCGATTTCCCGGCACCGTTCGGCCCGATGATCGCGTGCAGTTCACCCGGCTCGACCGACAGCGCCAGATCGTCCGTCACCTTGAGAGCGCCATAGCGTTTGCAAAGCTTGTCCACGACCAGAAGGCTCATCGCTTGCCTCCGGTCAGGCGGCGGACCAGCCCGCCGACACCGTCGCGCGAGGCGAGTGTGACACCGACAAGGATCAGCCCGAACCAGAGCTGCCAATGGTCGGTGAAAGCGCCGAGGAATTCCTGCAGCACCAGCGCCACGACCGCGCCGAAGACCGCACCGATCAGGTTACCGACGCCGCCGAGGACGACCATGACGATCAATTCCCCCGAGACGTGCCAGTTCATGAAGGCCGGTGAGACGAACTTGGTCTGATTGGCCAGCACCACGCCAGCGACCGAAGCCATCGCGCCGGAGATGACATAGGCCACCAGCTGGTAGCGAAAGGGCGAAAAACCGATCGCGTTCATCCGCAACGCGTTCTCGCGCGATCCGCGCAGCACGCGTCCGAACCGCGAGCCGACGATCCGGGTCGCGATCAGGAACAGGGCCCCCAGCAAACCCAACGAGACGTAGAAAAAGATGCCATCGTCCCGCAGCATGTCGCTGCCGAACAACGTCGAGCGCGAGGACAATGTCATGCCGTCGTCCCCGCCATAGGCGGACAACGACACGAAGAAAAAATAGGCCATCTGCGCGAAGGCCAGCGTGATCATGATGAAGTAGACCCCGCGCGTGCGCAGGGAAATCGCACCCGTCACCAGCGCGAAGGCAGAGGCTGCGACGATTGCGGCCAAAAGCTGAAGCATCAGATCGGTGATGCCTGCCTGGCCGAGGATCGCGACGGAGTAGGCGCCGATGCCGACGAAGGCCGCGTGACCGAAGCTGACCATGCCGCCGTAGCCAAGGATCAGGTCCAGTGCGAGTGCGGCGATCGCGAAGGCGACGATACGGGAGGCGATGACGATCAGGTAAGGGTCATTCGCCCAGTACGCGAGTGGTGGCACGGCCGCGAACGCCGCGAAGATCAGCGTCGCGGCAAGCGCGCGCCCCCTCATGCCTTGGCTCCGAAAAGGCCCGCGGGCCGCACGGCCAGGACCATCGCCATCAGGATGTAGACCAGCATCGGTGCAAGGACGCGGCCCGCCTGCCCGGCCGCCGCGGGTTCCAGCACCGCGCGCAGCACGATCGGGCCGAAGCTGCGACCCAGCGTGTCAACGATGCCGACCAGCAGCGCGCCTGCGAAGGCGCCCTTGATCGAGCCGATGCCGCCGATGACGATCACAACGAAGGCCAGGATCAGGACACTTTCGCCCATACCAGGATCGACTGACAGGATCGGCGCGACCAAGGCGCCGGCAAATCCCGCAAGCATTGCGCCGAAGGCGAAGATCAGGCTGAACAGCTTGCCGATATCCACGCCAAGCGCCGATACGATGCCGCGATGCGTGGCCCCAGCCCGCAGGCGCATGCCGATCCGGGTCCGGGTGATGATGTACCAAAGGCCAAGACCCGTCAGCAGACCCGCCGCGATGATGGCCAGTCGAAAGACGGGATAGCGCAATGGTCCAATCAGTGGGATAGAACCCGACAGCGCCTCGGGCATCGCGGCGGTCAGGGGTGCTGCGCCCCAGATGATCTGCACCGCCTCGGTCACCACCATGACCAGACCGAAGGTCGCCAGAACCTGATCCAGGTGACTGCGGTCATAGAGATGTCGGAAGACCAACAGTTCCAGCGCCAGACCCAGGATCAGAACCGTCGGCAGGGTTAGCGCAAGGCCGGTCCAGTAACCGCCCGTCATCCGCGCGAAGCTCACCAGAAGATAGGCGCCGACCATGTAGATCACGCCGTGGGCAAGGTTCACGAAATCCATGATCCCGAAGACCAGCGTCAGGCCGGCAGCGATCAGGAACAGCAGGATCCCCAGTTGGACGCCGTTGAGCAGTTGCAGCAGGAAAAGGTTGGTCATGGCTGAAACGCGAAGGGCGCGGCCGTCAGGCGCGCGCCCACTCGCTCAGTCCATCTGGCAATCGCCGACATAGGTGTCGGCGTAATCCTCGAAGATCGGCTCGACGATCGACGTTGCGAACATGCCGTCGTCGCGCTTGACCACCTCGGCCAGGTAGAAGTCCTGCACCGGGAAATGGTTCGGACCGAAGGCAAAATCACCACGGACCGAGTCGAAATCGGCCGCTTCCAGCGCCGCGATCAGCGCATCCTTGTCGCCGACGCCGCCAGCGGCGCGCACGGCGGCATCGATCAGGTAGGCGGCATCGTAACCATGGGCCGCATAGCTGGCAGGGACCTTGCCGAACTTCTCCTCGAAGGCAGCGACGAAGGCCTTGTTCTTCTCGGTATCCAGATCCGGTGCCCAGTTGGTCCCCGAGAAGAAGCCGACCGCCGCGTCCTGCTGTGCGGGCAGCGTGGATTCGTCGACGGTGAAGGCAGATAGGAACGGGATCGTCTCAAGTCCCGCCTGGCGATACTGCTTGACCAGGTTCACACCCATACCGCCTGGCATGAAGGCGAAGACGGCATCGGGTTGCATCGCTGCGATCTGCGCCAGTTCGGCCGAGAAATCCAGCTGGCCCAGCTGCGTGAACAATTCCCCCGCGACACCGCCGTCATAGCTGTGCTTGAAGCCGGCAAGGCTGTCCTGACCGGCCTGATAGTTCGGCGCGATCAGGAAGACGTTGTCGTAGCCCTGGCCTTTGGCATAGGCGCCCATCACCTCGTGGTTCTGGTCGTTCTGATAGCTGACCGAGAAGAAGGCCTTGTTGCATTCCGCGCCGGCAAGGTTCGATGGTCCCGCATTCGGGCTGATCAGGATCGCACCGCCTTCGGTCACGGGCTGCACGATGGCGCCCGCGATGTTCGAGAAGATGGGACCGACCACGATGTCGGCGCCGTCACGCTCGACCAGTTCGCGCGCCTTGTTGGCGGCGATGTCGGGCTTCTGTTCGTCGTCGGCGATGATGATCTCTGTCGTCATTCCGCCGATCTCGCCGATCTCGTCGGCCGCCAGCTGAAAGCCGTCACGCGCCTGTTCCCCAAGAACGGCGGCGGGCCCGGACAGCGTCAGCAGCACGCCGATCTTCAGCGTGTCGTCGTCCTGCGCCGCCGCGGGTCCCGCAAGGCAGGTGGTCGCGGCGAGAATCGTCAGCATCTTGCGGGTCATGTGGCTCTACCTTCCTGTTGGAACATCCCCGTTGCGGGGTCGGCCGTTATCGGCGCATTTCCGACAGGACGCACCGAAGGGCAGCTCCGAGTCAAGCAAATTGTTTCAGGCTTAAAATATTCCGACCGCGACGCTCATGCGTCAGGCGAACAGTTCGCGACAGAAGCTCAGACCGTCGATCAGGGCGTCGACTTCTGCTTCGGTGTTATACATCGCGAAGCTGGCGCGGGCGCTGGCGGTGATGCCGAAGAAGTCCATTAGCGGCATCGCGCAATGGCTGCCCGCGCGGATCGCGATCCCGCGCTTGTCGAGGATCGTGGACATATCGTGGGGATGCGCGCCGTCCATCGTCACCGAGAAGATCGCGCCCTTGTCCGGCGCGTCGCCCTGAAGGTTCAGCCAGTTCAGTTCGCGCAGCCGTTCGCGCGCACGGTCGCGCAATGCACGCTCATGCGCGGCGATATTTTCCATTCCCAGGTCCATCATGTATTCCAGCGCGACGCCAAGGCCGATCTGATTGACGATACCCGGTGTTCCCGCCTCGAATTTCAGCGGCGGGTCGGCGTATGTCACGGCGTCCCGCGTCACCGTCCGGATCATGTCTCCGCCGCCGATGAAGGGCCGCATTTCCGCTTGCCGGTCACGGCTGATCCAGACGGCGCCCGACCCCGACGGGCCGTAAAGCTTGTGGCCCGTGATACAGTAGAAGTCGACGCCAAGCGAGGACAGGTCCACCGGCATGTGGACCGCTGCCTGGCTGCCATCGACCAGCACGGGCACGTCCGTCCCCGCGGCGATCGCGGCAACATCGACCACGGTGCCGGTCACGTTCGACATGTGGGTGATCGCGATCAGCTTCGTCTTGTCACCGACCGCGTCCAGCACCTTGCGGGCCGGCAGAGAGCCATCGGGGTCCGGCTCCACCCACCGCAGGACGACGCCCTGCCGCTCGCGCAGGAAGTTCCACGGCACGATGTTGGCGTGATGCTCCAGCACCGACAGTACGATTTCATCGCCCGCCTGCAGGCGCGGTCCGGCCCAGCCATAGCTGATGAGGTTGATCGCCTCGGTCGAGCCAGAGGTGAAAATCACCTCATCCTCGTGCGGGGCGTTCAGAAATCGGGCGATGATCGCGCGGACGCGTTCGTAATTGTCGGTCGCCAGATTGGACAGGAAGTGCAGCCCGCGATGGACGTTGGCGTATTCACCCTCATAGGCCTTGGTGATCGCGTCGATCACCTGTCGCGGCTTTTGCGCGCTGGCACCGTTATCCAGATAGACCAGCGCCTTGCCGTTCACCTCACGCGAGAGGATCGGGAAATCGGCGCGGATCGCTGAGACGTCAAGACTCATGGCTGCGGTGCCCCCGGCATGGCGCCGTTCGGCATACCCGGCAAGACGCCGAAGGCCGCGGCGATGAAGGACAGCACAAAGACTGCCGCGATGGCCGTCATCAGCACGCCAAAGACGACCTTCAGCGTGCTTTCGAAACCATGAAGCGTCTTGGTGAAAATCACGGTCAGACCCACGAACAGGACCAGCGCGATCAGACCCATCAGCGCGGCCAGCGGCGGCAGGATCATCAGGAACACGACCTGCAGAATCTGGACCACCAACAACATGACCTCGATCCAGGTCACCAGCAGCAGGGCATCAGCGAAATTACCGCGCCCGCCGAAGACCCGGCCCACGCCGTCCATCAAGGCGGCAGTCGTCACCACGGCGCCGAACTGCATCGCGGCCAGCAACAGCGGCTGACTGGACAGGGTCATCATCGGCGACGCAGCCGCAGCCTCTGGCGAAACCTCGGGCGCCAGCATCCGGGTCAGCACCCAGTTCATCAGGGCGGACAGGGATACGGCCACGATCAGGGCCATCCAGCGCGTGTTCATCGGCAGATTGCGCGCTATCAGCGCGCGCGCAGCCTCGGCCGGGCTGCGGAGCGTCAGCATTATCAGTGACGGGAGCGTCTCAGCGGTCATTCGCACTCAACGCGGACAGGCCCGCGCCCCAGATCAGACAAAATCCCAGACCCGCGATCGCGCGCGTCAAGGTCAGGGCGGCACCGGGACCGATCAGCCCCTCGACCAGCCCGGACAGCAGCATCGCCGGCGCGATCGCCAGCAGCGCCCAGAACAGCGCCAGCCGTGAATGGCGCGGGTCGATCGGACGACGGACAAGCCGCATCAAACCGGAACTGAGGGCCGCGACCGCGTAAGCCACCAGCGGCATCATGAACAGCACGGCCATGACCGAGCCGCCCATCCGCGCCCCCATAGGGACCGACGGGTCCAGCGCGGCTGCGCGCGCATGTCCCGGCGCCTGCGCGACAAGGAAGATCAGCATGGCAAGCAGCAGGATCACAACCAACACCCGCTCTGGCATGTCGGCTAGGCTACGGACGACGCGGCGCGGCGCCCACCAGCTTTGCAGGACACGCGGAACGATCCCCTGAGGCGGGGACATGGCCGCGGCGGACGTCGCGCTCACCCCCGTTTGCCGGCGCGCCGGGTCAGCCATGCTTCCAGCCGATCATTGATCTCGCCGCGCAAGCCTTCATCAGCCACCTCTTCCAGCGCATCGGCGAGGAATGAAAGGACCAGAAGGACGATCGCCCGATCATAGGGCACGCCGCGCGAGCGAAGATAGAACAGGGCCGTCTCGTCGATCGCTCCGGTGGTCGAGCCGTGCGAGCAGACGACATCGTCGGCATAGATCTCAAGCTCGGGCTTGGCGAGGAACTGGCTGTCCTCATCCAGCAACAACGCCTGGCTGATCTGGTACCCATCGGTCTTCTGCGCGCCGGGTTTGACCAGGATCTTGCCTTGGAACACGCCCTTCGCACCGTTCTTCAGCACCTTCTTGAATACCTGCCGGCTTTCGCAACGCTCGGCGCCATGGGTGATGAAGACGGTGTCGTCGTGATGGAAGGGGCCGGTGTCACCATCACCAAGGACGGCGGCTGCGATGTGGCCAAGCGCGTCGTCGCCCACGAACTCGATCACGCCTTCGTTGCGCATCATCGTGCCGTTGACCGACAGCGTGAAGCTGCGGAACTGCGCCTCGCGGTCCACCCTGGCAAAGATCGCTGTGGTACCGACGGTCTGGTGCCCGGCGCGCTTCGCCGCGATGTGGTGCAATTTCGCTTCGGGCGCCAGATCGGCCTCGATCACGCCGTTGCTGCGCGCACCGACCATGCCGGTTTCCAGCAACGTCAATTCGGCACCCTCTTCCAACCGGATGACATGGTGCCAGTTCACGTCGGCATCCTGGGCCTCGCGCCGGTGCAGGATATGAACCGGCTTCGAGACGGTTCCGGTAACGCGGATCAGCACCCCTTCTGTAGCCGCGACCGTATTCAGCGCGGCGAAAGGACGGCTGACCGGGTTCTGGCCTGCCGCCTCCAGCTTACCATAGAGGTCCTTCGCCCAATGGTTCGCGTCGCCTTCGGCGTTCGACAGAATCGAGATTTCTGAGCCGTCCAAGGTCAGGTCGCTTGATGCTGCGGCGTCGAAACGGCCATCGACGAAGACCAGCAACAGTCGGTCGAGATCAGCGAACAGCGGGGAATCCGGCGCCTTGTCCTCAACCGGGATCGGCTGTGGGTTCGGGGCGTTGAACGCCTTCGGATCGGTGTAACGCCAGTATTCGTCGCGCGGTCCCGGCAACCCGGTGTCACGCAGACGCGACAGGGCATCCGATCGCGCCGCAGCGGTGAAACCGCCTTCCGGCAGGTCCAACGCATCCAGACGCGCATCGAGCGCGTTGGCAGGTTTCGGTGCTCCGCTGACCTGCGGCGTCAGGTCCTTTTGCTTGACGGCGACATCCGACATCAGCCGGCCTCCACGAGGTCGCCGTAGCCTTCTTCTTCGACCTGCAGCGCAAGCTCGGGGCCACCCGACTTCACGATACGCCCATTCGACATGATGTGGACGACATCGGGCTGAATGTGGTTCAGCAGGCGCTGATAGTGGGTGATGACAAGGAAACTGCGCCCTTCACTGCGCAGCGCGTTCACGCCGTCGGAAACAAGCCGCATCGCATCGACGTCGAGGCCCGAGTCGGTCTCGTCCATGATGCACATGCGTGGTTCCAGCATGGCCATCTGCAGGATCTCGTTGCGCTTCTTCTCGCCGCCCGAAAAGCCCACATTGACCGGACGCTTCAACATGTCGGCGTCGATCTTCAGATCCTTGGCCTTTTCGCGGATCAGCTTGAGGAAATCGCCCGCCGACACCTCATCCAGCCCCTTCGCCTTGCGCTGAGCGTTCAGCGCGGTGCGCAGGAAGGTCATGTTGCCGACGCCTGGAATTTCGACCGGATACTGGAAAGCCAGGAACAGGCCTGCGGCCGCACGCTCCTCGGGTTCCATGTCCAGCAGATCCTCGCCGTCGAGGCTGGCGGTTCCGTCGGTCACCTCGTAACCGTCGCGGCCCGACAGGACATAGGACAGGGTCGACTTTCCCGAGCCGTTCGGACCCATGATGGCGTGGACCTCGCCCGCCGGAACCTCAAGCGTGACCCCTTTCAGGATCTGCTTGTCCTCGTCTTCCAGCTTCACGTGCAGATTGTCGATCTTGAGCATGTTTTCCTCATCGGACGGTGGCTGCGGTGCCGCAGCGGGCACCGTCGTCATTTCAATTATGGCGGCAGATCAGCCGACGGAGCCTTCCAACGAGATGGCGACCAGCGACTGCGCCTCCATCGCGAATTCCATCGGCAGCGCCTGAAGCACCTCGCGGCAGAAGCCGTTCACGACCAGTGCGACCGCCTCCTCTTCATCCATCCCGCGCGAGCGGCAGTAGAACAGCTGGTCGTCGTCGACCTTGCTGGTCGTCGCCTCATGCTCGACCCGGCTCGAGGTGTTCTTGACCTCGATATAGGGGACGGTGTGAGCCCCGCATTCCGACCCGATCAGCAGGCTGTCGCACTGGGTGTAGTTGCGGCTGTTTTTGGCGCGCGGGTGCATCGTCACCAGACCACGATACGTGTTCTGCGCCTTTCCGGCCGAAATCCCCTTCGACACGATGCGCGAACGGGTGTCCTTGCCAAGATGGATCATCTTGGTACCGGTGTCCGCCTGCTGCATGTTGTTGGCGATGGCGATCGAATAGAATTCGCCCTGGCTTTCGTCGCCACGAAGGATGCAGGACGGGTATTTCCACGTGATCGCGGAACCCGTTTCCACCTGCGTCCACATCACCTTCGCCCGCGCCTCTCGGCAATCGGCACGCTTGGTGACGAAGTTGTAGATGCCGCCCTTGCCGTTCTCGTCGCCCGGGAACCAGTTCTGGACGGTCGAGTACTTCACCTCGGCATCTTCCAGCACCACGATCTCGACGACGGCAGCGTGCAGCTGGTTGGTATCGCGCTGCGGCGCGGTGCAACCTTCCAGATAGCTGACATAGCTGCCCTTGTCGGCGATGATCAGCGTCCGCTCGAACTGACCGGTATTCTCGGCATTGATCCGGAAATAGGTCGAAAGCTCCATCGGGCAACGAACGCCCGGCGGGACGTAGACGAAAGAGCCATCCGAAAAGACGGCGCTGTTCAGCGTTGCGAAGAAGTTGTCCGATTGCGGCACCACAGAGCCGAGGTATTTCTTCACCAGCTCGGGATGCTCGCGGATCGCTTCCGAGATCGAGCAGAAGATGACGCCAGCCTTGGCCAGCTCGTCTTTGAAGGTCGTGCCGACGGAAACGCTGTCGAAGACTGCGTCCACGGCCACCTTCCGGCCGTCGGCCGGTGCGGCATCGGCCCCTTCGACGCCTGCAAGGATCATCTGCTCCTTCAGCGGGATGCCCAGCTTTTCATAGGTCGCCAGCAACTTGGGATCGACCTCGTCCAGCGACTTCGGCTTCACTTCCATGCTTTTCGGGCGGGCGTAATAATACTGGTCCTGATAATCGATGACCGGATAGTTCAGCATCGCCCAGCGCGGTTCTTCCATGGTCTTCCAGCGGCGGAAGGCTTCCAACCGCCACTCGGTCATCCATTCCGGTTCGCCATTCTTCTCCGAAATCAGGCGGACGATGTCCTCGTTCACGCCCTTGGGCGCATAGTCCATCTCGATCTCGGTGTCCCAGCCATACTTGTAGGACCCCATGTTCTGCACGGTCTCGACCGTCTCGCGGTCGACACCTTCGCGCACTTCCAGATCGACGGTCTCGGTCATGATCTCACCTTCCTCCGGCCTCGCTCTCCGCCATCCCAGCGTTTCGCTCAGCCATTGCGTTCGCGCCAGCGTGAATACGCGCTTTCCCAGGCATCCGCAAACCGGTTCACCTGATCTTCCGTGACGGCCGGAGAGATCGAGATGCGGATGGCGCCACTGGCCGTCGCATCGTCGAAACCCATCGCCTGCAAGGCCCCGCTGGCCCTGACCTTGCCCGACGAACAGGCCGAGCCTGCCGACACGGCGAAACCCGCCAGATCCATCTGCATGACCTGCGTCTCGCCCTTCCACCCCGATGTAAGGATGCAGGTGGTGTTGGGCAAGCGGCGGACCCCCGCCCCCGCGATAACGGCATCCGGCGCCGCAGCCAGAAGCCGGGCTTCCAGCGCATCACGGCGGGCCGCCACTTCGTCCCAGACACCGAAGTCCAGATCAGCCTGCGCCGCCTTGGCGGCCGCCGCAAAGCCTGCGATGCCGATCAGGTTTTCCGTCCCCGCACGGCGCCCCTGCTCCTGACCGCCACCGCGGATGAGCGCTTCGACATCGGTCCCCTTGCGCAGGATCAGCGCGCCGACGCCCTTTGGCCCACCCAGCTTGTGAGCGCTGACGAAACCCGCCGTCACGCCCAGCCAGTTGAACGCCATCGGGACCTTGCCGAATGCCTGGGTCAGATCGCTGCTGGCCAGACCCTCGGGCAGATCCTGCATCACCCCGGTCTCATTATTGGCCAGTTGCACGCTGGCGCGCGACGGGTCGGGCACACCGATGATCCCATCACGATCGACCGACAGCGCCGGGTCGCACCAGACCTTGATCGCGCTGTGCTCGACCGGTGCGCAGGCGATGCCCTTGCCCGCAAGCACCATCGCCGCGGCTTCCGTTGTGCCCGAGGTGAAGACCACGTCCGCGCCTTCTGCGCCAAGCGCGACCGCGACATCCTCGCGGGCACGCTCAAGCGCCATCTTCGCCACGCGGCCTTCGGCATGGACCGATGACGGGTTGCCGCCGATCTCCATCGCTTCGATCATGGCGGCCTTCACCTCGGCGCGCAGCGGCGTGGTCGCGTTCCAGTCCAGATAGGCGCGCATCATTCGCCCCCGATCCGGTCGGCGATACGACGGGCCAGTTCACGGGCGACGGCATCCTTCCCCATCCGTGGCCAAGGCTCTGCGCCCTCGTCGGTGATCAGCACGACGGCGTTTTCGGTCCCGCCCATGATCCCGGTTTCGGGACTGACGTCGTTTGCCACGATCCAGTCGCAGCCCTTGCGCTTTCGCTTGGCCGTGGCGTGGGCCACGACGTCGTCCGTCTCGGCCGCGAAACCGACGACCAGACCCGGTCGCGATGCCCCCCGGCCCGAGATCCAGGCAAGGATGTCCGGGTTCTCGGCAAAGTCCAGCGCCGGAAAAGTGCCGGACCCGTCCTTCTTGATCTTCGAGCTGCTCGCGTTCTTCACCCGCCAGTCCGCGACCGCGGCAGCCATCACCGCTGCGTCTGCGGGCAGAGCGCCGGCTACCGCGCGGCGCATCTCTTCTGCGGTTTCGACGCCGATGACATCGACCTCCGACGGAGGGGGCACCGTCGCGGGTCCGGTCACGAAGCTGACCCGCGCGCCCAGGTCTCGCAAGGCCGCGGCAATGGCGCTGCCCTGTGCACCCGAAGAGCGATTGGCGATATAGCGGACGGGGTCGATCGGTTCGTGGGTCGGTCCCGAGGTGACGATGACATGACGTCCGTCCAGCGGACCGGGCGCTGCGCCCTTGCCCGGCACCACCTGCGCCTCTGGCAACAGCCGCAGCGGCGCGGGCGCATCCAGCGCGGCGCCAATCGCGGCCATGATCGCCTCGGGTTCGGCCATGCGCCCCGCGCCGTATTCGCCGCAGGCCATGTCACCGGTGTCCGGCCCGACCGCCATGATACCGTCGCGGCGGAGCAGGTCCAGGTTCCGCCGTGTCGCCGGGTGGTTCCACATCCGGACATTCATCGCGGGCGCGACCAGAACCTGCTTGTTCGATGCCAACAGCAGGGTCGAGGCCAGATCGTCCGCCAGCCCGTGCGCCATCTTGGCCAGCAGGTCCGCCGTCGCGGGCGCCACCACCACCAGATCGGCATCGCGGGTCAGGCGGATATGGCCGATCTCGGCCTCTCGGCTGGCATCCCACAGATCGTCCTGGGTGGTTTCGCCCGCCAGCACGGACAGCGTCATCGCCGTGACGAACTGCGCGCCGCCATGAGTCAGGACCGGCGTGACCGACAGATTCTCGGCCCGCATCAACCGGACCAGCGCCGGGATCTTGTAGGCCGCGATGCCGCCGCCCACGATCAGAAGAATGCGCCGTCCGTCCATCGGCAGCCTCCGCATGATGCCTGTCAGACAGATAGACCGCGACCGCCCCAGCGGCAAGGAAGCCGGGCCACGCCGCGGGCGCGCGTTAACCTTTCCTTAAGCCGGGCGCGTTAACCATTTTGCCAAACGGGGGTGTGATGGTCGCGATAGCCTATTCGGTGGCCTTCGAGGGCGTGGAGGCGCGCCTGGTCGAGGTTCAATGCTCGGTCGCGCCCGGCATTCCCGGCTTCGGCATTGTGGGCCTGCCCGACAAGGCAGTCAGCGAGGCGCGAGAGCGGGTCCGCTCGGCCTTCGGGGCGATGGCGATCGCGCTGCCAAACAAACGCCTGACGGTGAACCTGTCGCCCGCCGACCTGCCGAAGGAAGGCTCGCATTTCGACCTGCCCATCGCACTTGCCGTGCTGGCCGCGCTGGAAATCATCCCGGCCGACGAACTGGCGCGCTGCGTCTGTCTGGGCGAGTTGGCGCTGGATGGTCGCCTGGTGCCCGTCGCGGGGGCCCTGCCCGCCGCAATGGCCGCGTCCGAGGAAGACCGTGCGCTGATCTGCCCGAAACACTGCGGACCCGAGGCGGCCTGGGTCGAATCGGTCCCCGTCCTCTCCCCAGCGACGCTGCGCGAAGCTGTCGATCACCTCACCGATCGCGCGCCGATCGCGCGTGCGTCGCCCGGTATGGCAGAGGCCCCGGCACCGGTGACCTGCCTTTCTGCCGTCAAAGGGCAGGAACGCGCCAAGCGCGCGCTGGAGATCGCTGCCGCCGGTCGCCATCACCTGCTGATGGTCGGCCCGCCCGGCGCCGGCAAGTCGATGATGGCCGCTTGCCTGCCAGGGCTGATGCCGCCCCTGGGTGCGATGGAAGCGCTCGAAACCTCGATGATCCACTCGCTGGCCGGCACGCTGGGGACCGAAGGCATCTCGCGCCAGCCGCCCTATTGCTTTCCGCATCACACGGCGTCGATGGCCGCGATCGTGGGCGGCGGGCGCGGCGCGAAGCCGGGTCAGGTGAGCCTTGCCCATAACGGCGTCCTGTTCATGGACGAGTTTCCCGAATTTTCGCGGCAGGTGCTGGAAACGCTGCGCCAGCCGATCGAGACGGGCGAGGTTGTCGTCGCAAGGGCGAACGCCCACGTGCGCTATCCGTGTCGGTTCCTGCTCTGCGCCGCCGCCAACCCCTGCCGCTGCGGGCATCTGGCGGACCCTGCGCGCGCCTGCAACAAGGCGCCCGTCTGCGGCGAGGATTACCTCGGCCGCATATCCGGGCCGTTGATGGACCGGTTCGATCTTCGGATCGAGGTGCCGGCGGTCAGCTTCCTCGACCTAGACACACCGAATGCCGGTGAGACGTCGGCGACCGTGGCCGCCCGTGTCGCCGCGGCGCGCGCAATCCAGACCCGCCGTTTCGCCGATCATCCTGCCGTTCGGGTCAATGCCGAGGCCAGCGGCGCGCTGCTGGACCAGATCGCTAAGCCCGACGCGGAAGGCCGCGCGCTGATCCTGAAGGCGTCCGAGAAACTAGGCCTCAGCGCACGTGGCTATCACCGCATTCTGCGCACGGCGCGCACGATCGCCGACCTGGCGGGAGAGGCTGATATCCGCGCCCCGCACCTTGCCGAAGCGGTCAGCTATCGTCTTGCCTTCCTGCCAGGCGGCTGACACGCGCTGCGACGCAGCATGAGGTCGCGTTCGGAACGTGCGAGGTCGCCCGCAGCCTAGCGATAGCGTCCATTTCGCGGCGAAGTAGAGCCGACGACGCGGCCGATGGTCGGCCGAATGCGACAAAGGAAGTCCCATGCTGCGCGAACCCGACGTCCTCTCGATGCTGATGCGGCGCAAGCCCGCGCATTCGCTGGCACAGGAATTCTATTGCGATCCCGACATCTTTCAGATCGACATGGATCGGATCTGGTATCGTGACTGGCTGTTCGCGATCCCATCGTGCGAAATCCCCAAGACCGGCGACTACGTCGTCCACCAGATCGGCGTCTATTCCGTCGTCATCGTTCGCGGTGCCGACCGCGAGATCCGGGCCTTCCACAACACCTGCCGGCATCGCGGCTCGGTCCTGTGCAAGTCGAGCAAGGGCCGCAACCCGAAGCTGGTCTGCCCCTATCACCAATGGACCTACGACCTGGACGGCAAGCTGCTTTGGGCGCGCGACATGGGGCCGGACTTCGATCCCAAGGCACATGGGCTGAAGCCGGTCCACTGCCGCAATGCCTCCGGCATGGTCTATATCTGCGTCGCCGATCAGGCGCCGGACTTCGAGGAATTCGCGGCGACCGTCGCGCGATATCTGGCACCGCACGATCTGGAGAACTCGAAGATCGCCTTCGAAAGCACGATCGTCGAGAACGGCAACTGGAAGCTCGTCTGGGAAAACAACCGCGAATGCTATCATTGCGCGGGCAACCACCCATCGTTGTGCCGGACCTTTCCGGAAGACCCGCGTGCGGCTGCCAACGGCCCGGACGGCGACGTCAGCGAAGAGGTCCGTCGCCATGTCGAGCGCTGTGAAAGGGCCGGAGCGCCCGGCGCCTTCGTGATCGCCGATCGCGGCGACTGGCGGCTGATGCGCACGCCGCTGCTGGACGGCGCCGAAAGCTACACGATGGACGGCAAGGCAGCGGTGGCAAAACCAAATTCCTCGATCCCTTTCAAGGACGCAGGCACCCTTCTGAAGTTCAAGTATCCAGGTACCTGGAACCATTTCCTGTCCGACCACGTCACGCTGTTCCGGATGACGCCGCTCGACACGACCCGAACC
Source organism: Paracoccus albicereus (assembly GCF_024359525.1). Taxonomy (GTDB): domain Bacteria; phylum Pseudomonadota; class Alphaproteobacteria; order Rhodobacterales; family Rhodobacteraceae; genus Paracoccus; species Paracoccus albicereus. The sequence continues at coordinate 89,681 of NZ_JAKZEU010000004.1, forward strand.
GAGATGCGCACCACCTGGCTGGTCCACAAGGATGCGGTCGAGGGCGTCGATTACGACGTCACTCGTCTGTCCGAGGTCTGGGTCGCGACGAACGATGAAGACCGAGAGGTGGTCGAGAACAACCAGCGCGGCATTCAGACACCGGCCTACGCGCCCGGCCCCTATTCCGAGATCCATGAAGGCGGCGTGATCCAGTTCGTCGACTGGTATGCACAGGCGATGGTGGATTCGATCACCGGTCGGGCCGCGATCGCGGCGGAATGATCCGATGGCGCAACACATGGATCTCAGCGCACCCGACGATATCGCCATCTGGCGCGACGACGAGCCGCTGGAATGCTGCGCCATCGTGCCCGAGGCGCCCGATGTCGCGACCTTCAGCTTCGTTTCGCCTTCGGGGGCGCTCTTTCGCCACAAGCCGGGGCAGTTCCTGACGTTGGAACTGCCGGTGCCGGGCGGGACGGTCTGGCGGACCTACACGATCTCGTCCTCACCGTCGCGCCCCTTGGGAATATCGATCACCGCGAAGGCGCAGGGTGACAGCATCGGCACGCGCTGGATGATGGACAACCTGAAACCGGGGATGCGGCTGAAGGCCAGCGGCCCGGCGGGGATCTTCACGCTGCCGGTGCGCGAGCGGAAGAAATATCTGTTCATCTCGGCCGGGTCCGGGGTCACGCCGTCGCTGGCGATGACCACCTATCTCTACGACCGCGGCACCGAGATCGACGTCAACTTCATCAACTGTGCCCGCCGCCCTTCCGAGATCATCGCCCGGCAGCGGTTGGAACAGATGGCGTCGCGCGTGCCGTCGATCAAGCTGTCGTTCATCGTGGAGGAAGACGATCCCTACCGCGTGTGGACCGGCTTTCGCGGCCGGCTGAACCAGGTGATGCTGGGCCTGATCGCCAGCGATTACCTGGACCGCGAGGTCTATTGCTGCGGTCCCGAGCCATTCATGGCGGCCGTACGCGAGATGCTGATCGCGCTTGGCTACGACATGGACCGTTACCATCAGGAAAGCTTCGAAAAGCCGGTGGAGACGGTGGCCGAACAGGTCGTGCCCGAAGATCTGGTGCCCGATGCCGCAAGCGAGGCCGAGGTCGCCTTCGCCAAATCCGGCAAGACCGCAATCTGCGCCGAGACCGACACGATCCTCGCGGTCGCCCGGGCATCAGGCATCGTGATCCCGTCGGGTTGCACGTTCGGGGTGTGCGGGACATGCCGCATTCGCAAGCTGGAAGGCCAGGTTCTGATGGTCCACAGCGGCGGCATTTCGGACGACGACATCGAGGACGGATTCATCCTCGCCTGCTGTTCCAAGCCGATCGGCAAGGTCGCCGTCGAGGTATGAATCAAACCCGACGGCCATGAGGCGGTGCGGCAGGAAGCTGCCGCAATGTCTTGCAAATTTGAATGAAATGGTGAGCCCAACAGGATTCGAACCTGTGACCCACTGATTAAAAGTCAGTTGCTCTACCAACTGAGCTATGGGCCCACGCAGGGGGCTCTCTAGGGGGGTCATCCCGGTGGGTCAAGCGGAAAAATCGCCAGCACTGGCGTGATCGCAGGGATGGGACTATATCGCGCGCCATGACGATGGATTCCCCGGCCGGCCTGCATTTCATGAAGATGCACGGGCTCGGCAACGACTTCGTGGTGCTGGACCTGCGCGGCGGCGGCGAGCTGCCGGCGCCCGAGACTGTCATGCGTATCGCCGACCGCAATCGGGGCGTCGGTTTCGACCAGATGGCGGCGATCCTGCCCGGCAAGAATACCGATGCGCGCCTGATTTTCTGGAACGCGGACGGCAGCCGCAGTGCCGCCTGCGGCAACGCGACACGCTGCATCGCACGACATCTGATGGATGAAACCGGCGCGACCGCGCTGAGGCTTCAGACCGAACATGCGGTCCTTGCCGCCGAGGATGCCGGCGATGGCCTGACGCGCGTGAACATGGGCCAGCCGGTGCTGGACTGGCGGGCGATCCCGCTGGCGCATGCGGTGGACGTGGACCACCTGCCGATCGAGGGCGATCCGGTGGCGACCGGAATGGGCAATCCGCACATCACCTTCTTCGTGGACGACGCCGCCGCGATCGAACTGGAACGCTTTGGTCCGACCCACGAGCACCATCCACTCTACCCCGAGCGCACCAATGTCGAAGTCGTCCAAGTCATCTCGCGGGATGAAATCATGCTGAGGATCTGGGAACGCGGAACGGGGGCGACGCTTGCCTCTGGCTCCTGCTCCTGCGCGGCGGCAGTGGCTGCGGCGCGTCGCGGCCTGACGGGTCGGCAGGTCAGTGTCAACGTACCGGGCGGGCAATTGAAGATCGACTGGCGCGAGGACGGCGTCTGGATGGAAGGCCCGACCGCCAATGTCTTCGATGGTGTCTGGCATGGGTGAGGCGCCGATCTTCTCGACCCTTGGCTGCCGGCTTAATGCCTACGAAACCGAGGCGATGCGCGAAATGGCGGAAGCCGCCGGCCTGCCGCGCGCGGTCGTCGTGAACACCTGCGCCGTGACGGCAGAGGCCGTGCGCAAGGCACGGCAGGAAATCCGCCGCCTGTCGCGCGAAAACCCCGGTGCGCCGGTCATCGTCACCGGCTGCGCGGCGCAGACCGAGCCCGAGACCTTCGCCGCCATGCCCGAAGTGACCCGCGTCATCGGCAACCATGAAAAGATGCTGCCCGAAACCTGGAGCGGCTTGCGCGGCGCGGACTTCATCGGTGAAACGGAAAAGGTCCAGGTCGACGACATCATGTCCGTACGCGAGACGGCGGGCCATCTGATCGACGGGTTCGGCCGCCACCGCGCCTATGTTCAGGTCCAGAACGGGTGCGACCATCGCTGCACCTTCTGCATCATCCCCTTTGGTCGCGGCAATTCGCGCAGCGTGCCCGCGGGTGTCGTGGTCGAGCAGATCAAGCGCCTGCGTGATCGGGGCTTCAACGAGGTCGTGCTGACCGGGGTCGATCTGACCTCATGGGGTGCGGACCTTCCCGGCGAACCCCGTCTTGGCGATCTGGTCATGCGCATCCTCCGGCTGGTTCCGGATCTGCCGCGGCTGCGCATCAGCAGCATCGATTCGATCGAGGCGGACGAGAACCTGATGCTGGCCATCGCGACCGAACCGCGTCTGATGCCGCATCTGCACCTCTCGCTGCAGGCGGGCGACGACATGATCCTGAAGCGCATGAAGCGCCGCCACCTGCGCGACGATGCGATCCGGTTCTGCGAAGATGCGCGCCGACTGCGTCCCGCCATCGTGTTCGGCGCCGACATCATCGCGGGGTTCCCGACGGAGACCGAGGCGATGTTCCAGAACTCGGTGCGCCTGGTTCAGGATTGCGGCCTGACGTTCCTGCATGTCTTTCCCTACTCGGCCCGCAAGGGCACGCCCGCCGCACGGATGCCCGCAGTGCGCGGCCCAGCCATCCGCGACCGTGCCGCCCGCCTGCGCGAGGCGGGCGATGCCGCGCTGCGCCGCCATCTGGACGCGCAGTCCGGTCAATCGCGGCGGGTGCTGACCGAAGGCCCAAGGCTCGCGCGTTGCGAGGATTTCACCGAAGTCACCTTCGACACCGATCAGCCCGAAGGCACGCTTCTCGATGTGATCATCACCGGTCACGACGGTCAGCGACTCGCCGCCTGATGCACCCCAACCCCGCCTTTCGCAAAGCCACGCGTGAACAGAACCTGGCCTTCGCCCAGCGGATCGGCTTCGGCATGCTGACCGTGCCGGGCGATCCCTGGCCACTGGCGGCGCATGTGCCGTTCGTGGCTGGCGATGACGGGATCGAACTGCACCTCGCGCGATCGAATCCGATCTGCCGTGCAGCCCCTGCACCAGCCTTGCTTGCTGTCAGCGGAGTGGACGCCTATATCTCGCCCGACTGGTACGGCGTGCCCGATCAGGTCCCGACCTGGAACTACATCGCCGTCCATCTGCGCGGACGGCTGGAGCCGCTGCCGCTCGAGACCTTGCGCGATCACCTTGACCGCCTCTCCGATCATTTCGAGGCCGAACTGGCCCCGAAGCCGATCTGGAAGACCGCCAAGATGACGCCGGAGGTTCTGGACCGGATGCTGCGGATGATCCTGCCCTTCCGTCTTGTGGTCGAGGATGTTCAGGGCACCTGGAAGCTGTCGCAGAACAAGCCCGATGACGTGCGGCTGGCGGCGGCGGACCACGTGGAGGACACAGTGGCTGCGCTGATGCAAGAGCCGCCCTGCTGAAACGGCGCCCTACCCCGACGCACCTTGCCGCCGCCAGTCGCGGGACATAACGTGGCACCCATGACGTTGCTATACACCCATACCGACGGCGCCGCGCATGTGACGCCCCCAGGTCACCCGGAACAGGTCGCCCGCTACAAGGCGGTGATCGATGCGCTGGCGGATCTAGACCTCGACCGGCGCGAGGCGCCCATTCCCGCCGATGCCGAAATCCTGCGCTGCCATCCGCAGCGCTATCTCGACCGCATCCGCAGCAACATTCCCAACGACGGCTGGGCGATGCTGGACAGCGACACGCATCTGTCGCCCGGATCCCTGAACGCCGCCCTGCGGTGCGTCGGCGGTGCCTGTGCAGCGGTCGACGCGGTTCTGGCTGGCGAGGCCAAGACCGCCTTCGTGGCCATGCGCCCGCCCGGCCACCACGCCGAGACGGAAACGCCGATGGGCTTCTGCCTGTTCGGGACCGTTGCAATTGCCGCGAAGCGGGCATTGGACGATCACGGGCTCGAACGGGTCGCGGTGCTGGACTTCGACGTCCACCACGGCAACGGCACACAAGATCTGCTGTGGGACGAGGGACGCGTCTTCTTCACCTCGTCCCATCAGATGCCGCTATATCCGGGCAGTGGCGCGCCCAGCGAAAAAGGTGCGCATGGCCAGATCATGAACGTTCCGCTTCGCCCCGGCTCTGACGGCGCGACGGCACGCGCCGAATGGGACCTGATCCTCAAGCGGATGGCAGATTTCAAGCCGCAGCTGATCATCGTCTCGGCGGGCTTCGACGCGCATGAGGACGATCCACTGGCGAACCTGATGTGGGATGAAACCGACTTCGTCGCCATCACCCGCGCGATCTGCAACGCGGCAGCGGATCTGTCCGTGCCCGTGGTGTCGTGTCTCGAGGGTGGCTACGATCTCGCCGCGCTCGGCCGGTCGGCCCGCGCGCATGTCGAAGTCCTGATGGAGGCCGAAGGATGAGCGAGATCGATCCGGCAATGTCCTTCGAGGACGCGATGAAGGAACTGGAGGCGACCGTCGGCAAGCTGGAGACCGGCGAGGCGTCGCTGGAGGAATCCATCGCGCTTTATGAGCGGGGCGCCCTGTTGCGCAAGCATTGCGAGAAGCGCCTGCGCGAGGCCGAGGAGCGGGTAGAGAAGATCACGCTCGGCAGCAACGGCGAGCCGACCGGCACCGTGCCGGCGGATGGCCTGTAGCCCAGGATGCTGGACCGACTCGACGAGGTAAAGGCGCAGGTCGCGACCGCGCTGGACGGTGCGCTGGCGGCGCTGCCCGAGGGCGAACTGCGCGACGCGATGCGCTATGCCTGCATCGGCGGCAAACGCATTCGAGCATTTCTGGTGATGGAATCCGCTCGGCTGCACGGGATCGCGGACAATGCGGCGCTGCCCGTCGCGGCGGCGGTCGAGGCGCTTCATGCCTACAGCCTGGTCCATGACGATCTGCCCGCGATGGACGACGACGACCTGCGCCGTGGCATGCCCACCTGCCATGTCCAGTGGTCCGAAGCGACGGCCATCTTGGCGGGCGACGCGCTCCAGACGCTGGCGTTCGGCCTGCTGACCGATGAGACGATCGGCTCGGAAGCTGCGCGCCTTTCGCTGATCGCCGCATTGTCTCATGCGGCGGGTGCGAGCGGCATGGTCTGGGGCCAGTCGCTCGACATCGCGGCCGAAACGGCTGCCGAGCCCCTGGGCCTCAAGGCAATCACTCGTCTGCAGGGTGCCAAGACCGGTGCACTGATCACCTTCTCGGCATCCGCGGGTCCGCTGATCGCCGGCGCCGATCCGACGCCATTGCGGGATTATGCTAACGCGCTCGGCCTCGCCTTCCAGATCGCCGACGACATGCTGGACGTGACCGGCGACGAGGCAGAGACGGGCAAGCGCGTCGGCAAGGACGACGCCGCCGGCAAGGCCACCTTCGTGTCCCACCTTGGGCTCGACGGCGCCCGCACGCGGGCTGAAGCCTTGGTGGCAGAGGCAGAGGCCGCGCTGGAGCCCTACGGCGAGGCCGCCGGAAACTTGCGCGCGCTGGCGCGTTTCGTTATCGACCGCGACAATTAGGCAACCGCCTTCAGCCGCCCCCGACCCGACGAAGGGCAAGCCATGACAGATTTCCACCCGCCCTCGGAAACGCAGATCCTTGATCGCGTCAAACTGCCCTCGGACCTCAAGTCCCTGAGCGACCGAGAGCTGAACCAGCTTGCGCGAGAGCTGCGAGCCGAGACGATCAGCGCCGTCAGCGTGACAGGCGGGCATCTAGGCGCGGGTCTGGGGGTCGTCGAACTGACCGTCGCGCTGCATGCCGTCTTCGATACGCCGCGCGACAAGATCATCTGGGATGTCGGCCATCAGTGTTATCCCCACAAGATCCTGACCGGACGCCGCGACCGCATCCGGACGCTGCGGATGGGCGGCGGGCTGGCGGGTTTCACCAAGCGCGCCGAGAGCCCTTATGATCCGTTCGGGGCGGGGCATAGCTCGACCTCGATCAGCGCGGCTTTGGGCTTCGCGATGGCCCGCGAACTGGGCGGCGATCCCGGCGACGCGGTCGCGGTGATCGGCGACGGTGCGATGAGCGCCGGCATGGCCTATGAGGCGCTGAACAACGCCGGCGATCTGGGAAAGCGGCTGTTCGTGATCCTGAACGACAACGAGATGTCGATCGCGCCACCAGTCGGCGCAATGTCGTCCTACCTGACCCGGCTTTATACCGGCGGCCCCTTCCAGGAACTGAAATCGGTCGCCAAGGGCGCCGTGGGCCTGCTGCCTGAAAGCATGCAGGAGGGTGCCCGCCGCGCCAAGGAGATGTTGAAGGGCATCACGGTCGGCGGCACCTTGTTCGAAGAGCTGGGCTTTTCTTATATCGGCCCGGTCGACGGCCACGATCTGGACCAGTTGCTGCCGCTGCTTCGCACGGTGAAGGCACGCGCCACCGGCCCCGTCCTGATCCACACGGTCACGACCAAGGGCAAGGGATACGGCCCGGCCGAAACGGCTGCCGACAAGGGCCACGCGACGGGCAAGTTCGACGTCGTGACGGGCGTTCAGGCGAAAGCCAAGGCCAACGCGCCAAGCTACACGTCGATCTTCGCCAAGGCCCTGATCGACGAGGCCAGCCGTGACGACCGCATCGTCGGCATCACGGCCGCAATGCCCGACGGCACCGGGCTGAAACAGTTCGCCGAGCGTTTTCCGCGCCGATCCTTCGACGTCGGCATCGCGGAACAGCATGCGGTGACTTTTGCTGCAGGTCTTGCCGCAGGCGGCATGAAACCATTCTGCGCCATCTATTCGACATTCCTGCAGCGCGGCTACGATCAGGTTGTTCATGACGTCGCCGTCCAGAACCTGCCGGTTCGCTTTGCGATCGACCGCGCGGGTCTTGTCGGGCAGGACGGCCCCACTCATGCCGGCGCCTACGACATCGCCTATCTCGCGAACCTGCCGGGTTTCGTGGTGATGGCTGCGGCGGACGAGGCCGAACTGATCCACATGGTGGCGACCGCTGCAGCCCATGACACCGGTCCGATCGCGTTCCGGTTTCCCCGTGGCGAAGGCGTGGGCGTCGACCTTCCCGAACGGGGCGAGGTGCTGCCGATCGGCAAGGGTCGGATGATCGCCGAAGGACGCGGTGTCGCAATCCTGTCGTTCGGGACGCGCCTGTCCGAGGTAATGAAAGCGCGCGAAGCCCTGTCGGCCCGGGGCATACAGCCGACCGTGGCGGATGCGCGTTTCGCCAAGCCGCTGGATCGCGACCTGATCCTGCGGCTAGCGTCCGAACACGAGGCGCTGATCACGATCGAGGAAGGTGCCGTGGGCGGCTTCGGCAGCCATGTCGCGCAGCTTCTCGCCGACGAGGGCGTCTTCGATCATGGCCTGCGGTTCCGCTCGATGGTCCTGCCTGATCGCTTCGTGGACCATGATGCGCCCTTCGCGATGTACGACACCTCGGCCCTGAATGCGCCCCAGATCGAAGCCAAGGTTCTTGAGGTGATGGGAGTAGCCCAGATCGAGGGCGCGCGCGCCTGACGACGGTCGCGCCCCTCAGGGCAATCACTGATAGCTGCGGACCAAGGCCGAGGCGAGCAGCGTCCAGCCGTCCACGACAACGAAGAAGGCCAGCTTGAAGGGCAAGGCCACGATCGCGGGCGGGACCATCATCATCCCCATCGACATCAGCACTGCGGCCACGACGAGGTCGATGATCAGGAAGGGGAGCGCGATCAGAAAACCGATCTCGAAGGCGCGCTGAATTTCGGACAGCATGAAGGCCGGTATCAGCACCGACAGCCGGTCGGGTGCGCCTGCGGGATCCGGTGCGATCTCGGCCATTGCGGCGATGGTGTCGGGCTCGGTTCGGCCCGACATGAAGCCGCGAAACGGCTCGATCCCCCGCTCGAAGGCTTGTGACAGCGTGATCGTACCGTCCTGCAGTGGCTGGCCCGCGACCTGCCAGGCTTCGCGCAGGACCGGGTCCATGATGAACCACGTCAGGAAGATCGCGAGGCTGACGATCAGCATGTTGGGTGGCGATTGCTGCAGGCCCAGTGACTGGCGCAAGATCGACAACACGGTCACGATGAACGGAAAACAGGTCACCATGATCGCGATGCCGGGTGCCAGAGACAGCGCCGTGAGCGCCAGCACCAGCAGGATTGCGTTCTGTCCCAGTCCGCCTGTGAGACCGGCTGCATCGCCGAGGCCACCCAGATCCTGCGCGACGGCAGCCGCCGGAAGCAGCAGCGCGAACAACGCCGCGATCGCAGCAGCGCGGATCAATTGCATCAGGCCGCCTCGCCGGGACCGATGATGCGCACGCAGAGCCTGTCGTCGGGCGAGCCGTCCCCGGTCAGCTCACCCCGCGCGATGACCCGATCCCCGATGCAGATCTCGACACCGTCGGTGATGGCCTGATCCAGCGTGATGATATCGTCGGCCCGCAACGCCGACAGTTGCGCGACGGTCTGTCTGGTCCGGCCCAGCCTGATCGTCACATCAACCATGATGTCGCTGGTATCGACCAGGTGGGTGAAATCGTCGGTCATGGCGCTTCCTCCTGAAGCTCGGCGATGAGACGGCGGATCTCGGCCACCGCCCTGTCCTGCGAAAACTCGATGCGGCCGGTGCCGGGCGTGAGGGTGATCCCGGCTTTGTCGGACGTGGGGGTATAGGTCATCCGCTCCAGCCCGACTTGTGATGCGATCGCCAAGACCATCTCCTGCAGCGCCGCCGGTCCGGCGATGGCGAGCGGAGCGACAAGCGTGCCACCCGCGAGCCGCGCCAGTTCCGCTTGCAGATCCTCGCGCATGCGGCGTGCCGGGCCCGCCTCGGCGAAAATATCAACGATGGCGTCAAGGACTGGCGCAAGCGCCGCAACCGTTTCCGCGCGGCAGGCAGCGGCGCGGACGGAATCGTCAGCAAGCGATCGGGAGAGGGTGTCGATGGCGTGGGTCATTGCCGCAACGTCTTCGGATCGACCCGCCTGCTCTCCGGCGCGAAAGCCTTCGTTTCTCGCGCGGGCCAGATCCTCGGCCGTATGTCGCGCGTGGCCGTGTCCAGCCGGATCGATCGCGAAGGTTTCGAACTTGATGGCTGAACCGATCACAGCGCGTCCTCCTTGCGCTCGATCCACGTCGACAGGATCTTCATGCTTTCATCCTGGCGCTCGCGCATCATTTCGCGCAGGCGAGCGACCGGATCGGCGGGCGGCAGTGCGAGCCGATCGCCGGTGTCGCTGCCGGGCCCGATCAACGCGGCCGTGTTGCCAGCAGTCGATTGCGGCGGCTCGATGATGGCGGCGGCCGTGGTCGCGACGGGCAGACTGTCGTCCAGAAGCTTCGGCGGCGTCGCGGATGGTGCAGGCAGGCTGCGCGCGCGCAGGACGGGCCGCAGCACGACGAAGGCCACCGCAAGCGCGAAAAGGCCGATAAGTGCCACGCGGATCAGACCGTTCAGCTCCAGCCTCTCCAGCAGACCGGGCGCCGAAGCCAGCGCACCCTGATCACCGAGCGCCGCGAAGGGCAGCGATTTCACGGTGATCTGGTCCCCTCGCTGCGCGTCGAACCCGACTGCCGAGGCAACCAGTTCGCGGATCGTCTCCAGCTCCAGATCGGGGCGTGGAACGATTGTCGTTTCGCCCTGGGCATCCGTCTGCGCCACGCCGTTGACCAGCACCGCGACCGTTAGCCGCTTGACCGAACCGGGCTGGCGCGTCACCTCGCGCGTGACCCGGCTGACTTCGTAATTCTGCTGCTGACGGTTTTCGGACCGCGCCGACTGGCTCTGATCGCCCGCCTGCTCCTCGGCGTCGGGCAGGTTCGACGCTGCGGTGACCGCCGGGGTGCCTGTGCTGCTGCTTTCGTCGCTCGTCTCCTCGGTCACCTCGGAAATCAGTGCGCGTTCCTGTGGATCGTAGCGCTGTTCGGTCATCACCTCGGCTTCGGTCACCAGATCCAGGTTCAGCTCGACGATCGCGTTGCCGGCGCCGACATGCGGCTCGATGATGCGCTCGACATTGCGCTTCATCTCGCTGGCCCGATCGCTCGCGGTCATGTCGTCGCCAGGTGCGACCACGCCGCGCGCTGAATCGATCACCGTCACGCTGTCGGGGGACATGCCGGGCACACCCGACGAAACCAGGTATTTCAGCGATGCCGCCTGTTCCTTGGTGATCGGCTGACCGTTCGTCGTCAGCGTCACCGATGCCTGACCCGCCGTCTCGCGCCGATAGCCGCGCGCCGCATCGACCGCCAGATGCACCCGCGCGGTCTTGATGTTGGGAAGCGCAAGGATCGTGCGCGCCAGCTCGCCCTCTTTCGCACGCCAATAGGCCGCGTCGAACATCTGCGAGGTGGTGCCGAAACCCGACATCCCGTCCAGCAATTCGTAACCCTGGGTGCTGCTCGACGGCAGACCCTGGGCCGCGAGATCCAGTCGCAGACGGTCACGCTGAGCGGCATCGACGAAGATCGAATCGCCCCTAACCTCATAGGCCACGCCAGCACGCTCGACGCCCGCCACAACCTCGCCCGCTGTCGCGGTGTCGAGCCCGCCATAAAGCAGTGCCATCGACGGACGGTTGGCCAGCCAGGCAAAGCTGGAGATAGCCATGAAGGCCGCCAGAAAGGCGCCGATCAGGACCAGTTTCTGCTGCGCGGTTCGCGCGCCCCAATATTCCTGCAGTTTTTGCAAAACCAGGGCCTCTCGAATCAGGACAATGCGTTTCAACACCGCCGTTCTGGCATGGCCCCCGTTAAGAATTGGTTAGTGCCAGAGTGTTAGATCGGTCTCATGACGGACGGAGAATCACGATGACCGAACCAGCCCCCGCCTCGCCAGAAAGCTCGCCGCGAAAGAAGGGCAAGCTGATTCCTCTGCTGTTGACCGCGATGGCTGCGCTCGGCGGGTTCGGCGCAGCCTATACCGGTCTCTGGTCGGCGATGGACCTTCTGTCCCCGGCCGAGGCCAGGCCTCACGATGAAAAGCCGGTGGCCGAATTCGTCGCCGTCCCGGTGATCGATCTGACGCTGCAGGGCGCGCGCTCCCGCAATCTCGTGCTCGCCGCCATGATCGAGACCACGCAGGACAAGGCCAAGGACATCGAACACACGATGCCGCGCGTATCGGACGCCTTCAACGGCTTCCTGTCCGGCATCGATCCCGCCGCCTTCGACAAGCGCGGCGTGCTGGAGATCGTCCGCGCCGAATTGCTGACCCGGAGTCGTGCGATCCTCGGCGACGAGGTTGTGCACGACCTGCTGATCACGGAGTTCAGGCTGAAATGACATTCGAGACGATACTGCAGGGTGTGATCCTGGCCGGAGCGTTGGGACTTGCCGCTTTTTGCACCGTGTTGGCGCGCCGCCTTCGCAGGCTCAACGATCTGGAAACAGGGCTTGGCGGTGCAATCGCCGTGATGGCGTCCGAGGTCGACCGACTGGAAAAGGCCATCATCGCCGCGCGCGACGAGGCAAAGACGGCCAGCGAAGCGCTGGCGATCGAGATTGCACGCTCGCGCAGCGAGCGCGCCAACTGGGAACTGCATCGCAAGATCGCCGAAGCCGCGCCCATAATGCAGATCGCGCCGCGCCCTGCGACTCCCAGCCGCCGTCTGCGCAAGCGCGAGGGTCAAAGCCATGCGTAAGACAGGACTGCCGGTGATCGGCCTCATCCTCGCATTGCCCGCCGCCGCCTACGGACTGCGTCACGCCGATCTTGGCGCCAGCCTGTTTGCGGTGGCCGAGGCGCCCACCATGCTGGAGGGCTGCGGCGACGTGCCCGAGGCGGTGGCGCTGGCGGGTGAATTGAACGTCCGCGCGCTTCGGATCGAGCGCTACATGGAAGAACTGGAAAACCGCAAGCGCGAGATCGCAGAGGCAGAGCTGACCCTGAAAAACAAGCTGGCCGAACTGAAATCAGTCCGCGACGGCATGCGGTCGCAACGAACCGTCGACAAAAGCGCAGTGCAGTCCGACATCGACCGTCTGGTCGCGGTCTACGATCAGATGAAGCCGGCCGAAGCGGCCGCGGTCATCGGCAACCTGCCACCCGATTTCGCCGCCGAAATCCTGATGCGCATCCAGCCGGAAGCAGGAGCACGCATCATCGCCGCCGTCGCGCCGGAACAGGCCGCGATGCTGACAACCCATATGGGCGCCCGCAGCGCCAAGAATCGATAGGAGCCACGCATGTTCGGACTTGTCGGCATCGTGCTGACCGTGGCCATGGTCTTTGGCGGCTACCTTCTGGCCGGCGGCAAGCTGGCGGTCATCCTGCACTCGCTGCCTTTCGAGATGATGATGATCGGCGGTGCGGCCGTCGGGTCCTATCTGCTGTCGAACAGCACCGCCGTCCTCAAGCATACGCCGAAGGCGCTGATCCGAGCCTTCAAGGGACCGCGCTGGACGACGCAGGACCATCAGGACGTGCTGTGCCTGCTGTACCAATTGTTGCGGATCGCTCAGGCCAACCAGATTGCGCTGGAGGAACATGTCGAGGCACCCGAGGCCTCGTCGATCTTCACCGCCTATCCTCGGCTTCTGGCCGATCACGAGGTGATCTCGCTCATCACCGACACGCTGCGCTCTGCCAGCCTGAACTACGACGATCCCTACCAGGTCGAGGAAATGCTCTCGCGCCGCATCGCCAATCTCAGCGAAGAGGAAATGCATGTCCCGCACGCGCTGCAAAGCGTCGCCGACGCACTGCCGGCGCTCGGGATCGTCGCGGCAGTGCTGGGTGTCATCAAGACGATGAGCTCGATCGACGAGCCGCCGACCGTTCTGGGAAAGATGATCGGCGGGGCGCTGGTCGGAACCTTCCTGGGCGTTTTTCTGGCCTACGGTCTGGTTGCCCCGCTGGCGCAGCGGCTGAGCAACGTCATCAAGCAGGATCTGGGCTTCTACGATGTGGTCAAGTCGGTCCTTATCGCCGGGCTGCATCAGCATGCGACCAACCTTTGCGTCGAAGTCGGACGACAGGCGATCCCGGACCATGTCCGGCCGGAATACAATGCCCTGGAAGACGCGCTTCGCGACCTGAAGCGGGCGGCGGCCTGATGCGATCCTGTGCGTGCCTTGTCGTGCTGCTCGTCGCGTCGTCGATATGCGGCAGCGCCTCGGCGGAAGCAGTGCTTGATACCGAGGTCAGACCTCAGGCGCAGCCATTCATCGATGCCGCCGAACTGCGCCTGCTCGGCGGTCAGCCGCTAGAGCCCGATTATCGCCAGCACCTGCTCGCGATGGAGCCTGACCAGAGGTTGCAGGCGATCGTCTGGCTGCGCCGCTCGGGCATGCTGGTTGATCGAACCTGGTCGCTGGACGACCTGATGCGTCCCGCGACGCGACTGAACCAGGAGGTCGGCGATGAGCCTCGCATCCGCGGCCGCTGAGACCGGCCGTGGCGGATCGGGAAACCCGATCCTGATCACCGGCGCATTGGTTCTGATCGTCGTCTCGCTGGTGATCCCGATGCCGGCGGGCTTTCTTGATTTCGGCATCGCGATTTCGATCGCCGTGTCGGTCCTTGTCCTCGTCATGGCATCTCTGGTCGAGAAGCCGGTCGACTTTCAGGCTTTTCCGGTCCTGCTGCTCGTTTCGCTGGTGATCCGGCTGTCGCTCAACGTGTCCTCGACGCGTCTGATCCTGACCGAGGGCCATACCGGCACCGATGCGGCGGGCGAAGTCATCAACGGCTTCGCGCATTTCGTGGCTGGAGGTTCGGTGCTGGTCGGCATTACCGTCTTCGGCGTGATCACCATCGTCAATTTCATGGTCATCACGAAAGGGTCGGGCCGGATGGCCGAAGTCTCGGCGCGGTTCGCACTGGACTCGCTGCCAGGCAAGCAGCTCGCGATCGACAGCGATCTGAGTTCCGGCGCGATCACCCATGAAGAGGCCAAGCAGCGTCGTATCATGGAATCGCGCGAGATCAGCTTTTTCGGATCGCTCGACGGCGCATCGAAATTCGTCAAGGGCGACGCCATCGCCGGCCTCGTCATCACGATGGTCAACCTGATCGTGGGCCTCGCCGTCGGGATCATGGTTCATGGCATGGCCCTTGGCGATGCGGCGCGCAGCTATTCCTTCCTGACCATCGGCGACGGTCTGGTCAGCCAGATCCCCGCGCTCATCACCTCGATGGCGGCTGCGCTGCTGCTGTCGCGCGGCGGTGCTACAGATACTACCGCGCAATTGCTGACCGGGCAATTTCTCCGCGGCTGGCAGGCGCCCGCAATCGTCGCGGGCGCGATGGCGGTGCTGTCGCTGGTTCCAGGCATGCCGAAGCCGGTTTTTCTCGCGATCGCCGTGGCGATGGGTATCGCCGCGTTTCTGGTCGCCCGGCGCAAGGCTGCGATCGACGCGAGGCCGCCCGTCGAGATGGCACCTGTTGCCGAAGAGCGCGCCAGCCGGATCGGCGATATCCTCGACACCGACGACATCAGCGTCGAAATCGGCGGTGATCTGGTCGCGATCGCGCTGGACCCGGCCCGCGGCCTTGGGACCCGCGTCAACAACCTGCGCATCCATATCGCGCGGAGTTTCGGCCTGATCCTGCCCGAGGTGCGGATCACCGATACCGACGATCTGGCGGCGGGGGATTACCTGATCCGCATTCAGGGCGTGGTGCGCGGTCGCGGTACCCTGCGCCCGCACGAGATCCTTGCGCTCGGCTCGGACGCCATGCTGGACGAGATCGGCGGCATCGCGGTACGCGAGCCCGTCTATGCCACGCCCGCACGCTGGATCGCGCGTGAAAGCCAGCACGAGGCCGCCGTGATCGGCGCGACCGTCGTCACCCCGATGGAGGTGCTGTCCACGCATCTGATGGAGGTGGTGAAGGCCCATCTTCCCGCATTGCTGACGCAATCCGCACTGCAGCGACAGATCGATGAGCTGAAGAACCTCAGCGATGGCGAGCGCGCGACCCGTTACCGCAAATATTTCGACGCGATGATCCCCGACAAGGTCTCGCCCGACATCTTGCTGTCGGTTCTGCGCGCCCTGCTGGAAGAGCGGATCTCGATCCGGAACCTGCCCCTGATCGTCGATGCGGTTTCCGAATTCCGTGGCGTGGATCAGGTCGAGACCGTCTATGAACTCGTCCGCAAACGGCTCCGCGGTCAGATCACCCAGGCGCACGCAACCGAAGGCGGCCAGATCAACGTGATCCAGTTGCATCCGGGATGGGAGGCCGAATTCGTGCGTTCGGATGCCGAAACCGGGCGCGCCGCGGCCGGTGCGATGACGCCCGAACTGTCGCGCCGCCTGACCGAGGCCGCACGCCGCGCCGTCGCATCAGTCGATGCGATGACCAGCCCGGTGATCGCGACGCCGGATCACCGGCGTCGGATGGTGCGCGCGGTTCTGGGGTCGAACGGAATCGCCATGCCGATCCTCGGCATCGAGGAGATCGATCCGCTGGCCGATCTGCGCCTGATCGGCACGATCGAGCTGGCATGAACCTCGACGATCTCGCCCGGACGCTGCCCGGCTTTGACTGGAGCCTCGCGCTGGTCTATCTGCGCATCCAGGCGATGATCCTTGCGCTGCCGGGCTTCGGCGAGCGGGTGTTGCCAGTCCGGGTCAAGGTTGCCATCGCTATGGCGCTGAGCCCGCTGATGACCGAACTTGCGCCTGCGGCGACCATGCCCGAGACGCCGCAGGCCATTCTTGCCGCGGCCCTGCCCGAGATCGTGATCGGCTTTGCCGCAGGGACGCTCCTGCGCATTATCGCCATCGCGATGGACATGGCCGCGACCGCGATCGCGATGACGGCCTCCCTCGCGCAGCTGATCGGCGGCACCGGCGATTCCGCCCCGCACCCGATCGGCAACATGCTGCATCTGGGCGGGCTCGCGGTCCTGTTCGCCCTGGGGCTGCCTGCGATGCTGGTCGACCTGATCGCCGATACTTTCGTGATCTGGCCCAGCGGCGGGCTGCCCGACATCGCGACGCTTGCGCCGGCCGCTGCAGGATTCGTTGCCCAAAGCTTCGGCCTCGCGATGCTGCTGGCGGCGCCGTTCATCCTGGGCGGCCTTCTCTTTCAGGCGCTCAGCGGCGTCATCAATCGCGTGATGCCCGCGCTGCCCGTCGTATTCATTGGCGCACCTGCGGCGATCCTGCTGGCGCTGGTGGCGCTCGCACTCTTCGTGCCGATGATCGTCTCTCTCTGGGCCGATGCGGTCCTGTCCTTCACCCTCCCGAGGCCTTGATGAGCGAGGACAAGGACGACAAGCAGTTCGACGCGTCCGAACAGAAGCTGCGCAAGGCCCGCGAAAAAGGCGATGTGCCGCGCTCGACCGAACTGAATGCAGCCGCGATGTACATCGGCATCTGGCTGGCGCTGGCGGTCTCGGCAGGCTTCGCCGTCAGATCTTGGACGGCTCTCGCCACGACCGCGATCGGGTCGGACGGGTGGCCGCGTTCCGATACCTTCGATCTGGCCACCGCTTTGGGTGTCAACGCATCGCTGGCCATCACCGGGCTGATCGCTGTTCCCGCGGTGACCGTCGTGCTGGGTCTTCTGGGTCAGCGTGCGCTGGTCTTTTCAGGTCAGAAGCTCGCCCCCGATCTGAAACGGATCGATCCATTCAAGAACGCTAAGCAGAAGTTCGGGACATCGGGCCTCGTGACGTTCGCGATCTCGCTCGGCAAGGCGGCACTGGTCTGCGCTGGCGGCTGGTATCTGTTCGATGCGCTTCTGGGCGTCGTCACGAACTCGGCATTGATGCGCGAAGGTCAGTGGATGCTGGGCATTCCGCTGATCCTCCAGCGGGTGCTGATCCTGGCAATCGTGGTTTCTGCCGCCTTCGCCATCGTCGACATGCTGTGGAAGCGCCACGAACATCTGAAACAGAACCGGATGTCGCGACGCGAGGTCGAGGACGAGCACAAGGATTCCGAGGGCGACCCGCACCTGAAGGCGGCGCGCCGCCAGAAGGCGGTCGAGATCGCAACCAGCCAGATGCTGAGCGATGTCGAACGTGCCGACGTCGTGATCGTCAATCCGACGCATTATGCCGTGGCCCTGGAATGGAAGCGCGGCAGCGGGCGCGCCCCGGTCTGCCTTGCCAAGGGGGTGGACGACGTCGCGGCGCGGATCCGCGAACGCGCGACCGAACACGGCGTTCCGATCTGGTCCGATCCGCCCTGCGCTCGCGCCCTTCACGCGACCGTCGATCTCGGCGCCGAAATCCAGCCGGACCAGTTCGCGCCAGTCGCCGCCGCGATCCGCTTTGCCGAGAAGATGCGCGCCCGCGCGCGATCGGGCTGGTAAGCCGATGAAGGGCGATCCAAAGACGCTCAAGGCGCTGGAGCGGTTGGCCCGGATCAAGGCTGATCGCGAGTTGAAGAAATTCGCGGCCTTCAGCCTGCATGTCAGCGCCGCTCGCGCACGCGTTGAAGGGTTTCAAACCGCGCTTCTGCAAGCGCATCAGGCCGCTTCACCCCTGTCGCTGCCCGAGGCACGGGCCGCCAACGCGCAGGCCGGGCGCACGGCGCGGCAATTGATTCAGGCTGACGCCGAGCTGGCCCGAATGCTGCCCCGGTTCGAAGTTGCACGCCAACAGGCGTCACGTGATTTTGGCCGCGCCGAAGTGCTGTACGCCCTGGCGCGCCGCGCCACGAAGCCCGGCTGATCGGAGCGGTCTTCACCCATTGGACAGCCCCCGACCAAGCTGCTAGGACGAGCCGAACCAATCGCGAGGGCGCCCGATGCTGCAATCCGACCTGGCCGCCGACTCTCAGGACAGCCGCAAGATCTGGACTGCGGCCGAAGGGCGCGCGGTCTTCGACCAGCCGTTCATGGACCTGCTGTTTCAGGCCCAGACCGTCCATCGCCGGCATTTCGACGCGAACCGCGTCCAGATGTCGCGGCTTTTGTCGATCAAGACGGGCGGATGTCCCGAGGATTGCACCTATTGCAGCCAATCCGCGCGTTACGATTCCGGCCTGTCCGCCAGCAAGCTTCTGGAAGTCGAGCGGGTGATCGCCGAGGCCCGCCGCGCCCGCGATGCCGGTGCCACACGTTATTGCATGGGGGCGGCCTGGCGCAGTCCCAAGGAACGCGACATGGCCCAGATCACCGCGATGATCGAAGGCGTGAAGGCGTTGGGAATGGAAACCTGCATGACGCTGGGGATGCTCGATGCCGGGCAGGCGCAGCGTCTGAAAACCGCGGGCCTCGATTACTACAACCACAATATCGACACCTCCGAAGCGCATTACGGCAACGTCATCACGACGCGGACCTTTGCCGACCGGCTGGACACGCTGCAAAACGTCCGCGACAGCGGCATCAAGGTCTGCTCGGGTGGCATCTTGGGCCTTGGCGAGGGCAATCAGGATCGGGTCGAGATGCTGGTCACGCTGGCGAACCTGTCCGAACCGCCGGAAAGCGTGCCGATCAACATGCTGATCCCGGTCGAGGGCACACCCTTGGCCGATGCGCCGCCCGTCGATGCGATCGACTTCGTGCGCACCATCGCCACCGCACGCATCATGATGCCGCGCTCGCATGTCAGGCTGTCCGCAGGCCGGACCGAGATGTCGGATGAGACGCAGGCCCTGTGCTTCATGGCCGGCGCGAACTCTATCTTCGTTGGCGACACGCTGCTGACTAAGGACAATCCGGGCGAGGATGCGGACGCACGGCTGTTCGCCAAGCTGGGTCTGCAGCCGATGGCGGTGCATGAACATATGCCCGAAGCGGTTCCAGCGGGTCAGGTCGAGGCCCGTCCGACCCGCGATCCCGCAATCCCGGTGCTGCGCTGATTTGACCCGGCTCGCCGTCTATCACGCCGATCTGGCCCGGCTGCGGGACCAGACCCGGCTGCGGCGTCTGATGCCGCGCGACGGGGTCGATTTCGCCTCAAACGACTATCTCGGTCTTGCGGGGTCGCCCAGGATGATCGCCGCTGTCCGCGCCGCGCTGGACCGGGGCGTGCCGGTCGGTGCGGCTGCATCGCGCCTGTTGCGCGGCAATGAGCCCGAGCAAGAGACCTTCGAAGCAGAGGCCGCCGCCTTCTTCGGCGCCGAGGCGGCCTTGGGCTTTGGTGGCGGCTATGTCGCGAATTTCGCGGCGCTGTCGACCTTGCCACAACGAGGCGACCTGATCCTGATGGACGACCTGTCGCATGCCAGCACGCATGAAGGCGCGCGTGCGGGACGCGCGCAGGTGGCCAGCTTCCAGCATAACGACGTCCAGCATGCCGTCGACCGCATCGCGGCCTGGCGCAAGGATGGGGGGCGCGGCGCGGTCTGGCTGAGTGTCGAAAGCCTCTACAGCATGGACGGCGATGTCGCGCCGCTGGATGATCTGGCTGCGGTTGCAGACGAAGAGGGCTTTCTGCTGGTGGACGAGGCCCATGCCACCGGCGTCTTTGGCCCCGAGGGGCGCGGCCTTGCTCATCATCTGGAAGGCCGCGAGAATGTCGTGACGCTGCACACGCTGGGCAAAGCGCTTGGCGGCTCTGGCGCGCTGGTTTGCGGTGCCCGCGCCCTGATCGATTTTCTGGTGAACCGGGCGCGTCCCTTCATCTTCGCGACAGCACCCTCGCCGCTGATGGCGGCTGCGGGACGCGAAGCGCTGACGATCCTGCGCGACGAACCCGAGCGACGCGAAGCACTGCAGTCGCGGATCGCGCTGTTCGGATCGGAACTGGCGCGTCGCCTGCCGCAGCTTCGTCCCAGCGGTAGCCAGATCGTACCTCTGATCGTCGGCGGCGACGCCGAGACGATGCAACTGGCCGAGGCGGTGCAGGCGCGCGGTTTCGATCTGCGCGGCATCCGCCCGCCGACCGTCCCGCAGGGCACGGCGCGACTGCGCGTGTCCTTGACCCTGAATGCGAGCGAGGACGACATCCGTCGTCTCGTCGAAACGCTGGAGGATCTATGGCCCGCTTCGTGATTTCCGGGACTGGCACCGACATCGGCAAGACGATATTCGCCGCCGGTCTTTGCCGACTGATCGGCGCCGATTACTGGAAGCCCGTCCAGTCGGGGCTTGCAGGCAACGTCCCTGTTCCAGCCGATGCTGGGCAGTCACACCCCCTGGCCGGTTCGGATTCCGCTGTTGTCGCGTCGCTTTCGGGCGCAAGAACGCACCCGGAAGCGCACGTGCTGACCCAACCCCTGTCACCACACCGTGCGGCCGAACTGGACGGAATCACGCTCGATCCCGCTTCGATGACCCCGCCCGATGTCGATGCGCTGGTGATCGAAGGGGCGGGCGGCGTGCTGGTGCCGCTGACGCGTGATGCGCTGTTCGCCGATCTCTTCGCGCGCTGGCAGATCCCGGTGATCGTGATCGCCTCGACCGGGCTCGGGACGATCAGCCATACGCTTTCGGCACTGGAATCGTTGCGGGCGCGCGGTGTGCCGGTTCATGGTGCTGCCTTCGTGGGCGACGACAATCCCGACAACATCGCAACGATCGGGGCAATGGGTTCGGTCCGAATCCTTGGTCGGCTTCCCTGGCTCGCCGATCCCAGTCCGGATGCCCTGGCCCGCGCGATGACCGAACATTTCGACCCGAAGGATTTCGCATGAGCGCTGTCTGGCACCCTTTCACTCAGCACGCGACCGAGCCTGCACCGCCCCGGATCGTCAAGGCCGAAGGTGCTTATCTGACGACCGATGACGGTCGTCAGCTGATCGACGCGATATCGAGCTGGTGGGTGACTACGCATGGTCATCGCCAGCCGCAGATCATGCAGGCGATCCGCGAGACGTCGGATCAGCTGGACCAGATCATCTTCGCCGGGCTGACCCACGATCCCGCCGACCGGCTGGCCGACGCGCTTGTCGAGATGGCGCCAGAGGGGCTGACCCGCGTGTTCTATTCGGACAGCGGCAGCACCGCGGTCGAAGTGGGGCTGAAGATGGCGCTTGGCTATTGGCGCCACACCGGTGGCACGCGGCAGCGGATCGCGGTCATGGAACATTCCTACCACGGCGACACGATCGGCACGATGAGTGTCGGTGAACGCGGCGTCTTCAATGCAGCCTATGAGCCACTGATGTTCCGCGTGGACAGGATACCCTTCCCGCAGGGCGACGGTCGCGCGACGCTCGATGCCTTCGAGGCACTTGCCGCGGGCGGAGAGATCGCGGCACTCATCGTCGAGCCGCTGGTCCTCGGCGCGGGCGGGATGATGATGTATCCGGCTGCGGTGTTGCGGGGCCTCGCCGACATTTGCCACCGCCACGACGTGCTGCTGGTCGCCGACGAGGTCATGACCGGCTGGGGCCGGACAGGGCAAATGTGGGCCTGCGATCATGCGGGCGTTTCCCCGGACATCCTGTGCACCTCGAAAGGGCTCACGGGCGGCGCGATACCACTGGCCGCCACGCTGGCCAGCGATCGGGTCTTTCAGGCGCATTATTCGACTGATCGCAGCAAGACCTTCTTCCACTCCAGCAGTTACACCGCCAATCCCATCGCCTGCGCGGCGGCCCTGGCCAATGTCGCGCTGTGGCGATCCGAGCCGATGCAGGACAGGTTGGATAGACTCGGCAAGATGCAGCAGGAGCGGCTTGATCGGCTTTCCGCTAACCCGCGGTTCGAAAACCCACGCCGTCAGGGGACCATTGCAGCGATCGACCTGAAGGTCCGCGATGGCGGCTATCTGGCCGAGGCGGGACCGAAGATGCGCGCGCATTTCCTTGATCGCGGCGTGCTGCTGCGTCCTTTGGGAAATACCGTCTACGTGCTGCCGCCCTATTGCGTGACCGCGGATGACCTCGATCAGGTCTGGGGCGCGATCGCCGACTGGCAGGGCTGATCGCCGTGCCTAAAGCATGAACGTCACTCGCGGTGATACGGGCCGCCGGCCAGAATCGTGGCCGCGCGGTAAAGCTGCTCGGCCAGCATCACGCGGGCCAGCATGTGCGGCCAGACCATCCGCCCAAAGCTGATACGCAGATCGGCGCGCTCGCGAAGCGAAGGCGCAATTCCGTCTGCACCACCGATGATGAAGCACAGATCCCGCGCCCCGTCGCGTGCGCATGCGATCCGATGAGTAACGTCGGGCGAGGTGATCTGATCGCCGCGTTCGTCGAGTGCGATAACCAGCGCACCGGTCGGGATTGCACGTGACAGCAAGTCCGCCTCGGCCTCCATGCCGCCGCCGCGCCTATCCTCTACCTCGACTACCTCGACTTTCGGCAAACCAAGTGACCGCCCCGCCTTGGCGAAACGGTCGAGATAATCCTCGATGAGCGTCAGTTCGGCGCCGCGCCGAAGCTTGCCGACGGCAGCGATGACGATCCGCACAAGTCAGCCTGCGTCAGTGCGTGGCGGGACGATCCGCGCGCACGCGAGCCAACGCGTCCGAAGGCATCCACATCTTCTCCAACTGGTAGAAGTCGCGGACCTCGGGGCGGAAGACGTGGACGACCACGTCGTCGGTGTCGATCAACACCCAGTCGCCCGCATCCTTACCCTCGATCCGGGCGGTGCGGCCAGTGGCATGTTTGTAGCGTTCGGCCAGTTTCTCGGCAATCGCGGCCACCTGCCGTGCGCTGCGCCCCGAGGCGATGACCATATGGTCCGCCATCGTGGAACGTCCGCGCAAATCGATGGAAACGATGTCCTCGGCCTTGTCGTCTTCCAGCGAGGACAGGATGCGGGCAAGGACCTCGTCTGCGTTCAGATCTTGGCCCGCGGCGGTCGCGGTCGGCGTGATTGCCGTCGTGACGTCTTGAGACAGGGTGTCATCCTCCGGTCAGCGCGCCGAACGTCCCCCGGCGCAGGGGATACCCTAAAGATAGCATCTTTTCGCCCCATCTCAATCGCCGGACACGAATTCGGGACGCGGCGGCACTTCCCTGCCTTGGCTGACGGCAATCGTGTCGTTCAGCACACGCACCTCGCGCTGAGGGAACGGGATCGAGATTCCGCTGGCCTTGAACGCATCCCAAAGCGCCAGAAAGACCTGCCCGCGCACGTTCGTCAGCCCGCCCTCGGCGTCCGTGATCCAGAAACGCAGCACGTAATCGACCGAATTGTCGCCGAAGCCGGTCACCCAGCAGACGGGCGTGCGATGCGGCAGCACGCGCTTGACCGTCATGGCGGCCTTTATGGCGACGCGGCTGACCTCGTGCGGATCATCGTTGTAGGACGTGCCGAAATGGATATCGAGACGAACGAAATTGTTGGTGTGCGACCAGTTGACCACCTGCCCGGTCACCAGATCCTCGTTCGGGATCAGGTATTCCTTACCGTCGCGTGTCACGACGCTGACGTAGCGCGCACCTAACTCCTCGATCCACCCGAACGTGTCGCCGATGCTGATGACGTCGCCCGGCTTCACCGACTTGTCGAGCAGGATGATCACACCCGAAACCAGGTTCGACACGACCTTTTGCAAGCCGAAGCCAAGCCCCACGCCGACCGCGCCGGAAAAGACCGCAAGCCCCGTCAAATCGAATCCGACGGCCTTCAGGCCGACAACGATCGCCACGGTGAACAGCACGACCTGCAGCAGTTTTGCGGTCAGCACCTGCATCGTCGGCGAGATGTCGGCATTGCGCGACAGCCGACCGCTGATCATCTGCGACAGCGTTCGCGCCGCGGCGATCATCAGGCCGGTGATGGCCAGTGCCTTGATCACCGTCAGGGCCGACAGCCGGAACTCGCCAAAGCTGATCGCCATCGAATCGAGGAAGGCCGAGACAGGGTCGAGCAGATCAAGGAAATAGAGCGTCACCCAAATCCAGGCGGCCCAGCTGACGATCCGTCGCAGGAAGCGGTTCGCAATGATGCGGACCAGAAAGCCGATAAGGACCCAAGCCGTGGCCACAAGCGCGGCAAGCTGGATCAGCTGACTGCGCGACGGCCAGGTGATTTCGCGCATGACCGCGACGGTCAGCCACGCGAAAACCATGAAGACGATCAGATGCAACCGCTGATCGATCAGGATGCCAAGGCGCAGCCGCCATTTCGGCCACCCCTCCTGCCGGCGCAGCCAGCCGGTCAGACGTGGCGAGAGTAATTGCTTGCCCGCCCAACCAAGCAGGATCAGCGCGCCGATGATAGCCAGCTGGTACAGACGCCAAGGCAGCAGCATATGCTCGAAGAACAGCCGGATCTGCGACCACAAACCCTGCGCGGCGTTGACGATCTCGGGCGAGACCTGATCCATCGCTCTCCCCAACTGCTGGCTTGATTAGACAGGCAGCACGGCGTTGCCGCAAGGGCGCCGATATTGCCCTGTCTCGCGCGCTGCGCTACATGTCGCGCCCATGACGCGATATTTCGATATCCACGACCGCGCCCGCCTGCCGGGACGGTTCTACGGCGAAAGCCTAGGCGTGACCGCACGACTGTGATGTCGTCGGCGTGGGGTTGCCCCGCGCCTGTTTGCCAGCTTTTCCCACACAGCAGCCATTTTCAGGACACGCCATGACCGGCCAGCCACGCACGCTTTATGACAAGATCTGGGACGCCCACGTCGTCGACCGCCAGGACGATGGGACCTGCCTTCTGTATATCGACCGCCATCTGGTCCACGAAGTGACCAGCCCGCAAGCGTTCGAAGGTCTGCGCATGACCGGCCGAGGCGTCCGCGCGCCCGACAAGACCATCGCGGTCCCCGATCACAACGTGCCCACCACCGACGGGCGCGAGACGCATATCGACAACGCCGAATCGCGCATCCAGGTCAACGAGCTGGACAAGAACGCCCGGGAGTTCGGGGTGCATTACTACCCCGTGACCGACGTGCGCCAAGGGATCGTCCATATCGTCGGACCCGAACAGGGCTGGACCCTTCCCGGCATGACCGTCGTCTGCGGCGACAGCCACACCGCGACGCACGGCGCCTTCGGTGCGCTCGCCCACGGCATCGGCACGTCAGAGGTCGAGCATGTTCTGGCGACGCAGACGCTGATCCAGTCCAAGTCGAAAAACATGAAGGTCGAGATCACCGGCAGCCTGCCGCCGGGCGTGACGGCCAAGGACATCACCCTGACCGTGATCGGTCGCACCGGCACCGCCGGCGGCAACGGTCATGTCATCGAATATTGCGGCCAGGCGATCCGGGATCTGTCCATGGAAGGCCGCATGACCGTCTGCAACATGGCGATCGAGGGCGGCGCCCGAGCAGGCCTGATCGCACCGGACGAGAAAACATTCGCCTATGTTCAGGGCCGCCCGCATGCACCGAAGGGCGCGGCATGGGAGGCGGCGCTGAACTGGTGGCGCACGCTGAAATCCGACGAAGGCGCGCATTTCGACAAAGTCGTGACCATCGCCGCCGAAGACATCGCACCCGTCGTCACCTGGGGCACCTCGCCCGAGGACGTTCTGCCGATCACCGGCACCGTTCCCGCCCCCGAGGATTTTGCCGGCGGCAAGGTCGAGGCCGCGCGCCGCAGCCTTGAATACATGGGCCTGAAGCCCGGCACGCGGCTTCAGGACATCGCCATCGACGCGGTGTTCATCGGGTCCTGTACCAACGGCCGGATCGAGGATCTTCGCGCCGCCGCGGCGATCCTGAAGGGCCGCAAGCTGGCCGACGGACTGCGTGGCATGGTCGTCCCCGGCTCGGGTCTGGTTCGTGCGCAGGCCGAGGAAGAAGGTCTGGACCAGATCTTCCTCGACGCCGGGTTCGAATGGCGGCTTGCCGGCTGCTCGATGTGTCTTGGCATGAACCCCGACCAGCTGAAGCCGGGCGAACGCTGTGCTGCAACAAGCAACCGCAATTTCGAAGGGCGTCAGGGCTACAAAGGCCGCACGCATCTGATGTCGCCGGCAATGGCGGCGGCGGCGGCGGTCACCGGCCGGCTGACGGATATTCGTGAACTGACCGGCGCGACGGTCTGAGGCTCAGGCGGCGCGATGACCTGCGGGTGATCGCGTCCGCCGCTCACCCTGAACCGAAGGACGATGTGACCGCCGACGCTTGCGCCTGGATGGCGGGCGCGTGAGGTGGCGCAACGCATTCACAGCGATGAGCCCGACACCCAGTATCTCCAGCATGGCGGCAAGGCTGATCATCGCTACCGGGCGTTCCAGCACCCGGTCCAGGCCGTGCAGGCTGACCATCCGAAGCCCGGCCAGATCGACCAGAAGCAGCATCCCCAGCGCCGCAGCCCAGTTTCCACGCAGGTGGCGCCGCGCAGCGACGATGAGGATGGTAAACAGAAGCGCCGCGACCACCACGATCATGGCGACCAAGGCGCCCTGAACGCCGCCCCGTCCGCCATACCAGCCGTCACGTCGCGCGATGCATTCGCCAAGCGCCGCGACCACCCATTGCGCGCCGATCGCCTCGTTGACGGCGAGCGCCGCCGAAACCACGACGACCAGCCGCCAGAAGGTGCGCCCAGCGCTGCGCCCGCGCAGCCTCAGCACGATAACGGCGAGAGCGGCACAGGTGGCATACGCGCCGACCGTTGCCCAGCCGAGCGTGCTGGTATGCGCCGGGCCGGCCTGCCCAGCGACGGCAAGACAATCGAGAAAGTCGGTCAGGGTCATCGGCGAGGCGATCCGAAGCTTATCAAGCAAAGGTGAACATGCCACAGCACAGTCGGCCAGCCTAGCCCGCCACCAACCAGACAACCGCCTGGACGTCATTTCACAATCGCGGGTTGTCGGCCGATCCGTTGCCGGCCCTGCTGATTGTCGCAATCAGCGCGCCGTCGCAGGGAAGCGCTTGAATCGGCGTCCTCACGGATTCGCATCCGGGCGGCTTGGCCGCTCATTCTTTTTCTGCGATAGAGTTTCCGGCCCTTGGCGGCCCGACGCACGAAGGACTCACCCGATGGACAAGTTCACCACCCTGACCGGAATCGCGGCACCGATGCCGCTGGTCAATATCGACACTGATATGATCATCCCCAAGCAGTTCCTGAAGACGATCAAGCGCTCGGGCCTGGGCAAGAACCTGTTCGACGAGATGCGCTATGACAGCGACGGCAACGAGGTGCCGGACTTCGTCCTGAACCAGCCCGCCTATCGCGAGGCTGAAATTCTGGTTGCCGGTGACAATTTCGGCTGCGGATCGTCGCGCGAACACGCGCCTTGGGCGCTGCTTGATTTCGGCATCCGCTGCGTGATCTCGACCAGCTTCGCCGACATCTTCTTCAACAACTGCTTCAAGAACGGCATCCTGCCGGTGACGTTGCCGCAGGACGCGGTGGACGTGCTGATGGATGACGCCCGCAAAGGCGCGAACGCGCGCATCACCGTCGATCTGGAAGCGCAGACGGTGACAGCTTCGGACGGCCAAAGCTTCGGCTTCGAGATCGACCCGTTCAAGAAACACTGCATGCTGAACGGGCTCGACGATATCGGGCTGACGATGGAAAAGGCTGCCGCCATCGACACGTTCGAGACCGAAATGGCGCAGGCGCGCCCTTGGGTCTGACGCGAGCGGCGCTTGCGGTCACGCTGGCGCTGATTCTGCCTGTTGCGGCTTTGGCCGAGACGATCCGCATTGCCACCTATTCCCCCGACCTGACCCGGCGCGGACCCGGCCTGCTGCTGCGCGACATCCTGTCGGGCGATGATCCGCAAATCGCGGCGGCGGCCGAAGTCATCGCCCACGTCGAACCCGATGTGATTCTGCTGACCGGTTTCGACTGGGATCTGGAAGGCCGTGCGCTCGATGCGTTTGCGTCGCTTCTGGCCACAGATGGGCTGGACATGCCGCATCGCTTCGCCGCGCAGCCGAACAGCGGCATGGCCACCGACGCCGATCTGGACGGTGACGGACGCACAGGCACGCCGCGCGACTCGCAGGGCTACGGCGAGTTTACCGGGCAGGAAGGGATGCCGGTGATGTCGGGCCTGCCGCTGGGCGAGGTCACGGATTACAGCGCGACGCTGTGGCGCGACCTGCCGGACGCATTGATCCCTGAGGGCGGCGCACCGGACATTCAACGGCTCTCCACCACTGCGCACTGGGACGTGCCGGTGCAGGTCGGGGCGCAGGCGCTGCATCTGCTGGCGTGGTCCGCGACGCCGCCGGTCTTCGACGGGCCCGAGGATCGAAACGGCCGACGCAACCACGACGAGGCGGTCTTCTGGCTGGACCACCTGCCTGCTGATGCGCCTTGGGTGCTGGTCGGTAACAGCAATCTCGACCCCGAGGATGGAGAGGGCCGGCGCGATGCGATCGCCCGGCTTCTGACCGTGGCACAGGACCCACGTCCGGCGGGCGAGTGGCAACCGCCGCAGAGCGGCGCGAACGCCACACATCGCGGCGACCCCGCACGGGACACCGCTGACTGGGACGATGAGGATGGCGATCCCGGCAACATGCGGGTGGACCTGATCCTGCCAGCACAGGGGTTGGAGGTCGCGGGTTCCGGCGTCGTCTGGCCCGATCCCGAGACAAAGCTGGGGGCGGCTGTCGCCACGGCGTCACGCCATCGCCTCGTCTGGGTCGATCTGGCGCTGCCCTAGCTGACGCGTTTCGCGGCCAGCAAATGCCGGTCCAGCACCTGTAGGAACCTCGCCCTGTCGGCCTTGCCGAAAGCGCGACCGCCGCCCTGATGAAACGGATCGGCAGCGCGGATGTCCGCCATCAGATCGCGCGTGGCCAGCCGCGGGCCGATATTGGCGATGCTCAGCACCTCGCCGTCATGGGTCAGCACCGCCGCACCCGCCTTCAGGCAGCGATCGGCCAGCGGCAGGTCGGCGGTGACGACGACGTCACCCGGCCCGCAATTCTCGGCGATCCACTTGTCGGCCTCGTCGGGCCCCTCGGCCACGATCTTCAGCGTGACCAGCGGGTTGGCAGGCAGGCGCAGCCCGCCGTTGCAGACCAGGACCATCGGCACCCTGTGGCGCGTCGCCACACGCTCCGCCTCGGCCTTGACCGGGCAGGCATCAGCGTCGATGTAGAGCGTCGTCAATCGCGCAGAAGTTCGTTGATCGAGGTCTTGGACCGCGTTTTCGCGTCCACCCGCTTCACGATGACCGCGCAGTACAGGTTCACGCCGTTCTTCGAAGGCAGCGAGCCTGCGACGACGACCGAGCCCGCGGGTACCTCGCCATACATGACCTCGCCCGTCTCGCGGTCCACGATCTTGGTGGACTGGCCGATGAAGACCCCCATGCCGAGGACCGAGCCTTCTCGAACGATCACGCCCTCGACCACTTCCGAACGGGCGCCGATGAAACAGTGATCCTCGATGATCGTGGGGCCGGCCTGCATCGGCTCCAGCACGCCGCCGATGCCAACGCCCCCGGACAGGTGCACGTTCTTGCCGATCTGGGCGCAGGACCCGACCGTGGCCCAGGTGTCGACCATCGTGCCTTCGTCCACATAGGCGCCGAGATTGACGAAGGACGGCATCAGGACGACGCCCTTGGCGATATGCGCGGACCGGCGAACGATGCAGTTGGGCACCGCGCGAAAGCCAGCCGCGCGCCACTGGTTGTCGCCCCAGCCCTTGAACTTGCTGTCGACCTTGTCCCACCAGCCGCCGCTCTGCGGCCCGCCCGGCTGAATTTCCATGTCGTTCATGCGGAAGGACAGCAGGACCGCCTTCTTGGCCCATTGGTTGACGTGCCAATCGGTCCCGCGCTTTTCGGCCACGCGCAGCGTGCCGGCATCAAGGGCGTCCAGCGTCTCTTCGACCGCCTCGCGAACCTCACCCCCGGTTGTGGGCGTGATCTCGGCGCGGTTTTCCCAAGCCTTTTCGATGGCGGATTCAAGTTGCTCTGACATGGATCGGCCTTTCTGCGGGTGGCATCGGTGTTGATCGGGCTATAAGCGGGGCTGACCCGGGGCGCAACGCCGCGCCCGGTCGAGACGGGGAATTTCATGAAGACCGAAGACGATCGCGGCCATCCGTTCCGCGCCAGCCGCCAGGACGCCGCGACCGCGAGCCACATCCCGGATACGCCACAGACGCGGGCACAGGCATACCGTCTGGCCTATACCGATCTGGATTTCCTCATGCGCGAGGAATTGCGGCCGGTGCGGTTCCAACTGGAATTGCTGAAGCCTCAGATGATGATGGACGAGGCTGGGATCGAGTCCACCGTCGTCATGTTCGGCGGCGCGCGCATTCCTTCGCCGGACGAACGCGAGCGTGCACGGACGAAGACCCTGGCCGATCTGTCGGTGTTCTACGACGAAGCACGCAACTTCGCCCGCGTGATGACGGAACGCAGTCTGGCGGGCGGCGGCGGTGAATTCGTGATCTGCACAGGCGGCGGGCCGGGCGTGATGGAAGCGGGCAATCTTGGCGCCCAAGAAGCCGGCGGGCAGTCGATCGGCCTGAACATCGTGCTGCCGCATGAACAGGCGCCCAACGAATACGTCACCCCGGATTTGTCGTTCAATTTCCATTACTTCGCGATCCGCAAGATGCATTTCCTGATGCGTGCGGCGGCGATCACCGTGTTTCCCGGTGGGTTCGGGACCCTAGACGAACTGTTCGAGACGCTGACGCTGATCCAGACCGGACGGATGAGACCGGTTCCGGTCCTTCTGTTCGGGCGCGAGTTCTGGGAAAGGATCATCGATTGGCAGGCGCTGGCCGACGCCGGGACGATCAGTGACAGCGATCTGGGCCTGTTTCACTTCGTCGAAAGCGCTGACGAGGCAGTGGCGATCATCGACCACTGGACACCCAAGCCTCGGCGTGAACCGCCCCCCGAAGCGCGATGAGCCAGATACTGGAGATGCTTGCATGTGCGGCAGATTCGTCGATCCGAACCTTCGCGGAAGTGACTGGGATTTCTCGGAGCTGAAGATCGATCCGCTTCCGCGCCGCTTCAACGTCAAGCCGACCGAGACGGTCCTGATCCTTGCCAAGTCACCGCTGCAGGGCTTTCACGCGCGCTGGTGGCTGATCCCATCGTGGCACAAGGGCGAGATGAAGGACTGGAAGGCCGCGACCTTCAATGCGCGGATTGAGGATGCGGCGAACAAACCCGCCTTCCGCGCGGTCTGGAGGCATGGACGTTGCCTGATCCCCACGGCGGGTTATTACGAGTGGACCGGCGAAAAGGGTGCAAAGCAGCCGCATTTCATT
The DNA here is from genome assembly GCF_024359525.1 of Paracoccus albicereus. GTDB lineage: Bacteria > Pseudomonadota > Alphaproteobacteria > Rhodobacterales > Rhodobacteraceae > Paracoccus > Paracoccus albicereus. The sequence goes on from NZ_JAKZEU010000004.1 coordinate 121,443, forward strand.
CATCCCGACGGTAATGCGGAAACGATGTTTTTCGCTGGGCTCGCCTCACGCTGGCAAGATCTGCTGACCTGCACGATCCTGACCCGGGCGGCCAATCCCGCGGTCGACGGGCTGCATCACCGCATGCCGGTCATCCTGAACGCCGACGAGCGCGACGCCTGGCTGGGCGGCAGCGATGATCCCGACCTTGGCGCAGGCGCGCGGCTGGCGCACCATCCGGTTGCGCGGTTCGGGATCAAGGATGACGGCGAGGCCCTGATCGAGCCGTTCGAAGCCTAGATCAGCCGGCCGCTTCGGCCGCGATCTCTGCCCGACTTTTCCGGCCGCGCTCGGTCGCGGATTTCAACTGACCGCAGGCAGCCATGATGTCCTCGCCGCGCGGGGTCCGGATGGGGCTGGCGTAGCCGGCCTTGTGAACGATGTCGGCAAACGCCTCTATCCGTTCCCACGAGCTGCGCTTGTAAGGTGCGCCGGGCCATTCGTTGAACGGGATCAGGTTGATCTTCGCCGGGATACCGCGGATCAGCTTGACCAGACGGCGAGCGTCGTCGTCGCTGTCGTTCACGCCGTCGAGCATCACATATTCGAAGGTGATGCGTTCGCTGTTCGACAGCCGCGGATAGTCGCGCAGCGCGCCCAGAAGCGTGTCGATGTTCCAGCGCTTGTTGATCGGGACAAGCTTGTCGCGGACCTCGTCAGTCGTGGCGTGGAAGCTGACAGCCAGCAGGCAGCCGATCTCTTCGGCCGTGCGCGCGATCTCGGGCACCACGCCGGAAGTCGACAGCGTGATCCGCCGGCGCGAAAGGCTCAGCCCCTCATTGTCCATGACGACCTTCATCGCGTCGCGGACCGCCTCGAAATTATACAGCGGTTCGCCCATGCCCATCAGCACGACGTTCGAGATCAGGCGCGTTTCGTCCTTGGGCGCACCGGGTTCGGGCCATTCGCCCAGATCGTCGCGGGCCAGCATCACCTGACCGACGATCTCGGCCGGGGTCAGGTTACGCACCAGCTTCTGCGTGCCGGTGTGACAGAAGGAACAGGTCAGCGTGCAGCCGACCTGCGAACTGATGCACAGCGTGCCGCGCGTTTCTTCGGGGATATAGACCGCCTCGACCTCGTGCCCGCCGGCAATGCGCAGCAGGAACTTGCGGGTGCCGTCGGCGCTGACCTGGCGGGTGACGACCTCGGGCAGCGCGATCTCGAACCGCTCGGCCAGCATCGACCGGTAATCCTTGGCGAGATTGGTCATCTGCGCGAAATCGCGCACGCCCCAATGATAGACCCACTGCCAGATCTGGCCCACGCGCATCTTCGCCTGCTTCTCGGGCGTACCGGCGTCCAGCAACGCGTCGCGCAACTGGTCGCGGGTCAGGCCGACGATGTTCGTCCGGCCCGTCTGCGGCAGTTTGCGCGGGATGGTCATTACATCCTGAGTGATCGGCGTATCGGCCATGGCGGCACCTGGATAACGGCGGAAAGGACGGCAGATAAGCGAAACGGGCGACCGAATCAACAGCCGCCCGTCCGAAAGCGTCAACTCGCGTGCCTTACTGGCAGCGTTCCTTGGCGGTGTTGGTCGCGGCGGTGATGCCCGACAGCGAGAACGTGTCCTGCGTCAGCGTCCCGCGAGAGGATCGGGCCGAGACCACAGCGCTGGAACCCGCGCGCAGGGCGCTGATCAGCCGCGCATCGTCCGACGGGCTGCCGGTCCAGGCGCTTTCGCCTTCGGTGAACAGATTGAACTTGGTGCCCCCGATATCGACCTCGACCGTGCTGTCGGGCGCGAAGGGGTAACCGCCGGTAAAGGACACTTCACCTTCCTGTCCCGGGCGATAGGCGACGTACAGACGGATGTCGCCGCGCGTCACCTCTTTGGCATTGCCTTCACTGTCGGTGTTCCGCGTCGATTCCGGCGGCGAGACCGCCCAGCATTCACGGGGATCGTCGGCGGCGAACACCGTCCAGACGCCCTCGGTCGCAACGACGTTGCTCGATTCCTGCGCGGTCGCCGCGATCGGCCCGGCAATCCCGACGCCAAGGGCCGTCGCGGCCAATACGGCACGTAGCTTGGATGATTTCATGCTCTGGCCTCCTGCATCATCGCCTGTTATCCGGCGTTCAAGCCCATTGCGGTCGCCAGTGCAACCGCCTGATGGGGACGATAGCTGATAATGCCGGCGCCGAGAAAGAGGCGACGGCGAGAAATCGCGTAAATGTCAGGGATTAGGGCGATGGCGGCGGCGGATCTGATCGAATTGTGGCGCGGCGGGATGCTGGAAAGCGTCCATCGCGGTCATGCGGTGATTTGCGACAGCAAGGGCATCGTCGCGGCCTGGGGCGATCCCGACGCGATGATCTTTCCGCGCTCGTCCTGCAAGATGATCCAGGCGCTGCCGTTGCTAGAATCAGGCGCGGCGGACGCCGCGGGGCTTGTACCACGGCAGCTTGCGTTGTCCTGCGCGAGCCACAACGGCGCCGCGATCCATGTGGACGCGGTCGACGCGTGGTTGAAGGCGCGGGGCCTGTCGGAAAGCGACCTGCGCTGCGGCAGCCACATGCCGGCCGACAAGGACGAGAACAAGCGCCTGACCTGCGGCGGGATTTCGCCCTGCCAGCTGCACAACAATTGCTCGGGCAAGCATGCCGGGTTCCTGACACTGAACCAGCATCTGGGCGCGGGACCCGACTACCATGACATCGATCATCCTGTTCAACAGGCGGCGAAACAGGCTTTCGAGGAGGTGACGCAGGAGACCTCGCCCGGATATGGAATCGACGGTTGCTCGGCGCCGAACTTTCCCTGCACGGTCACCGGCCTGGCGCGTGCCATGGCGAGTTTTGCGCAACCGCAGGGCGGCGTGCGGGGACAGGCAATGGAACGGCTGGTCCAGGCGATGTGTGCCTACCCCGAGATGGTGGCGGGTGAAGGCCGCGCCTGCACTGCGCTGATGCGTGCGATGGGGGGGCGCGTCGCGGTCAAGACCGGGGCCGAAGCGGTCTTCATCGCGATCCTGCCCGACCAGGGGCTGGGCGTCGCGCTGAAGATCATGGACGGCGGCACCCGCGCGTCCGAGGCAGCGATTACCGCGCTGCTGGTCCATCTGGGCGCACTGGAAAGCGGGCATCCGGTGGTCGGCAAGCTGTTGACCGATCCGATGCGGAACTGGAACGGGATCGCCTACGGCGAGATGCGGCTGGCGGCGGGCTTTCCGCGCTAGAGCATCTGCCAGATCAGACGCAATGCGAGTGCGGTCGATGTCACGACCAGAAGCGGCTTGATCAATCGAGAGCCGATCCGCATCGCCATCCGCGCACCGAAAAACGCGCCTGCCATCTGTGCCACGCCCATCGCCGCGCCCAGCAACCAGAGCGGCTGACCGGCCAAGGCAAAGACCGTCAGCCCGCCAAGGTTTGAAAACAGGTTCAACAGCTTGGTATGCGCCGTCGCCTTCAGGACGCCGTAACCCGCCAAGGTCACGAAGGCGATCATGTAGAAGGACCCCGCGCCCGGACCCAAAAGGCCGTCATAGAAACCGACGGCCGGCACGACCAGAAGCGTGATGAGCGCCGGCGCCATCCGGCGCGCTCGGTCCAAATCGTCAAGCCCGGGCTTGAGCGCGAAGAACGCGGCGACACCGATCAGCACCACCGGCAGGACGATCCGCAGAAGATCGGTGGGAAGCCATGCCACCAGCGCGGCTCCGGCCATGCCCCCTGCCCCGGCCATCGCCGCGGCGCGAGCCTGCGTCTTCGGATCGACCAGACCGCGCGCGGCGTAACTCGCCGCTGCAGTCGCCGCCCCGAAGATCGCTTGCACCTTGTTGGTTCCCAAAGCCTGCGCAGGCGGCAGGCCAGCCAGCAGCAGCGCCGGCAGCGTGATCAGACCGCCACCGCCAGCGATTGCGTCGACGAAACCGCCTGCGAAACCCGCCGCGACCAGCAGCAGGATCAGATCGACAGAAAGATCGGGCATCACGGTGTCACGAATTCGGCGGCGGTATAGCCCTGAAGGAACAGAAGCGCGGTCAGATCGACGTGGTCAATGCGGACGCGGGCGCGCTCGGCAACCACGGGCTTGGCGTGCAGCGCGACGCCGATCCCAGCCGCTGCCAGCATGTCGAGATCGTTGGCCCCGTCGCCAACCGCGATCGCATCGGTCGGCGTCAGGCCGCGCGCGGCGGCAATCTGATGCAACGCCTGAACCTTCGCCTCGCGCCCCAGGATCGGGCGGGCGACCTGCCCGGTCAACGCCCCGTCCTGCGTCAGCAGCACGTTGGCGCGATCCTCGTCGAAGCCCAGCCGCCGCGCGACCGCGCCGGTGAAGGACACGAACCCGCCGGACACCAAAGCCGCGTAGCCGCCATTCGCCCGCATCGTCGCGACCAGCGTGGCCCCGCCCGGCGCCATCGTGATGCGCGTTCGCAGCACGTCCTCGATGACGGATTGCGGCAGACCCTTCAACAATGCGACGCGCTCGGTCAGCGCCTCATCGAAGTCGAGTTCGCCGTTCATCGCGCGTTGGGTGATCGCGGCAACATGCGCGCCGACGCCCGCCTCGTCCGCCAGTTCATCGATGCATTCCTGATCGATCATGGTCGAATCCATGTCGGCCAGCAGCAGTCGCTTGCGCCGGTTCTCAGCGGGCAGCAACGCCATGTCGATCCCTGAACCGCGCAACTCCGAGCCGACCGCATCCAGATCGGCCGGAGCTTGAGGGATCGCGAATTCCGCTGCGCGGCCGGGGTCGAGCCAGCGCAAAGCCGTCCCGTCCCACTGTCGCCGCAGCGATTCGAGCAGCGCGGATTCCAGCGCGGACGTTGCGATCAGGGTGACGACGAACATGGCGGACCTCGGATGGGGCTGCCGCCCCTCTAGGCCCAAAATTTTCCTTGCGCCACCCGGCCCGGCGGCGGTATCGCGGCAAGTGGGACACCCCTCCCCAACGAGGGGCTTTTAGCTGGAAGGCTGAGCAATGAGCGATTTGAAACCGGCCGCGCGGCCGGCGAACCCGCGATTTTCGTCGGGGCCCTGCGCGAAGAACCCCACCTACAACCTGAATCAGCTTGCGGACGCGCCCCTTGGCCGCTCGCATCGTGCGTCCGTCGGCAAGGCGAAGCTTGCGCGCGCGATCGAGCAGACGAGATCGATCCTCGGCGTGCCTGCGGATTACCGGATTGGCATCGTGCCGGCTTCGGACACAGGCGCGGTCGAGATGGCGATGTGGACCATGCTGGGCTGTCGCCCGGTCGAGATGCTGGCCTGGGAAAGCTTCGGCGAGGGCTGGGTGACCGATGCGGTCAAGCAGCTGAAGCTGGACGCGACGGTGCGGGTCGCCGATTACGGCCAGATCGTCGATTTTGCAGAGGTCGATTTCGACCGCGATGTGGTTTTCACCTGGAACGGCACGACCAGCGGCGTGCGGGTGCCGTCGGGCGATGCGATTCCCGCCGACCGCGACGGGCTGACCATCTGCGACGCGACCAGCGCGGCCTTCGCGATGGACCTGCCCTGGGACAAGCTGGATGTGACCACGTTCAGCTGGCAGAAGGTGCTGGGCGGCGAGGCGGCACACGGAATGCTGATCCTGAGCCCCCGCGCGGTCGCGCGGCTGGAGAGCTTCACCCCCGACCGGCCGCTGCCCAAGATCTTCCGCCTGACCAAGGGCGGCAAGCTGATCGAGGGCATCTTCAAGGGTGAGACGATCAACACGCCGTCGATGCTGGCGGTCGAGGACTACCTCGTGGCGCTCGATTGGGCCGAAAGCATCGGCGGGCTTGAGGGTCTGATCGCGCGGGCGGATGCCAATGCCGCCGCGGTGCGCGATTTCATCGCGGGCAAGGACTGGATCGCTGATCTGGCAGAAGATCCGGCGACCGCTTCGACCACCAGCGTCTGCCTGCGCTTCACCGATCCGGCGATCAAGGACGGCGCGGCCTTTGCCAAGGCCGTCGCAAAGCGGCTGGAAGCGGAAGGGGTGGCGCTGGACGCGGGATCCTACCGCGATGCGCCGCCGGGCCTGCGGATCTGGTGTGGCTCGACCGTAGAAAGCACCGATGTCGCGGCGTTGATGCCATGGATCGAATGGGCCTATCGCGCCGAACTGGCCGCGCAGGAATAAGCGAAAGCCGGGGGCCAGCCCCCCGCGCCCCCCGGGATATTTCCATGAAGAAGAAGCATCCGCGAGGCATCGGCCCGGATGCAGCACAAGGGATGAACGACATGCCGAAAGTTCTCGTCTCGGACAAGCTGTCCGAAACCGCCGTCCAGATCTTCCGCGACCGCGGGGTCGAGGTCGACTACATGCCCGATTTGGGCAAGGACAAGGAGAAGCTGGCCGACATCATCGGCGGCTATGATGGCCTGGCGATCCGGTCCGCGACCAAGGTCACCGAAAAGCTGCTGGCACAGGCGGGCAACCTGAAGGTCGTCGGTCGCGCCGGAATCGGGGTCGACAACGTGGACATCCCGGCTGCCAGCAAGAAGGGCGTGATCGTGATGAACACGCCCTTCGGAAACAGCGTGACCACTGCGGAACATGCGATCGCGATGATGTTCGCGGTCGCCCGCCAGCTGCCCGAAGCCAGCGCCAGCACGCATGCCGGCAAGTGGGAAAAGAACCGCTTCATGGGGGTGGAACTGTTCAACAAGACGCTGGGCGTGATCGGCGCGGGCAATATCGGAGCCATTGTCATCGACCGCGCGCTGGGGCTGCACATGAAGGTGTTGGCCTATGATCCCTTCCTGTCCGAAGAGCGGGCGGCCGAACTGGGCGTGAAGAAGGTCGAGCTGGACGAGCTGCTGGGTCGCGCCGACTTCATCACCTTCCACGTGCCCCTGACCGACAAGACCCGCAACATCCTGTCGCGCGAGGCGATCGCCAAGCTCAAGCCGGGGGTGCGTATCATCAACTGTGCCCGCGGCGGGCTGGTCGACGAGGAGGCGCTGGCCGAGGCGTTGAAGGATGGTCGCATCGCCGGTGCTGCCTTCGACGTCTTCGCGGTCGAACCTGCGACGGAAAGCCCGCTCTTCAACCTGCCCAATGTTGTGGTGACGCCGCATCTGGGAGCCTCGACCAGTGAGGCACAGGAGAACGTGGCGATCCAGGTGGCCGAGCAGATGTCGGATTACCTGCTGACGGGCGCGGTGCAGAATGCGCTGAACATGCCCTCGGTCACCGCCGAGGAAGCCGCGGTGATGGGGCCGTGGCTGAAGCTGGCCGGACATCTTGGCGCCTTCGTGGGTCAGGCCACGGACGAGCCGATCAAGGCGATCAACGTGCTATACGACGGCGCCGTGGCCGAGATGAACCTGAACGCGCTGAACGCCTCGGTAATCGCGGGGGTGATGAAGGCGACCAATCCGGATGTGAACATGGTCTCGGCCCCGGTGATGGCGCGCGAACGAGGGGTGCAGTTGTCCACGACGCATCAGGCGCAATCGGGCGCGTTCGAGGGCTACATCAAACTGACCGTGGTCACGGCGGAACGCGAACGCTCGATCGCGGGAACGGTGTTCAGCGACGGCAAGCCGCGCTTCATCCAGATCCGAGGTATCAACATCGATGCCGAGGTGGGCGAGCACATGCTCTATACCCGCAACCGCGACGTGCCGGGCGTGATCGGCGCGCTGGGAATGACGCTGGGTGATCAGGGCGTGAACATCGGCAATTTCGCGTTGGGCCGGTCAGGGTCGGGCGGGGACGCGATCGCGATCCTGTATCTGGACGAGCCGATCTCGGCCGAGGCGCTGGCGGCGCTGCAGCAGACCGGCAAGTTCCTGCAGGCGCGCGCCCTGCGTTTCGAGGTCTGAGGCGGCGCGATGCGGTTCTACGCCATCGGCGACATTCACGGCGAGATCGATGCGCTGCACGCGGCGCACCGCCGGGTCGAGGCCGATGGCGGTCCTGACGCGCGAATCGTGCATCTGGGCGATCTCGTCGATCGCGGCCCGGACCCGCGTGCGGTGATCGAGCATCTGGTCGCCGGGCGCGCAGCAGGGCGGCCGTGGACCGTCCTACTGGGCAACCACGACCGACAATTTTCGACGTTTCTAGAGGACCCTGACTGGATCGATCCGGGCCTGTCTGAACCTCGGCACTGGACCGAACATCCGGGGCTTGGGGCGGCGGCGACGCTGCGATCCTATGGGCTCGACCCACGACAGCCGCGCGCGGCGCTTCACCGGGCGGCGTTGGCGGCAGTGCCCCCGTCGCACCGGCTGTTCCTGGCGGGCCTGCCGCGCTGGATCCTGACCCCTCAGGCGCTCTTCGTTCATGCAGGCGTCAGGCCGGGCGTCGATCTGCAGGCGCAGGCCGAGGACGACCTGTTGTGGATCCGTCGCCCGTTCCTCGACAGCCGGGTAGACCACGGCGTGCTGGTCGTACACGGTCACACGCCGGTTGAGGCGGTGGAGCATCACGGCAACAGGCTTGCGGTCGATACCGGAGCCGTCTTTGGCGGAGATCTGAGCGTCGTGGCGCTGGAATCGGACGGTTGCGTCGCCGTGCTGACAGAGGCCGGGCGCGTGCCGCTGAGCGCAGCTTGACCGTCCGGGCGAAACCACACCGGCACGGCAAGCGTTAGGCTCGCCGAACTCCGCTAAAGCAGGAACGCGCACGTGCCACGCCTGATCCCCATTCTCGCGCTTTGCGCGATGCTGCCCGCGCCGGCCTTGACCGAAGAGGTCGGTAAGGTCGGTGTCGACTGGGTCGGAAACGATATCGTCGTCGAGGCCATCGGCGACCCCAAGGTCCAGGGCGTCGTCTGCCACTTGGCCTATTTCGACCGGTCCGTGATCGACCGATTAAGCAAGGGCAACTGGTTCGAGGACCCATCGAACAGCGCGATCGAATGCGCGGCGACAGGCCCGGTGCGAGTCGGCGACATCGCGACGGGACCCGAAGGCGAGGAGGTGTTTTCCGAAGGCCGCTCGCTGATCTTCAAGTCGCTCCGCGTGAGGCGAATCTTCGACCAGCAGAACCGGGTGCTGATCTACTTGGCACATGCCCGCGAGCTGACAGAGGGTTCGGCCAAGATGGCGATCTCGACCGTACCGCTCGATCGGGTGAACCCGTAAAAGCCGTCCTATTCGACGCTGGATTTGCCCGCTAACGGGCGTTATGTAGTGCCCTTGGGGCGCTGGCAAACGAGGGCCGTGACCGGACGGCCGCTGCGGGAATAGGTGCGGGATGGACAATCTGGGGCGCGTTGCGAAATTTAGCCTGGGACAGGTCGTGCGGCATCGGAACCATCCGTTTCGCGGCGTGATCTATGACGTCGATCCGCAATTCGCCAACACGGAAGAATGGTACGAATCGATTCCCGAAGACGCGCGCCCGTCCAAGGACCAGCCCTATTACCATCTCTTCGCGGAAACCGAGGCGACCTATTATCATGCCTACGTCTCGGAGCAGAATTTGATCCCTGATTCATCGGGTGAGCCGATCGATCACCCCGAAATCAGTGAGCGGTTCGGCGACTTCATGGACGGGCATTACCCTGTGCAGGGCCTGCTGAACTGAAGACGCTCGCGCCGGTCTAAGTCATCTGATTTTGGACGCTGGGCCGCGAACCGTCGACGTCGTGTTATCGTCCTGTTTCGCATCACCCTGAGCGAAATTTCGCGATCAGGTCAGCCCGGATGACGCGTCCATGCGTTTGTGAAAACGCCACAGCGTCAGGCGGCTTCAGGTGTAAACGGGATGCTGAAGGCAAGAAAGTTGCGGCGCTCTTCCCGGTAATAGCACAGCGCCTGCGTCAGGTCCTGAATCAGGTACCATCCAAAGCCACCTTCGGGCAAAGCACCTTGGTCGATCTGCGGCAGGCTGCGCGGCAGCAGGCATTCGGAAGGGAGGCTTACGCCATCATCGGTGATCGCACAGGCGAGCCCGGATTCGTGGCGCACGATGCAAAGGTGGATCGACGGGCGAATGAATGCAGATGCCTGCTCTCCACCGTGTTTGGCCACGTTGTTCATGACTTCCGCCAGAACCAGTTCCAGCCGACCCATCGTGTCGTCGCTGACATCGCCGCTGAAACGTTTGCGGATATCGTTCAGGACCGTGCGCACATTGTCCAGCCGGGCCTCGAAGACGCGGTGAAACATCGGCTGACGCGGCCGTAATGTGCGCCCGCGTGGTTTAGGCTTGAAGGGAATGTTCGGGATCATGCCCGTTTCTCCTGCACGTTCTGCGCTGAAGGGTGAATCTTGAAGACCGTGTCCATCCGGGTCAGGCGGAACACCCGCTCGACATTCGGCGTCAGGCCGGCCAGTTCCAGAACCCGCCCCCCGGGCATCGCCTTGTGAACGGCGATCACCGCGCCCAGGCCGGAACTGTCCATGAACTCGATATTGGTCATGTCGAGGATCACAGCGGTCCGCGAGGTCATGACGATTTCGCGGATCCGATCCTTGAACCGTGTCGAGATCGCGGCATCGAGCCGTGATTCCTCGACCAGGATGGTCAGATGATCCTCGGCGGGGGTAACGGTCAGTTTCGGCATGGCTTTCCCGGACGGCTTGAACGCGACCAGATATACGGCTCAATGGTTACCATCTGGTCAATCGAACCGGGCCGCGAGAGCAGGAGGATCATTCAAATGCGCGATATCTACGTTCTGGGCAGCGCCCGGACGCCGATGGGTGGTCTGCAGGGGTCGCTAGGTACGGCATCGGCGCCCGACCTGGGCGGCGTCGCGATCGCAGGCGCGCTGGATCGCGCCGGGCGTTCTGCCGATGCGGTGGAAGCGCTTCTGATGGGCTGCGTCCTGCCTGCGGGCCAAGGTCAGGCTCCAGCCCGGCAGGCGGGTTTCGCGGCCGGTCTGCCGCAGGACGTGCCGGCGACCACGCTGAACAAGATGTGCGGTTCCGGGATGCAGGCGGTGATGATGGCGGGCGACGCGATCCGCGCCGGTAGCGCCGATCTGATCGTCGCCGGTGGCATGGAGAGCATGTCGAACGCGCCCTACCTGCTGCCGAAGATGCGCGGCGGCGCGCGACTGGGGCACGGTCAGGTTGTGGACAGCATGTTTCTGGACGGGCTTGAGGATGCCTACGACAAGGGCCGCCTGATGGGCACCTTCGCCGAGGATTGTGCGACCGACTTCCAGTTCACGCGCCAAGCGCAGGATGATTACGCGCTGGAAAGCCTGAGCAGGGCGGTGGGCGCGATCGAGAGCGGTGCTTTCGCGGCCGAGATCGCGCCGGTAACGGTCACGACCCGCAACGGCGAGACGATGATCGACACCGACGAACAACCCGGCAACGCCCGACCCGACAAGATCCCGCATCTGAAGCCGGCTTTCCGCAAGGACGGCACGGTGACGGCGGCCAATTCCAGTTCAATCTCGGACGGCGCGGCGGCGCTGGTCCTGTCGGCCGATCCCCCGGGCGCGGTGGCCCGAATAGTGGGCTATGCGGGACACGCTCAGGCGCCCGCCGATTTTCCGACCGCGCCGGTGCCGGCCGCGCAGAAGCTGCTCGACCGGCTGGGTTGGGCGCCCGACAGCGTCGATCTGTGGGAGGTGAACGAGGCGTTCGCCGTCGTTCCCATGGCTTTCATGGCGCGCACTGGCGTCGATCACGCGCGGCTGAACGTGAATGGCGGCGCCTGCGCGCTTGGTCATCCGATCGGTGCCTCGGGCGCGCGGATCATCGTGACGCTGATCCACGCGCTGCAGGCCCGCGGCGGCAGTCGCGGCGTCGCCGCCATCTGCATCGGCGGCGGCGAGGGCACGGCGGTCGCGGTGGAACTGGTCTGACCCCGGACGCTAGTCCGACTGCGGCTGCGGCTGGATCGTGCAGCAACCGGACAGAAGCCGAGGGCGGTCGCCGGTCAGGACCAGCTCGGCGCGCAGGCCGAACAGTCGATCCGACATCCCGTCCGAACAGATCTGCGGGATCATCGTCGTCACCAGCCCGTCCGCCGCGACCGCACGCGTCGGATCGCGAAAGACGCCGCGACCAAGGATCGTGGCGTTCTCGAACCGGCGTTCGGCTTCACCAGATGTAGACATGACCATCGCGTCCCCGTCAGCTGCGAGCGACCAGAATGGTTCGGTCCCGAAGCACGACAGACTGTCAGGCAGCGTGCCATCCTCCCAGACGTCGGTCCGATACTTCAGATAGCGCATATTGACCCAGCCTGCGCGCTCGCCCGTGTTGACACGGCCCCAGCCGCCCCGCTCTTCAATAACCTCGATCCGGGTCGCGCCCGGAAAGATTCCACCCAGAATCGAACTCGACGCGTCCGGGGCAGCGCGAATGTTCAGCACGTCACCCTCGGCCACACCGGTGAGGTCGAACAAAGTCGGCAGGATGTATTCCTGCGTCGCGAAAGATGGCGTCGCGGCAAGCGACAGGATCAAGGCTATGGCGTGGCGGAACAAGTCAGAACTCCTTCAAGTGGCCGTCCAGCATCGCACGGATCGTGGGCGGATGGCGGTCACAATCGGTTTGCACAGCCAGCCTGCCGGAGTAGAACGGCGCCCATGGTGGAACTGGCCCGGATAGAAGGCGCGGACGAGGCGCAGGTGGCCGCGTTGGCACGCATGCTGGCGGCGACCGCGCGGCCAGGGCAGACGATCCTGCTCGACGGCAATGTCGGTGCCGGAAAGACGCATTTCGCGCGCGCCTTCATCCGCGCCCGACAGGACGACGCCGCCGAAGACGTACCCAGCCCGACCTTCACGCTGGTCCAGACCTACCTTGATGCGAAGGGCGTCGAGATCTGGCATGCGGACCTGTATCGTTTGACCGACGGCTCGGAACTGGATGAGCTCGGGCTTCTGGATGCTATGGCCGACGGCATCTGCCTGATCGAATGGCCCGACCGGATGGAGACCGTCCCACCGGCCGCCTTGTGGATGTCGCTTCGACCAGGCACCTCGCCTGACCTGCGCGACATCACGCTTCAGGGCGATCCGTCTCATTGGCCCGACCTTCGGCGCAGCGTCGAACGCGTGGCGATGGTGGTCGCCTCGGGATGGACAGACGCAGGCATCGAGGTGCTTGCCGGCGATGCCTCGGCGCGACGGTATTTCCGTCTGCGGCACGAGGGTGAGAGCGCGGTGCTGATGGACGACGCTCCACCCGGAAGCACAGCCGCCTATCTGGCGATGACCGACTGGCTGCGAAGCCGCGGCTTCAGCGCGCCCGAAGTGCTGGCGGCAGAGCCCCACGCAGGTCTTTTGCTGCTGGAGGATCTGGGCGACGACCTGGTGGCACGGGTGATCGAAACCGACCCCACGCTTGCCCAGCCGATCTACGCCCGCATCATCGACCTGCTTGTCGATCTGGCACAGCACGCTCCCCCTGACTTCGTGACGAAGCTGGACGGTTCCGCGCTGGCCGATCTGGTCGCCATGTTCGCCGAATGGTACCCGAAAGCGGCAGGCGTCGATCCGGCGCGGGCCGCGGGCATCGCGCCGCTGATCGCGCAACTTTACGATCAATTGGCAGGCGACGCCCCGCTTGTCCTGTCATTGCGCGACTTTCATGCCGAGAACCTGATCTGGCGGGGTGAAGCGCCCCTTGGGATTCTTGATTTTCAGGACGCAGTCGCGGCGCATCCGGCCTACGATCTCGTCTCGGCCCTGCAGGACGCACGGCGTGACGTGGATGAAGCGCTGGAGGCAGAGATGATCGCCCGCCACGTCGCCGCAACGGGATCGGACCCCGACCGGTTTGCCGCCATCTATGCGCTGCTGGGTGTTCAGCGGGGACTTCGGATCATGGGTATCTTCACCCGACTGGCGGTTCGTGACGGCAAGGCTCGTTATCTCGATTTCATGCCGCGGGTCTGGGAATACATCCAGCGCGATCTGCGACATCCTGCGATGGCACCTTTGGCGATAGTGATGTGCGCAATCCCTGCGCCGACCGTCGATATCATCCAGACGATCACGGCGAAGGCTCCTGTCCGATGACCTCCCATGCGCTGATGATCTTTGCCGCAGGTCTGGGAACGCGGATGCGTCCGCTGACCGACGAGCGTCCGAAACCCTTGATCGAGGTAGGCGGGCGGACGCTGCTCGACCGCGCGTTGGACATCGGCCGGGATGCGGGCACTCAGCCGATTGTCGTCAACACCCACTACAAGGGCCAGATGATCGCGGATCATCTAGCCGGCTCCGATGTCGCGATCAGCCACGAACCGGGGCCGGTTCTGGAGACGGGCGGCGGATTGCGGGCGGCACTGCCGCTATTGGGCGGCGGGCCGATCATGACCCTGAACCCGGACGTGGTCTGGACCGGACCTAATCCCTTGTCCGCGCTGAGCAAGGCTTGGGACGGCGAGCGCATGGATGCGCTGATGATGCTCGTCCCACTGGACCGCGCGCTGGCTCGCATCGGCGGCGGCGATTTCAGCATCGATGCGAAAGGACGAATCGGTCGTGGCGGCGACCTGGTCTACGCCGGGGCACATGTGCTGAACCCCGCGCGACTGGCAGAGGTTCAGGATCAGGTCTTCTCACTCAACGTGGTGTGGGACCGGATCATCGCCGAGGGTCGCGCCTTCGGTATCGTCCATCCGGGCGGTTGGTGCGATGTCGGACGGCCGGAAACGATCGCCGTGGCCGAGGCGATGCTGGCCAAGGACGCGCGACCCGATGGCTGAGAATTGGGGCGGATATTTCGCCCTGCCCTGCGGCGTCGATTTTGCCATCGGCTTCGTCGATGGCCTGATGGCGCGCTTCCGGAACCAGCCGCCCGAGGCACTGGCGCAAGTCACTGTCTGGCTGAATTCCGGACGAACCCTGAACCCCGTGCGCGAAGCGCTGGCTGCCCGTGGCCCTTTGCTGATGCCGTCGCTGCGTGTGGTCACCGATCTCGGCGTCGGACGCGGCGGTCCGGTCGAGGCGCCGCTGTCGCGGCAATTGCAACTGGCGCGGCTGATCGCAGAGGTCATCGCGGCCAGGCCCGATCTGGGCCGCGGCCAGTCGATCCCTGAACTCGCGCGTTCGCTCTCAACCTTGATGGTCGAGATGCAGACAGAGGGTCGCGACGCCGACGCGCTGAACGCGATCGATCCCGGCGATCATGCCCGCCATTGGCAGGCCGCGCTGGCCTTTCTGAAGATTGCAGCGGGCTTTCATCTTGGCCAGGGCGCGCCCGATCGGCCTGCCCGCCAGCGTCATGCGGCCGAGACACTTGCGGAGGACTGGGCGGCCGGGGCGGACCTGCCCGAGGCGCCGGTGATCGTCGCTGGCTCAACCGGTTCGCACGGCGCGACGCGGTTGTTCATGCAGGCGGTCGCGGGCCTGCCAAACGGCGCGGTCGTCCTGCCTGGCTTTGATTTCGACCAGCCCGACAGCGTCTGGCAGGCGCTCGATGCGGTGTCCGAGGATCATCCGCAGGCACGGTTCTCTCCGTTCCGCGAAACCTTTGGCGTGCGGCATTGGACGACCGGCGCCAAAGCCCCCTGCCCCGAACGCAACCGTCTGGTCTCGCTCGCCCTGCGGCCTGCGCCGGTGACCGATCAGTGGATCGCAGACGGCCCCTCGCTCGGCGACCTGCGTCCCGCGACCAAGAATCTGAGCTTGATCGAGGCCGACCAGCCCGGTGAAGAGGCCGAGGCCATCGCTGCCCTGATCCGCGCCGAGGTGGAAGAGGGACGGCAGATCACGCTGATCGCCGCCGACAGGGGGCTGACCCGCCGCGTCGCCTCGGTGCTGGGGCGCTGGCGGATCGTGCCTGACGACAGTGCCGGTCAGCCACTGCCGCTGTCGCCAACGGGACTGCTGATGCGCCACATCGCGGCCCTGCCCGGCCAGCGCCTGACACCTGATGTGCTGCTTGTTCTCCTGAAACATCCGCTTGCGCTGACCGGTTCGACCCGGCTGCCGCGCAATGCGGCCTTGCTGCAGGTCCGCGATCTGGAGCTTCGGCTGCGCCGCCACGGGCCGACCTTTCCCGACGGCGATGCGCTGCGGAACTGGGGCGACAAGGGCAATGAAAATCGCAAGATCTTTGCCGGTTGGCTCGCGGCGCTGCTGGACCGGATCGGTCCCTGGGCTACCGACAGGGCGCTGAGGCCGGTGGCGGAGCGGCTTCGCGATGTGGTCATCGTCGCCGAGACGCTCGCAGCGGGACCCGACGGCTCGGTCGAGGCATCGGAATTGTGGGACGGCGACGCGGGCGCGTTGGCGGGCGGCGTGCTCGACCTGATCGCGACGCATGCGGACAAGGCGCCACCGATGAGCGCGGGCGATTTCGCCGATCTACTTTACGCCGAATTGCAGGGACAGGCGCTGCGCCGCGATCCGGCGGCGCATCCGCTGGTCCTGTTCCGCGGCCCACGCGAGGCCCGGACGGCGGGGCACGGCACGGTGATCCTCGCCGGGCTGAACGAAGGCAGTTGGCCACAGGCATTGTCGCCAGATCCGTGGCTGTCGCGGCCGATGCGACAGGCCGCCGGCCTGCCGCTGCCGGAACGGCAGATCGGCCTGGCGGCCCATGATTTCCAGCAAGCGATCGGCGCCGAACGGGTGATCCTGACCCGCGCCCGCCGTGATGCCGAGGCCGAGACGATCCCGTCCCGATGGCTGAACCGGTTGGTGAACCTGCTTGACGGTCTGCCCGACCAAGGCGGCAAGGAGGCGCTGGAAGCGATGCGGGCGCGCGGCTGTCATTGGCTCGACATCGCCCACGTGGTGGCCAAACCCCGCATGAAGTTGGACCGCGCCCCCCGCCCCGCACCGATCCCGCCGGCGCCGGCCTTCGCCCAGCTTTCGGTGACAGAGATCGCGCGTCTGATCCGCGACCCCTACGCGATCTACGCGCGCCGGGTTCTGGGGCTGCAACCCCTCGACCCGCTGCGTGCCGAACCCGATGCAGCGGAGCGTGGGCAGGTGCTGCATCGGATCGTCGAGCGAATGCTGAAGGATGGGCTCGACGCCAGCCTGTCCTCCGACGATCTGCGCGATCGTCTGCTGAAGGCCAGCCGGGAGGTCATGGCGACCGAAGTTCCTTGGCCATCGGCCTGCGCGTTCTGGCAGGCACGCATGGAAGGCATCGCGCGCCAGATCGCCCAGGACGAACATGATCGCCTGCAGGAGGGCGAGCCGGTTCAGATCGAGGATCGGGGTGCGCTAGCGCTTGACCTGCCCGGCGGCGCAAGCTTCACCCTGACCGCGCGGGCTGACCGGATCGACAGGCTGCGGGACGGTCGCGCGCATGTCTACGACTACAAGTCGGGCACGCCGCCTACGCCAAAGCAGATGGATCATTTCGACAAACAATTGCCGCTGCAGGCGGTGATGGTCGAACGGGGCGCGTTCCCCGACATCGGTCCCACCGAAGTCGCCGGGGTCAGCTACATCCAGCTTGGCGGCGAGGGTAAAACAAAGCCACGCGCCATCTCGCCGGACATGCTGGACGAAACGTGGACACGCTTTGGCGCGCTGATCGAGGCGTATCTTCTGGGCGGTGCCGGCTTCGTTGCGCGACGCGCGCTGATGCTGCGCAGCGACCGAAGCGATTATGACCACCTGTCCCGCTTCGGCGAATGGGACCTGTCGGACGACCCTGACCGGCGAAAGGTCGGCGTCCATGGATGAGGCGAGCCTGAATCAGATCGGCGCAGCCGATCCCGCACGCTCGACCTGGCTGACCGCCAATGCGGGCTCTGGCAAGACGCGGGTGCTGACCGACCGGGTGGCGCGGCTGCTGCTGGCGGGGGTGGAACCGCAACGCATCCTGTGCCTGACCTACACCAAGGCCGCCGCGACAGAGATGCAGAACCGCCTGCTTGGCCGGCTGGGCGCGTGGGCGATGATGCCCGAAGCCGATCTGCGCGCCTCGCTGGCTTCCCTAGGCGAGACGGGGACCGCGAACCTCGCCGATGCGCGGCGGTTGTTCGCGCGGGCGATCGAGACGCCTGGCGGGCTGAAGGTTCAGACGATCCACAGCTTCTGTGCGGGCGTGCTGCGTCGTTTCCCGCTGGAGGCCGGCGTGCCGATCGGGTTTGCGGAACTTGACGATCGCAGCGCGTCGCTGATGCGCGCCGAGATTGTCGAAGAGCTTGCGGACGAGGGTCATCCGGTCATGGGCGATCTGACAGCGCTGCATGGCGGGCACGAACTCGACCGGTTCCTCGCAGGGCTTTCAGCGGCCGATTACGCGAGCCCGCCCGACGCCGGCGCGATCTGGGCCGCCTTTGGACTGAGCGAAGGTTTTGCAGAAGGCGACGATCTGGCTCAGGTCGTGACCCCGGAAGCCTGCGCGGCCATACAAGAGTTGATACCACTGATGCAGGCATCGAATGCGACCGATCAGGCCATCGCGGCGGTTTGGTCGGCGATCGACTGGTCCGCGCCGGGCGCAGATTGCATGGCATCACTGCAATCCGCGCTGCTGACGAAGGCAGGCGAACGCCGCTCGCGGATGCCGCCGGGCGCCGGGATACGCAAGGGCGCAGCCCCACACCTGATCGAAGAGATCGACAAACTGGCCGAACGGGTCGAAGGCGCGCACCGGACCGGCCTCGCCCTCGCCGCCGCAAAGGCCGCGCTGGCCCTCCAGCGCTTTGCCCATGAGTTTCTGGGCCGTTACGCCGCGCGCAAGGCCGCCCACGGCTGGCTCGATTTCGACGACCTGATCCAACGGACTGCGGACCTGCTGTCGCAAAGCGACATGGCGCAATGGGTTCTGTTCCGGCTGGACGGCGGCATCGACCACATCCTCGTGGACGAAGCGCAGGACACCAGCCCCGGCCAGTGGCGCGTGGTCCGGGCGCTGACCGAGGAATTCACCGCCGGACAGGGGGCACGATCGGGCGGACGGACGCTGTTTGTCGTCGGCGATCCCAAACAATCGATCTATTCCTTCCAGGGCGCAGACATCGCGGTCTTCGACACGATGCGCCAACGGTTCGCTGACGACTTCGCGCTTGCGAACGCGCCCATGCAGCAGCGCGCGTTGCAACATTCGTTCCGCTCGTCGCCCGCGATCCTGCGGCTGGTCGATGCCGTCTTCGCGGATGATCGCGCGCGCGGGTTGGGCGCCCCACCGATACATCTGGCACACCACGCTGACCTTCCAGGGCGCGTCGATATCTGGCCGGCGCTGCCCAAGCCCGACGCCCACGAGCCGGGTCCCTGGTGGGAACCGGTGGACGAACCCGATGCGGGCGATGCGATCGAGGCGCTGGCCAAGGCGATCGCCGCCCAGATCAAGGCGATGATGGGGACGCCCTTCCATGATATCCGCCGGCGCGTCGTCCGTCCGCTGACCGCCGGCGACATCCTGATTCTGGTCCAACGCCGGTCCGAGCTGTTCCAGGCCGTCATCGGCGCCTGCAAGTCGGCCGACATCCCGATCGCCGGTGCCGATCGGTTGAAGCTGGGCGGCGAACTGGCTGTCCGCGACATCCAGGCGCTGCTGCAGTTCGTGGCCACACCCGAGGACGATCTTGCGCTAGCGTCGGCGCTGCGATCGCCGCTGCTGGGGCTGGATGAGGACGCGCTCTATCGCCTCGCGGCGGGACGGCCGCAGGGCGTCTATCTTTGGCAGAGGCTGCGCGAGTCGGATCACGCCAATGTTCTGGACGTGCTGAAGGATCTGCGCGCCAACGCCGACTATCTGCGCCCCTATGACCTGATCGCGCGGCTTCTGTTCCGCCATGAGGGGCGGGCGCGCCTGATCGCCCGGCTGGGCCCCGAGGCCGAAGACGGGATCGCCGAACTTGTGTCGCAGGCGCTGTCCTACGAGACGGTAGAGACACCGTCGCTGACCGGCTTTTTGACGTGGCTTTCCGGAGGCGACGTCGAGGTTCGAAGACAGGTGCCGGCCGGCGGTGGTGGGCTGGTCAGGGTAATGACGGTCCACGGTGCGAAGGGGCTGGAAAGCCCGGTCGTGATCCTGCCCGACACCGCATGTCGCAAGCCGCCCAAAGATCAAGGCACCGTTGCGGTTGCGGGTCAGCAGGCCATGCGCGGAACCAAGGCGAGCTGCCCGCCGGTGCTGGAAGATGCGGTCACCGAGTGGGCGGCGCGGATCGAGGATGAACGACGCCGTCTGCTGTATGTCGCGCTGACACGCGCTGAAAGCTGGCTGATCGTCGCGGCGGTCGGCGAGACCGGCATGGGTGAAGAAAGCTGGCACGCGATGGTGGCCGAGGCCGCGGACACGCTGGACGGCCTGGATCGAACATCATTGGAGATCGACGGGATCGGAACCGGCATCCGGCTCGGCTTAGGCAGATGGCCTGATGCGACACCAGTGCAAACCCCGGAAAAGCGGCACGATCTGCCCGCCTTGCCCGATTGGGCCGACCGTCCTGCCCCCGCGCGTCCCGGCACCCCGAAGGCGGCGTCAGCCACCGGTCTGGGCGGGGCGAAAGCGCTTGGCGGCGACGGCGAAGCGGATCGCGAGACGGCGATGTTGCGCGGCACGAGGTTGCACTTGCTGCTGGAAATCCTGCCCGGCGAAGACCGGGCCGACTGGCTCCGGCTGGCCCGCGATGCGCTCGCCGGCGCCGAGGGTGGCCTGCCGCGGCCCGACGAACTCGAAACCCTGCTCGAAGAGGCACGCGCGGTCATCGATGCGCCCGACCTCGCTGCGGTCATGTCGCCGGACCCCGGCGCCACGATCCTGCGCGAGGTGACGCTCAGCGCCGATCTGCCGGCATTGGGCCAGTTCACCGGCATCCTCGACAGGCTGATCATCGGCACGGACAAGATCACGCTTGTTGATTTCAAGTCGAACATTGTCGTTCCGCCGACCGCCGAGGCCGTTCCCGAGGGCATCCTGCGCCAGATGGCCGCCTATCGCGCCGCGTTGACACGGATCTACCCCGGCCGGCCGTTGACCTCCACGATCCTGTGGACCGTCGATCGCAGCCTGATGGATCTGCCGGATGCGCTGCTCGACCGTGTGGCGCGCGAGCTTGGACTTGCGGGCCTTGACCCGGATGATCCGGCTTCATAGCTGTTGTTCAAGACTTTTGCCGGCCGCGCCGGCTTTCCGAAAAGGAGATCATCCGATGGCAACCCATCCCGTCAACGACGCCGATTTCGACGCCGAGGTCCGCAAGGCCGATACCCCCGTTCTCGTCGATTTCTGGGCAGAATGGTGTGGTCCGTGCAAGCAGATCGGTCCAGCGCTGGAAGAGCTTTCCAGCGAATACGAAGGCAAGATCAAGATCGTGAAGGTCAACGTGGACGAAAACCCGGACACCGCAGCCAGCCTGGGCGTGCGCGGCATCCCGGCGCTGTTCATGTTCAAGGACGGTGAAGTCGTCTCGAACCGCATGGGTGCGGCACCCAAGGCTGCGCTGAAGGGCTGGATCGACGAAACCGTCTGATCGCCTGACGCACAATCGTTGAAGGGCGGCGGCCGTCACACCGGCCAGCCGCCCTTTTTCAATGCGGCGATGATCTGCATTTCGACTTCGGGCGCCATCATGTCGAGGCTTTGCTGGCGCAGGAACCAGTCGAGATAACGCGCAAAGGGCGGACGGTGGGATTGCGCCAACGCCAGCGCTTTGCGCGCACCGAGTTGCGCGACGTTGAGTGCGATATGGTGAAAGTCGACCTGCGCGAAGAGAACCGCAGGTTTGCCCAGAATGTAGCCGTCGAACGCCACGGCGCTGTTCTGCGTCGCGACATAGGCGCAATCGCGGACCAGCCTCGCCGTATCGCCGCCGATGCTGAGGTTCGGATGCCGGCGTGTCAGCTCGTAAAGCGCGGCACGGTCGTCATCGCCATAAACCTCCTTCGGGTGCAGCGTGGCGATCGTCGGGCGACCGGTCGCCGCAACCGCATCGAGCATCGCGATGGGACTCATCGTCTGGAAGGAACGCGACTGACGGATATGGCCCTGCAGCGGAACCAGCGCGTGATCGCCGAATGTCGGATCGGGACCGGGCAAGACGCGACCGCGAAGGCGCGCCGCGAAATCCGCAGCCGCTTCCGCATCGATCGCGTCGGGAGCGAAGCGCGCCTGCGCGACCGGCCAGCGCCAGCGTTCGGGCTGACGCTCGATCCGCCAGAAAGGATAATGATAGGCGAGGCGAAAGGTCAGCGCGCGATCATGCGTCGGCCGCTCCATGTGATACAGCGCGTAGCCGGGCCGGTCAGGCGCACGGGCACGCGCATCCTCGCCCGATGGCTCGATCTGGATGCTCCATCCGCGCGGTTCCAGCGCTTCGCGCAGTCGGGTAAGGAAACCCAGCTTTTCTGCCCGCGCCGTCTGCAGGATCGGTGGATGCAGATAGAGACGGCAAAGCTTGGGCTGGTCCATGCCCGAAAGGCTGCGCGGGACGGCGTCGGGTTGCAAGGCCCGGTCCGCGCCCATATCTGACCCGGCAAGCAAATGACGGAGGCATCATGGACGAAGACAGGTTTCCCGGCTGGCACGGCACGACAATCCTCGCGGTGAAGCGGGGGGGGCGCGTGGTCGTCGCGGGCGACGGGCAGGTCAGCGTCGGCCAGACGGTGATGAAAGGCAGCGCGCGCAAGGTTCGCCGGCTGACGCCCGGCGGACGGGACGTGGTGGTCGGATTCGCCGGCTCGACGGCTGACGCCTTCACGCTGCTTGAACGGCTGGAAAAGAAGCTGGAATCGCAGCCGGGGCAGTTGCAGCGCGCCTGTGTCGAGCTTGCCAAGGATTGGCGCACGGACAAGTATCTGCGCAATCTGGAAGCGATGCTGATCGTGACCGACGGCGACCAGATCTACGTCGTCACCGGCGCGGGCGATGTGCTCGAGCCTGAACACGATCTGGCCGCGATCGGATCGGGCGGGAACTTCGCGCTGGCCGCCGCGCGGGGATTGCTGGAAACGGACCTCGATGCCGAGGCGATCGCTCGGAAGGCGATGGCGATCGCGGCCGATATCTGCGTCTACACCAACGGAAACCTGACGGTCGAGCTGCTGGAAGCGTAGGGCGGGGCGCTGCCCCGTCGCCTTGCGGCGACTCCCCGGGATATTTGGATGAAGAAGAATTCATGAGCGATCTGACACCCAGCGCCATCGTGGCGGAACTCGACCGGTTCATCATCGGGCAGAAGGATGCCAAGCGCGCCGTCGCGGTCGCGCTGCGCAATCGCTGGCGTCGCAAGCAACTGCCGGACGATCTGCGCGACGAGGTCTACCCCAAGAACATCCTGATGATCGGGCCGACCGGCGTCGGCAAGACCGAGATCAGCCGGCGATTGGCCAAGCTTGCGCAGGCGCCCTTCGTCAAGGTCGAGGCGACGAAGTTCACCGAGGTCGGCTATGTCGGGCGTGACGTGGAACAGATCATCCGCGACCTGATCGACACCGCGATGATCGAGGTGCGGGAACGGATGCGCGAGGACGTCAAATCTCGCGCCCACAAGGCGGCAGAGGACCGGGTGATCGAGGCGCTGGCGGGCGATCAGGCGCGCGAGGGCACGCGTCAGATGTTCCGTGACAAGCTGAAGCGCGGCGAGCTGGACGACACCCAGATCGAGCTGGAGTTGCAGGACAATTCGAACCCTCTTGGGGCGATGGACATTCCCGGTCAGGCGGGCCTTGGGGGAATGATGGACCTGTCGGGGCTGATGAAAGCCTTCGGCGGACGGCGGGTCCGGCGCAAGGTGACGGTCCGTGAAAGCTATGATCTCCTCATCGCGGAAGAGGCCGACAAGCTGCTGGACGACGAGGTGGTGAAGGCTGCCGCGCTGGAATCGGTGCAGGAGAACGGGATCGTCTTCATCGACGAGATCGACAAGGTTGCGGCGCGAACCGAGGCGCGTGGCGGAGAAGTCAGCCGAGAAGGCGTGCAGCGCGACCTGCTGCCGCTGATCGAAGGCACGACGGTCAGCACCAAATACGGGCCAGTGCGCACCGACCACATCCTGTTCATAGCCTCGGGCGCGTTCCATGTCGCCAAGCCCAGCGATCTGCTGCCGGAACTGCAGGGGCGGCTACCGATCCGGGTCGAATTGCGTGCGCTGACCGAAGATGATTTCGTGCGCATCCTGACAGAGACGGACAACGCGCTGACGCGGCAATACACCGCGCTGATGGCCACCGAAGGCGTGACGGTCAGCTTCACCGACGGAGGCATCGCGGCCCTCGCACGGATCGCGGTCGAGGTGAACGGCGCGGTCGAAAACATCGGTGCGCGCCGGCTTTACACCGTCATCGAGCGCGTTTTCGAGGATCTGTCCTTCAACGCACCCGAGCGTGACGGCGAGACGGTGACGGTGGACGCGGCCTTTGTCGAAACGCATCTGGGTGATTTGGCACGCTCTGCCGACCTGTCGCGCTACGTTCTGTAAGGGAACCGGCGCGGCCCGGACGGGTTTGGCCAGAACGGCACAAAGGAGCGCGACATGGGTTATATCTTCGGGATCATCATCTTCGCGCTGGACGTCTGGGCCATCGCATCGGTCATCAACACCAACGAACCGATGCGCACGAAGATCATCTGGATCGCGCTGATCGCGATTCTGCCGGTCGTTGGCCTGATCATCTGGTATTTCGCCGGACCCAAGGCAAACTATTCCCGCTAGGTCTCAGCGCAGCAGCGGCGCGACCGCGACCTGAACAGGGTCGCCGAAAAGCGGTTGTCCGGCACCGCCGATGACCGCCAGCGACCCTGCGTGACCGGTGACCGGCGTCCCCAGAGCCGCGCCCATCATCTGGACCGGCTTGCGGACACGCCTTGGCTGGGAGAGTGCCTCGGCTGGAAGTCCTTGCGCGATCCGAAGATCGGCGACCAGCCTGGCAAGCGGATCGTCCAGCTCAGAGGAAACCTCGGTTCGATCCACCGGGTCCGTACCCGAGGCGGAAGCGAAACTGTTGTACGTTTCCGGCGCGCCGGTCATGCCGCCAAAACCGCGTTCCCGAAAGACGCTGCGCAATTCGTCGAAACGCGTCAGATACTTGTTGGCGAAATGCGGCGTGCGCGAGTGAAAGGCCCCTGCCGCCTTTCGCCAGTCGCCGGTCTCGCGGTAGAGATCGCTCACGAACCGCGCGGCATAGCGGGCGTTTTCCAAAGGATCGAACATCTGCGTCACGTCGCGAAAATTTTCGCCGTGCCAGCGCACGTTCAACTGGAAGCACCCGACATCCATGTTGCGTCGTCCCTGTGCGATGCGATCCTGCGCGAAGGCCAGCGCTTCGGACGGGTTGTCGAACCAGCTTCCCGCACCCTCGGCATTGACGCTCCACGCCCAGGGACGGACGACACCGTCGAGACGCCGACCGGTTTCAGTCAGCGTCAATGCGCCGAGGATGTCAGCGGGAACCCCGCTTTCCGCCGCGGCCTGTTGCGCGGCCCATTCGCAAACCTCGGCCGGGTTTGCTGTGCTGGCCCGGACAGGTCCGACAAACAGCGCGAGAACCACCGCGACAAATCCAGCGATCAGGGCGGAATGACGATGGACGAGCATGGGTGAGGTCAAATCCGGCAGTTCTTGCAGACGTCCGATGTAACCCGACAGGCTTAACGCCGAGTGAAAGCCACCCGCCTCAGATTCTTCAAATGCAACATATGGCTGTCAGCCGAGCGTGTCGCAGAACGCCTTGAACGCCTCGGCATCGGCGTAGGAGGTCTGCGTGCCCCGACGCGTGACCGACAGCGCGGCATAGCGCGCGGCCTGCGCCAGCGCCTCGGCAACCGGCTGGCCCGCTGCGTGAAAGTGCGCGAAACTGCCTAGGAACGCATCGCCAGCCCCGGTTGTGTCGACTGGCTTGACCTTCACCGGGGCAATGCGTTCGGACCCCTGGCCCGTTACCAGCAGCGCGCCCCGCCCGCCCAGCGTCACGATCACCTGCCCGATGCCACGGCTGATCAGGGTTTGCGCCGCGGCCAG
Organism: Paracoccus albicereus; assembly: GCF_024359525.1. Lineage (GTDB taxonomy): Bacteria > Pseudomonadota > Alphaproteobacteria > Rhodobacterales > Rhodobacteraceae > Paracoccus > Paracoccus albicereus. The sequence continues at coordinate 147,235 of NZ_JAKZEU010000004.1, forward strand.
CGTCTCGTCCTCGGTCCCGGTCGGCATGCCGGTCAGCATCGCCAGTTCGGGTTCATTCGGCGCGAGGAAGGTCAGGCCATCAAGCCGCGCAAGATCGAGGCCGGGGGCGGCAGGTGCGGGGTTCAGGATCGTGGCGACGCCATCACGCACGGCCAGTTCGATCACCCGATAGACGGTTTCCAGCGGCACTTCGAGCTGCAGAAGGATCAGCCTGCAGCCGGCCAGCATGTCCCACGCTGCATCGACATCCGCCGGGCTCAATGCCGCGTTGGCGCCCTGCACAATGAGGATCGAGTTTTCGCCGTCGGGCCTGACCATGATCGGCGCAACGCCGGAAGGTTTTCCTGCTGCCACAAGCACATGAGTCGTGTCGATCCCGTTTTCACGGAAGTTCTGCATCTGTTGGGGGCCGAACAGATCGTCGCCGATGCGCGTCACCATGCTGACCTGCGCACCGAGACGGGCGGCAGCCACCGCCTGATTGGCCCCCTTGCCGCCGAAGCCCATGGCGAAATCAGGCGCCTCAAGCGTTTCGCCCGGTTTCGGCATCCGCTCGATATAGGTGATCAGGTCCACGTTGTTCGACCCGACGACACCGATCCTGCTGTCCATCCGAAGATCCCCTTCGCTGCCTGTGCCAGCCATACTGTCCCGCCTCACGGAAATACATGGTTGGAATGGAGGTCATGTGATCGCGCGCGCGACCCGCAGCTATCGACAAGACGGGGTGCTTCCCCGAAAGATGGGTTCGCCGCCCGCGACCGGCGCGCACAATGAAGGCAGGGCCAGCGATGAGCAACGCGAGACAGTCCGAGGACGGATACGGCGGCCAGGGCGATCGCTACGCGCGCGAGTTGGAACGCCATCTCGACTGGCTCGACACATTCACCTCGACCGCGCTTGGGGTGCTCGCGTCAGCCTCGGGCATCTACACCTATCTCGGTGTGCGGACGTTGCTGGACCAGCCCGGAATCTGGACGACCTTCGCGGCGCTCGCCTATTCGATCGCAGTCTCGGTCGGGATCTTCGTCTTCTGGTCCTACCTGCTGCGGCTTCTGCCTGCGGTGCGCAGCGCAGCGTCCCGGCTTGGGCTGCTGCTTGCGATGGCGCTTGGAAGCCTCGCCATCGTGGCAATGTCCTCCTGGCTGAACGCGGCCGCGCTGGCGGGCGGCGCGGCGGTCGAAACGCACATGGCCGCGACGGTGCAGAATTATCAGGCCTCGCTGGAACGCGCGCATGCCAATGCGGTCGCTGGTCAATCGCTGTCGCGCGACGTGGCGCGCGTGCGGCAAAGCTTTGGCGATCTCTCGCAGCAGGAAGCGGGGGGAACGCTGTCGGGCTTTTCCGGGCGCGGTGCGGTCTTTCGCGTACTGACCCAGAAAGAGGCCGAGCTGTCTGCGCTGGAAACCCAGTTGAACGAGACCGAAGGACCGATCGAGGAAACGTTCGCCCAAGGCAACGCGATCCTGTCCGAGATGCGCAGCGTGACCGTCGGCAGTGGTGCGTTGGAAGATCGGACCGTCCGATTCTCTGAACAGGCGGTCGAACTGGCCGGTCTGATCACGCGGCTGCGGCAACTGAACCCGGCGCCGCTGGTCAGCCGCGCGGCGAAGGATCTGACCGACGCCGTGGTGCTGCCGGAACTGGACGGCTCGACGCCCGAGATGCGGCAGGGGCAGTCGAGCACCATCACATCGGTCCTGTCACTGGTCGAACAGCGCGCCCGCACGCTGACGGCTGCCGCAGCGGAGGTCGAGGCGATGCCGGTCCCTGACGAGGCGGTCTATACGCCGCTTTCCGCCGCCGACGCGGTCATCCAGTATGCACGCAATTTCGTGCCAGCCTGGGCGGGTGCCATATCAATCGACCTGCTTCCGGCCGTGCTGGTCTTCATCATGGTCGTCGTTCAGGCCGCGATCCGGCACGGGCGCGGCGTGCGCCACAGCGATGATCGAATGACCGTCGGCGAATTGCGCGCCGCCCTCGCCGCTGCGGACCTGCTGCGCGAGCATGATGCCGGTTATGCCCCGCGCCGACAGGCTGGTTGGGCCGCACCTTCCGGGTTGCCGCCCGATCCCTTGCCCGATCCGCAGCCGAAGCCCCTGCCCGACCCGGCGCCGGACCCCGATCCAGCGCCCGTCGATCAGCCAGAGCCGGCGCGGCTGCGCCCGCGCCCGCGTCAGGCCGGGGAGTAGATGCGCCTCCTTGGCTCGCCCGCGGCCGCGATTCGTGCGGTGCTGCTGTCGCAGGTGATCCTGGGCGCGGGCATCGTCTGGATGGACGTGCGTGACAATCCCGGCACTGCGGCGCCGGGATTGTTCGCGCCCGAGGACGGGCCGGGCGTGCGGCCCTATCGCCCCGATCTGCGCCCGGCAGAGCCCGGCACGCCGGCGATGCGACCGATGCCGAAATCGCTGGAATTCGATGAGGCGGAAAACCAGATCACGATCAGCGGCCAGATCGCCGTCGGCGATGCGGACCGCTTTGCGGCGTGGCTGGAAGAAACCCGGCCCGCTGCGCGCGAGATCAGTCTGGACAGTTCGGGCGGATCGGTCGCCGATGCGCTGGCCATCGGTCGCACGATCCGCGGCGCGGGCTATGACACGATCGTCGAAGACGGCTCGGTCTGCCTTTCGGCCTGCCCCTATCTGCTGGCTGGCGGCGTGACGCGACGGGCGAGCGAGGGCGCGACCGTCGGCGTGCATCAGCATTATTTCGGCAAGAACACGGTTCTGCCAGCCTTCATGGCGGTGTCGGACGTACAGCGCGCGCAGGCAAGCGTGATGGATTATCTGACTCAGATGGGCGTGGATCTGCGCCTGATGGTCCACGCGCTGCGGACGGCGCCCAAAGATATCAACGTGCTGTCACCCCAACTCATGAATGAGTTGGGGCTGACCACCAGCGATACCGCGTCGAGTTAGCGGAAGGTGTTCTTGAGCCGGCCGAGGCCGGTGATTTCCATCTCGACCACATCGCCGGATTTCAGGAACTTCGGCGGGTTGAAACCAATCCCGACGCCGGCAGGCGTACCCGTCGCGATCAGGTCACCCGGTACCAGCGTCAGACCGGCCGAGATCGTGGCAACGAGGCTGGGGATGTCAAAGATCAAATCCCGCGTATTGGCCTTCTGACGCGTCTCGCCGTTCACCCAGGTCTGCAGGTCGAGATCCTCGGACGTCACCTCATCCGCCGTCACGGCAAACGGCCCCATCGGACAGAACGAGTCGAGCGACTTGCCCAGGAACCATTGCTTGTGCTGCTTCTGGCGATCGCGGGCGGTCACGTCGTTGATGATCGTGTAGCCCCAGATATGTTCGTGCGCCTTTTCGGCCGGGATGTTCTTGCCGCCCTTGCCGATGATCAGCGTCAGCTCGACCTCATAATCGACGCTGTCGGTGATGTCGGCATGCAGGTCCACATCCTGACCCGATGCGATGACGGTCGAAGCGGGCTTGGTGAAAACCGCCGGAAACTCGTCAACATCGGTCGTGGCACCGGCCTCATAGCCGCTGCCGGCGAATTCGCGAGCGTGTTCGCTGTAATTCTTGCCGACGCAGAAGATGTTGCGACGCGGACGAGGGATCGGCGCCAGCAATTCGACGTTGTCCAGCGGCGTCGCCTCGCCATCGGCCTTCAGCCCGGACCTTAGCGCGTCGTAGTTCTCGATCAGGCTGACAAGATCGCCGTCATGGCCCGAAAGCCGGCGCACGCTGTCGCCTTCGACCACACCAAGCCGTTCCTGACCGCCGTCACGGTAGCATACGAGTTTCATCGGAATTTCCTTTCTTCAGGCGCGGTAGAGCGGCTCGGGGCGGGTGAAAAACGCGTGCAGGATCTGGTAGGTGATCATGAAGTTCTTCTGCGAGAACGAGGCGTGCGAGATGCCGGGCATCACCGCGAATTCCTTGTCGGCGTTCGGAAGAGCCGCGAAGAATTCCAGCAGATCCTCCATACTCGCGATGCCGTCGTATTCGCCGCGCAGGATCGCGACCGCCATGGTCAGCTTCTTCGGATCGACCAGCGGCAGGTTCGCGCACATGTCGATATAGGTGCCGTTGGGCATGGAATCGTCCAGCTCCAGCACCTGGTCGATGAAGGGCTGCGCGAAATCGTCATGGACCGTTCCGGGATGGTCGCGGTTGAAGATCGACCACATGAATTCCTCGTTCTGCGGCCGCCGGGTCGTGCCGCGCCACTGGTCGAGCTTCTTGGCCCGAGCTTCAAGCGTCGGGCTGCCCTTTCCGGTCCAGACCATCGCGTCCAGCGCAGCGCGCGACACGCGGTCGGGATTGCGCTCGGCGAACTTCGCCGCGCGCAGCGCGCCGGACGAGATGCCGTAGACCATCAGCGGCCCTTCGATCCCGTGTTCGTCACGCATGTGATCGGCCACCGCGAGCGCGTCGTCGGCCCCGTCGCTGATCGTCGCCAGCACGTCGTCGCCCTTGTAGGACCGGCCATAACCCCGGCAGTCGAAACACCAGGTGTCGAAACCGCGGGTGGCAAACCAGTTCATGACCGAGGCGTAGGGCTTGCCTTCGACCTGCAGGTCGAAGGTCGGCTGGCTGGCCATGGACGAACCGTGGACGAACAGGATCGTACCGCGCGACTTCTGGTTGCCGACGCGCGGCTTTTGCCAGACGAACACCTTCTGCCCCTGTGAGGTCGTCTCGTGCGCGATGCCTTCGACGGCTTCCGCGCTATAAAGGTCATCCATTCTCGGTCTCCTTTGGATTGGTGGATCGAACGGGCCAGGCCCGTCCGTCATTCGAATTTGAGGATGAGCAGGCCGCGGTTGCGATCGAGCAGGTAGATCGTGCCGTCCTCGCCGACCGCGACATCGTTCGATTGCGGCGCGGGCTGATCGCCCAGCGGTTCGGGAACGAAATATCCCACCTCGACCGGCGCCTCGGGATCAGCTGCATCGATGATCCGCAGACCGCCGGAAAACCACGCTGCGTAGATCAGCGTGCTATCCAGCCGTTCGTGGAACTGGTGTGCGCCGAAGCGGCCCGGCGCGCGGCTGTACGGCGAGGCGTTCTGATCCAGCGTGAAGATCGACAGCGGCTTCATGTTGCCCAGATCGCTTGCATCGAAAAGCCACAGGAAGCCGTGCAGGCGGCCGTGTTCGTGATCGTGTTCCTCATCGATCACGGCGGCGATGCGGCGGCCCCCGATCGGATTCTCGAACGGCATGGCCGTATGCGTGGGCTCGGGGATCGCGGGGTGGTAGTCGTATTCGCCGATGGTCTGCAGGTCCGACAGGTTCCGCGCGTCAATGACGCGAAAGCCCGCATGCCAGACCGACGCCCACAATTCGTCGCCGCATTTCATCGCATGGTGCAGACGGTGGCGAAGACCCGACCAGTGCGGCGTCTCGCCGCCCGCGACATGCTGGCCGGGCATCCACCAGCGGCCAACCTCGGCCGGGTTGGCGGGATCGGCCAGATCATAGACGACAAGGATGTTGCCCTTGTAGCCCTCCATCTCGGTCGAGATGTAGGCGTGGGTCGCGTCCATGTCGAAGCGGTGCACGCCGACGCCGCCGGTTCGGTGATGTGTCAGAAGTTTCGGATTGGCGCAATCGGCGATGTCCCAGACCCGAAAGCCGCCATCGCCGTATTCCAATCCTGTCAGACCGCGCAGACGCGCCATGTCGGATGGATCAGCGCCGATCCGTTCGGCAATCTCGTCATCGGTCGGGCTGCGGCCGAGGTCGGCCTTCAACGCAGCCTCGGCCTCGGGGATCGCGTTCGCGCGCCTTTTGGCGTGGCGATCGTCCTGTTCGACGTTCGTGATCATCAGATCGCCCGCGACCCGCACCTTGTGGCTGTGCGAGGCGTTGTCGTCGAGCTTGATCTGCGCGACGACCTTGGGGGACGACCGGTCGGACACGTCGATGATCGTGGTGCCGTAAGGCGGGCGCATGTGACCGACAAAGACATGATCGCCTTGGACCACAACCTGACCACCACCCGGGATGTCCAAGGAGGAAAGCTGGCGCACCCGATGGGCGCAGGGCTGTCCCGCGCTGGTGTTGGTCCCGCTCATGCGTCAGGCCCCGTCAGCGACTTGTCCTTCAATCGCTCGAGCTTGGCGCGGCGGCGCGACATGATCGGGGGCAGTGCCAGCGTCAGGATCAGCATGACCCACAGGATGTTGCCAATGGTCGAGGAGAACATGACCATCGGATCATTCCCGGAAATCCGCATCGCCAGCAGGAACGACCGCTCGATCAGCGGACCCAGGATCACCCCGATCAGGATCGCCGCGACGTGATAGCCGGTCTTTCGCGCGACATAGCCGATGATGCCGAAGGCGACCGCGATGCCCATGTCGAACAGGAACCCGCGCGGAACGAAGGCGCCGACCAGAGTGAAGGCGACGATGAACGGCGCGAGATAGACGGTCGAGATCACGGTGATCCGCGACATGTACCGCACCATCGGAAACATGAACGGGATCATCATCACGTACGAGACCGCCATGACAGCAATCACACCGTAGGCAAGCTGCGGCTCTTCGACGAACAGTCGCGGGCCGAAGGGCACACCGTGGAACTGCAGCACGATCATCATGACGGCCGCCGTGCTGCCGCCCGGCACGCCGATGGCGAGAAGCGGTACCAGCGTTCCCGTGGTGACACCGTTATTGGCGGATTCCGGTGCGATGACGCCCTGCGGATGGCCCGTGCCGAATTTCTCGGGCGTCTTGGAGAAGAACTGGCTTTGCTGATAGGCCACGAAGGACGCGATGCTCGCACCGGCCCCCGGCAGTACGCCGATCACCAGCCCCAGAAGCGAGGTCCAGATGATCTGCCACCAATGCGAGAATGCCGAGAAGATCTCGCGCGCGCTTTCGCGCCAAGTCGCTGCGGTCTTGGGCTGATCGCCCTCTTCGACCAGCGCGTCGCTTTCCAGCATGACGAGCGCTTCCGAGATCGCGAAAAGGCCGATCAGCGCGGGAACCAGCGGCACCCCGTCAAAGAGCTCCAGGAAGCCGAACGTGCCGCGCGGCGTGGCATAGATATGGTCGGCGCCCATCGCGCCCAGCATCAGACCGAACGCGCCCGCGATCAAGCCTTTCAGCATGTCCTTGGCCGCGATCGAAGCGATCAGCGCCAGGCCGAACAGCATCACCACGACCATTTCGACGCTGTGGATGTAGTAGCCCACGCGTGACAGCGCCGGCAGCGCGAAAAGCGTCACGACCGAGCTGACGAACCCGCCGAGGACCGAGGCGACGAAGCAGAGCGACAGCGCCTTGACGGCCTCTCCCTTGCGGGTCATCGGATAGCCGTCGAGCGTCGTGGCCGCGGCTCCGCCCGTTCCGGGGATGTTGACGAGGATCGCCGGTATGCCGCCCCCCAGGTGAGAGGCGCAGTAAAGCGCGACCATGAAAGCCAGCGCATATTCGACGTTCAGCGCCAGCGTCAGCGGCAACAGGATGATGATCGTGTTGTGCGCGGCAAAGCCCGGAACGGCCCCGGCGATCAGCCCGACGACAATCGCGGGCAACATGATCCACCACATGCTGAACGCATGGCCGAACAGCCCCGAGAGGGATGCGAGATCATATTCCATCAGAGCACCGTTCCGATCAGCCGCTCGAACGGGCCTTCAGGAAAATGGGTCCCGAGCAGAAAGATGAAGAAGAACCAGCCGGTCAGCGCGCCGATCGCGGCGATCATGATCCCGCGTCCGATCGGGCGAACCCCCAGTACGAAGAACGACGCCGCCAGAAAGACGAAGGTCGACAGTGTGAAGCCGAGCCAAGGCAGCCCCACTAGGGCGGCAAGGATCAGAAGGAAGAAGATCCCCCGCGACTTGCGCGATTCCTGCGGGCCGAAGAAGTTTCCCATCCCCAGAGAGTAACGCCCCAGCGACAGGCCACGGATGATGCGGATCATGTAGATCGCGACCAGGCTCAGCAGAAGCCCGGCCAGGATGATGCCGCTCAGCTGCGCCTCGGCCGGGAAATCCCACACGGACCAGACGTAGTAGACAGCATACAGCGCGGCGCAGACTGGCAGGATCAGGTCGGCGCCCACCGGCTTTCTGGCGCCAGAACGGTCGTTCATCGGATGGCCTCATGAATGGGGGTACTGGCCCCGCGCGCACCGTCAGGACGGCATCAGCGCGGGGCCGTGTTCGTGGCTAAGGCCGCTTGCGCGGCCTGCCGGTCACTCGTCGCCAGTCAGCAACTCGCGGTATTTCGTGGCGAGTTCAGCCGTCTCTGCGGCTTCGGACATCGCGGCTTCCTGGTCGCCCGGATCGATGAAGGCCGCCGGCACGCCCGCAGCCTCGACCGCGGCGATATAGTCGGGATCGGCCAGCGTTTCGCGGATCGTCTGCTTCAGAACCTCGACACGCTCGGGATACTCTTCCAGCACCGAAGCCTGCACCGCGAACGCGCGCGAACTGGTCAATGGCGGAAGATCGGTGCCCGCAGCCTCGTTCACCGTGGGCGCGTTGCCCGTCTGCTCGGGAACCGGGTTTTCGTCAGCGAAGATGCCCAGCACGCGAGCTTCAGGACCGAAGGTGATCGGGTTCGCAAGCGGAAGAGCCGAGGCGTCAACCTCGCCGGTGATGGCCGCCATCGCGGTGGGGTTGCCGCCGCCATACGGGATCAGGTTGAACTGGGCGCCGGTCGCTTCGCCGAGCGCCAGCATGCCGATCGAGGCCGGGTGCGGCAGGCGGCTGACCGAAATCGTGACCGGCCGGGTCTTCGCCTCTTCGATCAGCTGTTCCAGCGTCTCGAACTCGGAATTCGCGCCGACCCAAATCGCCATCGGCTCGGTGCTGGTCTTCTGGATATAGACCAGATCCTCGCCGATCTCGATCGGCACATCTTGCAATTCCAGCATGATCACTTCCGGACCAATATTGCTGAACATCAGATTGGTCCCGTCAGCCTCGCTCTTCATGAAGAACTCGTAGCCAACCTGTCCGGCAGCGCCGGGGTAATAGCTGAACTCGAAATTGCGGTCGAGATATTTGGACCAGACCTGCGTGATCGCGCGGGCGTCGCGGTCTGCGCCGCCACCCTCACCGGTCGGGATCGTGATGGATACGTTCGTGTCAGGATAGTCTGCATCCTGCGCGTGTGCAGGAGCGATCACCCCCATTGCGGCAGCAAACGTGGCGGCGGCCGCGAAGGCAGCCGTGTCGAATGTCTTGCTCATTTCCGAATCTCCTCCCAGGTCGGTCATGACACGTCGGTCTGGTTGACCAATCGATAACCAATGGTTCAATATGGTCCGAGAAGTGTCAACCTTTATTCTCGATTGGGCACCCAATGGCGACGGAAAATCGGGCGCGTGCGACGCAGGTTCTGGAAGGACTGATCGGCTCTGGCGAATTCGGGCCGGGCGCCCGTCTTCCCCCCGAACGGGAGTTGTCCGCAAGGCTGCAGGTCAACCGTGCGACCCTGCGCAAGCTGCTGACACGACTGGAATTCGAAGGTCGGATCACGCGTCATGTGGGTCGCGGCACCTTCGTTGCGGACAAGCCTGATCGCACGCCGGATCTTTCAGCCACGTCATCGCCGATCGAGCTAATGGACGCGCGTCTGCTTCTTGAGCCGGTGATCGCGCGCGAAGCCGCTGTCCGCGCGCGATCGGCCGAACTCGACGCGATGGAGGACCTTCTGGTCCGCTTCGAGGCGGCAGAGGATTACGGCGAGTTCGAGCACCTCGACATCCTGTTCCACGAAGCCGTCGCGCGGGCCACGCAAAGCTCGATTCTTCAGGGTGTCGACGCGATGCTGCGCAACCTACGCTGCACGCCCGAATGGGATCGGCTGAAAAGAGCCTCCTTCTCGGCCGACACCCGCGCCCTTTACCGGCGGGAACATCGCGCCATTCTGAACGCACTGTCCGAGCGCGATGCCGCAGCGGCCGGACAGGCGATGGAAAGGCACGTGGCCTCGATCCATCGCCGACTGATCCGCATGGGTTGATCGCCGCGCCCATGCGCCGTCCGCCCTAACTGGTGACAGGCGCGGATCCCCGCGCGCCCGACAGGATTCGATGCGCGTCCGTCCCATCTGCGACCGCGCCCACCCAACCGACGAATCCGTCGGGACGGACAAGAACGAGATCGGCACCGTATTCGCTCACCAGCGCAGCGTCCGCCTCCGTCACATGCAGCGGCACGCCGAGAGACGAAGCCGCATCTTCAAAGCTGTCAGCGGCATCACGCGGCGCGAACAGCGTATAGCCGTCGCCAAGCCGCGCAAAGCTGTCGGAGCCATTCGAAGCGATGGGCGTCAGATGGTGACCCGCCCGCGCCTTCTTCCGATGGCTGCCGACGGCTGACGGTGCGCCGTCGCCACCGATCAGAGGTGAGCCTTCGTAATTGGGCTCGAACCGGTCGACCTCATCCGTGGCGCCGGTCGCGCGCTCTGCCCAACTGGCACGGAAGCCGGCAGGATCGTCCTGCGGATCATGGTCCGCCAGGAAGGCGGCATCGGCTTCGATCGAGGCCTCGATGAAATCGCGCGCGGTGGAGATGAAAACGGGACGACGCTCGGCCTCGTAGCTGTCCAGCAGACCCTCGCCGGCCCAGCCTTCCAGCGCGGCCGCAAGCTTCCAGCCCAGATTGCGCGCATCCTCGAAGCCTGTGTTGATGCCATAGCCACCATAAGGTGGATGGCTGTGCGCGGCGTCGCCCGCGATGAAGATCCGCCCTGCGCGATAGCGGTCGGCGATGGCGACGCGCAGGTCCCACAGGCCGACATGCTGGAATTCGATCGGAAACGCCTCGCCAGCCGCGCGATGCAGCAGCGCCTCGAAATCATAGTTCTCGGCGGTTGTTCCGGCAGGAACCGGAGCATGGAAGAAGAACGTGTCATCCTGCGCCACCCGACCGAAGAACTGCCAATAGCCTTTGAGATCGGGGTGAAGGACGTTGACGAAGGATTTGCCCGGATAGTCGCGGGCCATCCGCTGCGACAGTTCGGGCGCACGGAACACCAGCAGGACCATCAGGCGGTCGTGGTCCGACCGCGTCTCGGTGATCCCGGCGGCTTCGCGCACGCGGCTGCGCGCACCGTCGCAACCAACCAGATACCGTCCGGTTAACTCGCGGGTCTCACCATCCTTCGCGCGGGCCGTGACCCGCACGCCGTCGTCGTCCTGTGAGATATCCTCACCGGTCCAGCCGGTTAGCAATTCCACCTGCGGCAACACGGCGGCACGTTCACGCAGCACGGCTTCGGTCGCATATTGCGGCAGGCGTTCGTTGCCGGTCGCATAGAACGGGCGCAGCTTTTCGCGCGGCAGCCAATCATAGGCGATGCCGGAAAACAGCGTACCGTAGGCGGTCAGGCCGCCCCCCATCTCTCGTGGGATCGTACGGGCGGCGCGCAGGGCGTCCTCGCAGCCCCAGGCCCGCATATGCTCCATCGTGCGCGGCGTCAGGTTCTGGCCACGCGGGATGCGCGACGGGGTCTCGCGCCGTTCGATCACCGTGACGGTGTGACCGCGCTGACCCAGTTCGATCGCCAGGCCAAGACCGACCGGCCCGCCGCCGACGATCAGGACATCGCGGTCCGGATCGGCCCCGCTCATGCGATCACCCCCTGTTCCAGGAACAGGTGCTTGGTCTCGAGGAAGTCGTTCAACCCTTCGACGCCGTGCAACCGGCCCAGACCCGATTGCCGATATCCGCCGGTCTCGCCCTCGGCGAACAACCGTCCATGACAGTTCAGCCAGACGGTGCCCGCGCGAATTGCGCGGCCGACTCGGACGGCGCGGGACAGATCGCGGGTGAACAGGCTCGAGGCGAGGCCGTATTCGGTGGCGTTGGCCTTTGCGACGGCCTCTGCCTCGGTCTCGAATCCCTCGATCGAAACGATCGGTCCGAACAATTCTTCCTGCACCAGGGGTGAAGAGGTGTTGTCGATGCGGAACAGGCTGGGCGTCAGGAACGCGCCTGCCGCGTCCGTGCCGCCGGGATTGGCGCCGCGCAGCAGCAATTCGCCTTCTTCGTCCGCCTGCTGGATGATGTCCATCAGTCGCGCTTCGTTCGCCTTGTCGATCAGCGACCCCATTTGGCTGCCGGCATCGCTTCCAGGTCCGGTGCGGACGGCACGGAAGGCGTCGGTGATGCGCGTCTCGAATTCGGCGCGGATTGGCTCATGGACCAGGAACCGCGCGGCGGCGACGCAGATCTGCCCTGCCATCGTCAACGCGCCTCGGGTCAGTTCCGCGATCACGCGGTCCATATCGGCATCTTCGAAGATCACCGCGGGGGCCTTCCCACCAAGCTCCAGGCTCAGCCGCTTCAGAGTCGGTGCCGCAGCCTCCATGATGCGCTTCCCGGTCGCGCTGGAGCCGGTGAAGGAGATCACATCGACCTCCCGTGCGGTCACCAAAGCCTCGCCGACCTCGATCCCGTTTTCGTTGACCGAACCGATGACGCCCACGGGCAGCGAGGGGCAATCGGCCAAGGCGCGCATCACCGCCGCATGGATAAGCGGTGTCTGGTGAGCGGGCTTGATGACGCAGGTGCAGCCCGCAGCCATCGCCGGCGCCAGGCTGCGCACCAGCAGCGTGACGGGCGCGTTCCACGGCACGATGATCGTCGCGACCCCGGCCGGCTCGCGCGTCATGATCGAGAACTGGCCCGGCGCGGGTTCCATCGTCCGACCCAGGATCGTGCGGGCAAGTCCGCCATAGTAACGCGCCTCGGAAATCGCGCCGCGGATCTCTCCCATCGCCTCGGCGCGCAGCTTGCCGTTTTCTGCGACGACAAGATCGGCCAGCGTTTCGGCCTGCGCTTCCAGCCGGTCAGCGAATTCGAACAGCACCTGCGCACGCAGCCGGGGGGACGATGCCCAAAGCCCGTCGCGAAACGTCTCGGCGGCGACCCGGCAGGCCTGCTCCGCCAGGGCGCGCGAGCCGGGGCGATAGCGCCCCAGTATCGTGCCGTCTGCCGGGTTCGTGCTGTCGGCGGCCGGGCCGTCGTCCAGCCATTCGCCGCCGATCCAGTGACCCGCGATCTTGTCCACGATCATGCCGCCAGCCCCAGCAGCGTTTCGGCATTGCGGTGGAAGATCTTCGCGCGCAGGTCGTCCGAGATATCCATCCGCTCGATGATCTCGATCGTGTCGCGGATGTATTTTGGACCGCCTTCGGGATCGAACGGCGCATCCGATGCGAAGATCACTCGATCCTCGCCGAAGAATTCGATCGCATGCTCGATGGCCTTCTGCGAGCCGAAGCTGGCGGTGTCGGCGTAGAACTCCTTGAAATACTCCAGATGCGGGCGCTGCAGTTTGTCGAGCACCTCTGCCTTCAGGTCGCGGTCCGACGTCCGTTTGCCCATCTGGTCCCAGCCGGGGCCGACACGGCCTTCGAAGAAGGGGATCATACCGCCTGCGTGGTGGGTGATGACCTTCAGGCCGGGATGCTTGTCGAAAAGGCCCGAGAAGACCATCCGCGCCATCGCGGCCGAGGTCTCGTAGGGCCAGCCGAAGGTCCACCAGATCTCGTATTCCGACTTCTCCTCGGCGAGATAATCGGTGAAGTTCGCGCCGCGCGCGGGGTGCATCCAGACGGGTTTTCCCACCTCGGCCATGTAGGCGAAGAACGGGTCGAATTCAGGCCTGTCCAGCGGCTTGCCGCCCACATTGGTGAAGATCTGCATCCCCGAAGCGCCGGCCTCGATCGCGTGGCGGCTTTCGGCAACGGCGGCCTCGGGATCGCCCATCGGCGCGGTGCCGATAAAGGCGGGGAAGCGGTCAGGATACTTCTGGCAGAGTTCGGCCATCGAATCCGTGCCGATCCGCGCCAGTTCGACCGCCTTGTCGGGGCCGGCCAGCAATTCCAGCGGCGGCGAGGCCAGCGACAGGACCTGCTGATAGCCTTCGCCGAACATGTCCATCACCTGAAAGCGCCGGTCCAGATCGGTCATCATCGGCACGTCGCCGGACCGTTTGGTGATATCGGTCATCGTGCCGATATGGCCGATCAGCGCCTGATAGAAAGGCTGCGGCCAGATGTGGTTGAACATGTCGATCTTTTTCATGGTGCTCTCCTCAATGGGTTTCGGCCGTTTCGGCGGATGATGGTGCGGCATCTGTGCCGGCGCGACGGTCCTGCAACGCTGACGTGATGCGCGTCGCGGCGTCGCGGATGTCATCGCAAAGCGCGGCCTCGGCCGTGTCGTTCAGCAATTCGCTGGGCGTCGTGGCGCAGATCACCGCGATGGGCGCCTGCGCGGAATCGAAGATCGGTGCGGCGATACCGACGACGCCGCGCGTCACTTCGCCGCGGGCCACCGCGACACCCGAGCGGCGAATTTCACGCAGGCTTTTCTGGATGTCTTCGCGGGTCGTGCCCAGACCGATTTCTGTGAGGTCGCTCATGTTCGCTTCGATCAGCGGCAATGCTTGCCGCCGCGGCAGCCAGGCCATGATCGCACGCGAAATCGCGCCCCGCGCCAACGGCATCGGACGCCCACGCGGGTAGCTGGAGGCCGAGGTCGTCCGACATTCCGACGCCACGCACAGGATTCGGCCGCCGTACCAGCGCGTCAGAAGCGCAGTGCAGGGATAGGTCTCGGCCAGATGATCCAGATGCGGCTGCGCGCCCAGCGTGATCGGGTCCGACTTGCGCAGAAGGAAGTCCATCTCGACCACTTTGGGTCCCAACGTGAACCCGGCCCCTGGCAGCGAGGTCAGAAGCCCGGCCTCGCGCAGCGTCTTGAGATAGCGGTACAGCGTCGGCCGGCTGTAGCCGAGCGTCTCGATCATCTGCTCGGGCGTCCATTCCAGCCGCGTCTCGTCAAACAGTTCGAGAATGGCCAGCGTGCGCGCCAGGGTGCTGCGGTCCTCGCTCATACGGATCAACCCGATGTCGCGGCGCGGCGCGTGCGCAGGATATCGACGATCAGCAGCCCCGCCCCAAGGGCGACCCCGACCAGATCGGTCGCGCCCGCGCCGGGGAAGGCCTGCGCCGGGACCAGTGCCAGCAGCCCCGCCACGATGTAGAGCGCCCGCTGCCCCATGCTCAGCCGGTCGAGCGCATAGCCCGCCAGCCCTGCCGAGACGAGGTAGACGCCGATCACCGCCGTCACCACCGCCAGCGCCACCGCGGCCGGTTCACCGATCAACAGCAGCGTGGGCGAGAAGACGAATAGAAACGGGATCACGAAGGCGGTCCAGCCGAACCGCATCGCGGCCCAGCCGGTCGCCATTGCCGGCGCCCGCGCGATCGAGGCGGCGGCGAACGCCGCCAGCGCGATCGGCGGCGTAATCATCGACATCATTCCGAAATAAAGGACGTAGAGATGCGCGGCGATCGGCTCGACCCCCATCTCGACCAAGGCCGGGGCGACCAGAGCGGCCAGAAGGACATAGACGCCCAGCGTGGGCAGCCCCATCCCCAGGACGATGCAGACTGCCGCCGAGAGGACCAACAGCAGAAGCAGGCTGCCACCACCGATCTGGACCAGCGCATAGGTCAGGTTGAAGGACAGACCGGTCAGGTTCAGCACACCGATGACGATGCCCGCCCCGGCAGAGATCAGGATGATTTCGACCACCGCGTGCCCGGTGCCGGCGAAGGCGCCGAACAGCTGCCGCAGTCCGGGCCGCTGCCCCCGATAGCCGAAGATCAGCGCGGTCACGGCGACCGATGCGGCGGCAAGCAGGGCTGCACGCTCCGGCTGCCACAGCAGGCCGAACAGCGCCCAGATCAACAGGGCGAAGGCGAGAATGAAGTGGATGCCGGTCAGGACCAGACGCTTGGGCGGGATGCGATCGGCGGGAACGGCGCGGATGCCCAGCCGGGCGGCCTCGAGATCGGCCTGGATGAAGAGTGCGGCGTAATACAGCATCGCCGGAAGCAGTGCGGCGAGCGCCACAGCGGAGTATGAGATCGACAGGAATTCTGCCATCAGGAACGCGGCCGCGCCCATTACTGGTGGCATCAGCTGGCCGCCGGTCGAAGCCACGGCCTCGATCGCGCCGGCCTTGTGGGCGGGATAGCCGTCGCGCTTGATCAAGGGAATGGTGACAACCCCGGTGCCCGCGACGTTGGCCACCGCCGAACCCGAGATCGACCCGAACAGCGCCGAGGCGAGTACCGCGATCTTCATCGATCCGCCGCGGAAACGGCCCATGCCCAGAAGCGCGGCATCGGTGAAGAAATCCGAGCCGCGGGTTTCGGTCAGCAGATTGCCGAACAGGATGAAGGCGATGATGACCGCCGCGGCGACCCCCATCGGCAGCCCGAGGATGCCGTTGGAATCCACCGCCATGTAGCCTGCGAGCAGCTGCCAGTTCTGCGGCCGCCCCGCCAGCCTGCCGGGGATCATGTCGCCGAACAGGGCATAGAGGACGAAGACGACAATGATGATGACCAGCGCCCAACCGG
Source organism: Paracoccus albicereus (assembly GCF_024359525.1). Classification (GTDB taxonomy): domain Bacteria; phylum Pseudomonadota; class Alphaproteobacteria; order Rhodobacterales; family Rhodobacteraceae; genus Paracoccus; species Paracoccus albicereus. The sequence goes on from NZ_JAKZEU010000004.1 coordinate 163,619, forward strand.
TCGCACGGCGCAGTGCCTCAAGCAGCAGGACAAGGACGACCAGCGCGGGTACCCAGACCTCGGGCGGACGCATGAAGACCTGGTTGACCAAGGTCGGATAGCCCAGCGTCAGCCAGGCCATCGCGACGAAGGCCAGCAGAGCCGCAATCAGGTCGTACCAGGGCAGGACCTCGCGCGGCTCGGCGCGGCGGGCTGGCAAACGGATCAGACCCAGCGGCAGGGCCAGAAGCAGGATGGCCGCCAGATATTGCTGGGGATAGAAGGACCACCCCACCATCCGCGGCACATCCAGCGCCCACAGGATCGCGAGACCCGTGATCAGGATCGCCAGAAAATCCGCGACCGGACCCCAGACACGCTTCGGCACGCCGCCACCCAGTCGCGGCGCACCCCGGTCCGGGGCCGCCCTGTCACCACCCGCCGCCATGATTGGTTACCCGTTCGCTTCGGCCGGAAGGCCCTGTTCTTCGAAGAACTTCAGCGCGCCGGGATGATAGGGCGTCACGCCGGTGTCATCAGCGATATGCGCCGGATCGAAGCTGTTGAAGCCCGGGAACGTGGATTTCAGCGTCTCGGTCTGCTCGTAGATCGCCTTGGCCATAGCGTAGGCTTCCTCGTCCGAGACGTTTGCGTTCGCGAAGACCACCTGCGGATAGGCGAAATACCAAGCGTCTTCCTCGACCCCCGGCATCGAGCCGGCCTTCAGTTCGTAGAAGAACGCGGCCGGCCAATGTTCGCGGGCCTTGGCGAGGTTTTCTTCCGTCGGTTCGACCGACAGAGCGCGCAGGCCGCCGACGGCGGCATCCGCCTCGCGCACCTTGCCCGCGCCATGGCCGAAGATGAATCCGTCCGCCTGACCCTGGATAAATGCGTCGGCCCCGCCGACGACCGAAGGCACGTTGACCGGTTCCATATCCGCGCGGGACAGGCCGGCGGTCGCGTAGATCGCGTCAAGCTGCGGCAGGATCGTGTTCTGCGCGGTGTAGCCATCGACCATCGGACGACCCTTCAGATCGGCCACGGTCATGATGTCGCTGTCGGCACGCACGAAGATCGCCTCGACCAGCGGCATGATCGTCGCAACGATGCGCAGGTCGGGGTTCGGCTGGCCCTCGAACCATTCCTTGCCTTCGAAGGCGTAGTTCACCTCTTGCAGGTTGGCGACGCCGAACTGGACCCCGCCGGAATTGACGAACGGGATGTACTGGTTCGGACTGGTCGCCGGCTGGATCGTGGCGTTGATCCCGGCCCTGTTCGCGGCACTGGCGACCGCGGTGCCGATATTGTGGAAGATCGAGCCCGGATTGGACGTGGCAATCCCGACGTTCTGAGCGGACGCGGCCGACGCGAACGCGACGGAACCCAGCGCCGCAGCGATGATGCAATGTTTCATTTCCCCTCCCATGGGTGCGCGGGCCGTCTCTGGCTGCGCGTCAAAAATCTCGACTAGCAAGATTCGTGACCTGATGCTAACCAGAACCCGCAAGATTGCAACCGGGTTCGCGGACGCGGTTTCGGAACGGTTCGCTGGGAGGACGAGGGCGATGGCAGACGGACGGGATGGGGACGGGAAAGTGTCGAGCGTCGCCGAGACGACAGTTGCGACCGGGGCGGAATCCTTGCTGGTCGGATTGAGGGCAGCGGGTATCGACTGGCTGTTTGCGAATTCCGGAACCGACTTCCCCCCGATCATCGAGGCCTATGCCTCCCTTCCCGCGCAGGAGGTTCCCGTGCCCGTGACCATCCCGCACGAGACCGCGGCGATCGGCATGGCACACGGCTATTGGCTGGCGACAGGGCGGATGCAGGCTGTGATGGTTCACGTCAATGTGGGCCTCGCCAACACCGCGATGGGCGTGATCAACGCGCGGTCCGACGACATTCCGATGTTGGTCATGTCCGGTCGCACGCCGATTACCGAAACCGGCCATAGCGGCAGCCGGATGACGCCGATCCAGTACGGGCAGGAGATGTTCGACCAATCCTCGCTGGTCGCGGATTCGGTCAAGTGGCACTACGAGATGCGCTATCCCGAGCAAGGCGCCGGCTTGGTGTCGCGCGCCGCTGCCATCGCCCGTTCGGCACCCGCCGGGCCGGTCTATCTGAGCCTGCCGCGCGAGCCCCTGACCGAAGCGGTCGAACCGCCAGCGCCGGTGCCGCGCGCGCAGGCCGCCGCGACCCTGCCCTGGCCAGACCCCGACGCGATCGCGACGCTGGCGGGCTGGCTGGCCGAAGCCGAGGCGCCGGTCATTCTGATCCAGCGCGGTGATCCGGCGGGCAATGTCGCTGCGGCGCTGGACCAGCTTGCCCGGACGCACGGGATCGCGGTCGCGGAACCCTTTTCCATCCGCAATGTGCTGCCCTCGGACCATCCCTGCCTGATCGGTTACGATGCGAAGGCGGCGACCACTGGGGCCGATCTGGTCGTCGTCATCGACAGCGGCGTGCCGTGGATCGCCGCGACGCAGGCGCCATCGGCGGACGCACGAATCGTTCATATCGGCTGCGACCCGCTGATTGGGCGGATGCCTGTGCGCGGCTACCGCTCGGACCTGTCGCTGACCGGCGATCCGGCTGCGGTCTTGCGCGCCCTTCTGTCCGCGATGGGGGACCCCGCGCCCCAGGCGGCGGTCCGCACTGACAGCCTGGCCGCCAAATCCCGCGCGCGTCGCGAGGCGATCCACGACAAGGCTCGCGCCACAGCGACCGACAATCCCGATGCCCCGATGAGCGCCGAGTGGCTGAGCCTGTGCCTGACGGAAGCGATCGGCCCCGAGGCATTGGTCTTCAGCGAACTCGGCGTTCTGCCTGGCGCGATGAACCTCTCCGGCCCGAACCGGCTTTTCAACAACCCGCATTCCGGCGGCCTGGGCTGGGCGCTACCCGCGGCGCTTGGTGCGCAGCTTTCAGACCGCGAACGGCTGGTCGTCGCCTGCGTCGGCGACGGGTCCTACATCTTCGCGAACCCCGTCGCCTGTCACCAGATCGCCGAGGCGATGGAGCTGCCGGTGCTGACCATCGTGAAGAACAACGCGATGTGGAACGCGGTCCGACGGTCGGTCGTCAACGCCTATCCCGATGGCGCGGCGGTCAGCCGCAACAAGATGCCGCTGGTCTCGCTGGAGCCCCTGCCCGACCTTCTGGCCGCAGCATCGGGCAGCCGCGCGCATGTCGAGCGTGTCATGCGGCCAACGGATCTGCCGGGCGCACTTGACCGGGCGATCGGGGTGATCCGCGACGAACGCCGCCAGGCGGTGCTGGATGTCCGGGTCGAGATTTCGGACAAGGCTTAGGCTTCTCCGAAATTGCGTACCGCACACCGGATGACCAGGCCCGGACGTTCATCCATTGTTGAGCGACGCTCTCCATGTTGTCTGTCGCCCTTGCGTTTTCCATGCAAAGGGCGGCATCCCTTGTCACACCAGACCAATCCTATAGGTTGACCGCCATGCATTTCGGTAACCGATGACAACCGACCCGGCATCGCACGGCGACGCGCTTCTGGCACTGCGCGATCTGACGGTCAGGGTCCCGCCCCATTCCGCCCCTCTTCTGGACTCGGTGAATCTGACGGTGCGGCGCGGCGAGACGCTGTGCGTCGTGGGCGAATCCGGTTGCGGTAAAAGCCTGACCTCATTGGCGGTGATGGGCCTGCTGCCGCCCGGCCTGCGCCGCACCGTGTCGGGCACGCTGGATTTCGACGGCGAACGCATCGCGCTTGACGACCAGCACGCGTTGGCCCGCCTGCGCGGACGCCGGATCGGGATGATCTTTCAGGAACCGATGCAGCCTGAACCCAGCCCACCGGATCGGCGACCAGATCGCCGAAGGCTGGAAGCGTCACAACAAGGGCGACGGCAGGGACCAGGCGCTTTCGATGCTGCGCCGCGTGGGCATCCCCGCGCCCGAACGCCGGATGCGCGACTATCCGCACCAGATGTCGGGCGGCATGCGCCAGCGCGCGATGATCGCGATGGCGCTGATCAACGACCCGGACCTGCTGATTGCGGACGAGCCGACGACCGCACTGGACGTCACGATCCAGGCGCAGATCCTTGAGCTGATCGCCGAACTGCAATCGGAACGCGACATGGGCACGGTGCTGATCACACACGATCTGGGCGTGGTGCGCGACGTCGCGACGAAGGTGGCTGTCATGTATGCGGGCCGCGTTGTTGAAACCGGGCCGGCCGAGGCGATCTTCACCGATCCGCAGCATCCATATACGATCGGCCTTATGGCATCGGTCCCTGGCCTGCGTGGGCCGCGCACGCGTCTGTCGACGGTCCCCGGCATCGTGCCTTCGATCGAGACGATGCCCGAAGGCTGCCGCTTCCGCACCCGCTGTCCGTTTGCGCGACCGCGCTGCGAGACGGAGCCGCCGTTGGCCGAGATCCTGCCCGATCATCGCGCGGCCTGCCATTTCGCGCCGCTGGAACAGAAGCTGGAGGGTGCGGCATGAACGAGAATGTCGTCGAGGCCCATGATCTGGCCAAGCGGTTCGAGGTCGGTGGCGGCTTCATGAAAGAGCCGAAGCTTCTTCACGCCGTCGATGGCGTGGATCTTGTGGTCAGAAAGGGCGAGACATTCGCGATTGTGGGCGAATCCGGCTGCGGCAAGTCGACGCTTGCGCGGCTGCTGATGCGGCTGATCGAACCGACCGAAGGCACGATCCGCATCGATGGTCGCGACATGTCGGATGTCAGCGGCCGTGACCTGCGTGCCTTGCGGCGCGATGTCCAGTTCATCTTTCAGGACCCGTTCTCGTCCCTGAACCCGCGCCTCTCGGTCGCACGCCTTGTCGGCGAACCGCTGGAAGCCCACCGGCCCGACATGTCGGCCAAGCAGCGGCGGGCCGAGGTCGCAAGGCTGTTGCGCCAGGTCGGGCTGCGGCCCGAACAGATGGACCGCTATCCGCATGAGTTTTCGGGCGGCCAGCGCCAGCGGGTCGGAATCGCCCGCGCGCTCGCCTCGGGACCGAAGGTGCTGATCGGGGACGAACCTGTCAGCGCGCTGGATGTCAGCGTGCAGGCGCAGGTGGTGAACCTGCTGTCGGACCTGCGCGAGACGCTGGATCTGACTCTGATCGTGATCGCCCACGATCTGGCGGTGATCCGCCAGATGAGCGATCGGGTCGCGGTGATGTATCTGGGTCGCATCGTCGAGACGGGCCCGACCGACACGATCTTCGAAACGCCCCGCCATCCCTATACGCGGGCGCTTCTGTCGGCGATCCCCGGCGCGGTGGCCAGCGAGGATCGCGAGGGACTGAAGGGCGAGACGCCCAGTCCGATCGACCCGCCGTCGGGCTGCCATTTCCGCACCCGCTGCCCGCACGCGATCGACGCGTGCGCCAAGGCCCGTCCGCCCCTGGAAGACGCGCCCGGAGACGCGCAGGTCGCCTGCATCCGTTGGCGCGAGATCGGCGCTTCGGACGTGGCCGAGGCCGAGCCGCCGGCCCGGACAGACGGCGCAAAAGCCCGGTTCGAACTTTACCGCAAGGCGCTTGAAAGCGCTGACAACAAAGTCACCGAAAACCAACAGGAGACGACCCCATGACCCTTCGCAGAACCCTGATCCTCGCTGCCCTGATGGGCACGACGGCGATGGCCGCGCAGGCCGAGACCCTGCGGATCGGTCTGGAAAGCGATCCCGATGCGCTCGACCCCGACCGCAGCCGCACCTTCGTCGGCCGGATCGTCTTTACCTCGCTGTGCGACAAGCTGGTGGATATCGACCCGGAGCTGAACATCATCCCGCAGCTCGCGACGGAATGGAGCGTGGCCGAAGACGGCATGTCGCTGACGATGATGCTGCGCGAGGGCGTGACCTTCCACGACGGCACGCCGTTCGATGCCGAGGCGGTCAAGGCCAATATCGAACGCTCGCAGACGCTGGAAGACAGCGTCCGCAAATCCGAGCTTGCCTCGGTCGAAAGCGTCGAGGTCGTCAGCCCGACCGAGGTCAAGTTTAACCTGACCGCTCCGGATGCGACGTTGCTCGCACAGCTGGCCGACCGCGCCGGCATGATGATGGCACCCTCGGCTTTCGAGGGCGACTTTGCCGCCGAACCGGTCTGCTCGGGTCCTTTCAGCTTCGTGGAACGGGTCGCGCAGGATCACATCACGCTGGAAAAATACGCCGACTACTGGAATGCCGACGCGATCCAGCTGGACGGGGTGACCTTCGTCTCGATCCCCGACAGCACGGTGCGGCTTGCGAACCTGCAATCGGGTGACATCGATATCGTGAACCAGTTGGCCGCGACCGACATCCCCCAGGTGGAATCGACCGCCGGCATCAGCTTCCAGTCGATCACGGGTCTTGGCTATCAGGGCATGACCTTCAACGAGAACAACGGCACCGAAGAGGGCGATCCCATCACCGACCCGAAGGTGCGCGAAGCGATCGACCTTGCCATCGACCGCAACGCGATCAACCAGGTCGTTTTCAACGGCGTTCAGTCGCCTGCCAGCCAGCCGTTCACGGAAAACAGTCCGTACTACAATCCCGATTTCCCCGTCGTGGAACGCGATGTCGAGCGCGCCAAGGCTCTGCTGGCCGAGGCGGGTTACGAAAACGGCGTCGATGTCAGCATGCAGATCCCGAACACGCCGGTCACGCTGCAGCTGGGTCAAGTGATCCAGTCGATGCTGGCCGAGGCCGGCATCCGCATGGAACTGATCTCCAAGGAATTCGCGACGCTGATCTCTGACGCGGGTGAGGGTAATTTCCAGATCAGCCAGCAAGGCTGGTCGGGCCGGATCGATCCGGACGGCAATATCCACCAGTTCGTGACCGAGGGCGGCGGCTTCAACGACGGCCATTATGCCAATCCCGAGGTAGACAGCCTGCTGAACGAGGCGCGTCAGACTAACGATCCAACCGCGCGGGCCGAATTGTACAAGCAGGCAGGCGCGATCATCGCGCAGGATCGCCCGCTGATCTATCTCTACCACCTGGCCTGGCTCTACGGCATCTCCGACAAGGTGCAGAACCTGACCCTGTATCCGGACGGGATGTTGCGTCTGGAAAACGTGACTGTCGCCGCCGAGTGACGCTGAACCGCGGGCCGTCCGACCGGGCGGCCCACCCCTTTGCAAGAGGCTGACATGCTGCGTTTCCTCGGCCACAGGCTGATCGTGTCGCTGCCGACCGTGTTCCTGATCACGATCTTCGTCTTCGTGCTGCAGAAGCTGCTGCCGGGCGATCCGGTTCTGGCGATGGCGGGCGACGACCGCGACCCGGAAACGCTGGCGCGGCTGCGCGATCTTTATCATCTGAACGAACCGATCTGGAAACAGTATTGGCTGTGGCTGGTCGATGCGGCCCAGGGCGATCTGGGGCGATCGATCCGCACCGGCATTCCAGTGTCGGACATGATCGCCCAGAAGCTGCCGGTGACGATCCAGCTTGCCATCATGTCGATGATCTTCGCTGCGGTGATCGGCATCCCGGCCGGCATCATTTCGGCCGTTAAGAAAGGCACCGCGACCGACTACGTGGCCAACGTCGTCGCCCTGTCCGGCCTGTCGATCCCGAACTTCTGGCTGGGCATCATGCTGATCCTGCTCGTGTCGGTGAAATGGCAGCTTCTGCCCGCGTCGGGCTATGTGCCCTTCTTCGACGATCCGATCCAGTCGCTGCGCACCATGGTGATGCCCGCCTTCGTCCTCGGGACAGCGCTCGCCGCGTCGCTGATGCGGCACACGCGGTCCGCGATGCTCGGCGTGCTGCGGCAGGATTACGTCCGCACCGCCCGCGCCAAAGGCCTGTCCGAGCGGGAGGTGATCCTGCGCCACGGCTTCCGCAACGCGCTGACGCCGGTCGTGACACTGTTGGCGCTGCTTTTCGGTGAACTGATTGCGGGCGCGGTGCTGACCGAACAGATCTTCACCATCCCCGGCTTCGGCAAGATGATCGTGGATGCGGTCTTCAACCGGGATTACGCGGTGGTGCAGGCAGTGGTGCTGGTCACGGCACTCGGCTTCATCCTGATGAACCTGCTGGCCGATACCGCCTATTTCCTGTTGAACCCCCGGCTGAGGGCTGGCTGAGATGACCGATCCTTCCGCCGTCGCCGATGAACTCGACCTGGAAAAGCCGGCCCGCAGCCGGGTCTGGGGCAAATTCTTTCGCCACTACAGCGCGCTTTTCGGTGCGGCGCTGGTCGCGATCTTCGTCATCCTTGCCGCGCTTGCGCCAGTGCTTCCGATCCCCGATCCCGCCGCAACCGACTGGGGTGCGGTCCGCCAGCCGCCGTCGGCAGCGCATTGGCTGGGCACGGACGAGATCGGACGGGACATCCTGTCGCGGATGATCTGGGGGGGACGGGCGTCGCTGATGGCTGGCGTTGTCTCGGTCGCCATCGCGATCGTGATCGGCGTGCCGCTGGGCATCCTCGCAGGCTATTTCCGCGGCTGGACCGATGCCGTCATCTCGCGCTGCACCGAGGCCTTGCTGGCAATCCCGTTCCTGATCCTTGCCATCGCGCTGGCGGCCTTCCTCGGCCCGTCTCTGACCAACGCCATGATCGCCATCGGGATCGCCGCGACACCCGTCTTCATCCGACTGACCCGGGGACAGGCCATCAACATCGCGGCCGAGGATTACGTCGAGTCCGCCCACGCGATCGGTCTGTCGACCCCCATCATCCTGCGGCGCTACATCCTACCCAACGTGCTGCCCCCCATCCTCGTACAGGCCACACTGACCGTCGCCAGCGCGATCATCGCCGAGGCGTCGCTGTCCTTCCTCGGCCTGGGCCAGCAGCCGCCCGCGCCAAGCTGGGGCGCGATGCTGAACACCGCCAAGGGCTTCATCACGCAGGCGCCGTGGATGGCGTGGTGGCCGGGCATCGCGATCTTCCTGGTGGTGCTGGGCTTCAACCTGCTGGGCGACGGCCTGCGCGACGCGCTCGACCCCCGCGAAGATTAAGGACATCCATGACCGCGAAACCCAATCTCGCACCGGCGCCGGCGCCGGCCTCGCCCTTCACCACGCGGCCCGACATCCGTGGGACGTTCGGCTGCGTCGCCTCGACGCATTGGATCGCATCGGCCGCAGGAATGGCGATGCTGGAACGCGGCGGAAATGCGTTTGACGCGGCCGTCGCGACGGGTCTGGTCTTGCAGATCGTCGAGCCTCACCTGAACGGTCCGGGCGGCGATCTGCCCGCCATCGTCCATGTGGCCGAGACGGGCGAGACGAGGGTTCTGTGCGCTCAGGGCGTTGCCCCGGCAGGTGCGACGCTGGACCATTACCGCGGCCTCTTCGGCGACGGGCTGATCCCCGGATCGGGTCTGTTGGCCACCGTGGTGCCCGGTGCCTTCGACGGCTGGATGCTGATGCTGCGCGACCATGGCAGCATGGAGCTGGCCGACGTCATCGCCCCGGCCATCGCCTATGCGAAGGACGGCCATCCGGTCCTGCCCCGCGTCGCGGCAACGATCGCCGATCTGGCAGAGTTTCTGGCAACCGAATGGCCCAGCAGTGCCGCTGTCTGGACGCCAGAGGGCAAGGCACCTGCGCCCTGGTCGCTGGTCCGCAATCCCGATCTGGCGGCGACCTATCAGCGCATCGTGGACGACGCGCAGGGCGACACGCGCACGGCGCGGATCGACGCGGCGCGAACGCTATGGTCGCGCGGCTTCATCGCCGAAACGATCGGTGACTTCCTTTCGGACGCATCGGTCGTCGACGTGACCGGCGACAGCCATTCCGCCGTGCTCACCCGCGAGGATCTGGCAAACTGGCAGGCCAGGTGGGAGGCACCGGTCAGCATCGATTACCACGGCTGGACGATCCACAAGACGGCGCCGTGGTCGCAAGGGCCGGTGCTGCTGCAGACCCTGCGCATCCTCGAAAACTTCGATCTTGCGGCGATGGACCCGATGGGGGCGGAGTTCGTTCACACCGTGACCGAGGCGATGAAGCTCGCCTATGCCGACCGCGAGGCCTATTACGGCGACCCCGATTTCGTCGATGTGCCGCTGGACCATCTGCTCTCGCGTGACTACGCCGCCGAGCGCGCCGCGCTGATCACTGCGACGGCGAGCATGGAACAGCGCCCCGGCCGCCTGCCCGGTCGTGAACATCTCGCCGACGGCGCCATCGTCCGCGCCGCCACTGATTTCGGCGCGAAGGCGCCGCAAGCCGCAAGCGAGCCGACAATGGCGCATCTGACGGAAAAGCGCGGCGATACCGTCCATCTCGACGTGATCGACCGTTGGGGCAACATGGTCAGCGCCACGCCGTCAGGCGGTTGGCTGCAATCCAGCCCGGTCATTCCCGGCCTAGGGTTTGCGCTGAACACGCGCGCACAGATGTTCTGGCTGCGTGACGATCTGCCGCTGACGCTGCGCCCGGGCGCGCGCCCCCGCACCACGCTGACGCCATCGCTGGCCGAAAAGGACGGGACCCGCATCGCCTTCGGCACGCCGGGGGGTGACCAGCAGGACCAGTGGCAGCTGATCTGGTTCCTTCGCTACGTCCATCACGGACTGGACATGCAGCAGGGCATGGACGCGCCGCTGTTTCACTCGCTGCATTTCCAGTCGAGCTTCTATCCGCGTGAGGTCAAGCCCGGCGAGATCATGGTCGAGCCGGCCTTTGGCGAAGACGTTATCGCCGATCTGCGCGCGCGCGGGCATATCGTGACCCTGTCCGACCCCTGGGCGATCGGCCGGCTGACCGCCGCGCGCCGTGATCCAGACGGGATTCTGACCGCCGCCGCGACCCCGCGGCTGATGCAAGCCTATGCCGTGGGACGCTGAGCCATGACCTATTCCCTGATCGCCAAGGACCCAGATACCGGTGCAGTCGGCATCGCGGTGGCCAGCCGCTTCTTCGCCTGCGGCTCGCTGGTGCCGCATGTGGGGGCGACCGCAGCCTTCGCCACGCAGGCTTTCGTCAATCCGCTCTGGGGGGTCGAAGGGCTTGCCCGCCTTCAATCGGGTGAATCGGCGCAGGACGTCCTGGACGATCTGGTCGCGCGCGATCGCGGTCAGCGTCAGCGGCAGGGTCATGCAATAGATGCCCAAGGCCGGTTTGCCGCCCATACCGGTGCCGATTGCGTCGATTGGGCCGGACATCTGCTGGGTGACGGCTTTTCCGTCGCGGGCAACATGCTGGAAGGCCCGGAAGTGGTCGAGGAAACCGCCCGCGTCTACGCGGAACGCGACGATCTGGCTTTTCCGGACCGGATGCTGGCGGCGATGCAGGCCGGCGAGGATGCGGGCGGCGACAAGCGCGGACGGCAAGCGGCAGGACTGCTGATCCATCGCGGGCAGACCTACCCCTGGCTGGACTTGCGCGTGGACGACGATGCCGATCCGCTGTCGGAACTGCGCCGGCTGCTAAGCGTCGCCCACGAACGCTACATGTTCGTGACCGAGATCATGCCGACGGCCGAAAACTTCAGCGGCACGCCTGATCGCAGCGACATCGACCGCCGCATTGCCGAGGCGGACGCCGCGCGGACCGCAAGCGCGTCACGCGCGAGCAACAAGTAACGCCGTCCGATCCTTCGGGCCGCCCGCATGCTATTCCTGCGCGGGAATCGATCCCGGACGTCCATATGACCGACCTTCCGCCCGACGGTGCCGCACCGCACCGCTACCCCACCCTCGCCGAAGCGACGCGGGTCTGGGCGCGCATCGCGCTTCTGTCCTTTGGCGGACCAGCAGGGCAGATCGCGGTGATGCACCGCATCCTGGTCGAGGAGAAGCGCTGGCTGGGGGACGGCCGGTTCCTGCACGCGCTGAACTTTTGCATGCTTCTGCCCGGCCCCGAGGCGCAGCAGCTTGCGACCTATATCGGCTGGCTTTTGAACCGCACATGGGGCGGGGTCATCGCGGGTGTGCTGTTCGTGCTGCCCGGCATGATCTCGATCATGGCGCTCAGCTGGATCTACGTCCTTTTCGGCGAGGTCGGCGTGGTCGAGGGGCTTTTCTTCGGGTTGAAGGCCGCGGTCCTTGCGATCGTCCTGCAGGCGGTAGTCCGCATCAGCGGGCGGGCGCTGAAGAACGGCGCGATGCGGACCATCGCCGCGCTGTCGTTCATCGCGATCTTCGCGTTCGACGCACCATTTCCGCTGATTGTTCTTGTCGCCGCTATGATCGGCTATCTCGGCACGCGCGCCGGGATGCCGGCCTTCGCACCCGGCGGCGGGCACAGCGCGGTCGGCGGTGCCCGCATCGACGATGCCCGAACGCTTCTGGGCGAAGAGTTGACCTTGCCGCCCGCCGCGCGGCGCGGGGCGCTGATCGCGGGGGGTGTCGCGCTGGTGTTGTGGCTTCTGCCTGTCGCGGTCCTGCTTCTGGTCACCGCACCGGGGAACGTCTTTGCCGAGATCGCGCTGTTCTTCTCGAAGATGGCGGTCGTGACCTTCGGCGGCGCCTATGCCGTCCTGGCCTATGTCGCGCAGGAGGCGGTCGGCACCTATGGCTGGCTCGCACCGGGCGAGATGCTGGACGGGCTCGGCATGGCCGAGACGACGCCCGGCCCGCTGATCATGGTGCTGCAATTTGTGGGCTTCCTCGGCGCCTTTCGCGATGCGGGCTGGGACAGCGCGCTGCTGGCCGGAACGCTGGGTGGGCTGCTGGCAACCTGGGTCACCTTCGCCCCCTGCTTCGCGTGGATCTTCCTCGGCGCGCCGTGGATGGAGCGGTTGCGCGCCAACCTGGCGCTGTCCGCAGCGCTGAACGCGGTGACGGCTGCGGTCGTCGGCGTGATCCTGAACCTCGCCATCTGGTTTGCGACTCATGTCGTCTGGCGCAAGGTCGTTACCGTCGAGGCCGGCCCGCTGTCGCTGGAGCTTCCCGCGCTTGCAAGCATCGACTGGGCAGCCGCCACACTCAGCCTGCTGGCCGTCATTGCGGTCTTCCGCTGGAAGTTGGGGATCGGCGCGATCCTTGGCGGCGCAGCGCTCGCCGGGATCGCAGCCTATTTCGCCGGGGTGGTCTAGCCTGCCAACAGCGCGTCACGCACGGCGTTGCCGCAGGTGACGGTGTCGGCCGTGCCGCCCAAGTCGCCGGTGCGCGTCGCCTCGTCCTGCAGCACGGTCTCGATCGCCGTGACAATGGCCTTGGCGGCATCGGCGTGGCCCAGATGGTCCAGCATCATCGCGCCGGCCCATATCTGCCCGATCGGGTTGGCGATCCCCTTGCCCGCGATGTCTGGCGCAGAGCCGTGGACCGGCTCGAAGAGTGACGGGAAGCGGCGCTCCGGGTTGATGTTGCCCGAGGGTGCGATGCCGATCGTGCCGGTGCAGGCGGGTCCAAGGTCCGACAGGATATCGCCGAAGAGGTTCGAGGCCACGACCACGTCGAACTTGTCCGGGTTCAGCACGAAATGCGCGGTCAGGATGTCGATGTGATACTTGTCCCATCGGATATCGGGATAATTCCCGGCCATCGCTTCGACCCGTTCGTCCCAATAGGGCATGGTGATCGAGATCCCGTTCGACTTGGTGGCCGAGGTCAGATGTCTGGCGGGGCGCCCCTGCGCCAGATCGAAGGCATAGCGCAGAATCCGATCGACACCGTGGCGGGTCATGAAGGTTTCCTGCACGACGAATTCGCGATCCGTGCCCTCGAACATGCGGCCGCCGACGCTGGAATATTCGCCCTCGCTGTTCTCGCGCACGACCAGAAAATCGATGTCGCCCGGCTTGCGGCCCGCCAGCGGCGCCTTGACACCGGGCATCAGCCGGACCGGACGCAGGTTCACGTACTGGTCGAACTCGCGCCGGAACTTGATCAGCGACCCCCAGAGCGAGATGTGGTCCGGGATAGTTTCGGGCCAGCCGACCGCGCCGAAGAAGATCGCATCGGTTCCGCCGACACGGTCCTTCCAATCATCGGGCATCATCTTGCCGTGTTCCTGCCAGTAATCGGCGGAAGCGAAGTCGTGGTGATCGTAATCGAGTGACAGGCTGAAACGCTCCGCCGCAGCGTCGAGCACCTTGAGACCTTCCGGCACGGTTTCCTTGCCAATGCCGTCGCCCGGGATCACCGCGATCCGGTATGTGCTGCTTGTCATGGTCTCGCTCCGCTTCATTGCCGGGTCCAGACGGACCCATATCGGATCATCGAGGTCTCAGGAAGACAACGCGGCATAGACCGCGCCCATCGCGGTCAACTCGTCATGGCTGCCGATCTCGACGATCCGGCCTTGCTGCATCACCACGATCCTGTCGGCATTGCGGATCGTGCCAAGCCGGTGCGCGATGACCAGCGTCGTCCGCCCTTGCGACAGGGCGTCCAGGGCCGACTGAATCTCACGCTCGGTCTGGCTGTCGAGCGCGCTGGTCGCCTCGTCCAGGATCAGGATCGGCGGGTTCTTCAGAAAGGCCCGAGCGATGGCCACCCGCTGCTTCTGGCCGCCCGACAGCATCACGCCTCGCTCACCGACGATGGTATCCAGCCCTTCGGGCAGCGAGGCGATCAGGCCGGTCAGTTGCGCCTGCGAAGCAGCCGCGAGGATCTCGTCGTCGCTCGCCCCCAGCTTGCCGTAGGCGATGTTGTCGCGAAGGCTGCCGCCGAACAGGAACACGTCCTGACTGACCAACCCGATCTGGCGGCGCAGACTGTTCAGCCGGATGTCGCGCAGCTCCATCCCATCAACGACGATCCGGCCCTGCGTCGGCTCGTAGAACCGCGGCAGAAGCGCCAGAAGGCTGGTCTTTCCGGCCCCTGAATGGCCGACAAAAGCGATCGTCTCGCCCGCGCGGATGTCGATGTCGATGTCCTGCAGGATCGGTCGTCCCTCGTCGTAGGCAAAGCCCACATGCTCGAACCGGATATCACCGCGCAGGGCCGGGGCTTCGACGGCATCAGGGCTGTCGGCGATTTCGGGCTCGGTCGACAGAAGTTCCTGATAGCGACGGAAACCGGCGATGCCGCGCGGATAGGTCTCGATCACGGCGGCGATCTTTTCCAGCGGGCGGTAGAAGACAGCGACCAGCAGAAGGAAACCGACAAAGCCGCCGGTCGTCAGGTTGCCGGTGATGACGAAGCCGGCGCCGACGACCATCACCACGACCTGCACCAGCCGCAGCCCCATGTATTGCAGGGCCGAGGACACCGCCATGACGCGATAGGCGTCAAGCTTGGCCTGCCGGTAGCGGCTGTTGTCGCCGGCGAACAGGTGGCTTTCGTGGCTTTCGTTGGCGAAGGATTGAACGATGCGGACGCCGCCCAGGGCCTCTTCCAGGCGCACGTTGAAATCGCCGACCCGGGAATAGATCGCACGCCATGTCCGGGTCATGCGACCGCCATAAACGATGACCAGCGCCAGCATCGCGGGCACGATCAGGGCGACGATGTAGGCAAGCTGCGGGTTGATCCAGAACATCAGGACGAAGGCGCCGACGAAGGTCATGATGGCGATGAAGGCGTCTTCGGGGCCGTGATGGGCCACCTCGCCGATCTCTTCCAGATCACGTGTCACCCGTGCGACCAGCTTGCCGGTACGGGCACGATCATACCAGCGCCAGGAGAGCCGCGTCAGATGGTCGAAGGCACGGGCGCGCATCTCGGTCTCGATGTTGATGCCCAGCATGTGGCCCCAGTAGGTCACCACGGTCAGCAGACCCGCATTGATCGCGTAAAGGACCAGCAGACCGATCGCGGCAAGGATCGTCAGCGTCCAGTCGCCCTGTGGCAGCAGGTCGTCGATGAAGAAGGTGACGGCCAGCGGAAAGGCAAGCTCGAGCAGGCCCGAGAGGACCGCGCAGCCGAAATCCAGCCAGAAGAGACCCATGAAGGGACGGTAATAGGAAAAGAAATCGCGCAGCATCGGTCTGGGACGGGTCTCCGGGTTGGGAAAGTGGCTGCTTCAGGCGGGCACGGCGACCGGCAGGCCGTCATCGCGGATCAGGACGTCCATAGGCAGGCCATAGATTTCCCGCAAGGCGGCGGGTCGCATCAGGTCGGCCGGGCTTCCCTGCATTGCCAGCCGTCCGGCTTTCAGCGCCACGATGTGATCGCAGTACCGCGCGGCCATGTTCACGTCGTGCAGGACGATGATCGCGCTGCGGGACTGGTCTTGGCACATCCGGCGCACCAGTGACAGCACCTCGACCTGGTGGGCGACATCCAGGGCCGAGATCGGCTCGTCCAGCAGCAGCGTATTGGCCTGCTGGGCCACCATCATCGCAAGCCAGACGCGCTGACGCTCGCCACCGGACAAGGTGTCGACCAGGCGGTCGGCGAAATCGGTGACCGCGCATTCCTCCAGCGCCTCGGCGACGGCGGCGTGATCGCGCGGACCGAACCGGCCAAGCGCGCCGTGCCACGGATAGCGACCAAGCGCGACAAGTTCGCGCACGATCATCCCTTCGGCAGGCGGCGTCGTCTGCGGCAGAAATGCCAGCCGCCGCGCGTAGTCGCGAGCGTTCCAGTCGATCAGCGCCCGGCCCTCGAACGCGATATGACCGGTGCCGTCGATCTGGCGGGCGAGTGTCTTTAGCAGCGTGGACTTGCCCGACCCGTTGTGGCCGATCAGTGCGGTCACCCGCCGCGGCGGAAGCTCCATCGTCAGATCGTGCAGCAGCCGGCGCCCCGGAACATCAACGGACAGGTTGCGGATCGCGAACAGGCTCATCGCGGCGACCTCATCATCAGCCATATAAGCCACGGCGCACCGATCAGTGATGCGAAGAGGCCAAGCGGCAGCTCATAGGGAAATCCGGCCATGCGAGCGCCGAAATCGGCGGCGAGCATCAGGCCCGCGCCGATCAGCGCCGCGCCGGTCACGTGATCGACCGGGCGGGCCAGACCGATGCGCCGCGCCATGTGCGGGGCCATCAGCCCGACGAAGGACAACGGCCCGACCAGCATCGTCGCGGCGCCGGTGGCGATGCCGGCCAGCAGGATCAGCGACAGTCGCGCCCGCCCGAGCGGCAGTCCCAGCCCTGAAGCGACCTCGCTCCCCAGGGGCAGGACGCCGAGCCAACGGGTCATTCCCAGCGATGCCGTCCACAGGATCAGCGCGACCGATGCCAACGCCATCGCCGCAGGCATTCCGACGCCCGAGGACGAGCCGCTGAGCCAGCCAAGGATCGCCCAGGATCGGGCATCGCCGATCGCCATCATCGCCGACAGAACGGCGGCCGACAGCGCCGACACCGCGATCCCGGCCAGCAGGATGCGCTCTGCCGGCATGTCGCGACGGGCGGTGAAGCTTGCGACCAGCGCCAGAGCCAGCGCGGCCCCGATCATCGCGCCTGCGCCGAGCGCGACGGCACCCGGCGCGGCGACCGCAAAGACGACGGTCGCGTAGCCCAGGGAAGCGCCGCCCGAGACGCCCAGCACCTCGGGTGAGGCAAGCGGGTTGGCGGTCAGCCGCTGCAGGATCGCCCCGGCAAGCGCCAACGCGGCGCCGGCTGCGGCGGCGGCGATCAGCCGCGGCGCGCGCAGGGGCAGGAAGTCGCGGAAACTCTGCCAGTCGAGCACCGCCCATCCGCCCGGCACGCGCCCGATCCAGATGAGGATCATGGCCAGAAGGACCAGCGCGATGGCCAGCGCCACAAGAACCGTGCCGGGCCGGCGCAGACGGGGGGCCGACCCTTCGGCCGCCTCTGTTCCGGGCGGGGTCGAGCCGCGCAGGCGCGGCAGCAGCCAGATCAGCAGCGGACCACCGATCAGCCCGGTGACCGCGCCTGTGGGAAACATCTCGCCGCTCTGCCCCGCCACGGCCAGCACGACGCCATCGCAGACCGACAGGATCAGCGCCCCGATCAGCGGCGATAGCGCCAGCCGCTGGCCGATCGTCCGCGCGCCCATGCTGCGCGCAAGGGCCGGTGCGGCGAGCCCGACGAACGCGATCAGCCCCAGTTCGGCCGAGACGCTGGCCGCAAGCCAGACCGAAACCGCGACAGCAGCAAGGCGCACCAGCGCGACGTTGAGGCCGATGCCTCGCGCCCCTTCGGACCCCAGGGAAAGCACCCGCAGCGGACGCGCCAGTGCCGCAGCACCCAGACCGCCGACCGTCAGGACGGTCGTCAGCGCACGCACACCGGACCAATCCTGCTGGACCAGCGAGCCACCGTTCCAGATCACCAGCGACAGCAGATACTGTCCCTCGGCCAACGTCACCGCTGTCGCGACCGCACTGGCGGTCAGGCCAATCAGCATCCCGGCGATCACCATCGTCACAGGCGCGAAGTCTCGCCTTGCCCCGATGCCCAGAACGAGGGCCGCCGCCAGAGTTGCCCCGGCCATTGCAAAAGGCCATCGCCCGTAGGCCAGCAATCCCGGTGCATGGATTGTCGCCAGCACCAGCGCCAACTGCGCGCCCGACGAGATGCCCAGCGTCGTCGGATCGGCGACCGGATTTCGAAGAACTGCCTGCAGCATCGCGCCTGACAGACCTAGACAGGCTCCCGCCAACAAGGCGATGAACCCGCGCGGCATCAGCCCGAAGGCAAGGCGGATCTGGTCGAGGTCCATCGCGCCGGGCGAAAAAGGCAGCGCGGGCCACAGCGGCAATGGCAGAAGCTGCAGCGCTGCGGCAAGCCACAGCGTCAGCGCAACCAGCCCGGCTGCCGGCAAAAGGATGCGAGGATGCGTCATGCCAGCCCTGTGGGTCCCGCCTCGAACGCGTCGGCCATAAGACGGGCGAAGCGCAGGGCTGCTGGCACAGCCCCATAGGGATTGACGTCGGCAAGTTGATAGACGCGACCCTCTGCGACCGGCGGCAAGGCCTGCCACAGAACACTGCGCGACAGGCCCCGGCGCGCCTCGACAGGGATCTGACCCACGATGACCAGACGCGCGTCCGGCATCGCCGCCAATTCCTCGATCGGGACGGGGGCGAGAAAGCTGAACCGTGTCGCCGCCGTCCAGGCATTGGTCAGACCCAGCCGCCCCAGCGTATCGCCGAACAGGCTGTCGAAGCCGAAGGCGCGCAGATGCCGCGCATCGCCGATATTGACCAGGCAGACCGCCCGATCTGCATAGGGCGCAAGGCGGAGGGACAATTCCCGCAACTCTTCCTCAGACCGCTCGATCGCGCGTCTACCTGCGTGGGGGTCCTCGACGGCGTCCGCCATGGTATGCAGTGCAACGAAAGCCTTGGGCAGGGGCGGCTCGCCCGGCGCGTAGAAAGGCAGGTTCAGAACCGGGGCCAGTGTCCGCAGCCGGCTTTCATATTGCGTGTAATAGGGCGAGGTCAGGATCAGGTCGGGACGCGTCAGCTGCAGCAGCTCGAAATTCGGCGATCCCCGCAGGCCCAGATCGACGACACCTTCAGGGATCGCGGGACTGACAGCATCCTCGCGAAAGCGGATCAGTTCGCAGGCGGCGACGGGCATATGACCGATGGCGACGGCTGTTTCCAGCATCGCCCAGTCGATGGCGGCAAGGCGAGGGCCGGTTCGCGCGGCGCGCACAGGCAAAGCCGCCGCCAGCAACATGCCGGCGGCGGTCAGAACGGTGCGACGGTCGGGCCAGAGGGAGCAGGCCCCTGGTCTCACCATTGATAGGCGACCTTGGCGCTGACATTGCGCCCTTCGCCGTATGAGCAATAGGAAAAGCCGCAGGCGCTGACATAGACCTCGTCGGTGAGGTTATTGACGTTCAGCGACATCTTGACGTTACCGCGCTGGTACCCCGCCGCCAGGTCAACCAGCGCAACCGAGTCCAGTTCGGCCGAATTCGCGGCGTCGATGAACCGTTCACCGATGTAGCGGACACCGCCACCGACGCGCAGGCCGTTGTCAAACTCGCGGTCCAGCCACAGGCTCGCGAGGTGGTTGGGCGCATCCTGCAATTCGTTACCGTCAAGAGGATCGCCCGCCGGCGCGACCTGCTCGGTCTTGTTGTAGGCGTAGCCTCCGCGCAGTCTCCAGCCTTCGGCCAGTTCGGCTGTTGCCTCCAGTTCGAAGCCGCGCGATCTGACCTCTCCGATCTGGCGGAAGCCCGAGACTCCGCCCTCCAGGACGGTGCGGTTCACGTTGGTCTGACGCAGGTCGTAGATTGCCGCCGTGATCAGGCCGTCGAATGCGGTCGGTTCGTACTTCACGCCGATCTCAAGCTGTTCGCCTTCGGTCGGCAGCAAGGCGTCGCCCTCGATGTTCTGCCCTGCCTGCGGATCGAAGGACGTCGCATAGCTGAGATAGGGGTTCACGCCATTGTCCATGACGTAACCCAGGCCGACGCGGCCCGTGACCTTATTGTCCTTGTATTCGGACACAGAGCCGTAGCGTTCGCCATACTGCTCGACCCAATCATAGCGCAGACCCAGCGACCCACGCCAATTGCCGTACTCGATCTCATCCTGCGCATAGACACCGACCTGTCGCAGCGTGGAATCGCCGGCATTCGGCTCACCGAAGAACGTCCGCCCGCCGGCGTCGTAATTGGGGTCGCGGAAGTTCAGGTCGGTTGCGGTGCCGAACTGGCTGCTTTCGAAAGCGTCGTAGCTGCGGATGTCGGCGCCAAACAGCAGCCGATGGACGGCTTGACCCGTCGTGACCTCGCCCGACAGCCGAGTGTCTAGGCTGATCGTGTCGCTGTCCTCGCTCTGGCGGCTGGACCCGCGGCTGAACGTATCCGCACCGGTCACGCCGATGGCGTAGGTGCTGCGATACTGCCAGTCCAGGGTCTCGTAGCGGAAGCCCTGGCTCAGCGTCCAACCATTGGCGAGTTCGTGGTTCAGCTCGATGCTGACACTACCTGCCTCCCGGTCGCTGTCGTCCCAGTCCTTCTGGCCGGTGTAAAGTTCGCGCAGATATTCGCCATCCTCGATCTGGGTCAGCGCGAAGGGCACGCCCGTCGGAGAAGACGGCGCATCCTTGGTATAGTTCGCCATGAAGTCGACGGTCGTTGCGGCGTCGGGTCGCCACCGCAGGGCGCCGGCAAGGTATCCGCCCTTGTTGGTCAGATCGTCGATCTGCGTGCTTTCGTCGCGGCCGATCCCGGTCAGGCGGTAGGAGAGCGTGTCGGTCCCCGCGCGGTTGACGTCAAAGAACACCTGTCCACTGCCGTTGCTGTCATAACCGACGCCCGCTTCGGCGAAATCGTAATCCTGCGCGCGCTTCTGGACCATGTTGATCACGCCCAGCGGCGAGCCAGCCCCGTAAAGCGCAGATGATGGGCCGCGCAAGACCTCGATCTGCTGAAGGCCGTAAAGCTCCTGCGCGATGGCACCGAAGAAGCGGCCCTGGCGCAGTCCGTTTACATACTGCGCGTTGTCGGCCTTGAAGCCGCGAATGTAGGGCGTGTCGAAACGCGGATCGATTCCGAACGGCTCGGCCAGAACGCCCGCGGTATATCCAAGCGCCTGGCCCAGATTCTCGCTGCCCTGCGCTTCGATCTGCTCGGTCGTGACGACCGATACGGATTGCTGCATCTCGGCGATGGGCGTGTCCGATTTCGTTGCGGCTTGCGAATAATCGCTGACGAAACCCTCTGGCTGGACCGAGGTATCGGTCGTCGCCGTCAGCGTGATCGGGTCAAGGACGATCGGGGCTTGAGGCTCTTGCGCGGTCGTGGCGGTGGCAACGGCGATCGCACTGGCACCGGCAAGCAGCGTGATCCGGAAATTGTAACGCATGGTGACTGTCCCCATTGATGTTGGCCAGAAACTGACTAAAACACTTGGAGAAGTCAATTGGCCGACTGAATAAGTCGGCTATCTTTTCCGCCAGCTTGGGACAGGGGAGAAAGACCGATGGGAGCAATTCAGGCGGCGCATGTCGGGCTTCACTTCGACCGGCTTCTTGCCGCGCTCGAGCCACTGGCGACGGTTCTAGAGTCGCGCTTCGACCGTAGTGCAGACGGCGATGCCAGCGTCGCATGGTCGGATGGTCGGGTGACCCTGTCTGCCGCAGCAGGGGAATCGCGGATGACGCTGCGCGCTGCCAGCGAGGCAAAGCTCGCCAATCTTCGCGAGGCGGTCGGTTACTATGCGCAGGAAGCAGGCGTGGCCGCACGGATCACGTGGCAGGCAGGTCGTCCGGTCGGGCTGCCCGGCAACATGATGCTGGCACGGATCATGGATAACCGTCAGATCTCTCCATCCTTCCGTCGGCTTCGCCTCTCCGGCGATTTCAGCCACTTCGCGACCGGCGCGCCGCATTTCCGGCTGAACTTCGGTCCTGCCGGCGCTGACCTGCCGCATTGCGACGAGACCGGAACGACATTCTGGCCAGGCGGCATGGCGGCGTGGCATCGCCCGCCCTACACCGTCCGCGCGATGGACACCTCATGCCGCTGGATCGATGTCGATATCGTCCTGCACGAAGGTGGTCGCGTCACCGACTGGCTTTCGACCTGCCAGGTTGGCGAACAGGTCGCGCTGACCGGTCCGGGCGGCAAGGCCCCGGGCGTCGCCGACTGGATCGGCTATGTCGGTGACGAGACCGCCATGCCCGTCATCGCCCAGGCACTCACCCGGCTGTCACCCAAGACCAGGGGCGCAGTCCGATTGCTGGTACCCGATCCCCGTGATCGGCAGACGCTGGACCATCCGGACGGTGTCGAGATCGAGTGGCTGACCCACGATATGGGTCTCGGGCTTTCGGACGCCGTGATGGGGCTGGAGGTCCCGCAAGGCTGTCGGCACGTCTTCGTTGCGGGCGAGCGACATGAGATCGACAGGGCTAGGACCCACTTGCTCGCGCAGGGCCTATCGAAGACCGAATTTCAGGCTGCGGCCTACTGGCTGGCCCCCGATCCGGCTGTGGCGCCGGCAGCCTGAACCTACTCGGGGACCCCCAGAATTCACGCTGTCAGCAGCGCGGGGCGAGACGCGCGGTCGACTGCAATGCGGTAAAGATTGCGTAGCGTTCCTCGTGAACCGCGCGGGCTGCGGGATCCGGCTCGATCACGGAAGACAGGCGCGACATGGCTTCCATGCCTGACGGAATGTTGGGATGGACACCGCCCGCAACGGCACCAAGGATGGCGCTGCCCAGCAGCACAGGCTCGGGCGTTTCCGGAACGGCCAGCGGCAGACCCGCGGCGTCGGCCAGAAGCTGCCTTACCAGCGGACTACGCCCCGCGCCACCGCTGAGAACGATGCGCGAGACCGACGCGCCCGCTTGCTTTTGAGCCAGAACGATCTGGCGCAGGCCGTAGCCGATACCGCAAAGGCAGGCGAGGTAAAGGCGCACCAGATGGGCCTCGTCACGCTCCATCCCAAGGCCGGCGATCACGGCGCGGCTATGCGGATCGGCATGCGGCGCGCGATTGCCCAGCACCTCGGGCACGACATGCAGCCCGCGCACCAAGGCTGCAATGGTTTCCTTTGCAGCCATCTGCTCGCCACGCTTCGCCAACCAGGCGGGCAGCGACAATTCATCAGCGTCGGCAGCGACTCGTGCATCCGCAGCGGCAGGATGAAAGTCGATCAACTGATCGATCGCGGCCCCAGCGGCGGACTGGCCACCCTCGTTGAGCCACAATCCCGGCACCATCGCCGAGAAGTAGGGGCCCCAGACGCCGGGCACAAAAACCGGCTCGGCCGTGGATGTCATCGTGCAGGACGATGTGCCGAAGACATACGCAAGGTTCGCCTGTGCTCCGCCTGCACCCTTTGCGCCGACGGTGCCGACACCACCTGCATGGGCGTCGATCAGCCCCGCGCCGACGGGTGTTCCCGGCCGCAGACCAAGGTCCGCTGCCGCCTGCGCAGTCAGCCCCTGTCCCAGCGGCGCGCCGGCATCGACGACGCGGGACCCGATCCGAGCGAAACCGTCTTCCGCCAGATCACCCAGACCGATGCGCCGGAAATAATCGGCATCCCATCCCCCGTCATGACCCAGATATGTCCACTTGCACGTGACTGTGCAGATCGAGCGCGCCAGATCGCCGGTTGCCCGCCAGGTCAGGAAATCGGTGAGATCCATGAACTGCCAAGCGCCGGCATATATCTCGGGCGCATTCTCCTTGAGCCACAGCATCTTCGGCGTTTCCATCTCGGGCGAGATGCGGCCGCCAACGTAGTCCAGCACGCGATGGCCCATCGCGTTGATCCGTTCCGCCTGATCCAGAGCGCGGTGGTCCATCCAGACCATGATATTGCGGGCGGGCGAGTCTCCGACCGGAAGCGGCGCACCGCCCGGCCCCAGCACGACCAGCGAACAGGTCGCATCGATGCCGATTCCGGCTATGTCTTCGGCCGCGACGCCGGACTGCCCCATCGCCGCGCGGACGCAGGTGCAGATAGCGGACCAGATGTCGTCGCTCGACTGTTCCACGCGCAGCCCGTCGCGATGCAGCGCGATGGGATGGCTTGCGGTTCCCAGCAGCACGCCACTGTCGTCGAAAACGCCAGCGCGTGCGCTGCCCGAACCGACATCGATGCCGATCAGCGCCATCCTCTACAGATCCACGCTGTTGGGCAGGATCACCATGTCGCGGATCACCACGCCCTTCGGCCGGGTCAGCATGAACAGCACTGCTTCGGCCACCTCGCGCGGCTGCATCAGCGAGCCGTTGGCCAGCGCCTCCTCCATCTTTTGCTTCGGCCAGTCATCCAGCAGCGCGGTAACGACGGGCCCCGGCAGCACCGCGCCCATCCGCACACCCGCGGGGGCGACCTGACGGCGAGTGGCGTGGAGGAACGCCTGCACGGCGAACTTGGACGCGGTATAGATCGGCTCCCACACGACCGGGACGACGCCGGCGACCGACGAGGTGAAGATGACGTCGCCCGCCCCCCGTTCGACCATGCCGGGCAGGACCGCCCGGACCGATCGGAAGGCCGCGTTGATGTTGAGGTTCAGCATCTGGTCCCACTGATCCGGGTCGCCCTCTGCCGCTGGACCGCCGATGTAGGCGCCCGCGTTGGCGTGGAAGATGTCGAGCGGACCGACCAGCGCCTCGCAGCCCTCGGCGATCCGGTCCACCTGCGGCCCGTCCAGCAGATCGACGACCAGCGGGTGCGCCTGTTCGCCCAACTCGTCGCACAGCGCGCGCAACCGATCCTCGGCCCGGTCGATCAGCACGACCTGCGCCCCTTCCTCGATCAGGATGCGCGCACATTCGAGCCCGATCCCCGAGGCCGCGCCGGTGATCGCCGCAGCCTTTCCGTCAAGTTTTCCGGTCATGTTCTTCTCCTCAAGCGCGGCCATGGCTGGCGCGAGAGCGCCGGGCGAGGCTGTCAACGATCACCGCGATGGCCAGGACCGCGCCGGTAATCATGTAGCGAAGCGACGACGACAGGTTCAGCAACGTCAGGCCGTTCGAAATCGCCATGATGACCAGAACGCCAAGCAGCGCCGACCAGGCCGATCCGCGCCCGCCGAACAGCGAGGTGCCGCCGATGACGGCAGCCGCGATCGCGTTCAGGTTCACGTCGCCCGTGCCGGCCTGCTGGCTGGCGCTGGCAAGCCGCGCGGCGGCAAAGACACCGCCGAGCGCCGCGAAGGACGAACAGACGATGAAGGCCGACATGCGGATGCGGCGCACATTGATCCCCGAACGTCTAGCGGCCTCGGCATTGCCGCCCACCGCGAACATCGAGCGGCCCCATTTGGTCCGGCGCAGCGCATAATCGAGGCCAGCCACGAAGGCCACGAAGACGCCGAACATCCACGGCACGCCCCTGCCCTGTTCGAGATACCAGACCGCAAACAGCAGCGCCGCCGTCAGCACCCCCGCCTTCGCGATCGGCACGCTCATGCCTGTCGACGACAGATTCGCCGCCTCGCGCTGCGCATCGGCGCGACGGGCCCCCCAGACGATCAGCGTGCCGGGAATGATCGCGACCAGATAGGAAAGCCAAGCGGGCATGATCAGGATCTGCCCGAACCGGACCAGCGCCGAGCTGAAGGGCATGTTGATCGAGCCTGTCGGCCCCAGCAGATAGAGTTGCAGGCCCAACAGCGCGAGCAGGCCGGACAGGGTGGCAACGAAGCTCGGCATCTCGAACTGGTTGCGCAGGAAGCCGTAGATCAATCCGACAATCGCGCCGGTGAGGATGACAGCCGGAATGACCAGCAACAGCGGCCAGCCCGAACCGACCCACAGGACCCCGGTGATGGCCGAGGCGAGGCCCGACATCGAGCCGATCGACAGATCGATCTCACCCAACAACAGCACGCAGACGACGCCAAGCGCGATGAACCCGACGGCTGCAGCGTCGAACAGCAGGTTGACGAGATTGTTGGGCGCGAGAAAGACCGGATTCAGCGCGCTGAAAACGATCGAGATCAACAGAAGCCCGACGAAGACCGGCAGCATGCCAAGGTCCCCCGATCGCACCTGATCGATGAATCCACGCAGCGCTCCGGCCAGACCAGCATCGTGACGGACACGGCTGTCGGCACGGTCGAGCCTCGGCTCGATGTTGTCGGACGGACTCATTGCAAGGCCTCCCCGATTTGATCTGCGGTTTCCAGCTTGCGGGCGGCACGGCGCGACACGGAATTCTCACTGGCGCCGGTGATTGCGGCGACCAATTCCTGATGCGAGATATTGGCGTTGAACGTGCCGTTGTTCCGCCCAAGTCGCAGGACCACGATCCGGTCGGCGACAGCGCGCACGTCTTCCATGTTGTGACTGATCAGGATCACGCCGTGACCCCGGTCGCGCACACGTTCGATCAGGTTCAGCACCTCTGCGGTCTGCGCGACGCCCAATGCGGCCGTCGGCTCATCCAGCATGATGATCTTGGGGTCGAGCAGTAGGGACCGAGCGATGGCGACTGTCTGGCGTTGCCCGCCCGAAAGCGAAGCGATCGGTTCGCGCACCGACGGGATCCGCGCCGCAAGTTCGCGCAGCAGGGTCCAGGCGCGGACCTCCATCTGCACCTCGTCCAGCGCCCACGGATTAACCTCGTGGCCCAGGAAAAGGTTGGCGACCACGTCCAGGTTCTCGCACAGCGCAAGATCCTGAAACACCGTCGCGATCCCCATCTCCAGCGCCTTGCCGGGGCTGTCGAAGGTGGCTGGCTGGCCCAGATATTCGATGGTGCCGGTCGTCGGCTGATGGACGCCGGCCAAGACTTTGACCAGGGTCGACTTCCCCGCACCGTTGTCGCCGACCAGGGCCACGACCTCGCCCGCGTGGATGTCGAGCTCGATGTCTTGCAACGCGGTGACTGCGCCGAACTGCTTGGTCACGCCACGCAAGCGCAGAAGAAGCTCGCCCGGCTGATGCGATCTGGTCATGGGTCTTCTCCTCCGACAACCCGTGAAGACTGAGCGCGGCACCCTGCGAAGCGCCGCGCCCGTTAGTGAGTCACTCGATCCCGAGTTCGGCGCATGCGTCCGCGTATTCGCCGGTGCAGACCTCTTCGGCGGACTGGATTCCCGCGTCGAAGATTTCGGCCTTGATGTTTTCCTGCGTCACGACCGCCGGCACGAAAAGCTGACTGGGTGTATCGTAAAGCGTTGTCGTGGCCTCGGGCGTTTCACCGTTCAGCAGCTGGACCGCGACTTCCGCAGCGGCGGCCGCGACGATCTCGGACGGTTTGGAGATCGTGTTGTACTGGTCGCCCGCGATGATCAGTTGCAACGCCGCGATCGTCGCGTCGTTGCCGGTGACAGGGGGCAACGGATCGGTGCCGGCCGCCTTCAGCGCGGCGATGGCGCCGCCGCCGGTGCCGTCATTGGCCGCGACGATGCCCTCGATGTCGTCACCGAAGCGGGTGATCTGACCGGCCGTCCATTCCTGCGCGCGCGGCGGCGCCCAATCCGGGGTGTCGAATTCGCTGAGCGTCTTATAAGGCGACGCATCCAGCGCGCGGTCGATGCCATCACGGATCAGACCGGCGGCCGCATCGGTTGGCGAGCCGTTGATCTGAAGGACGCCCGCGCCGTCGGGGACGCTTTCGGCCTGAAGATGCTCAACCAGGCTTTGCGCAATGGCGTAGCCGATGCCCTCGTTGTCGAACGACACGTAGAAATCAGCCGGCGTGTCCGGGATCGGGCGGTCATAGGCAATGACCTTCACATCCTGACTGTGCGCGATTTCGACCATCGCGGCGGCCGCCGCGCTGTCCACGGGGTCAAGCACGATCACCTTGGCGCCCTGCGCGATCACCGAATTGAACTGTTGCTGCTGCAGCGCCACGTCGGCGTTGCCGTTCTGATAGATCAGCGTGCAATCGGCGCAAAGCTCGCCCATCGCGGCCTCGAAGCCGGGCCAGTCATGTTCCTCGTAGCGGGTCGAAGCCTGGTCGGGCATCAGGAAAGCCACCGTCTGCGCGCCGGCGGCAGATCCGAGCAGCGTCACCATGACGGTGGCTGCGGCAAGGGTACGGGTAGTCGTCATGAGTCACTCCTCCACTGTTGGACGCCGGGACCAATCGCGGGGGCGGGCTGACGCTGTCGCACACCCGGCTTGGGGCGCGGACGATCAAGTGAACCCGTATCCTCCCCACGCACCTCCCCGTGCGCGATCGACATAGCCATTTGCACAATCGATTGCGCATGTTTGCTCCATCGATTGAACATGTCAAGATGATTTGGACGACGCTTTCCGCAAACCGACTTCCATAGACGAGCTGCCATTGGAAAAACCATCGCGACGGACGACGATTTACGACATCGCAGAGCTGGCGAAGGCGTCGCCCAGCGCGGTGAGTTCCGTTCTGAACGGCACCTGGAAGAAGCGGCGAATCAGCGCCAAGCTGGCCGAGCGAGTGATGAAGCTGGCCGAGAAGCAGGGCTATGCGGTCAATGCGCAGGCGAGCCTGTTGCGGCGCGAGAAGTCGAACGTGATCGGAATGATCGTGCCCAAATACGACAACCGTTATTTCGGCCAGATCGCCGAGCGGTTCGAAGAGATGGCGCGCGACCGCGGGCTGTTCCCCGTCGTCACCTGTACCCAGCGCGACCCCGATCTGGAATTCGAGGCGGCGAAGGAGCTTGTTTCATGGCAGGCCGATTGCGTGATCTCGACCGGTGCGACCGATCCGGACCGGATCAGCGCATTCTGCGCCGCGGCGGGCGTGCAGGCCCTGAATCTGGACCTTCCGGGTAAGGCTGCGCCGTCCGTCGTGTCGGACAACTTCGCCGGCGCCCGCACGCTGACGGCGCTGATCCTTGATCGCTGCAACGCCGAATTCGGCGACGTCCAGCCGCTGCGCTTTGTTGGCGGTCGACTGTCGGACCACAACACGGCCCAGCGACTGAAAGGCTTTCTACAGGAACACCAAGCGCGAGGGATCGAGGTGCCCGAAACCCATATCCTCGCCACCGGATATTCCGCGACAAAGTCCGCCACCGCGCTGGCCGATTTCCGACCGCAGGGTCCCACAGGATTGTTCGTCAATTCCACAATCGCGCTGGAAGGCGTGGTCAAATGGCTCGGAAATCTGGGGGCGGCGGGTGCCCAGGTCCGTTACGGCTGCTTTGACTGGGACCCGTTCGGACGGTTCCTGCCCGGTAACGTGGGCATGGTCGAGCAGGATGTGGACGAAATGATGACCCGCGTCCTTGCCTTGGTCGGCGAGACCGGTCAAGCCGACGCTGTCATCCACGTGCCCTGCCGGCTGCACGTCTTCGGTGCAGCTTAGCCGTCGGATCGCGCAGCTTGCTTCGATCCACACGGTCCGACGCGCGACATTTCGCCGCGCCCCTTTTCGTTTCCGCAGGGACCGCATAGCCTAGCCCGCGACCGGAAGTGTCATCCTACCTCCCTGACAGGTCTCCGACATCCACATGCAAGACATCTCAGCCCTGTTTCGCTGCGAGAAGCGGCCTGCCTCTGGCGCGCGCGGCATCGTTGTCACGAACTCTCCGCTGGGATCCGCGGCAGGCAGCCAGATGCTGGCTGCAGGCGGCAACGCAGTCGATGCGGCGGTGGCGGCGCTGCTGACGCTGACGGTGGTCGAGCCGATGATGGTCGGCATCGCGGGCGGCGGTATCTCTCATCTGCGGTTGGCGGATGGACGGCATATCGTAATCGACGCCATGTCGTGCGCCGGGGCCAAAGCCCGTGCCGAGATGTTCGATCCGGTTTCCGACCTGCCCGAGAATTACATGGAAGTCGCCGGGCGACGGAACAGGGTCGGTCCGTCCGCGGTCGCTGTGCCTGGCAATCTGCGCGGCTGGTGCCAGATGCACCAACAATTTGGCCGGTTGCCCTTCGCCGACGTGATCGAGCCGGCGATCCAGGCTGCCTCACGCGGATTTTCTGTCAGCCATTATCTCAACGGCGCCATCCACGAACATGCCGAGGATCTGTCGGCCGACCGTGAAATCGCGCGCCTGCTGATGCCGGATGGCGCGCCGATCGCGGTCGGCGAACGACTGATCATGGGCGATTACGCGGACGCGCTGCGGCTGATCGCCGCCCAGGGCGATGCGGCGTTGCATGGCGGTGAATTAGGCAAGGCGCTGGTGACGCGGCTCGCGACCTGGGAAGTGGACGCGGGACACGTGACGCTGGACGATCTGGGCGCCTATCGCGCGGTCGAGCGCGAGGCCATCATGGGCAGCTATCGCGGCTTCACCGTCGCCGGACCGCCGCCGCCCGCATCCTCTGGCGTACATGTCGTGCAGATGCTGAACATGCTTGAGCAGTTCGACGTCGCAGCGATGGGCTTTGGCTCAGCCGAAAACCTGCATCTTCTGGCCGAGGTGATCCGGGTCGGATTCGAGGATCGTCGCGCGGCTTCCGGTGATCCCGACTTCGTTGACGTGCCGGTCGAGCGCTTCACGTCCAAGGATTACGCGCGCGAATGCCTGGCACGCCTGCGTGATGCGGCTGCGGCTGGCCAGATCCCGCCACGAGGGCATGAAAGCCGTGATACGACGCACCTGACCGTGGCTGATGGCGACGGCAACATCGTCTGTGCGACGCATACGATCAACGGACTGTTCGGCGCACGCATCATGGTGCCCGGAACGGGCATCATTCCCAACAACTACATGCTGAACTACGATCCGCATCCCGGGCACGCGCTGTCGATCGCGCCGGGCAAGCGGGTGCCGACCTCGATGGCGCCGATGATCGTGATGAAGGACGGGGCGCCGCGCTTCGCCCTGGGACTGCCCGGCGCGGTGCGGATCTTTCCCTCGGCCATGCAGGCCATCGTCAATCTGATTGATCATGACATGAGCCTGCAAGAGGCCGTCGAAGCCCCCCGGATCTGGACCGAGGGGCAGCATGTCGAGCTGGAACCGGCCTACGCGCCGATGGCGGATGCCCTGCGCGCCTTGGGCCACGACGTTCGCGTCGTGAAGACCATCGGCGGCGGGATGAACGCCGTCGCCTTCGAACCTGACGGCATGATGACGGGCGCCGCCTGCTGGCGCGCCGATGGAACCGTCATAGCACAGGGCGGCGGCCTGGCGCGACCCGGCGTGCGTTTCAAGATTTGATCTGAACTTCCCCGAGGACCTGAATGACCCGAATTCTGCTGCTGGACCCCGCCACGCCCGAACGTCTGGCGCGAATGCGAGACTTTCTTCCCGATGGATGGACCATCGATGCCACGCCGACCCGCGACCTCGGGGATCAACTGAAAGCCATTCAGGGTGCGGATCTGGTGATCGTCAGCGATGTGCCGATGGGCGAAGATCTGATGACCACCCCCGGTCTGCGCGCGGTCCATAAATGGGGCGTCGGCTACGACGGCATCGCTCTTGAGGCGGCGCGCAGGGCCGGGGTTCGCGTCATGCGCACGACCGGATCGAATGCGATCACGGTCGCCGAGACAACGCTGGGCCTGATCCTCGCCGTCAACCGCAACATCGTGCGCGGCCATGTGGGCATTCGCGAGGGCGGGTGGCCGAAAGGCGAACTCGCTGCCACGTCGATGAAGCTTTCGGGCGGAACGGTCGGCATCATCGGCATGGGTTACATCGGCAAGGCGCTGGCCAGGATGCTGCGCGGGTTCGGCTGCAAAGTGCTTTATTCCAAGCGCACGCCACTTGCTGCCGAAGAAGAAGCAGAGATCGGCGCAACCTTCCGACCGCTGGACGCGATGCTGGCAGAGGCGGACGTGATCACGCTGAACTGCGACCTGAACGAGTCCACGCGCAACCTGATTGACCGCGACAAGCTGGCGCTGATGAAGCCCGACGCAATCTTGGTGAACGCGGCGCGCGGCGGCGTGCTGGTCGAGGCCGACCTGGCCGACGCGATCCGCGAAGGCCGGCTGCGCGGCGCGGGCATCGATGTCTTCTCGATCGAGCCGATCCGGCAAGACAACCCGCTGATGGGTCTCGACCGCGTCGTGCTGACGCCGCATATCGCCGCAATCTCTGCGGACGGGTTTCCGGCATCGGTAAAGCGGATGTTCGAGAACTTCCAGGCAGTGATCGACAACCGTCCCTTCCCGCGCGAGATCGACGTCCTCGTCTGATCAGGCGGGCAACGCGAAGCCCTGCTCATGCGCGACCTGCCGGACGATGCGGCGGGTTGTGTCGAGAAAATCCCGCAGCATGGGCGATGCCTCACCCCGTGGCCACGCCATGGCCAGTTCGATTGCGCAGGGCAGTTCGGGCACCGGGCGGAATTCGAGGTAGGGAGAGTGGATGTTGCGGATCCACGACGGCATCACCGCAAGCCCCAGCCCGGAGGCGACTTGCGACGCGACCGACGTGGTGTGGGTACATTCCTGCACGACGCGCGGCGTGAGACCCGCCCGCCTGAACGCCTCTCGCAGCAGGATCGCGTAATGCGTACCCAGAACGGGTGCGTATCCGATGATCGGCTCTTCCAGGATCTCGCTCAGCGTCAGTTCGTTTTTCGCGGCCAACGGATGGCCCTTCGGCAGGGCCGCGACAAAGCCTTCCAACAGCAGCGCCTCGACCTGCATGAAGGCTGCCTGATCGGTCGGGCGTATAAGGGCGACGTCGACCTCGCCCGTGCCCAGAACGCGCAGCTGTTCGGTGGTTCCCAGATGGCGGATGTCGACGATGACGGCCGGCCATTGCTTGCGAAATTCTGCCAAGATCGGCGGGATGACATGGGTCATCGCCATGTTGACGCCGGCGATCGTCAGGCGACCACTGCTTTGGCCTGCCATCGCGCGGGTGTGGGACACTGCACGATCCATCCCGTCCAGAAGATTGCGCGCATGTGACAGCAGCGTTTCCCCCGCTGCCGTCAGTCGCGTCCTCCGGGTCGTGCGGTGAAACAGCGCGACCCCCAGCCGTTCCTCCATCGCCTTGATCTGCTGACTGAGTGGCGCTTGGGCAATGCCCAAACGCTCGGCAGCCCGGCCGAAATGCAATTCCTCGGCAAGACAGACGAAGTAGCGCAGTTGGCGCAGGTCGAGACCGGTATTCATACGCTCAGCATATTAAATCATCTCAGATTTGGGAATTGATCCGAATAGATGCCCATGCTTCGGTTCGATTCTCCAAGCGGATGGTGCACCTCTTTGATGCTACGTTTCTGGCTGATAAAGCTTCTTCGGACCGTGGTCACGCTGTGGCTGGTGGTGACGTTCGCCTTTATCGTGCTTCGCACGTCGGGCGATCCTGTCGTGGCGCTGCTCGGCGCGGATGCCCGGCCCGATGAGGTCGAGTATTTCCGCAGGCTCTGGGGTCTCGATCAACCGCTGATCGTCCAGTATCTGAACTACATCGTTCAGATGGCCACAGGCCAGTTCGGCATGTCGCTGCGCGATCATCGAGCGGTGATCGACATCATTGCAGAGCGTCTGCCCGCAACCGTTGAGCTGGGCCTGACCGCATTCGCCATCGCCGCCATCATAGGGATTCCGGCAGGGATCATCGCGGCCCTGCGCAGGGGCGGTGTGCTGGACAGGCTGATCATGACGATTGCCGTCTTCGGCTTTGCCCTGCCTAATTTCTTTCTGGGCATCCTGATGATCCTGCTGTTCTCGCTGACGCTGCGCATCCTGCCCTCGTCGGGAACGGGCACCTGGCAGCATCTGGTGATGCCGTCGATCACCCTGGCCACCTTTACCGCAGGATCGCTGGCGCGGTTTACCCGCTCTTCGATGCTGGAGGTGCTGGAGAAACCCTACATGCGCGCCGCTGCAGCCAAGGGTGCTTCATTCAGCAGGCGGGTTCTGTTCCATGCATTCCCGAACGCGGCGATCCCCATCGTCACCGTGATCGGCCTCAATCTCGGGCAGCTTGTCGCAGGCGCGATCGTGGTCGAGACCGTCTTCGCCTGGCCCGGTATCGGCAGGTTGCTGGTGGTCGCCGTGTCGCAGCGCGATCTGGCGGTGGTGCAGGGTCTGGTTCTGGTGATCGCAGCAACGATGGTGATGGCGAACCTGCTGGTCGATCTTCTCTACGGCCTTCTCGATCCGCGCATCCGCGAGGCGTCGACATGATCCGCCAGCGTCCGAACATCATCGTCGTCCTCGCCTCGATCATTCTGGCTGTCGCGGTGGGCGTCGCGCTGATCGGCAACGTCTTCACCCCGCATGCCGTGACCGATCAGGCCCTGCTGAGCCGCCTGAAGCCCCCATCCTGGATGGAGGGCGGAGAGGCTGCGTTCCCGCTGGGCACCGATCGCATCGGCCGCGACATGGTGGCGCGGCTGGTCGCTGGTCTGCAGATGTCGCTGTCCGTCGCATTGCTGGGAACGCTGATCGGTGCGGTCTTCGGCACGACGATCGGCTTCATCGCCGCCCATTTCCGAGGCTGGGTCGAGGAAATCCTGATGATGGTCGTGGATTTCCAGGCTTCGCTGCCCTTCATCCTGATCGCACTGACGCTGCTGGCGTTCTTCGGCAATTCGATGGTGCTGTTCATCATCCTGATGGGCATGTTCGGATGGGAAACCTATGCCCGTCTGGCCCGCGGCGTGGTGCTGTCGGCCCGTGCCCAGCCCTATGCCCGCGCGATCGTCGCGCTTGGGGCGAATCCGGGGCGCCTGTACCTGCGCCATGTCCTGCCGAATGTCGCGTCGGCGCTGATCGTGCAGGTCACGCTGACCTTCCCGCAGATCATCCTGCTGGAAACATCGCTGTCCTTCCTGGGGCTGGGCATCCAGCCCCCCAACACCAGCCTTGGCCAGATCCTTGGCGACGGGCGCGACTACCTGTCGACCGCGTGGTGGATCTCGGTCTGGCCGGGTCTCGCGATCTTCCTGATCACCCTGTCCATGTCGATCTTGGGCGACGCACTGCGCGACCGGCTCGACCCGATGCTGAAAACCAGAACAACCTGATCAACCCACAAGGAGAGACGTCATGATCACCAGAAGACGGTTCGGACAATATTCCCTCAGTGCGGGCGCGACCACGCTGATCCTGCCGAAGGGCTGGGCAAGGGCGCAGGGCACGCGCCCGGAACTGACCGTGGCGGTCGACAATCTGTGGGCCAACATCAACACGATCAACGGCATCTCGACGACGACGCGACGCTTCTTTCCGAACATCTACTCGCATCTGGTCGAGCGCGACTATCTGGCCGACGAACAGGGCCTGACCCTGCGCCCCGGTCTGGCCACCGAATGGAACCGTGACGGCAAGGTCTGGACGCTGAAACTGCGCGAGGGAGTCAAGTTCCACAACGGCGAGACGATGACCGCCGAGGACGTGGCCTTCACGCTTGGCCCGGAACGCCTGTGGGGCGAAGAGCCGTTCGAGCCGCGCGGCAAGACCTTCACCGCAGGCTTCACCCGTGTCGAAGCGGTGGACGATCTGACCGTCGAGATCGAGACCGAGACGGAAGACCCCTATATCCCCGGCAAGCTGACCGGCTATATCGGCTTCGTCGTGCCAAAGGCTGCCTATCTGGACATGGGCGTCGATGCCTTCGGCCAGGCCCCCATCGGCACTGGCCCCTACCGCGTGACACTGTTCCGCTCGGGCGAAGTGCTGGAGATGGAGGCGTTCGACGATTACTGGGAAGGCCCGCCGCCGGCGTCCAAGATCAGCTGGCGCATCGTGCCGGAATTTGCCGGGCGCATGGCCGGGCTCGTCTCGGGCGAGTTCGACTTCATCGTCAACATTCCGACCGATCAGGAACCGCAGCTTCAAAGCTACGATGACGTGACGCTGGCCCGCGCACTGGCGGGCAACTACCCGGCTTTCGCGTTCAACTGCCGCCCCGACCCCGAGGACAACCCACTGGTCGATGCGAACCTGCGCAAGGGGATGGTTCAGGCCATCGACATGGACAGCATCGTGCAGGCGCTGTTCGGCGACACGACCTTCCATCCCGCGGTGCCGTTCAACTTCCCCGAATACGGCGACTTCTATGACCCCGACATGGTCAATCCCCTGCCCTACGATCCCGAAGCCGCGCGCGCGAAGATCGAGCAGTCGGGCTATGACGGGCAGACGCTCGACTGGCACATCACCCGCGATTTTTATCCGAACTACGAGGCGGCTGCGCAGATCATGGTCGAGATGTGGCGTCAGGTCGGCGTCAATGTCCGGGCAGAAATCCTGGACAATTTTGAGCTGGTCTACGCGCGCCCCTACCACATGATGAACATGTCGATGTCGACGGACTTCATCCCGGGCGATCCCTACCAGCCGCTGTGGCTCGACTGGGGCCCGACCTCCAGCCGGGCAACCGCGACCTGGAAGACCTGGGACCCGACCGAGGAATACCTGGAAGCCGGGCGTGAGTTCGAGGCGGCAACAACGTTCGAGGCGCGCAAGGAGGCTTATCTGAAGCTGTCGCAGGCCTGGCAGGACGTGACACCCGGCTACTACCTGTGGAAGAGCGTCTATAACTGGGCGCACCGTTCGAACATCGATTTCGTGCCCCGGCCCGACGGCGAGATGCGCATGTTCGGCGACTACATGTCGTTGCCTTCGTGAAGCACGCGTTGAAAGATATGACGGTCGCGGAATTTCGCGACCGTCTTGCGGACGGTCCCGTGATCCTGCTGCCGCTGGGCAGTCAGGAGGAACAGGGCCCCCATACCCCAATGGGCGACTATCTTCTGGCCGAGGCGGTGGCCTTGCGAACGGCGGAACTGTCGGGCGCCATCGCGGCACCTTGTCTGCCCTTCGGCTATGCCGATTTCTTTCGCGGCTTCCCCGGCGGGATGCAGCTGCGCGGGCCGACCTTTCGCGCCGTTCTGACCGACATGGTGGATTCGTTTCTGGATCACGGCTTGACGCGGATCGTCATCCTGAACGGCCACTCGACCAACGCCGCACTGATCGACGAGGTTCTGCGCGACACCAGACGCCACCGCGGTGCGGCCGTCTGTTCCATCGATCTGTGGCGCGCGATCCCCGACGCGCTGTGGCGCGATCATCACGGCGAGAACTCGGGCCGCGCCCGTGGACACGGCGGGGACCCCATCACCTCGATGGCGCTCTACCTGCGCGCCGATCAGATGCGGATGGATCTGGCCGTTGCGGCCAATGGTGCGCAGGCGATGGGCCTGCCCGCCACAGGCACGCGCGGGGTCCGTTTTGACGGCGTGGACATCGCCCTGCCGCTGGACGCACATGAACTTGCGCCCAACGGCATGTTGGGTGGCGATCCCGCACTTGCGTCGGCCGAATTCGGCTGTGCGGTTTTCGATCATCTGTCAAACCACTGCGCCAGGTTCGTCGAGCATCTGCGTCGCAGCGACCCCTGCGATCTGAAGGCGGGGCCCGCCGCATGACCCAGCCACTTCTGGACATCCGCAATCTTTCCGTTCCTTTGCCGCCGGGTGCCGACCGTCCATACGCGGTGCGCGATCTTTCGATGACGCTGATGAAGGGCGAGATCCTCTGCATCGTCGGCGAGACCGGATCGGGCAAGTCGCTGACGGCGCTGGCAGCGATGGGATTGCTTCCGCCGAACCTGCCCGCCGCCTCGGGCGAAATGTCCTTCGAGGGACGCAATCTGCTCAGCCTGCGCCCCAAGGAACGCCGCCGCCTGGCTGGGAACCGACTGGCGATGGTGTTTCAGGAACCCTCCGCCGTGCTGAACCCGATCTATCGGGTCGGCGATCAGGTGGCCGAAACGATCCGCCTGCACACCGACCTAAGCCGCAAGCAGATTCAAGAGCGTGTGATCGAACTGTTTTCGGAAGTCAGGTTGCCCGATCCCGAGGCGATGCTGCGCGCCTATCCGCATCAATTGTCGGGTGGACAGTGCCAGCGCGTGATGATCGCCAACGCCCTGTCTCTGGACCCTGCGCTGCTGATCGCGGATGAGCCGACGACCGCACTGGACGTGACGACGCAGGCTCAAATACTCAAGCTGATGCTGGACCTGCGACAGAAGCACGGCACCGGTATCCTGTTCATCACCCACGATTTCGGGGTGGTCGCCGAGATCGCGGACCGCGTGGCCGTCATGCGGCATGGCGAACTGGTCGAGATCGGCACGACCGACCAGATCCTGCGCGACCCTCAGGAAGATTATACCAGGCGCCTGATCGCCGCCGTCCCCCGGCTGACGCCGAAAGCTCCGGCCGATGATCTTGGGGAACCGGTTCTGCGGGCCAGTGAAATCGGAAAGACTTATCGCACCCGCACCATGTTCGGACAGACGCGCCGCGTCGATGCGCTGAAGGATGCGACAGTCTCGATCCGACGGGGCGAGACGCTGGGGCTGGTGGGTGAGAGCGGCAGCGGCAAGTCGACGCTGGCGCAGTGCGTGATACGCCTGGTCGAACCCGATCATGGCGATGTGGTGATCGACGGATCCGACTTCACCGGCCTGACTGGCAGCAGGCTTCGCGACGCACGCCAGCGCGTGCAGATCGTGTTTCAGGATCCCTATACCGCACTCGACCCGCGACAATCGGCGGGCGCGGCGATCGCCGAAGGTCCCATCATCCACGGCCTGTCGCGGGAAAAGGCCCGCGAGCGCGCGCTGGAACTGATCGAGGCGGTCGGGCTGGATCGCTCTGCCGCAGCGCGCTTTCCGCATGAATTCAGCGGCGGTCAGCGCCAACGCATCTGTATCGCGCGGGCACTAGCGGTGGAGCCTGATTTGCTGATCGCGGACGAAAGCGTCTCGGCATTGGACGTGTCGGTTCAGGCTCAGGTACTGGACCTGCTGGCCCGAATGCAGAAACGGCTGCAATTCGGCATGTTGTTCATCACCCACGACCTGCGTGTGGCGGCGCGGATCTGTGACCGCATCGCCGTCATGCAGCGCGGCAGGATCGTCGAGGAAGACACACCGCAACGCCTCTTCACCAAGCCGGCGCAGGATTACACACGACAATTGCTGGCCGCCGTTCCTGGCAGGGACTGGCAGGACGGACCTATCATGAACGGAGCAGAATGATGTCGAAATACCAGATCGGTCCGGTGCCCGACCAAGTCGATCCAGCATTGGCACAAGGTTTCGACGGCATCGAGATCGCCACGATCGGTCACTTCCGCCATCGCGGCTTCGTCTCTCATCGTTTGCGGCCAATCGCGCCCGTGCCGGACCTGATCGTCGGAACCGCCTTTACCGTCGCCATTCCGGCGACCGACTCGACGCTTCTGCACCACGCAATCTCCAGCGTCCGCCCCGGCGACGTGCTGGTAATCGACCGTCTTGGCGACACGCGTCATGCCTGCCTGGGCG
Source organism: Paracoccus albicereus (assembly GCF_024359525.1). Classification (GTDB taxonomy): domain Bacteria; phylum Pseudomonadota; class Alphaproteobacteria; order Rhodobacterales; family Rhodobacteraceae; genus Paracoccus; species Paracoccus albicereus. The sequence continues at coordinate 203,001 of NZ_JAKZEU010000004.1, forward strand.
GCGGCGTCGCATTCGCGGCCAAGACGGCGGGTGCGGTCGCGGTGATCCTCGACGGACCCTGCACCGATGCCGATGAGATCATTGAGGTGGGACTGCCCGTCTTCTGCACGGGCATCTCGCCCATCACCACGCGCCTGAACGATCTCGGCGGCGCGATGAACCTGCCCGTATCCTGCGGCGGCGTACCGGTGATGCCCGGCGATCTGGTGCTGATGGATGCATGCGGAGCACTGATCGTCCCGCCCGACGAGGTAAACGACCTGCTGACCGAAGCCCAAGCCCGGCAGGCCCGGGCCGGCCGCAACCACGACCGCATCGCCGCCGGCGAAAAGCTGGGCGATCTGAGCGGGGCAAGCAAGATGGTCAACGCAGCAGGCTAAACGCGCGAAACCATGGTGCAGGCGCGCGTCACCCCAGACGGTAGTTCGGGCTCTCGCGCGTGATCTGCACGTCGTGGACGTGGCTTTCCTTCAGCCCCGCGCCGGTGATCCGGACGAATTCGCAGCGGCTGCGCATCTCCTCGATCGTGGCGCAGCCGGTGTAGCCCATCGCTGCACGCAGACCGCCGACCAATTGGTGAATGACCGCGCCGGCCGGGCCCTTGTAGGGCACCTGGCCCTCGATCCCTTCGGGAACCAGCTTGTCGCTGGCCGCGTCCTTCTGGAAATAGCGGTCGGCCGAGCCGCGGGCCATCGCGCCCAGGCTGCCCATGCCGCGGTAGGATTTGAAGCTGCGGCCCTGATACAGGATCACCTCGCCCGGGCTTTCGTCGGTGCCGGCGATGGCGCTGCCCACCATGGCGCAGGATGCGCCGGCTGCGATCGCCTTGGCGAAATCGCCGGAAAACTTGATCCCGCCGTCCGCAATGACCGGCGTCTCGCCCGCTTCGCCTGCCGTGTCCATGATCGCGGTCAGCTGGGGGACACCCACACCCGCAACAACACGCGTGGTGCAGATGCTGCCCGGACCGATGCCGACCTTGATCGCGTCCGCCCCCGCCTCGATCAGCGCCCGCGCCGCCGATGCCGTCGCGACGTTGCCAGCGACGACCTGCACCTCGTTCGAGAAATTCTTGATCCGGTTGACCGCACGCCCCACCCCTTCGGAATGGCCATGCGCGGTGTCGATCACGACGACATCCACACCAGCGTCGATCAGCGCCTGGCTGCGCTCGAACCCTTCGTCACCGACGGTCGAAGCGGCGGCGACCCGCAGCCGCCCCAGATCGTCCTTGCAGGCGAGCGGGTTCAGCACCGCCTTTTCGGTATCCTTCAGCGTCAGCAGTCCAGTCAGCTTACCCTGTCCGTCGGTCACCAGAAGCTTCTCGATCCGACGCTCCTTCATCAGGTCGATTGCCTGGGCGCGATCCGCAGGCTCGGTCAGCATGGCAAGGTTGTCCGAGGTCATCACCGCACGGATCGGCGTCCGGTCGCTGCTGGCAAAGCGCATGTCGCGGTTGGTCACGATCCCGACGACCCGCCCCTGTTCGTCGACCACCGGAAAGCCGGTGACGTTGTAGCGCTCCTGCAAAGCGCGGGCATCTCCGATGGTCTGGTCCGCACGCAGGGTGACCGGGTTGTAGACGATGCCGGATTCAAAGCGCTTCACCCGGCGCACCTCGTCCGCCTGCTCTGCGATGCCGAGATTTCGGTGAACGACACCGATCCCGCCTGCCTGCGCCATCGCGATTGCCATCCGCCCTTCCGTCACCGTGTCCATCGCGGAGGAAAGAAGTGGAATGTTCATCGCGATCGCACGCGTCAACCGCGTGCGCACATCCGCGGTCGAGGGCAGCACCGTCGAAGCCGCGGGAACCAGAAGGACATCATCAAAGGTGAGAGCCTCACGAATCTGCATCGGGCGTTTCCTCGCGCTGGATCGTTTGGCAGTTTCCCCTTTCATGGCGCGCAGGGATTGTCCAGTGGCGGAGGGTCGCGCCCCGCCGTTGCGCCAGGGCAACGCTGACGCAACGACAGGTTGCGTCAAACGCGGCGTCATTTGCCTCACACGATTGATTGAACGACACTCGGGGATAGTGTTGCCGCGGACGGGTCGTAGGAACCCGAGAGGGAGGATTTCATGAAACTTGCACTGACTGGCGTGGCTGCGCTGCTGATGACCGCGGCTCCGGTTTTGGCCGGCGGGATCGAACGCGCACCGCAATCGCTGAACGCACTGTTCGAACCCGGTGAAAACTATGTCGAACTGAGCTTCGGCGGCGTCGATCCGACGGTCGACGGTACCGACAGCCTTGGCTTCGACACCGGCGATGTCGCGCAAGGGTATGGATTTACCGGCCTCAGCTACAAGCGCCAGTTCACTGACCAGTTCTCGGGCGCGATCATCATCGAACAGCCGTTCGGCGCCGATATCCGCTATCCGACGCAACCCGGACCGGTGCCGAACCCGGCGGCGGAAGGCTCTATCCTGCTGGGCGGAACGCTGGCGCAGGTCGATTCGACGACATTCACCGCGCTCGGCCGTTACAAGTTCAACAACTTCTCGGTTCATGGCGGCATCCGCGGCTCGCGTGCGGACGGCACGGTCGAATTGAACGGCGCGGCCTATGGCCCTGTCGCGGGCTACCGCGTCGAACTCGATACCGAAACGGCAATCGGCTACGTCATCGGCGCGGCGTGGGAACGCCCCGAGATCGCGGCACGCGTCTCGCTGACCTACAACTCTGAGATCGAGCACGATTTCGACACGTCCGAGACCGGTCCGCTGGTCGATCCCGATGGCCCCGGCCCGATACCGCCGGTTCCGATCCTGAACGGCTCTTCCACCACCACGGTCAAGACGCCGGAAAGCTGGAACCTCGAATTCCAGACGGGCGTCGCGGCAGATACGCTGGTCTTCGGCTCGATCCGCTGGGTCAACTGGTCCGAATTCCGCGTCGATCCCGAAAACTTCGTGACCGTCACCGGAGGCGGTCTGGTCGAACTGGAGGATACGACCACCTATACGCTGGGCGTGGGGCGCAAGTTCACCGAAAACTGGTCGGGCTCTGCATCGTTCACCTTCGAGAAGGAAGGCGACGATCTGGTTTCGCCACTGGCGCCGACCAACGGCCGCAAGGGCATCACGCTGGCCGCGATCTACAACCAGGGTCCGCTTCGGGTGACGACCGGCGTCAACTACACCAAGCTTGGTGACGCGAGGCCCGAGACCGGCACCCCGGATGTCGAGCGCGCCCAGATGGAAGACAGCGACTTCTTCGGCATCGGCGTGCGGGTGGGCTACAGCTTCTGACCTGAGCCTTCGGGCTGAAGACCCAAGGCCTCGCCCACCGGGCGGGGCCTTTTCCTTTGCGCTGCTGCGCACTACGAAGACGCGGGACCGGCCGGGGACACGACATGATCTATCGCAGCGGACAGGAATGGCGGGATGCGCCCCACAAGCGGGTCGCATTGTTCGGCATGTCCGGCCTTGGCAAGACCCACGTTTCGAACACGCTGCGCGAGACGGGCGACTGGTTTCACTACTCGGTCGATTACCGCATCGGCACCCGCTACATGGGCGAGTTGATCGCCGACGAATTCAAGCGCCACGCCATGCAGGTTCCCTTCCTGCGCGATCTGCTGATGGGCGACAGCGTCTATATCGCCAGCAACATCACCTTCGACAACCTTGCGCCGCTGTCGACCTATCTGGGCAAGCCGGGCGATCCGGCAAAGGGCGGCTTGGCGTTCGAGGAATACCGCAAACGCCAGAACCAGCACCGCACGGCCGAGATCGCGGCGATGCTGGACACCGCGCATTTCATCGATCGGGCGCAATCGCTCTATGGTTATGATCATTTTGTCTGCGATACATCCGGCTCGATCTGCGAGGTCGTGGACCCGTCGAATTCCGCAGACCCGGTTCTGTCTGCGCTGGAGGATGCGGTTCTGCTGGTCTGGATCGAAGGGTCTGAAGCGCATACCGAAGAACTGGTCCGCCGCTTCGATCGCGCGCCGAAACCCATGTACTACCAGCCCGACTTCCTGGCCGAGGCTTGGGCGGATTACACCAAGGCCCATCTTGGCCAGGTCGATCCCGATGCCTTCATTCGCTGGACCTATGCCCGCGCGCTGGCGCACCGCCAGCCGCGTTACGCCGCCATGGCGCAGCGCGGCGTCACCGTCACCGCTTCCGAGGTTGCGCAAGTCGCCTCGGACACCCAATTCATCGACCTGATCGCCCGCGCCATCGACCGAAAGCCCGACTGATGCCAATCACGCTTGTCCCCGATCTACCCGCCTACCGCATCCTGTCGGAAGAAGGCGTCATGGTCATGTCGCCGGGTCGGGCAGCCACGCAGGACATCAGGCCCATCCGCATCGGGTTGCTGAACCTGATGCCGAAGAAGATCCAGACGGAAAACCAGTTCGCCCGACTGATCGGCGCGACGCCGCTGCAGATCGACTTTCAGCTGATCCGCATGTCGGACCACGAAAGCCGCAACACCGCCGCCGACCATCTGGAAAGCTTCTACCGCCCCTTCCGCGAGGTCGAAGCCTCGGGCGAGAAGTTCGACGGGCTGATCATCACCGGCGCGCCGATCGAGCATCTGCCGTTCGAGGACGTGACCTACTGGGACGAACTGACCCGGGTATTCGCCTGGACGCAGAGCCACGTCCATTCGACGATGGGCGTCTGCTGGGGCGGGATGGCGATGGCCTGGCATTTCCACGGGTTGGAAAAGCATTTGCTGGAGCAGAAGGCCTTCGGCTGTTTCCGCCACCGAAATCTGGCCCCCGCCAGCCCCTATCTGCGCGGGTTTTCGGATGATGTCCTGCTGCCCGTCAGCCGTTGGACCGAAGTACGTCAATCCGAGATCGAGGCCATGCCGGGTCTGACCACGCTGCTGGCCAGCGACGAGGTCGGACCCTGTCTGGTCGAAGACCCGGCCCATCGCGCCGTCTACGTCTTCAATCACCTCGAATACGACAGCACCACGCTCAAGGACGAATACGACCGCGACGTTGCCGCCGACAAACCCATCGCGGTGCCGGCAAACTATTACCCTGACGACGACCCGTCGCGCGCGCCGCTGAACCGGTGGCGCAGCCATGCGCATCTGCTTTACGGCAACTGGGTCAACGAGATCTATCAGACGACCGAATACGACATGGCGCTGATCGGCACACGCTAGAGAGCCGTTGCGCAAAGGCGCGCTTCGTTCCTACGCTGCATTTCACGGTAAAGGAGAGCGCCATGGCTAAATCGTCCAAGAATGACACCAGGCTTCCCGACCTGCCGCTGGTCGGCGACATCACCGCCTATCTCAAGGACGGAGCGCCCAAGCAGATCCGCAAGGCCATCGAGGATGGGGGCAAGGACGACATCCTCGACGCGGGCTTCCCCTACCCTGAAGAGATGTCGGGCAAGGATTACGATGCCCGGATGGAGGCGCTGCAGTTGCAGCTCGTCCGGATGATGCACGACGTCATCGCCACAGGCAAACGGCTGGTGGTCCTGTTCGAGGGCCGTGACGCCGCTGGCAAGGGCGGCACGATCGAGCGTGTTCGCGAAAACCTGAATCCGCGTTCCGCCTATATCGTCGCGCTGCCAAAGCCGACCGAGCGCGAAGCGGGTCAGTGGTACTTCCAGCGCTATGTTGATTATCTGCCCGCGCGCGGCGAAATCGCCCTGTTTGACCGCAGCTGGTACAATCGCGGCGTGGTGGAAAAGGTTTTCGGATTTGCGACCGACGCGCAACGTGATCAGTTCTTCCGTCAGCTTCCCGATTTCGAGCGGATGCTGGTCGATGACGGTGTGATCCTGGTGAAGCTGTGGCTGAATGTTGGCCGGGCCGAGCAACTGCGCCGCTTCCTTGCTCGCGAGAAGGACCCGCTGAAGCAATGGAAGCTCAGCTGGATCGATGTCGAAGGCCTGGCGAAATGGGACGAGTATACCGATGCGATCCGGCAGACGCTCTCGCTGTCGCATTCCCCGACCGCACCCTGGACCGTGATCCGCTCGGACGACAAGCGGCGCGCACGGATCGCCGCGATCCAGACGATCCTGAACACGGTCGATTACGCCGGTAAGGACACAGACGCGATCGGTCGCGTTGATCCGACGATCGCAGGCGGCCCGGAATTGCTGCTGGCATGATCCGCGTAGCTCTGGTGTGGCTGTGTCTTGCGTTGCCTGCGGCAGCGCAGGAACTGCCTGACTGGGACTATACCTCGATCAACGATTTCGCGGGACTTCTGACCAACGAAGACATCCAGGTCCTGGATCGGGCATTGATCGCCCTGCATGATGAAACGGGAGTCGAGGGCACCGTCGTCACGATCGAGGATCGCGCCCGCTACGGCGGCGCAGACGGACTCGAGCCTTTCGCGACACGGCTCTTCAACGATTGGGGTGTCGGTGACGCAAGACGCGATGATGGCTTCATGGTGCTGGTATCGCAGGGCGACCGCGAGGTTCGGATCGAGCTGGGTGCAGGCTATCCGGCCTCGGCAGATCAGGCTGCGCAGCGGATCATCGACGATCGCATCATCCCCGAAATCCGCGCAGATCACATGTCGCGCGGCATCCGCGACGGCACGCTGGACGTGATCCAATCCATCGCGCGTCCCGTCGCGGCGGGTGATTTGCCGGGTGCGCCGCACAATTGGGCCGATAGGATCACGGGAAGTCTTTCACACCTGCTGCCGATCGGGTTCATCGGTTTCGTTCTGTTCCGCATCTTCGGCCGTCATCTGGCCCGATGGCGACGCGCGCGCGAAGTCTGCCCGAAATGCGGCAGTCGCGAACTGATGGACATGACCGAAACGCGCGAGGGCGCCCGGATCACGTGGCGCCGCTGCCCTTCATGCGGATGGACCGGCCCCGAAAGGTCGCTTCCCGCCGCACGGGGTCGGGGCGGCTTCGCCCGCGGCGGATTGCGCGGCAGCGGACGTCGCAGCGGTCGCGGCGGCGGGTTCGGTGGTGGCCGATCATCGGGCGGTGGCGCGTCTGGGCGCTGGTAACGGCAAGCCGCAGGGCAAACCGTGAAGTGAACGGGCCCACATCCGGCGCGACCTTGACTCGCCGTCCTCGCGGGCTAGCGTCGGAAAAAAGCGCCAACATCCGAGGTAATCAATGCGCCATCTTTCCACCACCGCGATCCTGCTCGCCCTTGCCGCGCCCGTCGCGACACCCGCCCTCGCCGCCGACCCCGAATTGACCGTCTTCGACTGGGCCGGTTTCGAGGAGCCGAGCATCTTTCAGGGCTATGTGGACCAGTATGGCGACAACCCGACCTTCGCCTTCTACGGCGATGACGACGAAGCGTTCCAGAAACTCGCTTCGGGCTTCAAGGCCGATGTGGCGCATCCCTGCAGCCAGATGGTCAGCAAGTATCGCGATGCAAACCTGATCGAACCCTGGGACACGTCCCGCATCCCGGAATTCGAGAACATCGACAAGCGCTTTCTGGATTCCGAAACCTTCGTCGATGACGAGGGCGTGTGGTACATCCCCGCCGACTGGGGCGTGACCGCAATCGCCTATTCGAAGGAGAACGTCCCGGAAGAAGACGTCTCGACCCTGCAGGTCTTCGTCAATCCCGATTACGCCGGGCGTACCTCGCTGCCCGACAGTTCGGACGACGTCTGGGCGCTGGCCTATCTGGCGACAGGCGTGACCGACTGGACCGACGTCACCGACGAGCAGTTTCAGGCCGCCGCGGACTGGCTCCGGCAGGCACATCAGAATGTCGCCGCCTACTGGGCCGACCCTTCTGAACAGGCGCAGCTGATGGCATCCGGCACGGTCGATGTCGCGTGGTCGTGGAACGATGGAGTCGTCTATCTGCGCGACGACGGCTATGACGTCGGCTTCCAGCGCGAGGCCGAGGAAGGCAGCAGCACATGGTTCTGCGGCTTCGTGAACCTCAAGGACGGTCCGGGCTCCGAGGACAAGGCCTACGATTTCATCAACGCCTGGATGGACCCGTCGTCGGCTCGTGGGCTTCTGGATACGATCGGCTACGGCCAGACCAACCTCAAGGGAATGGAAACGATCGCCGACGACCCGGCTGTCGCAGAAGGCCTATCTCCGGTCGATGTCCCGATCCTGGCACAGGTCCCGAACGATCCTGCCCAGCGTGAAAAACAGCTGGCCGAATTCGAGAAGATCAAGGCAGGCTTCTGACGCTTTTCGTCGACCGAGCCCAATTCAGCGCCGCGTCCGGTCACCGGGCGCGGCGTCGTCATCTTCAAATGTTTGAATAGAACGCTTGTCTGTCCGCGCTTGCTGCGCAGTATGCATGGACAGGATCAATCAGGGAGGAAAGATCATGACCCGACTTCTGTCGAGCATTGCGCTTGCCATCGCCACCGCGCTCGCGCTGGCCGCGCCCCTCAAGGCTCAGGATGCATCCGAAGCGGCCGAGGCCTATGCGCCCCAGAAGGTCGTCTATCACCTCAACGAGGCGGGCGGCGACGATGGTGCCGGCTACAAGCCCGCGCTGAACAACATCCAAAACCACATCAACGCTGTCGGCGCGGATAACCTGGATCTGCGTGTCGTCATGCATGGTGACGGTGTGGGCCTTCTTCAGGCGGCAAAGGACAACCAGCAGCTTCAGGGCCTGATCTCTGGCCTGAAGACAGAAGGCGTCAGGTTCCTTGTGTGCAACAACACGCTGGTCGGTCGAGAGATCGATGCCGAGGCCGACCTTTTCGACGTCTGGCCCGAGGATATCGTGCCATCGGGGGTGGCCGAACTGGCCAAGCTGCAGACCGAGGGCTTCGTCTACATCAAGCCGTGACGGTTGCGGCGCCGAAGCGCCGCCCCTATATCTGTCGTGTTCGGGTTCGCCCGGACTATGGACATAAACGCGCTCGTCATAAGCGGATCGGACCCGGGGGCGGTACCCGGCGGCTCCACCAAATCACCTTCGTTGGGGGATCATGGGGCCGAAACAGGATCGACGAACGTCTAAAGGGGTTGCTTTGTCCCGGTGAGCCACCACCGTTATCGGTGCAAAATGTACAGTTGCCAACGACAACCGTGCTCCGGTCGCTCTGGCTGCGTAAGCAGCTCGGGTAACCGAAACTTAAGTCCTTGTGCCTAGCAGCCCAAGGCGGGGTCCGCAGGAACCTGGCAACAGAATCCTGCACCTTCCTTTTTTTAAGACTGTAGATCGACGGCGCCAAGTGAGGTACGCATCACGTTGGCGCTCGTGCTGCCGCTGGCGGTTCCGATCTCATCGCACGCGTTTCGACGCCCCCTTTTCAACCAGCGCCATATGCCTATGCTGACTTCATTCTAGAGGGATGGCACGATGGCGCGGTCGGAGATTGATTACGGCGGAATGATGCATCGCGCGATGCAGGGCCTGATCGCAGGCGTGCTGCGCGATGTCGCAAGCCAAGGATTGCCCGGCGAGCACCATTTTTTCATCACGTTCGACACCCGTGACGAAGGGGTCGAGATGGCGGATTGGCTGCACGAACGCTACCCCGAGGAAATGACGATCGTCATCCAGCACTGGTTCGACAATCTCACCGTCGACGATCAAGGTTTTACCATCACGCTGAACTTCGGCAATTCACCCGAGCCTTTGCGGATCCCTTTCGATTCGCTGCGGACCTTCGTCGACCCGTCGGTCGAGTTCGGCCTGCGCTTCGAAACGCAAGAACATGACGAGGACGACGAGGAAGACGACGACGGCTCCGATGCCGTGGAAGAGCCCGAGGCCCCGAAAGGCAGCGGCGAGGTCGTCAGCCTCGACAAGTGGCGCAAGTAACCTGGCCGCGACACCCGTCACGGTGAAGTGTAGGCGGCGCCACCCCCGCAACATTGACAGCCCGCACGGCGTTTCGGACGTTGGCGCGTTGCGCGCGGCAAGGGTCGGTTGCGCCGCACCGCTGCGCGAGGTCCTTCATTGACGATATTCCAAAGCCATCCGGTCCCAGCCGTCTCGGACGCCAGCAACTCTGGTGTTGCGCTGATCGCGCTGTCCACGGCGCTGCCACCCAATGTCCTGCATCAGGCAGAAGTTCTGGAGCGCTCTCGCGCGCTGTTGGGGCAGCGGTTCGCCCAATTCGACCGGCTCGCGCCCGCCTTCCTCAACGCTGGGATCGAGACGCGACATTCGGTCGTGCCGATCGACTGGTTCACCGAGCCTCATGGTTGGGTCGAGCGGACGGAGGCCTACGTCGCGGGTGCGACCGAACTCTTCATCGAAGCAACCGAGGCCGCGTTGACACAGGCCGGACTGGGTGCGGACCAGATCGATGTGATCGTCACCGTTTCCTCGACCGGGATCGCGACGCCGACTCTGGAAGCACGGGCCGCTGCTCGTCTGGGTTTCAGGCCGGACGCGATGCGCGTGCCGGTGTTTGGACTGGGCTGCGCGGGCGGTGTCTCGGGCCTTGCGATCGCGCGTGATCTCGCCGCGTCACGACCGGGCCAGAACGTGCTGATGGTCACGGTGGAGACCTGCACGCTGCTGTTCCGGCAGGACCGATTGGCCAAGGCGGACATCATCGCGACCGCGCTGTTCGGCGACGGCGCGGCGGCGGCGATCTTGCGCGGCGGCGACCGTGGCACGGGGGGTGGCCGATCGCTGGGCACGCTGGGCCGCGGCGCGCAACACATGTGGCCGGACAGCCTGAACATCATGGGATGGTCGGTCGAGGAAACGGGTCTTGGCGTTATCTTCGACCGCTCGATCCCTTCCTTCGCCGAGGCAGAACTGGCGGACGCAGTCGACAGCGTCATGGGCGGCATGGGTCTGACACGAGCGGATCGTTTCGTGTGCCACCCCGGCGGGGCGAAGGTGATCGAGGCGATCGAGACCTCGCTCGCGCTGCCGACGGGCATGTTGGATGCCGAGCGCCGCGTGTTATCACGCACCGGCAACATGTCGGCGCCGACGGTCCTGTTTGTTCTGGAGGAGGCGCTTCAACGGGACGCATCCGGGCAACTGGTTCTGCTGGCCTTGGGACCTGGGTTCACGCTTTCCGCGCTGCCGCTTCGGACATGAACACTGCCGCACTCGCGTTCATCGCGTTTCTGATCGTCCAGCGACTGGCCGAACTCGTCATTGCCAGGCGCAACACCGCGCGGCTTTTGGCGCGCGGCGCAGTCGAGCATGGCACCGGGCACTATCCTCTTATTGTTGCGCTTCACACGGCTTGGCTTGCAGCGATCGCGATCTTCGGAGTGGACGAGGCGATCCAGCCGTTCTGGCTGATCCTGTTCATCGTGCTGCAAGCCCTGCGGGTCTGGGTGCTGATGACCCTCGGCTCTCGCTGGACGACGCGCGTGATCGTCCTGGACGAGCCGCTGGTCCTTGGCGGACCCTTTCGTTTCCTGCGTCACCCCAACTACACTGTCGTCGTCTGTGAAATCTTTGTCGCGCCGATGGTCCTCGGCCTCTTCTGGGTTGCCATTGTCTTCTCGGTTCTCAATGCCGCAGTCCTCACCATTCGGCTGCGGGTCGAAGAAGGCGCGCTGCGTCCGCTGCGGCGCGCGGACTGATTGTCAATCGCTCATCCCGGCCCTAAGAAACGGGCCACAGCCAAGGGAGCCGCGATCATGACCCAGACCCGCACCGAAACCGACAGCTTCGGACCTCTGGAAGTCGATTCCAGCAAATACTGGGGCGCGCAGACCCAGCGGTCGATCATGAACTTCCCGATCGGCTGGGAACGCCAGCCTGTACCGATCATCCGCGCGCTTGGCGCGATCAAGCTGGCGGCGGCCCGGATCAACCACCGCGACGGCAACCTGTCTGATGAGATCGCGAAGGCGATGGAACAGGCTGCGACAGAAGTCTTCGAAGGCAAGTTCGACGACAACTTCCCGCTGGTCGTCTGGCAGACCGGGTCGGGCACGCAGTCGAACATGAACGCAAACGAGGTCATCTCGAACCGAGCGATCGAGATCCTCGGCGGCGAGATGGGTTCGAAAAAGCCGGTCCATCCGAACGATCACTGCAACATGGGCCAGTCGAGCAACGACACCTTCCCGACCGCGATGCACGTGGCTATCGCCATGCAGGCGCGCGACGTGCTGCTGCCGGGACTGGAAAAACTGGCCGCCGCGCTGGAAGCCAAGCGCGATGCGTTCAAGGACATCATCAAGATCGGCCGCACCCACACGCAGGACGCGACGCCGCTGACCTTGGGGCAGGAGTTTTCCGGCTATGCCCACCAGGTCCGCATGGGCATCGAGCGGGTGAATCTGTGCCTGCCGCAGATCTACGAGCTGGCGCAGGGCGGCACGGCGGTCGGCACCGGCCTGAACACCCGCAAGGGTTGGGACACCGACATCGCGGCCGAGATCGCAACGATCACCGGTCTGCCTTTCGTTACCGCGCCTAACAAGTTCGAGGCGCTGGCGGCCCATGACGCGATGGTCTTCTTCTCGGGCGCGCTCAAGACGATCGCCGTGAGCCTGTTCAAGATCGCGAACGACCTGCGGCTGCTGGGATCGGGTCCCCGCTCGGGTCTGGGTGAGTTGATCCTGCCGGAGAATGAGCCGGGCAGTTCGATCATGCCCGGAAAGGTCAATCCCACTCAGGCCGAGGCGCTGACGATGGTCTGCGCGCACGTGATGGGCAATGACGCCGCGGTCACCATCGCCGGCAGCCAAGGGCATTTCGAGCTGAACGTCTACAATCCGATGATGTCCTACAACGTGTTGCAGAGCATGCAGCTTCTGGGTGATGCGGCAGGCAGCTTCACCGACAACATGGTTGTCGGCACCGAAGCCAACACCGCCCGGATCGAGAAGCTGATGAAGGAATCGCTGATGCTGGTGACCGCGCTGGCGCCGACGATCGGCTATGACAATGCCACCAAGGTCGCCAAGACCGCGCACAAGAACGGCACCACGCTGCGCGAGGAAGCGGTCAATCTCGGCTTCGTCAGCGAAGAGGATTTCGACCGCATCGTGCGCCCCGAGGACATGATCGGCCCTAAAGGCTGAATCACTAGACTGCTCTTTCCTTTGCTGCATTGCTGGTCTGCGCGGGGTAAGCTGGCGCCATGGCGCGGATCATCAATCTCAGACAGGCCCGCAAGCAGCAGGCTCGTGATCGCAAGCGAACGGACGCCGATGCGAAAGCGGCTCGACATGGCGAGACCAGGGCCGTCCGCGAAGCACGACAGGCCGAGGAACAGCGGATGGCACGCGTTTTTGACGGTCACGCGCGCGAGGACGCGGCGCAGGACGGATCCGGCGATGATTGACCTGCCGCCCATCTCGGCGCCGGTAAAGCGTTCGGTGACGATCAACGGTCACCGAACCAGCGTCTCGCTGGAAGATGCTTTCTGGACCGCCCTCAAACGCGCGGCCGACCGACACCAGATCACGCGCGCAGCGCTCGTCTCGCAGATCGATCACCGGCGTCCGCCGGATGTCGGATTGGCCACGGCGTTGAGGCTTTTCGTACTGGCCGAGGCTGGGGACTCCGCTGTGCGCGAGAAGGCGGAGCGCCCAAATTAACTGTTGTCGCCCTTACAGGGCAGTGTTAGCGCTCGGCGCGTTCTGACAACCGACCCGCGGACCTGACCTTGATCAAATCCATTCTGCTCCGCTTGTACGGATATTATGCACGATTTCGTATCAACGTCTTGGCGGCGTTGGCCTGGTGGAAAACGCGCAAGCAGAAACCGGTCGTGCATTTCCAGACCGCGCGACAACCAGGTCAGCCCATCCTTTTGGCTGCGCTTTACGAAAAGGGCGTGCTGCGTCCCGACACGAGGCGTCTGATCGAAGCCGCACGCGAGCGCGGTGCCTACGTCCTCGTATCGAACACGATGCGGATCGCGGATCTAACGCAGCTCGATGGCCTGGTCGACTGTTATATCGAGCGCCCCAACTTCGGCCGCGACTTCGGCAGCTACAAGACGGCATTCACGCATCTGTTCGAACAAGGCTGGCATCAGGACTGCCCCCGCCTCCTGATGCTGAACGACAGCATCTTCTACACCAGCCAGGGGTTGGACGCGTTTCTCGACGCGATGTTCGGTTCTGAACAGGACGTGCTGGGAAGCACGGAGAATTTCGAGCATGAGTATCATCTAGGCTCTTTCTGCATCTCGATGTCAGGCAGGGTCCTGCGCGATCCGCGCTTCAGAAAATACTGGAACGACTACACGCTTTCGGACATCCGTCCCACGGTCATCCAGACTGGCGAGTTGGCCTTCAGCCGCGTGCTCAAGGCCTGCGCCGCATCACCGACACAGATCAGCGCCCTGTTCGGTGCATCGCGCTACATCAAGACGATCAGCAAGGACGACGAACTGGTCGATTTTACGCTGACAAACCATCTCGTATCGCCACGCAACCCCTGGCGAAGGGTGTCGCCGCAATCGACGATCGCGAGTCTGCTGGTCAATCACTTTGCCAGCGTACCGAGCCTTGCGCAGCAAAGCGATCTCATGCGCCGGGCCCGCATCGCTTCTGCGAACCTTGCCGAAAGCCCCTCTAGCCGGGTCATCGCGACCGGCGGAGCAGGCTCTGACCCGAGCCTTGACGTTCAGCCGGTGGGACCCGGAGGATCCGACAGCCAGATGATCATCGGAACGATCGCGGATATGCGTCAGCTTCTGCGCCGCGAGATGGCCGACGACGACCCCCGCGCTGACCGTCTTCTGCACGACTACGTCATCGGCGCGCTGAGCGAGGTATTTCTGCATGGCAGCCAGATCCACCAGAACGCGATCGTCCTGTTGAAGATGGGGTTGCCGATCGTGAAGCTCGACGGCCTATATCGCGGCATCTTCAACGTCGTCGACATGCATCGGATATCGTCGCAGCTACCCGAGGATGAGGCAGCGGAACTTGAAGGGCTGCTGCTTGAGCGCCCCTATGGCGGCGACACCTATTACGGCTGGCGCAAGATGGCCTACCGGCTGGGCTATCTATGATGCCTGCCGAAAATGGTCGACCGCTGGTCTGTTTTATTCATGTCCCCAAAACGGCCGGCTCAACCGTCAACAAGCTGTTGAAGGATCGGATGAACGGCTTGGCGCATGCGCAGTCGCTGCTGACCGACCATGACAAGCTGGTCGAAAAGATAGAGGAGGTCGATTACCTCTCGGCCCACCTCACCTTTCGCAGGTTCCGCAAGGCGGTACACGATGCGACCGACCGTCCCCGACGCTTCTATACGTTGATCCGACGGCCGAACCGTCAGGTGATGTCGCACTATAACTGGCTGATCGAGATCTTTCACCGTTCGCCGGCCTTCTATGACGGCCATCCGCCCGAGATAAAGGCGATGTCGGAATCGATCCGCAACGCTGACAACAGCGATCCCGCAACGGTGATCGCCCTTCTGAAGCAGCACGCCGGTCTTTTTCTGAACGTGCAGTCGAATTACGTCGTGCCGGGTCCGCGGCGGGACCTGTCTGACGACGAGCTACGACACCTTTTGCGGCCCTACGTCCACATCGCTACGCAGGACGGCCTTCCGCAACTGGTTCGCAAAATGACCGGCGAGGATTTCCTCGAAGGGACGAGGGTCAACAGTTCATCCTATCACTTCGATCCAGCAGTCTTCGATTCGCCGGAGATTCTGGCTTTCTTGGAAAAGCGCAACGCGCGTGACGATCAGCTCTATAGGATCGTGGCCGAGGCAGAGGCCTCAGGTACGCGCATCGCGCCGCAGAAGTAATCGCGGGCTTGACGCGACTGGCGAGCGCCTTGGCGCTTGGCGTCAGGCTGAAATAAGGATGATGGTGCGGTCGAGAAGACTCGAACTTCCACTCCGGTTAAGGAACAGCGACCTCAACGCTGCGCGTCTACCAATTCCGCCACGACCGCACGTTCGGGCATCGCGCGGGGTGATAGCGACTTGCGCGGCGCTTGAAAAGAGGACTTTTGTCATTTCGACGCGGAAGGAGCGATGACATGGACGGAGTGGGCCGCGAAAGCGACGGCGCGACAGTCGCGAACGAGCGATCAGGCTCGCTGGACGTCGAATGGACCGTTGCTCCGGGGCTGACCGACTATGACGAGGCCGTTGCCTTCATGGAAGCGCGGGTCGCCCGGATCGGCGCGGGAACGGCGCCCGAACTGGTCTGGTTCGTCGAACATCCGCCCCTTTACACGGCGGGAACCAGCGCGCGCGACGCCGACCTTCTCGACGCGCGCTTTCCCGTTCACACCGCGGGCCGCGGCGGACAATACACCTATCACGGGCCTGGACAGCGGGTCGTTTACGTCATGCTCGACCTGAACAGGCGCGGCCGGGACGTTCGCGCTTTCGTGGCGGCCCTCGAGGGTTGGGTCATCGACGCGCTGGCCGAATTCGGCGTGACGGGCGAGGTTCGTCCCGGCCGCGTCGGTGTGTGGGTGCAACGCCCCCAGAAACCGCCTCTGGTCGACGGCACTGTGCGCGAGGACAAGATCGCGGCCATCGGCGTCAAGTTGCGTCGCTGGGTCAGCTTCCACGGGATTTCGATCAATGTCGAACCGAACCTCGGCCATTACGACGGCATCGTGCCTTGCGGCATCTCGGGCCATGGCGTGACCAGTCTTGTCGATCTGGGCCTGCCGGTGACGATGGACGACCTTGATCTGTCGCTGCGGAACACGTTCACGCGAAACTTCGGATCATAGCCCCATGTGCGACGTTTTTACGGTTTTTCTGACACGATGGGCCATGCTACCCAAGTCTTGAGGGAGATGGATACAGCCCGCGAGCCAATCCAAGGAAGGACATCATGAAACTCACTATGATCGCGCTGGCCGGCGTCGCATTCGCGGCCCCCGCCTTTGCCCAGGACGCCAGCGTCGGCGAACAGGAATTCCGCAAGTGCAAGGCTTGCCACATGATCCAGGACGATGCCGGGACCGACATCGTCAAGGGCGGCAAGACCGGACCCAACCTTTATGGCGTCGTCGGCCGCGCGGCAGGGTCCCAGGAAGGCTTCAACTATTCCGACGCGCTGATCGCCTTGGGCGAGGCAGGTGAAGTCTGGACCGAAGAAGATCTTGCAGCCTACATCACCGACCCGAACGCTTTCGTGCAGGAAAAGACCGGGGACGACTCGCTCAAGACCAAGATGACGTTCAAGATGCGCAAGAATCAGGCCGACGTCGTGGCGTTCCTCGCCGCGAATTCGCCTGATGCGGCTGCAGGTGGCGATGCGGCGGCCGATGGCGCCGAGGCGGAAGCCCCCGCAAGCAACTGATCCCGCACGGAACCGCAGCGCCACAAGCGTCTGAGGACGGTTCCAATGCGGATCAAGACTGGTGCGCTCCGACGGATTTTCATATTCTGTCGGGGCGATGTGTTTTAGGGCGACAGCTTATTGCTGCGCCATGCACTGTCGGCTAGAAAGATGCCGCATTCGTCGGCCCCTGCGGCCGGCGCGACGACCCAGAGGGAGACCGCCCATGGCAGACGCTGCCGCCCATGCCCACGACGCGCATCATGACGAGCGCGGGTTCTTTACCCGCTGGTTCATGTCAACCAACCACAAGGATATCGGCATCCTGTACCTGTTTACGGCAGGTCTGGTCGGTCTGATCTCCGTCAGTTTTACCATCTATATGCGGATGGAACTGCAGCATCCGGGCGTGCAGTACATGTGCCTCGAGGGTGCGCGCTTCATCGCTGACGCAACCCAGGAATGTACCCCGAACGGCCATCTGTGGAACGTGATGATCACCTATCACGGTGTTCTGATGATGTTCTTCGTGGTAATTCCCGCGCTGTTCGGCGGCTTCGGCAACTATTTCATGCCGCTGCAATTGGGCGCGCCGGACATGAGCTTCCCGCGTCTGAACAACCTGTCCTACTGGATGTATGTGGCCGGCGTCGCGCTGGGCGTGGCTTCCCTGCTGGCGCCGGGCGGCAACCAGCAGCCCGGTTCGGGCGTCGGCTGGGTTCTGTATCCCCCGCTGTCGACGACCGAGGGCGGCTATTCGATGGATCTGGCGATCTTCGCGGTCCACGTCTCGGGCGCGTCTTCGATTCTCGGCGCGATCAACATCATCACCACCTTCCTCAACATGCGCGCACCGGGCATGACGCTCTTCAAGGTGCCGCTGTTCGCCTGGTCAGTCTTCGTGACCGCATGGCTGATCCTGCTGGCCCTTCCGGTTCTGGCCGGCGCCATCACCATGCTGCTGATGGACCGCAACTTCGGGACCAACTTCTTCAACCCGGCCGGCGGCGGCGACCCGATCCTGTATCAGCACATTCTGTGGTTCTTCGGTCACCCCGAGGTCTACATCATCGTGCTGCCGGGCTTCGGCATCATCAGCCACGTCATCGCGACCTTCTCGAAGAAGCCGATCTTCGGCTACCTGCCGATGGTTCTGGCGCTGATCGCAATCGGCGTGCTGGGCTTCGTCGTCTGGGCACACCATATGTATACCGTCGGCATGTCGCTGACCCAGCAGAGCTACTTCATGCTGGCCACCATGACGATCGCGGTGCCCACGGGCATCAAGGTCTTCTCGTGGATCGCGACGATGTGGGGCGGCTCGGTCGAGTTCAAGACGCCGATGCTCTGGGCGTTCGGCTTCCTGTTCCTGTTCACCGTCGGCGGCGTGACCGGCGTGGTCCTGTCGCAGGCGCCGCTGGATCGCGTGTATCATGACACCTACTATGTCGTGGCGCACTTCCACTACGTGATGAGCCTTGGCGCCGTCTTCGCGATCTTTGCGGGTGTCTATTACTGGATCGGCAAGATGTCGGGCCGCCAGTATCCGGAATGGGCTGGCAAGGTCCACTTCTGGGCGATGTTCATCGGCGCGAACCTGACCTTCTTCCCGCAGCACTTCCTGGGTCGTCAGGGTATGCCGCGTCGTTACATCGACTACCCCGTGGAGTTCGCCTACTGGAACAACATCAGCTCGCTTGGCGCCTATCTGTCCTTCGCCAGCTTCATCTTCTTCATCGGCGTTGTGTTCTACACCCTCTTCCGCGGTGAGCGCGTGACCCAGAACAACTACTGGAACGAATACGCCGACACGCTGGAGTGGACCCTGCCCTCGCCCCCGCCCGAACACACGTTCGAGCAGCTGCCGAAGCAGGAAGAATGGGACCACAAGCACGCCCATTGAGCGTGCGGGTGATCAAATCACGGCCCCGGAGCGATCCGGGGCCGTTTTGCGTAGCATCGAGGGAATTGGGGGCGCCAGATGCCCTATAGCTGGTCGATCGAGAATGGGGCGCAGGTTCTGCGGGCGAGGCCGCACCGATCCCTGCCCCGCAAGGGCTTCGTCTGGTTCATCGGCATCACAGCGGTCCTGTTTCTTCTGCCGCTCATGGCAGTCGTCGGGACCGTCGTTCTGTGGGGTCTTCTGCCCTTCATCGTCATCGCCGTCGCAGGTGTCTGGATCGGACTGGAGCGGACCTATCGCACAGGGCGAACCACCGAGATCCTACACTTGACGAGAGACAGCCTTGATCTGCGAAGAAGCGATGCGGGACGTGACGACCGGATCTGGCACGCAAATCCGTATTGGGTGCGCGCGATCCTGCGGCGCGGCCCGGTCGAAAGCTACCTGACGCTGACGGACGGCCAAAGGGAACTCGAACTCGGCTCGTTCCTCACGCCCGACGAACGGCGCAGCCTTCACGATGACCTGCTACGCCGCTTGGCCGACCTTCGCTGAGCGGGATCAATCGTCGTCTTCTACCTTGTCGGGCAGATCGTTGAGATCGGTCGAGGCGAAATCCTCGAGCTCATCCTCGCTCATCGAATCGTACATGTCCTTTGATGCGCCCTGAAGCTCGCTGACCTTCGTGTCACCGCGTTTCGCGGACAGAGCCGCACCGGCGGCGCGTTGCTGTGCCTTGGATTTTGCGGGCATGGTGATCCTCCTTGATTCACCCAGCCTCAACGCAACGATCGCTCAAAGGTTCGAAAAGGCCTCGCTCACATCAACCGCTGCTTGACCATCGGGCCGACGGCGCCAAAATCCATCTGGCCGGCATGGCGCGTGCGCAGTTCGCCCATGACGCGGCCCAAGTCGCGCAGCGACGTCGCTCCCAGGTCGGCGATCGCCTTGTCGATGGCGGTCTCGATCTCCGTCTCATCCAGTTGCCGCGGCAGGTATTCCTGGATGATCTTGATCTCGTCCAGTTCCTTCTCGGCCAACTCCAGCCGCCCGCCTTCTTCGTAAGCCTTGGCGGATTCCTGGCGCTGCTTCACCATCTTGGACATGATCGCGACCAGATCGGCATCGGTCAGCGCCTGTTCCTCGCCCACCTCGCTTCGTGCAGCGATCTCCCGGTCCTTCACCGCAGCGCCGATCAGGCGCAGCGTGGACAGCCGCGTCGCGTCCTTCGCCTTCATCGCCTCCTTGGTGGCGTGTTGCAGCCTTGCTCGCAGTTCCATGTGCGATGGTCCTCTGGCAGCCAA
This sequence comes from Paracoccus albicereus, assembly GCF_024359525.1. Classification (GTDB taxonomy): domain Bacteria; phylum Pseudomonadota; class Alphaproteobacteria; order Rhodobacterales; family Rhodobacteraceae; genus Paracoccus; species Paracoccus albicereus. The sequence continues at coordinate 223,328 of NZ_JAKZEU010000004.1, forward strand.
AGCTCGCCAACTAATGCTAGGAGCGCGCTTATTCAAGCCGGTGTCCACCTTGACCGCACGGCGCGAGGCCCCTATTCACCGGCAGATTTCAGAACAGCCCCGAGGTGCCGCCATGGCCGACCGCCCCACCGCCTGCCTCGTGCTCGCCGATGGCACGATCTTCTACGGCAAGGGTTTCGGCGCCACCGGTGAGGTGGTGGCCGAGCTTGTCTTCAACACCGCAATGACCGGCTACCAGGAGATCATGACCGATCCCTCGTACGCTAGCCAGGTCGTGACGTTCACCTTCCCCCACATCGGCAATACCGGCATCACCACCGAGGATGACGAGGCGCCCGAGCCCGTCGCCGCCGGAATGATCGTGAAATGGGACCCGACCGAGCCGTCGAACTGGCGCGCGATGGGCGATCTGCCCGATTGGCTGGCCAAGGGCGGGCGCATCGGCATGGGCGGCGTGGACAGTCGCCGCCTCACGCGTGCGATCCGGCTGCAGGGCGCGCCCCACGTGGTCCTCGCCCATGATCCTGACGGCAATTTCGACGTAGCGGGCATGGTTGCGCGTGCACGCGACTGGAAAGGGCTTGTCGGCCTCGATCTCGCAAAGGATGTGAGCTGCCGGCAAAGCTATCAGTGGCGTCAGGGCACCTGGGAATGGGGCGAAGGCTTCGGCGAGACCGCGGACGAACATGGTCATGCCCCCTTCAAGGTGGTGGCGCTCGATTACGGCGCCAAGCGCAACATCCTGCGCTCGCTGGCCGAGCAAGGGGCGGATGTCACGGTCCTGCCGGCCAGCGCAACCGCCGAAGAGGTTCTGGCGCATCAGCCCGACGGCGTGTTCCTGTCCAACGGACCCGGCGATCCGGCGGCCACCGGCGCATACGCGGTGCCGATGATTCGCGAATTGCTGGACCGCGACATGCCGATCTTCGGAATCTGCCTAGGGCACCAGATGCTGGCCCTCGCGCTTGGTGCAAAGACGGTCAAGATGAACCACGGTCACCACGGCGCGAACCATCCGGTCAAGGATGTCGAAAGCGGCCGCGTGATGATCACCTCGATGAACCATGGCTTCGCGGTCGACAGCCAGTCGCTGCCCGTGGGCGTGGTCGAAACGCATGTCAGCCTTTTCGACGGCAGCAATTGCGGCATCCGGGTCGACGGCAAGCCGGTGTTTTCGGTCCAGCATCACCCCGAGGCCTCGCCCGGTCCGCAGGACAGCCTCTATCTGTTCCGTCGCTTTGCCGATGCGATGCAGGTACGGCGGGACGCTCAGGCAGGCTGAAGCCCCTTGGGGCCGTCCACGCGGCGAACAGGCGCTTAACCCCTTCTTAACGGCTTTCGTGTCACCACGGGGCGACCAGAAGGGGAATCGCATGATGAATGTCTTCGCCCGAAACGGCCGCCGGCAGAATGTCGTGCCGCTGCAGCCGAACCTGACGCCCCGAAACCTGACGGCGCCAGATGGCGATGCGCCGCCGCCCATCGATCAGAACGGCGCGACGCTCGCTCCGCGAAACCTGCGGCCGCTGGGCCAGATCCTGCTGGAAGAAGGTGCGGTCCGCGAAGGCGACCTGCTGAAGGCGACCGTGCTGCGACGCCGTCAGGACGCGCGCCTTGGCGAGATCCTTCTGGCGCATGGCTGGGTGACGGAGGCGGCACTTGGTAAGGCACTGTCCCGGCAATGGCGCACTTCGGTCATCGATCTTCTGGCGACACCACCCGACCCGCGGCTGATCGACGCGGCAGGTGCGCAATTCTGCCTGAACCGCGGAATCGTTCCGTGGCGCAGGCTGGGTGGCGTAACCTGGGTCGCGACCTCGCGACCCGACGAATTCGACGCGCTGATCCCGTCCCTGCCACGCGCCTTCGGCACCGTGCGGATGCTGATCTGCGAGGCTGTCCAGGGGCAGGAAGCGATCCTCGCCACGCGCCGCGGTCAACTGATCCGCCAGGCGGAAATGCGTGTGCCTGCAGACCAGAGTTGTCGCAGTCAGGATTCGAAACGCACGACGCGCATCGCCATCGCCGCGATCGCGACCGCCGCGCTGGCATTCACGCTGATGCCGATCGTTACCGTTGCGCTGCTGACGATCTGGGCGATCGCCGCAATGCTCGCGTCGACGATGGTCAAGATTTCTACGCTGGTCGCCGCGGTCCGCGGCGCCCACGCCCAGGAGCTTGAGGAGAGCCGCTACGGCAAGGCGCGCACGGCCGTGCCGGAATTCACCGGGCCGCTGCCGGTGATCTCGGTCATGGTGCCGCTGTTTCGCGAAAGCGACATCGCCGGCCGACTGGTGGAACGACTGTCGCGCCTGGATTATCCGCGTGAACTGACCGACATCCTGCTGGTCGTTGAAGAACGCGACGACACGACGCGCGATGCGCTGCGGGGTGCGGCATTGCCGCGCTGGATGCGCGTCGTCGTGGTGCCAGAGGGACCGATCCAGACGAAGCCGCGGGCGATGAACTTCGCGCTGAACTTCTGTCGCGGATCGATAATCGGGGTATGGGACGCCGAGGATCGCCCCGAACGCGACCAGCTTCACCGGGTCGCTCGCGGTTTTCATGCTGCAGACCCGGACGTCGCTTGCCTTCAGGGCGCGCTGGATTTCTACAACCCGCGCACCAACCTGATGGCGCGCTGCTTCACCATCGAATACGCCACTTGGTTCCGCGCCTATCTTCCTGGCCTCGCCCGGATGCGTCTGATTGTACCGCTGGGTGGTACGACCCTGTTCTTCCGCCGCGACGCACTGGATCAGGTTGGCGGTTGGGACGCCTGGAACGTGACCGAAGACGCCGATCTGGGCGTGCGTCTGGTCAGGCACGGCTGGCGAACAGAAATCATCCCGACCACCACCGATGAAGAGGCGAATTGCCGTCCCCTGCCCTGGATCAAGCAGCGCTCACGCTGGATCAAGGGCTTCGCGCTGACCTGGGCCGTCCATATGCGCGACCCGCGGCGGCTGTGGCGCGAGCTTGGACCAGCGCGCTTCATCGGTATGCAGGTGCAGCTGTTCGGTTCCGTCTCGCAGCAATTGCTTGCACCATTGCTATGGAGCTTCTGGTTGCTCGCGTTCGGGCTGCCGCATCCGCTGGCCACTAGCCTCTCCACGATGCTTGGGGGCTACGGCGTGATGACGCTGGTCGGCATCTTCATCGCGGCCGAGGCGATCAGCATCGTCGCCAGCCTCTGGGCCGTGCGCGGGGCGAAACACCGCCATCTGCGACTGTTCGTGCCGCTGATGCATTTCTACAATGTCCTCGCCTGTTTCGCAGCATGGAAGGCGATCTACGAGGTGGTGACGCGGCCGTTCTATTGGGACAAGACCACCCATGGTGTGTTCGAGGCGAGCCTGAAAGACGCAACCGCCGATGCGGCGCAAGCCGAGGCCGGGACGGTGCAGATCCCGATGCTCGGGCCGATCGGGGGACGGTCGCTCGACGACGTGGCAGCGGATCGTGGAGAGCCGCAAAGGCCGGCGGCGAATGCGGCAATCGAAGACGCATCACTGCCCATCGCGACGGCGGTCTGAACCCTCAGTCTCGCGCCAATCCTGCCGGCTCTCCGATCTCGGCATCGATGATCGCGGCGCTGTCCTGGACGCGCGTCTCCAACGCTTCTTCCATGGCCGCAAGCGTGTCGGCTCCCGTCTCGCGCAGGAGAAACTCCTGACCGCCCAGCCCGATCCGCGCCATGTCGAGCGGTCGGTCGGTCAGAAGCCGCGCCGAGGCGTGCAGCCGCCACAGGAAGCGTCGCGCCGAAGCCAGCGTTTCGGCGTCGTCCTTTCCGATCAGCCCCGCCCGCGAACCCGCGCGGATCTGCGCGGCAGACCTTCGCGCGGCGTCGCCCGCGCGAAGCGCGAAGCTCTGCGCCAGAAGATCGATGTCCTGCAATCGGCCGGGCCCTATCTTCGCATCCCAGTCGCCATCGGTGGCCTTGGCCGCAAAGATCCTAGCCCGCATTTCTGCCAGGTCCGGGCGGACGCGACCCTCGCTGCCTCGCTCTGCCAGAACACGCAGGCGCAGCGCCTCGACATCGTCGGCCAAGCCCGCCCCGCCTTGCCCGCACCAGGCGACGGCGCGGGCCCGGGTCAACGCCAGGTGCTCCCAGGTCCAGGCTTCGGTCAGCTGATAGCTTTCGAAGCTTTGCAGCGAGGTCGCGACCGGTCCCTGCCGTCCCGACGGGCGCAGGCGCATGTCCACCTCGTAAAGCCGCCCCTCTGCGGTCGGAGCCGAGATTGCGGTGATCATCGCCTGCGTCAGCCGCGCGTAATAGGCACGCGCCGCCAACGGTCGCCGTCCATCCGATGTCTCGGCACCGTCTGCGTCGTAGATCACGATCAGGTCCAGATCCGAGGCCGCGTGCAGCGACCGCGCACCCAGCGACCCCATCGCGAGCACCGCGGCGCCCCTGCCCGGGGGCGGTCCGTGGTTCGTCGCGAACTCCGCAGCAGTCACCGGGATCAGCGCGGCAAGGCAGGCATCCGCCAGATCGGCATACTGGACCGCCGCTTCCTCTGCATCGATCAAGCCGCGCAGGTGATGCACCCCAATGCGGAAATGCCATTCATGCGCCCATCGCCGCGCCGCATCCAGCGCGCGTTCATAGCCGCCGTCGCGATCCTGCGACGCCTGCGCCAGGATCTCGGCCAGTTGTTCGCCCAGCTTGACGACACCTGGCCAGGCCGAAAAGAAACTGCCGCCCAGAACCGCGTCCAGCACCGCCGAATGGCGCGCCAGATAGGCCGCGAGCGCCGGGGCCGTGCCGCAGATGTCGACGATCAGGTCGATCAGCGGCGCATTGGCATCAAACAGCGAGAAGAGCTGTACCCCTGCGGGCAGACCGGCCAGAAAACTGTCGAACCGCGCCAGCGCCTCATCGGGATGCGCGGCGCGCGCCATCCGGGACAGCAGTTCGGGCTCGATCCGGCGGAAGATCTGCAAGGCGCGTTCGCTGCGCAGCGCCGGATAGCCGCGCCAGCGGTCCACGATCGCGCGCGATTCGTCGGACAGCGTGGGCGTCTCGGCCTGCGCCTCGCCCGGCGCGAAGAAGGCCTCGGTCAAGTCGTGGACCCGTTCCAGCCGCTGCTTCAGCCGGACCTTGAAGGCATCCACGTCACCCTCGCCCGTCATCGCGGCGATTGCAGCTAGCGCCTCGCGATCCTTGGGAAGATCGTGGGTCTGACTGTCGTTCAGCATCTGGATGCGATGCTCGATCTCGCGATGCTCGCGATAATGCGCGGCCAGTTCGCTTGCCACGTCCGCCGGGATCCAGCCCTTCTCTGCCAGCGCCGCCAAGCCGCCCAGCGTGTCGCGCTGGCGCAGGCCGGGGTCGCGCCCGCCGGCGATCAACTGCCGGGTCTGGGTGAAGAACTCGATCTCGCGGATACCGCCACGGCCGAGCTTGATGTTGTGGCCGGCAACCTCCACGCGCCCGCCCAGACCCTTGTGATCCCGGATCCGCAGCCGCATGTCGTGGGCATCCTGGATCGCCGCGAAATCCAGGTGCTTGCGCCAGACGAAGGGGCGCAATTCGGTCAGAAAGCGCTTGCCGGCGGCGATATCACCGGCGGCGGCGCGCGCCTTGATGAACGCCGCCCGCTCCCACGTACGACCTTCCGCCTCGTAATAGGCCAACGCGGCCGAGGCAGACAGGCAGACCGGCGTGACCGACGCGTCGGGCCGCAGCCGCAGGTCGGTGCGGAAGACATAGCCATGCTCGGTCACGTCGGACAGGGTCGCAGCCGCCTTGCGGGTCGCACGAATCAGCGCCGCCCGCGCCTCGTGCTGGTCATCGGCGGCATAGACCGCATCGTCGTAAAGCACGATCAGGTCGATGTCCGACGAATAGTTCAGCTCGCCCGCACCCCCCTTGCCCATCGCCAGCACGAACAGGCCGCCCGCATCGGCGTCATCGATCGCAGGGGGCAGCTTACCGCGCGCCGCCTCGGCCGCGATGTGGACGCGAAAGGCCAGATCGGCGGCGCGGTCGGCAAGATCGCTCAGCGCCCCTGTCACCTGCTCAAGCGACCAGACGCCGCCCAGATCCGCAAGCGCCGCATAAAGTGCCACGCGCCGCTTGGCTCGCCGCAGGGCTGGTCCCAGTGAAGCGGCGTCGAGGTCCTCGAACCCTTCTGTCTCTCGCACCACGACGTCGGGATGATTAAGCGCGTTCGGCAGCCACTCTGCCTCGCGCTCCAGAAGGCCGGCAAGGTAGGGGCTGCATCCTGCGACACCGGCGATGAGGTCACGGACGGAATCGGCGACGTCAGGGTAGAGGTCGCGGACAGAATCGGCCCGCGTCCTGTCGCGCGGCGCTATGGTTCGGGTGATCGCGGCGGCAAAATCCATGCGCCGACGATAGTGACGCCGGCATCGACGTCAACGCACCGCGACCGGGCGGTCTGCGCTTGGCGTATCATGGAATCGTTGCTAGGCTGACGCGGCACCACGCATCCTGCGGAGTCTTATCCTCAAGTCAGCGATATCCGACACATGACCCGATCGTCCCCGTCTACCTTGCGCGAGGTCTGCACCTGATGCGGCATACCCTGCCTCAAGCGCCGCAATTCTACGTCACCGCACCCCAGCCCTGCCCCTATCTGCACGGTCGCGCCGAACGCAAGCTGTTCACCGCGCTTCAGGGGGACGGTGCGGGTGAGCTGAACAATGCGTTGTCGCGACAGGGATTCCGTCGGTCGCAGAACGTGTTGTACCGCCCCAGCTGCGAAAGCTGCGTGGCCTGCATGTCGGCGCGGATCAGGGTCGCGGACTTTCAGCCCTCGCGGACCCAGCGCCGCGTCCTTCGGCGCAATACGGGTCTGAAACGGCTGGCGACCAGTGCCTGGGCGACAGAGGAACAGTACGACCTCTTCCGTACCTATCTGGATCATCGCCACGCCGACGGCGGCATGGCCGACATGGACATCTTCGAATTCGCGGCGATGATCGAGGAAACGCCGGTCAAGACCCGCGTGATCGAGTATCGCAACACCGAGGCTGGCGGCGATGCGCGCGATGAACTGACCGCGGTCTGCCTGACCGACGTGCTCGATGACGGGTTAAGCCTCGTCTACAGTTTCTATCATCCTGATCATGCCGCCCGCAGTCTTGGCACGCATGTGATCCTCGATCATGTCGAGATCGCGCGGGGCGCCGGTCTCCCCTATGTCTATCTCGGCTACTGGGTCCCCGGCAGCCGGAAGATGGACTACAAGGCGCGCTTTTCCGCGCTGGAGATCTACAAGGGCGGCGTATGGCAATCGATCGGAGAACCTGCGGACCACAGCAGCGACATCCATCCCCTGTCGGTCGATCCCATCGTCGAGCAGGTCGCGCGGATTGCGCTGCCGCAAACCACTCGGTAATCAGCAACGCTCCGACTGCGAAATAAAATTACAATTCTGCGGCCGTCTGCGTCATGAATTTCACCGAATCGCATTGACCCCGCCCGGACACGCCCATAGGTATCGGCGACGCGGTATGCAGCCGCATGTCGAAATGATGGAGCGAGAAGATGTCCCGAGAGATGACGGGTGCGAGGATGGTTGTCGAAGCGCTGCGCGATCAGGGCGTCGATACCGTATTCGGCTATCCCGGCGGGGCCGTGCTGCCCATCTATGACGAAATCTTCCAGCAGAACGACATCACACATGTCCTCGTCCGCCACGAACAGGGCGCGGTCCACATGGCGGAAGGCTATGCCCGATCGACGGGCAAGCCCGGCGTCGTGCTGGTTACGTCGGGCCCGGGCGCGACCAACGCGGTCACGGGCCTGACCGACGCGCTGCTCGACTCGATCCCGCTCGTCGTGCTGTCGGGCCAGGTCCCGACGTTCCTGATCGGCACCGACGGCTTTCAGGAGGCGGATACCGTCGGCATCACCCGGCCCTGCACCAAGCACAACTGGTTGGTGAAGGACACCGACAAGCTGGCCGATACGCTGCACCGCGCCTTCGATGTCGCGACCTCGGGCCGTCCGGGTCCGGTGCTGGTCGACATTCCCAAGGACGTTCAGTTCGCGAGCGGCACCTATCAGCCCCCCAAGGCCGCCGCCCCGCGCAATCCTCGGCGCGATGCCGTCGCGTCGGATGCGGTGCTGCAACTGGTCGAATTGCTGGAAAAGGCCGAGCGCCCGATCCTCTATACCGGTGGCGGCGTGATCAATGCTGGCCCCGAAGCCAGCCGCCTCCTGCGCGAACTGGCCGATGGTGCGGGCATTCCCGTCACTTCGACTCTGATGGGGCTCGGCGCCTATCCCGCCTCGGGCAAGAACTGGCTGGGCATGCTGGGGATGCACGGGCTTTACGAAGCGAACCTCGCGATGCACGGCTGCGACCTGATGATCAACCTGGGCGCGCGGTTCGACGACCGGATCACCGGGCGCGTCGCGGATTTCAGCCCCGGATCGATCAAGGCACATGTCGATGTCGATCCCAGCTCGATCAACAAAGTGATCCATGTCGATCTGCCGATCGTCGGCGATGTCGGTGCCGTGCTGCGCCAGATCGTCGATCTGTGGTCCTCGCGCGGCCGTCAGACCAATCGCGCGGCACTTGGCAAGTGGTGGGAGCAGATCGAGGGCTGGAAGGCCAAGAACTGCCTGAACTTCCGCAACAGCGACCAGATCATCAAGCCGCAGCACGCGATGCAGCGGCTCGAGGCGCTGACCAAGGGCCGCGACCGCTACATCACGACCGAGGTCGGCCAGCACCAGATGTGGGCCGCGCAATATCTGGGCTTCGACGAGCCGAACCGCTGGATGACCTCTGGCGGTCTCGGGACGATGGGCTACGGTCTGCCGGCCAGCATCGGCGTGCAGATGGCGCATCCCGAAGCGCTGGTCATCAACGTGGCCGGTGACGCAAGCTGGCTGATGAACATGCAGGAGATGGGGACCGCGATCCAGTTCCGGCTGCCGGTCAAGCAATTCATCCTGAACAACGAACGTCTCGGCATGGTGCGCCAGTGGCAGCAGTTGCTGCATGGCGAGCGCTACAGCCAGTCCTGGTCCGACAGCCTGCCCGATTTCGTCAAGCTGGCCGAGGCCTTCGGCTGCAAGGGCGCGCAGGTGAAGGATCCCAAGGATCTGGACGACGCGATCCAGCAGATGATCGACTATGACGGTCCGTTCATCCTCGACGTGCTGATCGAGAAGCATGAGAATTGCTTCCCGATGATCCCGTCGGGCAAGCCGCATAACGAAATGCTTCTGGGCGAGGCCGCCGAACTGGGCGTGATCGAGACCGGCGGCGCGGTACTGGTCTGAGCTTCCGGGGCGCTGCCCCGGACTTGCGGATATTTCTGGACAGAAGATGGAGCCGGACCCATGTCGGCATTGAAACTTGAACGCGGCGCCTCCAGCCACTCGGCCTACGATCTGCGCAACCCCAACGCGGATGTCGAAGAGCGTCACACGCTGGCGGTGCTGGTCGAAAACGAGCCCGGCGTCCTGGCGCGTGTGATCGGCCTGTTTTCAGGGCGCGGCTACAACATCGACAGCCTGACCGTGGCCGAGGTCGATCACAGCGGCCACACCTCGCGCATCACGGTGGTCACCCGCGGTACGCCCGCGGTGATCGAGCAGATCAAGGCACAGCTTGGCCGCATCGTCCCCGTCCACGAAGTTCACGACCTGACCGTCGAGGGACCATCGGTCGAGCGTGAGCTTGGTTTGTTCAAGGTGTCGGGCAAGGGCGACAAGCGGGTCGAGGCGCTGCGCATCGCCGAAATCTTCCGGGCCAACGTGGTTGACTCGACGCTGACGAGCTTCGTTTTCGAGATCACCGGGGCCCCTGAGAAGCTGGACGCCTTCGCTGACCTGATGCGACCCTTGGGCTTGTCGGATCTTGCGCGCACCGGCGTCGCTGCGCTGGCGCGCGGGGATCTGGCGGCTGCACCGGTCGCGGGTGGCTAACGCGTCGCGCTGATCCGTTCCGGGATGTCGGCTTCCGCCTGATCCCGGCGGACGGCGCTTCGCGAAGACACAAGGCGAAGATGTGGCGCGCTGCATTCGCCGCGCAGGATCGCGGGGATCTGCGGACAGGTGCAATCTTCTAGGCGCGAAACCCGTCTGGCGCGGCGCAGATTGCCGATCGTCTCGCTCTCCAGTTCCAGAATGTCGCCTATCGTGGGCCAGACGGTCCCTTCGGTCAGATCGTCGGTTCCATCCAGATAAGCCAGCGCCTGGTGATCTTCGCACCAGATGACGGCTTTCTGCCGCTCCTCATTGCTCCACAGCACGACGCCGATCATTCTCAGGGCAACCTCCCCATGTCCGGGTCAGTACCCGTACTCAACGCTCTCAACCCCGATTATATGTACGCGCAATAAACGGGAGAAGAGAATTTCGCTGCGTGGACAGGAAATTGGCGCTGACGCTGCGTCCCAAGCGGGAACCTTTCGACACCGTGGCCCTTGGCACATGCCATGCGACGCGCCGCGATATTCCGCTGATAGCAGGCAAATCAGGCGAAATGCCGCCGAGCGATCAACTCGCGCACGATATAATTGATAGTCGGATTATCCTTTGCGCATCCCGTCCTGATGCCTGATCGCAACAGCGTTCGGAAAAATTCCGGACCCTGCACATCTTCTCGAATTGCGAGCGTTAGCGGGCGCGTCCCGACCGGTAATCCTCCACCGCCCGCTCGACTTGCGCGATCCGCGCGGCGCGCGACGGGTGCGACCCCAGAACGCGGTTGCCGGGGTCCGGGATCCGCTCGAAGAAGCGCGCGCCGTTGCGCGGGTCCAGGCCGGCGTTCAACGTGATGATCGCGCCCAGATAGTCCGCCTGCAATTCCCATTCCCGCGAATAATAGCGTGATCCGACCGAGGCCCCAATCCGCTGGGCGGATGCGACGGCGGCCGGGTTGCCCGAATAGACGCCGGCGAGCCCCCCCAGAATGATCGCACCAGCAGTCGCCGCGCCGGATTTCTGCGAAAGGTGGTTCAGGATGTGATGGCTGGCTTCGTGACCCACCACGAAGGCCATCTCGTCGGCATTCCGTGCCTCGGCGATAAGCGGCAGCGTGAAGCCGATGATCGGCCGCCCCTGCGGATCGACGGTCTGGAACGCGTTGATATCCTGCCCGGCCCGATCATCGACGACGAACTGGAAGTCGCAATTGATCGATTGGGTGCGCCGTTCCTGGCACTCCCGCTCGATGGCAGGCTCCATTCGCTGCATCACGCTGACGAAGTTGCGCGCGGCCGCCCGCGCGCTGAGCGGACCGGTGACGGTCGGGCCGGATGCGGCCGCTGGCGTCGAATAGGGCGAATCCGTTGACGTGTCGGTCCGGCCGGGGGCGGTCGTCGTTCCATCCTGTGGCACGGCGACGCAGCCAGAAAGCGCCAGAACCGCCGCCAGAATCGCCTTTCCGCCCCAAGCTGCCATGCCCGTTCCCCGCTGTCCCTTGCCTGACTTTCCCGCAGCCTATCGCGGCCTCGTGCCTCACGCCAGACCGGCGGCTTGCCCCTGCTTCAGCTTCACGCGAATGTTGCATCTCAATCGAGGAGAAAGCGCATGTTCACCATCGAGCACGAATTCGACGCGACGGTCGTCACGCTGATCGACGAAGCCCCCGAAGGCAACCGGCCGCTGAACGAGGACGTGGTCATCCAGACCTTCGACGACCGCGTGATCGTCGAACAGATGGTGCCAGACAGCGACGAGGTTGTCCGCATCGTGCTGAGCCTGCATCAACTGGCCGAGCTGCGCGCCGCCCTGAACCTCCCCGAGGGCAATTACCGACTGGAGACCCCGGCATGACCGATACGCAGCAGCAGGAAAGCACCATGGACCATCGCGACGAAGCGGCGCTGCGGTTTCTGGAAACCCGTCGTTCGCATCCGCCCAAGATGCTGCGCGAGCCGGGGCCGGACCGCGACGAGATCCTGCGGCTTCTGACCTTGGCCGCGCGGGTGCCGGACCACGGAAAGCTTGAACCTTGGCGCTTCGTGGTGCTCGAACGTGCCGCGCTGGATCGGATGGCGCCGATCCTGCATCAGGCGGTGCTGGATGCCGGACAGGATCAGGCGGCGGCGGACAAGGCAGCCTCGGCTCTCGCTTCTCCGGTCATCGTCGCGGTGATCCACAAGCCGGTCGAGAGCCCGAAAGTACCGCCGTGGGAACAGGAACTGTCGGCCGGGGCCCTGTGCCTCGGGCTGGTGAATGCCGCGCTCGCCTCGGGCTGGGGTGCCGCCTGGCTGACCGGCTACGCGGCATTGAATGCGGACTTCGGTGCCGCGCATCTGGGTCTGGCCAAGGGCGAGCGTGTCGCCGGGCTGATCCATCTGGGCACAAGGGGCGCGACGCCGCCGGACCGGCCGCGTCCCGACGTCGCAGCCCTCACGACGTGGCTTGAATGAACGCGACCCGCGCGATCCTCAGCGGTTGGGGTGATCTGCTGCGCCCGCGCATTCTCGGGCTGGTCCTGCTCAGCATGGTGCTGACGCTGGTGCTGTTCGTGGCTTTCCAGGCGGGCATCGTGTTCCTGCTGCGCGCCTTCGTTCCCGGGTCGATCTCTGTCCCCTTCCTCGGAAGCGTCGATCTGGGCGACACGCTGGGCTGGGGTTCGCTCGCGCTGTTCCCGGTCATGGGCTTCTTCTTGATGGCACCGGTCGCGGCCGCCTTCTGCGGCCTCTTTGCAGAGCGTGTCGCCGACGCGGTCGAGGCGCAGCATTATCCCGAGACGCGTGGGCAGTCGCTGGATTTCGCCGACGGGCTTCTCGAATCTCTCGCGGTCGGCGCTGCGGTGCTGGGCGTCGCCATCGTCTCGCTGATCCTGATGCCCGTGCTGGGCCCCTTCGCGCCGGTGTTCTTCTACGGCGTTAATGGCTGGCTTCTGGGGCGCGAATTCTTTCAGATGGCAGCGCGTCGACACCTGGCCGAGCCCCAAGCGACCGCACTGCGCAAGGCCAATGCGACGACCGTCACCTGGACCGGCGTGATGATCGCATTCCTGTTGACCGTGCCGGTGGTGAACGTGGCGATCCCCGCTCTCGCGGCGGCGACGTTCACGCACCTCTTTCATCTCACGGCGCGTAGATCCCGCTCCACGCCTCGATATCCGCGCGAGTGATCACGCCGCCAAGGATGATCCAAGCGCAGAATGCCCAGATCGCGGCCGCCAGAAGCGTGGCCCAGATCATCTTTCGCCGCAGCACCGGATGCGCGGGCGCGCCGGCATGCGTGCCGGGCACCACCTCTCCCTCGTCGGCCTGACTGCGCACGCCGAAGGGCAGCAGCAGGAACAGCGCCAGAAACCACAGGACGGCGTAAAGGACGATGCCACCGGTCAAATTCATCAGACCTGCTCCAGTTCGATCAGCGTTCCGTTGAAATCCTTGGGGTGAAGGAACAGGACCGGCTTGCCGTGCGCCCCGATCTTCGGCTCTCCCGAACCCAGCACACGCGCACCCTCGGCCGTCAGCCGGTCACGCGCGGCATGAATGTCCTCGACCTCGAAACACAGATGATGGATGCCACCCGACGGGTTCTTGTCCAGAAAGCCCTGAATAGGGCTGTCCTCGCCCAGCGGATAAAGCAGTTCCACCTTGGTGTTCGGCAATTCGATGAAGACGACGGTCACACCGTGGTCCGGCTCATCCTGCGGCGCGCCGACCTTGGCGCCCAGGATCTGCTCGTATTGCGCCGACGCGGCCTTCAGGTCCGGCACCGCGATGGCGACGTGGTTCAGGCGTCCGATCATGCTGACCTCCGTTTGCCCGTCTATCTAGGCGCTCGGGCCGGCAAGGGAAAGTCCGGGGGCCGTTAACCGGATGTTAGCCATTGCGCCCGTATTGCTGAGGACATCGGTGATTCCAGAAGGATCGGGAACCATGCAGACGGAAATCAGCAAGATCGGGGTCGAAACGCTGCCCGTGTGGCGGATGTCGATGCCCGGACGGCCGCTCACCGGGCTGACGGTGCTGGTGGTCGAAGATTCGCGCTTTGCCAGCGAAGCGGTGCGGCTTCTGTGCCTGCGGTCGGGCGCGCGCATCCGTCGCGCCGACTGTCTGCGCTCGGCGGCGCGGCATCTGCAGACCTATCGCCCGGCCGTCGTGATCGTTGATCTGGGCCTGCCTGACGGCGACGGCGCCGAACTGATCCGCCAGATTGCGCGGACGGAGCCGCGGGTTCCTGTGATCCTCGGCATGTCGGGTGATCCCGATAAGGAATCCTCGGCGCTGGACGCCGGTGCGGACGGCTTCCTCGGCAAGCCCGTCGAAAGCCTGGCCATGTTCCAGCAGCTGATCCTCGGCGCGCTGCCGCCCGAATCGCAGCCCAGCTTTCCCCGCGCCCTGCCCGACGATGTGATCGCCCCCGACACGTCGGCCCTGCGCGACGATCTCGCCCATGTGGCGGAAATCCTCGCCACGGCCGAAAACACCGCCGCCATCGACTATATCGCGCGCTTCCTCGCCGGAGTCGCACGTTCGGCGCATGATGCGCCGCTGGAGGATGCGGCCGCCGCCCTCGCCCGCGATCACGAGGCAGGAAACGCGCTTGCGACCGATCTCGCGCGGATCAGCGGCATGGTCCAGGACCGCCTTGCCGCGGTAGGCGAAATCTAACGTCCATCGCCTTTCGTCAGTGCGGACAGGCTTTCGCGCTGACGGCTGGCACCGTCGAAATTATCGGGTGACAACCAGCGATCGTAGGCGGTGCGCAACGCCGGCCATTCGGTATCGGTGATCGCGAACCAGGCCGTGTCGCGATTGCGGCCCTTCACGACCATATGCTTGCGAAAGACGCCTTCGAAGACAAAGCCCAAGCGCAACGCGGCCCGGCGCGAGGGCGCGTTCAGCGCATCGCATTTCCACTCGACCCGACGATAGCCCGTCTCGAACGCCCAGCGGATCATCGCCATCAGCGCCTCGCTGGCCGCGGCGGTGCGCTGCAATGCCGGAGAAAGCTGGATATGCCCGATCTCGATCACACCGTGGGCGGGTTCGATGCGTAGATAGGCGGCAAGTCCGGCGACCTTTCCGCTCGCGGCATCCCGGATGGCGTAGAAGAACGGATCGGACAGCTGCGCCATCGTCGTTTGCCAGTCGCGATAGGCGTCGAGCGTGTCGAAGGCCCCGTAACCCATATAATCCCACACCTCGTCGGCACCGCCATTGGCGCGATGAAGCTCTGTCGCATGGCGAACCGCATCCAGCCTTTCCAGCCGCATGAACCGACCCTCGATCACCGCGGGTCCAGGCGCGGGTGGCGGCGTGAAGCCTTCGACCAGCGCACCCCGATGTCGCGCGTCGTTCATGACAGCATCCCCGGATCGGCGCCCATATCGAGGCCCGGAAAGACCTCGGCCTCAAGCCTGCCCCGGTCCTGTCCGAAGAGCCCGGCCAAGGCCCAGGCTGCGTAGGCGCGCACGTCGCGCACGGGCATCAGGTCGCGGTCGGCGTAAAGCTGGCCCTCGCCCAGACCCGGCCAGTTTCCGATCACCCGACCACCGCGGATCGCACCCCCGGCCATTAGCAGCGCCCCGCCCGTCCCGTGATCGGTCCCGCCAGAGCCGTTCTCGCGCGCGGTGCGCCCGAATTCCGTCATCGCCAGCACCGTCGTCTTCGACCAGTTGGGCCCCAGTCCCGACCTCAACGCGAGGATCGAGGCGGACAGCCGCGACAGCGCCGGGCGCAGCACCTGCGCCTGCCGGGCGTGGGTGTCCCACCCGGTCAGCGAGAAGGCCGCGATCCGCGCCTCGCCGTTCAGCCGCGAGGCGGCGAAATCCGCGACGGCCGTGGGCCCCCGCGCATCCGATCCGCCGCCCGAAACGATCTCGATCGCACTGCCTGCCGCGTTCCGGAACAGCGGATCGTCGTGATAGATGTCGCCCAGCAGCCGCTCGGCCTGCGGGCTCAGACGCAGGCGCGCGTCCGGCGACCAACTCATCGCGGGCGCAGGCCCCGACAGCAGCAGCATGTCGCCGGTCCCGATCGCGTATGCGGTTTCGGCCCGCGCGCCTGGCATGCCCTGCAACGCGCGGTTCAGCCAGCCGCTGCGCTGCATCGCCAGGGGCACGTCTTCGCCCGTGCCCGCCTCCAGCAGGTCCTGACCGTCGAAATGGCTCCGCTTGTCGCGATAGGGGGTCGAGACGGCAGGCACGAAGGCCAGCTCGCCTGCGGCCCAAAGCGGCATCAGGTCGCCAAGGCTTGCGTGCAAGGCAAAGAACCCGTCCAGATCCAGCGCCCCGCCATCCGGCCCCGGCGACAGCGACGGGCGGAGGGCGGCCAAAGCCGGGTCGCCGTAGGGCTGCAGCACGTCGAGCCCGTCCATCGCACCGCGCAGGATGATCACGACCAGCCGATGGTCACCCGGCGCCGCGGCGAAGGTGACCGTCGACATCAGCGGATGCGCCGCGACCGAACAGGCGGCGGCGAGCCCCGATTTCAGCACGAAACGTCGGGTCGCCATCGTCACCTCCGGTTGAAATCGGCGGATGCAAGGATCAGGGCGATCCCCTCGGCCTCGGATTCCGCACGTGGGACCGCTGCGGCCAGCGCCGGCGATACGGTGCTGCCCAGGGCCTGTTTCAGCAGGATGCGGGGGTCGGGAAGCGGATCGAGGAATCGCCCCGGCAGGTCCAGTGCCCAGTCGATCCGCGCGGCGAGCCCTTGGGGCGAAATCCAGTCGTCCGCGCGTTCCGCCCACCCGTCCGGTCCCACGGGTTGCTGCCAGGCCTGCCCCATCCGCCGCATCGGGTTGACGAAGTCGCGACGCCGCGGCTTCTGCTCCATCCGTTGCACCCGCAAGGGGTCCAGCCCCAGCGCACGCACCGCGGCAACGATGAAATCGAAGGGCTGGCGCGCCTTCTGGCGGAACGTCGCCTCCAGCTCCGGATGCTCGACCAAGGCACGATAGATTGTGGGCAGATTGCCGTCGCTGTCGCGCCATGCGGTTTCCAACACCGCCACCGCGTCCGGCGACGGATCGTCGCTCAGGAAATGGACGGCCAGCTTGCGGGACAGATGGGACGCCGTCGCCGGATGGCGTGCCAGATCGTCCAGCATCCGCCGGATCTCGCCCATCCCGTCGGTGCCGCGCCCGCCATAGCTGCGGCCAAGCAGCTGCTCGGCCCCAGGCTCCGCCCGATCCGGGCGATAGATCCGGTCGCCCGTCGGTTGAAAGCCCATGCCCGTCATCAATTCGGCCAGTTCGCGTACATCGGTCTGGCTGTAATCGGCACCGACCCCCAGCGTATGCAGCTCGACCAGTTCACGGGCGAGGTTCTCGTTCAGGCCCAGCCGCCGTTCCGGCCGGCGCCGGGCGAAGACGGAATTCGGCCCGGTCGATCCGTTATGATCCAGATACAGCAGCATCGCCGGATGTGTCGTCGCCGCCTTCAGCATGTCGGCAAAGCTGCCAGACAGGTTCGGCCGGATCGCTTCGTCCACGAAGGCCGAGACAAGCACATGCGAGACGAAGTTCTTGGACCGGACGGTGAAGTGATCGGCCCAGAACTGGACCAGCCGCTCGCCGAAGCCGGCCGGATCGATGGCCGCGCGCGCGATGCGCCGCATCAGGTCGATTTCGGGCTTCTGCGCCATGCCCTGCCTGATCCGCTGAAACGCGGCTCGATTCGGCGCGGTGTCGGCCTTTTCCTGCGCCTTGCGGATCACCTGCCAACGCTCGAAATCGCGGCGATAATCGGCCATCGTGGTGGGCATCGCCATCGACTGCGCGCGCGGGACCGAGGCCAGCACCGCCGCCGCGTCGGCAGGCGGCGGCTGGTTCGGCGACAGCCCATAGCCCAGCCGGATCGCCGCCAGTTCGGGAAAGTCGATCGCCATCATCACCTCTCGACGCGTTTATCGCATGAGGCGCGGGCCGGGGTCAGATCACTCTTTCGGCAAGACCCGCAGTCGCAGGTCGCGGAGCTGTTCGTTCGTAGGCTCGCTGGGCGCGCCCATCATCAGGTCCTCGGCCCGCTGGTTCATCGGGAACATGATGACCTCGCGGATGTTGCTTTCATCCGCCAGCAGCATGACGATCCGGTCGATCCCCGCCGCGCAGCCGCCGTGAGGCGGCGCGCCATAGCGGAACGCCTTGACCATGCCGCCAAAGCGCTTCTCGACCTCGTCGCGACCATAACCGGCCAGTTCGAACGCCTTGAACATGATCTCGGGCTGGTGGTTCCGGATCGCGCCCGAAATCAGCTCATAGCCGTTGCAGGCCAGATCGTACTGGTAGCCCTTCACCGCCAGCGGATCGCCCGACAGCGCATCCAGCCCACCCTGCGGCATGGAAAACGGGTTGTGGGAAAAATCGATCTTCCCCTCGTCGTCCTTCTCGTACATCGGGAAATCGACGATCCAGGCGAACTTGAACTGGTTCTCGTCGGTCAGACCCAATTCGCGCCCGATCTCGTTCCGCGCCCGCCCCGCGACCGCTTCGAAGCTCTCGGGCTTGCCGCCAAGGAAGAAGGTGGCGTCGCCCTCGCCCAGGCCAAGCTGCTCGCGGATCGCCTCGGTCCGCTCGGGTCCGATGTTCTTCGCGATCGGACCGGCTGCCTCGGTCTGGCCGTCTTCACCCTTGCGCCAGAAGATATACCCCATCCCCGGCAGACCCTGCTGCTGGGCGAAGGCGTTCATCCGGTCGGCGAACTTGCGCGAGCCGCCCGTGGGCGCGGGGATCGCGCGCACTTCGGTCCCGTCCTGCTCGAGCAGTTTCGCGAAGATCGCAAAGCCCGAGCCGCGGAAATGCTCGCTCACCACCTGCATCTCGATCGGGTTGCGCAGGTCCGGCTTGTCACTGCCGTATTTCAGCATCGCATCCGCATAGGGGATGCGCGGCCAATCCGTGTCAACGCGGCGTCCGCTGCCGAACTCCTCGAACAGACCCTGCACGACCGGCTGGATCGCCGCGAACACGTCCTCCTGCTCGACAAAGCTCATCTCGACGTCGAGCTGGTAGAAATCGGTGGGCGAGCGGTCGGCGCGCGGGTCCTCGTCGCGGAAACAGGGCGCGATCTGGAAATAGCGGTCGAAGCCCGCGACCATGATCAGCTGCTTGAACTGCTGCGGCGCCTGCGGCAGCGCGTAGAACTTGCCCGGGTGCAACCGCGACGGCACCAGGAAGTCGCGCGCGCCTTCGGGGCTGGACGCGGTGATGATCGGCGTCTGGAATTCGGTGAAGCCGCTGTCCCACATGCGGTTGCGGATCGAGCGGATCACCTTGGACCGCAGCATGATGTTGCGGTGCAGGCTTTCGCGCCTCAGGTCCAGAAAGCGGTAAGCCAGCCGGGTCTCTTCCGGGTAATCCTGATCGCCGAAGACCGGCAGCGGCAATTCGTCCGCCGGCCCCAGAACCTCAAGTCCCGTCGCATAGACCTCGATCTCGCCCGTCGGCAGCTTGGGGTTCACCAGCGCGTCGTCGCGCTTCTTCACCCGGCCGTCGATGCGGATCACGGTCTCGGCCCGCAGACGTTCCATCGCGGCAAAGGCCGCACTGTCGCTGTCGGCGATCACCTGGGTCATGCCATAATGGTCGCGCAGATCGACGAACAGCACGCCGCCATGGTCGCGGACCCGATGGACCCAGCCCGACAGGCGGACCTCGGCGCCCGCGTCGGCGGCGGTCAGATCGGCGCAGGTATGGCTGCGATAGGCGTTCATGGCGGACCTCTTTCGTTCGACCCCCGCATGAACAGCGCCGCAAGGTCGAAGTCAACCGCTCAGAAAGGGCGCACCACGTTGCCGGTGTAGAAATAATAGCCCATGCCGACCGCGAAGATCACGTTCCCCGCAACCGCGTGCAGGACCCAGGCTGCGGGAAAGCCGCGCTGGACATAGGCACGGGCAAAGACCAGCCCGCCGGCGAAGGTCAGGATGGTGACGATCACGCTCCAGTACATCAGATGCGCGAAGCTGAAGATCGCCGCGTTGACCAGCAGCGCGACCCGCATGTCGGGAAACAGACTGCCGAAGCGATGGAAGAACAGCGGGCGGAAGATCAGCTCCTGCGGCAGGGCCGACAGCAGCGGATAAAGCGACCAGATCACCAGCATGAATTCGGGCCGGGTCCGCAGGATGCCGAACAGCGCACCGGGCCGGGTCAGCCACAGGATCGCGACCCCGGTGACCAGCGTCAGCACGGCGATCAGCGCGACCTCGCCCCACGGAATGCGCCGCCAGCCGCGAAACAGACTGCGCCATTCGAACCCGCCGGTGCGCCACAGCAGCACCAACCCGGCAAGCGAGAACAGGATCAGCGCGGTGAACATCTGGCGCGGCGGAAGAAACAGCGCAATGGCCAGCGGCGCCCCGATATAGAGCGCCGCGAACTCGGCCCAAAGCCGTCGCCGGCGGGTTAGCGGGACAGCCGGGCTTGCAACCATCGCGCCCAATCCGCGCTGGAGCCGGCAAAGGCGTTGATATCGACGTCTCCGCTGATGCCCGGCACGATACCGGTGCCCGTGTATTGCCAGAACGTCCAGCGCTGACCCGGATAGCGGGCCGAAGGATGGTCGGCGACCGAACGCAGCCAGAATTCGGCATTCATCGTGCCAAGCTGGTTGTCGGCGTAGAAGTCCACGGTCGTGTAGATGATCGGGCGCTGACCGTAATGCTGGGTCAGAAGCCGCATGAAGACCTCGGCCTGCTCCTTGATCTCGACCGAGGACGGGCGACGCGGACAGGTCCGCGAGTTGGTCCATTCAAGGTCTAGGACTGGCGGCAGCGCACCCCGTTCACGGGGCACGTTGCGGATGAACCACGCCGCCTGCTCGGCGCCGGAACGGCAGAAGTAATAGTAATGATAGGCGCCCCGCGGAATGCGGGCCGCGCCCGCCTCACGCCAGTAGCGCTGGAAACTGGGGTCGGAATGATCGCCGCCCTCGGTCGCCTTGATGAAGGCGAAGCTGACGCCGGAATTGCGGACGCGCGCCCAATCGATGTCACCCTGGTAGCGCGAGATGTCGATGCCGTGGACCTGATGGCCATAGGGGTGACCGCTGCGCCAGACATGCGGCTTGCGATCGCCAAGTTGGGGCACGGTGCCACCGACATAGACGGCAGGCCCGCCGCCCCGCGGCGGATTACGTCCACAACTTGCAGCCACCGCGACAAGCGCGATGGCCAGAATCAAACCGTTCAGAAATTTCATGCCGTCCCCGCCTGTATGGCCTGCCCGTTATCGTTTTGCTCGTTATCGCAAACGCGTGAGCGGAAGTCACCGGGCGGGGGCGGTCACGAAAGCGTCAGTTCGCGGGGGCGGGTTCCGCGTCGGGTGCGGTTTCAGCCGGCGTATCCTGCGAGACATCGGGCGTCGCAGCGCTGTCGGCCGGGGCCGGCTCCATGTCCACGTCGCTGGTGTCGGCACCGAAGACGAGGAAGGCGATGACTGCTGCCGCCAGCGCGACGATGATCGCGATGATGGCCGGCTTGTGGCGCTTGGCTTCCTTTTCGACGGGAAGGTCGGGTCTGTGGGACATGGGTCACTCCGCGTTTGGGTTCAAAGGACGAAACGCGGGGCCGTTTCGGTCAGTTCCGGTCGGGAACCATCTTGCCCGGGTTAAGAATGTTATGCGGATCGAGCGCGGTCTTGATCGCACCCATCACCTGCCACGCCTCGCCATGCTCGGCCTCCATCAGCCCGCGCTTGCCGATGCCGATGCCGTGTTCCCCACTGATCGTGCCGCCGACCGCCAGCGCACGTTCGGCCATGCGTCGCGCGACCTCCTTGGCCTGCGCGATCTCGTCGGCGTTTTCGGGATCGACCAGCAGCAGCGTGTGGAAATTGCCGTCGCCGACATGGCCCACGATATCGCCCAGGATCCCCGCCGCCTTCATGTCTTCCGCGGCCGCCGTCACCTGCTCGGCCAGCGCCGACATCGGGACGCAGACATCGGTGACGACGCCCGTCGCACCCGGCCGCAGCTTCAGCGTGGACTAGTAGGAATTGTGCCGCGCCTTCCACAGCCGGGTCCGATCCTCGGGCGTCGTCGCCCAGTCGAACCCCTGCCCGCCGCATTCGCCCGCCAGCTCGCCGAAGGTCGCGGCATCGGCCTTGACCGCGTCGGGCGAGCCGTGGAACTCGATCATCAGATGCGGCATCTCGGCATAGGTCGAGCCGATGTCCTGGTTGACCGCCCGCATCGCGACGCCGTCCATGAACTCGATCCGCGCCATCGGCACGCCGGCCTGCATCGTCATCTGCACGCAGGCGACCGCGCTTTCCAGATCGGGAAAGGCGCAGACCGCCGCCGCCGTCTCCTCGGGCTGACCATGCAGGCGCAGGGTCAGTTCGGTGATGATCCCCAGCGTGCCTTCGGAACCGACCATCAGCCCGGTCAGGTCATAGCCCGCGCTCGATTTCGCCGTCCGCGCCCCGGTCCGGATAACCCGCCCGTCGGCCAGCACCACCTCCAGCGCCAGCACGTTGCTGCGCATCGTGCCATAGCGCACCGCCGTCGTGCCGCTAGCCCGAGTCGAGGCCATCCCGCCCAGGCTGGCATTCGCGCCGGGATCGACGGGAAAGAACAGCCCCGTCGCGCGCAGTTCCGTGTTCAGCGCCTCGCGCGTGACGCCCGGCTGGACCACCGCCTGCATGTCTTCGGCCCGCACCGCCAGCACGCGGTCCATCCGGCTCATGTCCAGCGTGATCCCGCCATGGACCGCCAGCGCATGGCCTTCCAGCGATGTCCCCGTCCCCCAGCCGATCACCGGCACCCGCGCGTCGTTGCAGGCTGCCAGGATGGCCGACACCTCGGCCGTCGTTTCCGGCCAGGCGACCGCATCAGGCGGCGGGGCGCGATGAAACGTCTCGGACCCGGCATGCAGGTCCCGTTCCGCCTGCGCGGTCGAGAATCGCTCACCCAGCAGCGCCGAAAGCTGGGCGTGAAGCGCGTCGGGAAGGGGCATCGGGCACCTTTGTGCGGCGGAATGTCGCTGGCGCGCAAACTCGCAGCGCACGGGACGACTGTCCATCGCCGATTGCGCATGTCATAATTCATACACTTGAGGCGCATAGGATCGCGCGGCGACGAGACCGGAAATTGAAGACAAGGGCCTTATTTTCAATGGCAAAAGACGTGATCGGACCCGAGGTCCAGCAACTCGCCACGACGAATTGCTACACGATTGCACCCGGCCTTCGCGCCGAGTCGGCCGCCCTGTCCGACCGCGCTTACGTCACGCTGGTCACGAACGAGGACTACCTTCCCGGGGCCGAGGCACTGCTGCGCTCGCTGCGCCTGACCGGGGCGTCGGGCGATCTCGTCGTGCTGCACCGCCATGTCGGAGCCGCCGGCCTGACCCGCTTGCGCAGTCTCGGCGCGCGGCTGATCGCCTGCGACCTGCTGCCGACCTCGACCGGCTTCGACCGCACCCATGCCCGCGACGCGCTGCACGGTCGTGCCGCCTTCACGCGGGGCGAAAAGCCCGCCTTCCACACCCCGCTCGACAATTTCGTCAAACTGCGCCTGTGGCAGCTCGACTACGCCCGCTGCATCTTCATCGATGCCGACGCGCTGGTACTGCGCAATGTGGACAAGCTGTTCGATTTCCCCGAATTCTGCGCCGCGCCCAACGTCTATGACGGGCTGGACGGCTTTCACCGTATGAATTCGGGCGTCTTCACCGCGCGCCCCGATCCGGCGACCTTCGCCGCGATGCTGGACCGGCTGGACCGGCCGGGCGTGTTCTGGCGGCGCACCGACCAGACCTTCCTGCAGGACTTCTTCCCAGACTGGCATGGCCTGCCGATCCAGATGAACATGCTGCAATATGTGTGGATGAACATGCCCGACCTGTGGAATTGGGACGACATCCACATCCTGCACTACCAGTACGAAAAGCCGTGGTCCGACCATGCCAAGGCGCAGGCGCTGGCGCCGCTGATCGACCTCTGGCGCACCATTGCCGCAGGCGGACCGATCCCCGATCTCGGCGCGCAGGCGCGCCCTGCCGCCTAGGCGCATGCGCATCGCCCTGACCGGCGCCACCGGCATCGTCGGCGGCATCGTCCACCGCGCGGCCCGTGCCACGGGCCACGACGTCGATCCGCTGCCGGGTTATCGCCTCGGCGACACGCCAGACCTGTCAGGTCACGACGCGCTGATCCACGCCGCCTTCGCCCACGCCCCCGGCCGCTATCGCGGTGGCGAAGGTGACGATCCCGCAGCCTTCCGCGCGGCCAATCTGGATGGCACGATCCGGCTGTTCGACGCCGCGCGCCGCACGGGCGTCTCGCGCATCGTCTTCCTGTCGTCGCGCGCGGTCCATGACGGCCACCCGCCCGGCCTGCTGCCCGACGACCTGCCCCCTGCCCCGACCACGCTCTACGGCGAGGTCAAGGCGCTGGCCGAGGCGCATCTGGCAAGCCTCGGCCCCGGTGCCACCGCGCTGCGCGCTACCGGCATCTACGGGCCGGGCGCCGCGAACAAGTGGCGCGGCCTCTTCGCCGACTTCCTTGCCGGCCGCCCGGTCACCCCCCGTGTCGCCACCGAAATCCACGCCGATGACCTCGCCGCCGCGATCCTGTCGATCCTCGCCGCGCCCGCCCCGCCCGCGACGCTGAACGCTAGCGACCTCACGCTGGACCGCCACGACCTGCTGGCGGATGTCGCGCGTCTGACCGGCTGCCCTCATCGGCCGCCGCCGCGCGCCGATGCAAGCGGCCTTCGCATCCTCGACTGCGCCGGTCTGCGCGCCCTTGGATGGTGCCCCGGCGGCATCGACCTGCTGCGCGCGACGCTGCCCGCGATGCTGGACCCCAGCATCGATTCGTGATTCCGTCGCCCCAAGACAGGGGCAGACATGGACACGCGCGGGCAAGGCTGGCACCGAGATGGATGGCGTTATCTCAACGCCCGCAGCGCACGCGCGCTGGCGGTCATGCGGGACCGCGGCCCCAGCCAGGTCCAGTTCTGGCTGCTGGCACTGCTGATCGGGATCGGCGCTGGCTTTGCCGCGGTCGGCTTCAGACTGGGGATCGGCTGGATCCAGCGCGCGATCTACGGCGCCGACGACCTGACCATGGCCTCGACCGCCGTGTCGTTGCCGGCCTGGATCGTGATCCTCAGCCCGATCCTCGGCGGCCTTGCGGTCGGGTTGATCCTGCACCATTTCACCGCGGACGGCCGCGTGCGCGGCGTCAGCGACGTCATCGAAGGCGCGGCGCTGGAAGGCGGCCGGGTGGAAATCCGCGCCGGTCTTGCCTCCGCTGTCGCCTCGCTGATCACGCTCGGCACCGGCGGCTCATCGGGACGCGAGGGCCCGGTCGTCCATCTCGCGGGCGTTATCTCGACCGCGGTCGCACGCCGCATCAAGGCCAGCCCGATCACCGGGCGCGACCTTCTGGGCTGCGCGGTGGCGGGCGCGGTCGCCGCCAGCTTCAACGCGCCCATCGCAGGCGCGCTTTTTGCGCACGAAGTCGTGCTGCGCCATTTCGCCATTCACGCCTTCGCCCCCATCGCCATCGCGGCGGTCGCGGGCACCGTCATCAACCGCAGCCAGTTCGGCGGCATTACCGAGTTCGACCTGTCGCAGGGCACGGACCTCGCCTTCTATGTCGAATTGCCCGCCTTCATGATCCTCGGCCTTCTCTGCGCTCTGGTCGCCGCCGCAATGATGAGCGCGGTGTTCCGGGCCGATCAGGCCGCCAGCCACGTGATGTCGCGCACCGGTCTGCCCCGCTGGCTGCGCCCCGCCATCGCCGGTGCGCTTCTGGGTCTGATCGCGACGCAGTTTCCGCATATCATCGGCGTCGGCTATGAAACGACGGCGGCGGCGCTGTCCGGTCAGATCGGCTTCTGGGGGGCGGTGATCTTTGCCGGGGTCAAGGCGCTCGCCGTCGCGATCACGCTGGGCGGCCGGATGGGTGGCGGCATCTTCTCGCCCGCCCTCGTCATGGGCTCGCTGACCGGCCTCGCCTTCGGGATCGTGGCGACGGGCCTGCTGCCGGACGTGTCGGGCAACGTGAACCTTTACGCGCTGGCGGGGATGGGCGCGGTCGGCGCGGCGGTTCTGGGCGCGCCGATCTCGACCGCGATGATCGTGTTCGAGATGACGGGCGACTGGCAGACCGGGATCGCCGTGATGACCGCGGTGTCGCTGTCGTCCGCGCTGGCCTCGCGCCTGGTCCACCGGTCGTTCTTCCTGACCCAGCTTGAGAACCGCGACGTTCATGTCGCCGAAGGGCCGCAGGTCTGGCTGCCGCAGAAGATGCGGATCACAGCCGTCAGCCGCGGCCTCGAAGACGACGGCGCACCCCCGCAGGCGGTGCTGGTCGAGATGGTGCGCAAGGGCCGCGCGCTGACCGACGGGATGCGACTGCACGAAGCGCTGGCGGAGTTCGAGCGCACCGGCGCGGCCTTTTTGCCGGTGATCCGTCCGCCCGATACCGAAGAGACCGACAAGACCGAGCCGGAACTCACCGCGATCGTCTACCATGTCGATGCGTTGCGGGCGCTCAATCAGGCGTTGGCCGAAACCGCGGCCGAGGAACACGGCTGACGCCCTGCGCGACACCCCGCGAGAGGTCCGCGATCTGCCAAACCCTTCAAATCGAACGACTTATCACCGTCGAAGACATCCGGGCGCAGGCCGCGATCCGTTAACGATCCCCTAACCGCACGTCCGCAGCCTGTGTACAGGTTGTGTACAGCCTGTGTACGCGCGGTGTACGGGCTGTGACATGCCAAACCCAGCAAATGCTGGCCAAAATGGGGCAGCAGGTGTTGCGCTGTTGCGCATCACCGCACGCTGGTGTTGCCGTTCACGAAGGTTAAGAACGCCCCGCCTCAGCCGGTGCGGCGGACATTGTTCATCCCGAAGATCCGCGCCCGCTTCTTGGGATCGGGATCGAACAGCGCGGCCAGCTGTTCGGTCATCGCGCCGGCCAGCTGCTCGACATCGGTGATCGTGACCGCGCGCTGGTAATAGCGCGTCACGTCATGCCCGATCCCGATCGCCAGAAGCTCGACCTGCTTCTTGCGCTCGACCATCGCGATCACGTCACGCAGGTGTTTTTCCAGATAATTCGCGGGGTTGACCGACAACGTGCTGTCATCGACGGGCGCCCCGTCCGAAATCACCATCAGGATCTTGCG
The DNA here is from genome assembly GCF_024359525.1 of Paracoccus albicereus. Classification (GTDB taxonomy): domain Bacteria; phylum Pseudomonadota; class Alphaproteobacteria; order Rhodobacterales; family Rhodobacteraceae; genus Paracoccus; species Paracoccus albicereus. The sequence goes on from NZ_JAKZEU010000004.1 coordinate 250,390, forward strand.
CACCTCTGACCGGCGCGCCAGCCGCCGATGCGCCCATTCCAGCGCCTCGCCGTCGATGTTTTCCTTCAGCAGGCCTTCCTTCATCATCAGCCCAAGGTTCGGCCTGACCCGCCGCCACGGCGCGTCGGCCCCCTTGTAGATGATGTGGCGCAGGTCGTTCAGCCGCCCCGGTTGCGCCGGACGGCCTTCCTTCAGCCATTCCTCGCGCGCCTGCCCGCCTTTCCACGCCCGCGTGGTGAAGCCCAGGATCTCGACCTTGACCGAGCAGCGTTCCAGCGTCCGAGCCAGAACGTCCGCGCAGATCGCCGCGATGGAAATCGGCCGCCCCCGCATCGAACCGGAATTGTCGATCAGCAGCGTCACCACCGTGTCGCGAAATTCCGTATCCTTTTCAACCTTGAAGCTCAGTGGCGTCGTCGGGTTCGCGACCACGCGCGCCAGCCGTCCGGCGTCCAGAACACCCTCTTCCTTGTCGAATTCCCAACTGCGGTTCTGCTGCGCCTGAAGCCGCCGCTGCAGCTTGTTGGCCAGCCGGCTGACCGCGCCCCGCAACGGATCGAGCTGCTTGTCCAGATAGGCGCGCAGCCGCTCCAGCTCGGCCGGTTCGGCCAGATCCTCGGCACGGATCTCCTCGTCCCATTGCTGGCTGAAGACCTTGTAATCGGCGCTCGCCTCGCTGACCGGCGGCGGCGTTTCAGGCGGGGTGTCGGCTTCGGGCATCTCGGCCTCGTCCGCCATTTCCTCGTCGGACATGTCGTCCATCGAGACCTGCGCCTGCTTCTCGTCCTGCTCCTGCTCCTGGCTCTGCTCGGGGCTGGCCTCGGCGTCTTCTTCCTCGTTCTGCTCGCGGGACTGGTTGTCGCCGGCTTCCTCGTCCTGCTCGGCGCTTTCGTCCGCGTCGTCATCCTCGGGCTGGTCGGGATCCTCGCCCAGCTGGTCGCCGTAGCCCAGATCGTCGATCACCTGCCGCGCCATCCGCGCGAAGGCGCTCTGGTCGGCCAGCACGTCGTCGATCCGCTCCAGCGTGCCGCTGGCCTGCTGTTCGACGAACGGTCGCCAAAGATCGGCCACATGCTGCGCGCCGGGCGGCAGCGCGCGCCCCGTCGCCGCCTGCCGGACGATCAGCCCCGCCGCCACCGCCAATGGTGCGTCGGACGCCGCCTTGATCTGACTGTAGCCCTTCTTCTCAGCCTCTGCCCCGATCCGCGCGTCGATGTTGGACAGCGCACCGGGCATGTCGCGCGCACCCAAGGCCTCGCAGCGCGCCGTTTCCATCGCCTCGTAAAGCTCGCGCGCCATCGGTCCGGTCGGGGCATAGCGCGCATGTGTCGAGGGGTCGTTGTGGCGCAGCTTCATCGCCAGCGCGTCGGCGGTTCCCCGCGCCAGCAGCACCTCGTCCCGCGTCATCCGGCGGCTCACCTGCGGCAGGCGCATCTGGTCGCCGGAAACCCCCGACGGATCGGCCGAAAAGGTCACGTTCAGATCGTGATCCTCGGCCAACGCACGAGTTGCCTCGGTCAATGCCTTCTTGAACGGATCGGCGGGGTTGTCGGTGGTTTTCATGCCTTTCATAGACCATCAACGCCCGGGTGAGACAAGGGGCGCCATCCCGCCCCGCCCCGTGGTCCCGTTGATATTTCCGAAGCAGCGAAACCCCCGGCAGTGGCGGCCGTTACCTTTCCTGAAAGAGGTGATTCATGACCGACGAAACCACGCCCGATCCGATTTTCCGCAGCGGAGCGCTCCACGATCCCGATCTGCCGCGACCCGAGTTTCCTGCGCAGGAGCAAGCTTGGCCCGGTCTTGCCGCCGACATGCAGCCCCGTCCCGACCACGGTGAGAAAAGCTACCGCGGGACTGGGCGTCTGGCCGGCAAGCGCGCGCTGATCACCGGCGGCGACAGCGGCATCGGAGCGGCAGTTGCCATCGCCTATGCGCGCGAGGGCGCCGACGTCGCCATCAACTATCTTCCGGACGAGCAGAAGGACGCCGACACGATCATCGACCTGATCAAGGCCGAAGGCCGCACGGCCGTCGCCATCCCCGGGGATATCCGCGACGAGGACTTCTGCAAATCGCTGGTGCGGCAGGCTGTCGAGGGGCTGGGCGGCCTGGATGTGCTGGTCAACAACGCAGGCCATCAGCAATTCTGTGAGGATCTGACCGATCTCAGCACCGAATCCTTCGATGCGACCATCAAGACCAACATCTACGCGCCCTTCTGGATCACGAAGGCTGCTTTGCCGCATATGGAAAACGGCGCCTCGATCATCATGACGGCCTCGGTTCAAGCCTTCTCGCCGTCCGAGATTCTGGTCGATTACGCGCTGACCAAGGCGGCCAACGTCGCCTTCGCGCGTTCCATGGCGAAACAGCTTGCGCCCAAGGGCATCCGCGCCAATGCGGTCTGTCCGGGCCCCTACTGGACGCCATTGCAGGTTTCGGGTGGTCAGCCCACCGACGCTGTGCAGACCCATGGCAAGAAGGCGCCCCTCGGTCGCCCCGGTCAGCCGGTCGAGATCGCCCCGATCTACGTGCTTCTCGCCTCGGACGAGGCGAGCTACATCACCGGCGAGTATTTCGGCTCGACAGGTGGCAAGGGGCTGTGAACCTCGCGTGCTGGCGGCTTACCCCGCCAGCACCGCGGCGCTCTCCGGCAGTTCCTCGTCGAACAGCCGCTGATAGAATTCCGCGACCGTCTCGCGTTCCAGCTCGTCGCACTTGTTCAGGAACGTCAGCCGGAATGCATAGCCCAGGTTGTTGTCGAAGATCCGCGCGTTTTGCGCCCAGGTGATGACCGTCCGCGGCGACATGACCGTCGACAGATCGCCTTGCATGAAGGCGGTCCGCGTCAGGTCGGCAAGCGTCACCATCTGGTTGATCGTCTTGCGGCCCTTTTCGGTGTTGTAGGTCGGGTTCTTGGCGAGAACGATCGCGGCCTCTGCGTCGTGGCTCAGATAGTTCAGCGTCGTCACCAGCGACCAGCGGTCCATCTGTCCCTGGTTGATCTGCTGGGTGCCGTGGTACAGGCCGGTCGTGTCGCCCAGACCCACAGTGTTCGCCGTCGCGAACAGCCGGAAATAGGGGTTCGGCGTGATGACCTCGTTCTGGTCCAGCAGCGTCAGCTTGCCGTCGGTTTCCAGGACACGCTGGATCACGAACATCACGTCTGCGCGACCGGCATCATACTCATCGAACACGATGGCGGTCTGGTTGCGCAGCGCCCAGGGCAGGATGCCTTCATGGAACACCGTGACCTGCTTGCCGTCGACCAGCTTGATCGCGTCCTTGCCGATCAGGTCGATCCGGCTGACATGACTGTCGAGGTTCACCCGCACGCAGGGCCAGTTCAGCCGTGCCGCGACCTGTTCGATATGGGTGGATTTCCCTGTGCCATGATAGCCTTGGATCATGACGCGCCGGTTGTAGGCAAAGCCCGCGAGGATGGCGAGCGTGGTGTCGGCATCGAACTTGTAGGTGCTGTCGATGTCGGGCACGCGGTCGGTCCGCTCGGCGAAGCCCTTCACCTTCATGTCGCTGTCGAGGCCGAAGACTTCGCCCAGATCGATCTCTTCGGTCGGTTTCGCAGTCGGGTCGAGATCGGCCATCATGGTTCCTTTCCTCGTGTCAGTGGCTTCAATCGCGCATTCGCCCGGCGACTGCAAGGCGGGTGGCCCTGGCGCCGGATTGACCTGCCGCACAAGCCGGGAATAGGGTACGCGCAAGATCGAACGAGGAACCGAGTGGCCCACCGGACGCATAGCGAATTGGAGGCGATGATCGGGCGCATCGCGCTTCGCGACCGCGCGGCCTTCGACCGGCTGTACGATGCGACCTCTGCCAAGCTGCATGCGGTCTGCCTGTCGGTGCTGAAGGACCGGCCCGAGGCGGAAGAGACGCTGCAGGAAGTCTATATCCGGATCTGGAATTCGGCTGGCAGCTACGCCTCGAACGGATATTCGCCGATGACGTGGCTCATCACCATCGCGCGCAACCGCTCGATAGACAGGCTGCGCAAGCGTCAGAACCGGCCGCAGGCAGCGCCGGTCGATGCCGCCGAAACGATCCCCTCGCAGGCGCCCGGTCCCGAAGCCCTGGCGCTGCGCGCCCAGCAGCGCGCGCTTCTGGCCGATTGTCTGGCGCAGCTGGAAGACCGTCAGGCCGACGCGGTGCGCGCGGTCTATCTGGAAGGCGCCGCCTATGCCGAGATCGCCGAGCGTGAAGGCGCGCCCTTGAACACCGTCCGCAGCTGGCTGCGCCGCAGCCTGCTGAAACTGAAGGAGTGCGTCAGCCGATGACCGATGCACCCGCTTCCCCACCGATCCCGCTGACGCCCGAGGAGGAATCCCAGGCCCTCGCCGCCGAATACGCGCTCGGCCTGCTGGAGGATGCCGAGCTTGAAGCGGCTCAGGCCCGTGTCGCCACCGATCCGGACTTTGCCGCGATGGTACGCGAATGGCATGAACGTCTGGCCTCGCTGGCGGACGAACTGACCCTTGTGATGGCCCCGGCCCGGGCCAAGGTGATGATCGACCGCGCGCTTGGGCACACGCAGATCCCCGAATTGCAATCCGAACCGCGCAGCCCGGGGGGCCTGATGCGCTGGTTCTGGGGCGCGATCGCGGCGGCCGCCGTCGTCGCCACCATCATCGTGGTCCCACCGATGCTGCGCGACGACATTCCGGCAGGCTTCCAGCCCGAATTCGCGACGGACATCGTCGCGGGCGATGTCGGCCTGCAGGTCCATGCCGGGATCGATGCGGACGACCGCACGATGGTCGTGGTTCTGGAAGAGGGCAGCATCCCGGAAGGCCGCGACTACGAGATCTGGTGGCTGGAATCCGAAACGGCAGAGCCGGTCTCGCTGGGGCTGCTGCCCCGCAGCGGTACGATCAGCTTCCCGATGCCGACGGGGACCGAACCTCAGGCCGGCCCTGTGATCGCGCTGACGGACGAACCCGAGGGCGGCTCACCCACCGGACTTCCGACCGGTCCGGTCATCGGTTCCGCTGCTCTCGTCCCCGTGAGTTGATTTAACGCAACTTACTCGCATCGCTTGCGTTGTTAGGCTCAGCGAAGGCCGAACCGAGCCTTCGTCCTTAACAGGAGGACACTCAATGCAATTCCGTACCCTCGCGAAAGCCCTCGCAACCGTTGCAGCCACCGCCATCGTTGCGCCGGCTGCATTTGCCCAGAACACCATGGTCGGCGGCGCCGAGATGATGCCCAGCATGACCATCGTGGAAAACGCGTCGAACTCGGCCGACCACACCACGCTCGTGGCTGCCGTCAAAGCTGCCGGCTTGGTTGAAACGCTTTCGGGTGAAGGTCCCTTCACCGTCTTCGCGCCCACCAACGCAGCGTTCGAGAAGCTGCCGGAAGGCACCGTCGAAGACCTGCTGAAGCCGGAAAACAAGGATCAGCTGACCAAGGTTCTGACCTGCCATGTCGTCGCGGCGGACGCGATGTCGCCGGCCATCGGTCAGATGATCGCCGATGATGGCGGTGCGCACCCGGTCGAAACGCTGGGCGGCTGCATCCTGACCGCCTCGATCCGCGAATCCGACAACGCCCTGCAGCTGACCGACGAAAACGGCAACGTCGCTACGGTGACGATCCCGGACGTCGATCAGTCGAACGGCGTCGTCCACGTGATCGACACGGTGATGCTGCCCGCGATGTGATCGCGACGCGACCTTAGCCAGATTGACGCCCGTGCTTCCGGCACGGGCGTTTTTTCATGTCATACCGCATTTCGCTGAACCGGACTTGCCTGACCGGCGTTCGGCGGTCAGGGTCGGAAAACATGAGCTTGGAGCGGGTGGATGAGCGGACTGATCGCGCTACTGGATGACGTGGCCTCGATCTCGAAGGTTGCTGCGGCCTCGATCGACGATGTTGCGGGGCAGGCTGCCAAGGCGGGCGCGAAGGCTGCGGGCGCGTTGATCGACGACGCGGCGGTCACGCCCAAATACGTCCACGGCTTCGATGCCAGCCGCGAGATCCCGATTGTCTGGAAGATCGCGCGAGGCTCGATCTTCAACAAGCTCGTGATCCTCTTGCCGGTCGCGCTGCTGCTGTCCGCCTTCGCACCGTGGCTGATCCCGCCCCTTCTGATGCTGGGCGGGGCCTACCTTTGCTACGAGGGCGCTGAGAAAGTCGCACATGCCTTTGGCTGGGGATCTGACGCCCATTCCAGCGAGAAGCATACCGATCCGGTGGGCGAAGGCGCGGCCCTTGAAGAACAACGCGTTGCCGGTGCGATCAAGACCGACTTCATCCTCTCGGCCGAGATCATGACCATCGCGCTGTCGACGATCCCGCTGGAGGATACACTGGTCATGAAGGCCGTCATCCTGGCCGTGGTCGCGATCGGGATCACCGTGGTCGTCTACGGTTCGGTCGCGCTGATCGTAAAGGCGGACGACGTTGGCGTGCATCTCGCGACGGAACGCAGCGGCGCGCTGGCGGCGCTCGGCCGGGGCATCGTCAAGGTAATGCCCGGCTTCATGAAGACGCTGACCATCGTCGGCACCGCCGCGATGATCTGGGTTGGCGGTCAGATCATCGTCCACGGTCTGCACGAGTTGGGTCAGCACCAGCCCTACGAGTGGGTTCACCATCAGGCAGAGGCGGCAGCCCACGCGCTGCCACAGGTCGCCGGTCTGGCCGCCTGGGCCACGACTGCCTTTTTCGATGGAATCCTTGGGCTGATCCTTGGGCTGATCCTGATCCCCATCGTCGCGCGGATCGTGAACCCGCTGCTGGGTGCAACGATCCTGCCCCTGATCGACTCCGTGAAAGGGCTTTTCGGAAAGCGCGAGAAGGCGTGAAAACCCGACGTCAGCGCGATCCTCGGCCGCGTTGACCGTTCGGTCAAAGCCTGTCACATTTCCTTCACGAGAAGGTCGCAGTTCTGTCACCGGGCCACGCTAGACCCGCGTCGTCACCTGCAACCTCATAGGGGAGGACGTCATAACATGAACCACATCGCAACCGGCGCGACGATCGCGCTGGCCCTTTCGGCCGCATCCGCGCAGGCCCAGACCGAGATCCAGTGGTGGCACGCCATGGGCGGCGAACTGGGTACGAAGCTTGAAGAAATCGTTCAGGGCTTCAACGACAGCCAGGAAGAATACACCGTGGTGCCGTCCTACAAGGGCACCTACCCCGAGACGATGACGGCCGCGATCGCCGCCTTCCGCGCGAACGAACAGCCCGCCATCGTGCAGGTGTTCGAAGTCGGCACCGGCACGATGATGGCCGCCGAGGGCGCGATCGTCCCGGTCTACCAACTGATGGAAGACAACGATGTCGCCTTCGATCCGCAGGCTTTCCTGCCGCAGGTCGTGGGTTACTACACCGACACCGACGGCAACATGCTGTCGATGCCGTTCAACAGCTCGACCCCGATCTTCTACTACAACAAGAACGTGTTCGAAGCGGCGGGCCTCGATCCCGAACAGCCGCCGGAGACCTGGGCGCAGGTTGAAGAGTTCTCGAAAACCATCATGGATTCGGGCGCGGCGACCTGTGGCTTCACCTCGGACTGGATCAGCTGGATCCAGACCGAAAACCTCAGCGCGTGGCACAACCAGCCGATCGGCACCGAAGAAAACGGCTTCGGCGGGCCGAGCGTGCGCCTGACCGTCAACGGTCCGGTTCAGGTCAAGCATTGGGAAAACTTGAAACGCTGGGCTGACGAAGGCATCTTCAAATATGGCGGCCCGGTCGGCGGCGACAACGCGCGGCCGATGTTCTACACGCAGGAATGCGCGATGGTCATGGCATCGTCGGCCAGCCGCGCGGGTATTCTGGCGAACGCACAGGAATTCGAGGTCGGCTTCGGCATGCTGCCCTATTACGACGATGTCGAGGGCGCGCCGCAGAACTCGATCATCGGGGGCGCCACGCTGTGGGTCCTGTCGGGCAAGTCGGACGAGGAATATGCGGGCGCCGCAAAGTTCTTCGAATACCTGTCGTCCCCCGAGGTTCAGGCGGACTGGGCGTCCTTCTCGGGCTACCTGCCGATCACGCAGGCCGCGGGTGACCAGATGGCCAGCTACTTCGAGGAAAATCCGGGTGCCGATACCGGCCTGCGCCAGATCACGCTGAACGAGCCGACCGAGAACTCCAAAGGTCTGCGCTTTGGCAACTATGTCCAGATCCGCGGCATCATCGACGAAGAGTTCGAACAGATGCTGGCAGGCTCGAAAGACGCGCAGGGCGCGCTGGACAGCGTCGTCGAACGCGGCAATCAGCTGCTGGAAGAATTCGAAGCTCAATCCCAGTGACATGAACCGGGGCCGCGTCACCTGCGCGGCCCCTTTTCACACACGACCGGACATCCGATGAAGCGCACCATCTTCAGCAACCAACTGCTGCCCTGGCTTCTGCTGGCACCGCAGCTGGCCATCACCTTCATCTTCTTCCTGTGGCCCGCGGCCCAGGCGATCCGGCAAAGCTTTCTGCGAGAGGATGCGTTCGGCATCAACACAAGCTTCGTCGGTCTCGCGAATTTCGAGGCGTTGTGGAATTCGTCCCAATACCTCAATTCGCTGAAGGTCACCGCGATCTTCGCCGTTTCCGTCACCGTACTGTCGATGGGTGCCGCGTTGCTGCTGGCCATCGCCGTCGACCGGATGATGAAATCGACCCGCCCCTACACCACACTGCTGGTCTGGCCTTATGCGGTTGCGCCAGCGGTCGCAGGGATCCTGTGGTGGTTCATCTTCAACCCGACCATCGGTGTGCTGCCCTACGTGATGGACAGGTTCGGCTATGACTGGAACCACGTCTCGAACCCTGGACAGGCGATGACCCTGGTCGTGATCGCCAGCGCCTGGAAGCAGATCAGCTACAATTTCCTGTTCTTCGTGGCCGGGCTGCAGGCAATCCCGGCATCCATGCGGGAAGCGGCCGCCATCGACGGCGCCGGCCCCGTGCGGCGCTTCTTCGACATCACCCTGCCGCTTCTGTCGCCGACAACCTTCTTCCTGCTGGTCGTCAACATCGTCTATTCGATGTTCGAGACCTTTGCGGTCATCGACGCCACGACCGAAGGCGGCCCCGCGCAAGCGACCAACATCATGGTCTACAAGGTCTATTTCGACGGCTTCGTGGGCCAGAATATCGGCTCGTCCGCCGCGCAGTCGGTCGTGTTGATGCTGATCGTGATCGCGCTGACCGTGATCCAGTTCCGCTATGTCGAGAAGCGGGTGGAGTATTGAGATGATCGAGAACCGCCCCGGCCTGAACGCACTTGCCCATCTGGTCCTGATCATCGGCGTCGTCGTCGTGGCCCTGCCCGTCTGGGTCGCCTTCGTCGCCTCGACCCACACCGCAACCGATTTCATGTCCGGCACCGTCCCGATGTGGCCCGGACCGCATCTGGTGGAAAACTATTCCAGGATGCTGGATGCTGGCGTCTCGACCTCTGGCACGCCGCCCGTTGCGCGGATGATGTTCAACTCGCTGGTGATGGCGCTGGCGATCGCGATCGGCAAGATCGCGATCTCGATCCTGTCGGCCTTTGCGATCGTCTATTTCCGCTTCCCGCTGCGCGGTCTCGCCTTCTGGTGCATCTTCGTGACGCTGATGCTGCCGGTCGAGGTGCGTATCGTGCCGACCTTCCAGGTCGTCGCCGGGCTGGGCCTGCTGAACAGCTATGCGGGCCTGTCGATCCCGCTCATCGCGTCGGCAACCGCGACGTTCCTGTTCCGGCAGGTGTTCCTGACGATGCCGGACGAACTGGTGGAAGCGGCGCGGATCGACGGTGCGGGGCCCATGAAATTCTTCCGCGACATCCTGCTGCCGCTGTCGCGCACAAACATGGCGGCCCTGTTCGTCATCCTCTTCATCTATGGCTGGAACCAGTATCTGTGGCCGCTGCTGGTGACGACGGATTCCAGCTATTACACCATCGTCGCGGGCATCAAGCGCATGGCCGACGCGGTGGACGGCCTGCCGCAATGGCATCTTGTGATGGCGACTGCGGTACTGGCGATGATCCCGCCCGTCGCGGTGGTGATCGGAATGCAGAGGCTGTTCGTCAAAGGCCTCGTCGAGACGGAGAAGTAAATTGGCATCGATCACCCTCGATAACGTCGGCAAGGTCTATCCGGGCGGCACCCGCGCGATCGGCGACGTCAGCCTAGACATCGCGGACGGCGAGTTCATCGTCCTCGTCGGCCCGTCGGGCTGCGGCAAATCCACGCTGCTGCGCATGGTTGCCGGGCTGGAATCGATCACCGAAGGCGAAGTCCGTATCGGTGACCGCGTCGTCAACGAGATCGAGCCGGCCGATCGCGACATTGCGATGGTGTTCCAGAACTACGCGCTCTACCCGCACATGTCGGTGCGCCAGAACCTGGAATACGGGCTGAAGAACCGTCGCACGCCCAAGGCCGAGATCAACCGCCGGGTCGAGGAAGCTGCGGGCATCCTGCAATTGGCGCCCTATCTGGATCGCAAGCCCCGCGCCCTGTCCGGCGGTCAGCGCCAACGCGTGGCGATGGGCCGCGCCATCGTGCGCGAACCAGCGGCCTTCCTGTTCGACGAGCCACTGTCGAACCTCGACGCCAAGCTGCGCGTCGCAATGCGGCTGGAGATCAAGGAATTGCAGCGCCGGCTGTCCACGACCAGCCTTTACGTCACTCACGACCAGCTCGAGGCGATGACGCTGGCTGACCGGCTGGTGGTGCTCAACATGGGCAAGGTGGAACAGATCGGCACCCCGCTTGATGTTTATCGCAAGCCGGCCTCTGCCTTTGTCGCGGGCTTCATCGGCAGCCCCGCGATGAATCTCGTCCCCGCCCGCGCGGTTCCGCGGCTGCCGGGCAGCGCCCATGCAGGTCTTCTGGGGTTCCGCCCCGAGGATCTGGTGATCGAGCCTGACGGCCCCATCGCGATGAAAATCACTGCGGTCGAGGAGCTGGGCGCCCAGCGTCTGGTGCATGGCGAGGTCGGCGGTGAGCCGATGACCGTGACCATGTCACCGCAGGCGGAACTGTCCGACATGGTTCACATGTCCCTGCCTGCGCAGGCCCTCCACCGATTCGACGAAAAGTCCGGACGACGGCTCGACTGACGGTGCTGACCGAACGCCGACTTTGAACTGACGGCAAATGTTCCCCTTTTGTTCAAATGCTCGGTTGTGCTAGGGTGAGCCTCCGCAAGCGAGAGGATTCGAACCATGTGTCTTTCCGGCTGCCCTCATCCGCTGAACTGCATCGTGCCGCCGCACATGCTGCGCGTGCTGGCGCTGCGCGGCGACGACAAGATGGCCGACATGGCCCGAACCCTGCTGAAGCAATCCGAAAAGCTGCGCGACGACCGCTCGGACCATGCGACGCCCCCCGTCGAACCGCCGGCGCGGGGTGAGGTCGCGGCGTTGACGCGGCGATCGTCAGGAACGCGTGAGCGTTCGCCCTTTTCGCCCGACCGCCGGATCCATGACGGTGAACATCGGGCCACCCTGCCGGGCAAGCTCGTCCGTGCCGAGGGTGATCCCGAGACCGGTGATGCCGAGGCCGATCTGGCCTACGACGCCGCCGGAGTCGTGTTCTCGCTTTACGCCGATTGCTTCCAGCGCAACTCGCTCGACGGGAACGGCTTGCCGCTGATCGCGACGGTGAACCACCGCCGGAACTACAACAACGCCTTCTGGGACGGCAGCCAGATGGCCTACGGTAACGGCGACGGCAAGCTTTTCCGCAGCTTCATCGACCTGTCGGTCATCGCCCACGAAATGGCGCATGGCGTGACCCAGCATTCCGGCGGGCTGATCTACGAAGGCCAGTCAGGCGCGCTGAACGAAAGCATGTCGGACGTCTTCGCCGCGATCACCGTTCAGCGCCACCTGGGTCAGAGCCCGGCAGAGGCTGACTGGATCATCGGCGGCGGCATCCTGGCGCCCGGCATCAACGGCGTCGGTTTGCGCAGCATGAAGGCGCCCGGGACAGCCTATCGCGACGATCTGCTGGGTCAGGACCCGCAGCCCTATCACATGGATTTCTACCTTTCGACGCCCGACGATCACGGCGGGGTTCACATCAATTCGGGCATCCCGAACCATGCCTTCTATCTGTACTGCCAGTATCTGGGCAGTCCGGCCTGGGAAAAGCCCGGTCAGATCTGGTACCGCGCGCTGCAGGAACTGAACAATCCGCTTGCCACCTTCGCCGAATGGTCCGAAGCGACAGCGACCGCCGCAATCGAGCTTTATGGTCTAGGCAGCCACGAGGTGACGATGCTTCGGCGCGCCTGGAAGCTGGTCGGCCTGCCCGCCTGAGGCCTCGACGAACGAAACCTGTCCAAACGGCGATCTTGCCCGGATCGGCGTCCGGCCCTATCTTTTGCGCGATGAGTTGCGCAGCGGCCGGATGCATTGCCATGATCATTGAAATCTCGTCCAGCGGCGGCTTCGGCGGGATCGCCGTGCCTGCGATGAACACGCGGATCGACGTGGACCGGCAAAGCGCCTCGATGCAGAAGGAAATCTGCGAGTATTTCGAACCGCAGGATCTCGACCGTCTCGCCCGCGCCAAGGCACCTGCGCGGGGCGCCGACATGATGACCTACGAAATCCGGGTGATCGACCGTCAGTCCGGGCAGCATGTCTATCGCCTGCGCGAAGATCAGATTCCGCCCGAAATGCTGGATCTGCTGGATTCTCTGCGCGACGGCTAGGCCGCGTTCAGATCCATTTTTTCCATTTCAGGAACAGGAAGGTCAGCAGCGCCGATCCTGCCATCAGGCCCAGCGACATCGGGTAGCCCCAAGGCTGATCCAGTTCCGGCATGTTGGTGAAGTTCATCCCGTAGATGCTTGCGATCAAGGTCGGCGGCAGGAACAAGGCCGCGACGACGGACAGGATGCGGACCGTCGCGTTCTGTTCCAGATTGATCAGCCCCAAGGTCGCATCCAGCGTCAGACTGACCCGACCCGACAGGAAGTCTGCGTGCAGTTCGACAGACTGGATGTCGCGCAGCTGCGCCTTGACCGCCGCCTTCAGCTTCTGCGCATCGGGATTGTCTTCCAACCGGGCGGTGTAGAAAGCCAGTGCGCGGCTGATCGACACCAGACCGATCCGAACCATAGACATCATGGCCGATTCTCGTCCGATCACGACAAGTGTCTCGCGCATGTCGGGCGTGTCGCCATTGCTGGCAAAGATCACGTCCGAAATCGTCTCGAGCTTGTTCTGTGAACCTTCGAGAAGATCGGCGAGACGGCCCACCACTTCCTCGATCAGGCCGACGAACAGACGGTCCGGGCTTGAACAGCCAAGGATCGCGCGATCGGCCCGTTCGGGAAAAGTCGCGAAGGGTCGCGGCGCGTGGTGGCGCACCGTCAGCAGCCGATCCGGCGCAAGGATGAAGGCGACGGGCATCGCCGCACGCGCACCCCCCGCCGTCTCGCCCGGCAAGACGACGGTCATGTAGTCGGTCGCCCCCTCGTGGTAGATGCGGTTCGACAACTCGATCTCTTCCATGTCGCCCAGCGACGGGATCTCGAATCCCAAAGCCTCGACCTGCCGGATTTCCTCGGCCGTCGGTGCCATCAGGTCGATCCACTCTGCCTGTTCCAGCGCGGAAAGCGGGACAGGCTGCAGGCGATTGCCCTTCTGGATATAGGCGATCAGCACGGCGCCGCCGCCCGCACGAAGACTGCCAGATCGGCGACGTTGGTTCCGGTGGCCCCGATGGTGACCAGCGCGTCTCCCGCCCGCAGCGCCGGTGTGGAATCGTTGCGGCGCAGCGCATCGTCGGGATCGATCCCGGCAGCACGGATTTGCGCCGGCGTGTCCGGGCCGACCAGCCCTCCCGCAGCTTCACCCGGCCCGTCGCGCCCGTCGCTGCCCACACAGGCAAGCCGCCAGTCGCCGTCCAGTCGCCCTTCAGCCAGAAGCGCAAAGCGCAGCGCCAGTTCCTGGTTTCGACCGCCCATCCCGTCGCCAGTCAGTCGCACAGTCGTTTCCCCGCCGAAGGCCAGTGCCCCGCCCGGCGGCACATCGCCGACTGCGTCCAGCATCGCCGCCGCGCAATCGGCCACGTCGCCAGTCAGTGGCATCGCAGCCTCGGTCGCGCCGGCGGCCACCATGGCCGCGACGCTCTGCGCGTTGGAGCCTACCAGAATGGTCTTGGTCGGGGGCAGCGCCCCGCGATCTTCCTCGCGCGACAATGCATCCCGCGCAGCGGATGGCAGATCGTCCCAGATGCCAAGCGCCTTCGCCGCTTCCTTTGCCTCGGCGATGGTCCCGATCGGTGCGACCGTCCCACCCGAGGCGATCACGCGCAGATCGTCGCCGGGCACATCAGAGAGGATCAGGCTGGTGATTGGCGCTTTCGAAAGACGCAGCCAACCGCCGCCCTTCAGCCGCGACAGGGACTGTCGGATCAGGTTCGTGGTCGTGATGTCGGCCCCCGATGCCAGAAGCAGGCGGTTGACCGCCTGCTTGTCTGACAGGTCCAATCCGGCGACAGGCGCGGGCAACATCGCAGAGCCGCCGCCCGAGATCAGCGCGAGCACGCACTCGCCCTGACCGACGCCGGCCAGCATCGTCTCGACCGCCAGTGCGGCCGCCTCGCCGTCAGCGTCCGGAACGGGATGCCCCGCCACCATGATGCGCGCGCCGTCGAGCGGAGCGTCATTCCCGCTGTTTGTCACGATCAGCGTTTCGGCGACGGGAAGGATCTTCAGCGCCGCATGCGACATGGCACGCGCTGCCTTGCCGATCGCGATGATATGCCAATCACCGGCGTCGGTGCCTTCGACAACGGCGGGCAGATGCCGCGCGACACAGTCTTCGGGATCGGCGGCCGCGATCCCCGCTTCAATCATCGCCATGGCGCGTTGTTCCAGATCGTTCATATCATCAAACAAGCCGCAAAGGGCGCAAATGAAAAGGGGGCTCGAAAGCCCCCTTGCCACAAGTCGTATCGATCCAGATCAGTAACGCTCGGAATCGCGCGCGAAATCGTCGATCTGCTTTTCCGCTTCGTCCTTGCTCCAGCCATACTTTTCCTGGAGCTTACCGGCCAGACGCTCACGGTTGCCTTCGACCTTGTCGAACTCGTCGTCGGTCAGATCGCCCCACTTGTCCTGTGCGGCGCCCTTGAGCTGCTTCCACTTGCCTTGAACGATATCCCAGTTCATGTGCAGTCTCCTTTCTGCTATGACAGGATAACGATCAGACGCCGGAAGCGGTTCCCGCGAAGCGCGGGCCGCGAGCGGATTTCAGTTGACCGCGTCGGGCAGTGGCGTGCCCTCGTCCAGCGCGACGATATTGCCCATCGCACGCATGCCCATCGCGCTCCGAACCTCTTCGGCGGCGGTCCCCAGATGCGGCAGCAGACTGACGTTCCAAAGCGCGCGAAGCGCCTCGGGCACGACCGGCTCTCGCTCATAGACATCAAGACCCGCGCCCGCGATCACGCCGGTCTCCAAGGCATGAATCAGGGCAGCCTCGTCCACGACGTCACCCCGCGCAATGTTGATCAGGTGCGATCTGGGGCCAAGGGCCTCCAGTTCCTGCGCGCCGATCAGGCGATGGGTGCCCGCGCCGCCGGGAACCGAGACGACGGCGAAATCGGCCGCCTGCAGCATATCCAGCAGCTCCGGCATCTGGCGCGCCGGCAGGTCAAGCGACGAGACTTTCGAGCGGTTGAAGAACACCACGTCCATGCCGAAACCGTAGTGACAGCGCCGTGCGATCGCCTTGCCGATCCGGCCCATGCCGATAATCCCGACCGTCTTGCCGGTGACGTGGCTGCCCAGCAATTGCGTCGGGTTCCAGCCGCTCCATTCGCCTGCGCGAAGAATATGCTCGCCTTCCGACGCCCGGCGGGCGGTCATCAGAAGCAGTGTCATCGCGATATCTGCCGTCGCATCCGTGACCACACCCGGGGTATTCGTGACCGCGACGCCTGCGTCGCGTGCCGCCTTGACGTCGATATGGTTGTAGCCCGCCCCGAAATTCGCCAGCAGCTTGCACCGGGGCTCGCCGCCCTCGAACGCCGCAGCTGAAAAGGCGTCCCCCAGCGTCGGCATGATGACGTCATACTCGGCCAGCGCCTGACGGGCTTCATCCACGCTCAGCGGCGTGTTGTCGCGGAACGTCGCCTCGAAACGCGATTGCAGAGCCTGCGTCACGGCTTCGGTCATCGGCCGGGTCACCAGTACTTTCATCAATGCATCCTTCCACCATCGGGGACATTCTGATCGGGCCCGACCAGCACCACCTCGCCTTGAGCATCGGGCAGGCCCAGCACCAGAACCTCGGACATGAACGGGCCGATCTGGCGCGGGGCAAAGTTCACGACGCACAGCACCTGACGTCCGACCAGCGTGGCCGGGTCATAATGCCGGGTGATCTGCGCCGAGGACTTGCGCTCACCCAATTCACCCAGATCGATCCACAGCTTGATCGCGGGCTTCTTCGCCTCGGGGAACGGCTCAGCGCGGGTGATCGTGCCCACGCGGACATCGACTTTCTGGAAATCCTCGAAAGGAATGGTCATCGGCCCAGTTCCCGTCCACGCGCAGCGGCTGCGGCGACGGTGCGCCTCATCAGCGGCGGCAGTCCGTTCTCGGCGTTCATCAACTGCTCCAGCCCCGCTGCGGTGGTGCCGCCCGGCGACGTGACGTTGGCACGCAGCACGGCCGGGTCCTCGTCCGCATGGACCGCCAGCGCGCCTGCGCCCGCGACAGTCGCCCGCGCAAGATCCAGCGCCAAGGCCGGTGGCAATCCTTCGGCTTCACCCGCTGCGGCCATCGCCTCGATCATGTGAAAGACGTAAGCCGGGCCGCTGCCCGACAGCGCGGTGACGGCATCCATCTGATCCTCGCCCTCCAGCCGGACGACACGACCGACGGCGGCCATCAGCGTTTCGGCCAGCGCCAGATCGTCGTCGGTTGCCTGCGCATTGCCGACCAGGGCCGAGATCCCCTGCCCGATCGCCGCCGGCGTGTTCGGCATCACACGGACCACGGGCGCGCCCGGAAACGCGGCCTCCAACGCGGCGATCAGCGTCCCGGCCGCGACCGAGACGATCAGCGCTCCATCCAGCTTCGGCATCGCGCCAAGCGCATCGGCCATCATCTGCGGCTTGACCGCGATCACCATCACCGCCGGGTCGTCGGGCAGGGCCGTGTTCAGCCGCAAGCCCCTGCCCTGCCATTCATCCGCAATGTTGGGATCGATCACGGTGACCGCCTCGGGCCCTAGTCCGCGGGCCAGCCAGCCCTTCAGCATCGCGCCGCCCATGCGCCCGCAGCCGACCAAGACCAGGCCGCGCTCGTTCAAGCTCGCGAAATCATTCATGGATCTGCGCCCTCCCCGGCCGGGCGCACGCGCCCTCAGGCTCGTCCGTAGGCCTCGCCCAAAGCGATGTCCAGCGCGGCCTCGGGGGTGGCATTGCCCCAGGCAGCCATCTGGAAGCTGGGGTAGAACCGCTCGCATCCGTCCAGCGCGTTGCCGATCATCGCGTCGATCTGCTCGATCGAGGCGATGGCATCGCCTGCGAGAACCAGACCATAGCGCCAGACCATGAGTTTCTGCGCCGGCCAATAGGTGAAGCCGCCGTCCCAGACCTGATCGTTGGCAAGGTTCAGTGTCTCGTAAAGCTCGGCCATGCGGCCTTCGGGCGGGTCCATGTCGAAGGTGCAGATCAAACGCAGCACCTCTTCGCGCGCAGACCAGGCCAGCGTCAGGGAATAGCTGCGCCATTGCCCCTCGATCACCACGGCGATCTGGTCATCGGCCAGACGATCGAAATCCCAGGCATGGTGATGAGCGACGGATTCGGCGATGTCGATCGGATGAATCTCGTCGCTGGGGATGAAATGGTCGGTCTGAGCCATGGCTCTCTCCTGCGCGCTGCCTCGTTGCCTTGGTGATCGGGTTGCCCCCGATGTCTTGTCTTGACGCTGCCTCTAGACCCGGCGTTGCTCACCGGCCCCTATACAACATCCTGTGGGCTATACCGGCTTATGTAAAGCGAAAACTCCGTGACACTCCGGTGCGTTCCGCGGGTGCCTCAGCGCTGACGAAACTGTTGCAGGACACGCGCAAAGCCGCCATCGACCAGCACGAAGCTCAGCAGGAAGCCGGTCGCGAACCCCGCGATCTCGGCCACCCAGGACAAGCTCGCGTCGCGCGCCACGACCGCGAAGATCAGCTGAAACGCCAGCAATGCGCCGATCAGCGTGAAGGCGCGGAACCGGTTGGCGTTTTCCGCCGCCAGACGGGTCCACAGCAGGAAGGTGAAGCCGCCGACCAATCCATAGACCGCCGGATAGCCGCCGATCAGCAGTTGCGGCCCTGCACCGATCGCACCCGCGACGATGGTATGGACCAGCGCCCCGCCGACGGCCGAGCCGAGATACAGCGCGACGATCGACCAGGGGCGCAGCCGCGTCGCCACCATGTTGCCAAGGGCCAGCGTGAAGACGACGACGAACACCGCCTGAATGGGCGAGCCGTGGAT
Source organism: Paracoccus albicereus (assembly GCF_024359525.1). Lineage (GTDB taxonomy): Bacteria > Pseudomonadota > Alphaproteobacteria > Rhodobacterales > Rhodobacteraceae > Paracoccus > Paracoccus albicereus. The sequence continues at coordinate 268,881 of NZ_JAKZEU010000004.1, forward strand.
GAACGGATAGGTCAGAAGGCGATAGGCGATGGCAGGCTCGAACTGGCCCGTGGACCACAGATAGGCGATCTGCTGGGGCGCGAAGGCCGCGGCTTGGATCGCGCTTAGCCGCAGACCCACGCCCTCGGCGCCGCCGATCAGGCCAATGCTGCCCAACGCGAACAGCGCCTCGGACGCGATCACCGGCAAGGCCAGCAACCAGACCACGGCGGGCAGGCTGTTGAACGGCGATTCGTGCATGCCTTCACGCATGGCGCGGCCCCAAGGTTGCGTCTGTCCGGGCCAGCGGATAAGCGAAATCGACCGCGTTTCCAAGCAGGCGAGAGATGACCGAGACCCAGACTTCGCGCTTCACCCCGCGCATCTTTTCGGGGATCCAGCCTTCGGGCGGCCTGACGCTGGGCAATTACCTCGGCGCGCTGAAACGGTTCGCCGAACTGCAGGGCGGCGAGGCCGAGACGATCTATTGCATCGTGGACCTGCACGCGATCACCGTCTGGCAGGATCCCGAGGTTCTGCGCGCCCGCATCCGCGAAGCCGCGGCGGCGTTCATGGCCGCGGGCGTGGATCCGGCGCGTTCCGTCCTGTTCAACCAGAGCCAGGTCAGCGCCCATGCCGAACTGGCGTGGCTGTTCAACACGGTCGCGCGCGTCGGCTGGATGTACCGAATGACGCAATTCAAGGACAAGGCGGGCAAGAACAGCGAGAATGCCAGCCTCGGGCTGCTGGCCTATCCGGCGCTGATGGCGGCGGACATTCTGGCCTATCGCGCGACGGCGGTGCCGGTGGGCGAGGACCAGAAGCAGCATCTGGAACTGACCCGCGACATCGCGGCGAAGTTCAACCACGATTACGGCGTCGAGCATTTTCCGATCACGCAGCCGCTGATCGAGGGTGTCGCGACCCGCGTCATGTCCCTGCGCGACGGCAGCAAGAAGATGTCGAAATCCGACCCGTCGGATGCCAGCCGCATCAACCTGACCGATGACGCCGACACGATCGCGCAGAAGATCCGCAAGGCGCGCACCGATGCCGATCCACTGCCCGGCAGCATGGACGGGCTGAAAGACCGGCCAGAGGCGAAGAACCTCGTCAACATCTATGCCGCGCTCAGCGATGAGACGCCCGACCAGATCCTTTCGCGGTTCGAGGGTCAGGGCTTCGGCGCCTTCAAGCCCGCGCTGGCCGAGGTGGCGGTCGCGGCTTTGTCGCCGATCACCGCGAAGATGTCCGAGCTGATGTCGGACCCGGCCGAAATCGACCGCATCCTGGGTGATGGCGCCGACCGGGCCGAAGCCATCGCACGTCCGATCCTGGAAGAAACCAAGGATGTGATGGGGCTTCTCAGCACCCGACGCTGACGCCGGTCTTGCGGCAGGCGCATGATGGCCATGCGCGCGACGCAATTGTCTGGGCGCCCGGGCGGCTTAGGTCGATCGGGTAAGCAGACTAGGACAATGCCATGCCAACGCTTTTCACGCCCCTGACCCTTGGCGCGCTGACGCTGCCGAACCGCGTCGTGATGGCGCCGCTGACCCGCAGCCGCGCCGGCGCCACGCGCGTCCCGAACGCCATGATGGCGGAATATTACGCTCAGCGGGCCGGTGCCGGCCTGATCCTGACCGAGGCGACCAGTGTCATGCCGCAAGGCGTCGGCTATGCCGACACGCCCGGCATCTGGAACGACGATCAGGTCGAGGGCTGGCGCACGATCACCGATGCCGTTCACGCCAACGACGGACGGATCGTCCTTCAACTCTGGCATGTCGGTCGCATCTCCGACCCGATGTTCCTCGATGGCGAAACGCCCGTCGCGCCCAGTGCGCTTCAACCCGAGGGGCATGTCAGCCTCGTTCGGCCCAAGAAAGCCTATGTGACCCCGCGTGCGCTCGAGACGGCGGAAATCCCGGGCATCGTCGCGGCTTATCGGGCGGGTGCAGAACGCGCCAAGGCCGCCGGCTTCGACGGGGTCGAGCTGCACGGCGCCAATGGCTACCTGATCGACCAGTTCCTGCAGGACAGCGTGAACCGGCGTGAGGACCGCTATGGCGGCTCGATCGAAAATCGCGCGCGCCTGCTGATCGAAGTAATCGATGCCCTGATCGAGGTCTGGGGCGCTGACCGCGTCGGGCTGCACCTTGCCCCGCGCGGCGACAGTCACGACATGGGCGACAGCGATCCGCACGCCTTGTTCACCTACGTGGCCCGCGCGATGCGCGACCGCGGCGTCGCCTTCCTGATGCTGCGCGAACATGAAGGCGAAGACAGCCTGCTGCCCGCCATCCGCGAGGCTTTCGGCGGCCCGGTCATCGCAAACGAAGGATTCACCCCCGAAAGCGCCGCCCGCATCGTCGAGGAAGGCCGCGCCGACGCGGTGGGCTTCGGCCGCGACTTCATCGCGACGCCGGACCTTCCCGCCCGCCTGCGCGAGGGCAAGCCGCTGAACGAACAGCACCCCGAGACCTTCTACGGCGGCGGCGCCAAGGGCTACACGGATTACCCGAGCCTCGCGGACGCCGACGCAGCCTGATATTCGGTGGGGCGGCCTGGCGCCGCCCTACCCTCTCATCCCGCGCGACGGCGGCTCAGATGGACGCGCCAGATCGCGTATCCCGTCGCAGCCAACGCGGCGGCTGACAGCAGCCATTTCGAAGCCACCTCCATCGCGCCTTCGATCTGGACCGCGTGAATGATCGTGGACAGGACGATCACCACGGCCAACGCATTATGGACAAGACGCCACCGCGAATAGGCGAGGCTGCGCCGCGCAAGCATCAGCAAGGCCGTGGCGATGGCCGCGGCCGTGGCGATGACCCCGTAGACCGAAAAAGGCGTGGGTGAGGCAAGCGTTAGTGCGTCGAGCGTGTCGTAGGGGCTGGTGATGAAAAGCCCGCCGATATGGACGCCAATGCAGACAAGAATCGCGGCGCCCAACCATCGATGCCAGGCCAGCCGCCGCGTGATCCCCAGCCTGTAGGCCATCAGCGGCTGGATCACCATGATCCCCAGACCGATAATCCCCGCGAACCCGGCGATGATATAGATCGGATCGCGATAGGCCAGATACGGACTGCGCGCCGCCAACGCCACCGCAACGGCGATCAGCGTGAACGCCGCAACGACGATCAGCCTGCGGTCCATGACGTTTCGGGCTCAGACCGGCTGCAGCACGAAATCGGCCGACAGCGACGTGTCAGAAGCGCTTGGCATCACCGGGCGCAGGAAGACGGTTTCGAAGGCGCCGTCGTCATAGGCCAGATGCGCGTGCGGCTGGCCGAAATTTGGCACGATCTGCTCCATCTCCAGACGGAAACTGCCATCGGCGCGGGTCAGGACGCTGCCATGGTTGCGCGGCTCGCGCTCGCCGCCCAGCGTCGTCGCGGCCCAGATCTGGATGCGAACGCCCTCCAGCGGCGCACCGTCGCCGGCGCGACGCACCGTGCCTGACATGACGAAGCCCGACCCCAGCCTGTCCACCAGCGGGGCATTCGGACGATAATTGTTCGACCCGCCACGCATGCTTTCGGTCGGCGGCAGCCCCTGCGCGGCGAGGGCCGGTCCGGAGCCCAAAGCGAGACCAAGGCCCGTCACCCCCGTGGCGAGGATGAAGCTGCGGCGATCGTGGAATGGCAGGCGCATGGCGCGATCTCCTTCTGGCGTGGGAGGCTCAACCTTAACGCAGGTCGCCCCCGATCGCGGGCACAACATCGTGAGCCGCCGGCCCGTACGAAAAAGGGCGCCATTGCGGCGCCCTTTCCCTGATCCTGTCCCGGTCTTCTCAGACGCTGTAATACATCTGGTATTCGATCGGGTGAGGCGTGTGCTCGTAGGCATAGACCTCTTCCCATTTCAGCGCCATGTAGCCTTCCAGCTGGTCGCGGGTGAACACGTCGCCCGCCAGCAGGAAGTCCATGTCCTTCTCCAGCTCTTCCAGCGCTTCGCGCAGGCTGCCGCAGACGGTCGGGATTTCCGCCAGTTCTTCCGGCGGCAGATCGTAGAGGTCCTTGTCCGATGCGGGGCCCGGATCGATCTTGTTCTTGATCCCGTCCAGACCGGCCATCAGCAGCGCCGCAAAGCACAGATACGGGTTGGCCGAGGGATCGGGGAAGCGGGCCTCGACGCGCTTGGCCTTCGGGCTTTCGGTCCACGGAATCCGCACGCAGCCCGACCGGTTGCGGGCCGAATAGGCGCGCAGAACGGGGGCCTCGAAGCCCGGGATCAGGCGCTTGTAGCTGTTGGTCGCGGGGTTGGTCAGCGCGTTCAGCGCCTTGGCGTGCTTCAGGACGCCACCGATGAACCACAGGGCTTCCTGGCTCAGATCGGCATACTTGTCGCCCGCGAACAGCGGCTTGCCGTCCTTCCAGATCGACATGTTGACGTGCATCCCCGAACCGTTGTCGCCCTTCATCGGCTTCGGCATGAAGGTCGCCGACTTGCCGTAGGCGTGGGCCACGTTGTGGATCACGTACTTGTATTTCTGGATGTTGTCGGCCTGTTCGACCATGCCGCCAAAGATCATCCCCAGCTCGTGCTGGCAGGTCGCGACCTCGTGGTGGTGCTTGTCGACCTTGATGCCCATCCGCTTCATCGTGGACAGCATCTCGCCGCGGATGTCCTGCGCCTCATCGACCGGGTTGACCGGGAAATAGCCGCCCTTGTGGCCGGCACGGTGTCCCTGGTTGCCCATCTCGTATTCGGAATCGGTGTTCCAGGCGGCGGCGGCGGCGTCGATCTCGAAACCGACCTTCTGCGGCGTGACCGCATATTTCACGTCGTCGAACAGGAAGAACTCGGCCTCGGGGCCGAAATAGGCCGCATCGCCGATGCCCGAGGACTTCAGATAGGCTTCCGCCTTGACCGCGGTGCCGCGCGGGTCGCGGGCATAGGGCTCGCCCGTGTCGGGCTCGACCACGTTGCAATGCACGCACAGCGTCTTTTCGGCGTAGAACGGGTCGATATAGGCGCTGGCCGGATCGGGGATCAGCTTCATGTCGGACTGATCGATCGACTTCCAGCCGGCGATCGAGCTGCCGTCGAACATGAAGCCTTCCTCGAAGAAGTCCTCGTCGACCTCGTCCACGATCAGCGTGACGTGCTGCAGCTTGCCCTTGGGATCGGTGAAGCGGACGTCGACATATTCGACTTCCTCCGACTTCATCAGGTCCATGACATCCTTGACTTTCATCTCTTCCCTTTCTTCGTAAGAGCGGCCCGGGACCGCAGGGGCCCGGACCTGAAACGTGAAGCGTAACTCTGGCGACGTTTAGACCGCGTCGTCGCCCGTTTCGCCAGTGCGAATGCGGATCGCCTGCTCGACGGGCAGGACGAAGATCTTGCCGTCGCCGATCTTTTCGGTGCGCGCAGCGCCGACGATCGCCTCGATCGCGGCCTCGACCTGATCGTCGGGCAGCACCATCTCGATCTTCACCTTGGGCAGGAAATCGACGATGTATTCGGCGCCGCGGTAAAGTTCCGTGTGCCCCTTCTGGCGACCGAACCCTTTGACCTCGGTGACCGACAGACCCTGAACGCCGACCTCCTGCAAGGCCTCCTTCACATCGTCCAGCTTGAACGGCTTGATGATCGCCTCGATCTTCTTCATCGCGTCTGATCCTTCCTCGCGGCTTGTCTGCAGCCTGATTGGCGGGTTTGGGGACGGTGGACAATGGAAGGCGCCTTGCTGATAAGCATAGAAGCGGTTCGCGCGCAAATTATGACTAACTTTTCGGCTTTCTGCCCGTTTATTATGCAAGCGTGACCCGGGCATTCAGCGCGCATCTCATCATCGACGGTCTGACGGCGACCCGCAACGCGCCACGCGGAATCGCCGGACGGATCTGGTGGCACCCTTGACGGCCCACCCATCTGATCTTCGTTAATCCTCGCCCCGCAAGGGTTGTATTCGAACCCCGCCTTCACGAGGTAGGGGGCACGCTGGAACAGGTTCTGCGCACAATACCTTTGATAAGGTTCGGTTTTCATAAACCTCGCAGGCTTGCCTGGATCCATCGCCACCGTCTGGTCCAAGACCTGAACGGTGGCATCGCAGCGCGGTCCATCGCGACTGCAAACCATTAGTAAAACGGAGCAACACCATGACTCTCATCGATGAGGAAAGGCTTGTCGCGCCACAAGACGATTACCCCACCCGATTGCGCGATGCGGAACACACCATGCCGCGCCGCGACCCTGTGATCTGGTCCGATTGGTCCCCCGATGCACCGATCTCGCGTGCCGAGGCCGATCATTACGACCAGAAAGGCTACCTGATCCGGAACGATCTCTTCACCCCTGAAGAGGTCGAGACCCTGATCGCCGCCTCGACCCGGATCCGCAACAACGCCGCGGGAATCCGCCCCGAGGATCTGGTCACCGAGCCCGGCACAGACGAGGTGCGGACGCTGTTCCGGCTGGACGATCACAGCCCGGTCTTCTCGCGGCTGGCACGCGATGCGCGCCTCGCCGATACGGCACGCTTCCTGCTTGGCGACGAGGTCTACCTGCATCAGAGCCGGCTGAACTACAAACCCGGCTTCACCGGCAAGGAGTTCTACTGGCATTCCGATTTCGAGACCTGGCATGCGAAAGATGGGCTGCCGCGGATGCGCGCCGTCTCGGCCTCGGTCCTCTTGACCGACAATTCCGCGCTGAACGGTCCGCTGATGCTGATCCCCGGATCGCACCGTCAGTTCATCGCCTGTCAGGGCGAGACGCCCGACGACAACCATGAAACCAGCCTGAAGAAGCAGCAGACCGGCGTTCCCTCGACCGACATGCTGGAACGGCTGGTCGCCGAGGCCGGGCTGGATGCGGCGACCGGACCGGCAGGCACGGTGATTTTCTTCGAATGCAACACGCTCCACGCCTCGAACGGGAATGTGACGCCGTTCCCGCGTTCAAACGCGTTCTTCGTCTATAACGCGGTGTCGAACGCGGCGCAGGCGCCTTTCGCGGCGTCGAAGCCTCGACCCGATTTCCTGTCGAACCGAACCGCGACCGAACCGCTTGCCGTTCACCACGATCGGGTCAGAATGGACTGACCGCAGCCCAGAACCGGGCAGAACCAGCCAAGGGAGAACGCCGGTGTCCGGCAACAGCGACGCGGCGACAGACGGGGTCGACCACGCGACCGCCATCGCCGCTCTGACCAAGGGTCAGGGACACAAATACGATCATGGCCATGCGCTGGTGATCGCGGGCGGCGTCGGCCATGGCGGCGCCGCCCGGCTTTCCGCCCGGGCAGCGCTGCGCGTCGGCGCCGGGCTGGTCACGCTCGGCCCGCCGGGATCCTCGCTGATCGAACATGCCGGTCCGCCAGATGCGCTGATGCGACGCGGCGTAGACGACGCGTCCGGAGTGATCGACCTGCTGCGGGATGCGCGCATCGACGCGCTTTGCCTCGGCCCCGGTTGCGGAATAAAGCGTGCGGCCGACCTGCTTCCTGTCGTGCTGGATGCGGGTCTCACCACGCTTCTGGACGCCGACGCCCTCTCGGCCCTGAGCCGGGCGGGTTTCGACGGTCTCCATGAACTTTGCGTCCTGACGCCGCACGAAGGGGAATTCCGCCGCCTCTTCCCTGACCTGGGCGACGGCCTCGCACGAATCGAACAGGACGACCGGATCGCGCGGGTCAGGGACGCTTCACTGCGCACCGGCGCGACGGTTCTGCTGAAAGGTCCGTTGACCATCATCGCCCACCCCGATGGCCGCGTCCGCCGCCATTCCGCCTTCGACGTCCCCTGGCTCGCCGCCGCAGGATCGGGCGACGTTCTGGCGGGGATCATCACCGGCCTTCTCGCCCGCGGCCTGCCGCCACTGGACGCCGCGGCCACAGGCGCGTGGCTTCACGCGGCCGCAGCGCGCCGCTTCGGTCCCGGCCTGATCGCCGACGACCTGCCCGAGCAGATTCCCGCTCTGTTCCGCGATCTTGGCCTCTGAACCCCGTTTCGTTGCGCAATCGCCGCGAGCACCGCGCGTGAGCTGTGTACAGGTTGTGTACAGGCTGTGTACGCCCGGTGTACGGGCTGTGACACGTCGTACGCAGCATTTGCTGGCCCAAACGTACTCACGGGAAATTGCGTGTTGCGAAGCATTGCCGCGCAACGCGCGCTGCCGTTGCGCTGGCCCGATCCGTCTGGAACGCGTGCCAAGAATCCCCTCGCACCCGACTTCGGCCTTTGCTAAGACGGCGCGGAATTTGCGCGGCGGGCCTCCCGGTCCGCCCGTTTGATATTGCGGGTGTGGCGAAATTGGCAGACGCACCAGATTTAGGTTCTGGCGCCGCAAGGCGTGGGGGTTCAAGTCCCTCCACCCGCACCAGATGACGAGATGAAGGGATGACGATGCAGGTCGAAGAAACGCAGAACGAAGGTCTGAAGCGCGGCTACCGCTTCACCCTGCCCGCCGCCGATCTGGCAGCCGAGGTCGATCAGAAGCTGCGCGAGGCTCAGCCCGAGGTCGAGATGAAGGGCTTCCGCAAGGGCAAGGTCCCGATGGCGATGCTGAAAAAGCAGTTCGGCCCGCGCGTGCTGGGCGATGCGATGCAGCAGGCGATCGACAATGCGCTGCGTAACCATCTTGAAAGCTCGGGCGACCGCCCGGCGACCCAGCCCAAGGTCGAGATGCAGGGTGGTGAATCCTGGAAGGAAGGCGACGACGTCGTCGTCAACGTCGAGTACGAGGCGCTGCCCGAGATCCCGGAATTCGACCTGACCAAGATCAAGCTGGAACGCCTGACGGTGACGGCCGAGGACGCGGCCGTGACCGAGGCGCTGGAGAACCTGGCCAAGAACGCCCAGAACTTCGAGGACCGCAAGAAAGGCTCGAAGGCGAAAGACGGCGACCGCGTTGTCATCGACTTCAAGGGCATGGTCGACGGCGAAGCGTTTGAAGGCGGCACCGCCGAGGATTACCCGCTGGTGCTGGGGTCGAAAAGCTTCATCCCCGGCTTCGAGGATCAGCTTCTGGGCGCCAAGGCCGGTGACGACATCGAGGTGAAGGTCACCTTCCCCGAGGATTACGGTCACCCGGTTCTGAAGGGCAAGGATGCCGTTTTCGAGACCAAGGTGAAAGCGGTACAGGAGCCGAAACCCGCCGAGATCGACGACGAGCTGGCGAAGAAATTCGGCGCTGAAAGCCTCGACAAGCTGAAAGAGCAGATCTCGGAACGGCTCGAGGCCGAATATGCCGGTGCCAGCCGCGCGGTGATGAAGCGCGCGCTTCTGGACCAGCTGGACGATCAGGTGAAATTCGACCTGCCGGAATCGCTGGTCGAGGCCGAGGCGCATCAGATCGCGCATCAGCTGTGGCACGAAGAGCACCCCGAAGAGCACGGCCACAACCACGGCAGCATCGAGCCGACCGACGAGCACAAGTCGCTGGCCGAGCGCCGCGTGCGGCTTGGCCTGCTGCTGGCCGACATCGGCCAGAAGGCCGAGGTGAAGGTCACCGATCAGGAAATGACCCAGGCCGTGCTGACGCAGGCCCGTCAATATCCGGGTCAGGAGCGTGAGTTCTTCGACTATGTCCAGAAGAACCCGCAGATCCAGCAGCAGCTGCGCGCCCCGATCTTCGAGGACAAGGTCGTCGATCACATCGCCGAAACCGCGAAGGTCGAGGACAAGACGGTGAGCAAGGAAGATCTGGAAAAGGCGGTCGAGGCACTCGACACGCTCTGATCGGGCGTCCTGCGACACGCATGGAAGAGGGCCGCATCCTGCTGATGCGGCCTTTCTGTTTGGGTCGTCCGGCAGTCCGGACTGCCGCCTGTCCTTGACGCGTGACAGGCGGCCTCATATCGCTTGCGAACACGCGGTACCGCGCCCCTCGAAGGAATTGGCCGACCCATGTTTCGTTTCGCAACGATCGCCGTCATGTTGTGCGCCCTGTCCGCCTGCGGCGCCCCGCCGGGCGAGGGTGACAAGCGCGCCGCAACGCTCGCGGCACATCCGGCGCTGACCGCGGCCTTTCTGACTGGCACAACGCTGAAACTGTTCAGCCCGCCGGTCGGCACGGAATATTACTATCTGGCGCCGGACGGCCGAGTCGTCCTTGCCCAGCCACGGCGGGACCGCGCGATGCGGGGCCGTTGGATCATCCGTCCCTCTAACAGTTTCGGTGCGCAACTATGCCTGTTCATCCCCGGTGCGCGCGAACCTCTGATCGCCGACGACGCCCATCGCGAGTGGAATTGTGCGTCCGTCGACCGGCTTTTGCCGCAGGCTGACGAAATCTATGACGGCGATGTCCTTGGACTTGCGGGCATGACCGCGCTGCCGCGCCAGTTGCCGCCCCGTCTGAATGTTCCGGTCGCGCAAGCGCTAAGGGAAATAGGCCGCACGAGCGGGCTTGGACCGAACAAGGCGGTGGCTTTCGACTGACCCCGCCCGCTGTCTGTGAATCGCCTGAATTACAAGCGATAGACCTCGATCGTGGGCAGGTCAGTCAGCGAGATCCCGAGCAATTGCAGCGCCGGAAGCGACACCTGGCTGCCAGCGCTGGCCGCCCCCCCCAGCGGAAGCAGATCGACCTGGGCCGACCTGCCGTTCGCGGGATTGACGATGCGCCCGACCCCCGCTTCGTTGACCAAGGGCGTCTTAATCCAGAATCCGGGCTGGGTCGCGTCGCCCAGCGAGGCGACGGTGGTGCCGAGCCGCGTCTCGGCCGCCGTAGCCGGGGTTGCAGCGGCCTGTCTCTGCTCTGCCGTGGTGGTATCAAGCTGCGCTGCCGTCGCACGCGCAGATGGCCGCGGTGCCGGCGCGCGCGTGACGGCGGCGGCGGCGCGAATCGCCTCTGGCGTATCTTCCGTGACCTCCGGCGCGGTGGTTCCCAACGGGGCGCCGTTGCGGGCTGCGCTGGTCCCCTGCTGCATCATCTGGCTGCACGCGCCGAGCGCGAGCGAGGCGGCGAGGATCGGGACGAGGCGATTGGCATTCATGGAACGCTCCTTGGTCTGGTTGCGCGAAGGCTAGCGGCGGGTTTTCCCCCGGTCCATGGACGGTTGCGTGATCAGCTGCGGCTTGTGCCCCGCCCGACACGCCCCTACATTCCTGACATGCTGGACACCGCGCCCCTGATCGATCCATTCGCGCGCCCGATCACCTACTTGCGGGTGTCGGTCACTGACCGTTGCGATTTCCGCTGCACCTATTGCATGGCCGAGCACATGCAGTTCCTGCCCAAAGCCGATCTGCTGACGCTGGAAGAGCTTGACCGGATGTGTTCGGCTTTCGTCGGCCTAGGCGTCCGCAAGCTGCGGATTACCGGCGGCGAGCCGCTGGTCCGTCGCGGCATCATGGGCTTTTTCCGTCAGATGTCGCGCCATCTTGGCAACGGACTGGACGAACTGACGCTGACCACCAATGGCAGCCAGCTTTCGCGGTTTGCTGACGAGTTGGCCGATTGTGGTGTGCGCAGGATCAACGTGTCGCTCGATACGCTCGATCCCGACAAGTTCGCGTCGATCACCCGCTGGGGACGGCTGCCGCAAGTTCTGAAAGGGATCGAAGCCGCCAAGCGCGCCGGAATGCGGATCAAGATCAACACCGTCGCGTTGAAAGGTTTCAACGAAGCCGAGCTTTTTGATCTGGTCGCCTGGTGCGAGGCCGAAGGGCACGATCTGACCTTCATCGAAGTCATGCCGATGGGTGATCTGGGCGAAGAGGACCGGTTGGATCAGTATTGGCCGCTCAGCGATCTTCGTGCACGTCTGGCTGAACGTTTCACGCTGATCGATCTTGCTGAACGGACGGGCGGACCCGCACGCTATGTCCGCCTGCAGGAAACCGGGCAGAAGATCGGGTTCATCACGCCGCTGACGCACAATTTCTGCGAAAGCTGCAATCGCGTTCGGCTGACCTGCACAGGCGAGCTCTACATGTGCCTGGGGCAGGAAGACATGGCTGACCTGCGTGCACCCCTGCGCGCGAGCGAGGACGACGCGCCCGTACGCGATGCGATCCGTGCGGCCATCGCGCGCAAGCCCAAAGGCCACGACTTCGATTATTCCCGTCAGAAGGTCGGCGGCCAGATGACCCGTCACATGAGCCATACCGGCGGCTGATACGCGAAGCCCGTTGATCCGATTTTCGGATCAGCGCGTATGTGAGCCGGTGCTTAAGGCGAAGACGCTCATCACCGCAAAGGCAAAGCCTCTAGTCGGCAGTTCGCCCGCCCGCGATGGGAAATCATTCCACGCATCGATGCAATTGTCTTGCGGTCAATCCGCGTCGCGACAATGGGGCGAAACCTCTATTCCGCAGCCTCCGAAGTCCCTGCTGCCGGCAGGCCCGATTCTAGCATCCCCTGCCCCAGAACGTGATCCGCAGCCTTCTCGCCGACCATGATCGACGGCGCATTCAGGTTGCCGTTCGTGATTCGCGGAAAGACTGAACTGTCTGCCACACGCAATCCGCTGACACCGATCACGCGCAGTTCGGGATCGACGACGGCCGCCTCGTCATCGGTCGCACCGATCCGCGCGGTGCCGCAGGGATGATAGGCCGATTCGGCGTGCTCGCGGATGAACGCGTCGATTTCGGCGTCGGACTGGACGTCCGGGCCGGGTTGGATTTCCGCCTCGCGATAAGGATCGAAGGCAGGCTGGTCGAAAATTTTCCGCGTCAGGCGGATGCAGGCCCGAAACTCTGCCCAGTCGTCGGGATGCGACATGTAGTCGAACCGGATCTCTGGTGCCGCTGCAGGATCGGCCGACGCCAGCCGGACATGTCCGCGCGATTTCGACCGCATCGGTCCAACATGGGCCTGGAAGCCATGTCCCTTGACCGCGGACTTGCCGTCATAGCGGACCGCAAGGGGCAGGAAGTGATACTGAATGTCCGGGTAGTCCACCTTATCGGACGAGCGAATGAAACCGCAGCTTTCGAACTGGTTCGAAGCGCCCAGTCCGGTGCGCCGCAGAAGCCATTCAGCACCGACGCGGCCTTTGCCCCACATGTTGTAATAGGAATAAAGCGTGATCGGCTGCGAGGCGCGATACTGGATATAGACCTCCAGATGATCCTGCAGATTGGCGCCGACACCCGGCCGGTCGGCGCGGACGGCGATACCCTGATCGCGCAGATGATCGGCAGGCCCGATCCCCGACAGCATCAGCAGTTTCGGCGTGTTGATCGAACTGGCCGACAGGATCACTTCTGACCGCGCGCGAACGACCTTGGTCGCCCGGCCTCGTTGGATCTCGACACCAACAGCCCGATCGCCATCGAAAACGACCCGTTGTGCAAGACCGCGGATCAGCCGCAGCCGTCCGGTCGCCATCGCGGGGCGCAGGTAGGCGTTTGCGGCGGACCAGCGGCGACCCTGCCAGATCGTCGCCTCCATCGGGCCGAAGCCTTCCTGCTGCTCACCGTTATAGTCGCTCGTCGCCGGCCAGCCGGCCTGCTGACCAGCGGCGATGAACGCGTCGAACAGGGGGTTCAAGCGCGAGCCGCGCGTGATGTGCAGGGGACCACTGTCGCCACGCCAGGGCGAAGTACCGCCATGCCAGGTCTCCATTCGCCGGAAATACGGCAGGACGTCGGCATAGGACCATCCGGCAGCGCCAATCGAAGCCCAGTGATCGAAATCACTGGCATGGCCGCGCACGAAGACCATGCCGTTGATGCTGGACGACCCGCCCAGCACCTTGCCCCGTGGTGTGGCCAGACTGCGCCCACCCAGATGCGGCTCGGGCTGGCTGCGATAACCCCAGTCGTAGCGCGGCATGTTCATCGGATAGGACAGCGCGCCGGGCATCTGGATGAACGGCCCGAAATCGGTGCCGCCAAACTCGATCATCGTGACCGTCCGTCCGGCCTGAACCAGACGGTAGGCCAATGCGCATCCGGCTGAGCCGGCGCCGACGATGACATAGTGCGAGTCGTCGTTCATGCGCGCAGCGCCTCGTAAGAGACCATCACATGCTCACGATATGCGGGACGGTCGCAGAGACGGTCGTACCAAGCCTCGATCGAGGGGCGCGGTTGGCGCGCAATGTTCAGCGTGAACCAGCGATACATCAGATGGCCGACCGCAACATCGGCCAGCGAAAAGGCATCGCCTGCAACGTAGTGGTGACGTTCAAGCGCCTCTGCCAGCGGATCGAGCGCGGCTTCCCACGTCGCCAGATCGGCAGCGATCCTGTCGTGATCACGCTGCGCCTCGGGCGTTCGGATGCTTTGCCAGAAGATCGGATAGGTGAACAGACTGGGGCCGGTCTGCTTGGCCCATTCGGACCACATGTCGACCGGTGCGCGCCGGACCGGATCCGCGGGCCAAAGGGCACCACCGTCGCCGTAGCGGCCGGCAAGATAGCGCAGGATTGCGGCGCTTTCCCACATCACCAGATCGCCGTCACGCATGGTCGGCACGCGCCCGTATGGGTTCATGGCGCGGTATTCCGCCGTATCGGTGCCCCCGAAACGATGGCCGGCGTCGATGCGGCGCACCGGCACGCCCAGTTCGGCCGCGCCCCACATGACCAACTGCACGTTGGAGCTGTCGGCGCGACCCCAGATCGTGACCGGCTCAGTAGGGCGCATCGACCACCCCCATTCCGACATAGACCGACTTCAACTGCGAATAATGCTCGATCGCCGCGGCTGCGTTCTCGCGTCCGATCCCGGACATCTTCACGCCACCGAAGGGCATCTGCACCGGCGTCAGGTTATAGGCGTTGATCCAGCAGGTCCCCGCCTCAAGCCTACCCACGACGCGATGCGCGCGGGCGAGATCACGGGTAAAGACGCCCGCGGCCAGTCCAAAGCCCGTGTCATTGGCGCGGCGGATTGCCTCATCCTCATCGTCGAAGGACAGGACGGTCATCACCGGGCCGAAAATTTCATCGCGGCTGATGGTCATGTCGTCCGTGGCATCCGCAAAGACGGTCGGCGGGATGAACGCGCCCTCGCCCTCTCCGCCGCAGACCAGCCGTGCGCCGCTCTCGGTTCCTGCATGAATTGCAGCGCGAATCTTTGCGGCCTGCGCCGGATTGATGATCGGGCCCAGCTGCGTCTCGGGGTCCATTGGATCGCCCATGCGCACTCCTTCGACACGTTCCGTCAACCGGGCCAGAAAAGCTTCGACCAGACCACGCTGGACGAAGACTCGGGTGCCGTTGGAGCAGATCTGTCCTGACGAATAGAAGTTGGCGAGGATCGCGGCGCCGACAGCATCTTCCAGGCTGGCATCGTCGAAGACGATCAGCGGCGACTTGCCGCCCAGTTCCATCGTGACGTGGCGCATCCCCTCCGCCGCGGCCGCATAGACCTTGCGTCCGGTCGGAACCGATCCGGTCAGGGAGACCTTGGCCACGTTGGGATCACCCACCAGCGCGCCTCCGACGTCCGCGCGTCCCTGAACCACGTTGAAGACGTCGTCGGGAAGACCGGCCTCGGCCAGGATTTCGGCCAGTTTCAACGCACCAAGCGGCGTTTCCTCGCTGGGCTTGAAGACCATGGCGTTGCCCATCGCCAGCGCCGGCGCAGACTTCCAGCAAGCGATCTGGCTGGGGTAGTTCCAGGCGCCGATACCGGCGCAGACGCCCAGGGGAACGCGCATCGTGTAGGCCCAATCCGCGCCAAGCGGGATGTGCTGTCCGGTCACGCTCGCCGCGAGGCCACCGAAGAATTCCAGCGCGTCCGCGCCCGACGGCCAGTCGGCCACCAGCGTTTCCTGGATAGGCTTGCCCGTATCCAGCGTCTCGATCCGCGCGAGATCGTCGTTCCGCTCGCGGATGATCTGCGCCGCGCGGATCAGCACCCGCCCGCGCTCGACCGGAGGAAGCGCGGCCCATTCGCCCTGCGCCTTCGCGGCCGTCGCACAAGCCTCGGCCACTTGCGCGGCGCTCGCCTCGGCCAGCATCGCGACGGGCTCGCCGGTGAACGGATAGAGGACGGGAAGTTCTGCGCCCTGTCCCTCGACCGGCTTGCCACCGATCCAAAGGCTCGCCGTGGGCTGCGCGATCAGGCCGCGGGTCACGTCAATACCTCGTCCAGATAGTCGTTGACCATTCGCACGGCGGCAAAGCCGTTGGTCGGGGCATGGCTGAGCGCGGCGCGCAGATAAACGCCATCGATCAGCGCCCCGAGCGTTTCGGCCACCGCCTCGGGCCGGTCCGAGACAGGCCGCAGGGCCACGATGAGGTTCGACCGAAGGCGTCGATGATAGACCTTCAGCAGCCGCGCAGCTTCATCGTTGACCAAAGAAAGCGCGTAGAAGTTCAACCAGGCACTCACCACCTCATGCCGAAAGTTCGGCGCCCCGAAACTGGCCGAGACGATGACGGCCAGTCGCCGCCGTCCGCTGGTACCGGGCAATCCCAGCAGCACCGATTCACCAAAATTCGACATGATATGACGCATTGCGGCCAGAAAGATCTGATCCTTCGACCCGAAATAATGATGCGCCAGTGCCGGAGAGACCCCCGCAGCGCGTGCTATCTGGGCCACCGTGACGTCAAGGGTGCCCGCGCTGCCGACCTGATCGATGGCGGCGTTGATTAACGCGGCTTTTCGGATAGGCTCTGCGCCAAGTTTCGGCATCGCGGCACCCTGTGTTGACATGTCGAACTTTGCATCGACGATATCTTTAATTGACCACTCAATCAACAAACCGGGAGACAGAAATGACCGTATCGCGCATCGCAGTGGTGCTGGCGCTGAGTGCCGGCCTCGTCGCACCCGCTTCCGCTCAGGAATCCGAAGAGTGCCGTAGCCTGGTCTTTTCGGATGTCGGCTGGACCGACATCACCGCGACCACGGCGCTGGCGACGACGGTGCTGGATGCCCTTAGCTACGAGACGGAGATCAAGGTGCTGTCCGTGCCGGTGACCTTCACCGGGCTGTCGACCGACGACATCGATATCTTCCTCGGCACCTGGATGCCGACGATGGAGGCCGATATCGCTCCCTATCGAGAGGCCGGCACGGTTGAGGACGTGCGCGTGAACCTGACCGGCGCCAAATATACGCTAGCGACGAACAAGGCGGGTGCGGACGCAGGGATCACGACCTTTGACGCCATTGCCGCGCAGAAGGATGCGCTGGACGGCAAGATCTACGGGATCGAGCCCGGCAACGATGGAAACCGCCTGCTGCTGGAGATGGTGGCCGAGGACAAGTTCGGGCTGGGCACGTTCGAGGTGATCGAATCCAGCGAACAGGGCATGCTGGCGCAGGTCGCCCGTGCCGACGGTGCGGGCGAGCCGGTTGTCTTCCTGGGATGGGAGCCTCATCCGATGAACGCCAATTTCGAGCTGACCTATCTTGAAGGCGGCGACGACGTCTTCGGCCCCAATCTTGGCGGGGCGGAGGTTCATACCGTGACGCGCGCCGGACTTTCGGAAGATTGCCCGAATATCGGCAAGTTCCTCACAAACCTGCAATTCACCCTGCCGATGGAGAACGAGGTGATGGGCGCGATCCTGGACGACGGCCAAGCACCCGACGCCGCCGCGACCGAATGGCTGAAAGCCAATCCCGATGCCGCAGCAGGCTGGCTGGACGGCGTCACCACCGTCGATGGCGGCGATGCGCAGGCTGCGCTGGACGAAGCGCTGGCAAGCTGATCGAAAATGCGGGCGGGGCGCCGCTGGTGTCCTGCCCGACCAAGAATTTGAACGACGACAGGAAAACGGATCACGCATGGAGCAACTGACCGCGCTTGTCACCGATAACAAGATCCCGGTCGGGCGAGTCGCAAAATCGGCGTTCGACTGGCTGAATTCGAATGCCGCCTGGATCTTCAATGCGCTTTCCACCGCGATGGAGGCGCTGATCGGCACCGTGCTGTCATTGCTTGAAGCACCTCATCCCTTTGTTTTCATCGTCGGCGCTGTGGCGCTGACCTGGTTTCTGCAGCGACGCTGGACAACCTGCCTGCTCGTCGCGCTTGGACTGCTGTTCGTTCTGAACCAGGGATATTGGACCGAGACGCTCGAATCGCTGACGCTCGTGCTGTCGGCCTGTGTCGTCTGCATGGCCGTGGGCGTTCCGATCGGAATCGCCGTCGCCCACCGACCCCGGCTTTATGCCTGGATGCGACCTGTTCTGGACCTCATGCAGACGCTGCCGACCTTCGTCTACCTGATCCCGGCGATCGTTTTCTTCGGCATCGGCATGGTTCCGGGGCTGCTGGCAACCGTGATCTTCGTGCTACCCGCGCCGATCCGGCTGACGCAACTCGGGATCAGTTCGACCCCGCAACCGCTGATCGAGGCCGCGACGGCCTTCGGCGCCACGCCGCGCCAGCTTCTGTGGAAGGTCGAACTGCCAAGCGCGCTGCCGCAGATCATGGCCGGTCTGAACCAGACAATCATGCTGTCGCTGTCGATGGTCGTGATCGCGGCGCTCGTCGGGGCATCGGGCCTCGGCGTCCCCGTGGTCCGCGCGCTGAACAGCGTGAACACGGCACTCGGTTTCGAATCAGGTTTCGTGATCGTCATCGTCGCGATCATGCTTGACCGGATGCTGCGGCTGGAGGGACGCAAATGAGCGAAACTGCACCGAATGCCGTCGAGTTCGACCGGGTCAGCATCGTCTTCGGCGACAAGCCTCGATCCGCCCTGCCCCTGATGGATCAGGGGCTGAGCCGGGGCGAAATCAAGGCAAAGACGGGTCAGGTCCTGGGCGTTCACGATTGTTCGCTGAGCGTCGCGCAGGGAGAGATCGTCGTACTGATGGGTCTTTCGGGTTCCGGCAAGTCGACGCTTCTGCGGGGGGTCAACGCCCTGAACCGCGTCTGCCGCGGAGAAGTTCGGGTCTGGGACGGCAGCAAGATGGTCTCGGTCACCGGATCGGGTCAGCGCGGGTTGCGTGATCTGCGGTTGAAGACGGTGGCGATGGTCTTCCAGCAATTCGGTCTGCTCCCGTGGCGGACTGTCCGGGACAATGTCGGTCTTGGACTGGAGCTTGCTGGGCAGGACGCCTCTGTGCGCAGACAGGCTGTCGAACGTCAGCTCGATATCGTGGGCCTTTCGGAATGGGCCGACCGCAAGGTCGGCGATCTGTCGGGCGGGATGCAGCAACGCGTGGGGCTGGCCCGGGCCTTCGCGACCGACGCGCCGATCCTGTTGATGGACGAACCATTCAGCGCGCTCGATCCGCTGATCCGCACCCGTCTGCAGGACGAATTGCTGGACCTGCAGCGTCGGACACGCCGGACCATCGTCTTCGTCAGCCATGATCTGGACGAAGCGTTCAAGCTGGGAAACCGGATCGCGCTGATGGAGGGCGGGCGAATCGTCCAGACCGGTACGGCGCGGCAGATCATCGCCAATCCGGCCAGCGAGTACGTCGCGGACTTCGTGGCCCACATGAATCCGCTGAACGTGCTGACCGCAGAAGACCTTGCCGAGGATGGTGACCATGTCGCCGGACAGCCCATCCCGCGCGATACGCCCTTGCGCGCTGTGATGGAACGACTGTGCGACGCTGATCGCGTGGCACTTGAAGGCGGAGGCTGCGTGTCTCGCGCCCGCGCGCTGGCGACGCTGTCGGGGAATGGCAGCGTAGGCTAAACGGTCAGCCGTTCAGCAGGTCCCGGTGATAGCGCAACAGCAGCGTCAAACCCAACGTCAGGCAGATCAATCCGACCCCGAAAACGTAGGCAGGGCTGACATAGTCGCCAGAATAGCTGGGATAGAACGCCTTTCGCATCTGCCCCACCACATGAACAAGTGGGTTCCACCAAAGCCAGTCACGCCACGGTTGCGGGACTGTATCAAACATGAAGATGACGCAGGACGCGATCATCAATGGCCGGTTGAGGATCATCCACACCTTCTGCCACCACGGAAAACCGGTGAACAGGAAGCAGTTCAGAACCCCGATCCCCAGCCCCAACACTCCGGCCATCGCCAGACTTAGGGCGATTTCGGGCAGTTGCGGATCGGTCCGGGTTTCCATCGTCAGCGTGATGCCGGCGAAAACGATGTATGCCACCAGAAGTTGAGTCACGACGTTTGTGAACAGCCGGCCAAGTATGGCGTCCATGAAAGTGACGGCTGGGTAGGCCAGTAGCGAACGAGAGAACTGAATCGCCTGGGACAGCTTCTGAGAGATGTCCGAATAGAACAGGAACGGAACCAGCCCCGTTGCATAGAAGATCGCGAAGTTGGTCCCGATCGGCGGATTGCGGAAACCGAGCGAAAAGATGATGGCAAGGATCATGATCCCGCCCACCGGCTCGGCGATGGCCCACAAATAGCCGCCGGATACCCGTCCGTAGCTCGTCGACATTTCCCGCAGGACAAGGGCGCCGATAGCCCGGCCACTGCCCCAGCTGCGCCGACGCGTCACCGGACGCAGTGTCGGCGTGGCCCTATTCTTGCTGGCAGCGACCCTTGGAAAGGGCGGAATCGCCGCAATTGATGGGGGTGGTGTCTCGGTTGTGGACATGACCGATCGTGAAGCAGGGCCTGCGCGGACACGCTGGCAATGGTGCGCCATCTTATGTATGAGTGCGGCTTAGAGATCAACAGACAGGCGGCACGCATGGCCGGCCCCACGCCCACCCCGAATGCCGCATCGCCCCGTGATGTCCAACCGCAACAAGATCGGGACAACGGCGGAGCAACACCAGCCGAAAACCAGCGACCGGCGTTTCTGAACAAGCCGCGGATCGCGGCGACGTCCGAATCCGAGGGCGCGGCAGGACGCACGCGCGCCACCCCCGCACAAGCGGCTTCGTCAAACGTCGCGCCGCGCCAGGCGGGACCCGCCGCACAGGCGGCCCGCGCCGCTCAGCCGGGAGTCGCAAACCGTCCTGCGCCCGCTCAGCCGGGAAGGCCGGGTGCGCCTGCTAAGCCGCGCCCGCCAGGCGCCGCGCAGGTCGCGCATGCCCCCGTCGCACCGCCCGCATCACGCGCCAGGCTCGGGCTGCGCCATATCGGCGTCGCACTGTCGTTCCTGATCCTCGTCTTGATCCCTGTTCTGGTTGCCGCGTGGTACCTCTACCAACGTGCGGCGGATCAATATGCCTCCTATCTAGGCTTCTCGGTGCGCAGCGAGTCCGCTCCTGCAGCGGCCGAACTGCTAGGCGGGCTTGGAGAAATGGCCGGGCTTGGCAACAGTTCAGGCAGCGACACGGACATTCTCTACAAGTACATTCAGAGCCATGAGCTGGTGCAGCGCATTGATCAGCAACTTGATCTGCGCGCCATCTGGTCAAAGCCGAAAAACGATCCGATCTTCTCTTATCGCGGTGACTCCTCACTCGAAGATTTGATTGACGCGTGGGAAGACAAGGTCCGCGTCTATTACGATAACGGCATGATCGACCTGCGCATTCTCGCCTTCGATCCGGCCGATTCGCAGAAGATCGGCGAAGCGATCCTCAGCGAAAGCTCGGCGATGATCAACGCGATCAACGACGTCGCGCGCGAGGATACGATCCGCTATTCGCGCGAGGAACTGGACGTCGCCGAAGAAAGACTACGGCAGGCACGCTCGGCGATGACCGCCTTCCGCAATGCCCATCAGATCGTCGATCCGACGGCCGACGTGGCCGGTCAGGCGGGTGTGCTGGCAGGGCTCCAACAACAGCTTGCCGAAGCGCTCATCCAACTGGGCGTGCTGCGGTCGAATGCGCAGCCGAACGATCCGCGCATCGAACAGAGCCAGCTGCGGGTCGATGTGATCCGCCAGCAGATCGACGAAGAGCGCCTCAAATTCGGCTCCGAGACAACCGAAGGCGAGCAGCTGTCCGAGTTGGTTGGCGAATACGAAGGGCTGGTTGTCGATCGTGAATTCGCGGAACGTGCCTATCTCGCAGCGCGGGCAAGTTACGACAGTGCGCTGGCCGAAGCGCAGCGGCAATCTCGCTATCTGGCGGCCTACGTGCGTCCAACATTGGCAGACCGCCCGGAATACCCACAAAAAGCCAAGCTGATCGGGATTCTCGGCGGCTTCCTGATGCTCATCTGGATCATCGCAGTGCTGACCTACTACAGCATGCGCGACCGGCGATGATCAGACTCGATCGACTGACGAAGACCTATGTGCTGAACGGTCGCCGCAAGACGGTCGCGGACGATATCAACGCGGTCTTCCCCACCAATGTATCAGTGGCTTTGCTGGGTCGGAACGGCGCGGGCAAATCGTCGCTTCTGAAGATGATCGCGGGCACGATGCTGCCGACGTCGGGTCGGATCCTGTCTACGGGGACGATCAGCTGGCCAGTGGGATTTGCGGGTTCGTTCAACGCTGAACTGACGGGCGAGCAGAACACACGATTCGTTGCACGCATCTACGGGGTCGACACCAAGGAGATGTCGGACTTCGTGAAAGGTTTCGCCGAACTCGGACAGCATTTCTATCTGCCTTTCCGCACCTACTCGTCCGGGATGCGGGCACGACTGGCTTTCGGCGTGTCGATGGCCGTGCCTTTCGACACCTATCTCGTGGACGAGGTGACGGCGGTCGGCGACGCGGCATTCCGCGAGAAGTCGAACCGCGTCTTCTACGCACGCATGGAACATGCCGGGGCAATCGTGGTGTCTCACAGCGTTGGCATGTTGCGCGAGACATGCCAGGCCGGTGCGGTGCTCGAAAAGGGCAAACTAACCTATTTCCATGATATTGAAGAGGCAATTGACCATCATATGGTCAACATGCGCAAGGCAGGTTGACGCGACGAGCCAGCTTCCGCCACCGCTTGGGCGCGATGCTTGACAAGATCCGACGGCTGGAACAAACCGCCATCGAACTTACGCGGGCTCGACCAAGCTTCGCAGTGAACTGAAGCGGAACCAACTCGAGCCATGTCGATTTTGCGGGTCCTGAACCGGCTGCGCGAGTGGCGCGAGGCTCAAATCTGCGCCCCTTACTTCGATCGTGTTTATTACCTGCAACAGAACGCGGATGTTGCCCGCAGCGGGGCAGACCCGCTGCACCATTTCCTTCGCTGGGGATGGATGGAAGGTCGCGATCCAAGTCCCAACTTCTCACTCGAGGACTATCGCAGACAAACGCCTCATTACGATCCGTTGCGAGGCAACCCGCTGACACATGCGATCACGTCAGGTGTGCTGCACAGGACAGAGTTGCAGCCTCTTCCGGTCCCCGCGATCCGTGAAGAAGGTTCCGCAAACCGCGGCAAAGACGCCTCGACGAACAAAATGCCCAGCGACGCGGATGTCGAACTCGTCCGCCAAGCGATGGATGAATCATGGTACCTCGAGCGATATCCTGCAGTTGCAACCAGCGGCTTGTCACCGACGACGCATTACCTGACCGTCGGCTGGAAATTGGGTTTCGACCCTTCGCCGCGCTTCTCGACCAGCTATTATCTGCAGGGCAATGCGGACCTGCGGAAATATCCCGACCTCAACCCCTTTGTTCACTACCTGCGTCACGGGAAGAACGAGCCATCGCGGGTCTGGGCCGATGTCGTCAGCGCGGAAGCTGTGGAGCGGTTTCGCGATGGCGCCCTGACCGGCGATCTGCGTCGCGCGATAGCGCTCGACCCGCTTGTGGCCTTGCCCGAAGGTCGTCGGGTCGCGAACTCGCCGCTGATCCACTCAGCAGATGCACGCGCGGCAGTTCGCACGCTGCGTCAACGCTTTGCCGGGCAGCGCTTCGACTATGTCGTGGTTATTCCGCATGTTCGAATGTCAGGCGCGGCACGCGTCGCGGGTGAGTTCGTGTCTGCACTGTCGCGCACACGGACTGGCAAGCGTGTGTTGGTCGTGCTCACCGACCTGAACGATCTCGAACATCCCGAATGGTTTCCGGAAGAATGCGAATTCGTCAGGTTGGCAGAGTTCTGGACAGGACCGGTTGCCGAACCGGCCAGGATCGCGGTGCTGCTCGATCTGATTTACGAAGTCGAAGCGAAGGCGGTCGTCAACGTCAACAGCCGCCTGTTCTGGAATGCATTGACGACCTACGGCCGGCAATTGCGGCAGGAACTTGCGATCGGAACATATCTGTTCACTTGGGAAGAGACGCTGGCAGGAAACCGAGTCGGCTACCCGATCCAGTGGTTGCGTGACTGTGTCGGCTGGATGGATGCCATCGCTTGCGATGCCGGGCACCTGGCAAAGGATGTCTCGACCCGCTTCGGCCTGACCGGCGGTGACCTGGGAAGTGTTCATACCCTGCGCACGCCGATGGACGGTGCCGGGGGCGCGTTCAGGCCGCGTGCGGAATGCGGTCGGCGTCGGGTTCTTTGGGCGGGACGCTTCGACCGGCAAAAGCGTCCCGATGTCCTGCGCGCGGTAGCGCTTGCCTGCCCCGATGTCGAATTCGACGTGTATGGGCGCGCTGTGCTTGATGCAGGTCTGGAAAAGCAGTTGCGCGGCATCCCGAACCTTACCCTGCAGGGTGAATTCGACCGCTTCGATGATGTTGCTGGCAAAGGATACGGGTTGTTCCTTTACACGGCACAATGGGACGGCATGCCGACAATCGTGCTGGATGCGATCCGCTCAGGACTGCCGGTCATCGCGCCCGATGTTGGCGGTCTGTCCGAAGTCATCGCAAGTGATACCGGCTGGCTGATCGAGAGCCCTGATGACGTCGAAGGCTACGTCGCCGCGGTCGCCGAAGCTCTTTCCAACCCTGATGCTGCGCGCCTGCGTGCCAGCGCCGCCTTTGACAAGGCACAGGAGATGTTTGCACGCGACGCCTACGACGCGGCTGTAGCGCAATTCATGGACGAAATCGATGAGGCTGCAGATGGCCGGACCTGATCTGAGCGTCATCGTCTCTGGCCATCGCGAAGGGCGGTTGGCCGTCGCCTCTCTCCGCAGCATGCAGGCGGCGGTTGCCGCGGCGACATCTGCGGGGATCTCGGTTCAACCTATCCTGGTGTTGGACCGCCCGGATGACCTGACCCGTCGCGTGTTCAAGGCGCATGCGGATGGCGCGACCATCGAGGTCGAGGTTGATGCAGGCGATCAGGGCGTCGCGCGCAACGCAGCGGTCGCGCAATCAGATGGACGATGGATCGCGATGCTGGATGCAGACGACCTGTTCCAGGAAAGCTGGCTGGTCCGCGCAAGCCGGTTTCTGGACGAGATCGGAGATGCCGGCGTGATCGCGCATCCCGAATTCAACTATTTCTTCGAAGGTCAGGCGACGATCTTTCGTCAGATCGATCAGGACAGTCCGGATTTCGATATCGATCATATCCGCCTGCACAATTACTGGGACGCGCTGGCGATGTGCGACCGGAGTATTCACGAGGCGCATCCCTACGCCCTGCGCGACATCCAGAACGGCTGGGCGTTCGAGGACTGGCACTTCAACGTCGTAACGCTGGGAAACGGCATCCGCCACAAGGTCGTTCCCGACACCGTCATCTTCAAGCGACGTCAAAAAGATAGCCAGACGCTCCGGGCGACCGGCAACCGTTCGCGCTTCCGGCGCACGCCTATGGCGTCCTATTCGCACCCCATCTACAAGCACTTCACCTGAATCCAGAAGGATCGACCCTCCATGAAGATCATCGTTCTCGGCGGCGACGGCTTTTGCGGCTGGCCCACGGCACTCCATCTGTCGGCCCGCGGCCATGACGTCATCATCGTCGACAACCTGTCGCGCCGGAAGATCGACGTCGAACTGGAAGTCTCCAGCCTGACCCCGATCCGCCCCATGGGTGAGCGCCTGCGTGCTTGGAAGGAAGTCTCGGGTAACGAGATCCGGTTCGAAGACCTGAATGTCGCAGAAAACTACCATCGGCTGCTGACGATGTTCACCGAGGAACGGCCCGACGCGGTGATCCACTTCGCCGAACAGCGGGCCGCGCCCTATTCGATGAAGTCGAGCTGGCACAAGCGGTACACGGTGGACAACAACCTGAACGCCACCAACAACGTGCTGGCCGCTATCGTCGAGAGCAAGCAGGACATCCACCTGATCCATCTCGGCACGATGGGCGTGTACGGATACGGCACCGCAGGGATGAAGATCCCGGAAGGCTACCTGAAGGTAAAGGTCGACACGGAGCACGGCGAAAGCGAGCAGGAAATCCTCTATCCCGCCAATCCCGGCTCGATCTACCACATGACCAAGACGCAGGATCAGCTGTTCTTCCATTACTACAACAAGAACGACAAGGTCCGGATCACCGACCTGCACCAAGGCATCGTCTGGGGCACCCAGACCGAAGAGACGCGCAAGGACGAGCGGCTGATCAATCGCTTCGACTATGACGGCGATTACGGCACCGTGCTGAATCGCTTCCTGATGCAGGCGGCGGTGGAATATCCGCTAACCGTGCACGGGACCGGGGGGCAGACACGCGCCTTCATCCACATCCAGGACACGTGCCGTTGTGTCGAACTGGCGGTGATGAACCCGCCCAAGAAGGGCGAACGGGTGTCGATCCTCAATCAGATGACCGAAACCCACCGCGTCCGCGATCTGGCCAAAATGATCGCCGACCAGACCGGGGCCGAGATCGCCTTCCTCGACAACCCGCGCAACGAGGCGGACGAGAACGACCTCCATGTCGCGAACGACCGTTTCCTTGGGCTGGGTCTGAAGCCGATCACGCTGGAAGAGGGGCTGATGGGCGAAGTGCGCGAGATCGCGGCAAAATACGCCGACCGTTGCGACCGCGAGAAAATCCCCTGCGTCTCGAACTGGCGAAGCTGAGGCGCGCGCGGCGGTGAACGGAGGCACGACCGGCGGCGACGGTGCGGTCCGCACGAGCCGCTCGCTGGAGGACCAGGACCGCGTCGCCGCGCTAAACGCTCGTTTTGATGGTATCGCTGCACCAGCGGCGATCGCGACCGTCATGACCGAGCACTTGCTGGGCGATTTGGCGGTCGTGTCGTCCTTCGGCGCGGACTCGGCGGTGCTGCTGCACCTGTTCGCCGAGGTGGTCCCCAGCGTGCCGGTGATCTTCCTCGATACCGGGCGTCACTTTGCAGAAACCCTCGCCTACCGCGACGCGCTGGCGGCTCGGCTTGGCCTGACGGATGTCCGGTCGATCACACCGGCACCGGCGGCAATCCGCGCCGACGATCCGACCGGCGACCTGTGGTCGCGCAACCCCGATCTGTGCTGCCATGTTCGCAAGACGTTGCCGATGCTGTACGCTCTGCGCGATTTCAATGCCTGGGCGACGGGTCGCAAGCGGCACCAGGCAGCAAGCCGCGCCAGCCTGTCGATGTTCGAGGCGCAGGACGGCAAGCTGAAATTCAATCCGCTGTGGGACTGGGACGCCGCGCGGCTGGCCGACCACGCCCGAACGCATGACCTTCCCCCGCATCCGCTTGTGGCGCAGGGCTACCCGTCGATCGGCTGCCAGACCTGCACCGCACCGGTCGCAGCAGGCGAGGATGCGCGCGCTGGCCGCTGGAAGGACAGCGACAAGACCGAATGCGGCATCCATTTCCAGAACGGCAGGATGGTGCGGCGATGATCCTGATCTTTGGCGGCACCGGCTTCATCGGAAAGCACATCCTGCTGGATCTGCGTCGCGCCGGGCACACCGCCACGGTGATCTCGCGCAGCCCCGAGATGGGCTTTTTGGAACGCCACGCACCCGACGCTCCGGCGATCCGGCTGGAAGACCTGATGGCCGAGCCGGATCCGATCTTCTCGCAGGCCAGGGCCGTGATCTGGGCGGCGGGACAGACCACGCCGGCTTCGAATCCCGGGCGGCCCTGGGATGAACCCGCGTTGAACTTGGAACCGCTGATCTGGGCGGCAGACCATGCGGCAAGCGCTGGCGCACATCTTGTCTATCTGTCCTCGGGCGGTTCGGTCTACGGACAGCTTCCCGCGACAGGTCGCATCCGTGAGGATCAGCCGTTGCGCCCGCTATCGCCCTACGGCATGGGCAAGCAGATGGCAGAGGCAGGCATCGAGTTCCTGGCCCGCGCACGTGGCCTGCGCGCGACAATCCTGCGGCCATCCAACCCGATCGGGCGCTGGCAGTCGAACAGGGCGCAAGGCGTCGTCGGCGCGCTGTTTCGCGCGGCGCGCGCGCGACAGCCTTTCCCCATGCTGGGCGACGGCTCGGTCGTGCGTGACTTTCTGCCGGTGGAGGATCTGAGCCGCGCCATCCGAATGACGCTGGACGACCCGTTGGCGAGCCTGGGCAAGGTCTGGAACGTCGGGTCGGGTCAGGGTCACTCGATTGCCGAGGTTCATGCCATCGCGGAACGGATCACCGGGCATGACATTCCGGTCGACCGCCGCCCGGCGCGTCCCGCCGATCCGTCCTATGTCGTGTTGGATACGACCCGGATCGAGCGCGACTTGGGTTGGCGCGCCACGACGGGACTTAAACAGGCGATGCAAGCGGTCTGGGACCACGACGCCGGTTTGGACTAGGCGCGCTCCGCCATTTCCAGATTTTCCAGCGCCTTCACCCAGATGTTTTCAGCGCGGGCCATCGCCTCGCGCGCTTCGATGTTCTTCTTGCCCCAACGTTCGGCTTCGGCCGGGTCGGAATAGACCTTCGGGTCGGCAAGCTTCGCAGCCAGCTTGCCTAGCATCTCATCCAGCTTATGGACCCGGTCCTCCGCCTTGCGCACTTCGGCCCGCAGCGCGAGCAGAGCATCGCGGGACGGTCGCTTCGCGGGTGCAGAGGGTGTCTGCGCGCGCGGCTTCTCCGCACCGTCGCCTTGCAGCAGGAAGCGGCGATAATCGTCCAGATCGCCCTCCCACGGGGCGACGTTTCCCTCGCTGACCAGCCACAGACGGTCGGCGACCAACCCCAGCAGATGCATGTCGTGGCTGACCAGCACGATCGCGCCGGTGTAGTCGTTCAGCGCCTCGGTCAGCGCCTCGCGGCTTTCGATGTCGAGGTGGTTCGTCGGCTCGTCCAGCACCAGAAGATGCGGCGCGTCGATGGTCGCGATCAGCAGCGACAGCCGTGCCTTCTGGCCGCCGGAAAGCTGGCCGACCTTGGTTTCGGCCTGCGCCTCCATCAGGCCGAAACCGGCGAGCCGCGCACGCAGCCGCGCTGGCGCCTCGTTCGGACGCAGGCTTCGGATGTGGTCCAAGGGCGTCTCGTCCAGATGCAGCTCGTCAACCTGGTGCTGGGCGAAGTAGCCCACGCGCAGCTTGTTGGCGCGAGTGACGTTTCCGCCCATCGGCGTCAGGCGTTCCGCCAGCAGCTTCGACAGCGTCGATTTGCCCTGCCCGTTCCGCCCCAGCAGCGCGATACGGTCATCCTGATCGATTCGCAGGTCGAGCTTGCGCAGCACAGCGCGGTCGCCGTAGCCGACGGACACGTCATCCATCGCGATGATCGGCGGCGACAGCTCTTCGGGCTGGGGGAAGCTGAACCGATGGAACTTCGCCTCTTCCGGAGCAGTGATCGGGGTCATCTTTTCCAGCATCTTCACGCGCGCCTGCGCCTGCCGGGCCTTGCTGGCCTTGGCGCGGAAGCGGTCGACGAAGCTTTGCAGATGGTCGCGCCGGGCCTGCTGTTTCTTTGCCTCGGACGCTTGCAGGGCGCGACGCTCGGCCCGCAGCTTGGCAAAGCCGTCGTAGCCGCCGGTATAGAGCGTCAGCTTGCGATCCTCGAGGTGCAGGATGTGACCGACGGCACGGTTCAGAAGGCCGCGATCGTGGCTGATCACGATGACGGTATGCGGGTAGCGCGACAGATAGGTTTCCAGCCACAACGCGCCTTCGAGGTCCAGATAGTTGGTCGGTTCGTCCAGCAGCAGCAGGTCCGGCTGCGCGAACAGAACGCCAGCCAGCGCGACGCGCATCCGCCAGCCGCCCGAGAAGTCCCGGCTTGGCCGCGCCTGATCCTCGGGTGAGAAGCCCAGACCCACGAGGATCGAGGCCGCCCGCGCCTCGGCCGACCAGGCGTCGATATCGGCGAGGCGGGTCTGGATCTCGGCGATGCGGTGCGGATCGGTGGCGGTCTCGGATTCCGCCAGCAGGTCCGCACGTTCGGTATCGGCGGCCAGAACCGTATCCAGAACGCTGACGTCGGTGCCCGGCGCTTCCTGCGCGACGCCGCCGACGCGGGCGCGGGCCGGCAGACCGATGCTGCCACCGTCGAGCGCAAGCTCGCCCCGGATCAGCCGGAACAGCGTCGTCTTGCCGGCGCCGTTCGGGCCGACGAGACCGACCTTGTGGCCGGTGGGAATCGTGGCCTGCGCCTGTTCGAAAAGCGGCCGGCCCTGGATCGAGAAGGATATGTCATCGATGCGCAGCATGCGCGGGTGGATGGCTGAAAGGGCGTGTGGCGTCAATGGCAGGCGCTTGATCAGCGGCGCTGGCAGCGGCTAGACCGGACAAGACGCCCTTTTCCCGATCGGAACCCGATGCCCTTTGTCGAGCTGGAAGACAAACGCCGCCTGTTGTTCATCCACGTGCCGAAGACCGGCGGCACCAGCGTCGAGGGGTGGATGCGCACGCTCGCGCCGCTGCGGTTCCATGAGGTGCAGATCCCCAAGGCGATGAAATGCACGCCCCAGCATCTTCGGATGTCGGATTTCAACATCCTGTTCGGGCGAGGTTATTTCGATCATGCCTTCATGATCGTGCGCAATCCCTATGATCGGATCGCCAGCGAATACCGGATGCGCGCGGCCATTCACGCCGCAAGCTTCGTGCGGATGTGGCCCAGCTTCTCGCACTGGCTGGAGGCGCAGCTGGATCAGATGGCCGGCAATCGCTGGATTCTGGACAACCATCTGCGTCCGCAATGGGAGTTTCATGGCGGCCGCGTCGAGGTATTCCGGCTGGAGGACGGGCTGGACACGGCGCTGGCAACGGTCGCGGGACGGCTGGGTCTTCCTGCGCCGGAAAGCGTGCCGCACGACCTGAAGACCGGTGGCGGTGATGTGACGGTCGAGTGGGATCTGAGCGACCGCCTGCGGGTCGAGGAGGTCTATGCGAGGGACTTCGCCGAGTTCGGCTATGAGAAGAGGCGTTAAGAAAGCGTGAAGATTTTCGCCGCAACGGCAGCGTGCGGTGGGGCGCAACAGCGCAACAGCCGGACCGCCATCCAAGCCAGCGTTTGCTGGGTCTGACGCGTCACAACCCGTACACCGCGCGTATACAGGCTGTACACAACCTGTACACAGGCTGCGAACGTGCGGTTCGGGCTTCCTTAACCGTCGTTGCACGGTGCGGCGGGGCGGGAGCCTCCGGCGGGGATATTTCGGGACGGATGAGATCGACCTGTGGGGCGGGCGGACGCGTCACTCCCCTTCGAGCAGACCGACCACATTGCCCTCGGGGTCCTGGAACTGGCAGAAGCGCAGGGTGTCGAACCCCTCGACCGCGACGGGGTCGGGGATCGTCAGTCCGGCATCCCGCAGGACCGCGATCCTGTGATCGAGGTTCGCGATCCGCAGGGTGACCGTTCCCGGCGCGGTCTGCCCGGGGTTGTCGAGGACCTGAAACAGAACCCCTTCGCGCAGATCCCATTCGCGGCAAGTGGGCATCGGCTCTCGATCCCAATGCCGATCCAAGAGCCTCGCCCACCAGCCTGAGAGGCCGTTGAAGTCGTTGGCGTTCAAGTTGATGAAGACGGTCTCGATTCGCATGCCAGCGTCTCCGTTTCGGATCAAACCGTGGGCGACGCCGGTCGGTTCCACGACCCGTCCGAACGAAGGCGCCCCCGCCATGCTGCCACATGGCGGGGGTCGGTGTCAGGCATTCGCCTTCTGGCGGGCGTTCGCTGCTGCTGCGATAGGCGCGCGGACCGGAGGAGGAACGCCCACGCGACTTGGGCCTGACAAACTGCAGATTGAGCTTCAACCGAACAAAATATTCTTGATACCCGAAGCGACCGCCACCGCTGACACCGACCCCTTAAGAGCGCCTTTGGCGATCGATACAGAGCTTCTGCTTGGCGCAGGAGCCTGATGCAGCTTCGTTCTTATGGAGGTTATGCGCGTCGAGTTTCTAACAACCATCGGCTGTTCCGCCATTATATCGCAGTCCGTGAAGCTGACGTCGCTGCTGCCCTCGATCAGCACTCCAATACTCATACCAGCTCCTATCCTCAGCTACACCCGGACGTCCCGCCGCAGGTGTTGCACTTCATGCAGGTGCCGTTGCGGACCAGAGTGTAGTTGCCACATTCGCCGCAGGGATCGCCTTCGTAGCCCTGCATCTTGGCTTTCGCGCGGGGGTCGATCACGGTGGCGACGACGGCGCTTTCGAAGCTCGCCGCGCTTTCCGCCATGCCGGTGGCCATCGCCGTGCCCGAGGCGCCGCCCTGCAGGACCATCAGTTCCTGCGGCAGACGCTTGCGCAGGTAGCCGGCGCTGCTGATCTGCTTCAGCATGGTCAGCGATTTCAACTCGGCCTGTTCGGTCACGGGGGTGACGTTCGGGCGGCCTTCGCCTTCTCCCTCGCCCAGCTCGTCGAAGCTCGCGCCTTCGGGCTTCACATGCGCCAGGTCGGTGCGGTCGAGATAGGAGACGGCCAGTTCGCGGAACACGTAATCCAGGATCGAGGTCGCGTTCTTGATGCTGTCGTTGCCCTGCACCATCCCCGCCGGCTCGAACCGGGTGAAGGTGAAGGCGTCCACGAACTCCTCCAGCGGCACGCCGTATTGCAGGCCGACCGAGACCGCGATGGCGAAGTTGTTCATCATCGCCCGGAAGCCCGCGCCTTCCTTGTGCATGTCGATGAAGATCTCGCCCAGCTTGCCGTCGTCGTATTCGCCGGTGCGCAGATAGACTTTGTGACCGCCGACGATCGCCTTCTGGGTATAGCCCTTGCGGCGCTGCGGCAGCTTTTCGCGGTGGTGGCGCACCATCTCCTTGACGATGATCCGTTCGACGATCTTCTCGGCGATGACGGCAGCTTTCTCCTGCGGGCTGCCGGTGGCGAGCGTTTCCTCGGCTTCCTCATCGTCCTCGATCAGCGCCGAGGCGAGCGGCTGCGACAGTTTCGAGCCGTCGCGATAGAGCGCGTTGGCCTTGATGCCGAGGCTGTGCGACAGCTCATAGGCTGCCAGCGCATCGGCGATGCTGGCCGAGTTCGGCATGTTGATCGTCTTGCTGATCGCGCCCGAGATGAAGGATTGCGCCGCGGCCATCATGTGGATGTGGCTGTCGACCGACAGGTAGCGACGGCCGCGCTTGCCGCACTGGTTCGCGCAGTCGAAGACCGGGTAATGCTCCTCGCGAAGATGCGGGGCGCCTTCCAGCGTCATCGTGCCGCAGACATGGTCGTTGGCCGCGTCGATCTGCGCCTTGGTGAAGCCGAGATGGCGCAGCAGGTCGAAGGTCGGATCGTTCAGCTTCGCCTCGGGGATACCGAGCGTCTGGCGGCAGAATTCCTCGCCCAGCGTCCACTGGTTGAAGACGAAGCGGATGTCGAAGGCGGTGGCAAGCGCCGCCTCGACCTTTTCGATCTCGCGGGCGCCGAAGCCGTGGCCGGCCAGTGCGGTCCGGTTGATGCCGGGGCAGTTGCCGAGCGAGGCGTGGCCGACGGCATAGGCCACGATTTCCTCGATCTGGGCCGAGCCGTAGCCCAGCGTGTCGAGCGCGGCAGGAACCGACTGGTTGATGATCTTGAAATAGCCGCCGCCGGCGAGCTTCTTGAACTTGACCAGGGCGAAGTCCGGCTCGATCCCGGTCGTGTCGCAATCCATGACTAGACCGATCGTGCCGGTGGGGGCGATCACGGTGGCCTGCGCGTTGCGGAAGCCGTGCTGTTCGCCAAGGCGCAACGCCTCGTCCCAGGCCTCGCGCGCCATCGCGACCAGGCGCTTGTCAGCGCAGTTCGCGGCGTCCAGCGCGACCGGGTTCACGTTCACGGCCTCATAGCTGCCGGTGGCATGGGCGGCGGCGCGGTGGTTGCGGATCACGCGCAGCATGTGGGCAGCGTTGCGCTTGTAGCCGGGGAAGGCGCCGAGTTCGGACGCCATCTCGGCCGAGGTGGCATAGGCGACGCCGGTCATGATCGCCGACAAAGCACCGCAGAGCGCGCGGCCTTCGGCGCTGTCGTAGCCGAGGCCCATATTCATCAGCAGGCCGCCGATATTGGCGTAGCCCAGTCCCAGCGTGCGGTAATCGTAGCTGCGCTGCGCGATCTCCTTGGACGGGAACTGCGCCATCAGGACGCTGATCTCCAGCGTCACGGTCCACAGGCGGGTGGCGTGGACATAGGCGTCGGCGTCGAACTTGCCGTCCGCGTAGAAGGTCAGCAGGTTCATCGAGGCGAGGTTGCAGGCCGTGTCGTCGAGGAACATGTATTCGCTGCACGGGTTGCTGCCGCGGATCGCGCCGTCTTCCGGGCAGGTGTGCCAGGCGTTGACGGTGTCGTGGAACTGGATGCCGGGATCGGCACAGGCCCAGGCGGCATGGCCGATCTGGTCCCACAGTTCGCGGGCGCTGACGGTGCGGGCGATCTTGCCGTCGGTGCGGCGCACCAGTTCCCACGGCTCGTCGTCGCGCACGGCCGACAGGAAGCTGTCGGTCACGCGGACCGAGTTGTTGGAGTTCTGGCCCGAGACGGTGACATAGGCTTCGCTGTCCCAGTCGGTGTCGTAGGTCGGGAATTCGATGCTGTCGAAGCCCTGGCGGGCGTATTGCAGCACGCGATTGACGTAGGTTTCCGGGATCATCGCGCGCTTGGCGGCGCGGATGGCGCCTTTCAGCGCCTCGTTTCTGGCGGGATCGGTGGCGTCTTCGATTGACCCGTCCCATGCCTTGATGGCGGCGAAGATGTCGTTCAGCCCGCGCTCATGCGCCTTCGAGCCGGCGACGAGCGATGCCACCTTCTGCTCCTCGATGACCTTCCAGTTGATGAAGCTTTCGATGTCGGGGTGATCCATGTCGCAGATCACCATCTTGGCCGCGCGGCGCGTGGTGCCGCCCGACTTGATCGCGCCCGCCGCGCGGTCACCGATCTTCAGGAAGCCCATCAGCCCTGACGATTTGCCGCCGCCCGACAGGTTCTCACCCTCGGCGCGGAGGCTGGAGAAGTTGGTCCCGGTGCCCGAGCCGTATTTGAACAGGCGCGCTTCGCGGACCCACAGGTCCATGATTCCGCCCTCGTTCACCAGATCGTCGCTGACGGATTGGATGAAGCAGGCATGGGGTTGGGGGTGTTCGTAGGCGCTGTCGGACTTGACCAGCTTGCCGGTCTGAAAATCGACGTAGAAGTGACCCTGCGACGGGCCGTCGATGCCATAGGCCCAGTGCAGGCCGGTGTTGAACCATTGGGGGGAGTTCGGCGCGGCCATCTGGCGCGCCAGCATGTGGCGCATCTCGTCGTAATAGGCGCTTGCATCGGCCTCGGTCGAGAAATAGCCGCCCTTCCAGCCCCAATAGGCCCAGGCGCCGGCCAGCCGGTCGAAGACCTGACGCGCGCTCGATTCGCCGACGTAGCGCTCTGCCTCGGGCAGCTTGGCCAGCGCGGCTTCGTCGGGGACCGAGCGCCACAGGAATTCGGGCACGCCCTTTTCACGCACGCGCTTCAGCGCCGTGGGAACGCCGGCCTTGCGGAAGTACTTTTGCGCGATGACGTCCGAGGCGACCTGGCTCCAGCCCTTCGGGACCTCGACGTTCTCGTTCTGGAAGACGAGCTTGCCGTCGGGGTTGCGGATCTCGCTGGTGGTGGTGCGGAACTCGATCTCGCCATACGCGCCGGTTGCGTCGGTGGTGAAACGCCGTTCGATCTTCATGGTCGCTGCCCCTTCTGTCCCTGTTCCCGTTGCCCGGGTGTTTGCTGTCGCACACACGTCCCGATCAGGCCCGCACAGACGGGGTCGTTTCAGGCGCTGCCTGATCCGATCGGGAGATTGATACCGTGGCTCTGCCGCGCGATCTGGGTGACACCAGATATAGTGTGCGCCTGTGCCGTGTCACACAACCTGACGCGTCGTGATCCACCGTGCAAGCAATTTTTTAACCAAGCCGGCTCAAATTCCAGCTTGACAGGAGGGCATCGAGCCTACCCTGACCGCGCCGCCATAGCTGGTTAAGAGACGTTAATTTTTCGTTAAGAAACAGTTATCTTGATGTTTTGTCTGCACTTAGCGGCCGGCGTCTGGCGCCGTCCACAGAGTTATCCCCCGGATTGTAGCACCGGGGCACGCAATCACGCCGTGGTTGCGCGGCTGTGACCTGCACGACACAAGATCTGGTGGAGGTGATTTAGTCCCGACCAACGCGGATAACGCCCCGATCCGTCACGATCATGTCCAGCGGCTGGTCATAGGGGCCGGCGGGGATGTGCGGCAACTCTTGCACCGCGAAGGCGCAACCGATCGCGGCGACCGGGCCCATGCCGCGCAAAAGCGACAGGGTTCGGTCGTAATAGCCGCCACCGTAGCCGATCCGCTGGCCCGCGCGATCGAAGCCGGCCATCGGCACGATCAACACGCGTGGTGTCATCTCTTCGCACGATTCGGGCGGGTGCGCGGTGCCGAGCGAACCGCGTTCCAGCTCGCCGCCATCCCAGGCCCGGAAGATCAGCGGAACGTCACGCCCCGGCACGACGGGCAGGCAGACCGGACCGTCATGCGCGCGCATGGCGGGGCGCGGGTCCGCCTCGTCCCTGATCGGCCAGTAGCCGGCGAGAATCTGGCCGGCGAACGGCGTCAGCACCTCGATCAGGCGACGGTCGATCGCCTCTTGGTCGCCGCCTTGGCCGCGTGCGGCCAATGCCTGCGCGCGAAGGGCGGCCTTGTCCGGCGCAGCGCCGCTCATAGCAGCACCGCCGATGCGAGACCCAGGAAGGCGAAGAAGCCGACAACATCGGTCACGGTTGTGACGAACGTGCCCGACGCGAGCGCGGGATCGGCACCGACCTTTTCCAGACCCAGGGGAATCAGGATGCCCGCCAGGGCCGCGATCGCCAGGTTCACCACCATGGCGATGGCGATCACCGCCCCCAGCGACACGCCGCCGAACCAGATCCATGCCACCAGCCCCATGACGACGGCGAAGGCGAGGCCGTTCATCAGGCCCACGATCGCCTCGCGCCGGACAACCCGCCAGACGTTCTTGCCGCTGAGGCTTTTGGTGGCGAGCGCCCGAACCGCAACGGTCAGGGTCTGGGTGCCGGCATTGCCGCCCATCGAGGCGACAATCGGCATCAGGACCGCCAGCGCGACCACCGCGCCGATCGTATCCTCGAACAAGGCGATCACCAGCGATGCGATGATTGCCGTCGCAAGGTTCACGGCAAGCCAGGGCAGCCGCTGCCACAGCGTTTCCATGACGGTGTCGGTGATCGCCGATTCCTCGCCGACGCCGGCGAGGCGCAGGATGTCTTCCTCGTGTTCCTCGTCCAGCACCGACATCGCGTCGTCGATGGTGATGACGCCGACCAACCGGTCGTCGTCGTCAACCACCGGCGCCGAGATCAGGTGATACTGGTTGAAAGCGTAGGCCACATCGCCTTCGTCCGAATCGGCCGAGATGGTGCGGAAGCTGTCCTCTGTCAGGTCGGCGAGCTTCGTCGTGCGCGGCGACGACAGAAGGCGGCCGAGCGCGACGTAGCCCAGCGGGTGGCGGCGGGGATCGACCAGGATGATGTGATAGAACTGTTCCGGCAGCCATTCCTCTGCCCGCAGGAAGTCGATCGTCTCGCCCACGGTCCAGTGTTCGGGCGCGGTCACCACCTCGGACTGCATCAGGCGGCCGGCGGAATATTCGGGCCAGGTCAGCGACTGTTCAACTGCGGCGCGATCTTCGGCATCCAGAGCGGACAGGATCTCGGCCCGATCCTCGTCGTCCATGTCCTCGACCAGATCGACGACATCGTCGCTGTCCATCTCGCGGACGGCCTCGGCCACCACTTCGCGCGGCAGCGCCTCGATCACCTCGTCGCGGATCGCCTCGTCGATCTCGGACAGGATCTCGCCGTCCATCTCGATCGAGTAGAGGCGCAGGAAGGTCTGACGCTCGGCCGGGGCGAGACGCTCGATGACGTCGGCGATGTCGGCCGCATGCATCGGCTCGAGAAGCTGTTCCAGCGTCTCGGCGTCTTCGGCCTCGATGGCGGCGTGGATGCGGTCCAGCAGTTCCGGTCGCGGCAGGAACTCGTCGTCCTCGTCGTCCTCCGGCTCGGGTTGGGGGACGGGCGTGGCGCTTTCGACCGGATCAGCGTCTGGCTGGCGGGGATCGTCGGTCATGCGCACCTCGGGGGCTGGGGTCCAGACCCCCATAGGCGAGAGCGTTCAGCCGTTCAACAGGTCCAGCGCGGCGCGGTGCAACGCCGGGGTCGCGGCGGCGATGACGCGCCCGCCCGAAGCGGCGCTGCCGCCTTGCCAGTCGGTCACGATACCGCCCGCAGCCTGCACCACGGCCAGCGGGGCCGCGATGTCGTAGGGCTGCAGCCCCGCCTCGATCACAAGATCGACATGGCCCAGGGCAAGAAGCGCGTAGGCGTAGCAATCCATCCCGTAGCGGGTCAGCCGGACGCGCGCGGCGACGCGTCGGAACGCGGCGGCATCGTCGGTCGTGCCGACCTCGGGGAACGTCGTCATCAGCGTCGCCTGCGCCAGATCGCCCGTGTCGCGCACGGCGAGCGGCTTCACGCCCCGCGGGCCGGTCAGAGAGGCGCGGCGCCAGCCACCTTCGAAACGCTCGCCGATGTAAGGCTGGTCGATCAGGCCATAGACCGGACCGCTGTGATCGGCGACCCCGATCAGGACGCCCCAGGTCGGCGTGCCAGAGATGAAACCGCGGGTCCCGTCGATCGGATCGAGGACCCAGGTCAGCCCGCTGGTGCCGGGCTGCGTTCCGTATTCCTCGCCCAGGATCGCATCGTCGGGGCGGCGCTGGCCAAGGATGTCGCGCATCGCACGCTCTGCCGCGCGGTCGGCTTCGGTCACAGGATCGAAGCCCCCGGCAAGCTTGTTATCGGTGCCGAGCCGGGTACGGAAATGCGGCAGGATCGCGTCGCGTGCGGCGTCGGCCAGCGCGTGGGCGGTGTCGATGATCGCGGTCCGGTCCTGCATCCAGCGTCCCCCTGTCGGTTGCGGCGTCCTTAGCGCGGCGGCACGCGACAGGCCAGCGAAGGACGCATGCCGCCCGATGCGAAAAGGGGACGCCACGACAGCGTCCCCTGTTGGTCTGGGTGTGTGGGTTGGGTCTGTGAGGCGTTAAAGTCGAGTCAGCCGTTGACGGGCCGACCGGTAAAGGTCTGCGAGCCGACCCGCACGACGATATCGCCGTTCGCAATCTGCCTTTCGAACAGGCCCTGAACAAAAACGCAGCTTCCGATGACAATTGTGCGAATCATGATCGATCACCTTCTACCTGTAGGGTCAGAATGCACACGAAACGGTGATGCAAGCATCTAGATTAAAGTCTGAACTGTTCATTTCGGCAGGTTCCCGCCCAATTGATTAATTTTTGTGACATCAGAGCCACAACCGAAGTGCCGGAATTAAAGGCACATCTGCGTCGGGCATGGGATACGCGCTCAATTCGCTTGGCGGCACCCATCTGAGCGTCTGGCCTTCGCGCGGCTGAACGATCCCCTCCCACTTGCGGCAGGCAAAGAGCGGCATCAGCAGGTGAAAGTCGGCATAGGCGTGGCTGGCGAAGGTCAGCGGCGCAAAGCAGGAGCGCCAGGTCTCGATCCCCAGTTCCTCGTGCAACTCGCGGATCAGGGCGGCCTCGGGCGTCTCTCCGGGTTCGACCTTGCCGCCCGGAAACTCCCACAGGCCCGCCATCTGCTTGCCGGGGGGACGCTGCGCCAGCAGGACGCGTCCGTCGCGGTCGATCAGCGCGACCGCCGCGACGAGCACGGTCTTCAGCGACGGGACGTCCGCCATCAGGAGCGGTAATCGGCGTTGATGTCGATGTAGCCGTGGGTCAGGTCACAGGTCCACATCGTGCGGGCGGCCTTGCCCAGCCCCAGATCGACGGCGATGATCAATTCGTCGCGCTTCATGTAGGCGCTGGTCACCGCCTCGTCGTAGCCGGGTGAGCGCCAGCCCTTTTCCGCCACCACGATGTCGCCGAAGCGGATCGTCAGCCGGTCGCGATCTGCCTTGGCGCCGGACTTGCCGACGGCCATGACGATGCGGCCCCAATTTGCGTCCTCGCCCGCGATGGCGGTCTTGACCAGCGGCGAGTTGGCGATGGCCGAGGCGACGCGGCGCGCGTCGGCGGCGCTCGCGGCCCCGGTCACGCGCACCTCGACGAATTTCGTCGCGCCCTCGCCGTCGCGAACGACCTGATGCGCCAACTCCATCATCACGCCGCGCAGCGCATCGTTGAAGGCACGGCCCGCCTTGCTGCGCAGATCCGTGATCGGTGCCGCGTCCGAAGCACCCGTCGCCACCAGGAACAGCGCGTCCGAGGTCGAGGTGTCACTGTCAACGGTGATCGCGTTGAACGTGTCGCCGACCAGTTTGGACAGCAGGCGCTGCAGCAGATCGGGCGCGATCGCGGCATCGGTGAAGATGTAGACCAGCATCGTCGCAAGATCCGGCGCCACCATCCCCGATCCCTTGGCGATCCCGGCGATGCGGACCTGACCACCATCGCCCGCGATCTCGGCCGATGCGCCCTTGGGGAAGGTATCGGTGGTCATGATCGCCTTGGCGGCGGCGGCGATGCCGGCCCCGTCCTGGCCGCCCACCAGCTTGTCGACCGCGCGCACGATCTTGTCATGCGGCAGCGGCTCGCCGATCACGCCGGTCGAGCAGGAAAAGACTCGCGTTTCCGGCAGCCCCATCGCCTCGGCCACCGCGCCGGTGACGGCGCGCACCGATTCCAGCCCGCGCGCGCCCGTGAAGGCGTTCGCATTGCCCGAGTTCACGATGATCGCGGCCCCGGCGCTGGCATCCTGCGCACCGCGCAGCTTGGCCTGGTTGTCGAGAATACAGGCCGCGCGCGTGGCGGAGCGGGTGAAGACCCCCGCGACCGATGCGCCGGGCGCCACGCTCATCAGCGTGACGTCGGTGCGCCCGGCATATTTGATCCCGGCGGCAGCGCTGGCGAAGGACAGACCGCCGATCACCGGCAGGTCGGGAAATGCCTCGGGCGCAAGCGGAGAGACGTGAGGCTTCTTCGGAACCGAAGCTGCCTTCATCTCGGTGCGTATGGCCTTGAGCTTGGCCTTGCCCTTCTTCTTCTTGACGTCCTTCGCCATCGCCGTGCGGGTTCCCCTGTCAGCCGTCCTGTTCGGTTTCGCCTTCGGCCGGCGCCATCTCGGCGTCGGTCGCGGGCGCTGCTTCGGCCTCGCCCTCGGGCTGCGCCGTTTCTTCTGCCGATGCCGCGGCCTCATCCTCGGCCGCAGGCTGGGCGTCACCCGCAGGGGCGTCCAGAAGCTCGACACGGGTCAAAAGCGACGGGTCCAGCCCCTCGACGCGATCGACACTGGCTGCCGTCACGAGGCTCTGGATTTCGGCATCGACCTTTTCGCGGCGGATCTGCTGGATCAACTGCGGACGGATCTCTTCAAGCTTCGGGGCCTCCATCTGCCGCGAATCGTTCAACTTGATGATATGCCACCCGAAATCGCTTTGCACGGGCTCCGATACCGCGCCCTTGTCCAGCGCGACGACGGCGTCGGCAAAGGGCTGCACCATCTGTTCGGGCGAAAACCACCCCAGATCGCCGCCGTTCTGCGCGCTGCTGTCTGACGAATTTTCCTGGGCCAGCGTCGCGAAATCCGCGCCACCGTCCAGTTCCGCCTTCAGTTCCTTGGCCTTCTCTTCGCTGTCGACCAGGATATGAGCAGCAGAATACTGCATCTGCGGGGCAGCCTCGCCGAAGGCGGCTTCGTACGCGGCGTTCACTTCTTCGTCGGTCGGCTCTTCCGAGGCCAGCCGTTCGAGCGCGGCCGAGGCGAGATAGGCGCGACGCTCGATCTCCAGTGCGGCGACGTCGCCTGCGTCGATCTCATTCTCGCCCACATTGGCGACGGCGGTCTGGCGAACCATCTGATCCAGCATCAGGTCCCACAGCGCCCGGTCGGGCAGTTCGGCGGCTGCCTGATCGTGAAGGCCCCGCTTCATGGCGATCATCTGTCCCAGCGTGATCGGCGTGCCGTCCACGGTCGCGACGACGGTTCCGGCATCCTGTGCGGCGGCCGGCAGGGCCGGCACGATCAGCGCGGTGCCCGCCATCAGGCAGGCGGCGAGGGGGAAGCGTTTCAGCATGGAAGATCCTTGTCTTGTCCGTGGCTCGGGGCGGTTCCGCGGCGTTCTCCGCAAGGGCCCGAGCGTTGACAGTCTGACGGGGCGCGCATACATCCGGCGCAACCGAAATCAAGGCGCACCCGCCGCTTTTCGATCCCGACCCTGATACGGTGGACCGAGGGGACGGACAAGTGGTCCGAGGGCCACCGCCTTTTCGCAATGATGTGAAGGTAAGATGCTCGGAGCATTGGCACGCAAGGTCTTTGGCACGCCGAACGACCGCAAGGTGAAGACGACCCGCCCTCTGGTCGCGCAGATCAACGCCCTTGAGGACCAGTTCAGCGGATTGTCCGACGAGGCGCTGGTCGAGAAGACGCGCGAGTTCCAGAAGCGTGCCCAGGGCGGTGAAAGCCTTGATGCACTGCTTCCCGAAGCCTTCGCCAATTGCCGCGAGGCCGCGCGGCGTGCGCTTGGCCTGCGTGCCTTCGACGTGCAGTTGCTGGGCGGGATCTTCCTGCATCAGGGCAACATCGCCGAGATGAAGACGGGTGAAGGCAAGACGCTGGTCGCGACCTTCCCGGCCTACCTGAACGCGCTGTCGGGCAAGGGCGTCCATGTCGTGACGGTCAACGACTACCTGGCCAAGCGCGACGCGGAATGGATGAGCAAGGTCTTTTCGCAGCTCGGCCTGACCACTGGCGTCGTCTATCCGTTCCAGCCCGAGGCTGAAAAACGCACGGCCTATGCCGCAGACGTGACCTACGCCACCAACAACGAGCTGGGCTTCGACTACCTTCGCGACAACATGAAGGGCTCGATCGAGGAAATGGTCCAGCGCGGCCACAATTTCGCGATCGTCGACGAAGTCGACTCGATCCTGATCGACGAGGCACGGACGCCGCTGATCATCTCGGGTCCGTCGCAGGACCGCAGCGAGCTTTACGTGACGCTGAACCAGTTCATCCCGCAGCTTGCTGAAGAAGCCTTCAAGCTGGACGAGAAATCGCGCAACGCGACCTTCACCGAAGAAGGCAACGACGTTCTGGAGCGACTGTTGTCGGATGCGGGCGTGCTGCCCGAAGGCCAGACGCTTTACGATCCGGAATCGACCACGATCGTCCATCACGCCAACCAGGCGCTGCGCGCGCACAAGCTGTTCCTGCGCGACCAGCATTACATCGTGCGCGATGACGAAATCGTGCTGATCGACGAATTCACCGGCCGGATGATGAAGGGCCGCCGCCTGTCGGACGGCCTGCATCAGGCGATCGAAGCCAAGGAAGGCGTGAAGATCCAGCCTGAGAACGTGACGCTGGCATCGGTGACCTTCCAGAACTACTTCCGGCTCTACGACAAGCTTGCCGGGATGACCGGCACCGCCGCGACCGAGGCCGAGGAATTCGCCGAGATCTACAAGCTCGGCGTGGTCGAAGTGCCGACCAACCGTCCGATCGCGCGCCAGGACGAACATGATCGCGTCTATCGCACGGGGGCCGAGAAATACGCCGCCGTGATCGAGGCCATCAAGGAAGCGAACGCCAAGGGCCAGCCGATGCTGGTCGGCACCACCAGCATCGAAAAATCCGAGATGCTGTCGGAGATGCTGAAGAAGGCCGGGATCGCGCACAACGTCCTGAACGCCCGCCAGCACGAGGCCGAAGCCCAGATCGTCGCCGATGCGGGCAAGCCCGGCATGGTCACGATCGCCACCAACATGGCCGGTCGCGGCACCGACATCCAGTTGGGCGGCAATGTCGAGATGAAGGTGATGGAGGCGCTGAAGGCGGACCCCGAGGCCAATCCCGACGAGTTGCGCGCCCGGATCGAGGCGGAGCATGCCGAGGACAAGCGCAAGGTGCTGGAGGCCGGTGGCCTTTACGTGCTGGCGACCGAGCGTCACGAAAGCCGTCGGATCGACAACCAGCTGCGCGGCCGCTCGGGCCGGCAGGGCGATCCGGGCCGGTCGCTGTTCTTCCTGTCGCTCGATGACGATCTGATGCGCATCTTCGGGTCCGAACGGTTGGACAAGGTCCTGTCCACGCTGGGCATGAAGGAAGGCGAGGCGATCGTTCACCCCTGGGTGAACAAGTCGCTTGAGCGCGCGCAGTCCAAGGTCGAGGCGCGCAACTTCGACATCCGCAAGCAATTGCTGAAATTCGACGATGTGATGAACGACCAGCGCAAGGCCATCTTCAGCCAGCGCCGCGAGATCATGGAGACGAACGAAGTCGGCGAAGTCGCCGCCGACATGCGCCATCAGCTGATCGACGACCTGATCGACACGCACATGCCGCCCCGTTCCTATCCCGAGCAGTGGGATATCGAGGGGCTGCGCGAGGCCGTTCGCGAACGCCTGAACATGGATCTGCCGCTGGCCGATTGGGCCGAAGAGGAAGGCGTCGATCAGGAACTGATGGCCGAACGGATCGAAAAGGCGTCGGACGATTACATGGCCGAAAAGGCGCAGGGTTTCGGCGCCGAGACGATGAGCCAGATCGAAAAGCAGGTCCTGCTGCAGATGATCGACCAGAAATGGCGCGACCATCTGGTGACGCTGGAACATCTACGCTCGGTTGTGGGGTTCCGCGGCTACGCGCAGCGCGATCCGCTGTCGGAGTACAAGACCGAAAGCTTCCAGCTGTTCGAATCGCTGCTGGACGGGCTGCGGGGCGACGTGACGCAGCAGCTCGCACGGATCCGGCCGCTGACCGAGGCCGAACGCGCCGAGATGATGGCCAAGGTGACGAAACAGCAGCAGGCACCGGCCGAGGCGAAGCCCGAAGCCGAGGCGACACCGGGCGGCGAGGTGACGGCCGAAGCGCCGGGCTTCGACGAGAGCGATCCGGCGACCTGGGGCAATCCGTCGCGCAACGATCCCTGCCCCTGCGGATCGGGCAAGAAGTTCAAGCACTGCCACGGGGCGATCTAGGTCGCCCCTGGACGCGCCCGCCTATTCCAGCAGGGCGGGCAGCG
Source organism: Paracoccus albicereus (assembly GCF_024359525.1). GTDB lineage: Bacteria > Pseudomonadota > Alphaproteobacteria > Rhodobacterales > Rhodobacteraceae > Paracoccus > Paracoccus albicereus. The sequence continues at coordinate 313,851 of NZ_JAKZEU010000004.1, forward strand.
ACCAGCCGCGCAGCAGATCGCCTGCCTGCATCGGGCGTTTGCCCGACCGCTGGGCCGTCAGGATCTCGACGGCACCCGCGCCGCAAGCGATTGTGAAACCATCCAGGACCTCGCCCGGCGCGCCCTGCCCGTCCACAACGCGGGAGCGCAGAAGCTTCACCCGCTCTTCCGCGATGTCGCACCAGGCGCCCGGGAAGGGGGAGAGGCCGCGGATCAGCCGGTCCACCTCACCCGCCGGCCTGGACCAGTCCACCCGCGCCTCGGCCTTGTCGATCTTCTCGGCATAGGTCACACCATCGGCAGGCTGCGCTGTCCCTTTCAGTGGCAGGCGAGCTAGCACCTTCACTATCAGATCCGCGCCCAAGGCCGACAGACGGTCATGCAGATCGCCCGCGGTATCCTGCGGACCGATCAGGGTGCGCGTCTCTGCCAGCACGTCGCCGGTGTCCAGCCCCGCCGCCATCTGCATGATCGCGACGCCGGTCTCTGCATCGCCGGCCATGATCGCCCGCTGGATCGGCGCCGCACCCCGCCAGCGCGGCAGCAGGCTGGCATGGATGTTCAGACAGCCAAGTCGCGGTGCATCCAGGATCGGCTGCGGCAGGATCAGCCCGTAAGCCACGACGACCGCGACATCGGCATCCAGTGCCGCGAATTCGGCCTGCGCCGCAGCATCGCGCAGCCGCTCGGGTGTCCGCACCACGATCCCCAATCCCTCGGCCGCCTGTGCGACCGGAGTGGGCCGCGGTTTCTGACCCCGCCCTGCGGCACGCGGGGGCTGCGAATAGACCGCAACGACGTCATGGTCCGTCGCGATCGCCTGCAAGGCCGGAACCGAGAAATCGGGCGTCCCCATGAAGATCACGCGCATTGCCCAGCCTCTTTTTCGTCCAAGTTTCCCGGGATCGCGTCCCGGATGTCAGCGCCCGCGCGCCAGCTTTGCCGATTTCTGGACCAGCATCTTGCGGCGCAGCGGCGACAGGTGATCGACATAGACCCGACCGTCCAGGTGATCGATCTGATGCTGCACACTGGTCGCCCACAGGCCGACGAAATCACGCTCCTCGATCTCGCCCTGTTCGTTCAGGAATCGTACCGTGACCGCGCGCGGGCGCTCGATCTTGGCCGAGACGCCGGGCAGGTTCGGGCTTGCCTCTTCATGCGCGCGCATCTTGACCGAAGCGTGGAGAACCTCGGGGTTGGCCATGCGCACGGCTTGCCCCCGCTTGTCCGAGGCATCAACGACCGCCAGCCGTTGGAGGATGCCGATCTGCGGCGCGGCAAGGCCGACGCCCGGCATCGCATCCATCACCGCGACCATCTCGTCCCAGATCATCCGGACCGTTTCCGTCACCGCCTCGACCGGAGCGGCAGGCCGATGCAGGCGCGGATCGGCATAGGGCAGGAAGTCGCGCATCTCAGTCCTGCCCGTCGAGGATCAGTCGCCCGTCCAGATGATCGGCTTCGTGCTGCGCGATGCGAGCTTCGACGCCTGACATGCGACGCCGCTTGTGGCTTCCGTCCAGATCGAACCAGGCAATCTCGATCGCTTCAGGGCGGGTGACCATGACGGGACGGCCGGGGATCGAAAGGCAGCCTTCTTCGGCGCTGGCCGTCTCGTCGCTGACCCACAGGATCTCGGGGTCCAGCAGGACCAGCGGCGACGGGGCACCGTCCTTCCAGCCGGCATCCATGACGAAGATCCGGCGCAGGACACCGACCTGCGGTCCGGCGAGACCCCGTCCAGGTGCGGCATACATGGTGGCCAGCATGTCCGCGGCCAGCCGCTGAAGTTCGGGTCCCGAGACTTCGGCCGCGGGTTCGCAGCGCGCCGACAGGATCGGGTCGGGATAAAGCACGATCGGCAGGACCGTGCCGTCCGCGCCCGCGGGCGTGGCCGGCGCCTCAGCCACGGGCCATCTCGCGCTTCAGCTTGACCATCCGGCGCGTGATCATCTGCCGCTTGATGGCCGAGATGTGGTCAAGGAACATCACCCCGTTCAGGTGATCCAGCTCGTGCTGCACGCAGGTGGCCCAGAGCCCGTCGAATTCCTCGCTGTGATCCTTGCCGTCCAGCCCGGTCCAGCGCATCCGCACCTGCGCGGGTCGCGTCACCTCGGCATATTGATCGGGAACCGACAGGCAGCCTTCCTCATAGCCATTGGTCTCTTCCGAGGACCAGTCGAGTTCGGGGTTGACCATCACGATGGCGCGCGGCGCCTCGTCGGGTTCGCGGCTGGCATCGACGACAAACATCCGCTTCAACACGCCGACCTGCGGCGCGGCCAGCCCGATACCGGGGGCGTCGTACATCGTCGCCAGCATGTCGTCCGCAAGCGCCTCGATCTCGGGCGTGATGCGGGCGATCGGCTCGCACACCTTCTTCAGGCGTGGGTCGGGATGGATCAGGATCGGGCGCAGGCTCATGATCCCGTGATCTAGGTCAAGCCTTCACCATGCGCAACATTCCCCTTAAGCAGGACCAAAGCATGGAGAAGCGCATGTCTCAGCCCGATTTCGACCAGATCATCGACCGCACCGGCACGCATTGTTCGAAATGGGACGACATGCAGACGCATTACGGGGTCTCGCCCGACGATGGGATCAGCATGTGGGTCGCCGACATGGATTTTCGTCCGCCGGCATCTGTCCAGCGCGCGGTCGAGGCGCAGGCCGCGCATGGCGTCTACGGCTATCCGGGCGTGAACCGGCCGTATCTGGACGCGATCCGCTGGTGGATGGACACACGGCACGGCTGGCAGGTGGAGCCGGACTGGATCGTGACCGCCGCCGGGCTGGTCAACGGCACCGCGCTGGCGGTCGATGCGTTCACCGAACCGGGCGACCGGGTGATCCTGATGACGCCGGTCTATCACGCCTTCGCCCGCGTGATCCGCGCGGCCGGTCGCGACGTGGCCGAGTTTCCGCTGGCGCAGGATGGCGGTCGCTATGTCATGGACTGGGAGACATGGGCAGGACTGCTGACCGGGCAAGAACGGATGTTGATCCTGTGCTCGCCCCACAATCCTGGAGGCCGGGTCTGGTCCGAGGACGAGCTGCGTCAGGTCGCCGAGTTCTGCGAAACGCACGACCTGATCCTCGTCAGCGACGAGATCCACCACGATCTCGTGATGCCGGACGGACCACGTCACCATGTGATGGCCAAGGTCGCGCCGGGGATCGCGAACCGCCTGATCACGCTGACGGCTGCGACCAAGACCTTCAACATCGCGGGCGCGCATATCGGCAACGCGATCATATCGGACGATGGGCTGCGCAATGCCTACAAAGCGCGCCAGATGGCGATGGGCCTGTCGCCGGGCCTTTTCGGAATGGACATGGTCGCGGCTGCCTACTCGCCCGAAGGGGCGGAATGGGTGGACGCGCTGGTGCGTTACATCGACGGCAACCGGCGAATCTTCGATGATGGCGTGGCCGCGATACCGGGCCTTGCTTCGATGCCCTTGGAAGCGACCTATCTGGCATGGGTCGATTTCGCCGGGACCGGCATGACGCGCGAGGAATTCACCAGACGGGTCGAGCAGGACGCGAAGATCGCCGCCAACCACGGCACCACCTTCGGTACCGGCGGCGACAGTTTCATGCGCTTCAACCTCGCCACGCCCCGCGCACGCGTCGAGGAAGCGGTGGTACGGCTTCAGAAAGCGTTCGGCGATCTTCAGTGAGGCGAGCGGCAGGGGCGTTCTCGGCCTTGTCCATCGCGGCGGCGCTGACTGGCGGCTGGATCCTGATCCAGCCGATGGTGATCCCACCCGTCCCGATCCCCTTGCCGCCGATCGTGCGCCCGCTGCCGCAGATCGAGGCGCCCCTGACTGGTCCGATCGATCGGATCGTCATCGACAAGGGTGATCGTCGGCTGGACGTGTTTCGCGACGGGCGGCGCCTCAAGACCTACCGGGTCGCGCTTGGGTTTTCGCCCGAAGGCGACAAGACGCGGCAGGGCGACGGTCGGACGCCCGAGGGCGTCTTCCGCGTCGATCGCCGCAATCCGTCGTCGGCCTATCATCTGTCGCTGGGGATCGACTATCCGCAAGCCGACGACCGCGCCGCGGCACGGGCGGCCGGCGTCGATCCGGGCGGTGATATCTTCATCCACGGCCAGCCGAACCAGCGCCCCGACGGCGAAGTGCTTGCGGGCGACTGGACGGCCGGCTGCATCGCGCTGAGCGACGCCGAAATCCGCGAGTTGTGGGATGCGACGCCCGACGGTACCCCGGTCGAGATCCTACCGTGACCCCCGCTGGCTCGCCCGCGTTGCAATCGGCGTCGCGGGGCCTCATAACGGCGCGCATCACTGACGGGGGGCGTCGCCCATGACCTATCTGGATTTCGAGAAACCGCTGGCCGATGTCGAGGGCAAGGCCGAGGAATTGCGCAACCTCGCGCGCAAGGGCGAAGGTGCCGTCGATGTCGAGAAAGAGGCTGCGGCGCTGGACAAGAAGGCGAACGACCTTCTGAAGGATCTTTACCAGAACCTCGATCCGTGGCGGAAAACGCTGGTCGCGCGCCATCCCGACCGGCCGCATTGCAGCGATTACATCAGCGCGCTGTTCACCGAATACACGCCGCTGGCGGGTGACCGGACCTTTGGTGACGATCATGCGGTGATGGGCGGGCTTGCGCGGTTCAATGACGCGGCCTGCGTCGTGATCGGGCAGGAAAAGGGCAACGACACCAAGTCGCGGCTGCACCACAATTTCGGCATGGCCCGGCCAGAAGGCTATCGCAAGGCGATCCGTCTGATGGACATGGCGCATCGTTTCGGCCTGCCGGTCATCACGCTGGTCGACACGCCCGGCGCCTATCCCGGCAAGGGCGCCGAGGAACGTGGGCAAAGTGAGGCGATCGCCCGCTGCACGATGAAATGCCTTGAGATCGGCGTGCCGATGGTCTCGGTCGTGATCGGCGAAGGCGGATCGGGCGGAGCGGTGGCCTTCGCGACCGCGAACCGGATCGCAATGCTGGAACACTCGATCTATTCGGTGATCTCGCCCGAGGGCTGCGCCAGCATCCTGTGGAAGGACAGCGACAAGATGCGCGAAGCCGCGCAGGCGCTGCGGCTGACAGCGCAGGACCTGCTGAAGCTGGGCGTGATCGACCGGGTGATTGCGGAGCCGCTGGGTGGCGCGCATCGGCGCGCACCCGACACGATCAAGGCGGTCGGCAAGGAAATCGCCGCGATGCTGAAGGACATGAAGGGCCAGAAGCCCGCCGATCTGATTGCTGACCGTCGTCAGAAGTTCCTCGCCATGGGCAGCAAGGGCCTCGCCGCCTGAACAGCCGGGCTCAATGCCCGGAGGTCAGCTTCATCAGCACCAACCCGCTGACGATCAGCAGGGCCGCAAGTAGCCGCAGCGCGCCCGCAGGCTCACCAAGCCACAAGATACCCACCAGGAAGGCGCCGACGGCGCCAATCCCCGTCCAGATCGTGTAGGCGGTGCCCAGGGGCAGCGTCCGCATGGCGACGGCGAGCAGTCCGAAGCTGCCTGCCATGAAGACGAGCGTCCCGAGACTGGGCCAGAACCGCGTGAAGCCGTGCGATTCCTTCATGAGCGAGGCCCAGACGACCTCCAGCAGACCGGCAATGACAAGAAAGACCCAAGGCATGACGCGCACTCCCGCAATCGCGCCGGGCCGTCCCGGACATGAACCCTGCGGAGAGGGGCGGGACGTTGCCTCGCCATCCCGATCTAGGACATCCGCGGTCCGGGTCAAGCCCGCCGCGACGTGCGGCTACCACATTGAACGGACGGCACGCTCGGGCCATTCCGCGTCGTAGGTCGGACCGCCGACCTCGCCATCGGTCATCCCCGCCAGGATCTGCCCTGCCGTCGGCAATCCGGCACTGTCGTCAGCGCCGGTCCACAGGCCCGCGCGCATCACCGCGCGGGAACACTGGAAATAGATTTCATCCATCTGCACCACGATCACACAGCGCGGCACATGAACCTCCTTCGCGAAGGACTGGCACAGTTCGGCGTCGTCCGTCAGGCGCGCGGTCCCGTTCACGCGGATCACGGTCTGCGAACCCCGGATCATGAACATCAGGCTGACCCGCGGATCGCGCACGATGTTGGCGAGCGAGTCGATGCGGTCATTGCCGCGCCAATCAGGCATCGCCAGATGACTGTCGTCCAGCACCCGCACCACCGGGCCGTCGTCGCCCCGTGGGCTTGCATCGGTCCCTTCAGGGCCGACCGTGGTCAGGACGCAGAACCGGGCAGCGTCCAGAAAGGCACGGTAATCGTCGGTCAGATGTCGGGCGACCTTGCGCAGGGCTGTCGGCTTCGGCGTGCCGTAGATCGCCGCCAGATCCTTTGCGTCGAGCCAGTTCATCGGCTAAGCCCCGCCTCTGCCATCAGGCGGTCCGAATTGTCTTCGATCGTGGTGGCCAGTTCGATCATGAAGGCATCGTGGTCTGCGCCGGGTCCGATTGCCGGCAGAAACTCGATCACGGCACGGCCGGGGCGGATGCCCCAACCCTTGCGCGGCCAGAACATGCCGGTGTTGACCGCGACCGGCACCACGTCGAGGCCCGTCGCGTTGCGGAACGTGCCGACCCCGTGCTTGTAGGGCCGCCGCTCGCCCGGGCGGGTGCGCGTCCCTTCGGGATAGATGATCAGTTGGCCCAGGCGACCCGCCTCCATCCGGCGGGCGATCTGGGCGGCGATCGCCTTCATCGCATCCTTGCCCTTTGTGCGGTCGATCGGGATGCAGCCGGCGCGAACGGCGAACCAGCCCATGATCGGAATCCGCATCACCTCGCGCTTCATGATGAAGCTGCGCCGCGGTACCGCCTCGGCGATGGCGATGATGTCCAGAAAGCACTGGTGCTTTGCCGCCACCAGGCAATCGTGGCGCGGCGGCGTGCCCCGCACCTCGACCTTCAGGCGCAGGTGCCAGCGCGCCGCGCGCAGAAGATGGGCCAGCCAGACATCGGGGACACGCTGCCCACCGTTCTGGCGATCGATCAGCAGGATCACCAATCCCCACGCCCCGATCAGGATCGTCGCCAGCGCGATGTGAATGTAGAACAGCACGTTCTGCACCCATTGCCAGGGCGTCATCCTGCCGGGAACGGGTGAGTCGATTGCCCTCATCGCACCTCGCGCAGCATTCGTAGCGCCGCCCATCGTGTGGCTGCAAAGCCGATAATCGCGGCGATGAGCGGGATCAGCAGCGGGGCGAACCAGCCCCAGCCCTGAAAACCTAGGCCGGTCAGGAACGTGCCGGCGCTGTCCATGTCTGGCAGGATCGCGATGGCGATCATCCCCAGGATCGCACCCACCGCCGCGCCAAGCGCCGCGCGACCGGTAAAGCGGCGGACGAACGCGCCGGCGATGGTGATGTCACGTGCGCCGACCAGCCGAAGCACGCGGATGACCTGCCCGTTTGCCGCCAACGCGGCTTTCGCGGCCAGCGTCAGCATCGCTCCGGACGAGGCCGCGATCAGAACCAGCGACAGCATCCCCAGCCCGCGCAGCCGGTTGGCGGCGCTGACCAGGGGCCGGCGCCATTCGCCGTGATCGTCCAGAACGGTGTTCGGCTGTTCTCCTTCAAGCCGCATCCGCAGCCCTTCGGCGTCGAATTCGGACGACGCGATCGGAACCTCGATCAGCCGTGGCACGGGCAGGGCATCGACCGGCACATCGGGTCCGAACCACGGCTCAAGCAAAGCGGCGACTTCGGCATCGGGCACGACGTGCGCTTCACCCAGTCCCGGCGTGGTGCGCAGGATCTCCAGCGCGGCGGCGGTCTGGGCTTCGGCCTGGCCGGTCGGGGCCGAGACGCGAAGGGTGATCTGACCGGCCAGCGACTCGGACCAGCGGTCAGCCATGCGGCCCGCTGCCAGCGACAGGGCCAGCGCGAAGACGGCGAGGAAGGCAAGCGCCCCGGCCGAAAACAGGGTCAGCTGCGCGGTGAAGCCGGTCGGCGGGACGATCCGCGCGGCGATGCCGCCATCGCGACGTAAAACGCCCTGTGCCAGCGCCCTGATGTCCAGTCCCTTGAAAGTCGCACCCTTGAAATCGGGTCGCTTCAACCGCGCCATCACAGGTCTGCCCCCGCCAGTTGCAGATTGCCGCCCGAGATGCGCAGAACGCGTGCCGAGACCTGAGCCTTGGCCGCCCGGATCAGGTTCATGTCATGGGTCGCGACCAGAACCGCCTTCCCGGACTTGTTCAGCTCGATCAGCAATTGCAGCAGGCGCATCGACATATCCCAATCCAGATTTCCCGTCGGCTCATCGGCCAGCACCATGTCGGGCGCGGTGATGACGGCGCGGGCCAGCGCGGCGCGCTGACGCTCGCCCCCCGACAGCGAGGGGGGCATCGCGCGGGCCTGCGGCGCGAGTTGCACCCAACCCAGAAGATCCTTCAGCGCGGCCATGTCCACCTGACGACCGGCCACGGTCAGCGGCAGCGCCACGTTTTCGGCCAGGGGGAGGTGATCCAGGAATTGCGGGTCCTGATGGACCATGCCGACCTTGCGGCGCAGCGCGGCGGTTCCGTCGCGCGACAGTCCCGCAACATCCTGGCCATAGGCACTGATCCGCCCCGTCGTGGGCAGAAGATCGCCAAAAAAAAGTCGCAGCACCGTGGTCTTGCCCGAGCCCGAAGGTCCGGTCAGAAAGTGGAACGACCCGGGCTGAATGCTCAGCGAGACGCCTGAAAGCAGTTCGGCCCCATTGCGATAGCCGAAGCCGACATCATGCATTTCGATCAAGCGACACCTCCTTCGGCCTTGGCTTTGCAAGCCGGGCCCGCGCTTGATAGAACAGCCCAAAGGCGATTGCGAGGGCGGGGATGGAGGAAACACGGCTGATCTGTCCCGGCTGCGGAGCCGAGTACCGGCTGGACGCGACGCTGATTCCCGCGGCCGGACGGCAGGTCGAATGTTCGTCCTGCGGGCGGGTCTGGTTCCAGCCGGGCGAGGCCGAGCCGCTGCCGCCCCTGCTGGTCACCGACGGGCGACCGCGCGAGGTTCCGCACGACCAGCCGCTCCATGTGGAAGACGATCCGGACGAAGCTCTGTCCGTCGATGCCGATGCGCCGCGATTGAACAGGCCCCTGCCCCGCGACGTGCTGAGCATTCTGGTGGACGAGGCGCGGCGCGAGCGGGTCGCGCGACAGGCCGACGCGCGGCGCAAGGTGGCCGAGCGTTCTGCCAGCCTGCGCGAGGCTGGAAGCCGGACCCTCCCCGGAGGCGCGGCGATCGGAGAACCGCCCGTTCTGCCGCCTAGTCAGCCGGCCGATCCCGCGGGTCATATCCACCGCGCCCCGCAACCTGCGCCGCGCCATGCGGCGCCCGCGGATCTTGAGGCGACGGTGACCCGGACAACGCCCAGCCGGCCGGTCCATGCGACCGCCGCGGTGGCTACTGCGGTGCCTTCGGTCAGGGTCGATCATCGCGCCGAGGCTGGAGCACGCGGCTTTGGCTGGGGCATCGGGCTGTGTCTGGCGGCGCTGATCCTTTATCACGCAGCACCGCATCTGGACGGGATCGAGCCGCTGGTCGAAGCCCGCGCGCAGGTCGATCACGGCCGCATCTGGTTGTACGAGCACGCCGCAGCGCTGGTCGACGGGGTGCTGGCCGCGTTGCGTTAGACCCGACCCAGGATCACGTCCGCACCCCGCCAACCCATCATGATCGCCGGCGCGTTGGTGTTCCCGCCCGGCAGGGTTGGAAAGGCCGAGGCGTCGCAGACCCGAAGACCGTCGATGCCGCGGACCCGCATCTGCGGATCAAGGACCGAGGTCGCTGGATCGCCCCCCATCCGGCAGGTGCAGCTTGGGTGGAAGACGGTGCCCGAGCGGGCGCGCATGTCACGCTCTATCGCGTCGTCATCGACGATGGCCGCGCCGGGACGCAGCTCTTCGGCCAGCAGCTCCGATAGGGGTGCGGCGGCGGCGATACGGCGCAACATCCTGCAGCCTTCCAGCAGTTCCGCCGCATCCGCCGGATCGCTCAGCGCGTTGGCGAAGATGCGCGGCGCAGCAAAGGGATCCGGCCCGGCCAGTTCGATCCGCCCGCGCGAACGCGGCCGACAGTTCGACAATCCGATCGACAGGCCCGAAAACGGATCGGGCGTCAGGATCGGTCGTTCGCCCGCACGGGGCAGCAGCGTCGAGAAAGCCTGAAAGTAAAGCTGCATGTTCGGCCGATCTAGCAAGGGGTCGGTCCGAAAGAAACCGCCAGCCGCATTCACCGACCGCGCCAGCGGACCCGTCCGTGTGGCAAGCCACTGCGCCCCAAGCCGCGCCTTCCCCCACCACGGCCGCAAGGCGTCGTTGAGGCTGGGGATGTGCGCGCGCCATGTATAGTTGATGCCCTGATGGTCATTCAGGTTCGCCCCGACATTGGGCTGGTCCAATGTCGTGGTGACGCCAGCCTTCTGCAGGTTCGCGCCGGGCCCGATCCCCGACAGCATCAGGATCTGCGGCGACCCGATCGCGCCGGCCGACAGGATCACCTCGCCCCCCTCTGCGACGCCGGGCCGCCCGTCGCGGCGATACTCGACGCCGGTGGCACGCCCATTTCGGACCACGATCCGGGTCACCTGAGCGCGGGTCATGACCTTCAGGTTCGCGCAGCGCATCGCCGGGCGCAGAAAGGCCCTCGCGGCCGAGTTGCGCCGCCCATTGCGGACCGTCAGCTGATAGGTCCCCACACCCTCCATCGCGCGACCGTTGAAGTCGGCGTTCGCAGGCAGGCCGGTCGCCTCGGCAGCCTTGAGGAAGGCCGCCGTCAGCGGATGGATTCGGTCTGCGCCGGGATCGATATGCAGCGGTCCGCCCTGCCCGCGGAAATCCGGCTCTCCCGGTGCGTAATGTTCCAGCGCCCGGAAGGCCGGCAGCACGTCGGACCAGGCCCAGCCGGTCGCCCCGGCCGCTGCCCAGTCGTCGTAATCACCCGGATGACCCCGGATCCAGACCATCGCGTTAATGCTGGAGGACCCGCCCAGCACCTTTCCGCGCGGCCAGTGATCGCGCGCACCCAGCAGGCCGGGATCAGGCTCGGTCGCGAAATTCCAGTTCACCCGTGGGTCGTGATAGAGCTTGCCGTAGCCCAAGGGCATCTGCACGAACAATCGCCGGTCGCTGCCGCCGGCTTCCAGCAACAGCACACGCCGCCCTGCCTCGGCCAGCCGCGCCGCCAGCACGCAGCCGGACGATCCGGCGCCGACGATGATGTGATCCCAGTCGCCCTGCATCAGAAGTCGGTCGGCGCCCCGCCCTCGGCCTTGCGGCGCGCGACGAAGGCGGCGAGTTCCTCGGCGATGGCCGGATCCATGGGCGGTGGCTCGAACCCCTCGATCAGCGCGTTAGCGATGCGGTGGGCGCGGGCGATGCTGTCCTCGGCCCCCGCCGCCTCCCAAGCCTCGAAGTTGCGCCAGTCGGACGCAATGGGCGCGTAGAATGCCTGTTCATAGCGCACCTGCGTGTGCGCGCAGCCAAAGTAATGCCCGCCGGACCCCACCTCGGCGATGGCATCCAGTGCGATCTCGTCCGGACCGGTCGCGGTCAGCGAAGGCTCCATGTAGCGCTGGATCATCTGCAGCACCTCGCAATCCAGCACGAATTTCTCGGGCGACGCGATCAGCCCGCCCTCCAGCCAGCCGGCGGCGTGATAGACTAGATTGCTGCCCGACTGCACCGCAGCCCAGAGCGAATTCGACGTTTCCCACATCGCCTGCGCATCCGGGATGTTCGCGGTACAGACGCCGGACGACCGCAGCGGCAGCCCGTAGAACCGGGCCATCTGCCCGGTCATCTGCGTCGCGCGCATGTATTCGGGCGTTCCGAAAGCCGGCGCGCCCGACTTCATGTCGACGTTGCTGGTAAAGGTGCCGAGGCCCACCGGGCAGCCGGGCGCTGCGAATTGCAGCAGGGCGATGGCCGACAGCGCTTCGGCCAGCGACAGCGCAACCGCGCCGGCCAGCGTCACAGGTGCCATGGCGCCCGCCAGTGTGAAGGGCGTGACGATGACCCCCTGCCCCGCCCGCGCACAGCGCAGCGCGCCGTCGATCATCGGGAAATCGTGCTTCAACGGGCTGACCGAGTTGATGTTGGTGTACATCCGCGGCGTTTCGCGGAATTGCGCATCGGTCAGGCCACCGGCGATGCGAACCATTTCCATCGCGTCCTCGACCCGCTCGCGGCCCAGCGAATAGGCGTGGACCACCTTGTCCGTCAGGGTGAGCTTCGCCGCGATGCAATCCAGATGGCGGATGGCGGGGTGGATGTCGATCGGCTCGACCGGGTAGCCGCCTGCAACGTGGATGCAGTTAAAGACCTGCGTCAGCTTCATGAAGTCCTGGAAGGTCGAAAAGTCGCCCGACCGCTTGCCGCGCACCATGTCCCAGCTGTTTGGCGGTGAACTGACATTGACGAAGACGATGTGTCGCCCGCCGACCTCGACCCGCCGGTCGGGATTGCGCGGTGTGATCGGGAAGGACGCGGGCGCGCGGGCGACCATTTCGGTCACGAAATCCGCGTCCATGCGGACATTCGCGCCCTCGACCCGGCAGCCGGCCTGCCGGAAGATCGCCAGCGCCTCGTCGTTCAGGAACTCGATCCCGATGTCGCGCAGGATCGCCATCGCGCCGTCGTGGATCGCCGCGACACCTTCAGGCGGCAGGGGCTCGGTCGGGCGGTCGGTGTTGACCGGAATACGCCAAGGCATCTGCGCGAACGCCCCGGCCTGACGGTGCGGTCGGCGGCTGCGGCGGCCATGTGGCAGATCATTCATCGCGGGCGTCCCTGTGAGTGCGGCGGAGTGTCGGGCCGCTGCCCTGCGGGTGCAATCCGGTATCTTGCCCCCGTCAGCGGTGACAGAAGTCACAGTGCGCGCAACCAGGCCCCTGCCTCGTGCGCGTGGACGGTCGCGGCGCGCACCTGACCATCGAAACCGCGCACGAGGTCACGGATCGTCTGTCGCGCCCGAATGACCAGATACATATCGCCAGCGAATATTGCAGCACGCTGATATCCGAAGACAAGCTGCGGCAGCAGGTAACCCTTGAGGCCGTCGTAAAGGTGCAGCCGGAAGCTGGGATACATCGCCTCGACCAGATCGGCCATCTGGACCAATTGGTCGCGGCGGATGGCATCGGGAAGTCCGGTCCACAAACCGGTGCCCGAGGCGAATTCCTGCATGCGCTGCATCGGCATGCAGATCTCGATATCCGATTCCGGCGCCTGCGCGTTTTCCATCTGAAATGCGGTCAGGGCCAACGCGCGCTCGGCCGCTTCGGGTCGGCCGCGCGTCTCGAAGGCGATCACCTCGGCGTTGCGCAGCATTGCCGGCAGACGCGACGGGACCGATCGGATCTTCTGGCCCGCGGTTTCCTGATACCACTGCGCCATCAGCGTCGGGTCGGAATGGCCATCGCTCGGCTGGATTTCGGTCCGGTCTGCGGTCTCGGTGCCGATCGCGGGCTCGGCAGCCAGACCCAGAAGCCAATCGGTCGAGACACCGAAGGCAAGCGAAAGCGCGACCAGCGTTTCGGATCGCGGCAAGCGCACGTCGCGCCCGGACAAGAGCTGCGACAGCGCCGAACGGTCGATCCCGATCCGCTGCGCGAAGCCAGATTGCGACAAGCCGCTTTGGCCGTGAAGCTGCTGCAGGCGCTGGCGAAAGACATCGGCCGTGTCGCGCTTGTCCAACGTCGTCGTGACCATAGGCAACAATCCGTTCCATTCCAAAACACTAACGACTTACTGTGACGATTGTATTCTTGCGGCACAATCTGTCACGGCACAGGATGCGCCGACCGTTTCGAGGTTTCTGGATGCGAGTAGAATGGCCTACCGTGGCGCTGGCCGCCGCGACGTATGGGGTTTGGGCTGTGGCCGGGGCATGGCTCTATCCGATCGCGCCCGTCCCCGCCCTGCTGGTGATGACCGTGGTGACCGCCATGCATTCGTCGCTGGTCCACGAATGTCTGCACGGCCACCCGACGCGCTCGCGTCGCCTGAACGAGGCGCTGGTGGCGATCAATCCCGGTCTGCTCTATCCCTATCGCCGTTACCGTGAGACGCATCTGCGCCACCATAACGACATCCGGCTGACCGATCCCTTCGAAGACCCCGAGAGCTATTATCAGGCCGCGCTGCGCCATCGCGCGATGCCGCGGTGGCTGCGACTGCTGCTGGCTGCAAACGCGACGATGCTCGGCCGCGTCGTGATCGGCCCTTGGCTGGGTGCAGCCGGGTTCTTCGCGCAGGAAGCGGCCGCGCTGGTGCGGGAAGAACGCGGCGCACGCAAGGCGTGGCTTCTGAACCTCATCGGCATTGTGCCGATCCTGGTCGCGCTGAACGCCTTCGGGATACCGCTGTGGCTTTATCTTCTGACCGTCGTGTGGGGCGCGCTGTCGCTGATCGCGATCCGTACCTATGCCGAGCATCAATGGCACGAACGGCCCGACGGTCGCACGGTGATCGTCGAACGCTCGCCCCTGTCGCTGCTGTTTCTGAACAACAATCTGCATATCGTGCACCACAAGATGCCCGCCGCGCCCTGGTATCGCCTTCCGCGCCTCTATCGCGAGCGGAAGCAGGAATGGCAGGCGATGAACGACGGCTACGTCTATCCCAACTATTTCGCGCTCTGGCGTGCCCACGCCGTGCATGCGAAAGAACCGGTGGAGCATCCCGCGCTGTACCGTGAGGTTTGATGAGACGCGCCGCCCTTCCGATGTACGACTGGCCCGAGATCCGGCACCAGACCGAAGCCTTCTGGAACCGGCTGCGCGCGGGGCTGGACCTGCCTGCGCTGACCCACCCGGTCGAGATGGATGACCTGCTGGCAATCTGGCGTGATCCTGAAACCCTGATCGCCGATGCCTGCCGGGGGACCGTCGACCTGGACCTGATCGGCACCCAGCGGATCATCGGACGGCGCAGTTACGATGGCGTGCCTGGCGGTGAAGGCACGACCTATCGTTCGGCCCTCGTGGCACGTGAGGGCCAAACGGCGAAGCCCGGCGCGAGCGCGGTGCTGCCTGCCGGGCTGGATCGGATGCGGCTGGCCGCGAACTCGGTCGATTCCCGGTCGGGCTGGCTGTCCATCGCCGAGGATGCGCAGTTGGATGATACGGATGTGCTGTGGACCGGTGCGCATCGCGCCTCGATCCGCGCGGTGGCGGATGGCCGTGCTGACGTCGCGGCGATCGATTGCCGCAGCTGGCAGCTGGCACTGGACCACGAACCCGCGGCGCGCGGCCTGACGGTGATCGGCTGGACCGCACCCCGTCCCGGCCATTTCTTCATGACCGGCACAGAGACCGCCGACCCCGTCGCCGACGCGCTGTCGCGCCGATTGGTCGAAGCCGGCCAATATGCACCGGAGACGGAAGATGCGTGACAGCGCCGACGCGATCATCATCGGCGCGGGGGTGATCGGTAACGCCATCGCCTTCGAACTGGCCAAGCTGGGCTGGCAGACGCTGAGCCTCGACAAGGGGCCGGACGCAGGGTCGGGCTCGACCTCGTCATCAAGCGCAATCATCCGCACCTATTACTCGGTCGAGGCATCCTGTGCGCTGGCCTACGAGGGCTGGCATTACTGGCGTGACTGGGCCGCACATGTGAACCTGCCCGAGGGTACGCCGCTGATCCGCTACAACGAGACCGGCTGCCTTGTCGTCAAGGGTCCGGCCAACAAGAACCTGGTGAATGTCTGCGCGATGATGGACCGGATCGGCTGCCCCTGGCAGGACGTTCCGGCCGAGCGTATCGCGGATTATCTGCCCGGTGTCGACCTGCAGGCCTACTACCCGCCCAAACGCCCCGAGGATGACGGCTTTTGCGTGCCGACCGGCCGGGAAATTGCGGGCGCGGTGTTCTTTCCGCAGGGCGGATACGTGAACGATCCCAAGCTTGCGGCCGAGAACCTGAAGCAAGCGGCCGAGGCGCATGGTGCGCGGTTCCTGTTCCGCGCCGCGGTGGCCGAGATGCGACAGGCTGACGGTCGAACCGCCGGCGTGACGCTGGCCGACGGGCGGCAGATCGACGCGCCCGTCGTCATCAATGCGGGCGGGCCGTGGTCATCGAAGCTGAACGATCTGGCGGGCGTGACGCGGGGGATGAACATCGCAACCCGCGCCAACCGGCAGGAGGTCGCCTATATCCCCGGCCCGCGCGATTTCGACTTCGGCGCCAAGGGCTACGTCTATTCCGACGGCGATACCGAGACTTATGCAAGGCCCGAAGCGCCGGGTGTGATCGTCATCGGCTCGGGCGATCCGCAATGCGACCCGCGCGAATGGGTCGATGACCCCGACGCGCTCGACACGAACTTCACCGATCAGTGGACCACCAACGTGATGCGCTTTGCGCAGCGGTTCCCGAACCAGCCGATCCCCGGACAGGCCAAGGGGGTGGTCGCGATGTACGATGTCAGCGACGACTGGTTGCCGATCTATGATTGTTCCGACCTGCCCGGCTTCTACATGGCCTGCGGGACCAGCGGGAACCAGTTCAAGAATGCCCCGGTCGCCGGCAAGATCATGGCACGGATCGTCACCGCCTGCGAAGACGGACACGACCACGATGCCGATCCGCTCAGCTTCCATCTCGACCGGATCGACCGGTCGATCGACCTTTCCACCTATTCGCGCAAGCGCGTGGTGAACCCAAATTCCAGCTTTTCGGTGATCGGATGAGCGACAGGCACGCGCGCGTGGTGGTGATCGGCGGCGGCGTCGTCGGATGTTCGGTGCTGTTCCATCTGGCCAAGGCCGGCTGGACCGACTGCCTGTTGATCGAAAGGTCGGAACTGACGTCGGGCTCCAGCTGGCATGCGGCGGGCGGGTTTCACACGCTGAACGGCGACCCCAACGTCGCCAAACTTCAGGCCTACACGGTCGGGCTTTACGACGAGCTGGAACGGATTTCCGGCCAGGCCTGCGGGTTGCACCTGACCGGCGGCATCATGCTGGCCGACAGCCCGGAACGGATGGATTGGCTGCGCCTCACCCATGCGCGCGGCCGCACGCTGGGGATGCAGACCGAGCTGATTACCCCGTCCGAGGCCAAGGCGATGTTTCCGCTGATGGACGAGACGAATTTCGTCGGCGCATTGTGGGACCCGGTGGAAGGGCATCTGGATCCGTCGGGCACGACCCACGCCTATGCGAAGGCCGCGCGCACGCTGGGCGCGAAGATCGAATTGCGCAACCCGGTCACGGACCTGACGCAGGACGCGGATGGGACGTGGAACGTCGTCACGCGGAACGGCACGACCCGGGCCGAGCATGTGGTGAATGCGGGCGGCCTCTGGGCGCGAGAGATCGGACGGATGGTCGGCCTCGAGCTGCCTCTGCTGGCGATGGAGCACATGTATCTCCTGACCGAGGACATGCCCGAGGTCATGGAGTTCAACGCCAGGACGGGTCGCGAGCTGGTCGGCGTGATCGACTTCAAGGGCGAGATCTACACGCGGCAGGAACGCAACGGCATCCTGCTGGGCACCTACGAGAAGGCGGCAAAGCCATGGTCGCCGATCACCACGCCCTGGGATTTCGGGCACGAACTGCTGGAACCCGACCTGGACCGAATCGCGCCCTCGCTGGAGGTCGGCTTCCGGCATTTCCCGCCCTATGAACGCGCGGGGATCAAGACGATCATCAACGGACCCTTCACCTTCGCCCCCGACGGCAACCCGCTTGTCGGTCCGGTGCCGGGGCTGACGAATTTCTGGTCCGCCTGTGCGGTGATGGCGGGCTTTTCGCAGGGCGGCGGAGTGGGCCTCGCGCTGGCGAACTGGATGACGACGGGCGATCCGGGTTTCGACGTCTTCGCCATGGATGTCGCGCGCTACGGCGAATGGGCGACCTTGCGCTACACCAACGCCAAGGTGCGCGAGAACTACTCGCGCCGGTTCAGCATCCGCTTCCCGAACGAGGAACTGCCCGCCGCACGCCCGCAGGAAACGACGCCGATCTACGATATCCTGACCCGCGACCGCCACGCGGTGATGGGCAATTCCTGGGGGCTGGAGGCGCCCTTGTGGTTCGCGCCCTCGGCCGAGGACGCCCACGACGTGCCGACCTTCCACCGCTCGACCGATTTCCAGCATGTCGGTGCCGAGGTCCGGGCGGTCCGCGACGGGGTCGGCGTCACGGAGATCGCGAACTTCGCCAAATACGAGGTCTCGGGACAGGGCGCCGAAGCGTTCCTCGACCGGCTGATGACAAACCACATGCCAAAGCTGGGGCGGCTGGTCCTGTCGCCGATGCTGAACGAGGCGGGCAAGCTGATCGGCGACTTCACCATCGCCCGCGCCGCCGAGGATCGCTTCCTGATCTGGGGCAGCATTGCCGCCAGCAAATACCACATGCGCTGGTTCGAACGCCATCTGCCGGCTGATGGTGACGTGCGCCTGCACCGGTTCGGCACGGATCTGGTGGGCCTGTCGATTGCCGGGCCGCGATCGCGCGATCTGCTGGCGCGATTGGTCGATCAGGACGTCGGCAACGACGCGTTCCGTTTCATGGACTTCTGCGAGATGGACGTCGCCGGCGCGCCCTGTCTGGTCAACCGGATCAGCTATACCGGCGATCTGGGCTACGAGATCTGGATGCGCCCGGCCTTCCAGCGCCGGGTCTATCTGGCGATGCACGAGGCCGGGGGCGATCTGGGCCTGCGCGATTTCGGCATGCGCGCGCTGCTATCGATGCGGCTTGAAAAGAACTTTCCGACCTGGTTCGCCGAACTGCGCCCGATCTATGGCCCGCTCGAGGCCGGGATGGAGCGTTTCGTCAAACTGGAAAAAGATTTCATCGGCTGCGACGCGGCTCGTCGGGAGACAGAGAGCGGCGGTTCGCTGCGCCGTGTGTCGCTGATCGTCGAGGCGGACAATGCCGACGTGATGGGCGACGAGCCGATTTGGGCACGGGTCCCCGCCCCGTCCGAGGCGATCACCGCACCCCATGCGTTCGGCGCCGTGCGTTTTGATGCTGACGGACGCGAGATCGCGGCGCCCGAGATCCAGCGAGACGGGGATTGGGCAGTCGCCGGTTGGGTGACGTCCGGCGGGTATGCGCATGGCATCCAGGCGTCGATGGCGCAGGGATATCTGCCGCGCGATCTTGCTTCACCTGACGCGGACGTGGCGCTGCAGGTCGAGATTCTGGGTCGTCGCCATGCTGCCCGGATCGTGCACGAACCTCCGTTCGACCCGTCCGGCGAACGGATGAAGTCGTAAACGACGTATCCCGAGACGGATTTTTATCTTTCGTCAAAGCGATACATCGCTAGGCTGGGGGCAATCACAGGCGGCGGCGCCAAAGCCGCCCGGTATCCCACAGGAAGGCTGTCCCATGACGAACCATTTCCGTTTTCCAAGGATTCATCCCAAGGCGCGCATGTACGCCGCCGAGGCCAAGGCCGGCGATCTGAGCCGTCGTGAGTTCCTCACCCGCGCCACCGCGCTTGGTGTCAGCGCCACCGCAGCCTATGGCCTGATCGGCCTGAACGCACCCCTGCGCGCGCAGCCCGCCGGCGACCCGGTGATGGGCGGCAGCATCAAGATGCAGATGTACATCAAGGCGCAGAAAGACCCCCGCACCTGGGACTGGTCGGAACTGGCCAATGTCTGCCGCGGCTGGCTGGAATATCTGGCGAGCTACGAAAACGACGGCTCGGTCCAGCCAGTGCTGCTGGAAAGCTGGGACGTCAACGACGACGCGACTGAATACACGCTGCATCTTCGCCAGGGCGTGAAATGGAACAACGGCGACGATTTCGTGGCCGAACATGTTCGCCACAACATCGAGCGGTGGTGCGACGGCACGGTCGAGGGTAATTCGATGGCGTCGCGCTTCTCGACGCTGATGGACCCGGAAACGAACCAGTTGCGTCCCGACGCGGTCGAGGTCGTGGATGACCATACCCTGACGCTGAAGCTTTCCGCGCCCGACATCACCATCATCGTGGGCTGCGCCGATTATCCGGCAGCCGTGGTCCACCCGTCCTTCGACGGCAGCGACCCGGTCGCCAATCCGATCGGCACCGGTCCCTATCGGCCTGTCAGCCATGAAGCCGGCGTCGGTGCGGTGATCGAGAAGAATCCCGATCACTCGTGGTGGAACGAAGGCAACGGTGCCTATCTGGACCAGATCGAATTCGTGGACCTGGGAACCGACCCGGCGGCCTGGCTTGCCGCGGCCGAGGGTGGCGAGATCGATCTGGATTACAACACGATCGGCGAATTCGTGGACCTGTTCGACGCGATCGGCTGGGTCAAATCAGAAGCGCTGACCGCGAACACGCTCGCCGTCCGCTTCAACCAGGAGCAGGAGCCGTTCACCAATGTCGACGTCCGCAAGGCCGTGCAGATGGCGGTCGACAACAACACGGTTCTGACCCTGGGTTATAACGATCAGGGCAAGGTGGGCGAAAACCACCATGTCTGCCCGATCCACCCGGAATATGCCGATATCGGTCCGGCGGAACACGATCCGGCCGCTGCCAAGGAAATGTATGACGCGGCGGGCGCCCCGGCGATCGAACTTGTTTCGCTGGACGAAGCCTATCAGGCCGCGACCTGCGATGCGATCGCCGCACAACTTCGCGATGCGGGCTTTACCATCGACCGCCAGATCCTGCCCGGTGCGACCTACTGGAACGACTGGCTGAAGTTCCCCTTCAGCGCGACCGAGTGGAACATGCGCCCGCTGGGCGTTCAGGTGATGAAGTTGGCCTATTATTCGACCGCTGCCTGGAACGAGGCCGCCTATCGCAAGCCCGAATTCGATGCGTTGCTGGATCAGGCAATGGGCACCCCGGACGTCGAGGCCCGCAGAGAGATTATGGCCAAGGCCGAAGAGATGATGCGCGAAGACGGCGTGGTGATCCTGCCCTATTGGCGCAACACCTATCGCCACGCCAAGCCGACGATCGGCGGCGCCGCGATCCACCCCACATTCGAGGTGCGCTACCAGTATTACTGGGTTGCGCCCGAGTAAGCGGCGCCAGGCAAGGTGACGGCCCCGTTCGGGGCCGTCGTCCAGCGATCAGGGGAACCGCTGTTGCTGACATTTCTCGCCCGACGACTGGCCGCCATCGCCGCATCGGCACTGGTCCTGACATTCGTCGTCTTCGCGTTGACCAATCTTGACCCGAACCTCGAAAAGCTCGCCAAGGGCCAGGGTTCTGCGCGGATGTCGGATGCCGAGGTCGAAAGCTGGCTTGCCGGCAACGGGTACGACCGGCCGATGCTGACCCGCTACGGCGAATGGTTGGGCGTTCTGCCGGGCTGGACCGCCGAGGGAGAGGACGGCACGGTCGTGCGGGGGCGGTGCATCGACAATGCGGCCGATCGCGAGATTCGGCCTCGATTTTGCGGCGTGATGCAGGGTGACTGGGGTTGGTCCACGCGGTTCCGCGCCCCGGTGGGCGAAATTCTGGCAGACCGTCTGGCGGCGACCGGCAAGCTGATGTTCTGGGTGATGGTCGTCATGGTGCCGTCGGCCCTGCTGCTCGGCGTGCTGGCCGGAATGCGCGAAGGCTCTCGCACCGACCGGACCTTGTCGACTGTCGCCATCGCCTCGACCTCGACGCCTGAATACGTCATGGGCGTTCTGCTGATCGCACTGCTCGCGTCGTCGCAGGCGGGGCTGTCGCCGATGCTGAAGGAGTGGGGGCTGCTTGACGCGCCGGTGCTGTTCCAGGGCAATGCGCGGTCTGCGGTGGGGGACGCGAACTTCTGGAACTTCACCCTGCCGGTGATGACGGTCGCGCTGTACGGCATGGGCTATATCGCGCGGATGACGCGCGCCTCGATGACCGAGGTGATGACCCAGCAATATATCCGCACCGCAAGGCTGAAGGGTGTCCCGTTTCGCGATGTGGTCATGAAGCATGCGCTGCGGAACGCGCTGATCGCGCCCTTCACCGTCATCATGCTGCAATTTCCGTGGCTGCTGAACGGCGTCGTCATCACCGAGGTGCTGTTTTCCTATCCCGGCTTCGGCTGGACGCTGGTCGAGGCGGCGGGCAACAACGACATCGAACTGCTGCTGGCCTCGTCGGTGGTCGCGGTGGTGCTGGTGCTTGCGACGCAGCTGATTTCCGACATCGGCTATGTCTGGCTCAATCCCCGGATCAGGCTCGCATGATGGAGGATCAGGCACTCGGATGGTTCGCGACCATCGGCCGGATGGCGATGCAGGTCTGGCCCGTCTGGCTGGGCATGGCGGTGATCTTCGGCCTGTCGATCCGGTTCAAACGCAGGCTGGGACTTTACGGCAAGCTGTTCGATTCCACGGTGGGCATGATCGGTTACGCGATCGTGCTGTTCTGGGTGCTGGTTGCGGTCTTCGCATCGCTGATCATCACCCATGATCCGTTGGCACAGGTCGCGATCATGAAGAACGCCGCCCCGGGCAGTCCGACGGGGCTGGAGGACGGCTATCCCTACTATCTGCTGGGCGGCGACGCGCTGGCGCGCGACGTCTTCTCGCGCATGGTGATGGGCGCGCGCGAAGTGCTGAAGATCGCACCGGCCGCTGCGCTGGTCGCCTATGCCGTCGGCATCTGTCTGGGCCTGCCCGCGGGCTATCTGGGCGGCTGGTGGGACGACGTGCTGTCCTTCATTGCGAACCTGGTTCTGGCTTTCCCGGTGATCCTGCTGTTCTTCCTGCTGGTCACGCCCGAGATCCAGCAGACCGGCATCCCGAACGGCATGGCCGCGATCCTGTTCGCCATCCCGCTGGTTCTGATGGCGCTGATGATCCATTCGCGCTTCGTCACCCAGCCCGCACGGCGCAACCTGTGGCTTGCCATCCTCGCGATCGTGGGGATCTGGGCCTATGCGGGACTGGTCTTCGACGCCGACCCGCTGGGTGTCTGGCGCATGCCTCCGAACCTGCTGAACGTGTTCATCGCGGTGGTGTTCGTGAACGCGCCCACCGTGTTCCGGATCGTCCGCGGCATCACCATGGACATCAAGAACCGTGATTATGTCGCCGCTGCCCAGACGCGCGGCGAAAGCGGCGCCTACATCATGCTGTGGGAAATCATGCCCAACGCGCGCGGCCCGCTGATCGTCGATTTCTGCCTGCGCATCGGCTACACGACGATCCTACTGGGCACGCTCGGCTTTTTCGGGCTTGGCGTCTCACCGGAAAGCCCCGACTGGGGATCCACCATCAACCAGGGCAGACGTCTGCTGACCGCCTATCCCCATGCCGCGCTGGCGCCGGCGCTGGCGCTGATGATGCTGGTCCTTGGCCTGAACCTGCTGGCCGACGGATTGCGCGAAGAAAGCCTGAAGGACTGACGCCATGGTTGATCCACGGGACCCGACAGCGACCGAGCCCGACGCGTTCGACCCGCGGTGGGGTGCATCGCAGGAACCGTCCCTTGGCCCGAGCGCAGAGCCTGGCCCGGCCCTTGGCGCGGGGATCGGGCCCGATCGAGCTGACGAGGCAGAAGCGGCGCGCAGCAGTGCGGCAGAAACGCCCCCGGCCCGCGATGATCGCGCAGCGCCGGCCGGTGCAGGTAACGGTGACGATCCGGTTCTCGAGATCGAAAACCTCTCGATCAGCTTCTTCACCCGCCTGCGCGAGATACCGGCGGTGATGGACTTTTCGGTCAAGGTGATGCCGGGCGAAGCCGTCGGTCTTGTCGGGGAGTCCGGCTGCGGCAAGTCGACCGTGGCGCTTGGCGTGATGCAGGACCTAGGCGTCAACGGCCGGATCGTCGGCGGCAGCGTGCGCTTCAAGGGCCGCGACATGGGGTCGATGTCGCAATCAGAACTGCGCCAAATCCGGGGCAGCCAGATCGCGATGATCTATCAGGAGCCGATGGCGAGCCTGAACCCGGCGATGCGTGTCGGCGATCAGTTGGCCGAAGTGCCGATGATCCACGAAGGCATGGCCCGCAAGGAGGCTCTGGCGATGGCACGTCAGGTCGTTGCCGACGTGCGCCTGCCCGATCCCGACCGCATCCTGCGGGCCTATCCCCACCAGCTGTCGGGCGGCCAGCAGCAGCGGATCGTGATCGCTATGGCGCTGATGTCGAAGCCGGCGCTTCTGATCCTGGACGAGCCGACGACCGCGCTTGACGTCACGGTCGAGGCAGGCATCGTCGACCTGGTCAAGGACCTGGGCCGCAAATACGGCACCTCGATGCTGTTCATCAGCCACAATCTGGGCCTGATCCTGGAAACCTGCGACCGCATCTGCGTGATGTATTCGGGCGAGGCCGTGGAAACAGGCAGCGTGGACGATGTCTTCGACCGGATGCGCCACCCCTACACGCAGGCACTGTTCCGCTCGATCCCGTTGCCAGGCGCCAACAAGAACAGCCGACCGCTGGTGCCGATCCGCGGCAACTTTCCGCTGCCACACGAACGTCCCCAAGGCTGCAACTTCGGCCCGCGCTGCGATCATTTCGTCGACGGCGTCTGCAATGTGACCGACATCCCGATGGAACCGGTGCCCGGCGATGACCGCCACAACACCCGTTGCATCCGCTTTGACGAAATCGACTGGGATGCGCCGCCTGCACACCAGGCCGCGACCGAAGAGACGCCGATCGGCAACGTGGTGCTGCGGCTTGAGGATGTGAAGAAATACTACCACGTGTCGCCCGGCATGTTCAGCGGCGGTGACGGACAGGTCGTCAAGGCCAACGAGGCGCTGTCCTTCGATGCGCGGTCGGGCGAGACATTGGCTATCGTGGGAGAGTCGGGCTGCGGCAAGTCGACCTTGGCCAAGGTGCTGATGGGGCTGGAGACCGCGACATCCGGCAACATCATGCTTTACGACCAGTCGATCCAGAACACACCGATCGAGAAGCGCGGGACCGATACGGTGTCCTCGGTCCAGATGGTGTTTCAGAACCCGTTCGACACGCTGAACCCGTCAATGAGTGTCGGTCGTCAGATCGTTCGCGCGCTGGAAATCTTCGGCACGGCCAGGACCGATGCCGAAAGGCACCAGCGGATGCTGGAACTGCTGGATCTGGTCAAGCTGCCGCGCGCCTTCGCGGAGCGGATGCCGCGTCAATTGTCGGGCGGACAGAAGCAACGGGTGGGCATCGCGCGCGCCTTTGCCGGTGGGGCCAAGGTCGTGGTCGCGGACGAGCCGGTTTCGGCGCTGGATGTGTCGGTTCAGGCGGCGGTGACGCAACTGCTCATGGACATTCAGCGCGAGCACGGCACCACGCTTTTGTTCATCAGCCACGACCTGTCGGTCGTCCGCTATCTCGCCGATCGGGTTCTGGTGATGTATCTGGGTCATGTCGTCGAAATCGGATCGACCGAACAGGTCTTCGCGCCGCCCTATCACCCCTATACCGAGGCGCTGCTGTCGGCCGTTCCGATCGCGGACACTGCGGTCGAGAAGCGCAAGATCGTGCTGGAGGGTGACATTCCGTCGGCTATGAACCCGCCGCCGGGCTGCCCGTTCCAGACCCGCTGCCCGTGGAAAGATCGCGTTCCGGGCAATCGCTGCGAAACCCAGATGCCACCGATGCGGCGGATGGCAGGTGGGCACGAGATCAAGTGCCACCTGTCGGACGAGGAGTTCGCATCCATGCGCCCGGTCTTTTCGCGGGCGCCCGAGGCGGCGGAATAGAACCGCCATCGCTGTCGGTAGACGGATCAGGTCTCGCGGAATGCGCGGTTGAAGTAATCGGCGAGCGGCTTCAACAGATAGGTCATCGGGCTGCGTTCACCGGTCTGGATGAAGACTTCGGCAGGCATCCCGGGCACCAGCGCCTGTTCGCCCAGTTTCTCGATCTCGGCGGGTGGAATGGTCACATCGGCGCGGTAAAACGCCGCCTGGGTCCGTTCGTCGACCGAGGCATCGGCCGCAATCCGGCTCAGCACGCCCTCGATCTCCGGCGTGGTCCGTGAGGAAAAGGCCGAAAAGCGCAGCCGAACGGGCTGACCGATCTCGATCTCGTCGATATTGATCGTGGCGATGCGGACACCGACCAGAAGCGGGCGATCCTGCGGAATCAGGTACAGGATCGGATCGGCAGGTCGGATGACCGACCGCAGCGTCGTTACCTGAAGGTCCAACACGACGCCTGACACCGGCGCGCGTATTTCCAGCCGCGAGATCTGTTCGGTCAGTGAGCGGCGCCGCTCGGCCAACTCAAGTTCACGATAGGCGAGATCGCGCAACTCTGCCTCTGCCGTCTCCCGGCGCTCTGCCTCCAGCCGCAGCCGCTCGATCCCGATCTCGGTCCGGCGCGTTTCGGCCTCGGCACGGGATGCCTCCATCTCGCCCAGTTGGCCCGCCAGGCGGGCGGCCTCCCGCTCCAACGCGAGGACGCGGGGTGCCTGCGCCAAGCCGCGTTCCAGCAGCGATCGCTGATCGGTCAGTTCCTCGTCGAGAAAGCCCTGCTGCTGTTCCAGTGCCGCGCTTTGGGCATCGATGCCCCGGACCTGTGCTCCGACCTGTTCGGTTTGCTGGGCCAGCCGGTCCAACGACTGGCGCAGCGTGTCGCGCCGGGCGATGAACAGACTGCGCTGACCGTCCATCAGCGCCGCGAGATCGGCGCGTTCGGACGCATTCGCGACCAGATCTTCGGGGAAGGTGACGTCTTCGGTGTCGGCGCGTTCTGCCTCCAGCCGACCGCGACGGGCAAGGATCTCGAAATACTGGCCCTCGACGATGGCAAGTTCGGTGCGTAGCAGCGCGCCGTCCAGCCGCAACAGCGGCTGACCTGCCTCGACGGTGTCGCCTTCCTTCACGAGGATTTCCTGCACCACGCCGCCATCGGGATGCTGCACGATCTGGCGCTGGCTCTGCACCTCGACCTGGCCCGAGGCGACGACGGCGCCGGCGATACGCGACGAATAGGCCCAGGCCCCGAAGCCGCCGACCAGCAGAAAGATACAGATCAGCCCCATCACCAGAGCGCCGCGCGCGGGCCAGCGTGCGGCGGATTCGCCCGCGCTTGGCGGTCCGAACGGACGGGGCGGTGCCGGCGGACCCGCGCCCTGCCCGCTTGCAGCGGTCGCGGGTGCGGACACGGTGCCGTCGCGCGAGGTCACGACCGACGGGCGCGGACGCGGCTGTGCCGCACTGGACGGCGCGGCCTTGTCCGCAGGCGCAGCTGCTTCGGGGAAGATCGCGTTCAGCGAATAGCGCGGCGGCTGGTTCTTGTCGCTGTCGCTCATGTCACGCCCCCGCCGCTGCCGACCTCTTGCGCCGCGCGGATCTGGTCGGCGTTCTTGACCATCGAGCGCAGAACCTCATCCCGCGGTCCGAAGGCGCGCCGGATGCCCTGATCCATGACCAGAAGCAATTCGCATTCGCTGATCGCGGCAGGCCGGTGGGCCATGATGATGACGCCGCCGCCCCGTGCCTTGATCGCGCGGATGGCCTGATTCAGCGCCTCCGACCCCTGGTTGTCGAGGTTCGAGTTCGGCTCATCCAGAACGAACAGCACCGGGTCGGGATAGAGCGCGCGCGCCAGACCGATCCGCTGCACCTGTCCGCCCGACAGGCGATTACCGGCCTGGCTGATCGGCGTGTCGTAGCCTTGCGGCAGGTCCAGCACCATCTGATGGGCCGCCGCGGCCTGCGCCGCGCGGACGATCCGCTCGGGGTCGGGATTGGGATCGAGCCGGGCGATGTTCTCGGCGATGGTACCGTCGAACAGCGTCACCTTCTGCGGCAGATAGCCGATCAGGTTGCCCAGCACATCGGGATCGTACTGATCCAGCGTCGCCCCGCCCAGACGGATCGAGCCTGCGGCCACGGGCCATGCGCCGATCAGCGCGCGCGCGATCGTGCTTTTTCCCGCGCCCGATGGCCCGATGATGCCAAGCGCCTGTCCCGGCGCGAGGTTGAAGCTGACTCCGCGGACCGTCGGCTGGTTCTGTCCCGGCGGCACGATCGAGCATTGTCGCACGTCGAGGTCTGCCGCCGGTCGCGGCAGCGGCGTGCGCGGCGGCTCCGGCAGGCGGCGCGACAGAAGGCCCGCCATCCGCGTCCATCCGTCCTGGGCCCGCTGCGCCAGCGCCCAGCCACCGACGACCTGTTCCACGGGCGCCAGTGCGCGGCCCATCAGGATCGAGCTTGCAATCATCGCACCCGGCGTCAGTTCTTGCTGCAGCACCAGCCACGCGCCCGCAGCTAGCATCGCGCTTTGCAGAAACAGCCGGAAGGTGCGCGAGAAGACGGTGAAGGCCGACGCGCGGTCGGTGCCCGTCAGCGCCTCGCGCGTGGCCTTGTCGCGCGCCTGACGCCAACGGGCAAAGGTCGCGCCGCGCATTCCCAGCGAGCCGATCAACTCGCCTTCATCGCGGTACATGTCAGACATCCGGTCGGCCGCCTGCCCCGCCATCGCGGATTGCTGCAGCGGCGAGCGGTTCATCCACTGGTTCAGGAAAGTCGTGAACACCAGGATCGCGCCACCTGCGGTCGCGACCACGCCAAGAAGAGGATGGAAGATGTAGACCGCCGCCAGAAACAAGGGCGCCCAAGGCAGGTCGAACAATGCCAGCAGGACGGGAGAGGCCAGAAATCGCTGCACCGCTTCGAGATCACGGAGGCCGCCCTTGGCGACCGCTTCGCTACCCGTCAATGCGCCCTCTTTCAGCGACGCATCGAAGACGCGCGCTTCCAACCGGTCCTGAAACCGCGCGGCGACCCGGTTCATCACCCGGTTTCGCGCGACGTCGATGACGCCCATCAGGATGAACAGGAACAGAACAAGTATGGACAGGGCGGTCAGCGTCTCGACCGATTGCGAGGCAAGGACCCGATCGTAGACCTGCAGCATGAAGAGCGGTCCGGTCAGCATCAGCAGATTGACCGCGGCCGAAAAGATGCCCACGAAAATCAGAAGGGGCCAGGCCTGCGCCCGGACCCGACGCAGTTCCGCGTTGCCATCGTTCAAAGGGGACGGGGCTGCCATGCCACCTGATTCCGTTTCATTCTCGCAGCCCTTTTCGGCGAGCCGAATCAGGGCCGCTCACTGGATAGCCTGAAATCTTTGGCAAATCATTGACGAATCGCTGCGCCCTGAACGGGATGCGCAGCGATCCGAGGTTAGTTGATGCCGATATTGCGCAGCGCCTCTGACAACGCATCGCCCTGCGGGACCGCTGCCGGCACCGCCTGCCCGCCGGCAGAGGTCGAAGCGCCTGGCGTCCGCGGAACGGTCCCCGGCGGGACGGCGGGCACCTGCGGCGCCGGACCGCCCGGAACCGGCTGCGGCGCGCCGCCACCCTGCTGCTGCCGGATGGCCGAAGCCAGAGCGGCCGCGAGCGGATCGTTGGCGCTGCCTGCGGTGACGACCTTGGGCATACCCTCGCCCGTCGCGATCACGACGCCGCTGCCGTCAGGCGTGACGGTCAGCAACGGCTCGACTGGCAGGCCGTCGTGGATTTCCGCCATCACCGCCTGCCAGATCTCGGCCGGCAGACCACCGCCGGTGACGTCGTTCAGTGGGGTGTTATCGTCATAGCCCATCCAGACCCCGGTGACGTACTGCCCGGTGAAGCCGATGAACCATGCGTCGCGATAGCTGGACGTCGTGCCGGTCTTGCCGGCGACCGGACGATCGCCGGGCAGCTTCGCGCGACCGCCGGTACCGTGCGCGATCACCTGCTCCATCATGAAGATCAGTTGCCCCGCCGCGCGGGCCGAGACGACCTGCTCGCCCATCCCGCCCGACTGGCCCATCAGCGGCTGGTCGTCGCCATCGATCCGCAACTCGACAAGGCCGTAGGGTCGAACCGAGCGTCCGCCGTTACGGATGCCCGCATAGGCGCCCGTCATTTCCAGCAGCGTGGATTCCGACACGCCCAGACCCAGCGACGGGCTGGTCGTCAGGTCGTGGGCAAAGCCGAAGCCCTGCGCCACACGGCGCACGGCGTCACGACCGACCGCCTCCTGCAGACGGATCGTCGAGGTGTTGATCGAGTTCGCCAGTGCCGTGGTCAGCGTGATCTCACCACGATAGTTGCGGGTGTAGTTCTTGGGAGACCAAGGCCCGGAACCCGGGATGTTGATCGTCAACGGCGCATCCAGAACGCGGCTGTCAGGCGAATAGCCCTGTTCAAGCGCGGCAGCATAGACGAACGGCTTGAAGCTGGACCCTGTCTGACGCTTGGCCTGCGTGGCCCGGTTGAAGGCACCGTTCACGGTGCTGTCACGACCGCCGATCATGGCACGGACGGCACCGTCAGCGCTCATCACCACGACTGCAGCCTCGGCTTTCGAGCCTGCCTTGACCTTTTCCTCGAATGTCTGAGCCAGCGCCCGTTCTGCGGCGCGCTGAACGCGCTGGTCGAACGTGGTCTTGATCGTCACGTCCTCGGTCGTTTCCGTGGTTAGGAAACCCGGTCCCGATTCCATCACCCAGTCGGCGAAGTATCCGCCGGCGCGCGCCGCCGCTGCGCGGGACAGGCGCGCCGGCTCTGCCTCTGCGGCGGCAAGCTGCGCGTCGTCGATGTAGCCTTCGCGCCGCATCAACCCCAGGATGATGTTCGCGCGATCCTGCGCGCGGGCGAGGTTGGACGTCGGCGCGTAATAGCTGGGCGCTTTCAGCAGGCCCGCCAGCATCGCAGCCTCTGCCGCGTTCACGTCCACCGCAGGCTTGTTGAAGTAGCGCTGGCTCGCCGCCTCGAACCCGCGGGCGCCCGCGCCCAGATAGCTGCGGTTCATGTAGATGTTGAGAATATCGTCCTTGCCGTACTTGGCTTCCAGCGCCAGGGCGAACGGCACTTCCTTGACCTTGCGCCACAATGTCGTGCGGCGACACTCGGCCTCGTACTCAGCCTCGTCCTTCCACTGGGTGGGATCGAAGCTTTCACCAAGACACAGAAGCTTCGCCACCTGCTGCGTGATGGTCGAGCCCCCGTTGCCTTCCAGCGCGCCGCGTCCCTCGGCGAGGTTGATGCGGATGGCGCTGGCGATGCCGCGCGGGTCGACGCCGAGATGGCTGTAGAACCGGCGGTCCTCTGTCGCGATCACCGCCTGTTTCAGGACCGGCGCGATCTTGTCGGAGGAGACCATACCGAATGTCTCACCCCGCCAGGCGAAGACACGGCCGTCGCGGTCGAGCATGGTGACCGATCCGCGTGCACGGCCGTCGAACAGGGCCGAGGCTTCGGGGAGACTGCTGTAGTAATAGGCGCTGGCGCCGAACAGAATCAGCGCGACGGTCAGCGCGAGGCGCCAGAAGCTGCCCCAGATCACCCGCCAGACAAGCGAGACCGCGCCCGCGACGCCGCGCGTGACGACATTTCCGCGGCGAGGCTTGGCCTTGGCCGCGGCGTGACGCTTGGGCTTGGCCTGCGCGGCGGGACTGCGCTTGTCGGCAACGGGGCTCTTGCCCCGCCGCGTGGGGGTGCCGGTCGGTCGTCTCATTCCTGCAAGCCTGTATCAGCGGGGTGCCGGTTTCTCCGGCTCTTTACGCGATCATACAGGAACTGGAAGGGCTTGGGAATTCCGCTGACCCAAAGGTGATGGGCCGGCGCCTTCGCCGGCCCTGATCATGTCAGCTGTTATAGGCGCTTTCGCCGTGGGTGGTGGTATCGAGACCCTGACGCTCATCGCTTTCGCTGACGCGCAGACCGATCGTCGCCTTGACGATGTGGATCGCTACGAAGGACACGACGCCCGACCACAGCACGGCGATGATGACACCCAGAGCCTGCGACCAGACCTGCGCACCCATCGAGAATGCGGCGACCTCACCCGTCGCATAGTCGAAGACGCCGGTGCCGCCCAGCGACGGCGCTGCGAAGACGCCCGTCAGCAACGCGCCGACGATGCCGCCGACGCCGTGGATGCCGAACACGTCGAGGCTATCATCGACACCCAGCTTCGGCTTCATCGCGTTGACGAACCACAGGCAGACCAGCCCCGCGATGATCCCGATCGCGATTGCGCCGACCGGACCGACGAAGCCTGCGGCCGGTGTCACGCCGACAAGTCCGGCGATGGCGCCAGACACGCCACCCAGAAGGCTGGGATGGCCGCGCGTCGCCCATTCGCCCCAGCTCCACGCCAGCACCGCCGCGGCGGTCGCGACGGCCGTGTTCACCGCAGCCAGTGCAGTCACCCCGTTGGCTTCAAGATTCGAGCCGGCGTTGAAGCCGAACCAGCCCACCCACAGCATACAGCCGCCGATGAGGGTGAAGGTCAGGTTGTGGGGTGCCAGCAGCTCGCGCCGATAGCCGAGGCGAGGGCCCGCAACCATCGCCGCGACCAGCCCTGCGATGCCCGCGTTGATGTGGATGACGGTGCCGCCCGCGAAGTCCAGCGCGCCATGGCCGAACAGATAGCCCGACGGCGCGTCATAGGCGCTGGGCCCGCCCCACCACCAGACCATGTGCGCCATGGGGAGGTACGAGAAGAAGAACCAGATCACCGTGAACATCAGGATGGCGGCGAATTTCAGGCGCTCGGCCGTGGCGCCGACGATCAGCGCGGCCGCGATGCAGGCGAAGGCCATCTGGAAGATCACGAAGCTAAGTTCCGGGATCACGACGCCGGCCGAGAACGACTCGACCACTGCGTCAGGCCCGACACCGGCAAGGAACATCTTCGACAGCCCGCCGATGAACGGCGTCAGCGGGCCGGCAGAGGCCGCATCCCCCGCGCCCGTAAACGCCAGTGAATAGCCGAACAGCACCCACAGGATCGCGATCACGCAGAAGATCGTCAGCACCTGCATCAGGACCGACAGCATGTTTTTGGCGCGGACCAGCCCGCCATAGAAAAGCGCCAGCCCCGGCACCGACATCATGATGACCAGGATCGAGGCAATCAGCATCCAGGTCGTGTCTCCCTTGTCGGGAACGGGCGTTGCCGCGGCGTCTTGGGCCGCTGACGGCAGCGCAGCCAGCAGCGCAAGTGCCGCCAGGCCGAGGGTGCGGGTCAATTTCATCGTCGTCATCCTTCATCGCGCGAGCCGCTGGGGCCGCTTTCGCACCCTCATGCTCACCAGCAGGCTTTTTGCCCACCACGCAGGCACCCTGCAAACAGTGTCAGACGCGCATTGCCTGTTTTTTGATCGCCCTGGAGTGGCTGGGATGAAGTTTCGGGCAGCGTCCATTTCCGACCGACCGTTCCGGCCCCCTTCCTTGTGCGGAAAGCCCTGACTTTCGATGAAAGACCGATCGCAGCCGGTCCGGCGGCTGACCCATGCAGATGAGGTACCTGATGAAAAAGACCCTCCCGCTTATCGCGTCGCTCGTGTCGCTGGCAGCCCTGCCCGCCATGGCACAGGACGCGGCACCCGCGGAGGCGGCCGACGCGGTCAGCGCCGATGTCGTCTATATCTTCAACACGCTGCTGTTCCTGATCGGCGGCTTCCTGGTGATGTGGATGGCCGCGGGGTTTGCCATGCTCGAGGCCGGGCTGGTCCGCTCGAAGAACGTGACCACGCAGCTCTTCAAGAACGTGTCGCTCTTCGCGATCGCAGGCATCATGTACTGGATCGTCGGCTACAACCTGATGTATCCGGGCGATGGCTGGACGGTGCCCGGCGTGATCGGTCAGCTGTTCAGCCCCAAGGCCATGGACCCGGTCGGAGCGGGAGACGTAACCGCCGGTTATTCGGCAGGATCGGACTTCTTCTTCCAGCTGATGTTCTGCGCCACCACCGCCTCGATCGTGTCGGGAACGCTGGCCGAGCGTATCAAGCTCTGGCCGTTTATGATCTTCACGGTCATCCTGACCGGCTTCATTTACCCGATCGAGGCAAGCTGGCAGTGGGGCGGCGGCTTCCTGTCGGAGATGGGCTTCTCCGACTTCGCAGGCTCGACCCTGGTTCATGCCACCGGCGGCTTCGCCGCGCTGGCCGGCGCCATCGTCCTGGGCGCCCGTTATGGCAAGTATCGTCCCGACGGACGACAGCACCCGATGCCGGGTTCGAACCTCGCGCTGGCGACACTCGGCACGTTCATCCTGTGGCTGGGCTGGTTCGGTTTCAACGGCGCCTCGCAACTCGCCCTTGGCTCCGTCAACGACGCCGCCGATGTCAGCCGCATCTTCGTCAACACCAACATGGCGGCCTCGGCCGGTGCGGTGGCGGCGATCATCACCTCGCAGCTGATGTTCGGGAAGATCGACCTCACGATGGTGCTGAACGGCGCGCTGGCGGGCCTTGTGTCGATCACCGCCGAGCCGCTGACGCCTTCGGTCTTCGCCGCGATCCTGATCGGCGGTGTTGGCGGTGCCATCGCGGTCGTCGTGGTTCCGATGCTGGACAAGATGAAGATCGACGACGTCGTCGGTGCGATCCCGGTTCACCTGGTCGCGGGCATCTGGGGCACGATCATCGTTCCGGCCACCAACCCCGACACCAGCTTCATCACTCAGATCATAGGCGTGGCCGCCATCGGTGCCTTCACCTTCGTGGTCAGCATGGTCATCTGGATGGTGCTGAAGGCCACAATGGGCATCCGCGTCGATCAGGAGACCGAAATTAACGGTCTCGACGTGTCCGAACTGGGGATGGAAGCCTACCCCGATTTCGTGCAGGCCAAATAAACGAAATCTCGAGCAGTCCAGGAACGGGGCGGGGCGCGCAAGCGGTCCGCCCCTTTCACGTTCCGCCTGTCAGGCGACGCGGCTGACCACGAAATCCGACAGATCGGCCAGCATGGCGCGCACCGGGTGATCCGGCAGCACCTTGAGGGCGTTGCGCGCCCGTGCGGCCCAGGCCAGCGCATCTTCCCGCGCCGCTTCCAACGCACCGTGGCGCTGCAGGATCGTCATGGCTTCGGCGAGATCCTCGGGGCCCTGCTGACCTTTCTCGATCGTACGGACCCAGAAGGCCCGTTCCCGAGCATCCGCCTGCGCCACGGCCTTGATGACGGGCAACGTCAGCTTGCGTTCACGGAAATCGTCGCCAGTGTTCTTGCCGATCACCGCGGCGACCCCGCCAAAATCCAGCACGTCGTCGACGATCTGGAACGCGATACCCAAGGCATCGCCATAATCGTGGAGCGCGCGAACCTGCGCCTCGGACGCGCCCGCGATCACTCCTCCCGATTCCGTCGCTGCAGAAAACAGGGCGGCCGTCTTGCCGCGAACGATTTGACGATAGATGTCCTCATCCGTCTTCAGGTCCTGCGAGGCGGTCAGCTGCAGCACCTCGCCTTCCGAAATCGTGGCGCTGGCATTCGCCAGGATGTCGAGCACGCGCAGGCTGCCGGTCTCGACCATCAAAAGGAAACTGCGCGCAAACAGGAAATCACCGACAAGCACGCTGGACTTATTGTCCCACAAAAGGTTCGCGGTCGGCCGACCGCGGCGCTGGCGGCTTTCGTCCACGACGTCGTCATGAAGCAGCGTAGCGGTATGGATGAACTCGACCGCCGCCGCGAGATTGATGTGATACTCGCCGGAATAGCCCAGCATCTTCGCTGCGGCGAGGGTCAGCATCGGGCGCATGCGCTTGCCGCCCGCCTCGACCAGGTGGGCGGTGACTTCAGGGATACGCGGCGCATGTCGGCTGGACATCCTGTCGCGAATCAAGGCGTTGACCCGCGCCATTTCGTCTGCGACCGCGTCGCTCAGCCGATCCAGCGGCTCAGACAGGCTATGGTTCACGCCGATGCCCCTTACTCGTGCGGGAACCCATTGCCATGCCATCGACAAATTCGCAACCGCCGCCTAGGACTTGACCATGAAGGAACTTCTTCGCACCACCGACCCCGTGAGCCTGTCGCGCGCGCAAGCCATCCTGCAGGACGAAGGCATCGCAAGCTTCGAGATGGATCGTCATATGAGCGTCCTCGAAGGGTCGATCGGAATCCTGCCGCGACGGCTGATGGTCGCTGATCGCGACCATTTCACGGCACTCGCGCTGATGCGAGAGGCGGGGCTTGTCGAGGACTGACGTGGTGGGTGGCACCCGCATCGATGGGTTTCTGAACGGTCGTCTGCAGATCGAGCAGCCCATCGACGGCTACAGGGCGGGCGCGGATGCGGTTATGCTGGCCGCAGCCTGTCCCGCACGACCGGGCGAGACGGTTGTGGAGCTGGGATGCGGCGTGGGAACCGCGTCAATTTGTCTCGGCTGGCGCGTGCCGGGTGTCACACTGACGGGATTGGAGCGGCAGCCCGATTACGCCGCGATGGCGGACCGTAATGCAAAGCGCAACGATCTGCCCCTCTCTGTCGTGACCGGCGATCTCAGCCGGATGCCGGACACCCTGAAGGCCGCCTCCTTCGACCACGTCATCGCCAATCCGCCCTATTTCCGTGATGCGACACCTGCACCCGACGCCTTGCGCGCCGAGGCGCGGCACGAGGACACGCCCCTGCGGGCCTGGGTGGATGCCGGATTGCGTCGTTTGCGGCCCGGCGGCCATCTGCTGATGATCCACAGGCCCGAGCGTCTGAATGAACTGCTCGCCGCGCTGGCAGGCCGCGCGGGTGCGATCGCGATCATGCCCATTGCGGCGCGTGAGGGGCGGGAGGCGGGACGAATCCTGCTGAGCGCGCGCAAAGAGGCCAAGGGCGCTCTGCGCCTGCTTGCGCCTTTCGTTATGCATGCCGCATCCGCCCATTCCGGCGACAGGGAGGACCTGTCACCGGCCGCATCGGCGGTTCTGCGCGAAGGTGCGGCAATCAACCTGAGGTAATGTGAAAGCATCGTGACAGAATCGCGGACTTATGGTCCACTTGAGAGGTTCGACAACCGATGAAGGAGGACGTGATGTCAGTTGCTTCCCATGTGGAAAAGCTGCGCGTAAGACACCAACACCTTTCGGACGCCGTTGAAAAGGCGCAAAAAAGTCCGGGGATGGATGATCTCCAGATTACCGCGATGAAGCGCGAGAAGTTGCGCCTGAAGGAAGAGATCCAGCGGCTGACACATTGATCGAACGGCTTGGATAGAGACGATTTGAACGACAAAGGCCCGCAGTCATCTGCGGGCCTTCTGCTTCAGGTGGCGGGTTTCAGCTGAAGAACTGGCCACCGTTCGCCGACAGGGTCGAGCCGGTCACGAAGCCCGCACCGTCCGACGCCAGGAAGACCACCGCGCGCGCGATCTCTTCCGGCTCGCCCAGGCGGCCGACGGGGATCTGCGGGATGATCCGTTCGTTCAGCACCTTTTCGTCGATGGCGCGGACCATCTCGGTCCCGATATAACCCGGCGCGATCGCGTTGACGGTGATGTTGGCCCGCGCGCCTTCCTGCGCGAGCGCCCGCGTGAAGCCGATGTCACCAGCCTTCGCGGCGGAATAGTTGGCCTGCCCCGCCTGCCCCTTCTGTCCGTTCACTGAACTGATGTTGACGATGCGGCCGAACTTGCGGTCGCGCATGCCACCCCAGACCGCATGGGTCATGTTGAACAGCCCGGTCAGGTTCGTGTCGATCACCTCGCGCCATTGCTGAGGGGTCATCTTGTGGAACATCGCGTCGCGGGTGATGCCAGCGTTGTTGACCAGCACGGCGACCGGACCAAGCTCTTCCTCGATCTGGCGCACGCCCGCGGCGCAGGCATCGTAATCGGCGACCGACCACTTGTAGGCCTTGATCCCGGTGGCGTCGGTGAAGGCCTTGGCGGCATCGTCGTTGCCCGCGTAGTTTGCAGCGACGGTGTAGCCTTCATCCTTCAGCGCCTTCGAGATGGCTTCACCAATCCCGCGCGTTCCGCCTGTCACAACAGCGACTTTCGACATGACGTCCCCCCTGACATCGTTGCTTGCGAAATCTTGCTACCGAATGTGTCACCTGCACGCAAGATCGTTGCGCGCAGGCTTTGGTTTGGATCAGGCGCGCTCGACGCACATCGCGACGCCCATGCCGCCGCCGATGCACAGCGTTGCCAGACCCTTCTTCGCGTCGCGGCGCCCCATCTCGTGGATCAGCGTGTTCAGGACCCGCGCGCCCGAGGCGCCGATCGGGTGACCGATGGCGATGGCGCCGCCGTTCACGTTCACCTTTTCGGGGTCCCAGCCCATGTCCTTGTTGACCGCACATGCCTGGGCCGCGAACGCCTCGTTCGCTTCGACCAGATCGAGGTCCTGTGCTTTCCAGCCTGCCTTCTCCAGCGCCTTGCGGCTGGCCGGGATCGGTCCGGTGCCCATGATCGCGGGATCGAGACCGGCTGTCGCGTAGGACGCGATGCGCACCAGCGGTGTCAGACCGCGACGACTGGCTTCTTCCTCGGTCATCACCATGACCGCCGCGGCACCGTCGTTCAGGCCCGACGCGTTGCCGGCCGTGACCGAACCATCCTTGGTGAAGGCCGGGCGCAATTTCTGCATCGCATCGATCGTCGCACCGTGGCGGATATACTCGTCATCCTCGACCACCACATCGCCCTTACGGGTCTTGACGGTGAAGGGAACGATCTCGTCCTTGAACCGGCCGGCCTTCTGCGCGGCTTCGGCCTTGTTCTGGCTGGCGACCGCGAACTGGTCCTGTTTGTCGCGGCTGATCTGCCATTTCTCGGCCACGTTCTCGGCCGTCTGGCCCATGTGATAGTTGTTGAACGCGTCCCACAGACCATCGCGGATCATCGTGTCGACCATCTTCATGTCACTCATCTTCTGGCCCGCACGAAGATAGGCGGCATGCGGGGCGAGCGACATGGATTCCTGCCCTCCTGCGAGCACGACCTGCGCGTCCCCTAGGATGACCTGCTGGGCTGCCAGCGCGACGGTGCGCAGCCCCGAGCCGCAGACCTGGTTGATCAACCATGCGGCCGATTCCTGCGGCAATCCTGCATTGATATGCGCCTGCCGCGCGGGGTTCTGGCCCTGTGCGGCGGTCAGCACCTGACCGAGGATCGTCTCGTTCACCTCGGCGGGGTCGATCCCGGCACGTTCCACCACCGCCTTCAGGACAACGGCGCCCAGATCATGGGCGGGTGTGTTGGCGAAGGCGCCCAGGAAACTGCCGACCGGCGTGCGGGCGGCGGACACGATAACGGCGTTGGTCATGGCTTGATCCTTCCTCCGGCGCCGAAGGTCCGGCGCGTCGGGGCCAACCATGCCAACAGCCTGTGACGGGATCAAGGCCACGTGCCGCAAAGCGCACGCGGAGAATGTGGTTTGGGCTTAGCTAAGCCCCTACATCGTCGCGGCACTGGGCGGGGATTTCCACGGCGGCGCGATGGTCGGTGCGCCGAAGTAGTAGCCCTGCATGCAATCGACGCCCATTTCGATCAGGAACGCCGCATCGTCGGCCGTTTCCACCTGTTCGGCCACGGTGAACATGTCGAAATGGTGCGCGATCGATTGCAGCGCGCGTGTCAGAACCTGATTGTCCGGGTGCGACGCGATGTTGCGAATGAACTGGCCATCGATCTTGATCATGTCGAAGCAGAAATCGCGCAGATAGCGGAACGAGGTGTAGCCCGCGCCGAAATCGTCGAGCGCAAAGCTGACACCGTGACGCTGAACTTCCAGCATGAATTGCTGAACCGTATCGGGCATCTCGATGGCCGAGCTTTCGGTGATCTCCAGGATCAGCCGTTCGGCGACATGGGGATCGGACGCGATCCCGTTGCGAAGCGTCTGAATCCAGTCGGGATAACCGATCGAGCGGGCCGACATGTTGATCGACAGCCTGAGCGACGGATCTTCCGACAGCGTCCGCAACCCCAGCGTCAGCGACATCACATCGATCTGCCGCCCCAGTTCGGTCGTTTCGGCCGCTGGCATGAAATCCTTCAGCGGGACCATCCTGCCGGTTTCGTCGATGATGCGGATCAGGCCTTCGTAGAAGGCGGGGCGCCGGGTCTGGCCGGACTGGATCACCGGCTGGAAGGCCAGACAGCCATTGCCGCGTTCCACGGCCAGCCGCACGGCCGGCATGGTCACGCGGCTCTGATGGTCGATGGCGTAATCGAGGGGCGAGCCTGATGGGCTGGATTGTCCGGCGGTCACGAGACCCTCCTTCACGGATGTCGTCTTCAGATTTCTTGCAGTCTGGGCATTATTCCCTAACTTCCGATGAACGAGGAACGGTTTCGAAACATTGGGTTAATGCGACATGAACGAACGATGCCCGTGGTGCGGGACCGATCCGCTCTACGTCGCGTATCACGACAATGAATGGGGCGTTCCCGAACGCGACCCGCGTGCGTTGTGGGAAAAGCTTGTGCTCGACGGATTTCAGGCCGGCCTGTCATGGATCACGATCCTGCGCAAACGCGACGCGTTTCGCGCGGAATTTGACGGTTTCGATCCCGAACGCGTCGCCCGATGGGACGAAAAACGGAGAGAGAAAGCCTTGGCGAATCCGGGGATCATCCGTCACCGCGGCAAGATCGAGGCGACGATCCGAGGCGCGCGCCTGTTTCTTGAGATCGAGGAAGGCGAAGGATTCTCGCCCTACATCTGGTCCTTCACCGGCGGCGACGCGATCCAGAACCGACCGGAAACGCCCGCCGACGTACCGACCGCGACGGACGCTTCGACGGCGATGTCAAAGTCGCTGAAGAAGCGCGGCTTCAATTTCTGCGGACCGGTCATCACCTACGCGTTCATGCAGGCCTGTGGTCTGGTCAATGACCACTTGACCAGTTGCCCGCGGCATCAGCCTGTCCGGGCGATGTCAGTCGGCGGCTGAGGCGTCTTTCAGCTGCTCGATCAGGTGCAGCGCGGGCTCGGACATCCAGTCCGCCTCTCCCGGCAGGCGCGCGACTTCGCGCCCTTCGGCATCGATCAGCAGCGTCACCGGCAGCCCGACGATCCCCAGCGAGCGCGCAAGCTGCATTCGCGGATCGGTCAGCGTCGGAAGCGATCCTATCCCCTCTTCCTCGAAGAACGTGCGGATGGCGTTGGGTGAATTCGGGCCTGCGGCGATGGTCAGAACCTCGAAATCCTCGCCGCCCATTTCGGCCTGAAGCGCGTCGAGCGACGGCATCTCTTCGCGGCAGGGCGCACACCACGTCGCCCAGAAGTTCACCAGCAGAGGCTTGCCTGCGTAATCCGCCAGTCGATGCTCGCCGCCATCAAGATCGCCGAAGGGCTCATCGGGGATGTCGCCCGGAAAACTGTCCACCAGCTTCGTCATGCCGGCATCATGCGCCGCCTGCACGACGACAGGATTGCCGTCCTCTGCAAGCGCTGGCGCAGCAATTGCACCGCAAAAGAGCGCCGTATAAAGCAGGTTCAAACGCATGAGACCTCCGAAGGATTGCCGATGACCGACCAGCCCAAGACCGCCAACGCGATGTGGGGCGGGCGCTTTGCCGCCGGGCCGGACGCGATCATGGAGGCGATCAACGCCTCGATCGGGTTCGACCAGCGACTCTACGCCCAGGATATCCGGGGCAGCCGGGCCCATGCCACGATGCTCGCAGCGCAGGGCATCATCAGCGATAGCGATGCGACGGCTATCCGGGAAGGGCTTCTCACGGTCTTGTCAGAGATAGAGGGCGGAAATTTCCCGTTCTTGCCGGCACTTGAGGACATTCACATGAATGTCGAGGCGCGGCTGAAGGACCTCATCGGAGAGCCTGCCGGCCGGCTTCACACCGGGCGTTCGCGCAACGATCAGGTCGCGACCGACTTCCGGCTTTGGGTGCGCGACCAGTGCGACGCGGCGATCGGCGGGCTTCAGGCGCTGATCCAAGCGGCGCTGACCCAGGCCGAAGCCGGCGCCGATTGGGTAATGCCGGGTTTCACCCACCTGCAGACCGCGCAGCCGGTGACCTGGGGCCATCACATGATGGCCTATGTCGAGATGTTCGGCCGCGATCTTTCGCGCTTTCAGGACGCCCGCAAGCGCATGAACGAATCGCCACTGGGCGCCGCTGCGCTCGCCGGAACGGGCTATCCGCTGGATCGCGAGGCGACCGCCAAGGCGCTGGAGTTCGACCGGCCGATGGCCAACTCGCTCGATGCGGTCAGCGATCGCGACTTCGCGCTGGAATTCCTGTCCGCTGCCTCGATCTGCGCTGTTCACCTGTCGCGGTTGTCCGAAGAGCTGGTTATCTGGTCCTCGGCCCAGTTCCGCTTCGTGTCGATGTCGGACAAATGGTCGACCGGGTCCAGCATCATGCCGCAAAAGCGCAACCCCGACGCCGCCGAACTGATCCGGGCCAAGATCGGCCGCATCCTTGGTGCGACGGTCGCGCTGTTCACGGTGATGAAAGGTCTTCCCTTGGCCTATTCCAAGGACATGCAGGAGGACAAAGAGCAGGTCTTCGATGCAGCCGACCACCTGATGCTGGCGCTGGCGGCGATGGCGGGGATGCTGGGCGACCTGACTGCAAACCGTGGCAACATGGAGGCGGCCGCCTCGGCCGGGTTCTCGACCGCGACCGACCTCGCCGACTGGCTGGTGCGCGAGGCGGGGCTGCCGTTCCGCGACGCGCATCACGCGACCGGTTCGCTGGTCGCGCTGGCAGAGAAGAAGGGCTGCGATCTGGACGATCTGTCGCTGACAGAGATGCAATCCGTTAACCCCGCGATAAACCAGTCGGTGTATTCGGTGCTGGGCGTCCACAATTCGGTCGCCTCGCGCACCAGCTATGGCGGCACGGCCCCCGACCAGGTGCGCGCCCAGATCGCACGCTGGAAGGAGATCCTCGGATGAAGACCCTGCTGCCGCTTTCTCTGCTTGCCCTGACCGCCTGCGGCGTGGACGGGCCGCCCGAACGTCCCGCGACGCCCGTCTACGGCCTGTCGGGACCGACGGTGCTTTCGACCGAGCCGGTGGGGCCGCTTTACGGCAACTCGCCGACCTACACCGACGAGAACGGCGTGATGCGCACGCAGGCGAAGAGCACCTCTGTCAGCAGCGGGGACGCGACGCCCGTGCCCGCCGATCTGTAGATGGACCATTTCAATTACCGCGATGGAAGGCTTCATGCCGAGGACGTGCCGCTGGCGCGCATCGCGACCGAGGTCGGTACGCCGGTCTATATCTATTCCGCCGCGACGCTGACTCGCCATTTCGGCCTGTTCCGTCAGGCACTGGCCTGGACCGATCACCTCGTCTGCTTCGCGGTGAAGGCCAATTCCAACCTCGCCGTGCTGAAGCTGCTGGGCGATCTGGGCGCAGGGATGGATGTGGTCTCGGGCGGCGAATATGCGCGCGCCAAGGCGGCGGGTGTGCCGGGCGAGCGGATCGTCTTTTCCGGGGTCGGCAAGACCCCGGCCGAGATGCGGCAAGCGCTGGAAGGCGGCATCCGCCAGTTCAACGTCGAGAGCGAGCCAGAGCTGGCGGTGTTGTCGGAGATCGCTGCGGGCATGGGCCTCGAGGCCCCGATCGCCATCCGCGTGAACCCGGACGTGGACGCCAAGACGCACGAGAAGATCGCGACCGGCAAGTCCGAGAACAAGTTCGGCATCCCCATCGCCCGGGCGCGCGAAGTCTATGCACAGGCGGCAGCCCTGCCCGGCATCCGTGTCGTCGGCGTGGACATGCATATCGGCAGCCAGCTGACCGATCTCGACCCCTTCCGTCAGGCCTATACCAAGATGGCCGGGTTGGTCTGCACGCTTCGCACAGAAGGACACACGATCACGCGGCTGGATATGGGCGGCGGGCTGGGCATCCCCTATCGCCGCGACAACAGCGCGCCACCGCTGCCCATCGAGTACGGTGAGGTCATTCGCGAGACGGTCGGCGATCTGGGCTGCGAGATAGAGAT
Source organism: Paracoccus albicereus (assembly GCF_024359525.1). GTDB lineage: Bacteria > Pseudomonadota > Alphaproteobacteria > Rhodobacterales > Rhodobacteraceae > Paracoccus > Paracoccus albicereus. Next base: position 357,431 of record NZ_JAKZEU010000004.1, read on the forward strand.
CGAGCCGGGCCGGAACATCGTCGGCAATGCGGGCCTGCTGGTCTCGCAGGTGATCTACGTCAAGGAAGGCGAAGGCCGGGATTTCCTGATCCTCGATTCGGCAATGAACGACCTGCTCCGCCCGGCGATGTACGGCGCGCATCACGACATCGTCCCGCTGGCCGAACCCTCGGTAGGCGCCGAATTCCGACCCTACGACGTCGTCGGCCCCGTCTGCGAGACCGGCGACACGTTCCAGAAAGGCGCCTCGTTGCCCGCACTGGCCGCGGGTGACCTGATCGCCTTCCGGTCCGCCGGGGCCTACGGCGCGGTGATGGCTTCGGAATACAACACGCGCCCACTTGTCCCCGAGGTACTGGTGTCGGGCGATCAATTCGCCGTCATACGCGCCAGACCGACCATTGATGAAATCCTGAGCCGCGATACCATGCCCGCATGGCTTTGAGGCGGTTCCGCAGCGCGCGACCCCGGCCGGGGCGCGCTGACGCGTCGCCGGAGCCTGATATCCATGGCTCGCAGGCCGCGCATCGCGCCGTCCGTCTGACCCGCTGGGGCATGGTCTGGGAACAGGCCGCGCGCGCCTTCTGGCCGCTGGTCACGCTGACCTCGCTGATATTCGCGCTGCTGTCGCTTGGCGGTGTCGAGGCTGCGCCGCCGGTGGTGCTTCCGTGGCTTGCAGGGTTGGCCGTCCTTGCCCTGATCGCCGCAAGTGTCTGGGGTGGGCTTCGCTACGCCCGCGTCAGCGAGGACGCGGCAGAGGCACGGGTCGATGCGACCCTGCCGGGCCGACCGCTGACCGCGCTGTCGGACCACGCCGCCATCGGTGGCGAAGGCGCGCTGTGGCAGGCACATCTGGCGCAGATGCGGGCCCAGGCAGACGGCGCCCGCGCCGTTCGCCCCGATGCCGAACTGACCCGTCGCGATCCCTATGCCCTGCGCCTGGCCGGCATGGTCGCGCTTGCGATGGCGCTGATCTTCGGTGGCGCGGGCCAGTTGGGTCAGGGAATGGAGGCGATTGCCGCGACGTTTCGTCCGGCCCCGGAGCGCGGCGAGGATGTCGCGACCGGACCCAGCTGGGAGGGATGGGCGCAGCCGCCCGCCTATACGGGCCGTCCGACCGTCTACCTCAACGCGCTGGCCGAGGGTCAGGACCTGGAACTGCCCAAAGGCAGCGAAGTGACGTTCAGGCTTTATGGCGAAGGTATCGGCGTCACCCAGGACATCGGAACGTCTGTCGACGAGGATCCGCTGGCCCCTGCCTTCACTGCCGAAATGACCGGCACGATCGAGGTCGCGGGCCGCAGCTTTCCCATCACCGTCCTGCCCGACAACGCGCCCACAGTTGCTGCGGGGAATGCGCCAGAGCGCCGCGCGGATGGGCGGCTGGTGCAGGATTTTACCGCCCAGGACGATCATGGCGTCGTGTCGGGCGAGGCGGCCATCGATCTCGATCTCGCTTCCGTCACACGTGAATTCGGTCTGGCAGTCGATCCCGAGCCACGCGAGGCGCTGGTTCTGGACCTGCCGATGCCGCGCGGGCAGCGCAAGGACATTGCGGGCCAGCTGGTCGAGGATCTGTCGCGCCACCCGTTCGCCAACCTGCCGGTCACGGTCAGCCTTCGGGTTCAGGACGGCATCGAGCAGCAGGGCGAAGCCGCGCCGATGCAGACGATCCTCCCCGGCCGACGCTTCTTCAATCCCGTCGCATCGGCGCTGGTAGAGATCCGGCGGGATCTGCTGTGGTCGCGCGACAATGCGCGGCGCAGCGCCGAGATCCTGCGTGCGCTGACCTGGCAGCCCGAAGGCTTCATCGATCCCGTCCTGTACCAGGAACTGCGCGGCGGCGTGACGTTGCTGGAAAGCGGGCCGCTGGCCGAAGAACCGCGCGACGATCTGGCGGAGGCGCTGTGGCAAGCGGCGCTGAAGCTGGAGGATGGCGGACTGGCCGACGCCCTGGCCCGGATGCGCGAGGCGCAGGAAAAGCTGTCCGAAGCGATCCGCAACGGCGCCAGCGAGGACGAGATCCAGCGCCTGATGGACGAGCTGCGCGAGGCGACGGACGCCTATACGCAGATGCTGGCCGAACAGGGTGAACAGCAAGACCCGGCCGACCGCTTCGCCCAGAACCCGCCGCAGGGCCAGTCAATCACCGGCGACCAGATTCAGCAGATGATGGACGAAATCCAGCGCCTGATGAACGAGGGGCGGATGGCCGAGGCCCAGCAATTGCTGGAGCAGTTCAACCGCATGATGGAAAATCTGGAGGTCCGGCAGGGCCAGCCCGGAGAGGGTGACGGCCAGGGATCGCCGATGAACCGCTCGATGAACGAGTTGGCCGACACGCTGCGCGAGCAGCAGGAATTGTCGGACGAGGCGTTCGGCGAGATGCAGCGCCAGTTCCGCGAGGGCGGCCAGGGGGGCGAGCAGCAGCGGGGCGAGATGGGGGATCGCCAGCAGGAGTTGCGTCAGCAGCTGGGCCAGCAGCGCGGTCTGATGCCGGGACAGGGCTCGGAACAGGGCGACGCGGCGCGCCGGCAGTTGGACGAGGCGGGTCGCGCGATGGAAGATGCCGAGCAGGCGCTGCGCGAGGGCGACATGGCCGGCGCGATGGAGCGGCAGGCCGACGCGATCGAGTCGATGCGCGAGGGCATGCGCGCGATGGGCGAGATGATGGGCGAGGGCGAGCAGCAGGCCCAGGACGGCCAGCAACAGGGTCAGCAAGGTCAGCAGGGACAGCCCGGCCAGCAGGGTCAGGCACAGGGCCAGGGCCAGCAATCGCAGGGCCGCGCGATGCTGGACCCGCTGGGCCGCGAGCTGTCCGGCAACGGCAACCGCATCACCACCGGCGACCCGCTGGCCGAGGGCGTGGACCCAGCTGCGCGGGCGCGCGATCTGCTGGACGAGATCCGCCGGCGCAGCGGCGAGCGAAGCCGGCCCGAGGACGAGCGCGACTATCTGGGCCGCTTGCTCGACCGCTTCTAGGCGGCCATTTCCTTAACCAATCTGAACGGCAACACCAGCGTGCGGTGGGGCGCAACAGCGCAACACTCTGTGCCCTATTTCGGCCAGCATTTGCTGGGTCTGACGCGTCACAATCCGTACACCCCGCGTACACAGGCTGTACACAACCTGTACACAGGCTGCGGACGTGCGGTTCGGAGATCGTTAAGGTTTCCGGCCGCGGCGGAACGTCGATGGCACAGGTGCTTGTGCAACGACGACAAGGACTTGGGTGATGGAAACGTTGCCGCGGTGTTGCGCAGCGGCGGAAGGCGAAAGGGCGACACGCGACCTTGGCGCCGCGCCGGCTCGGCGCAGGCATCGCCGAAAAATTGCCGGATCTGGGGGAGAGACGAGGCGGATTGACCGCTTGATGTCGCGATGGAATATGACGCGAAGGATCATCAGGGAAGCTGCGCGATGGGCTGGCCGGAACTTCTGACCTTCGTGGTCGCAACGACGTTCCTGGTGACCTCGCCGGGGCCGAACGGGGTGCTGATCGCGCGGACGGTGCCGGTTTCCGGGCGCGCGGCGGGGTTCGCCACGATCGCCGGGTTCTTCACCGCCTTCTACATTCATGGCACGCTGTCGATCCTGGGGATCTCGGTCATCCTGATGCAGTCGGCGACGGCCTTCACCATCCTCAAGCTCGCCGGCGCCGCCTATCTGATCTGGGTCGGGCTGAAATCGCTGACCGCGGCGTTCCGGGGCGAGCGCGCGCCCAAGATCGCCGCAGCACGCCGTCCGCGTTCGCTGCGCCGGGCCTATCTGGAAGGGTTGCTGACGAACGGCCTGAACCCCAAGGTCTCGATGTTCTATCTGGCGGTGTTTCCGCAATTCATCCCGCAGGGCGCGCATCCCGTCGCGGTGGCGTTCGAACTGGTCTTCGTGCATTCCATGATCAACGTCATCTGGTTCAGCGCCATGGTGCTTCTGCTGTCACGCTTGGGCGCGGTCACGCGCGGCGAGCGCGTCCAGCGCTGGCTGAAGGGCGTGACCGGTATCGTCTTCATCGGTTTCGGCGCGAAGCTGGCCAGCTATCGGCCGGGCTGAGCGGACACCCAGGACAGCACCGCGTCCAGCGCCGGACACAGGGATTGGCCCCACGGTGTCAGACCGTATTCGACCCGCGGCGGCACCTCGGGGTGGACCTTGCGCCAGACGATCCCGTCGGCTTCCATCTGCCGCAATTGCTGCATCAGCATCTTTTGCGAGATCTGGGGAATGGCGCGTTCCAGTTCGGAAAAGCGCAGAACCCGACCGCCGAACAGGTGGAACAGGATCGCCAGCTTCCAGCGCCCGCCGATCAGGCGCAGCGCGCCCTCGACCCCTTCCGTCGCGGTTTCGCGGGTGAAGTCGTGCGGCGCGGGGTCTGTCGCATCCATGGCTTACCTTGGGGTTCGTTGCTGACCAAAACGTGCGTTCTTGCGCTGGCCACAGCCTGATCGCAGTCAGGGCGCATCGCAATCGAAATGGAGCCAGACCATGACCGACACCGTTCCCCTGCCCGTCGCCCGTTATCTTGCGGCGAAGACGCCGGAAGAGATCGCAGATTGCTTTGCCGAAGACGGCGTGGCGATGGACGAGCGGCAGACCCATAAAGGTCGCGAGGCCATTCTTGAATGGCGCCGTCAGGTCGCGTCAGTCCCCTATCGGCAGGAGATCCTGTCCGCGCAGCACGAGGACGATCGCGCGACCGTCACTTGCCGCATCTCGGGATCGTTTCCCGGCAGCCCGGTCGCGCTCGACTACACGTTCGAACTGAAAGGCGACCTGATCGCACGGCTGGAGATCCGCTGAGGCGTCCGGTTAGAACGGCGCCTCGATTCCCATCGCGCGCGCATCGGCGCGCAACTCGTCGGCGGTATCCTGTGGCAGGCGGATGCCTTCGTCGCGCAGGCGGGCGTCGGACCGCGCCTCGATCTCGCCAGGGTAGAAGATCTCGTCCACGCCGGGACGGCGCGGGGTCGATTTCAGGTCGGCGATCATACGGTCCATGTCGGCCTGAAATTCCGGCAGTGGACGCGTGGCGGCGATGTCGATGGCAATCGCCAGATGACCGACACCGCTGACCCCTTCGGGCACGTAGGGACCGATGATGGCCCGGCCGAAACCGCTGCCGCTGAGCACGCCCGACAGCACGTCCATCAGGGTCGAGATCGCATAGCCCTTGTGCCCCGCCATCGGCAGGATCGTCCCCGCGATGCCCGCCGCCGGGTCGGTCGTGGCGGCACCGTCCGCGCCCATCGCCCATGTCTCGGGGATCGCCTCGCCGCGCTGGCGGGCAAGATACAGCTTGCCGCGCGCGACGGCGGTGTTGGCGACGTCGAGCATCATCGGCGGATGCGATCCGGCGGGCGCGGACCAGGACCACGGATTGTTGCCGACACGCTTTTCCGCCCCACCCCAAGGCGCCATCGCGGGGCTGGCATTGGTGGACAGGAACCCCACGCAGCCCGCCTGCGCGGCCATCCGGGTGAAATACATCGCGGTGCCGAAATGGCCGGAATTGTGGACGGACACGGCGCCGATCCCGTGCTGCTTCGCCCGTGTGATCGCCTCTTCCATCGCGGCTTTCGCAACCACCTGGCCCGGACCGCCACCGCCATCCATCGTGGCAAGCGCGCCGAGGCCACCGTCGATCCGTGGAATGGCATTGCCATCCATCGCGCCGCTTTTCAGCCGCGCCGCATACCAGAAGATCCGCATCACGCCGTGCGACTGGTGGCCCCACAGGTCCGCCTGAACCAGCGTGTCGGCGATCAGGTCCGCCGCCTCATCACGGACGCCCATGGCGCGGTAGCAATCGGCGGCAAAGTGGCGCAGGGCGGCATGGTCGATGGGGGCTGTCTCGGCCATCAGCGCGCCTCGGCCAGGATCGGCGCGGTCTCACCGGTCTCGACCAGGGTCCTTGTCGCGGCGGTCGAGGCGTAGGTCCAGAAGATGCGCAGCGGCTGGTCGGACGTGTTGATGAAGCGGTGCGGGACGTTCGCGGCGAGCCAAGTGACATCGCCGGCCTTGGCATCGTGGCGGGTGCCGTCGATCTCGACCACGGCGCTGCCGTGGACGATCAGCACGCTTTCCTCGCAATCGTGGAGGTGCAGCGGAATCGAGGCGCCGGCGGGGATGTCGGTGAAGCCGTTGAGAAACGCCCCCGACCCGGCATCGGGCGTGACCATCTGCACCGTCGAGGCACCACCGCCACGGCTGATCCGAGGGCGCTGCGCTTCGGTCAGGATGGCGTGGGTGGCGGTCATGCGGGCTCTCCGTCGGGGTCGATCAGGGTCAGGGTCGCGACGCGCTTGTCAGCGATCATCGTGGCGGTCGCTTCGGTGAAGTCGCGGTAATGCGGACGGGTCTTGTGGTCGGCAAAAGCCGCCGCATCGTCGTAGAGTTCGTACAGGAAGATCCGGTCGGGATCGGCCGGGTCCTCGCACACGTCGAAGCGGCGGCAGCCGGGTTCGAGCGCCATCGACTGGCGCGCGTTGTCCAGCATCAGCGACAGGAAGCCGGTGCGCGCGCCGGGATGCAGCGTGAAGGTGACGGTGACGACGTGCATCAGTCGCGCGGCGCGCCGCCGCCGAAGGGTCCGGCCCCGCGCGGATCGGGCGGCGCTTCCTGCATCTGCAGGTGAAGCGCATCTTCGTCGTAGGGATGGGCCGCGACCACGCCCATGTCGATCTCGATCCCCAGGCCCGGCGTGTCCGGCACCTCGATGAAGCCGTCGCGCCAGGGCAGCGCCTCGCCGATCAATTGGCGATGGAAGGTGCCGCCCTGCTGGATCGTCTCGATCATCAGGAGGTTCGGGATGGACGCGCCCAGATGCACGCTCGCCGCCCATTCGACCGGGCCGCAATAAAGATGCGGGGCGATCTGGACGCCGAAGGATTCGGCCATCGCGGCGATCTTGCGGGTTTCCCAGATGCCGCCCGCGCGCCCGATCGCGGGTTGCAGGATACCCGCCGCGCCTGCGCGCAGGACGGCGAGGAATTCGGCGCGCGTCGTCAGCCGCTCGCCCGTGGCGACGGGGATGGTGGTGGCACGCGCGACCTGCGCCAAAGCGGGGATGTCGTCGGGCGGCACCGGTTCCTCGAACCACAGCGGGTCGAAGCGCTCGATCGCGCGGCCCAGCCGGATCGCGCCCGAGGGGGTGAACTGGCCGTGGGTGCCGAAGAGGATGTCGGCGCGGGTGCCGACCGCCTGACGGATCGCGTCGCAGAAGGTCACGCATTGCTCGATGTCGGCCAAGGCTGGTTGATGCCCGCCGCGAATCGTGTAGGGGCCGGCGGGATCGACCTTGATCGCGGTGAAGCCCTGGTCGGCCATGTCGCCCGCGACGCGCGCGTTCGCCGCGGCGTCACCCCAGAAGGCGGGCGTCCTGTCGCCCGGGCCGGGGTAGAGATAGGAATAGCTGCGCAGCCGGTCGTTGACCTTGCCGCCCAGAAGCGCGTGGACCGGGCGGCCACGCGCCTTGCCGAGGATGTCCCAGCAGGCGATCTCAAGCCCGGAGAACGCGCCCATCACTGTCAGGTCGGGCCGCTGGGTGAAGCCCGAGGAATAGGCGCGGCGGAACATCAGTTCGATGTGTTCGGGGTTTTCGCCCCTCATATGGCGGGCGAAGACGTCGTCGATCACCGCGCGCATCGCCTTCGGGCCGACCGAAGCGGCATAGACCTCTCCCCAGCCGTGAAGGCCGGTGTCGGTGCTCACGCGGACGAGGATGAAGTAGCGCCCGCCCCAGCCCGGGGGCGGGGTACCGACGGTGAAGATCTCGACATGGTCAAGGCGCATGGCGGCAACCTGCGCGATGCGCGGAAGGTTGTCGAGCGCTCAGACGGGCATGTTGTCGAAGAGATCGACCTCGGTCGTTTCGGTTCGCTGAAGGGAACGACGCGACGAGGCATCCTCGAGCGACAGGATCGCCCGCAGGCGGGCGGCGACGCGACGCCGATGATCCGCGCTGGCGGACGCGTAATGGCGTTCCAGTTCGGACAGCCTGTGGTCGAGATCGGCGGTTTCCATGGCAGCCTCCCAGGTCGTGATCGGCCGGGGTCCTCGTCCCCGCACTCAGGCTGGGCGAAATCACTCCGGCCATGGGCATCGCCTGCCTCCTCGTAGAATCAGTGCGATGCCTACGACTATGGTAGCAGATCACCGATGTCGGACGAATGACATTCTTGCACGATATGTCTGCGATCAGTGGCGCTTGCGGCGGCGCTTGGCAGCGCGCTTGACCTCGGCCAGGCGGGCCTGCGTCGGCTTTTTCTTCATTGGGCGGCCCCGGGCCTTCCGGGGGCCCTGGGGCAACGCCGCGCCGTCAAGCTCGATCAGCTCCAGCAGCAGCCCACCGGTGACCGGTACGGCTTCGGTCAGGCGCACGGTGACGCGCTGGCCGATGCCGATGACGAGACCGGTGTCAGAGCCCATCAGGGTCTGCGCGTCCGGGTCGAAGTGGAAGTATTCGCGCCCGATCTCCCGAATCGGCAGCAGGCCGTCGGCGCCGGTTTCGTCCAACTTCACGAAGGCGCCGAAGCGCTGAATGCCGCTGATCCGGCCAGTCATCTCGGTGCCGACCCGGTCGGCGAGGTAGGCGGCAAGGTAGCGGTCGGTGGTGTCGCGCTCGGCCGCCATCGAGCGGCGCTCGGTCTCGCTGATATGGATCGCGGTTTCCGACAGGCGCTCGATGTCGCCCTCGGCAAGCCCGTCCTTGCCCCAGCCGTGCGCACTGATCAGTGCGCGATGCACGACCAGATCGGAATAGCGCCGGATGGGCGAGGTGAAATGCGCGTAGCTTTGCAGCGCGAGGCCGAAATGGCCGTAATTCTCGGGGTGATAGTAGGCCTGCGTCATCGATCGCAGGGTCGAGATGTTGATCAGTTCGTCGAAATCGCTGCCCTCGGCCTGCGCCAGCAGGCGGTTGAGGTGGCTGGTGTGCAGGACCTGTCCCTTGGCCAGCGTGAAGCCAGAGGCCTGCGCGACCTCGCGCAGCGCCTCCATCTTGGCGACGCTGGGTTCCTCGTGGACGCGGAACAGCAGCGGGCGCTGACGCCTGGTCAGTTCCTCGGCGGCGGCGACATTGGCCAGCACCATGAATTCCTCGATCAGCCGGTGGGCGTCGAAGCGTTCGCGGAAGTTCACCGATTTGACGCGACCATCGGCGGTCAGTTCGATCCGACGCTCGGGCAGGTCCAGGTCCAGCGGCTGGCGCGCGGCGCGGGCCTGTTTCAGCAGGCTGTAAGCATGCCAGAGCGGCTTGATCGCAGACTCCACCAGCGGTTCGGTCTGATCGTCGGGATCGCCGTCGGCGGCGGCCTGCGCCTGTTCGTAGGCCAGGCTCGCCGGGCTGCGCATCATGCCGCGATGAAAGCTGTGGCTGATCTTGATGCCTTGCGCGTCCAGCCGCATCCGCACCGCGATGACCGGGCGGTCGACGCCTTCGTGCAGTGAACACAGATCGCCCGACAGCGCATCGGGCAGCATCGGCACGACGCGGTCGGGAAAATAGGTGGAATTGCCGCGTTTCCATGCCTCGCGGTCCAGCCGCGAGCCGGGGCGGACATAGAAGGCCACGTCGGCGATGGCGACCCAGAGCGTGGCGCCGCCGTCGGGTTCGATGATCGCGGCGACCGCGTCGTCGTGGTCGCGCGCATCGGCGGGGTCGATGGTGACCAGCGGCAGGTCGCGCAGGTCGTCGCGGCCCTTCATCGTCGCGGGTTTCGCGGCCTCGGCCTCGGCAATCACGACTTCGGGGAATTCGTCGGGGATGCCGTGCTGGTGGATGGCGATCAGGCTGACCGCGCGCGGGGCAGACGGATCGCCCAGCCGTTCGGTCACGCGCGCCTGCGGCAGGCCCATGCGGCCCTTGGGGCCGATCTGTTCCGCCTCGACCAGTTCGCCCGGCTGGGCGCCGTGGGTTGCATCGGCGCGGACGCGCCATTCGCGATCCTGGCCCTTGTCGATGGGGACGATCCGCCCGCCCTCTGTCTCCTTGCGGAAGATGCCGACGATCTTTTGTGGCGCGGCGGCGATTCGGCGGATCAAGCGGGCCTGGTACTGGTGATCCTCGCCCGGCGTTTCAGCCAGCCGCGCAAGGATGCGGTCGCCCGGCGCCAGCGCAGGTTCCTCGGCCCGCGGGACGAAGAGGATGCGCGGCTCGGGCCCCTCGCCCGTCCATTCCAGCGGATGCGCCCAGAGATCACCGTCCGCGTCGGGCGAGCCGAGCCGCAGCACGCTGACCGGCGGCAGCGTCTCGGCATCGCGGTAATGCTTGCGGCGGCGTTCCAGCATCCCCTCGGCCTCGAGGTCCTTCAGCACCCGCTTCAGCTCGATCCGCTCGGCGCCCTTGATGCCGAAGGCCTTGGCGATGTCACGCTTGGAGTTCGCCTCGGGGTGGTCGGCCACCCAGTCGAGGATCTGCTGCTTGGAGGGGATCTGTGCCATGCGGAGCGGTTTAGCATGGGGGAGAGGGAGGGTGCAGGGGGGAAAGTGGGGGGATTAGGACGCCGCCGGCCATCAGCGAGTTCAGTAGTTGTTAAAGGTCGGCTTCGAGCCCATAGCTGTCGTTTACCCATGTAAGCTATCGCTACGTCAAACATGTCTGGTATCCTGTGACGTAAGCCATACATGGCCATAAGAAACATCGCGAGGGCCGGTTGGAGTGACGTTTCTTTTTTTCTCTCTCACGGCTTTAGCAATAGCATATATATTAGAGTGGCGCTTCTCTGGAAGAAGATGGGGCCTATTTTCTGTTTTGTTTTGGGTTTTTTCTATTCAGATGCTTGTCTTGCTCAGCATAGAATTCGCTCTGCGGCAGGGGTGGGAACCAGCTACACCCAGTTGGATTAATGCGTTTGGGCTAGCAGTTGGTGGGGCCGCGTACTTATCCATTGGATTGACTGCCATTTTTGCTATTTTTGCTGGAATATTTTTTCTCTTAGTCCAGGGGATAAAGCTGCTAAGACACCGTAGGTGAAACCTTTTCATCGGCACAGCCCGTCTGCTTGGACGACCGCTTCGTCCGCAAAGCAGAACGCCGCACAGATATAGATCAGCGGTCTATACCCCGCGCACCATATCCCGGTGCGGGATCCCCGCGTCGTCGTATTCCTCGCCCACGACCGTGAACCCCAACTTCGCGTAGAACCCGATCGCATGGGTCTGCGAGCCGAGCTTGGCCTGCGTCACGCCCGACTGACCGCGCAGCACGTCCAGCGCGGCGCGGATCAGCGCCACGCCGACGCCGGTCCCGCGCGCCTCTTGCAACACGCAGACGCGGCCGATCTTGCCGGTCTCGCCCAGCAGCAGGATGCGGGCGGTGCCGACGGGGCGCTCGCCGTCCCAGGCCAGCAGGTGCAGCGCCTCGCCGTCGCGGCCGTCCCATTCTTCGGCCTCGGGGACGTTCTGCTCCTCAATGAAGACCGTGCGGCGCAGGGCGCGGCAGGTGTCCAGATCGCGGGTCTGTTCGATCCTCACGCGAAGAAGCCTTCCAGAATGCGGCGGTAGACGCGCTGCAGGTCGCGGACCTGGGCTTCGGGGACGCGCTCGTTCACCTCGTGCATGTGCTTGCCGACAAGGCCGAACTCGACCACCGGGCAATGGTCCTTGACGAAGCGCGCGTCGGAGGTGCCGCCGGTGGTGGACAGGACCGGGTCGATGCCCGTTTCCGCGCGGACGACGCCGCGCACAAGATCGACCCAGGGACCCGGCGCGGTCAGGAAGCTTTCGCCCGAGACATGGGTGTCGAACGTGATCGCGACGCCGGTTTCCTCGCTGACCGCCTTCGCGCGCGCGGTCAGATCGCGCGTCAGGCTGTCCGAGGAATGGCTGTCGTTGAAGCGGATGTTGACGGTGGCCGTGACCTTTTCGGGGATCACGTTGCTGGCCGGATTGCCGCAATCAACGGTGACGATCTGCAACCCGGTCGGGTCGAAATGCTCGGTCCCCTGATCCAGCGGTTCGGCGATCAGGTCCGAGAGGAAGCGGGTCAGCGCGTGGACAGGGTTCTTCGCGCGGTGCGGATAGGCGGAATGGCCCTGCACGCCCTTCGCGGTGATGTGGAAGTTCATGCTGCCGCGGCGGCCGATCTTGATCATCTCGCCGAAGGTCTCGGGGTTCGAGGGCTCGCCCACGATGCAGACGTCCATGCGCTCGCCGTTCGCCTCCATCCAGTCGAGAATGGCGATGGTGCCGTCGCGGCCGGGGCCTTCCTCGTCGCCGGTCACGGTTACGATGACGGCGCCGTCGGGCGGGGTTTCGCGTGTGAAGTCGATGGCGGCGGCGACAAAGGCCGCAACGCCGGATTTCATGTCCGTCGCGCCCCTTCCCCAGATCACGCCGTCCTCGACATGACCAGAAAACGGCGGGTGCGTCCAGGATGCCGGATCGCCGGGCGGGACGACGTCTGTATGGCCGTTGAAGCCGATGGCACGGGTGTTCGCGCCTTTCGCGCCCCAGCGGGCAAACAGGTTCGGCGTCCCGTTCCTGTCGCAGCGATGCACCTCGAAACCCGCGTCGTTCAGCATGTCACCCAGCAGGACGAGCGCGCCGCCTTCTTCGGGCGTGACCGAGGGGCAGCGGATCAGGCGGGCGGTCAGGTCGGCGGCGTCGGTCATGTCAGAATCCTATCTCGAAGGCGCGGCGGATCAGGTTCAGGCCGGTCAGGACCAGCAGCGCCAGCGTCCAGCGCCGAAACTGCCCCACATCCATCCGGTCCTGCAAGGCAAAGCCCAGATAGAGGCCGATCAGCCCCGGAATGCACAGCATCGCCGACAGCGGAATCGTCTGCGGATTCAGCACGCCCGAGAACAGATGCGCCACGGTCAGCATCACCGCGCCGACCAGGAACACGACGCCCTGCACGCGGATCTGGTCGCGCTTTTCGGTGCCGGTCGCCAGCAGCAGCACGATGAGCGGCGGTCCCCAGATGCCCGAGATGCCGCCGTAGAGCCCGCCGATGACGCCCGTCGCGATCTGGGCGCGGCGGCGATGGCGGACGGGAAGGTTGATCGGCCGACCCGACAATTGCCACAGTGCGAAGGCGACGATGGGGATGCCCAACAGCGCGTACATCAGCCCCTGCGGGATATCGCGGACGAAGGCGGCTGAAATCGCGATGAAGACCAGCACCATCGCGATGTGCCAGCGGAAGGCCATGGTCGAGCGCCAGGCTTCGGCCCGGCCCTGCCGGAACGCCTGCAGGATGTTGGTCAGAAGCGTGGGCAGGATCAGCGCAGCCAGCGCGGTCGTGGGCGGCAGGAACGAGCCGAAGGACGACAGCATGATCATCGGCATCGCAAAGCCGATGGCGCCCTTCACGAAGCCCGCGAAGACCGTGACCGCAATCGCGGCCACGACCTGCCACATCTCAAGCCCGAACATGGGCCGATCCTGTCATTCGCGTCGCCACGATCACTCCATCATCGCGTCGGTGACGAAGCGCAGCGCCTCGGGCAGGCCCGAGCTGAAATAGGCCCAGTCGTGACCCCCCTCGCGGATCATGAACCGGTGGTCGCTGGTGCGGGTGCGTTCGGTTTCGCCTTCGGTCAGCAGCATCTTGTGCAGGACCACGCTGCCATCGAAGAAGATGTCGTTGGCCCCGGTGTCGATCATCAGCTTCGTTTCAGGCATGGTACCGCCCTGTTGCGCGGTCTCCATCTGCCGGAACACGCTGTCGGCGTAGTAGCGGTCGCTGAGCCGTGCCTCGCCCTCAAGCCCCACACCCCAGGTCTGGCCGTAGCGGCGGTCCCAGCCGGGCTGGTCCATGGCGAGGATCTGTTCATCCGTGCGGATCGCGGGCGCGATCGCCGCAACGGCCTGCAGGAAATCGGGATGGCGGAAGGCGTATATCAAGCCGCCATACCCGCCCATCGAGATGCCCACGGCCGCGCGAAACTGCTGTTCGGCCAGCACGTTGTAACGCTCTTCCACCTGCGGGACGAAATCCTCGAAGAACATCGTCTCCCACCGTTCGCTGCCATCGGAATCGTCAAGGTAGTAGGTGTTGAATTCCGGCCGGTTGGTACGCCGCGGATCGGGGCTGATGACCACGATCGGAGGGATCTCGCCATCTGCGATCATCCGGTCCAGCGTCTCGGCCGCGCCACCAGCAAGAAACCAGTCGCGATGCGTCTGGCCCGCGCCGCCCGGCAGCAGGTAGACGATGGGATAATTCCGCTCTCCCTGATCGTAGCCGGCTGGCAGATAGACGGAATATTGCGGCTCCCAGCTGACGGTTTCCGTCTCGACCGTCTGGTCGAACAGTACGGTGCCACGGTCCGCGGACTGCGCGGCGGCGGCACCGATCGTGGTGAAGGTGGCGACAAGCGCGCCTGCAGCGCCCAGCAGAAACGGTTTCATGATGCGGTATCCTCCCTGATCTGTCGCGTCGCGGCTGTGCCGAAAGCGAAGCCCGTCTGGCGCGCAGCGGGCTGCGAGGCTCATGTCTGGCAAGGGGCGTCAGACGAGATACGGACGGGCTTTCATCGGCAGCAATGCAGCAGGTGCTGCGATGCGACGCGGATCTCGTTATAGGTAACGTAGCGGAAGGCACAAGCCGGATCGGTCGCGACATATTCGGTCGACAGAACGCTGATCTGCGCATTATCATTGCGCTGCGGCTGCGAAGTGTCTAGTCATGCCGCATTGCCGCATCGCTTGCGAAGGGTTGGATCGATGAAGGACATGCCGCTGCAGACCGAGCCGGTGCTGGCCGAGTTGGACGACCTGCTGGACCGCGCCAAGGCATCGCTGCGAGAGCGGGTCGCACCCGACGCCAAGGTCGATCCCACCCTGCTGGACCGGCACCAGCACGCGGCGCATGCCCTGTCCTGGTTGGCGACCTACGTCGAGGCGCTGCGCCAGCTTGCGGCGTGGTCGGCGCGGGTGGATGGACCGGTCGAGACGCTGATCCTGAAGATCGGCTTCGGCGAATATCTGAGCCAGATCGCCGGCGGCATCCCGATGAGCCAGAATGAATTCGCAAGGCTGAGCGATCTGGGCATCGACTGGCAACCCAGCGATGCCGCCCGGGCGATGATGGCCGGCAACAGCCCCGAAGCGCGCGCCGACCTGGCCGCGCAACTGGCCGACCGGCGCGGTGCGGCGACCTTCGGGGCGGCGGGCCTCGACGAGGATCTGGAGATGATCCGCGACCAGTTCCGCCGCTGGACCGAGGACAAGGTCGTGCCCCACGCCCATGACTGGCACCTGAAGGACCAGCTGATCCCGTTGGAGATCATCGAGGAGTTGGCCGAGCTGGGCGTCTTCGGGCTGACCATTCCCGAGAATCTGGGTGGGTTGGGCATGTCGAAAGCCGCGATGGTCGTCGTCTCGGAAGAGCTGTCGCGCGGCTATATCGGCGTGGGCAGCCTTGGGACGCGCAGCGAGATCGCGGCCGAGCTGATCCTGGGCGGCGGCACGGATGAACAGAAGGAGCACTGGCTGCCGCGCCTGGCCAGCGGAGAGATCCTGCCCACCGCGGTCTTTACCGAGCCGAACACCGGGTCGGATCTGGGCAGCCTGCGCACGCGGGCGGTGCGGGATGGCGAGGATTGGCGGATCACCGGCAACAAGACCTGGATCACCCATGCCGCGCGCACCCATATCATGACGCTGCTGGCCCGCACCGAGCCTGACACGGACGATTATCGCGGCCTGTCGATGTTCATCGCCGAGAAGACGCCCGGCACTGACGACGACCCGTTCCCGACCGAGGGCATGACCGGCGGCGAGATCGAGGTTCTGGGCTACCGCGGCATGAAGGAATACGAGCTGGGCTTCGACGGCTTCCCCGTCAGCGGGAAGAATCTGCTGGGCGGCGTCACCGGACAGGGCTTCAAGCAGCTGATGCAGACCTTCGAAAGCGCACGCATCCAGACTGCCGCCCGCGCCATCGGTGTGGCGCAGAACGCGTTGGAACTGGGCCTGCAATACGCGCTGGACCGCAAGCAATTCGGCCGCGCGCTGATCCATTTTCCGCGCGTCGCTGACAAGCTCGCGATGATGGCTGTCGAAATCATGATCGCGCGACAGCTGACTTATTTCGCGGCGTGGGAAAAAGATCACGGTCATCGCTGCGATCTGGAAGCGGGGATGGCCAAGCTGCTGGGCGCGCGGGTCGCGTGGGCGGCAGCGGATAACGCCTTGCAAATCCACGGCGGAAACGGTTTCGCGCTGGAATATCAGATCAGCCGCGTGCTGTGCGACGCACGGATTCTGAACATCTTCGAGGGGGCCGCCGAAATCCAGGCGCAGGTGATCGCAAGGCGTTTGCTGGGCTGATTGTTGCCGGGAACGAACGGGCTGGATAAAGTGTTGCGTCACAAGAATATTCTTGAAGGAGCTGCCCCTCATGATCCGTTCCGCCGCCCTTGCCCTGTCTTCGCTTGCGCTGGTTGCCGCCTGTCAACCGATGACGCCCGCCGGCCCCGCCCAGACGACGGGCAGCGTCAACGGCATTCCGCTGGGACCGTACTACCTTGTCAGCCTCGGCGCCGAAGCCGTGCCGCAACGCGACGCGACGCTGGTGCTGACGTCGGCTGGCTTCTCGGGACGCGGCCCCTGCAACACGTTCAGCGGCAACGTTCAGGGTGAATACCCGAGCTTCCGCGTTGCCGAGATGACCTGGACCGATCTCGCCTGCCCGGGCAGCGACTTCGAAAGCCGCTACTTCCAGGCGCTGACGCAGGCAACGGATGTGGTGTGGGAGGGCGGCGTCCTGCAGATCCGCGGCGCGACCTACATGCAGCTGGAACCGGGCATCCCCGGCGGTCCGCTGTCGCGTCTGGGCCGGTAACTCACGGATGGGCGCGGTAGGACCGCGCCCTTTCCCCTGCCGTCAGCCGCGGCCAACCAGTGGCATCGCGCTGGCCATGATAGTCATCTGCAGCACGTTCGTGCCGGCCGGAAGGTCCGCCATGCGCAGCACCGCTTCCGCTGCCTCTGCCACGGGCATCATCGGTTCTGCCCGGACCGAGCCGTCGGCCTGAGGCACGCCCTTCCCGATCTGATCCGCCAGCTCCGTCTGCGCGTTGCCGATGTCGATCTGGCCTGCGGCGATGTTGAAGGCGCGTCCGTCAAGCGCGATCTGCTTTGTCAGTCCCGACAGCGCATGTTTCGGCACCGTATAACCCGCCGCCCGTGGACGCGGCGCCTGCGCGCTGACCGATCCGTTCAGGATGATCCGTCCGCCCTGTGGGTCCTGTGCCCGCATTCGTGCGAAGGCCGCACGGCAGGCGAAGAACATTCCGTCCAGGTTCACCGCTACCGCCTGTCGCCAGTCGTCGTCCGCGATCTCATCGATCAGGCCGGATTTCGGAAACACGCCGGCATTGGCGAACAGCACGTCGATGCGCCCCAGTTCGGTCACGACCTGGTCGAAGGCAGTCTCGACCGCGCGGGGATCGGTCACGTCGCAGGCGATCGCCAGGGCACCATCGGGCGCTTTTTCACGGCGCGAGAGGCCGGCGACCTGCCAGCCCGCCGCCAACGCACGTTCGGCCACGGCGCGGCCGATCCCGGCAGATGCACCGGTGATGACCATCACCGGCATCAGAACGCCTTGCCCATCAGAACGCCTTGAACGTCATCGTGGTCAGGGTGCGGTGGATGTCGGGTATGTCGAACAGGTTCTCGGCCAGATAGCGGCCGACGTCCTGATCCTCGGGGATGTAGACCTTGGCGATCAGGTCGTATTCGCCGCTGGTCGAGAACAGCTCGCTGACCACCTCGCGGTCGTAGATCGCATCGGCGACCTCGTAGGTCTTGCCGGGCGCGCAGCGGAACTGGACGAAGACGGGGCGCATGATTTGCTCTCCTTGGGCGTCGCGGCGATGCTAGCCCGCCCGCTGCGGCACGGTCCAGCCCCCGCGGCCCAGTCCGCGATGGAAGCGCAGCCAGAGAAGCAAGGCCGAGACGGAAAGACCGGTCAGCAGTCCCATCCACAGCCCCGCCGGACCAAGGCCCAGCGTGAAGGCGAAGAGATAGCTTCCGGTCAGCCCGAAGCCCCAATAGCCGATGATGGCAAGGACCAGCGGCACGCGCGTGTCCTGCACGCCGCGCAAAAGGCCCTGCAGGATCACCTGCGCCGCATCCGCGATCTGGAACACCGCCGCCCAGAACATCAGCCCCACGGCCACCAGCAGGATTTGCCCGCTGGCCGGGTTGGCGCGGTCGAGATAAAGCCGCACCAGATCCTCGGGCCAGGTCAGGAAGATGCCGACAACCACCAGCGCGAAGGCCAGCGAGAGGACAAGCACCGCCGCGCCGACCCGGCGCAATGCGTCGAAATCGCCGCGACCGAACGCCTCTCCCGCGCGGATCGTGGCGGCGTTCGACAGCCCCAGATGGACCATGAAGGCCAGCGAGGCGATCTGCAGCGCGATGCCGTGCGCGGCCAGTTCCGTGGTCCCGATCCAGCCCATCATGATGTTGGTGCCAGCAAACAGCGCGACCTCGGCCACCACGGCCGCGCCGATCGGCAGACCCAGACGGAACAGGCGGAAGAAGGCCGGCCAGTCGGGCCGCCAGAACCGCCGCATCAGCGTGTAGCGGCGCGCCTCGGGCAGCCACAGCGCATAGGCCAGAAGGCCCGCAAGCTGCGCGGCATTGACCGTGAGGCTGGCGACGGCGGCACCCGCGACGCCCAGTTCCGGCGCGCCCCACTCGCCAAAGATGAAGGCCCAGTTCAGCGCCACGTTCAGCGGCAGGCCCGCCAGCGTGATCCACATCACGGGCGATGGACGTCCCAGCGCGGACAGATAGGAATTCAGCACCATCCCCGCCAGCACCAGCGGCATCGCGGGGATCATGATACGAAGGTAGTCCTGCGCCAGCATCGCGACGGCGGGCACCTGCCCCAGCGCGATCAGGATCGGCCCCGACCACCACAGCAGCGGGGCCATCGCCACGGCATGCAGCACGGACAGCCACAGCGCCATGCGGGTGACCCGGCGGACCTCGACATCATCGGCGCGCCCGCGCGCGCCCGCGATCAGCCCGGACCCGCCAAGGGCATAGCCGGAGCCCAGCAGGAACAGCAGCAGGAACATCGCCGAGGCCAGGACCAGCGCCGCCAGCGCCTCGACACCGTACCAGCCGACCATCACTGTATCGGCGACGCCGATTGCCATGCGCGCGACATGGCTGCCGATCAACGGCAGGCCAAGCGCCAGCGTGGCGATCAGGTCGGGGCGAAGTTTCGCGAGGGGCATGATCCGCCATTATCCCGTGCCCATGAAACCGGCAAGTCCCTGCCCGCCTAGGGCCACGCCGCACGCTTGCCCGGACCCGGCGCTTCTGCAATAGACGGGTCAGTTCTGGGGCCTTGTCCCCCGGGCCAATCCCGAAGGAGCGCCCATGACTTTCCGCGCCCGCCACCTGCTTGGCATCGACCATCTCGGCCCGCCCGAGATCGTGACGCTCTTGGATCTGGCCGAAACCTATGTGGATCTGAACAAGCGCACGGTGAAGCATTCCGACGCGCTGGCCGGCATGACCCAGATCAACATGTTCTTCGAGAACTCGACCCGCACGCAGGCCAGCTTCGAGCTGGCCGGAAAGCGTCTTGGCGCCGACGTGATGTCGATGTCGGTCGCCCATTCGTCGGTCAAGAAGGGCGAGACGCTGATCGACACGGCGCTGACGCTGAACGCGATGCATCCCGACATTCTGGTCGTGCGCCATCCGCAATCGGGGGCCGTGAACCTGCTGGCGGAAAAGGTGAATTGCGCAGTCATCAACGCCGGCGACGGGCGGCACGAACATCCCACGCAGGCGCTTCTGGACGCGCTGACGATCCGCCGTGCCAAGGGGCGGTTGCACCGGCTGACCATCGCGATCTGCGGCGACATCGCGCATAGCCGCGTCGCCCGGTCGAACCTGATCCTGCTGGGCAAGATGGAAAACCGGCTGCGACTGATCGGTCCGCGGACGCTAATGCCCGCGGGCGTCGCCGATCTGGGCTGCGAGGTCTATGACGACATGCGCGAGGGCCTGAAAGGCGCCGACGTGGTGATGATGCTGCGGCTTCAGCGCGAGCGGATGGACGGCGGCTTCATCCCGTCCGAGCGGGAGTATTTCCATCGCTGGGGGCTGGACGCCGAAAAGCTGGCTCTGGCCGCGCCGGACGCGATCGTGATGCATCCCGGCCCGATGAACCGCGGGGTGGAGATCGACGGAACGCTGGCCGATGACATCAACCGCAGCGTGATCCAGGATCAGGTGGAAATGGGCGTCGCCGTGCGCATGGCGGCGATGGACCTGTTGGCCAGGAATCTACGCGCCGAACGCGGGCGCGCACTGGCCGGGCCGGGGCTGTGGGATGGCTGAGCCGGACCTTCAGCCGGGCGAGACGGTGGAGCGCGTAATCCGGGCCGAGGACCGCGCCATCCTGCGCTCCGCCGGTGTGGCGACGTTGATCGCAGGCATCATCCTGGGGCTGATCGCCTGGGGCGAACAAGGTTTCGACGGCGGGCGCTTCGTGATCGCGGTGGCGCTGTTCGGGGCGGTGATCCTGTCTGCTGGCTGGCTGATGGATCGCGGCCGGGAATGGGTGCTGACAGACCGCCGCATCATCGCACCGGGCGGGCGCAGCCTCGATCTGGATGCCAATCTCCGCATCCGCCGCCTGATCTACGCGCTGAAGCTGAGCCAGCGGGGCCACATGCCGATCACCATTCGCGGGGTGTCGGGGCTCGGCGCCGTGTCGCGGCAGATCACCGAAATCTGCCTGAGAAACTCGACCGGGGGCCGTCCATGATCATGCATTTCCAGAACGCCCGGCTGATCGATCCCGAGGGCCTGTCGGACGAGCCGGGCAGCCTGACGGTCGAGAACGGGCGTATTGCCGCCCTCGGCACGGATGCGCCGGAGGGCGCGACGGTCATCGATTGCAACGGGCGGGCGCTCGCACCTGGGATCGTCGATTGGGGCGTGAAGATCGGCGAGCCGGGGGAGCGGCACAAGGAAAGCTTCCGTTCGGCGGGCCTTGCCGCTGCCGCCGGTGGTGTCACCACGATGATCGTGCGCCCCGACACGGTGCCGCCGATCGACACGCCCGAGGCGCTGGAATTCGTCGCCCGCCGTGCTGCCGACGCGCCGGTCCATATCCGCCACATGGCCGCGCTGACCAAGGCGCGCGAAGGGCGCGAGATGGTCGAGATCGGGTTTCTGTACGACCTGGGCGCGGTGGCCTTCACCGACGGGGTGCGGGTCGTCACCGACACCAAGGTGCTGTCGCGGGCGATGGCCTATGCGAAAGGCATCGGCGCATTGATCGTGGGCCATCCGCAGGATGCGGGGCTGTCGAAGGGCGCGGCGGCGACATCGGGCAAGTTCGCGAGCCTCTATGGCATCCCCGCCGTCTCGCCCATGGCCGAGGTGATCGGGCTGGACCGCGACCTGTCGCTGGTCGCGATGTCGGGCTGCCGGTGGCACGCGGACCAGATCACCGTGGCGGACGCCCTGCCCGCGCTGCGCCGGGCGCGCAAGGCGGGGCTGGACGTCAGCGCTGGCACCTCGATCCATCACCTGACGCTGAACGAATTCGACGTGGGCGATTACCGCACCTTCTTCCGCTTCACCCCGCCGCTGCGGTCGGAAGATGATCGGCTGGCGATGGTGCAGGCGGTCGCGGATGGCGAGATCGACGTGATCGCGTCCTTTCACACACCGCAGGACGAAGAGAGCAAACGCCTGCCGTTCGAAGCGGCGGCCCCCGGCGCGGTCGGCCTGCAAACGCTGCTGCCGGCGGCGATGCGGCTTTACCACTCGGGCGCGCTCAGCCTGCCGCAATTGTGGCGCGCGATGGCACTGAACCCGGCAAAGCGGCTTGGGCTGGACGCGGGACGGCTGTCCAAGGGCGCCCCCGCCGATCTGGTTCTGTTCGACCCCGACGCGCCCTTCGTGCTGGACCGCTTCACACTGAAATCGAAATCGAAGAACACGCCCTTTGACGGCGCCCGGATGCAGGGCAAGGTGCTGGGGACCTGGGTCGCGGGCGAAAGGGTGTTCGGATGATCGCAATCCTGTGGGCGGTGATCGGCTACCTTCTTGGCGCGATCCCCTTCGGTCTGGTCATCACGCGCGCGCTTGGTCTGGGTGACCTGCGCGCCATCGGGTCGGGCAATATCGGCGCGACCAACGTTCTGCGCACCGGCAACAAGCCTGCGGCGCTGGCGACGCTGCTTCTGGACAGCGGCAAGGGCGCCATCGCGGTACTGCTGGCGCGCCATTTCGGCGGCGAGGGTGCCGCGATGATCGCGGGCGCGGCGGCGTTCCTGGGCCATTGCTTCCCGGTCTGGCTGGGCTTTCGTGGCGGAAAGGGCGTCGCGACCTTCCTGGGCACGGTGCTGGCGCTTTACTGGCCGCTGGGCCTGGTAGCCTGTGCGACCTGGCTCGCGGTCGCGGTGATCCTGCGTATCTCGTCGCTGTCGGCGCTGATCGCGGCGGCGTCGAGCCCGCTGGTGGCACTCGCGATGGGGCGGCCCGCGCTGGCCTTGACCGTCGCCTTCATGGCGATCCTGATTTTCGTGCGTCACCGCACCAACATCGCCCGCCTGCGCGCAGGGACCGAACCGAAGATCGGCGGCAAGGGTTAAGAGGCGCCCGCGAACCGTCACGAAGATGAGTTCGAACTGTCGCCATTCTGTCAGATCGGCCGATTAGGAGGAGCGGGTTAACCTTTACCCGCTCTGATTGACGAGGACCCGATGCCCATACGATTTCTGACCCTGGCCGCGCTGCTGGCCATGCCGCTTGTCGCCGCCCCGGTACATGCCGCCACCTACGACACGCTGGACGGCACCGCGCCGATCGTGGTCGCCCATCGCGGCGCCAGCGGCTACCTGCCGGAAGAAACGCTGGGCAGCTATGAGCTGGCGATGCAGATGGGGGCCGATTACATCGAGCCCGACCTGCAACTGACCAGCGACGGCCATCTGGTCGCGATGCACGACACGACGCTGACGCGGACCACCAATGTCTCGTCGCTCTTCGCCGCAAGGAATGGCAGCTACCGGGTCAGCGACTTCACACTGGCCGAGATCAAGACGCTGACGGTCAAACCGACCGGTGCCTTGTCGGAACCCGACTCGACCTATCCGGGCTTCACGCCCAGCATGGCCGATCCCTACAAGGTGCCCACCTTTGGCGAAGTGCTGGACACGCTGACGGCCTACAACGCGGCGAACGGCACCAAGATCGGCATCTATCCCGAATCGAAAGCGCCGCACGATCCGGTCAAGAACCGCCGGATCATCGAGGTGCTGAAGGACAAGGGATACACCAGCGCCGAAGATCGCGTGATCCTGCAGACCTTCGCCAATGAAAGCGTCGTCGACCTGAATGCGCTGCTGGCCGAGAACGGCATGGAAGCCGAACTCGCACAGTTGGGCTCTGTCGTGCTGTCGGGTGGCATTTACGGCGTGCGCGGATCGGACGGAACGAACTCGCTGGCCGATATCGCGAAATTCGCGACCGGCGTCGGCGTCAGCTTCGGCGGCATCACCGAGGCGTTCATCCGCGACGCCCACGCCCTTGGTCTGAAGGTGCATGCCTACACGTTCCGGCCCCTGTCCGAGGATGAGGCCTTCGCGCTGATCAACCCTTATCTCGACTGGGGTCTGGACGGCTTCTTCACCGACTACACCGATTTCGGTCGCGCTGTGGTGGATGCGCAATCGCCCGCACCGGTGCCGCTGCCGGCGGGAATGCCGCTGCTGCTGGCCAGTCTTGGCGGATTCGCGTGGCTGCGCCGCAAGGCCGCCTGACATCGCTGCGAGCTTGGGCCCGGCGCGCTACGGCGCGCCGGGCTTTTCTTACGGCCGGTTCGCCATCCGCTCGACAGCCTCGGCGGTCCGCCGGGTGTTGTTGTAGATGCCCAGGCCAAGATAGACGAATCCGCCCATGATGATCAGGTAAAGCGCGCCGCCGATCCAGATCGCCAACGCCTGCAGGATGCCGCCCTGCGGCCCGAACAACGCGGCGCCGCCACCGATCAGAACCGCGATCGCGCCGAGCACGATCACCACATTGATGATCCGCTCCATCCACAGGATGAAAAAGTCGCGCATGAAGCTTCCCTTCCGAAAATGCGTCCGGGTGACGGTCGCACCCGAACGGAGGTCGGGCAAGCTCAATAGGAATATTCGGCGTAGATCCGCGACAGATCGCCCTGCCATTCGCCGTGATACTTCGCGAGAAGCTCGTCCGAGGGAACGATGCCGCTGTCGACACTTTCGCGCAGCGCGTTCAGGAAATGCGTCTCGTCCGGGATCAGACCGCCCGCGCCCGGGCGCGCGCGAGATTTCAGCCCGGCCTCGGCAATTTCCAGCACCTGCCGTGACAGGTCGTGCAGCTTGACGCCGTTATATTCACCCGCCAACGCCTCTTTCCCCGCCGCGCGGCGCAGGCCTTCGCGGGTGTCGTGGTCCCAGCCCTTGATCAGATCGCTTGCCGCATCCAGTGCGGACTGGTCGTAAAGCAACCCGACCCACAGCGCCGGCAGTGCACAGAGCCTGCGCCACGGTCCCCCATCGGCGCCGCGCATCTCGATGAACTTCTTCACCCGGGCCTCGGGGAAGACGGTCGTCATGTGGTCGGCCCAGTCGGACAAGGTCGGGATTTCGCCCGGCAGCGCGGGAAGTTCGCCTTTCAGGAAGTCGCGGAAGCTTTGCCCCAGCGCGTCGATATACTTGCCGTCGCGATACACGAAATACATCGGCACGTTCAGGACGTAATCCACCCACGCCTCATAACCGAAACCGTCCTCGAACACGAAGGGCAGCATCCCGGTACGCGCCTCGTCCAGGTTCTGCCAGATATGGGCGCGCCAGCTTTTCATCCCGTTGGGTTTGCCGTCGAGGAAGGGAGAGTTGGCGAAAAGCGCGGTCGCCACCGGCTGCAGCGCCAGCGCGACGCGCAGCTTCTGCACCATGTCGGCTTCCGATGCGTAATCCAGATTCACCTGAACGGTGCAGGTGCGGTACATCATCTGCGTGCCAAGCTCGCCCACGCGCCCCATGTAATCGGTCATCAGCCGGTAGCGCCCCTTGGGCATCATCGGCATCTGGTCCTGCGACCAGATCGGTGCCGCGCCGAGACCGATGAAACCGGCGCCAAGGTCATCGGCGACGGCCTTCACCTCGGCCAGATGCTGGTTCACCTCGTCGCAGGTCTGGTGGATCGTCTCAAGCGGCGCGCCGGACAGTTCAAGCTGACCGCCGGGTTCGAGGCTGACATTGGCGCCGTCGCGCTGCAGCCCGATGATGTTGTCCTGTTCCAGGATCGGTTCCCAGCCGAAGCGTTCCTGCAGACCGGTCAACATCGCCTTGATCGAACAATCACCCTCGTAGGGCAGCGGCAGGTGATCGTTCTTGCGATAGCCGAACTTCTCGTGCTCGGTCCCGATCCGCCAGTCGGCCTTCGGCTTCTCGCCCGAGGCGACATAGGCGGCCAGCTGGTCGCGGCTTTCGATGGGGCCACCGCCCTGCTGGGGTATCGACATGGGACGGGCCTTTCACGGTTTGCCAGTCGGCCACAGGTGGCAACAGGCCGGGGTCAAGTCAAGCCGCGATCCCGCCGGCTCCATACAGTGGTCGCAGAGGGCGCGTCCGGCCCGGCACCGCGGCGAAGCGCGTTGCTGATCGCCCCCATGTCCATTCCGGGCAGTGCGGCGAACCCGTGGGCAAGGCTTTCTGCCCCTGCCGCTTCCAGAGGCACCAGCAGCGCCTGCCCGTCATCGCTTTTCAGACGCCAGTGCAGATGGCCGTTCAGCCGCAACAGCCGAATCTCCGTCAAGTCGCGCAGCGCCAGCTGCCCGCCCAACAATTGGGCGCCGTAATAGCGCACCGCGCCTTCGTCGATCTCGACCATGCCGGGCGCGGCGATGTCGTGGTGGAAGCGGCGCCTGCGGATTGCGCCCAGCGTCCAGACCAGCGAAACGCCGACGCCGAACAGGCCGAGCGCCGCGAAGAACCATCCGCCCCAGAACGTCATCCAAAGCGAAAAGAGCCCGATTACAATGGCCGCCCCGACTTCGGCCCAATCCCGCGCAAGGCGCTGCACGCCCGGTCGGATCATGCGCGATCTACCATCGCGTCAGCGCGTCTTCGTCGCTGCCCTTCGCCTCGACCCAGGAACCTGCGCCGTCGCGGCCGATCTCGCGCTTCCAGAACGGCGCGCGGGATTTGAGGTAGTCCATCAGGTATTCGGCGGCCTGAAACGCTTCGGCCCGGTGGCGGGCGGCGGTGGCGACCATCATGATCGCCTCGCCCACCGCCAGCCGACCGTGTCGATGGATGACAAGGCAGTCCGTGAGGTTCCAGCGCTCCGCGGCGCGGTCGGCGATGTCGGTCAACGCGGATTCGGTCATGCCTGGATAATGTTCCAGCTCCAGCGCCACCATCGCGCCGGTGTCATCGCGCACGATGCCCGAAAAGGTCACGATCGCGCCGGCCCCCGCGCCGAAATCGGCCAGTTCGGCGGACAGGTCGAACGGTTCGGACTGAACGCGGATGGCCATCTCAGCCACCGGTCATCGGCGGGAAGAACGCAACCTCGCGGGCATCCGCAAGTGGCGTGTCGAGATCGGACAGCTGCTGGTCCACGGCGACCCTGACCGCCGTCAGATCGGACAGCGCGGCGTCGTGATAATCGTCGATCGCACGCAATTCGACGACCAGATCGCGCACCGTCGCGGCCTTCGTCTCGACCCGCTCGCGCGGTTGGCCCACGCGTTCGCGCAGCCATGCAAAGTAAAGGACGTCAAGCTTCACCCTTCGGCTCCTTCAGCCAGGGCAGCGCCTTCGTGAAATAGTCCCACCCGGTCCAGGCGGTCAGCGCCGCCGCCACCCAGATCAGCGCCAGACCGACCTGCGTTGCGAGATCGGACCAGCTGTCCGACCAGGGCAGCCCGGTTTCGCCCACACGCGGCGGCTGCCCCCGTTCGACGAAGGCGAGCCCGGTGCCGAGGAACAGGACCGAGATCGCGACCATCTGCGCTGTCGTCTTCCACTTGGCGACCTTGGTCACCTTCAGCGCGCGCGCATCGTCACCCAGGAACTCGCGCAGGCCAGACACAAAGACCTCGCGGAACAGGATCACGGCGACAGGTAGGATCAGCCATGGGTTCATGCCGGAATAGCCCGTGATTACGACCAAGGCGATCACCACCATCGCCTTGTCGGCAATCGGGTCCATCGCGGCGCCAAAGCGGCTTTCCTGTTCCCAGCTTCGCGCCAGATGCCCATCGATCCAATCCGTCACGGCGGCGAGGACGAACAGTGCCAAAGCCGCCCAGTCCGCCCATGGCCGCGCGAAATAAAGGAACATGACCGGCACCAGCGGCGCGGCGATCAGGCGGAACAGGGTCAGGATGTTCGGAACGGTCCAGCGCATGGCGCCAATCTAGGCAACCCGCGCGCCGGGGGGAAGGGCCGCCGGTAGGACGACGGCCCAACCGATCAGGCTTCGGCCAACGCCTCGGGGTGCAGGTCGAAGTCCCGGCCGCCGGTCGAAAGGCGCAACGCCCTGATCCGGCTTTCACCGAAATGGTGGCTGCGATGGCCAAGCACCACGATATCGTCGCCCGGACCGATGTCGCGCGGGGTCAGCCCCGCGTCGCGAATGCGGCTGCGCCCGGTAAGGTCGATGGTCCAGTTCAGGCCGTCTTCGGCGCGGACCTGGATCGTGGGGTCGCTGCCGGTCACGTTCACGTCGGTGACCCGCGCGGCCATCGTCAACGGTTCGGCGTCGAAATCTCCCCAATCCGCGCGGCCGATGCCGTCGTCAGGGGCACGCAGGACGAAGAGGGCGCGGTCGGGCATCATGGCAGTGAGGGGCATGATCGCTTCCTTCGGTCAGATTGTGCGGATGTCTGAGCAGGGAACAATCATAACGCGATTTTGTTCCCGCCGTGAGGTACTGCCTTACCAACCCCTTAGCGCGGCGGTTCAGGCACCCAGATCGCCGATCTGTCGTCGCCATAGGCGGTCGCCCGCCCATCGAGGATTTCGGTTGCGACCCAGGCACAGATGATGCCGTCGAACTGATCCTCGAAAGCCTTCAGCGCAGCCAACCGATCCTGAGGATCGGGCAGCGCCAGCATCGTCGAACTGCCCGGTAAAACGCAGTCAAGCCGGTCGAGGATCGCGCGCCACTGCTCCACCAGGCGCTGCTTGCGCGGTTGGGGTGGCAGCAAGGGTCGATATTTCGCCGCGCGCGCGACCTTGTAAGGCAGGCGCCGGTCGGCGCCCATCAGGTGGATCAGCGCGGGATGGGGATAGACCTCGGCAAGGCGGCCAGGTTGCCCCTTGGTCAGCAGCGGGTAGCCGGCCGCCGCGAAGTCCGCGCGCAGGCGGTCCGCGACGGGCCCCGGCCTCAGCGCAGTTGGCGAATGGGTTGCGGCACCCCGCGCCGCGAAGGCGCGGCTGACGCCGGTGTCCGATGCCCGCCGCCCGGTGATCGGGTCCAGCGACAGCGGCATGTCGACCGTCACCAGATCGGGCGGTGCGCCGACCAGTTCGACGCACCGCGCAATCAGCAACGCGGTCGTTGGCAGGACATCGCTGTTGAGGAAGGCGGCGTAGCTGGGCCAGACCCCGGCGAGCCGCCAGGCGCCCTCCTCCACTGCCAGTGCGACACCGCTGGGATGATGCAGGGTCCAGGCGGCGTCGATCCCCAGAACGACACGCAATGGATCAGCCTTGCGCGTGGAAATGGTCGTAGATCGTCTTGGCCATCGCCGCGCTGATTCCGTCGACAGCCTGCAGATCGGCCATCGCCGCCCCGCGCACAGCCTTGGCGCTGCCGAAATGCGCCAGCAACGCACGCTTGCGGGCCGCGCCGACGCCCGGAACGTCATCAAGCGGATTGGCCAAGGCCTGTTTCGCGCGCCGCGCGCGGTGGGTGCCGATCGCCCAGCGGTGAGCCTCGTCCCTGAGACGCTGGATGAAATACAGAACCGGATCGTTCATCCGCAGGGCCATCGGCCGGGCGCCCGGGCGGTGGAATTCTTCCTTGCCCTGGTCGCGGTCGATGCCCTTTGCGACGCCGATGATCGGTATGTCCTCGACCCCCAGATCGCCAAGAATACCCTCGACCGCCGAAACCTGGCCCGCGCCGCCATCGATCAGCAGAAGGTCCGGCCAGGCTTCGGTCTGCCGATCCGGGTCCTCCTTCAGCAGACGCTGAAAACGACGGGTCAGCACCTCTCGCATCATGCCGAAGTCGTCGCCGGGCGTGATCTCGGTGCCCTTGATATTGAACTTGCGGTACTGGCTCTTGATGAAGCCCTCCGGCCCCGCGACGATCATGCCACCGACGGCAGCCGCGCCCTGGATATGGCTGTTGTCGTAGATCTCGATCCGGCGGGGCGCGGCGGGCAGTTCGAACGCCTCGGCCACGCCTTCCAGAAGCCGCGCCTGCGCGGCGCTTTCCGACATCCGCCGTGCAAGGCTTTCAGCGGCGTTGCGCAGAGCGTTGTTGACCAGTTCCTGCTTTTCGCCACGCTGCGGGACGGCCAGTTCCACCTTCCGTCCGGCGCGTTCGGCCAGAACCTCGGCCGTCAGTTCCGGGTCTTCGGCGCCGTGCGACAGCAGGATCAGCCGCGGCGGCGGCTTGTCATCGTAGAATTGCAGCAGGAAGGCCTGCATGACCTCATCCGCGCTCTCTGCCCCGCCGAGACGCGGGTAGAAGTCGCGATTGCCCCAGCTCTGGTTGCCGCGGATGAAGAAGACCTGCACGCAGGCCTGCCCATTTTCCATGTGCAGCGCGACGATGTCGGCTTCGGCCACGCCCTTGGGGTTGATCGCCTGCACCGACTGGACCGCCGTCAGCGCCCGGATCCGGTCACGCAGGGCGGCTGCACGCTCATACTCCATCGACTGCGCCGCCTCGGCCATATCGCGGCCAAGCTGCGCCTGGATCGCGGTGGACTTACCC
This sequence comes from Paracoccus albicereus, assembly GCF_024359525.1. GTDB lineage: Bacteria > Pseudomonadota > Alphaproteobacteria > Rhodobacterales > Rhodobacteraceae > Paracoccus > Paracoccus albicereus. The sequence continues at coordinate 387,368 of NZ_JAKZEU010000004.1, forward strand.
TGCAGGAAGCGTTCCGCGTCACCGACCAGCGCGCCGTAATCCTCGGCCGAGATCCGGCCGACGCAGGGCGCGCTACAACGCTTGATCTGGAACAGAAGACACGGGCGGGTCCGCGTCTCGAAGGTGCTGTCCGAGCAATTGCGCAGTAAAAAGACCCGCTGCAGTTGCGTCAGGGTCCGATTGACGGCGCCGGCGCTGGCGAAGGGACCGTAGTAATCGCCCTTCTCGGACTTGGCGCCGCGGTGCTTCTTAATCTGTGGAAAAGCGTGCGACTTGGCGACCAGGATGTTCGGGAACGACTTGTCGTCGCGCAACAGCACGTTGTAGCGCGGCTTCAGCTGCTTGATGAGGTTCTGTTCCAGCAGCAGCGCCTCGGTCTCGGTGCGCGTCGTCAGAAACATCATCGAATGGGTCTCGCGGATCATCCGCGTGATGCGCGCTGAATGGCCCGAGACGCGCGCATAATTCGACACCCGCGCCTTCAGATCGCGGGCCTTGCCGACATAGAGAACCGCACCCTGAGCATCCAGCATCCGATAGACACCGGGGCTGGATTCGAGATTGCGCAGATAGCGTTGGATGGCGGCCTGACCCGTTCGGGGCGGCTTGCCGGTCTGGGCGTCTGTCATGTCATCAAGAAAGTGATTCCCGCCTTCGACTGCAAGTTTCCGGCGGTCGGATCAAGGACAAACCTGTCCACGGAATCTGTGGATAAGTCTGTGGGTGAGGGTTGGTCTGGTATCCGAAACACCAGCAATTAGAGGTTGTATCGAGGTTTGCCCAATGATTAGGCAATAATACAATGCATTGATCTGGAACGATATTTTATGTGATCTTGGCAAGGCACTGATTTTCAAACCAGATTCATGAAGCTTTCGTGAAGCCGTTCGTGACGGTGCACAAGTTGCGCGTTCGCGGCCGCGACAACCTACGAGATGCCCCGTATATCGGGCGTCCGCCATCCCAGGTGCTGGCCGCCATCGACGCAGATCAACTGACCCGTGACCGCCTTTGCCTCCAGCAGGTAGGACAGCGCCGCGGTCACGTCGCCTGCGTCGGCGCCACGCTCTAGAATCGTGGCCGCGCGTTGTCCGGCGAAATGCTCATCGCTTTGCCTGATGCCCTGTACGGTCGGACCGGGGCCGATCCCGTTCACCCTGATGTCCGGCGCCAGCGCCTGCGCGCTGGTCCGCGTCAGTGCCCACAGACCTGCCTTGGCCAGCGAGTAGGTCATGAACTCCGGCGTAGGCTTCAAGACTCGCTGGTCCAGCATGTTGACGATCATGGATTGCGCCACCGGTTCGGTACCCGAACGGTCGGCCTTGGGCGCTTGTTCGGCAAAGGCCTGGATCAGCCAGAACGGGGCCCGCAGGTTCGAGCCGATATGACGCTCCCAGCTTTCCGGCGTGGCGCTGGCAAGATTGTCGTATTCGAAAATCGAGGCGTTGTTGACCAGGACCGACAGCTGACCCATCGCGGCGGCGATATCGGGGATCAGCGCCCGCGTCGCCGCGACGTCCAGCAGGTCGGCCTGGAAGGTCCGCGCCACGACGCCCATCGCGCGGGCCTCCTCGGCGGTCGCCTCGGCCTCGTCGGCCGACGACTGATAATGGATCGCCACGTCGTATCCGCGCCCTGCCAACGACAGCGCTATTGCTCGACCTATGCGCTTGCCGGCACCGGTGACCAGCGCGACACTCACAGCAGCACCATCAGATAGGCGGCATAAAGCGCGATCAACGCGAGCCCCACCCGCTTGCCCATTCGCAGGCCACGGAAAAGGAACGGGTACAGCAGCGCGGAACTGGCCAGCATCACCCAGATATCGAGACGGATCATTTCACGCGGGACCGGCAACGGTGCGATCACCGCGGTGATGCCCAGGATCGCCAGGATGTTGAACAGGTTCGATCCGACGACATTGCCCAACGCCATGTCGGCGCGCCCGGCCCGCGCCGAGGCGAGCGATGCGGCAAGCTCGGGCAGCGAGGTTCCGACAGCGACCAGGGTCAGCCCTATCACTGCCTCGCTGACGCCGAAAAGACGCGCGATATCGGCCGCACCCGTGACCAGCAGCTGTGCCCCCAGGGGCAATGCGACAAGACCCATGGCCAGCCACACCGCAATCATCCGGCGGCTGGCCTTGGCGTCGGCGCCTTCCAGTTCGGTTTCGGCCGCAGGCTCGGCCGTGGACAATTGCCGCCACAGGACCAGTCCGAGCATCACAAGCAGCAGAAGGCCGTCCAGCCGCCCGATGGGAGCCAGCAGCGCAAGAAGCACCAAGGCCGCCGATGCGGCCATCATCATCACCCAGCTTTCGCGAAGATCCAGGCCGCGCGTGGGAATGCCGGTCACCGCCGCACAGAAGCCGAGGATGATCAGCACGTTCGCGATATTCGATCCGACGACGTTGCCAAGCGCGATGTCCGTGGTCCCGTTCAGCGCGGCAGAAACGGAAACCAGCAATTCGGGGGCCGAGGTGCCGAAGGCAACGACCGTCAGGCCGACGATTGCGGGTGCGATCCCCAGCCGCAGGGACAGGTTCACTGCACCGCGGATCAACCGGTCGCCGCCTACAACCAGCAACCCGATCCCGGCCAACACGAAAAGCAGATCAACGATCACGACGCGATATCCCCAGAAGTTTTGCCATAATGCGACGGAAGCCAGGCCCCGCAACGATTGCCAGGCCGACGACGACGATAAGAAATGCCAGGACGATCTTGATCATCCGCCGATCCCGAACCGCGCGAATGCCGCGCGTTCCTCGCCGGTGTCCAGAAGCGCGTCCGCCGACAAACCGATGCGGCGGAACCACGGCACGCGAAGACCGTAGGTCAGAAACTTGACCTTGTCGCCGTAGCGTTCGCGCATGACAGGCTCCAGATGGCCGATCGCATCGGCCAGACCCAGCTCTATCGCACGCCGTCCGGGCCAGAATTCCCCGGTGAAGAGGTCGGTGTCCGCCGCAAGCTTCGCGCCGCGCCGCGCGCGGACATGCGCCTTGAACGCCTCATGGATGGGATCGAGGATGCCTTGCAGCCGCTCCACGTCCTCGGGTTTCTCAGGGCGGAACGGGTCCAGCGTCGACTTTGATCGTCCTGCGGTATGGACGCGCCGCTCGATCCCCCACCGCGCAATCAGTTCATGAAAGCCGAATCCCGCCGAAATCACCCCGATCGAGCCGAGGATCGAGGATTCATCAGCCCAGATCTCGTCTCCCGCGCAGGCCAGCCAATAGCCGCCCGACGCCGCGACATCCTCGACGAAGACATGCACCGGCAGCTTGTGGCGTTCCGCCAGCCGACGGATCCGCGCGGCGATCAGCGACGACTGCACGGGCGATCCCCCGGGCGAGTTGATCGACAGGGCAACCGCAGCGGGCTTGCCGCGCCGGAATGCACGTTCGAGGATCGGGGCGAGGCCCGCGTCGGACAATCCGGCGGCACCATTGCGAACAGGCACGCCGATCACGCCGTGCAGACGGATCACAGCGATGCGCGGCAAACGCGGGGAAAGAAACGGAATTCGCATCGTCCCGACATAGGGGGCGCGACGCCCCGCGGCAAGCAGTCGACGGCGTGGCGTCAGCCAGCCTGTCGGATCGTGTCACCGGGGCTAAAGGTCGGCGTCAACGCGACGACGCGATCGGGCGGCGGGACATCCTTTCCGGCGACGATCCGCGCCGCACGGCGTCCGATCTCCACCCGTCGCGCGTCCGTGGTGGCCAACTGGACCGGCAACCCGTCCAGCATATCCACCCCGTTGAAACCGGCCAGCCCGATCTGTCCGGGAATGTCGAAGCCGCGGTCGAGACAGTAGAGCAAGCCACCCGCGCCGATCATGTCGTTGGAATAATACAGGAAATCCAGATCCGGCGCGCGCGCCAAAATGCGTTCGGTCAGCTCACGCCCCTTCAGCAGGGATGAGCCGCCCTGGTAATACTCGCGCGCTTCCAGTTGCAGACCGTGCCCAGACAAAGCCTCTTCGAAGCCGGCAAGGCGTTTGCGGGCGCGATGATCCTCGGGCATGTGGGTGCCGACGAACCCAATCCTGCGATAGCCGCTGGCGACGATCCGGTCGGCCATTTCGCGTCCCGCGCGGATATGCGAGATGCCGACCAACGTGTCGATCCCCTGCCCGTCCGTATCCATGATCTCCACGATCGGGATCCCCGCATTCTGCAACATCGCGCGCGAGGCGGCGCTGTGTTCCAGCCCGGCCAGGATCACGCCCGAAGGACGCCAGGACAGCATGTCGTAAAGCACGGTTTCTTCACGCGCCGGAGAATAGTTGCTGACGCCGACGACCGGCTGCAGCCCGGTATCGTCCAGTTCGGCGGAAATGCCGCCGAGGACGTCCGGGAAGACAAGGTTGGACAGCGACGGGATCACGACAGCGACCAGATTGACCCGCTGACTGGCAAGACCGCCCGCGATCTTGTTCGGGACGTAACCCAGCGACTTCGCGGCCGTCAGCACCTTCTCGCGCGTCGCGGCCGAAACGTCGCCGCGATTGCGCAGGACGCGGCTGACCGTCATCTCGCTGACGCCCGATGCCTCGGAGACGTCGCGCAGCGTCAGGGGTCGTCTGGCGGGGGGCGGGTTCATGAAGGACCTTTTGGCGTGCGCGGGATGTTAGCGGACGACAGGACCAGCGTCCAGCTTGCCAAGCGCAGTCCGGCCAGTCAAAAGACGGGCATGGCCCCGTGGCTCAACTGGATAGAGCAGCCCCCTCCTAAGGGGCAGGTTACAGGTTCGAATCCTGTCGGGGTCACCAGCTTCATCTGCCGACCTTCCCAAACGACCCGGTATCCGGTAAATCGGCGTCATTACGCCAAGGACCGACCTTGATCCGTCGTGACGCACAGCTTGCAATACCGCTCTTACCCGGCCTGCCGGGCCTGAGGGCGTTCGGTTGGTTGTTGCTGTTGCCCTTCCTGCTCTTCGCGACGATCAGCCAAGGCACGATGCTTCAAGCCGGACCGGCGGGTGTCCGGATCGTCCTGTGCACCGGGGACGGTGTCGTCGAGGCGATCATGGCGCCCGACGGTCAGGTCCACAGGATCGACGACAACGCACCAGCCGATCATCCGCAGACCTCGACCTGTGACTGGGCGCTGCACGCGCAGCCGTCGATGTCGGATGGCGGCCCTGCCCTCATCGCCGCGCCGATGCTGGCCCTGCGTACCGCCTACTCGATCGACGTTCCTTTCTCCGCACGTCGCGCCGAGGTTCTGACACCGGCAGCCCGCGGCCCTCCCGCTCTCGTCTGACATCGTTCGCTGGCCGACAAGGCCATCAAATGTGGCGCGCGCAGATCATGTCGTGCGGCCGCTCGGACCCTATTCAAGACGAGAGTTCCATCATGAACCGTTTCACCATCCTCGCGGCCTCTGCCGCATTCACGCTTGCCAATCCGGTCGCCACCGCCCTGGCTCATGGTAGCGAAGACCACAATCACGACCACGAACATTCGGAATCAGCGGCAGAGACGGCCGCCACGGTGGCAATGCCCGACGCCAATGCAAAGGTGCAGGCGGGCGACCTGACCCTTGGCGCTGCCTATACCCGCGCCACGCTTCCCAACGCGCCGGTCGCGGGCGGCTTTCTGACCGTAACCAACGACGGCACGACGGACGATCGCCTGATCGCCGCAGCCTCGCCCGTCGCCGGCGTGATGGAAATCCATGAGATGGCGATGGACGGCGACGTCATGACGATGCGCAAGCTCGAGGATGGATTGCCGATCCCCGCCGGCGAGACGGTCATGCTGGAACCGGGCGGCTACCACCTCATGTTCATGCGTCTAGCGGGGCCGCTGGTTGAAGGCGAAAGCGTCGACGTCACCCTGACCTTCGAGAAGGCAGGCGACGTCACCGTTCCCCTGTCAGTCCAGGCCTTCAACGCACGCGCTGCCGGTGACGATGATCACCAGGCCGATCCGCATGCGGGGCATTGAGATGACGCGAAACAGCATACGGATGCTGCGCATCGGCCTGTGGTCGCTGGTCGCGCTGGCGGCCCTAGGCTTTGTCTGGATTGGTCTTCGGCCGCAGCCGATGGATCAGCGCGAGATGTTCAGCACGCTGGGACAGGGCGAATACAGCCTTGTCACGGCGGACGGGCAGCCTTTCACGCAGGCCGACCTGGTCGGCGCACCCTCGGCGGTCTTCTTCGGCTTCACGCATTGTCCCGACGTCTGTCCGACAACGCTGGGCGAGATCATGGCCTGGCAAGAGGATCTGGAGGCCGAGGGCGAAACGCTGCGAACGTTCTTCATCACCGTCGATCCCGAGCGCGACACACGGGACGTTCTGGGTGACTACGTCTCGTGGGTGCCCGGTGTGACGGGGGTGACCGGCGAACCGGAGGAAGTGCAGAAGGCGATCAAGGCCTTCCGCGTCTTCGCCCAGAAGGTTGAACAGGACGGTGGCGAATACACGATGAACCACTCGTCCCAGGTGCTGCTGTTCGACGATCAGGGCCAGTTCTTCGCCCCGATCGGCTATCAGCAGGATCACGAGCGTTCGATGCAAACGCTGCGCGACCTGATGGCCAGCTGACGATTCAGGCGGCGCAATACGCGCCGTCGCCCCGACATCTTCAATCGACAGGCTCATTCCATGTCCGATGCGACGATGGACGCCACAAGCCGCCCGCGTGCGGCCGCGTCCGATCTTTACCGCGCCGTGTGGCGCTGGCACTTCTATGCGGGATTGCTGGTCCTTCCCTTTCTCATCACCCTGTCCCTGACCGGGGCGGCCTATCTGTTCCGTGACGAAATCGACGCCATCGTCCACGCAGACATCAAGCGCGTCGCCGTGCAGGAGGGCGAGACGCTGCGCCCCGAGCAACTGGTCGCCTCGGCCCTGACATCGGTGCCGGGACGGGCGGTCAAGTACACCGATCCGCCTGCCGCCGATCTCTCGGCCGAGGTGACGGTCGCGTCCGATAGCGGGCAGCGCATGGCGGTCTACGTGAACCCTTACGAAGGCAACGTTCTGGGCGCCCGACCCGACCGCAGCACGGTGATGTGGACCGTGCGCTATCTGCACAGCCTGCGCTATTTCGGCCCCGTCGCGCGCGGGATCATCGAAATCGTCGGTGGCTGGACCATCCTGCTGGTCGGCACCGGCATCTTTCTGTGGTGGCCACGGGGTCAGCAGGGCGGCGTCGTTTCGGTCCGGGGTCAGCCGCGCCGTCGCATCTTCTGGCGCGACACCCATGCCGTGCCCGGGATCTTCGTCGGCAGCTTCATCGTGTTTCTGGCGATCACCGGGCTGCCCTGGTCACAGGTCTGGGGCGGAAAGGTCAACGAATGGGCCAATGGCAGCAACTTCGGCTATCCATCCGGCGTGCGCGTCGATGTGCCGATGTCCGGCCAGAAGCTGACAGATCAGGCGCAGACGTCATGGTCGCTGGAGCAGGCGCAGATCCCTGAGACGACGCCACCCGCGCCCGAAGCCACGCCCATCGGTCTTGATGCCGCGGTCGCGCGGTTGGAAGGGCTGGGTCTGCATCCGGGCTACGCGGTCGTGCTGCCGTCGTCACCGACCGGGGTCTATAGCGGTTCGGTCTATCCCGACGATCTGAGCCAGCAGCGCGTCGTGCATCTGGATCAGTATGACGGCAAGCCGCTGGTCGACATGAGCTACGCCGATTACGGCCCGGGCGGACGCTGGCTGGAATTCGGGATCAACACCCATATGGGCCAGCAATTCGGGCTGGCGAACCAGATCCTGCTGCTGGCCGTCTGCGCCGGCACGATCCTATTGGCGGTATCGGCCGCCTTGATGTGGTGGAAACGACGTCCGAGCCGTTCGCTCGGCGTGCCCCCGATGCCCCAGGACCCTCGCGTTTTCCGCGGTCTTCTGGCGATCCTGATCGTCGGCGGCATCCTGTTTCCGCTGACCGGCGCCTCGCTTCTGGTGATGCTGGCTCTGGATATGGGCCTGCGTCGGCTGAGGAAGCCTTCCTTGGCGTGAACGCGATGGCGGTCCGCCCAACATGGCGGGCCGCCCCATCGCTCTTAATCAGACAGCCGGACGCGCTTCACAGGGTTACCCTGAAAGGCCATCATGCGCGCCGTCCCGCGTCAGCAGCACCTTGTCGATCCGGCGTCCGTCGAGGTCCACCACCTCGATCCGCCACTGGCCGACGCTGACCGTTTCTCCGACCTCGGGCAGCCGTCCCATGCGGTCGATCACCAGCCCGGCCACCGTGTCGAACTCGCGGTCGGTCGCCAAAGTGATGCCCATGCGTTCTGCAAACTCGTCCACGGCCATCCAACCGGCGACCAGCAGACTTCCATCCTGCCGCTCGACGATGCGAGGTTCGTCCTGCTCTTCTTCGATAAAATCGCCCGTGATGGCCTGCAGGATATCCATGGCGGTCACGATCCCTTCGAAATGACCGTATTCGTCATAGACCAGAACCATATGGGCAGGGCTTCGCCGCAGAATTTCCAGGACATCAAGGGCGCCCATTCGCTCGCGCACGACAGGGGCTTCGACCAGTCGATCGGCCGGCGCAGGCGAGTTCCCTTCGCCGTCCGCTTCCAGAAAATCGGCTGAACGAAACACGCCGACGATCGCATCCGCACTGCCGTCTTCGACCGGCAGTCGGGACCTGCCCGTTTCGCGGAAGCGCGCGACGATCTCGGCGCGAGATGCAGCAAGCGGGACGGTCTCGACCTCGTGCCGGGGCAGCATCAGCCCGCGCGCGGTCCGGTCAGCGATCCGCATCACCCCGGCGATCATCTCTGTCTCGGCCTTCTTCATCACGCCAGCATTGCGCGCCTCGCTGATCACCAGCCGCACCTCGTCATCCGTCATCGTTCGGTCCGCGGGTCCTGCCTGGCCGATCAGGGTCAGAACCAGTCTTCCGGACCGATCCAGCACCCAGACCAGCGGCGCCGTGGCCATCGCGATCATGTTGAGCAACGGAGCGATCCGCGCAGCGGCCGCTTCGGGGGCGCGCAGCGCGATCTGCTTGGGCACCAGTTCGCCGAAGATGAGCGACAGATAGGTGATCGCCATCACAACGCCGCCCACACCCAATGTCTGGGCGAGCGAGGGGCTGAGACCCGCCTGACTCAGCGCTGATGACAGGCGAACGCCCAGCGTTGCGCCCGAGAAGGCCCCGGCAAGCACCCCGACCAAAGTGATGCCAATCTGGACGCTCGACAAAAAGCGGCCCGGTTCCGCCGCCAGCTTCATCGCGATGGCGGCGCCACGGCTTCCGCCTTCGGCCATGACCTTCAGCCGCGCTGTCCGAGACGACACGATGGCCAATTCCGACATGGCCAAAACCCCGTTGACCAGCGTCAGGATCAGAACCAGCAGGATCTCGAGAAACAAAGAAGGGGGCCTTTCAAAGCGAAGGTTGTCAGTCGGTGCCGCCGGCTACGGCAACGGGCGTATGACCTGGATGGATGTCGTTGTGACAGGCACGCAGACCTCTTCAACCCTACTGCCGTGTTGCCAGTTCCTCTGCCGCGTGGCGGGACTTGCGGTCGATCGGTTTGGGGACGCCCGGGCCGGTGTCGGCCGTGTCCTCGTCTTCATCCTCAAGCTGCGGAGGTTTGCCGCCCGACAGGAAGTTCCCGAACTTCTCCATCCCCGGGATATGCGCACACAGGACCCGCAGGACGACCAGAACCGGAACGGCGACGACCATGCCCAGGACAGACCAGAGCCAGGCCCACAGCGCCACCGTCAGGAACACCACCACCTCGTTCATCTTCAGACGGCGCGAAACGAAATAGGGGGTGATCAGTTGCCCTTCGACAGCGGTCAAGGCCATGTAGGTCGCGGCGACCAGCATGGGGTTCCAAAGATCCGGGAAGATGAAAAGCGCGATCACTGCGGACATGATCGTGCCGAAGATCGCACCCAGATAAGGAATGAAGTTCAGCAGGAACCCCGCCAGGCCGAACAGCAGCGGACTCGGCATCCCCCACAACCACATGGCGACCCCGATGCAGAAGCCGAGGCAGGCGTTAATGATCGTGATCGCGCTGAGATAGGCACCCAAGGAGTCCTCGATCTCTCGCAGGGCAGCGTAGGCGCGGCGCTTGTCGCGCATACGGTCGAAGCTTTGCACGATCTTCAGATAAAGAAGATCGCCCGAGGCGATCATGAAGAACAGCAGAACCAGGGTGAAGACCGTCTGACCCAAGAAGGCCGGACCCAACGACATCAAGCGCGCGGCCGCGGTATTTTCCGAACTTGGGGCGATCTGGACCGTGATGTCCTGCGACCCGGTGCTGATGATCCCATCCGGCGAAACGGTCGTGGGAGACATGTCAGCGGTCACGGTTGCCGTACTGCCATCGGCGATGACGGTCGCGTCGGGCGGGATGACCTCGCCCGGAGTCGCGGTGGGAACCGGCTCTTCGGTCTCGCCCAGCCCGCCGCCGGTGTCGATGGTCGCTTCGGCGCCCCCGCCCGAGGTGACGGCGTCGATCTGTTCGGCCGCTTCCTGGATCGGACGCAGGTTTTCCTGCATCTCGCCAAACCGGTCCTTCAACCGCTGCGAGATCGTGGGCATGTTGTCCACCACCCGCGAGATCGGCGCAGACGCCGCCATCCCCAAGCCGCCGACGGCCAGGATCATGCCCAGCGTCACCACCGCCGCCGTCAGCGTCGACGAAACACCCAGCTTTTGCATGTAACGACGGAACGGGGTGAAGACGAAGAAGAGAAGAAATGCCAGCATGACCGGCATCAGGAATGATCGCGCTTCGGCGACGAAATAGGTCAGGGCGATCAGGAAGACCCCGATGATGGCCCATCGCGGCACGACCACCATCGCATGCTCATCACTGTCCCTGCGCGGAAATTGCGCCATTGCCATGCCTCCCCGGGCAAGCTTGCGGTGCTTCGGCAGAGGCAGCCGTCACCGTCTGCGCCGAACGCGTCGCTTGGCTGCGGGGTTCCGGTTGGCAAACAAAGCTTTATCGGACCCCGCTGGCGGGATCAGATCGGGTGGTCACCCTCTGCGTCGATCACGCGGGTCGGCAGACCCATCTCGCCCAGAAGATCGAGGAAGGGGCGCGCGGGCAAATCCTCGACATTCGCCATGCGCTTCACATCCCATATGCCGCGCGCGATCAGGACCGCCGCGGCGAGAGGCGGGACACCGGCGGTGTAGCTGATGCCCTGGCTGCCGACCTCGTCATACGCCGCCTTGTGGTCGGCGACGTTGTAGATGAACACCTCGCCTGCCTGCCCATCTGTCTCGCCCTTGACGAGGTCACCGATGCAGGTGTTGCCCTCGTAATCGGGCGCAAGGCTCGCCGGATCAGGCAACACCGCCTTCACGACCTTCAGCGGCACGACGTCCTGCCCCTCGGCGGTGGTCACCGGCTGCTCGGACAGCAGCCCCAGCGATTGCAGCACGGTAAAAACATTGATGTAGTGGTCGCCGAACCCCATCCAGAACCGGACATCGGCCTGCGGATAACGCGCGGACAGGCTGTGAACCTCATCATGGCCAGACATGTAGGCGGTGCGCTTGCCGACGACCGGCAGATCCCATTCGCGACCGACCTCGAACATCTTGTTCGACTGCCATGCGCCGTCCTGCCACGAATAGACCGTGCCGGTGAACTCGCGGAAATTGATTTCAGGGTCGAAGTTGGTCGCGAAGTAGCGACCGTGCGAGCCGGCATTGATATCGACGATGTCGATGCTGTCGATCCGATCGAAATACTCATCCTCGGCCAGGCGCGCATAGGCGTTGACCACGCCGGGATCGAAACCGGCGCCGAGGATCGCGGTGATGCCAGCCTTTTCAACCGCCTCTCGCCGCTTCCATTCATAGTTCGCGTACCAGGGCGGCGTCTCGCAGATCTTGTCCGGTTCTTCATGGATCGCGGTGTCGATATAGGCCGCGCCTGCGTCGATGCAGCCCTGCAAGACCGTCATGTTGATGAAGGCCGAGCCGACATTGATCACGATCCCCGCCTCCAGTTTGCGGATCAGGTCGGCAACCGCCTGGGCATCCATCGCGTCGAGCGCATGGGTGCCGACCTCGATATCGTGGCCCTTGTCCTTCATACTGGCGACGATGGCATCGGCTTTGGACAGCGTCCGGTTGGCGATATGGATGCTGCCGAACTCGCCCTTCCACTGTGCGGCCTTGTGGGCGGTGACCTGCGCCACGCCACCCGCGCCGATGATCAGAAGGTTCCGCTTGCCGTTGCTGTCAGCCAATCGTCTCTCCCCTCATGGTAGGGCCTCGCCTCAGGATAGCGCGGCCTTGTAATCGTCGTAGTCGAACCGGCGGACCGGCCGGATCGTTCCGTCCTCTTCCCGGATGGCGATGGCGGGCATCGCCACGCCATTGAACCAGTTTTTCTTGACCATCGTGTAACCGGCGGCATCTGCGATGCTGATCCGATCGCCGATCTTCAGGGGCTGATCGAACCGCGCCTCGCCGAAGATGTCGCCCGCAAGACAGGTCTTTCCGGCGACCTGGTATTCATGCTCGCCCTGTCGGGGCAGCTTCGCGTCCTCGCGATAGATCAGCAGGTCCAGCATGTGCGCCTCGGTGCTGGAATCGACGATCGCGACCTGCTTGCCGGTGTCGAGGATGTCCAGCACGCTGACTTCCAGTGTCGCGGCGCCCGTGATGCTGGCTTCGCCCGGCTCCAGATAGACCTGCACACCATGCGCGTCGGCAAAGGCGCGCAGCCGCGCGGCGAGCCGATCCAGCGGATAACCTTCGCCGGTGAAGTGGATGCCGCCGCCGAGGCTGACCCAGTCCAGTCGGTCGAGGATCGCGCCGAACTCGGCCTCGATCCGCGACAGCTGCTGGTCGAACAGGTCGAAATCGTCGTTCTCGCAATTGTAGTGGATCATCACGCCGCTGATCCGATCGAGCGCGCCTTCCAGCTTGGCCGCGTCCCACTCACCCAGCCGACTGAAGGGCCGTGCCGGGTCGGCAAGATCGAAGCCGCTCGTCGAAAAGCGGGGATTCAGCCGCAGACCGATCGCGATACCCCTGGCAGCGGCCTTTTCACCAAAGCGGTCGAGCTGGCCGAGGCTGTTGAAGATGATCTTGTCAGCATAGCCCAGCGCCTCGTCGATCTCATGATCGGCCCAGGCGACGGAATAGGCATGCGTCTCCCCACCGAATTCCTCGGCTCCCAGGCGCAGTTCGTTCAGGCTCGACGAGGTCGATCCGTCCATGAACTGTCGCATGAAGTCGAAGACCGACCACGTGGAAAAACATTTCAGCGCCAGCAGGGCCTTCGCACCGGACGCTTCGCGAAGTTGGGCCACCCGCTCCATGTTCCGGCGCAGCGTGGCCATGTCGATCAGATAATGTGGCGTCGGCAGGTCACGCGTCGGTTCGGTCATCGCGAAGCCCTTGGTCGGAAAGCAGGAAGGGGCGGATATAAGGGCGAGGCGCGGGCGACGCAAGGAAACGACGGCACCGCAGGCCGGTCAGCCTTCGGTCGCCAATCGTCGGAATTCGCGCTTGAGCAGGTCAAGCTCGGCCCGGATCAGGGCGATCTCGGCCTGCAGGTCCTGTTCCAGCGGGCGGCCAGCCAAAAGGACCAGCCGACTCAGCACCTCTGACCCCGGCAGCGCCATGTCGGCGGACGCATCCGGCCCGCCTGCATCTGCGACCAGCAGCAGGCTTTGGGTGCCGTCACGCAGAACCGTTGCGGGCAGCGCGACGGTCACGCGCCACAAATCGTCACCCGCCGCAACGACATCCGCCTGCGCCACTGCAACTCCCTCATGGATCAGCAGGACACGGCGCGGCGCGGATTTTGCGGTCAGCAGGCCGCCCCAGCGACCGTCGACCAGCGGATCAGGCTCGAAGCGGTTCATCGGCGCCTCCTGTTGCGGCAGATGTTCAGACATGTGCGCGCGGACGTCGCGACAGGACCAGGTCCTGGATGTCGATGCGATTCATTCTCGGCGCCTCGATGATCAGGTCCAGCCACAGCTTGTCCGGTGCTGTGCTCATCTCCATCGACGCAAGGTCGAACTCCGCCTTGAAATGTCCCGCCGACGCGCCCGGTCACAATTCTGCCAGCACCTGCTCGGTATTCGGACCAGCGCTGAGGTTCAGCCGCAGGTGGATGAGGGCCTGGCGCTCGGCGGCGTGCGCCACGTCCAGGCGGATGATATGGTCGCGGCCAAGCCCGACGCGTCCGGCGTCGGGGATGTCGATCGACAGCGACAGGTAGCCCCCACCGAAGCCGAACCCTTCAAGCCGCAGGGTGAAGGGTGCCAGCGTCGGATCACCCGGCGGCGTCGGAAATTGCCGCAGCACCAGGGCGCGGTCGGGACAATCGTGCCACAGCTTGATCTCGTCCGTCAGCATCGTTCCGCTAGCGGGCGCCGCGATCCCTGATGATGTATGAAGCGGCATCGTCACGATTTCAGGCCGCCAGCGCCAATCCGTGCCCGCAGGCAGACGACGCGCCTTCAGCCGGGCCATGCCGCTGAAGCGCGCAGGCGAGCTGTCATGAAGGAAATCGCGGAGCGCCCGCATCTGCTGGCGTGCCTCGTCGCGCAGCAGGCGCAATTCGGCTGGCGCATCGCGGCCCGACCGCGCGATCCGGGCCGCCCAGACACGCGCGCCCATCGTGCGCGCCTGTCGGGACAACCAGTTTCGCGGGCCGAGCATCGCGCCCGCCCTACTGATCCATGTAGATGTGCGTCTCGTGCTCGGCGCCCGGATGCGTCACCGCGCCTTGCCGCGCGCCGCCGACAAGCTGCGCGTATTTCCACAGTGCGCCCGAGGCATAGTCTGTCTTGCGCGGACCCGCCCACGCCGCCTTGCGGCTGGCCAACTCGGCATCTGACAGGTCCACGCTGATCTCACCCTGGATCGCATCGATGGTGATCAAGTCGCCATCCTTCAACAGGGCGATCGGGCCGCCATGCGCGGATTCGGGACCGACATGGCCAACGCAGAAGCCACGCGTCGCACCCGAGAAGCGCCCGTCCGTGATCAGCGCCACCTTCTTGCCCATCCCCTGACCCGACAAAGCGGCGGTCGTCGCCAGCATCTCGCGCATGCCGGGGCCGCCTGCGGGGCCCTCGTTGCGGATGACGATGACCTCGCCTTCCTTGTAGGCGCGGTTCTGAACCGCCTCGAACGCCTCTTCTTCGTTTTCGAAGACACGGGCCGGACCGGTGAAGACCTGATCCTCGGGCTTCATGCCGGCGACCTTCACGATGGCCCCGTCAGGCGCAAGGTTGCCCTTCAAGCCGACGACGCCGCCCGTCTTCGACAGCGGGGTGGCGACCGGGTGGATGACCTTGCCGTCAGGCTCGCGCGTGACGCGGTCCAGTTCCTCGCCGATCGACCGGCCGGATGCGGTGATGCAATCTTCGTGGATCAGGCCCGCCTTCTGCAATTCGCGCATCACGACCGGAACGCCGCCGGCTTCGAACAGATCCTTGGCGACGTAATCGCCGCCCGGACGCAGGTTCACGAAATAGGGTGTGTCGCGGAAAATCTCGCAGACGTCGAACAGGTCGAAGTCGATCCCAGCCTCATGCGCGATGGCGGGCAGGTGCAGGCCGGCATTGGTCGAGCCGCCGGTGCAGGCGACGACGCGCGCGGCATTTTCCAGCGATTTCCGCGTGACCACGTCGCGGGCGCGGATATTGCTTTCAATCAGCCGCATCACCGCCTCGCCCGAGGCCAGGCCATACTGGTCGCGGCTCTCATAGGGTGCGGGCATCCCGGACGAATTCATCAGCGCCAGCCCGATCGCCTCGCTGACGCAGGCCATGGTGTTCGCGGTATACTGACCGCCGCAGGCCCCTGCCGACGGGCAGGCCACCCGTTCCAGAATTTCAAGCTCAGCGTCCGACATGTTGCCCGCCTGATGCTGTCCCACGGCCTCGAACACGTCCTGCACCACCACATCGCGGCCATTCAACGTGCCGGGCAGGATCGAACCGCCATATATGAAGACCGAAGGCACGTTCAGCCGGACCATCGCCATCATCATGCCGGGCAACGACTTGTCACAGCCGGCAAGACCCACGATGGCGTCGTAACAGTGACCGCGCATGGTCAGTTCGACCGTGTCGGCTATGGCGTCGCGCGAGGCGAGCGACGAGCGCATCCCCTCGTGTCCCATCGCGATCCCGTCGGTCACGGTGATGGTGGTGAATTCGCGCGGGCACCCGCCGCCCTTCTTCACGCCCTGCTTGACCGACTGCGCCTGACGCGCCAGCGCGATATTGCAGGGCGCCGCCTCGTTCCAGCAGGTCGCGACGCCGACCCAGGGAGAATGAATCTCTTCTTCCGAAATGCCCATCGCGTAGAAGTAGCTGCGGTGCGGCGCGCGCGCCGGTCCCTCGGTCACATGGCGGCTTGGCAGCTTCGTCTTGTCGAAACGGGTGTTGGTCATGGCTCGTCCCCTCTGGCTTTGCTTTCGATAATCAAGCCGGGGGTCAGGGGCAAGCGTAGCTCATGCCAAGGCGGCGTCGATCCTTGCGGCGCAGATGAAGTCGTTCTCGGTCAACCCACCCGCCGCGTGGGTGGTGAAATCGACTTCGCAATATCCCCAGCCGAAGCGGATATCGGGATGGTGGCCCTGCCGGTCGGCGATCGCGGCGGCGAGGTTCGCGACCCCCTGAGCCTTCAGGAAACCCTTGAACTCCCATCGCTTGGTGATGGCCCTGCCATCGTCCTTGATGTTCCAGCCGTCGAGTTGCTGCAGCATCTCACGCGCCTTGTCGGCGTCCAACGGCGGGGTGCCCTTCTCGCAAGCCTCGCAGCTGCGGCTGGCCAGCGTCGTAGCATCGGTCATGGCGGATCCTCCTTCGCGGGCCCAACGCACGCCCGCCCCCTGGGTTCACAGAAGCGGCGAAGCCAGTGCCAACGCGTTGTTGCGAATGCGGCGCAATGCGCCCCAGGCGCGCACCTCCGCCAGCGTCAGCGGGTCGGCGCGCTCGACATAGCTGTGTTGGCGCGCATCCAGCTTCGCGCAAAACGACTCGTCCACGACCAGCATGTTGACCTCGTAGTTCAGCTCGAAGCTGCGCCGGTCAAGATTGGCGCTGCCGATCATCGCCATGCGCCCGTCAACGGTGATGATCTTCGCATGAAGCAGGCCCGGCCGGAATCGCATCAGCCGCACCCCCGCGCTGAGCAGGCCATAATAGAAACCCTCGCTGGCCGCGGTCACGGTCAGGGAATCGTTCCGCTCTGGCAGGATCAGGGTGACGTGCACACCTCGCCGCGCAGCCGAACGGATCGCCGCGTCGAGCGGCGCATCGGGGACGTAGTAGGGGGTCGTGATCGTCACCCGCTCGCGCGCAGCATGGATCATCGTGGCGAGGCAGTCCGATATCGTGCCGGACCGACGGTCCGGCCCTGTCGCAACCACCTGCGCGATCATCCCCGGATCGTCGACGGGATCGACCATGTCCAGCATGTCGCCCAGATCCTCGCCGGTATAGGACATCCAGTCGGCCAGAAAAACGGACTGCAACTGCCGCAGGACCGGTCCGCGCACCTCGAAGAACACATCGACCCAGGGCGCAAAGCGCGGCTTGACCGCAAAGGCCATATCCGAGCAGTTTCGACTGCCGGTGAAGCCCAGCGTGCTGTCGATCACCACGATCTTGCGGTGGTTTCGCAGGTCCAGCCGCTGGAAGATCATCGAGATGAGCGGCATCCCCCACGGGAACGCGGTCACGCATTCGGCGCCCGCCTCGCGCATCTCGTTCCAGTGGGGCGAACGGACGAAGGACCGCGACCCCAACGCATCGACGATCACCCGGCAGCGAACGCCGCGCGCACTGGCGCGGGCGATGGCGCCAGCGACGGCGCCGCCGCTGTGATCGGGCAACCAGATATAGAACAGGATGTGGACGTGATCGCGGGCACGGTCGATCGCCGCGACCAGCGCATCCACCGCCCCGTCATCTTCGGGCAGCAGCGCCAGCGCGTTGCCGTGGACGGCGGCCATCCCGCCGGTCGCGAGATTCGCGTCGATGACGGGACGGGCGATGCGCGGCGAATCCTTCACCAGCTGCGGGCTGGGTCGCCTGAGGCCGGTCAGGCGATCCCGGACATCGGACATCTGCTGAACCTCGGCACTGCGCATCCGCACCTCGCCGAAGAGCAGATAGGCCGCGATGCCGATCAGCGGCAGCGCCTCGACCACCATGATCCAGGCAAGCCGCGCCGATGGTTCCATTCGGGGGCGCATGAGCACGCGCACGACGATGGCCAGCGCCGCGAGCATATGCATCAGGAAGAGGATCTGGCCCCACATCGGGCCATCTACGCCCGCGGGCTGGCCGATTGCAATTCCGCACCTGCGGGCCTATCTGGGTGCGGCACGAAGACGGGGCTCCCATCCGATGAACTGGATCACCAACTACGTCCGGCCGCGCATCAACTCGCTGTTTTCGCGGCGCGAGGTGCCGGAAAATCTGTGGTCGAAATGCCCCGAATGCGGAACGATGCTGTTCCATCGCGAGCTGACGGAAAACCTGAACGTCTGCACGAATTGCGATCATCACATGGCGATCACCCCGCGTGATCGCCTGACAGCGCTGTTCGACGGGGGCGTCTTCACCGAAGTGAAGGTGCCCGAACCGATCGCCGATCCGCTGCAGTTCCGCGACCAGAAACGCTATCCCGAGCGGATGAAGGCCGCGCAGAAATCCACCGGCGAAAAAGAGGCGATGCTTGTCGCCGAAGGCGAGATCGCGCGCACGCCGGTCGTCATCGCCGCGCAGGATTTCAGTTTCATGGGCGGCTCGATGGGGATGTATGTCGGCAACGCGATCATCGCGGCGGCCGAACGCGCGGTGAAGCGCAAGCGCCCGCTGATCCTGTTTTCGGCCGCAGGCGGCGCACGGATGCAGGAAGGGATTCTGTCCCTGATGCAGATGCCGCGCACCACGGTCGCGGTCGAGATGCTAAAGGAAGCGGGCCTGCCCTATGTCGTCGTGCTGACCCACCCGACCACCGGTGGCGTCACCGCAAGTTATGCGATGCTGGGCGATGTCCAGATCGCGGAACCAGGCGCGCTGATCTGCTTTGCCGGCCCGCGCGTGATCGAACAGACCATTCGCGAAAAGCTGCCCGAGGGCTTTCAGCGGGCCGAGTATCTTCTGGAACACGGCATGCTGGACCGGGTGACCCATCGCAAGAAGCTGCGCGAGGAACTGGTCTCGCTTCTACGGATGATGACTGGTCAGCCGGCCCCGGTTGCGGGCGATCTGCCTGCGCCCGCACCCACGCCGCAGCCGCCGCTTCAACCATCCGAAGCACCGGCCGGTGCCGCAACGGGCGACAAGGCCGCGCCGCGACCGGCCAGCGCCGACGCATCCTGACGGCATATCCGACATGAGCGGCTCGGACGCGATCCTCGAACGGCTGCTGAGCCTGCACCCGAAGGTCATCGACCTTTCCTTAGACCGGATGGAGCGCATCCTGTCCGCCTTGGGCAACCCCGAGCGGCGCATCCCGCCGGTCATTCACATTGCGGGGACCAACGGCAAAGGCTCGACCCAGGCGATGATCCGCGCCGGACTCGAGGCCGGAGGTGCGCGCGTCCACGCCTATACTTCGCCGCACCTCGCGCGATTTCATGAGCGTATCCGGCTGGCGGGCGATCTGATCGCCGAGCCTGATCTGGCCGCAATTCTGCAGGAGTGCGAAGCCGCGAATGGCGGCCTGCCGATCACGTTCTTCGAAATCACGACGGCAGCGGCGTTTCTCGCCTTTTCGCGCAGCCCCGCCGATTACACGCTGCTGGAGGTCGGACTTGGCGGGCGGCTGGACGCGACCAACGTGATCGATGCGCCTCGGCTTAGCGTCATCACGCCGATCAGTATCGATCATACGCAATATCTGGGCGACACGCTGACGCTGATCGCAGGCGAAAAAGCCGGCATCCTCAAGCGTCGTGTGCCGGGCATCGTCGCACCGCAGCCCGACGAGGCGCTGACGGTGATCGAAGCGCGCGCCGCGAAGCTGGGTGCGCCGCTGTCGATCGCAGGACAGCATTGGCATGCTCGGCGCGAGGGCGATGCGCTGATCTATCAGGACGAGCGCGGCCTGCTGGATCTGCCGCTGCCCAACCTGCCCGGCCCGCATCAGATCGAGAATGCGGGGACCGCGCTGGCCGCGCTGCGGGCGCTCGGCGCCACCGCAGAACAGACCGAGGCCGCCGTGACCCACGCCGAATGGCCCGCGCGGATGCAGCGCCTGCGCCACGGCCCGCTGGTCGATCTGGCGGGACCGCAGGCTGAAATCTGGTTGGACGGGGGCCACAACCCCGCGGGTGGCAAAGCGGTGGCCGCCACGCTTGGCGCAATGCCGCGACGGCCCACGCATCTGGTCTGCGGGATGCTGAACACCAAGGACGTGACAGGCTACATGCGGCCGCTGGCCGCTGTCGCCGACAGCCTGACCGCGATCGCCATCCCGGGCGAGCCGAACACGCTGCCTGCCGAGGATACGGCCTCCGCCGCCGATCGCGCCGGTCTGGTCGCTGGCACCGCGCCCGATGCCGAGACCGCGATCCGCGACATCGTCGCCTCGGAACCGGCCAGCCGGATCCTGATCTGCGGCTCGTTGTATCTGGCGGGGCGCGTGCTGCAGCAGAACGGCTGACGCGCCGCGATCACCCCTGCGCGTCGCCCCAGCCCGCCTCCTGCATCTCGGCCAGACGGCTGGCGGTACGCCGAAACTCGAAGCTTCCCTCGCCTTCCGGATAAAGCGCGTCAGGCACCGCCTCGGCGCTGGCGATCAGGCGAACCTTGGCCTCGTAAAGCGTATCGATCAGCGTGACGAAACGCTTGGCCTTGTCGAAGGTCTCGCGACCCAGCCGGGGAATGCGGTCGATCATCAGCACGTCCAGCGCCTCGGCCAGTGCCAGATAATCGGCTGGACCCAGCGGCTGCCCGCACAGGTCCTGGAACGAAGCGCGGCCGATACGCCCCGACTTGGCCGCAAGGCTCAGTTCCCGCCTTCCGACGGTGATCTTGCCCGGCTCGGGCGCCGCCCCATCGGTCAAAGCGGCCCAGATCCGGTCCAGCGCCGCGTCTGCATTCTCGTCAGGCGGCGTGAACCAGACCTGATCACCCGCCTCGCCGTCCAGACGATAATCCGTCGCGCTGGCCAACTCGCAGACGTCCATACGCTGCTGGATCAGATCGATGAACGGAAGAAACAGATCGCGGTTGAGCCCGTTCTTGTAGAGGTCGGCGGGCGCCCGGTTCGAGGTGGTGACGATGCGCACACCCCGCTCGAACAGCACCTGGAACAGTCGACCGACGATCATCGCATCGGCGATATCGGTGATCTGCATTTCATCGAAGCACAGAAGCCGCGCCTGCTGCGCAATCCCTTCGGCGACCGGCCGCACGACGTCCTGATCGCCGCGACTGCGGGCCTGCTCCAGCCCGGCCTGAACCTCCTGCATGAAGGCGTGGAAATGGACCCGTCGCTTGGCCTCGATCGGCGCCGCCTCCATCGTCAGATCGAGCAGCATCGATTTGCCACGCCCGACATCGCCCCACAGGTAGACCCCGCCCGATCCTGTCTGCGGCGCAGAGGCGCTGTCGCGAGAAAACCACGACCGCCATCCTGCACTGCGCTCGGGCGGGCGGCCCAAATCCACCAGCAGCGCATCCAGGACCGGCAGGACACCCCGTTGCGCAGGATCTGCCTCGATCGCACCTGCGGCGACACGGCTTTCGTATAACTGACTGACCGTCTTCATGGGCTTCCGATGCCACGCGTCGCGCACCGCTCGCAAGGTCGATCGGCATCAAAGACACGCCTCGCCTATATTCATCGCGCCAGCTAGCGGAACATCGGGGGGCGAGATACGTTGTTACACACGTAACGAGTGAGTGACACATGACGAGTCGAGTCCCCGCGGCCGCATCGCTGGCCGTCCTCCTGAGCATCGCGCAGCCTGTCCACGCCGGTGGTTACGTGGCTCCGGTGGTCGAGATAATTCCACCCGTCGACATGCCGGCCCCTCCAACCGCCCCGAACTGGTGGTTGATCGGTGGGGTCGCCGCACTCGGCGTTCTCTGCCTGATCGTCTGTGGTGGCGATGATGATGATGCTCGCGGTGGCTCGGATGACGACGATGACGACGACAACCCGGTCATTCCACCGGTGACGCCGGTTCCGGTGCCCGCGGCATTCATCGGTGCAGCGACCGGCATCGCAGCCTTGGGTGGCGCAGCCATTCGCCGTCGTCGCAAAACACGGGCCTAAGTCAGTAAGCATTCGCGATGCAGCAACCGCGCCGGAAACGGCGCGGTTTTTTGCTTGTGCGGATCTTGGGAAATCCTGGTGCCGGTGAAGGGACTCGAACCCCCGACCCCATCATTACGAATGACGTGCTCTACCAGCTGAGCTACACCGGCATCTGGTGTGCCGCGGCGGATAGCAGGTTCCGCGCGGGTCGAAAAGGGGGCGCCACCGTTTTTTGCAACGGTGTCCGCCCTGTCTCATTTCCGCTCTACTTGCCCTGACGTGTCGCGCGGTTTTCGGCCTCGCGGGCGGGCACGTCAAACTCCGCGCTGCGGATCGGATGCCGTTCAGGCTCGGGCTTTGGCTCAGCCTCTGCGACGACCGAAACGTATTCATCTTCGCGCGGCACCATGCCCGGAGCGACCAGCGGTACCTCGATCCGAGCGCCAGATTTCGGTGGGACGCTCTGGTTCACCGACCCGCTCTGAATGTCGGATGCTTTTGGCTCTGCATCCGGCGCAGCCGGCGTATCCCGCAGCGGCGCTGCGGAGGGTTCCGGCGCGGCCATAGGCCTGGAGGGCTCACTTCCGTGATCCACATCAACGGTCGCGGATGGCGCCGCCTCCTGCGCGTCTTCGATCTGCACATCATGCTTTTCGGGTTGCGGCCGGGGACCAACGAGCAAGGGCAGCATCTCGGCACCCGGGGTTGCCCCAGCGGGTGCCAGCTTCTCGTCAGGTTCACGCCAGCTCAACGTATCGAAGCCACCGCACTTGTCGCAGACCGGCGCCCATTCGACCATCACGTTCTGGCAGGTATCGCAAACCCATTGCGGACCACGGCTGGCCGTCAGCGCACGCGCCAACCAGCCGCGCACCACGGCGTCGTCGGCACCCTCACCCCGTTCGATCGCCGCCATGATCGACAGCGTTCGCACCGTCGGATGAACCTCGGCCAGATCGCCCAAGGCACGGCGCGCGCCGGGGAAGTCTTCCGCTGCCAGCAGCAGTTCTGCCCTCAACAGCCGCGTTTCTTCGTGATCTGCGTTCTTGCGCATCAACCCGTCAAAGCGCTTGAGACGTGCGGCCGGCGTTTCGTCCGGCGCGATCTCGGCATAGGCGGCCGCGACGTCGGGATGTGGCCGGACCGACCAGGTCTTTTCCAGAACCCGGCTGGCATTGCGATAATCCTTCTGGGCGAGGTAGCTGCGCGCTGCGAGGATCGCGGCCGGGATAAGGTCAGGCGAGGCACGGTTTGCAGAGATCGCAGCCTCACGTGCGCTGATCGAGTTGCCCTGGGCCAGAACCTCGCGCGCCTCCTGAAGCGCCAGCACTGCATCGCGACGAATATGGATGTCCTTGGGCAATTCACCTTGCTTGCGCTTGTCCTTCAACAGGCCGCGCGCACCTTTCCAGTCGCCCTGCTTCAGCTCCAGTTCCAGCAACTGGTTCTGCAGCTCAGCGTGGCGCGGCTTCATGGCATAGGCTTTCTGCGCCAGTTGCAAGGCAGTCGCCGTATCACCTTCGGCAAGCTTCTGGCGCATCAGGCCGCGCACGCCGACGAAACGGGTCCGATCGTCATCTAGCAGCTTTCGATAGACCTGACCGGCGCGAGCGTTGTCGCCGGCGACTTCCGCTGCCTGAGCGGCAAGTAGGTTGGTGACGTGCGGCTTGTCGAGATACTTCTCTGCCTTCGCGGCCTTTTCCTGCGCAAGACGACCTTCACCAGCGGCGACAGCAAGCATCCCTTCGCCCAGGGCCTCATACCCTTTGCGTTCCCGCGAGCGAGCGAAATGACGGCTGATCGCGGTCTCGTCCCCGGCGAGAAAGCGCAGAAACGCGAAGAACAGACCGAGAATCTTGAACGCGACCCACGCCAGAACCATCAGCACGAGTAGGCCGATGATCATCTGGATCGGGCCCAGATAGAATTCGGTACCGTTGAATTGCAGGCGCAGCGCCTGATCGGTCTGCGCCAACTCGTTCGCGCCCAACGCGATGGCCAGTACGACGGCAAAGAAGAAGAGGATTTTCAGCAGGGACAGTAGCATTGCAATCCTCTCAATTCGTCTCTGGCGCCGGCTCAGCAGCCGGTTGTTCTGCGGCGGTCGGCTCGCCTGTTGGTTCCGAGGCCGGAACGCCATCTTGGGCTTCGGTTGGCTCGGTTGGCGCGCTCGTTGGCTGCGACGGGGCCTCAGCATCAACTTGATTGGCTTCGTCGCCTGCCGAGGTGTCAGTTAGACTGCCCTGGCCGGCCTCGTCGGCCGCCTCTGGTGTAGCGGCGTCTGCCTCGCTCGTCGCGTCCGAGCCGGCAGCAGCATCGGTCACAGGCTCTCCACCACCCGCGAGTTCCGCCACCGCAGCCCGCGCCTCGGTATGGGCTTGGGCGCCAGCCAGCCATTCGGCCATTGCAGGGGCGTTGCGGGCAGGCTCGGGAAGCGTGTCGAGTTCGCTCAGCGCGGCTTGGATATCACCTTCGGCGACTGCTGCTCCTGCTCGCGAAAGAACGGCGTCGGGGTCATCCCCTTGACGTGGCTCCACCGATCGCGCACCCGTCTGCGCACGAAGGAAGTTCGCGATCACGCCGCCCGCGCCTTCGTCGGGCGCACCGTCGCGAAGCGCGGCGCGCAGCGCTTGGCGTGCCGCGGGGTCGTAGTTTTCCTGCAAGGTGGCGAGCGTCGGCGCTTCTGCCGTGACCGCTGCTGGCGGTTCGATTCCGGCCTCACGGAGGTCATCGATCGCCGCCTCGGTGGACACGCCCTGGTCGAGCGCATTCTGAAGTGCCGCGACCGCGGCGATAGCCTCGGCGCGGCGGGTCGACTCTTCGGCAGCCTGCTGCAACGATTCCGCTTCCGCGCGCGCCGCCTCGATCTGCTGAGTGGCCTCTTCGGCCGCGGCGCGGATCTGCTCTTGCGCTTCCGAGACCTGCTCGTTCAACGCCTGTGCCTGATCCGAAGCGGCATCGTTGCTCGATTGTTCAGAAAGGGCCTGCATCTGTTGCGCCATTTCCTCCAGGCGCGCCTGCAATGCTGCGACGTCCTGCGCACCGCTGCTTTGGCCATCGCCCCCAGACTGCTCGATCGACTGCGCCAGAGTGTCGATCCGCTGTGCCTGTGCTTCGATGGCAGCCTGTAGTTCGGGCGTGGTGTCGGCGCCCTCTGGCATGTCCGCGATGATGTTTCGAGCGGCATCTTCGGCGGCGCTGCGCGCCTCTGCCAGCAGCGCCTCGTTATCCGAAGACCCCGATTGCGGCAGCCAGCCAGGCGGCAACGACGGCAGGGCGACGATTGTCACGGCCGATCCAAGACCGGCGGCAATGACGCCACCCAGCACCAGCGGCCAGAAGCCCGACCGATGTTTGACATCCGCCGAACCCGACGCCGGCAACACCGGCGGCTCGCTGGGACGCGTGATCGGTTCGGATTCCGCGGGTGTCGCCTCTTCACGTGCTGGCCCCGTCAGGTCAGGCGGCGTCTCGGCAGATGACCTGGCGTTGTCCGAAGCAGAGGCATCGGCGCTTCCCCTGTTAGCCGGCGCGGTTTCCATCGAAGATGCTTCGCCGGCATTCCAAGGTTCAGTCGTCTTCTTTTTGGTTGCGGGAATGGCACCGTCCCCTGGCGCCTCGCCGACCAGCGCCGAGGATGCGGGCTGGACAGGCCCGACGTCGGGCTTCTCCTTCTTATCCGATCCCGCGGCATCGACCGGCGTCGAGGTTACCGTCTTTTCCTGGTCGGCCGGTTTCTTCCGCGTGTTCTTCTTCGGGGTGGTTTCGTCAGCCTCGGTCGGTTTTTTCACGTCTCTTCCCCGTCAAAGCAGTCATTCAGCCGGTCGCATGGCAGATGGTCGGCCATCATGCGACGCGCGCGATCACGTTCGGTTCAACCCGTCTCTATCAGGAATGTTCCCTGAAAGCAGGGGCCTAATTGCATCCAGCGTCGCCGCCGCAGTGGGGGCCGCAGCAATCGTCATGCTGCCGCGATCGCCGGCGACGGACCGCCATGATTGCGCGACAGCCTCGCTCAAGGCAACCACGCTCAAGGGTGCCGGCGCGTCCCCGATCTCCGCTGCGACGAGACGCGCGGCGCGGGGCGAAAAGAGCGGCAGGATCACAGGTGTCCTTCCGGCC
Source organism: Paracoccus albicereus (assembly GCF_024359525.1). GTDB lineage: Bacteria > Pseudomonadota > Alphaproteobacteria > Rhodobacterales > Rhodobacteraceae > Paracoccus > Paracoccus albicereus. The sequence goes on from NZ_JAKZEU010000004.1 coordinate 413,719, forward strand.
AGCAGGGCCTGTGCCGCCTCGTTCAACGGCACCTCCAACTGGTCATAGACGACAATGCCGGGCACACCGCTGTCGCCCGCGACATGGCGTCCGTGCGGGTGGATGAGATCCAGCCCGGAGACGGCGATCAGCGGTTTCAGTCCGGCCAGATCGCCGGATCCTTCGATCACCCGAAAGCCCGCGTCGCGCGCGGCCTTGGCCGTCGCGGGCCCGACGCAATAGGCAGGCCGGCCGCGCGAAGGCAGCGATGCTGGCACGGCGTGGACAGACGTCAGTACCACCCCCTCGGCTCTTTGTATCAAGGTTGGATCGTGCGCGACCGGCTCGATCCGAAGGATGGATGAGATCACGACCCGCTCGGCCGCCAGCATCGTAGCGAAAGCGCGCGCCTGTGGTTCTGGCCGAGTGATCAGAACACACGGAACGGAATGGTGCGGGTCTGCTTCGGGCGGGTCACTCGGCATGGCATTCGCGCCGCTCTTTTGTTACCACCACAGGGGTAAGCGCCCCCGGCGCACCCCGCAAGGCCGCCCCGCTTCATGCCCGCCCCATCCAAGCTTGTCTTTCTCGGCATCGAAAGCAGCTGCGACGACAGCGCCGCCGCGATCGTGCGCGGGGATCGCACGATCCTGTCGTCAATCGTCGACGGCCAGACTGCGCTGCACGCCGAGTTCGGCGGCGTCGTTCCCGAAATCGCGGCCCGCGCCCATGCCGAGCGGCTGGATCTGTGCGTCGAACGCGCGCTGGCAGAGGCCGGTGCGGATCTTCACGATCTCGATGGTATTGCGGTGACGGCCGGCCCGGGCCTGATCGGCGGCGTGATGGCGGGCGTGATGCTGGCCAAGGGCTTGGCGGCCGGGACGGGTCTGCCGCTGGTCGGCGTCAATCATCTGGCCGGTCACGCGTTGACGCCCCGCCTCACCGACGATCTGGCCTTTCCCTATCTGATGCTGCTGGTATCCGGCGGTCATTGCCAGTTCCTGCACGTTACGGGACCCGACGATTTCACGCGGATCGGCGGGACCATCGACGACGCGCCGGGCGAGGCCTTTGACAAGGTCGCCAAGCTCTTGGGGCTAGCCCAGCCCGGCGGACCGGCGGTCGAGGCCGAGGCCCGGGACGGCGACGCGCTGCGCTTCGCGCTGCCGCGTCCGCTTCTGGATCGCGAGGGCTGCGATCTGTCCTTTTCGGGTCTGAAAACGGCTGTCCTGCGCGCGCGTGACGGGCTGGTCGCCGCGCAGGGCGGGCTGCGCGCGCGGGACCGGGGAGACCTTTGCGCCGCTTTTCAGAATGCCGTGTCAGAGGTGCTGGCCGAAAAGGCCCGACGTGCGCTGCAGCACACGGGTGCGCCGGTCTTGGCGGTGGCGGGCGGGGTCGCAGCAAACGGGACTATCCGCACCGCTTTGCAGGATGTAGCGACGGCGGCGGGCGCGCGTTTCACGGCGCCGCCTCTAGCCCTTTGCACCGACAACGGCGCGATGATCGCCTGGGCAGGAATCGAGCGGTTTCGCGAAGGCAATCGCGACGGCATGGATCTTGTGGCACGCCCGCGCTGGCCCCTCGACACCAGGGCCGCGCCGATGCTGGGGACGGGCAAACGCGGGGCCAAGGCATGAGCAACGTCGCGATCCTGGGCGCCGGTGCGTTCGGCACGGCACTGGCGGTGGCGCTGTCGGCCCGCGGGCCGGTGACATTATGGGGACGCAATATTGCCTGGGGCCGCGAAAATCCGCGCCTGCCCGGTGTCTCGCTGCCAGACACGATCACCATCACCGACGATCTGGCGCATGTTGCGGCCCCGGTGATCCTGTTGGCTCTGCCCGCTCAAAGCCTTCGCACCTTTCTGGTGCATAAGGCGGCGCTGCTGGACGGACGCGATCTGGTCAGTTGCGCGAAGGGCATCGATCTGGACCGACTGACCGGGCCTTCACGCCTGATCGCCGAAGCCTGTCCAGCGGCGCGGGTCGCCGTCCTGACAGGGCCCAGCTTTGCCGCCGACATCGCCCGCAATCTGCCGACAGCGCTGACACTCGCCTGCGAGGACGCGAAGGTGGGGGAGACGCTGCAGGAACGATTGTCCACGCCAACCCTGCGGCTTTACCGAACGACGGATGTCATCGGTGCGGAACTGGGCGGCGCGCTGAAGAACGTGATCGCCATCGCGGCGGGTGTCGTCGCGGGGGCCGGTCTTGGCGACAGCGCGCGCGCCGCGATCGTCACGCGCGGTTTCGCCGAGATGACGCGCATGGCCGCGCGGCTTGGCGCGCGTCCCGAAACGCTAAGCGGCCTTTCGGGCCTCGGCGATCTGGTCCTAACCTGCAGCTCGACCCAGTCGCGGAATTTCCGCTTCGGCCACGCGCTCGGCGCGGGCGAGGCTTTCGACGCGGCGATCACGGTCGAGGGTGCAGCGACCGCACGCGCCATCGCCGCGATGGCCGATGACGCAACGGCCGAAATGCCGATTGCCGCGATGGTCGCCGCGCTTGCGGAAGGTCGCGTTTCCGTGGACAACGCGATCACCCAACTTCTGAACCGTCCGTTGAAGCAAGAGGTCTGACATGCCGCTGTTCGCCATCATCTGCCGCGACAAAGCCGGCGCGCTGCAGACCCGCAAGGATACGCGCGAGGCGCATCTGGCCTTCCTGCGCCAAGACAGCGTGGTTCATCTTGCCGGCCCGCTGATCGAGAATGGCGATCCCTGCGGCTCGTTGATCGTGGTCGAGGCGGACTCGATGGATCACGCGCAGACATGGGCGGCGCAGGACCCCTACAAGGCCGCCGGGCTGTTCGACAGCGTCGAGATCATCGAATGGGTCAGGGTGATCGGCTGATGCGTTACTGGCTGTTCAAATCCGAACCCGACGTCTTCGGCTGGGACGATCTGGTCGCCAAGGGCAAGTCCGGCGAGGAATGGGACGGGGTGCGCAATTATCAGGCGCGCAACAACATGCGCGAGATGAAGAAGGGCGACCGCGGCTTTTTCTACCATTCCAACAAGGGCAAGGAAATCGTCGGCATCGTCGAGGTGATCGCCGAGGCGCATCCCGACAGCACCACCGACGATGCCCGCTGGGAATGTGTCGACGTCCGCGCGGTGAAGCCGGTGAAGACGCCGGTCTCGCTGGATCAGGCGAAGGAAGACGAGCGTCTGAAGGACATGGCGCTAGTCACCAACACCCGTCTTTCGGTCCAGCCGGTCAGCGAAGCGGAATGGAACGTGGTGATGGAACTGGCGGGAATGTAAGGCTCGCCAGGCACGCGATCATCCCGGCAGTTCACCGCTGAGAACGTAGCGCAGCATCTGCACCACCTGTTCGGGCCGCTCGGCCACGGCCAGCGCGGCGGCATCGACCTCTTTTAGCGCATGCGCGTGATCCGGTCCGTGCAGGATGATCAGCGACTTGCCCAAAGCTGCAGCATAGCCCGCATCGAAGGCCGCGTTCCATTGCTTGTACTGATCGCCGAAGCGGACGACGACGATGTCGGCATCCTCGATCCCCTTGCGGGTGCGGATCGCGTTCAGTTGTGCGCCCTTGCGATCGTGCCAGAACTTGTCGTCCTCTGCCCCCATGATCGCCACGCCGCAATCGTCGCTGGCTTCATGATCGGTGACAGGCCCGTGGAAACGGACGTCGAGTCCGTGCGCACCGTCGACGATCTGTTCGCGCCAATCGGTGTGGATTTCGCCAGAGAGATAGACGGTCAGCATGGAAGGACCCGATCCTTTGTTGCGGTCGGGCCGGGTATAGGCTTTCGGGGCCTGGATGTCACCCGCAGCGCCGGAAGGCGATGCGGATCATTGGTCGCTGACGAAAAAACGAAGGGTCCCGGCCGCCCAGTCAGCCGGAACCCTTCGCCCCCAGCGTGCCCATCCACCACACGCATTCGAGAAGGAATTTCGCGGACTGACCTACTGGTCGCCTTCCATTTCCGATAGCCGATCGCGCGATTCGCGGCAAAGACCAAGCACGCAGCATTCGATTCAAACCAGCTTGGGTTCGGCGGGGCCGCGCGATAGGCTTGCGATCGATCACTGGGTAAGGATGGCGATGATCGACGCTCTGGGCCGTTTGGGGCTGTGGCTGGACCGCCGCCGCGGCACGGGCGATGCGGCGAACGTGCTGGCCGAACTGCCTGCGGGCACGGGTCCGGTACTGCTGATCGCGTCACCAGACCCCGACGCGCATGGCGTCCGCAGCGTCGCTGCCGCCCTGACCGCGCGGCGCGGCAAGCCGCAACTGGCGATCCTGGGGCGCGACAACCTGCCGTCCATGGCTGACGATGCGGCGTCCACCGCGTTGCTCGACCGGCTGAGGCCCGATCTGATCCTGGTCCTGGGCGACGCCCTGCCCGCCCTGCTGATCGAAGCCGCGGCCCAGGCGGAAATTCCGCTGGTGCTGGCGGATGCCCATATCGCGGAGGAACAGGGCAGTGGAATCCTGCGAGGCGCGATGCGCTTTGCGATGCGGCGGCAATTGCTGCGTCGTTTCTCTCTTCTTCTGGTGGCGGACCCGGTCAGTCGCGCCGCCGCGCTGCGTCAGGGCGTGCCCGCCGGGCGCATCCGCGTGGTTGGGCCGGTGACCGAGACCCGCGACCCGCCCCGCGCGACCGAAGCCGAGCGTGCGGAGCTTGCGACCCTGTTCCAGGGCCGCCATGTCTGGCTGGCGGTCAGCGTACCCGAGGCGGAGGAACAGGCGATCATGGCCGCGCACCGCGCCGCCTTGCGGTATTCGCACCGTGCCCTTCTGATCCTGATCCCCGACCGCCCCGATCGCGCCAGAGGGGTGGAGGAGCGTCTGGAAGCCGATGGCTTTACCGTCGCGCTGCGCAGCGACGAGATAGAGCCGACGGGCGAGATCCAGATCCTAATCGCGGATGACCCGGGCGAAATGGGGCTGTGGTACAGGCTGGCGACCGTCACCTATCTCGGCGGCACACTGTCCGGCGAGGCCCAGGCGCCGCGCCACCCGTTCGAGCCGGCCTCTCTGGGGTCGGCGATCATCCATGGGCCGCAGCTTGCCCCTTTCGCCGACGAGCTGCGTCAACTCAGCGGGTCCGACGCGACCCGTCCGGTCGACGGCGAGGCCGGCCTTGCCGAGGCCGTGGCGGATCTGGCGCAGCCTGACATCGTCGCGCGGATCGCCGCCAACGCATGGTCGGTCAGCACCGGCGGCGCCGGGGTGGCGCGGGACATCGCGGCGCCGGTTCTAGCGCTGCTGGCGAAGTCCCGCCGCGCCCAGTCAGCCGACGCTCGTCCCGCTTCCGGCACGGGAGTCGATCTCTGATGCGGCCGCCCGGCTTCTGGTATAGCAGACCGCCCACGCTGACGGCGCACCTGTTGTCACCGCTGGGCCGCATCTACGCGGCGGCAACCGCACGGCGGTTGTCGCAGGGCGTGCGTGCATCCGCTGGCGCGCCCGTGATCTGCGTGGGAAACCTGAATGCCGGCGGCACCGGCAAGACCCCCACGGTCATCCACCTGATCCAGGCGCTGCAATCCCGCGGGATTACGGCCCATGTCGTCAGCCGGGGCTATGGCGGTCGCGCGAAGGGGCCGCTGCGCGTCGACGAGGGGCGGCACGATGCGGCACTGACCGGGGACGAGCCGCTGCTGCTGTCGGCTTTCGCGCCTGTCTGGGTGTCTAAGGATCGTGCCGCAGGCGCGCAGGCCGCGGTCGCGGCAGGGGCCGAGGCCATCCTGCTGGATGACGGGTTCCAAGACCCCGCGCTGTCCCATGATCTGGCCATCATTACCGTCGATGCTTCGCTCGGTTTCGGCAACGGATTGTGCCTGCCGGCCGGTCCGCTGCGCGAACCCGTTACGAGCGGCCTTGCCCGGGCCGACCTGCTGCTGGCCATTGGCGACGCACCCTTCAACCCGCCTGCGGATGCCCCGCCGCTGGTGCGCGGACGTTTGCAGCCTTTGCAGACCGGGCTCGACTGGCAGGATCATCGCGTTCTGGCCTTTGCCGGAATCGGGCATCCGGAAAAGTTTTTCACAACGTTGCGCAAGCTTGGCGCCGATCTGGTCCGCGCCGAGGCGCTGGACGATCATCAGCCCTTTACCCCGCAGCTTCTCGCCCGGCTGGAGGCAGAGGCGTTGGCCGCCGGTGCGCAGCTGGTCTCGACCGAAAAGGATGCCGTCCGCTTGCCCGGGTCTTTCCGCGCGAAGGTGCTGACCCTGCCCGTGCGGCTGACGCTGGATGATCTCGCACCGTTCGATGCGGCACTGGACCGGCTGTTCGGCAGAGACGCGGGATGAGTGCCTTCACCTCGCACATGGATCGCGCATTGGTGCAGGCGCGCGCCGCCGCAGATCGGGGCGAGGTGCCAGTCGGCGCGGTCCTGATCGATGCCGCGGGTCGGATCGTGTCGGAAGACGGCAACCGGACGCGCGAAATGCGCGACCCGACCGCCCATGCCGAAATCCTCGCGATCCGCGCCGCTTGCGCCGCCGCCGGATCGGAACGGCTGCCCGGCCATGTTCTGTGGGTCACGCTGGAACCCTGCCCAATGTGCGCGGCCGCAATCTCGGCTGCGCGCATCGCCACGCTTTACTACGGTGCGTCTGACCCGCGGATGGGCGGCGTCACCCACGGCGCGCGCGTCTTCGATCACCCGCAATGCCACCACCGTCCCGAAATCTACGACGGCATCGGCGGCCAAGCGTCGCGCGAGCTTCTTCAATCGTTTTTCGCAGGCAAACGATGAGACCGATCATCTTCGACTTCGGCGGCGTGCTGATCCAATGGCATGCGGAACGGGCCTTCGCCCGGCACTTCGCGAATGACGTCGAGGCGCGCGGCTGGATGGCACGGATCGGCTTTCCCGGCTGGAACGCGATGCTGGACGCGGGTGACGACTTGGCCAGCGTCGCCCGGGCGGCCCGCGACGAGCATGGCGAGGACGCCCGACCGTTGGCCAGCTATGCCGACGACTTCGCGGCCAGCATTGCTGATCCGGTTCCGGGAACCTGGAACGTCCTTCACGCGCTTTCGGACGCAGGCCATCCGCTCTACGGGTTGACCAACTGGAGTGCTGAGACCTTCCATCATGCCGAGGCGCTTTACCCGGAACTGCGTACGCTGTTCCTGGACATCGTCGTCTCTGGGCGTGAACGGGTGGCAAAGCCCGATCTGGCGATCTTCCGCCTTCTCTGTACTCGCAACGGACTTGATCCCGCGGACTGCCTGTTCATCGACGACAGCGCCGCCAATGTCGCGGCGGCACGCGATCTGGGGATGGACGCGATCCGCTTCACCGATGCCGATGCGTTGATGCATGAGCTTGCCAGTCGTGGCATCGCGGTCTGAGACCGGCTTGCGCGCTGCCCGGCCCCGCCCTATACCGGCGGGGCGCGGGTGTAGCTCAATGGTAGAGCAGCAGCCTTCCAAGCTGAATACGTGGGTTCGATTCCCATCACCCGCTCCACCTTCCCCCAAGGACTTGACCTCGCAATGCCCTCGGGTCAGCGTCGCGCGATGACGACCTACGGTTTCATCGGCACGGGCGCGATCACGGATGCCATCGTGCGGGGTCTGAAGACCTCGCCGCTTGCGGATCGCCCGATCCTGCTGTCGCCGCGCAGCCAGTCCGTTTCGGCCGCGCTGGCTGCCGACTTGGAAGGCATCACGGTGGCAACTGACAACCAGGCTGTGATCGACGGCGCTGATGTTCTGATCCTCGCCGTTCTGCCGCAGCATGCGGGCGAGATCCTGCGCCCGCTGACCTTTCCTGCGGGCAAGCCGATCATAAGTCTGATCGCCGCGACGCCGATCCAGACGATCGCCCATTGGACTCGGCGTGACGCGACCGACATCTGCAGGGCGATCCCGCTTCCCTCGACCGAGACCCGCACCTGCGCGACACCGGTTTATCCGCCGCGCGCCGAGGCGATGAAGCTCTTCGAAGCTTTAGGCCAGGCGCTCGCCGTCGAAGATGCGGCGAGTTTCGACACTTATGGCGCCGCCAGCGCGTTGATGGCACCCTATTTCGCCTTTGCACAGGCCGCTGCCGACTGGCTGTCGGCAAACGGGCTGCCCCAGGACGATGCGCAGACGTATGTCCGCACGCTCTTCGCAAACCTTGGCGCCACGCTGCGGGACCGGACGGACCCCATTACCGATCTGCGCAAGGCTCACCAGACGACGGGCGGGCTGAACGAACTGGCAGGGCTGACCTTCGATGAGGGCGGACCACAGGCACTGGGCGCCGCGCTGGACGCCGCGCTGGCGCGCGTTCAGGGGCGACAGGCAGGCTGACCCTTTCACCGACGCTCCGCCGACCCTATCTTCGGTGCAGCCGACCTTTCCTGCGCAAGGATCCTTGATGTCACAGAACGCGATGCGCCGCCTGTCCTTCTATCTGCTGATGGGCCTGACGCTTTACGCCTCGCTTGCGGGCGCGGGCTGAGGCAGGATCATGGCTGAACGGTTCGGCGGACGTTTTTCACCCGGCAATCTTCTTGGCAGTGACGCTCGGCCCCCGCGCAAGCCGGTGCGGCACCGCTTCACAGGACGGACACGGTGGATCACCGCCGCGGCCACGCCTTTCCTGCTGACGGCATTCTTTCAGCCACCCGTCGAGATGGTGGCGAACCTCGCGGCGTTCGGCATGATGGCCTCGGCCATGTGGATGACACGCGAGGGTCTGCAGGCCGAAGCGGAATACGATGCCCGCCGCACCGCGCGCCGCCCAGCGATCCCGCGCAAGCTGTTTGGCGGGATCCTGACCGGCGTGGGTCTTGCCGTGGGTGCGGCAGAGCCCGGGGCGATATCGGGCGCCGCGGTCATCGGCTTTGCCGGCGCGCTGATGCATTGGCTGGCCTTCGGACCCGATCCGATGCGCGACAAAGGGATGGAGGGCGTCGACAGCTTTCAGCAGGATCGCGTCGCCCGGATGGTCGAGGAAGGGCAGCGTCACCTTGACGGGATGCGTGATGCCATCGCCAGGACCGGCGACCGGCGGCTCGAGGCGCGGGTGTCGATGTTTCAGGCCATCGTCCACGATCTCTTCGAACAGGTGCAGCAGGATCCCGGCGATCTGGGCGCGGTTCGTCGCTACATGGGCGTCTATCTGCTGGGCGCACGCGACGCGACGGTGAAGTTCGCCGATCTCTACGTACAAACGCACGACGATCGCGCAAGGGCCGATTGGGAAAATCTGCTGGCGGATCTGGAAACGAATTTCGCCGCGCGCACGAAACAGTTGATCTCGGGCGGGCGCACCGATCTGGATATCGAGATCTCTGTCCTGCGAGACCGCCTCGCGCGTGAAGGCGTCACCGCGTCGGATCGTCCGGCCGTCGAGGATCGCAGCGACGACCCGTTCGCGGCCGGCATCCTTCTGGACCCCGAACGCACCAAGGTTCGCCGCTGATTTGCCCCGCTACGCGCTTAAGATTGAATATGACGGGCGCCCGTTTGCGGGCTGGCAGGCGCAGGCCGATCAACCCTCGGTCCAAGCTGCGGTCGAGACGGCTTTGGCAGCGCTTGATCCGGGCTTTGCCGACGGCATGAGGATCGCTGCGGCGGGGCGCACCGATGCGGGCGTACACGCAACCGGTCAGGTCGCCCATGCCGATCTGACCAAGGAGTGGGACACGTTTCGTCTGTCCGAGGCACTGAACTGGCACCTGAAGCCCGCCCCCGTCGCCGTGGTGTCCGCCGCGCGCGTGCCCGACGATTTCCACGCGCGGTTTTCGGCCGTCGGACGGCGCTACACCTTTCGCCTGATCGCACGTCGCGCACCCGTGACCCATGATCGCGGACGGGTCTGGCAGGTTCTGAATCCGCTCGATGCCGATGCAATGCGTGAAGGCGCGGCACATCTGCTCGGGCAGCACGATTTCACCACCTTTCGCTCGACCATGTGTCAGGCTCAGAGTCCCGTAAAGACGCTCGATGCGATCGAGATCGAAGAGGTTGCGCTGCCGCACGGGGCGGAATTCCGCTTCCACCTTGCCGCGCGGTCATTTCTACACAATCAGGTCCGTTCTATCGTGGGTACGCTGGAACGGGTCGGGGCGGGGTCCTGGCCGCCGGAACGCGTCGCCGACGCGCTTGCTGCGCAGGATCGCTCCGCGTGCGGGCCGGTCTGCCCGCCCCAGGGCCTGTATCTGACCGGCGTCGATTACCCGGTCGAGCCTTTCAGGGAATAGCACCTAGCGGCCACGCCGCCGCACGCGTTCATCACGACGCGAGGCGACGATCTTGATCGTGTGCCAGATGATCCAAAGGTCCATGCCCATGGTGCGATGCTGCTGATAGATCTGGTCGATCCGCAGCTTCGCCGGAAGGCAGCGGCGGTAATAAGCATCTTCGGTCGCCTCAGCGCTGCGGCAGCCTGCCATGATCCGATCTTCGTGCCGATGATAGATCAGCGTCGCCAGGCCCGTAGCGCCGGGTCGGCTTTTCAGCACCTGCGCATAAACCATCGGAAAGCGCTCGACATATTCCGGCAGCGGCGGACGCGGGCCGACGAAGCTCATGTCGCCCTTCAGGATGTTGAAAAGCTGCGGCAATTCGTCCAGACGGCTCCGACGCAGGATATGGCCGAGCCTGGTAATCCGCCAATGCTTGTGCGCGCCGGTCGCGCCGCGATCCTGTTCATCGCGCGCCATCGTCCGAAACTTGAGCTGGATGAACAGCTTGCCCGGTGCGCTGACGCGTTCTGCGCGATAAAGGATCGGGCCGCCTTCCGAGATCTTCAGGATCACCGCGACGGCGACCATGACAACCGAAAGCGGAACGAGCAGGATCAGCGCCGCGACGATGTCAAAGATGCGTTTGGACCAGGGCATGGCGACGAACTCTGCCGCACGTGCGGGGCCTGCACCCAACCAGCCGGTCGGAATGCGCTGAAAGCCTTCCAACGGATGAAGGTCGGTATTGTCCCAATCGTGGTGGATCGTCACAGAATTCTTCCAGACCTGCTTGCCGCGCCTGCATCATCGTGTCGCTACCATAGACGTTCACCAATGAACATCCGAAGGCAAGACGCCCGGCGGCGACACTTGCACGATGCTTGCACATCGGCCACTGTTGGACGGTTATTCAGGCAAGATTTGGCCGAAGGACTTCCCGGACATGAGAAAATTCATGGTCTTGCTGGACGATTCGCGCGAGTGCCTGAACGCGATGCGCTTCGCAGCGATGCGTGCGGCCAACACCGGCGGCGCCGTGGTCGTGCTGGCCGTGATCCCTGCCGAGGACATTCAGCACGGTTTCGGCGTGGCCGAAGTGATGCGCGCCGAAGCGCGCGAACGGATCGAAGCGCATTTCGAGGTCTTCGCCAAATGGATGCGCGACCGCCCCAAGGTCGAGCCGGAACTGGTCATTCGCGAGGGCGATCCGGCCGACGAATTGCTGGCGCAGGTGGCCGAGGACAGTGAGATCGGGATCGTCGTTCTGGGTCTCGCCAGCGACAAGGGCGGCCAGAACCCAATCCTGAGCCGGCTTTTGCGCGATGTCTCGGCGCTTCATTGCCCGCTGACCTTGGTGCCAGGCGACATGTCGAAGGAACGGCTGGAAGCGATCACCTGAGGGCCACGGGGCCTACGGCACCTCTATCTTCCCGCGCAGCGGCATGTCGTCGGACGGTGTGACGGTATGACGCTCGATCAGGCGATGGACGACCGGGCCGCCTTCGCCCCGGTTCAGGGCGCGTAGCGCCACCGTCACCTCGGCATCGGACTTGGTGCGGCGCAGATTATGGCGCACATATTCGTCCCAAGTCGCGATGTGATAGGATTCCGACCACATTTCCGGATTTTCCAGATCACGCAGCAGGGCCCAGTTCCGGGCGCCGTCGCGTCTACGGATCAGGCGCCGCTGGCGCATCAGGTCCAGAAACGCGCGAGTATCCGCTTGTGCGATCTGGTAATCCACCATGACCATGATCGGCCCCGAACGGCCGCGCAGGTCCAGCCGCAGATCAGGCTCGCGGAAGCTGCGCACGGGATCGAGATCGAGCGTGCCGAATTCGGGCGCCGAAAACCAGCGGCCGATGATCGCGCCCGTCGTCAGCAGCACCGCCGCACACAGGAAAGCCGCCTGAACACCGTAGGCGCCGGCGATCCCACCCCATAGCCACGACCCTGCGGCCATGCCGCCGAAGACGAAGGTCTGATACAGGGCAAGCGCGCGCGCCACGACCCAGCGAGGCGTCGAGAGCTGCACTGTCACATTGAATAGCGACAGCGCCAGAACCCAGCAGGCGCCCGCGGGCAGCATCGCCAGACCGTGCAGCCAGACCGAATCCGTGAGGCCGAGGATCGCGGTCGCAACGGCAAAGCCTGCGAAAGCCAGCCGGATCACCCGTTCATTCGTCAAGCGCGCGCGAACACGGGGGCTGACCAGCGCGCCGAAGATGGCACCCAATCCGAAACAGCCCAGAAGCGCGCCGAACAGGGTCGAGCCGCCTTCGGGATGCGATTTCGCGACCAAGGGCAGCAGCGACAGGATCGAGATCGCGGCAAGACCGAACAGCGCCCCTCGCCCCATGACCCGCAACAGGTTCGGCGACAGCGCGACGTAGCGCAGCCCTGCCCCCACCGCCGCGAAAAAGGGTTCCGGCGTCGTGGTGCGCGGCGGCGATTGGGGTCGCCAGCGCACCATTGCAGACAGCAGCGGAACATAACTGATCGCGTTGATCGCGAAAGCCGCCGCTGCGCCGAAGACCGCGACGATGATCCCTCCCGCCGCCGGCCCGACACTGCGCATCAGGTTGAAGCCGACCGAGTTCAGCGTCACCGCAGCGGGCAAGTCGGCGCGCGGCACCAAATCACCCATGCTTGCCTGCCATGGCGGATTGTACAGCGCCTGCCCCGCGCCGATCAGGAAGGTGAAGGTCAGCAGCGTCATCGGCGTCAGCCAGCCCTGCCATGCGACGATCGCCAGCAGCGCCGAGATCGTGACCATCAGCAATTGCGCCGTCATCAGCAGCGTGCGCCGGTCGAAGATGTCGGCCAGCGCACCCGATACCAGCGCCAGCAGCATGATGGGCAGCGTGTTCGACGCCTGGACGAGAGAGATCAGAGTGGCGCTGTCGGTCAGCTGCGTCATCAGCCATGCCGCGCCCACCGCCTGGACCAGCCCGCCGAAATTGGAGACCAGCGTCGCGCTCCACAGGATACGGAAGTCACGGTGGCGAAACGGGGCGAAAGCTGAATCGCTTGCGGGCATGGAATGTCCTGGAACCTGCCTTGAAGCTTAGGCAGAGCGGCGTCGCGGTGCAACCGGCACGGGCCGGCGGGCGCGGTAGGGTCTGAAATGGAAATAGCCCCGTCCGATTATGGGACGGGGCCGTTCGAATTCGTGAAATTCGCGCGCTGTCAGGCGCGGCGGACAAGCCGCAGGATCAGAAGCAGGATCACCGCCCCGATCGTGGCGTAGATGATCGAACCGATGATCGATCCTTCGGCGCCAATCCCCAGACCGATTGCGGGGAACAGGAAAGAAGCGAGAAGCGCGCCAAGGATACCCACAACGATGTTCATGAGCAGACCCTGACCGTGGCCTTTGACGATCTCGCCGGCCAGCCAGCCGGCAATTGCGCCGATGATGATCGCAACGATAATTGACATGGCATTTCCTTCCGAAAGCCCAAGAATGGCGATGCGTCGACCGGCGCATCTTCTGAAATCATAACATCAAGGTGATCGCATTGTTCCGCACTCGCGCTGGCCGTGCAGGAATGTCACGGCAGGCGGCAAAGTTTGTCACATTTCCGCAACTAGGCTTGACGCACAAGGGGCTAGCCGGGCTGATGGACCATCCCCGAGTCGCGTCTTCACTGCCTGAAGGCGCGCCTGCCGGACCAGATATTTGCTGCTTTGGGTTGCCGCGTTTGCTCTGCGGCGAACCGTCGAAACAAAGGATGATATGATGCGCATCGCCTCGCTTAGCCTGGCGCTCGTCGTGGGCTTGTCTGCCTGCGCGCCGACCACGCCCGAGACCGCGGCCCCGGTGGCCGACGCCCCGCTGCCGAGCTACTACCAGGCCCGTCAGGACGTTGGTCCGAACGGCGAGCCGATCACCATCAACGCCGTCAAGCGCGCCTACCTGAACGAGCGCAATCAGCGTCAGCGTGTGCCCTATAACGGTCCGGAAGAACCTGGCACGATCGTCGTCGATCCCTATGCGCGCGTGCTCTATGACGTGATGCCCGGCGGCGAGGCGATGCGTTTTGGCGTCGCCGTCGGCAAGGCCGGCACCGGGTTCGCAGGCAACGGGGTCATCTCGCGCAAGCAGGCGTGGCCCAGCTGGACCCCGACGGCCAACATGATCCGCACGAACCCGGCCCTTTACGGTCCGGTCAGCGGTGGTCTTTCGGGCGGTCTCGACAACCCTCTGGGTGCCCGCGCCCTCTATCTCTACCGCAACGGCCAGGACACCTATTACCGGATCCACGGCACGGTCGATTCCTCTTCGATCGGAAAAGCCACCTCGGCCGGCTGCATCCGGCTGTTCCAGCAGGACATCATCGACCTGTTCGACGACACAGAGATCGGGACGCAGGTGAAGGTCCGCACGCCGGCTGAAAGCCTGGCGCTGGAAGGCCCGATGGTGGAAACGCCGCAGGGCTACGTTGTTCCGGCCGCGCAGGCGCAGGCTCCCGCAGCGGCTGCCACCCCCGCCGCGGCGCCAGCGGCGCAGACGGCCGCCCTTGCCGCACCGACGGCGGTGATGGACCCCTACGCCGCGATGAGCCCGGTCGAAAGCGCTGTGCAATAAGCCGCACCGCGTAGCATCGATTTTACAAAGCCCCGGCCCTCTCGGCCGGGGCTTTGTCGTTGCCTTGCACGCAGAGTTGACGCACATTCTGCGCAATCCTTTCGCGACGCGAGGCCTGCGATGCCGAACTATGTCAGTCTCGAGAAGGACGCACTGAGCGCCGAGCAGCGTGCCTTGGCCGCGCAGGCCCGTCGTCCTGCCGTCAATCGCCTGGGTGATGCCGAACTGCTTTCACTGATCCGGTCGCTGCTGGGCGCCGCCAGTCTTGCCAGCGATCAGCCCGGCACCGACGGCGCGAAATCGCCCCGTCAGCTTCTGACCGCGGCCCTGCGGCGGGCGACGAACGAGCGCCGCCGTCGTGGGCTCACAGTGCGCGGAGCAGAAAGCCGAAAGGCGAAAGTCTCCGGCGAAACCGGGGCTGCGACGTCATCGCCAGCACCGAGCGAAGCTGCGCCACACGCGGCGCCGGTGCTGTCCGCAGCCCGCGCGGAAAGCGCGCGCAAGGCCAAGTCGAAGCCCGGGCGCGATCCGCGGCCCGAGGCACGGCGCATCGCCAAGCCCAAGGGCAAACCCGCAGCGACCGGCAAACCGGCGACGGCCTCGGTGCCCGTCACCCCGATGCCGGCCACACCGTCGCAGGCAAGTCCGCTTCCGGTCCGGGTCGAGGAAAAGCCGAAATCATCCGGGAAAGCAGCGCGCAAGGCCGAGAAGAAGGCTGCGAAGGCGGCTGAAAAGGAAGAGCGGAAGGCCGCGAAGGAGGCGGAAAAGGCCGCACGCAAGGAAGCGAAGGCCGCCGCCAAGGATGCCGAAAAACAGGCGCGGAAGGCCGCCAAGAAGGCGCTACGCGAAGAGGCCGAAGCAAGCCGCAAGTCCGAGGCGAAGGCAGACAAGAAGGACAAGACCGGCGGCGCGAAAACCTCGAGGAAGAAGGGCTGAACGACCTATGATGCGCAGCCGCCGCTGCATCGCGACGGTTTCCCCGATGACCCGATCTTGCTAACAGGGATCATCCGTTCCCTTGCCTAGGTCCGCCCGTTGCGCCGCCTTCTGCTGACCCTTCTGACCCTGACGCAGATGGCGCTGCCGGCTACCGCCCGTCCCGCTGTTGATGCGATCGTGGGTCGCCCTCCGCCGCGCCTGTCGGAAAACATCCGCTGCACCGATGACGGACGCGATTGTATCCGTCTCGACAATTACGTCGCCGACGTCTGCCGGATGATCGAGCGTAATGCCGGCGAGCAGCGTCTCGACCCCAGCTTCCTGGCCCGCCTGCTGTGGAAGGAAAGCCGGTTCGAGCCAAGCGCCATCAGCCCGGCCGGGGCCATCGGGATTGCCCAGTTCATCCCTTCGACAGCCGAAATGTACGATCTGGATGATCCATTCAATCCGGCGCAGGCCATCGCGAAGGCGGCGTGGTATCTGCGCTTCCTGACGGATGCGTTCGGCAATATCGGTCTGGCTGCGGTCGCCTATAACGGCGGCGAGAACCGCGCCCGTCGCTTCATCGAACAGGAAGCCGTGCTGCCTTACGAGACCCAGGATTACGTCGAGGCGATCACCGGTCACAATGCCTGGGCCTGGCGCGACAATCCGCCCCCGGCCGAGGCGATCAAGCTGGCGCTATCCGACGACGCGCCCTTTCTCAATGCCTGTATCGAGATGGCGGGCAATCGCAGCCTTCGGGAATTCGTGTCCGAGCCGCGGGTCTTTCCCTGGGGCGTCATCATCGCCTCGCATCCCTCGCGCGCGGGTGCTGCGCAACAGGTCACGCGGTTGAACCGGCAGTTGCGACCGATCCTCGGTGGGCAGCGGGTCAGCTATGTGCGCAAGCGTCTGCGGGGCGGCGTCCGCCCGGTCTATACGGCGCAGGTCGGGTATGAATCGCGCCGGGACGCCAACGCGTTCTGCATCCGCTTCAAACAGATCGGCGGGCGCTGCATCGTTCTGAAGAACTGAGGTGGTCCGGGCGCATCCTGAAGCGCCCGGACCCGTTCATCGCGATCAGGCTTCCGCCTTGTTCCTACGACGACGCATGACGGTCATCATGCCCAAGGCACCGCCCAGCAGCGCCAGCGACGCCGGGACCGGCACCGGGGCGATGGCGAAGCCGTCGATCTGACCGAACGACCGCGGCAGCGCGCCCACGAGGTCAAGATTGATCCGGCCCATCGCATCGGCGACCAACGGCAGGCTGAACAGCCACGGGCCCGAGAACGCCTCGGTCACGCCATTGAGTACGGCGAAGGCAAAGTTCTCACCCTCGGCCGGCGAGAAGATGTCGAGACCGCCATCCGAGCTAACGTCGAACGGATTGCCGTCCAGGAACAGCTGTCCGACGGTCCCGAGCGTGCCGGCATTGTTCGCGATGGTGACCAGCGAGTCCGTTCCGGAATCGATCCCGTACTGGACGGTGGTCGTCGGGTTCGGCACCGCGTTCGTATAGGCGTTGGCGAAGATCTGCGGATCCTTGCCCTCGTTTGCGTCACCTGCGGCGTAGAACAGCGGGGTCGCGGTGACGAAGTCCTGCGGCATGTTGTTCGGACGGTAGACGATGTTCTGGTCCGCACCCGACACCACGCGCGCCGCGTCGAGGACGTTGTTGAAGTCGATATCCAGCGCGGTCGTGCTGGTGCCGCCCATCAATGTCGCCTGCTTCGTGGCCACGCCAGTCCGCGTGTCCAGCAGGTAGGCGGAGTCGTCATTGTCGGAATAGCCGTAAAGCTGGCCCGTCTTCGGGCGATAGGTGATCCCGTGCAGGGCCACCTTGTTGCCCGCCCCATCGGTGATCGCCGTCGCTGTCGCGCTGCCCGGCGTCGACAGATCGGAAATGGTCAGAAGCGTGGTGCCATTGTTGCCCAGCGTATAACCGACTGTGTTGGGCGGAATGGTCGCGGCGTTTGCAGCGAAACCGGCGAACATGATCGTCGCGCCGGCAAACAGGAACGTCTTACTCATAATGCTTTCCCCATGAACCAAGAACTTGTGAAGACGCCGTCACGAGAAAGCTCGCGAGACCCCCGCAAAAGGTTAACAGCGGGCCGTTCATGGGGCGGAATGGTTTATTTTTTTTATTTGCAGCGACGGCGGCAACTTATTTGCCGACAAAACGTAGGCGACCGTTCTAAGGCTTTCCCAGACTCACTGTCGCTCGCCGTCGATCGGCCATCATATTGGCAAGTGTTTGTTTTTAAAGCAAGCCTGCCGTTACAGGAAGCTCTGTGGATCGATGTCGACCGACAGACGCAGGTTGGTCGGCAGCTTGATCGGGGCCAGCCAGTCGGCGATCGCCTTCTGGATCGGCGCCTGCCGCGGTGCGCGGATCAGCAGCCGGAAACGGTGGCGGCCTCGGATGCGCGCAATGGGTGCGGGGGCGGGCCCCCACAGATCGGCGCCGACGGCCGCGATCGGGCCGGCGCTCGCTGCAAGCATCCGTGCAAAGTCCGCGACGACCGCCAAGTCGGGATGCGACAGGATGATGCCCGCCAACCGCCCGAAGGGTGGCATGCCCGCCGCCTGACGCCCCGCCGCCTCGGCGTCCCAGAATGTTTCGTCCTCGCCCGACAGGATCGCGCGGATCACCGGATGCTCGGGCTGGTGCGTCTGCAACAGGGCAAGGCCCGACGCATCGCCCGGCATCCGCCCTGCCCGGCCCGCGACCTGCCGCATCAGCTGAAAGCTGCGCTCGGCCGCGCGCAGGTCGGCGCCCTGCAAGCCCAGATCGGCGTCGATCACGCCCACCAGCGTCAGCTTCGGGAAATTGTGCCCCTTGGCCACGATCTGGGTGCCGATGATGATGTCGGTCCCGCCCTCGGCGATCTCGGCGATCGTCGCCTTCAGCGCACGGGCGGAATGGTACAGGTCCGAGGACAGCACCGTCGCCCTTGCGTCCGGGAAGCGCGCCGCCACCTCTTCGGCCAGTCGCTCGACACCGGGCCCGACCGGGGCCATCCGCCCCTCGACTCCGCAGGACGGGCAGGTCGTGGGAATGGGCTTCGTCGCGCCGCATTGATGGCAGACGAGCCGGTTCTGGAAGCGGTGCTCGACCATGCGCGCATCGCAATCGTCGCAACCGACCTGCTGGCCGCAGGCGCGGCACAGCGTCACCGGCGCATAGCCGCGACGGTTGAGAAACAGCAGCGACTGCTCACCCTTCACCAGCCGCGTCGCCACCGCGTCGGCAAGCGTGGGCGAGATCCACTGACCGCCGGGCATCTCTTCGGCGCGCAGGTCGATCGCCGCCATGTCCGGCAGTTCCGCCTCGCCGTAGCGGGCACGCAGGTCCAACCGGTCGTATTTGCCGCTGGCCGCATTCACCCAGGTTTCCAGACTGGGCGTGGCAGAGGCCAGCACCACCTGCGCCCCTTCGATGTTTCCGCGAAGCACAGCCATGTCGCGGGCGCTGTAATAGACCGTGTCGTCCTGCTTGTAGCTGCTGTCGTGTTCCTCATCGACGACGATCAGACCGATGTCGCGGAACGGCAGGAACAGCGCCGAGCGCGCGCCGACGACCATCCCGACCTCGCCTGTCGCCGCCATGTGCCACAACCGGCGGCGTTCGGTCCGGGTGATGCCACTGTGCCATTCGCCGGGCCGGGCGCCGAACCGCGCCTCGACCCGGTCGAGGAACTCTGCCGACAGCGCGATTTCGGGGAGCAGCACCAGCGCCTGTCGCCCGGCCCGCAGACATTCCGCGACCGCCTCGAGATAGACCTCGGTCTTGCCGGATCCGGTGACGCCGCGCAGCAGCGTGGTGCCGTAGCCACCGTGCCGCAGCCGGTCGCGCAACGCATCCGCCGCTGCCTGCTGATCGGAAGCCAGCGGCTTGCCGGGCAGCGCCGGATCAAGCCGCGGATAGGGCAGATCGCGCGGCGCCTCGATCTCGGCCAGTGTGCCCGCGGTGACCAGCCCCTTCACGACCGAGGTACCGACCCCGGCCAACTGCGCCAGTTCTGAGGGCACAAAGGACGCGCCGCCATGTTCGTCCAGCACGTCAAGCACGCGCTGCCGCGCCTCGGTCATCCGCACGGGCGGATCGCCGGCCGGCACGATCACCTTACGCGCGGCGGGCGGGCGGTCCAGATCGGGCGCACGCAGCGCCATCCGCGCGATCAGGGGCAAGGGCGTCAGCGTGTATTCGGCAGCCCGGCCCAGGAAATCGACAAAGCCCGGCGACAGCGGCGCCGCATCCAGCGTCCGCAGGACAGGCCGCAGCTTCGCCACGTCGAAATCGCCCAGACCGGGCCCCCAGACGATCCCCATCACCCGGCGCGGTCCCAGCGGACAAAGCACCGGCTGGCCCAACAAGACGCCGCCTTCGGGCGCTAGGTAATCCAGCACGCCAACGGGCTCGGTGGTCAGCACGCCGATGCGGGTGCCATGTCCGAAATGGATCGGCTCGATTGCCACGCTAGACCTTCACCGGAAAAAGACGCGCCCCGTTCTGTCACAACCGGAAGGGCAGCGCCAACCCTTCCCGCGTCGAACCATCTGCGTTAGAACCGCCGCAATCAGTCACCGCAGCGAACGGGAACACCAGCCATGAAATTCTTCGTCGATACCGCCGATGTGGACGCGATCCGCGAGTTGAACGATCTGGGCATGGTCGATGGGGTGACCACCAATCCTTCGCTGATCCTCAAGGCTGGCCGCAACATCGAAGAGGTCACCCGCGAGATCTGCGAGATGGTCGACGGCCCGGTCTCTGCCGAGGTCGTGGCCGAGAAGGCCGAGGACATGATCCGCGAGGGCAAGCATCTGGCCAAGATCGCCGAAAACATCGCGGTCAAGGTGCCTCTGACCTGGGACGGGCTGAAGGCCTGCAAGGCGCTGTCGGATGACGGTCACATGGTTAACGTGACGCTGTGCTTTTCTCCCGCGCAGGCGCTGCTGGCCGCGAAAGCCGGCGCGACTTTCATCAGCCCGTTCATCGGCCGGCTGGACGACATCCATCTGGACGGGATCGACCTGATCGCCGACATCCGCGAGATCTACGACAATTACGGCTACGAAACGCAGATCCTCGCCGCATCGATCCGTACGGTGAATCACGTCATCGAATGCGCCAAGATCGGGGCTGACGTGATGACCTCGCCCCCTGCCGTCATCAAGTCGCTGGCCAATCATGTCCTGACCGACAAGGGTCTGGCGCAGTTCAATTCAGACTGGGCCAAGACCGGCCAGACGATCGGGCAGAAGCTCGGATGAGCGGGACGCTCGACGCCGCGACGCGCGACAAGCTTCTGGCCGATCCCGCCGCGCTTCTCGACGATCGAGAGTTGATGCGCGCCCTGATCGCCGCGCGCGAAGCGGAAATCGGCGCCAACGTCATCGATATCCGCGGCCGCGCGATGGAGGCGCTGGAAAGCCGCCTCGACCGGCTGGAGACCGCACATGAGGGCGTGATTTCGGCGGCTTACGAAAACCAGTCGGGCACGGCGGTCGTCCATCGGGCGGTTCTGGCCCTGCTGGAGCCGCAGGATGCGGCGGGCTTCGTCAACGCGCTTCAGGAAGATGTGGCACCGATCTTGCGGGTCGAGACGCTGCGCCTGTTGATTGAATCCGATCCAGCCGACGAATCGCTGCCACCGCAGATCGCCGTTTTGCCCGAAGGCACGATCCGGACGCTGATGGAGGCCGGTCGGCGGACCCCGCGCGGTGACGACATCGCGCTGCGTCCGGTCGCCGATATCACCGCCGAATTGCACAGCCAGCCAGTCGCGTCCGAAGCGCTGATCCCGCTTGATCTGGGGCCGGGCCATCCGCCCGCATTGCTGCTGATCGGCAGCTCGGACCGGGGCCGCTTTTCGCCCTCGCAAGGGACCGACCTGCTGCGCTTCTTCGGGCAGGTGTTCCGGCTGGTGCTGATCGGCTGGCTGCGCGAATGACAGCGCACCGTCAGCTGGCGCTCGCCCCCGCGATGGCGGAGGCGTTGGCCCGCTGGCTGGACACCGAGGCTGCGACCCGCGACCGGTCCGATCACACGATCACCGCTTACCGCGCCGATGTTTCGGCCTTCCTGATGTTTCTGGGAGAGTATCGGGGCGAGCCTGCCCTGCCCGGCAAGCTGGGTGATCTGAAGACCGCCGATATGCGCGCCTTCGCCGCCGCCGAACGCGGACGGGGGCTTGGCGCGCGCTCGCTGGCACGTCGGCAATCCGCGGTGCGGTCTTTCCTGCGCTGGATCGCGGATCGCGAAGGACTGGACCTTTCGCCTGCCCTAGCGGCGCGCAGCCCGAAATATGCCCGTTCGCTGCCCCGCCCGCTGGCGCCGGTTCAGGCCCGCGACGTGATCGCGATGGCGGGCGAGGGTCATGACACGCCCTGGGTCGCCGCCCGCGACGCGGCGGTGCTGACGCTGCTTTATGGGTCGGGCCTGCGGATTTCAGAAGCGCTGGCCCTGGATGGGCGCGACTGGCCGATGGGCGAAGCGCTGCGCGTGCGCGGCAAGGGCGGCAAGGAGCGGCAGGTGCCGGTGCTTCCCGTCGCGCGCGAGGCGATCGCAGATTATCTGCGCCTTTCGCCGCACCCCTTCGCGGCGGACCTCCCGCTGTTCCGGGGTGTCCGGGGCGGCCGGCTGGCCATTCGCGTCATGGACGCCGCGATGGAACGCGCGCGCCACTCGCTGGGCCTGCCACCAACCGCCACGCCGCATGCGCTGCGTCATTCCTTCGCCACGCATCTGCTGTCGGCAGGCGGGGACCTTCGCACGATCCAAGAGCTTCTGGGCCACGCGCGGCTTTCGACGACCCAGGTCTATACCGGGGTCGACGACGCGCATCTGATGGCGGTCTATCGCGCCGCCCATCCACGGAGCGGCGGTTAGGCCCTAGCGCTGGACGCGAACCTGCTGGTGCGTTTCGGCGGCGCGACGATCGAAGATCCAGTCCCCCGCCCACGCGCCAAGAAAGAAGCACAAAAGCGCCAGCCAGGCGCTCGCCGTGAAGATCGCGGTCCCGGACAAGGCCGCGCCGATCGCGCAGCCGCCGGCCAGGGTGCCCCCAAAGCCCATCAATGCCCCGCCGCTCATCGAGCGCAGCATCTGGGCGGCACTGCCGTAACCCTCCCATTTCAGCTCTCGGCCAACCAGCGCGCCCAGGAATGCGCCGACAACGACCGCGGGGATCAGCCCCAGCGAGAAGCTGCGGACCGCATCGGCCGACAGCAGCGTCATCAGCAGGTTGGCCGACGGCGCGGCGAAGGTGGCCGATTCAACGGTGATCGGCTCGAACGCGACCTGCGACAGCGCATAGGTGGTGATCCAGCCGACGGCCGCCGCGACCCCGGTCAGCAACGCCCAGGTTCCCGTCGTGACCGACACCTCATGGCGGCGCGCCAGAAAGGCCGCCAGCGCGATCAGCGCAACGCCGAGGATCGCGCCCCCCAAGGGACCCGTCGCGGTCGCGGCCAGCAGATCGACATTGCCCTCGACCCCGGTGGTCCACAGCCCGGCGAGCAGCCGGCGCGCCGGCGCCAGCGTGCCGAACATCGTCGCCTGCACCGTCAGCGCAAAGATCAGACCCGCCGTGACCGAACGCAGGTTGCCGGTCGAGGCGAGGATCAGCAGCCGCCCCGAACAGCCCCGCGCCATCACCATGCCGACGCCGAAGACCAGCCCGCCGATGGCGGCGCCCGACAGCGTCCCGGGCTGGCGCATCAGTTGCGCGGCATCGGAATCGAACCAGCCTGCCAGCGCGGCGGCCTGAACCGCCAGGATCGCAGCACCGAAGGCCAGCAGCCAGATCGCAAAGCGTCGCCGTGCCTGTCCACGGGACAATTCAACCATCGCCGAGCGCAGGCAGAAGGTCGATCGCTGACCCGCAAAACCCAGCAGCAATCCGGTCAACACTCCGAAAAGCAGGTCAAGGTTCAGGTCGCCCAGGCGCTCGGCCCATCCGGCAAGATCGATCATGCTGTTCTCCGGCTCTGGCAATTCGCCGCATCCGTCGCCAGATAGGGTCTCAAGCAGGCTCTTCGCAAGCTGAACCGGCAAGGTCCGCTTTGCGTTGTGGCGCAAACGACAAAGGATTCGGGTGATGACCAATCATGCAATCTTCGACCGGCCGATGGACGCCGAGGTGCCGCACGGCATGGATGTCGCGATCTTCGGCATGGGCTGCTATTGGGGGATCGAGCGGCTGTTCTGGCAGCAGGAGGGTGTCTGGATGACCGAGGTCGGCTTCGCCGGCGGTCAGACCGAGAACCCGACCTATCGTCAGGTCTGCAACGGCGATACCGGCCATGCCGAGGTCGTGCGCATCGTCTTCGACAGTTCGCGCATCAGCTATGAGCATCTTCTGCAACTGTTCTGGGAAAACCACGATCCGACCCAGGGGAACCGGCAGGGCAACGACGTCGGCACACAGTATCGCAGCCTGATCATGGTGATGAACGACAGCCAGCGCGCGGCGGCCGAAGCCTCGATGATCGACTACAACAACCGTCTTGCGGTCGAAGGGTATCGCGAGATCACGACCGAGATCATCGACAAGGCGCCGTTCTACCCCGCCGAGGAATCGCACCAGCAATATCTGCACAAGAATCCCGCGGGTTATTGCGCGATGAAGGGGACGGGCGTTAAGGCATCGGTCCCCAACCACGACCCGATCTGAGGCCCCGATGCCGACTTTCACCGCGCTGACCCATGTCGCAGGCCGCGCCCGCGCCGAATCGCTGGCGGAGTCCTGCGAGGATCTGGTGCCCGAGCCCGTCGGCTCGGGCGTCTTCGAGATCGAGGACGGGTCGGATCGGTGGGAGGTAGGCATCTATTTCCTCGATGCGCCCGACGAAATCGCGCTGGCGCTGTTGGCGGCAGCCCATGACGCGAACCCGTTCGTTGTTTCCGAGCTTCCGGACGTCGATTGGGTTGCCCACGTTCGCCGCGAATTGACGCCAGTCGAGGCGGGTCGCTTCTTCGTTCATGGAAGTCACGACGCCGATCGCGTCCCGGATGGTGTCGAGGCGCTGTGTATCGAGGCGGCGATGGCCTTCGGCACGGGTCATCACGGCACGACGAAGGGCTGCCTCGAAGCGCTGGACCGGCTGGAACGCGACGGATTTTCGCCCAACCGCGTCGCCGATATTGGCTGCGGCACGGCGGTTCTGGCGATGGCGGCGGCGCGTCTGTGGCCCATCACCGTGCTCGCAAGCGACATCGACGAGGTCGCGGTCGACACCGCTGCGGCCAACGTGATCGCGAACGGGCTGGATGGACGCGTGGTCTGTATCGAGGCGACCGGTTTTCACCATCCGACCCTGGATGAAGCCGCGCCCTTTGATCTCGTCGTCGCCAATATCCTGAAGCAGCCGCTGATCGATCTGGCCCCCGACATGGCTGAGCATGTCGCGCCGGGCGGCAAGATTGTCCTGTCCGGAATCCTGACCGAGCAGGCCGAGGATGTCATCGAGGCCTACAAGACCGCTGGCTTCGGCTTGGATCGCCGCGACGATCTGGGCGAGTGGGTCACGCTGACCATGAGCCGCGGCTGAACCACTGACAATCGCGCATGGAAAAACCCCCGCCGGACGGTCGGGGGTCGATTCGTTCGCGTTGGCCGAGGTTTAGCGGCGGCGCGCCACGGCCTCGATATCGCCACGGCACAGGCCGATATCGTCCAACTCGCGGTCGGTCAGACGGTGCAGGCTGTTGCGTGTCACCCGCGCGTCATTCCACGCGGTCAGCTTGAGCCAGAGATTGTAGCCATAGGGCGGACAAGCCACACCGGCCAGCGTGCGGTTTGTATCGATCGCAGACATAGGTCACCTGATTTCAGTTCTGCCCTTCCGGCGGGCAGGTTTCGGATGCCCTGCATCTAGGTGCGGCGCCCAGCGCCCACCAGCCACAGAATCCGCAATGCCGCTATGCAGCATCTGCATAAGCGCCCGTTTTAACGAAATTTTTACAATCGGGCGCTGCGGCCCAGCGGTTTCAGACTGCCCAATCACCAAGCATCGATTGCCAAAGCGTCAGCGCAGCGACCGCCGCCGTATCCGCGCGCAGGATGCGAGGGCCAAGGCTGATCCGCGTCACGCCATCCATCGCCGCAAGGCGCGCGCGCTCGGAATCCGAAAAGCCGCCCTCGGGACCGATCAAAATCGCCCATGGGCCCGGCGCCAATCCGGCCAGCGTCGCGGCAGGTCCCGCCATCGCCTCATCCGCCCACAGAATGCGGCGTCCGGCGCTCCAGCCATCCAGCAGGCGCGACAATGGCTGCAGATCATCGACCGGCGGAACGAAGGTGCCGCCGCATTGCTCGGCCGCCTCGACCGCGTGGGCTTGCAGGCGGTCCTGCCGGACGCGCTCGGCATTGGTGAACTCGGTCTGCACCGGCAGGATCCGTGCGGCGCCCAGTTCCGCCGCCTTCTCGACGATGAAGTCCGTCCGCGCCTTCTTGATCGGCGCGAACAGCAGCCACAGATCGGGTGGGTCGCGCTGCGGCGCCACCTGCGCCAAGGCCGTCAACGTGCCGCCGCGCTTGTTCGCTGCATCGATCCGCGCGGACCATGCACCGTCGCGACCGTTGAAGATCTCGATCTCGGCACCCTGTCCCAGCCGCATCACCCCAGACAGGTAATGCGCCTGCGGCCCACCAAGGGCCACGGGTTGTCCCGCAGCCAGCGGGTGATCTATGTACAGCCGGACCTTTCCCATCGGGGGCACGCTATGGAAGCGCAGACGAAAACGCCAGACAGCGTCGAGGATGCCCCGTCAGGCGACCGCGTCGCCGATGCCGCCGCCGGCAACTGGGTGGACCGGCTGGCCCCGCCCGCGACGCGTCCTTATCTGCGGCTCAGCCGTGCCGACCGGCCGATCGGGACATGGCTTCTGCTGCTGCCATGCTGGTGGGGTGTGGGTCTGGCGATGATCGCTTATGGCCCACGCCTTTTCGACATCTGGATCGTGATCGCCTGCGCCGTCGGCGCTTTCGTGATGCGCGGGGCCGGCT
This sequence comes from Paracoccus albicereus, assembly GCF_024359525.1. Classification (GTDB taxonomy): domain Bacteria; phylum Pseudomonadota; class Alphaproteobacteria; order Rhodobacterales; family Rhodobacteraceae; genus Paracoccus; species Paracoccus albicereus. The sequence goes on from NZ_JAKZEU010000004.1 coordinate 440,396, forward strand.
GCACGTGGAACGACATCACCGACCGCGATATCGATGCGCAGGTGGCGCGCACGCGGTCACGTCCGCTGCCCTCGGGTCGGGTCAGCCTGCGCGCGGCCTATGCCTGGATGATCGCGCAGTCGCTGATCGGTTTCGTCATCCTGCTGACGCTTGGCCCCGCCGCGATCTGGCTTGGCATCGCCTCGCTCGCGCTGGTCGCAATCTACCCCTTCGCCAAGCGTTTTACCTGGTGGCCGCAGCTGTTTCTGGGCTTCGCCTTCAACTGGGGCGTGATGCTGGCCTATGCCGCCCATGCCGGGCGGCTGGACTTCGCTCCTTTCGTGGCCTGGCTGGGCGGGATCGCCTGGACCATCTTCTACGACACGATCTACGCCCATCAGGATGCCGAGGATGACGCGCTGATCGGCGTGAAATCGACCGCCCGGCTATGGGGCGACGACAGCCCGCGCTGGCTTGCCCGCTTCGCCGCGCTGGCGCTCGCCATCCTGACCGTCGCGATGCTGCTGGCGGCGCGCGGGGAGTTTTCAGCCGCGCTGATCGGGCTTGCGGGCATCGCGGGATTCGGCGCGCATCTTCTGTGGCAGATGCACACGCTCGACACGGCGGACGGTGCGCTATGCCTGCGGCTCTTCAAGTCGAACCGCGATGCAGGCCTGATCCTTGCGCTGTTTCTCGCCATTGCCGGAATCGTGTAATTGCGATCCGGGGGACCGGGGCCTACATCCTGCGCATCGTCAACAATCCCGAGGCTGCCGATGCCCTCCCGTCATTCCCGCCTGACTTCTGCACTGGCCACGATCGTGGCACTGGGCGGCGCGGGCGCGGCGTGTTGGTACGGGGCGCAGGCCGCCGCGACCGTCCTGGAAGATCGCTCGCGCGCCGATGTGCGGCTCGCTTTGCAGACCGAGGGGCTCGACTGGGTAGAGGTCGCTACCGACGGGCTGCAGGTCCAGCTGGCCGGGACCGCCCCGACCGAGGCTGATCGCTTTCGCGCCATGACCCGCGCGGCCACGGCCGTCGATGCGAACCGCATCGTGGACCAGATGGACATTGCCACGCGCGAGCCGATCACGCCCCCGGATTTCGAGGTCGAATTGTTGCGCAACGACGCCGGCATTTCGCTGATCGGGCTCGTTCCCGCAGGGACGGACCGTGCCGCGGTGGTGCGGCGTCTGGAAAGCGAGACGGCGGCACCGGATGTGACGGACCTGTTGGAGGCGGCGGATTACCCCGTGCCCGATGGCTGGGCTCCGGCGCTCGATTACGGATTGCGGGTGGCGCAGATGGCGCCGCGCGCCAAGGTCTCGATCCAGCCGGGCGCCGTCAGTGTTACGGCGATCACCGACAGCGCCGACGAAAAGGCAAGGCTGCAGACCGAGTTGAACCGCGCGCGCCCAGACGGCGTCCGGCTGGCCGCCGACATTTCAGCCCCCCGCCCCGTGATCGCGCCATTCACCCTGCGCTTCCTCATCGACGATCAGGGCGCGCGATTCGACGCCTGCTCCGCCGATACCGAAGACAGCCGCGATGCGATCGTGCAGGCCGCAATCCGCGCGGGCGTCACCGGCAAGCCCGGCTGCACCATTGGCCTCGGCTCACCCTCTCCCGACTGGGGCCGCGCCGCCGTCGCCGGCGTCAATGCCGTCGCGGCGCTTGGCGCGGGCACGATCACCATCGCGGACGCCGACGTGGCGCTGACCATCCCGGCCAGTATCGAGGATCCGCGCGCGACAGAGGTCGCGGCGCGACTGGAAGGTGCGCTGCCGCCGGTCTTCTCGCTGCAGACGATCCACGAACAGGCCGAGGCCGCGCCCACCGGTCCGGCCGAATTCACCGCCACGGCCAGCAATGACGGCACGCTGACGATGCAGGGTCCGATCGGCGACCAGCGCATGGGCGAGGCGGTCGAAAGCCTTGCCCGCGCCCGGTTCGGCAGCATCGATGCCCGTCTGCGCAATGATGTCGAGGTGCCATCCGGCTGGGCGCTGCGGGTGATCGCCGGGATCGAGGCGATGGCGCCCCTGAAGAACGGTACCGTCGCGGTGACCCCGGACCTTGTCACACTTTCCGGCACCTCGGGCGATCAGCAGGCATCCGACAAGATCACCGCCGCCTTGTCGCAGCGACTGGGCGCGGGGTCGGCCTACGAGCTGTCGATCCGGTACGACCCGCGTCTGGACCCGACCCTGGGACTTCCTGACGGGACCGAATGCGTCGATGCGTTGAATCGCACGATGCAGGAATCGGCGATCGGGTTCGAACCGAACAAGTCGGTGATCGCCGGCGATGCGGAACCGACCCTCGCCGCCCTGGCAGAGACGATGGAGAATTGCGGCGACTTCCGGATCGAGCTGGCGGGCCACACCGACTCGCAGGGGTCCGAAGGTTTCAACGCGGACCTGTCGCGCGCCCGCGCGCAGGCGGTTCTGACCGCGATAACCGAAGCCGGCGCACCGGGCGCGAACCTGACCGCACGCGGCTACGGTGAAAGCCAGCCCATCGCCAGCAACGAGACGGAAGCCGGGCGTGAGGCGAACCGCCGTATCGAATTCCGGCTGCTGTCCGCCCTTCCCGTCCGCACCGAACCGCTCGCAGAGCCGGAAACAGTGACCGGCACGACAGGCGCGGCACCCGACCCCGCCGCTGCTGCTGACGAGGTCGCGACGGCCCAGCCCAACGGGGCGATCACCGCCGAGGCCGTTCGTGCCGGCGCAATCGCTCTACCCGGATCGGAGACCGAGGCGCCCGCCTTCGCCGGCCCGCAGATGCCAACAATCGCCCCCGCCATCGTCGGCGCGGACGAGGATGTCGCCGAGGCCTTCACCGACGAAGACGAAAACGCTAGGGTACCGGTCGAGACACCCGACGACGACACGCCGCGCCCCACTGCACGGCCCGACGAAGTCGGCGCGGATGAAACCGATGACACGCCAACAGGGGATGGGACGGCAGCCGAATGAACCGGACCGAATTCATCACGGCCACTGCGATCATCCTGTTCGCGGCTTTCGTTCTGGGCTGGTTCGCAAGCTGGCTGATCCACCGTCTGACCCGTCCGACCAAGGCCGATATCGGTGAACTGGACCGGATGGCGCAGGAAATCCACGATGCCGAGGAAGCGCGCGACCGCGCATTGATAAGACTGGAAGAGGTGGAACGCGATCTGGGTCGCAAGCTGGCCGAGACCGAGGCGGAATTGCAAGCCGCGCTGGACGGGCTTGCCGAAAGCCGGACCGAGGTCGAGGAATTGCGCGACTATATCGAAGCCAAGCTGGCCCGTCAGAAGGCGGGCATCTAGCCCGCCCTCCGTTCTGATCCTAAAGACCGGCTTCCACGATGGCGCGGGCCAGCACCGGCACTGTCTCGCGGTTCAGTCCAGCGATGTTCAGACGCGAATCGCCGACCATGTAGATCGCCGCATCCTCGCGCATCGCCGCCACCTGCTCCGGCGTCGCGCCGAGCCGCGAGAACATGCCGCGATGACGCGCGATGAAGTCGAAGCGGTCGCTGCCCGACAGGTCGCGCAGTTCCGACGCGAGTTGTTCGCGCAGCGCCAGCAGCGTGGTGCGGATCTCTTCCACCTCGGCCTGCCAATCCGACTTCAGCGCCTGATCCTCGAGGATCGTGGTCACGATCCGTGCCCCGTGATCCGGCGGAAACGAGAAGTTCTGTCGGTTCAGATAAGCCATCGAACCCTGCGCCAGATCGCGCGCCTGCTCGCCATCCGCCAGCGCGATCAGGATGCCGGTCCGTTCCCGATAGATGCCGAAATTCTTGCTGCACGATGCGGCGATCAGCACCTCGGGCAGGCCTTTCGCGACCAGCCGCGTGGCTTCTGCATCGGCTTCGATCCCGTCGCCGAAGCCCTGGTAGGCCAGATCGACCAGCGGCACCGCGCCGGACTTTTCCAGGATCGCAATCACCTCGCGCCACTGGTCTAGCGTCAGGTTGGCCCCGGTCGGGTTGTGGCAGCATCCGTGCAGCAGCACGATGTCGCCCTTGCCCGCCTTTGCGATGTCGTCCTTCATCGCCTCGAAATCGACGCCGCGGGTCTCGTTGTCGAAATAGCGGTATTCGACGAAAGGCAGGCCCATGAACTTCATGATCGACAGGTGGTTCGGCCAGGTCGGGTCCGACACGTAGACGGTCAGGTCCGGATTCGCGAGCCGCGCCAGCTCCAGCGCCTGCCGGATCGCGCCGGTCCCGCCGACGGACGCCACCGATGCCAGCCGATCCTTGGGCGCGTCACCCAACACCAGCCCGGCCATCGCCGCGCGATATTCCGGCGTGCCGGCCAGCCCGGTATAGGCCTTGGTGGTCTGTTCCTCCCAGATGCGCTTCTCGGCCGCCTTTACCGCGCGCATCACCGGCGTCACGCCCTGCGGGTCCTTGTAGACGCCCACGCCCAGGTCGATCTTGCCCTGACGACTGTCGGCCTTGAACTCCTCCATCAGCATCAGGATCTTGTCGGGGGCTTGGGGTTGCAGGCTGGACAGCATCAGGCGTCTCCGGTTGCGATGGCAAGGTCGGGGAAGCTGCCCCATTCGGTCCAGCTTCCGTCATAAAGCGAATGGTCGCGGTGCCCGATCCGTTCCAGCGCAAGGCTGAGCACGGCGGCGGTCACGCCCGATCCGCAGGTGGTGATGGCGGGTTTCGACAGATCGACGCCGGCCGCCTCGAAGATGGCGCGCAGGTCGTCGGGCGATTTCATCGTGCCGTCGGCGTTGAAAAGCGTGCCGAAGGGGACGTTGCGCGCGCCGGGGATGTGACCCTTGCGCAGACCCTCGCGCGGTTCGGGCGCCTCGCCGCGAAAGCGCTCCGGGCTGCGCGCGTCGATGATGGCGTGATCGCCCAGCTTCGCGGCCGCGGCGACCTGTGTCACGTCGCGGACCAGACCGACATGACGCTGCACCGTCATGTGTCGGTCGCGCATGACCGGGGGCATGTCCTCGACCGGCCGCCCTTCCGCCTGCCACTTGGCAAAACCGCCATCGAGCACCGCGACATCGGTCTTGCCCATCAGACGGAAGGTCCACCAGACGCGCGCGGCGCTTCGCACGTCCGACTGGTCATAGACCACGACCTGATGACCGTCGCCGACACCCATCGCGCGCAGGCGGCTGATGAACAGCTCGGACGTGGGCGCCATATGCGGCAGGGTCGAGCGCTTGTCGCTGATCGCGTCGATATCGAAGAAGCGGGCGCCGGGAATATGCCCGGCCTCGTATTCACGCTGCGCATCACGCCCGGCAGCGGGGAGATGCCAGCTGGCATCGATCACACGCAGGTCCGGGTCCTTCAGATGGTCGGCCAGCCAGCCGGTCGAGACCAGCACCTTCGGATCGTCGCTCATCGGATCACGCCCCCCATTGACCGGACGCCCCACCGTTTAGCGATTGCGGCCCGCGCTCGCAATGCCGCCGCGTCAGCCGTTCTGCTTCAGCAGCCGCTGCTTCTGGCGGTTCCAGTCGCGCTTGGCGCTGGTTTCGCGCTTGTCGGCGGTCTTCTTGCCCTTGGCGACGCCGATCTTCAGCTTCACCAGCCCGCGATGGTTGAAATACATCACCAGCGGTACCAGCGTCATGCCCTCGCGGCCGATCGCCTGCCACAAACGGGCCAGTTCCCGCCGACTGACCAGCAGCTTGCGCTTGCGCCGTTCCTCGTGCCCGAACACCCCGGCCTGGTTAAGCGCGGCGATATGGCCGTTGATCAGCCACAACTCGCCGTCCTCGACGGTCGCATAGCTTTCGGCGATGTTGCTCTGCCCGGTGCGCAGCGACTTCACCTCGGACCCGGTCAGCACGATGCCGCATTCCAGATCGCTTTCGATTGCGAAATCGAACCGTGCCCGCCGGTTCTCGGCGATCACCTTGTAATTCTTGTTTTCCGCATCCTGGGCCATGACCGGCGAGAGATAGGCGCGCCTCACCGGCGTGTAAAGGCCCCGCCCCTTGCCCCCCGCCCCCGGCCCGGCCAATGTGCCCCCCGAACCAGTTGGAAGGAGCGGGCGATGCGACACGGCGGACAGATCTTGGTGGACGCCTTGCGGCTGCACGGCATATCGCGCGTCTTTTCCGTTCCCGGCGAAAGCTATCTCGCGGTCCTCGACGGGCTGGTGGATAGCGGGGTCCAGAACGTCGTCTGCCGCCAGGAAGGCGGCGCCTCGATGATGGCAGAGGCTCATGCGAAACTGACCGGGCGCCCCGGCATCTGCTTCGTGACCCGGGGTCCCGGTGCGACCAATGCCAGCGCGGGCGTTCATGTGGCCAAGCAGGACAGCTCGCCCATGATCCTGTTCGTTGGACAGATCGCGCGCGGCGACCGCGATCGCGAAGCCTTCCAGGAGGTCGATTACCGCCAGATGTTCGGCGGCCTCGCGAAATGGGTGGCAGAGATCGACCAGACCGACCGCATTCCGGAATATGTCGCCCGCGCCTTCGATCTGGCGATGTCGGGTCGCCCCGGCCCCGTGGTCCTGGCCCTGCCCGAGGACATGCTGGCCGAGGAATGCGACGTTCCAGACCTTGCCCCCGGTCCGCGGCCGATCTGCGGCCTTTCCGCGCAGCAGTGCGACGCCATCGCCGAGGCATTGACGGCCTCGGAACGCCCGCTGGTCATCCCCGGCGGCGCGTTCTGGACGCAGGACGATTCCGACAACCTTGCCCGTTTTGCCGAAAATTGGGGGCTGCCCGTCGCGGTACCCTTCCGGCGGCAGGATTACATGGACAATCGCCTGCCCCATTACGCGGGCGATCTGGGCGTCGGCATGAACCACCGCATCGGCAAGGCGCTGGCTCAGGCCGACTGCATCCTGTCGCTCGGCTCGCGGCTTTCGGACACCCTGACGGCGGGCTACACGCTGATGAACCCCAAGGATCAGGGCCGGCGCATCATCCACGTCTATCCCGACCCCGACGAGATCGGGCATCTGTGGCGCGCGGACCCCGCGATCCCGGCCTGCCCACGCCAGGCGCTGGCGGAACTGTCGCGCCGTCCCGCACCCGGCCGCCGCTGGGACGACTGGACCTCGAGGCTGCGCGCGCAATACGAAGAGTGGCAGACCCCGCGAGAGACACCGGGCGACGTCAAGCTGGAAGAGGTGATCTGCTGGCTGTCCGCGAACCTGCCCGATGATGCCATCATCACCAACGGCGCGGGCAATTTCGCATCCTTCATCCACCGCTATTTCCGCTTCAAACGCGCCAGCACGCAGGTGGCGCCCACGTCAGGCAGCATGGGCTATGGCCTGCCCGCCGGGATCGCGGCCAAGCTGCAATGCCCGGACCGGGTCGTCGTGGCGGTCGTGGGTGACGGCGATCTGCAGATGACGATCAACGAGCTTTCGACCGCCCGCCAGCACGGTGTCGCGGTGATTGTCTTGGTCGCCAACAACGGCCGCTACGGCACGATCCGCATGCATCAGGAACGCACCTATCCCGGCCGCGTCTCGGGGACCGACCTTTTCAATCCCGACTTCGCGGCGCTCGCGCGCGCCTATGGGGGACATGGTGAGACGGTGACGGCCCAGGCGGATTTCGCCGATGCCTTCGCCCGCGCGCGGGACGCGGGCACGCTGGCGCTGATCGACCTGCGGCTCGACCCCGAGGCGCTGACCACAGGCGCGACGCTGTCCGAGACCCGCGCGGCGGCGCAGGCGGGATGAGAGCCGGACCCCGCAACCTGATCACCGATGTCGCGGGCCTGCGCGTCGGCAATGCGGCGGACGGGCGGCTCAAATCCGGCGTGACCATCTTGACGGGTGACGCCCCCTTCGCCGCATCCGTCCACGTCATGGGGGGGGCGCCGGGCACGCGGGACACGGATCTCCTCGCTCCCGACAAGCTGGTTCCGGCCGTCGATGCGCTGGTGCTGTCGGGCGGATCCGCCTTCGGGCTTGCCGCATGCGATGGCGTGATGGCCGGCCTCGCTGCCGCCGGAAGGGGCTTTGCGGTGGGTGCGGCGCGGGTGCCCATCGTTCCGGGCGCGATCGTCTTCGATCTGCTGAACGGCGGCGACAAGGCGTGGGACGACAACCCCTACCCCGCGCTCGGCCGTGCCGCGCTGGAGGCGGCGGAACAGGATTTCGCCATCGGCACGCACGGCGCCGGCACCGGTGCCCTGACCGGCTGGCTCAAGGGCGGGCTGGGCAGCGCTTCCGCGATCCTCGACAGCGGCCACACCGTCGGCGCACTGGTCGTCGTCAACGCGCTCGGCTCGCCCACCGTGGGCGAGACGCGCCACTTCTGGGCGGCTCCTTGGGAGCTGGACGACGAATTCGGCGGCATCGGTTTGCCGGACCGCTTCCCCGCCGCGACGGAGCCGACGCCGGGCAAGCGCTTGGCAGAGGCGACGACGATCGCCATCGTCGCGACCGACGCCGCGCTGGACAAGGCCGGGCTGCAACGGCTCGCGACCGCAGCCCATGACGGCATGGCCCGCGCGCTTGTCCCCAGCCACACCCCGTTCGACGGTGACCTGATCTTCGCCGTCTCGACCGGCGCACGCCCGCTGGATCCGGCGACCGATCCCTATGGCCTCGGCCACGCCGCCGCATCATGTATGGCCCGCGCCATCGCGCGCGGCGTTCACGCCGCGCGTCCTGCCGACCGCGACCTTCAACCCTGCTGGTCCAGCCTCAGCTCATGAGCAAGGGCGGGACCTGTCGGCCCCGCCCCCACAGATCGCCAAGCGGGAACGTCTCAGCGATAGATATAGACGATCTGGCGATTGTCGGGTTCGACCAGCACCGTCTGTCCGTTGATGGTGACATAGCGATAATCCGGATAGTCCGGTACATCGTACAGCGTCACCGTATCGGGAACGCCAGCGCCGACGACGACTTCGCCATCCAGGATCACCGGCTCCTGCGGGTTTTCGACCACGTAGGTCTGAACTTCCGGCGCAGGCTCGACATTCGCTGCCGCCCCGGTCGAGCCGCCGACCGCACCCACGGGACCACCGACCAGCGCGCCCATGGCGGCGCCGGTCGCACCGCCGACCGCGGTATCCTGTGCGGCGTTCGTATCCTCAGCCGGGGCTTCGATCACGGCGACCTGCGCCTCGGTCCGGTTCGGGTAAAGGGGCTTGACCTCTTCACCCAGCCCGACGTTCAGGTAATCGCCATAGACCCAGCCGGTGCCGCCTTCGAATTGCACTTCGCACCAATTGGCGCTTTCGATGCAGCCTTCGACCGTCGCCTCGTCGCCGCCTTCGATGTAGCCGATCACGTCGTGCTGGACACCGGGCCCCGAGCGCACGTTCAGATCGGTGCTGGTCGTGGCCATGGTCTGTGCCGATGCTGCGCCCGCCATGGCAGTCGCGATAAGGGCGGTCGTCGCGAACAGGTTACGCATGAGACTGTTCCTTCTGTTTCCGGCCCGTGCGGGCCTCGCATGGCCATCCAACCTTTGATCCGCGCGCATCGTTCCGCTCCCCTCTTCACATCTTTGCGTCGAAGGTTAACGCCCGCTTGAGCGCGATGGCGGCGCGCGCGTCGCTTTGACATTGGGCGGGGCGCGTGGTGATCTGCGCCCGAATACGGCCTTGGAGGCGACGATGACCAAACATTCCACCGATCTGAAGATGCTCCTGAACGATCCCTCGCTGCTGGAAACGCGCGCTTATGTCGCGGGCGAGTGGGTGGATGCCGATGACGGCGCCACGTTCGATGTGACGAACCCCGCGCGCGGCGACGTGATCTGCAAGGTCGCCGATCTGGGCCGGGCAGAGGTCGCGCGCGCCATCGACGCGGCGGCCAAGGCGCAGAAGGATTGGGCCGGGCAGACCGCCAAGGACCGCGCGAAGGTCCTGCGCGCGTGGTTCGACCTGATGATGGAAAATCAGGACGATCTGGGCCGCATCCTGACCGCCGAACAGGGCAAGCCCCTGGCCGAGGCGAAGGGCGAGATCGCCTATGGCGCCAGCTTCATCGAATGGTTCGGCGAAGAAGCCAAGCGCATCTACGGCGAGACGATCCCGGGTCATCAGGCCGACAAGCGGATCACCGTGATCCGCCAGCCGATCGGCGTCTGCGCCTCGATCACGCCGTGGAACTTCCCGAACGCGATGATCGCCCGCAAGGTCGCACCGGCTTTGGCCGCGGGCTGCGCCATGGTCTCGCGCCCCGCCGCGGAAACGCCGCTGTCGGCGCTGGCGATGGCGGTTCTTGCCGAACGCGCGGGTCTGCCCAAGGGCCTGTTCAGCGTGGTGACATCCAGCCGGTCGTCCGACATCGGCAAAGAATTCTGCGAAAATCATCTGGTGCGCAAGCTGACCTTCACCGGCTCGACCGAGGTCGGTCGCATCCTGCTGGGCCAGGCCGCCGATCAGGTGATGAAATGCTCGATGGAGCTTGGCGGCAACGCGCCCTTCATCGTTTTCGACGACGCCGATCTGGATCAGGCGGTCGAGGGCGCGATGGCGTCGAAGTTCCGCAACAACGGTCAGACCTGCGTCTGCGCGAACCGCATCTATGTGCAGTCGGGGGTCTACGACGCCTTCGCCGAGAAGCTTGCGAAGGCCGTGGATGATCTGAAGGTCGGCGACGGGCTTGCTGACGAGGACGCCAAGGCCGGTCCGCTGATCAATGAAGACGCGGTCGAGAAGGTTCAGGAACACATCAAGGACGTTCTGGACGGCGGCGGTCAGATCGTGACGGGCGGCAAGCGGATGGAAGGGCTGTTCTTCCAGCCGACCGTCGTGACCGGCGTCAAGGACAGCATGAAGGTCGCGACCGAGGAAACCTTCGGCCCGCTCGCACCACTGTTCCGCTTCGAGACCGAGGAAGAGGCGATCCAGAAGGCCAATGACACGATCTTCGGCCTGGCGTCATATTTCTATGCCCGCGATGTCAGCCGCATGACCCGCGTCCAGGAGGCGCTGGAATACGGCATCGTCGGCGTGAATACAGGACTGATCTCGACCGAGGTCGCGCCCTTCGGCGGCGTCAAGCAATCGGGCCTTGGCCGCGAAGGCAGCCGCCACGGGATCGAGGATTATCTGGAGATGAAATACATCTGCCTGTCGGTCTGATCGACGCGCCGGGGGCTTTGCGCCCCCGGACCCCCGCAGGATACTGATGTGAAGACGAAGACGGCCGTCAGCCGCCGTAGCTTCCGCGGGATGCGGCGGTGCTGCCGAAACCGCCCCGCTGGGCGACGGTCGCCCGGCTCATCGGGGGCTGACCCATCGTGGTGGGCGCGCGGTTGAAGGCATTGGCCGGCGCCTTGCCCGCGCCGGTATTTGTGCTGAGCCGCGTGTCGCCCGAGGGCGTGGCAAAGCCGCCATTGGCAGTGCGCGACAGGGGCTGGCTCATCACGCCGCGATTTCCGCCCATCATCGAGCCGATCAGATAGCCCATCATCAGCGGCATGAAGATCGATCCGCCACCGCCGCCCTGCTGCGCCGCTGCCGGGTCGCCACCGCAATTGCCCTCGCCATGCTGTTCCTCGCAGACTTCGAGACTGTCATAGCGCGGTGCGGTTTCCAGATGGTTCTGCTGCGCCTCGGCGAAGGTCGTCCGGCAATCCTCGACCGTGAAGAAAAGGCTGCCTTCCTCGGCCGCCGCGACGCAGGACGCCTCGTCCGGGAAAGCCTGCGCGTCGGTTTCCTGCGACTTGCAGCCAGCCAGCCCGAAGGCGGCAGCGCCCAGAATGGCGAGCGAGACGTGACGGGACCGTTTGCGCATGAGACCTCCCCTTGGTTCAGCAAATATAGGGGCGCACGGGCGCCGCGGCAATCAATCCAGGATCACGTGCGGCTTGAACCGCGACAGATCCTGCGTGATCCGGCTGGCATCTTCGCGGATACCCATGCCGACGCAGGTCTCTCCCACGATCCAGGCGCCGATGACCGGACGGAACCCACCCAGCACCGGCAAGGGCGCATAGCCCTGCACGATCAACGGGTGGCGATCGTAGTCGCGGTCGGCAGAGGCTTCGGTCGTATCGCCGCCCTCGACGATGCGGACGCCCGCCCCCTCGCGCGAGAAGATCGGCTTGATCACATGGCCCGCGGCCATCTGGTCCGCCACCGCATCGAAGCCCGGCGCCTTTCCGGCACCGCGACCCGCCAACGCGTCGGCGACATCGTCATGGAAGAACGCCGGCAGCAGGTTGGGATGGCCCGGCGCGATCTGCCACAACACCGGCAGGATCGCCTTGTTCGACACCAGCGCCTTCCAAGCGGGCTCGATCATCCGGACACCCGACGGACCGACATGCGCGGCGAACTCGTCGGCGAACAGATCCTCCCACGGGTAAAGCTTGAACAGCGTGCCGATCACCCGATCATCGGCGTCGGCGAACTGGCCCTGATCGCTCAGTCCCACTGCCTGCAGATCGGTGTAATGCGCGCCCATCCCCGCCTCGCGCGCGGCCCAGGCCATCGCCTCGACCGTGGCGTAATCCTCGGGCGCGTCGGCCATCGCGGCGAAATGGATGTCGGTGCCGGGCGCCGCGATCTGGGTGAAACGCTCGACCAGCGCCTCGTGGATGCCGTTGAACTGATCGGCGCCCTCGGGCAGCACGCCCGCCGCGATCTGCTGTTCCAGCCACAACCACTGGAACGAGGCGGATTCGTAAAGCGAGGTCGGCGTGTCGGCGTTGTATTCCAGAAGCTTCGCCGGACCCTCGCCGTCATAGGCAAGGTCCATCCGGCCATAAAGCTCGGGCTCGCCCGCCCGCCAGCTTTGCGCCACCAGGTCGCGAAAGCCCGCCGGAATCCCCATCCGGTCCATCAGCGACTCGTCCGCGACGATGCGGTCCACCGCCTCGCGGACCAGCGCGTGCAATTCGGTCGCCGGGTCCTCGATCCGCTCCTCGATCTCGGCCAACGTGAAGACGTAGGCCGAGGTCTCGTCCCAATAGGGCTGGCCGTGCATGTCGGCGAAGGTGAAGCCCAGCCGTTCGGCCTCGTCCCGCCAGCCGGGCCGCTCGGGCAGGTCGCGACGCTCCATCAGCGGGAGTCGCCGTCCTCGCCCTCGCCATCCTCGTCCGCATCGTCGGACACATCGGCAGCCGGCTTCTTGAAGAAGCTTTCGGCGTCCAGTTCCTCGCGCCGATCGGCCTTGTCGCCGTCATCGCTCAGGCTGAAATTCTCCAACCCGGCAATGGCGGTCGGCAACCGAGCGTCGTCCGTCATCGACAGCGAGGTCTCGGTCGAGACCAGCTTGCGACGCTCGTCGTCCGACATCACGCCACCTTCGGCAGCCTTCTTCTGGGCGGCCTTCTGCACGGCGGCGTCCAGTTCCGTCTGACGGCAAAGGCCCAGCGCCACCGGGTCGATCGGCTGGATGTTCTGGATGTTCCAGTGCGTCCGGTCGCGGATCGCCTGGATCGTCGGCTTGGTGGTGCCGACCAGCTTCGAAATCTGCGCGTCCGTCAGTTCGGGATGGAACTTGACCAGCCACAGGATCGCCGCAGGACGATCCTGGCGCTTGGACAGCGGCGTGTAACGCGGGCCGCGGCGCTTTTCCTCACCTTCCGAGGCGGGGTTGTGCTTCAGCCGCAGCTTGTAGGCGGGATCGGCCTCGCCCTTCTTGATCTCTTCGGCGTTCAGCTGGTTCGAGGCGATCGGGTCATACCCTTTCACACCCGTTGCCACGTCGCCATCGGCGATGCCCTGGATTTCCAGCTCGTGCATTCCGGTGAAATCGCCGATCTGCTTGAAGCTCAGCGTGGTGTTGTCCACCAGCCAGACGGCGGTGGCACGTGCCATCAGCGGCTTGTTCATGGTGCTCTCCTTCATACCTGTCCCGGGCCGGGAAAACGGCTTTCGGCGGATGCCTGTCTGCGTCTTCGGGGGGAATTGCCGGGTGATATAACGATTCCCCGTGCCCGCGAAAAGGGGATTCGCGCATTGTGGGACGCCGGGGCGCTGTCTAGGCTAGCGCCTGTTCGTGACCGGAGACGCCATGAAGACGCTGCAAGCCGCCTGCCTGACGCTCGGCCTTGCCATGCCCGCCGCAGCAGCGGCAGACGTGGCCCGAACAGACGTGGCGGGCGAATTCGACTATTACGTGCTCGCCCTGTCATGGTCGCCCGCCTGGTGCGCGGCGACGGGCGATGCGCGCGATGCCGAACAATGCGATGCGGGCCGCAAGATCGACTTCGTCGTCCACGGCCTGTGGCCGCAATACGAACAGGGCTGGCCATCCGATTGCGCGACGTCCGAACGCGACCCGTCGCGCCGGGACAGTCAGGCCATGGCGGATGTGATGGGGTCGGGCGGACTGGCCTGGTATCAATGGCAGAAGCACGGCCGCTGTTCGGGTCTTTCGGCGCGCGCCTATTACCAGGCGATCCGCGACGCGGCCGCGGTGGTACCCATTCCACCCTTTTTTGACGCGCTCGACCGCGATGTCAGCGTGCCGCCCGCGGTGATCGAGGACGCGTTCATCGAAGCCAACGCCGACCTGGCCCGCGACGGCATCACCGTGACCTGCCGCGGCGAGGCGCTGCAGGAAGTCCGCATCTGCCTGACCCGCGATCTTGAACCGCGCGACTGCGCACCCGACGTGCGCCGCGACTGTTCGCGCGGATCAGTGCTGATGGAAGCGGTGCGCTAAGCCACCTTTGGCGAAACCTTCTGGCCCGCGACGGCGCGCGGCCCCGGCCCCACACCCAGCCTGGGATTCAACCGTCGCGCCAGCAGAGCCATCGCCGCCATGCCGATCGCAGAGGCCAGAAACACCAGCGGGATCGAGCCGGTCGCCAGCAGGATCAGGAACGCGACGCCCGGCGTCAGGATGCCCGACACATCGCGGAACGAGGTGAAGATCGCGCTCATCTCGGTCCGCTCACCGGGCTTCACCGCCATCAGGAACGGCAATGAGCCAAAGGCGTCCAGCGACACCAGGAAGACCGATGCGGCGAGGATGCCCCCGACAGCCATCAACGGCCACCAGGCACCAAAGCTTGCCAGCGCAAAGCAGATCGCGGCGCCGGTGAAGGCCGCGATCATCGAACGGCGCAGCGTCATGCGGTGCTGCAGCCGCAACATCCGCGGCGCCAGAAACAGCATCAGCGAGGAGGTGGCGAAGGCCAGGCCCGCGATGCGATCGCCAAGGCCCGCCTCGACGCAGAAGATCGGCAGGTAAACCACGAAAATCCACCAGCCCGACGATCGCATCACCGCGAACATCCAGCCCGCGACCAACCGCGGCTGCGCCCGGAACCGGCCCAGATAGGCCAGTGGATGCGGCGGTGTGCTGCGCGCCCGCGTGATCGCCTTGCCGTTGCCCATCCGAAGCTGCCAGAACTTCGCCAGCATCAGCAGGCTGGCGCAGGCGGCGATCACGAAGGGGAATGGTTGCCAGTATTGCCACAACGTGACCGAGACCGCCGGCCCGATCGCCCACGGCAAGGCGGAATAGAACATCCGCAGCGTCTCGGACCGGCCCAGGTCGCGACGCGAGATGTAGTCCATCAGATAGGCGTTGACGCAGATCTGGTTCGTGACGACGCCGATACCCATCGCCAGCAGCGCCAGTGGCGTCAGCCAGACCCCGCCAACGATCGCCAGCACCATCGCGATGACGTAAAGCCCAGCACCCATCGTATAAAGCCAGCGCCGCGGGATGTGACGGGCCAGCACCGGCACCGCCAGCCCGGCCGCCAGCGAGGCGCAGCCGACGACGAAATAGGCCCAGCTCACCGACGCCTTGCTGCCCAGCCGCGCATACATCTCCAGCGGCCAGACGGCGACGAGGGTGCCTCGGACGGACGCCTCCAGCCCGCCGAGCGTCGCGAAATCGCGAAACCCCGGCGAGGGGCGCAGCAGGACAGGCTGCAGGATGGTGGAATCGGCGCGGTCGGCCATGGCCTTGGTTTAGCGCGCCCCGCGCCGCGTTCCAGCGGAATGTGCGGCCCTTAGCCGCCCGCCACTTTCATTGCGATCTTGCCGATATGGCCGCTGGATTCCATCCGCCGGTGGGCGTCGCTCGCGTTCGCCAGATCGAACTCACTGTCGATCAGGACCTTGACCTTGCCCGCCGCGATCAACGGCCACAATTGCTCTCGCAACTGATCCGCGATCTGCGCCTTGGCCAGATCGGATTGCGGGCGCAAGGTCGCGCCGGTGATGGTCAGCCGCCGCAGCATGATCTGCGCGAAATTCAGCTCGACCTTCGGCCCGCCCAGGAAGGCGATGAAGACCAGCCGCCCATCGTCGGCCATCGCCTTGATGTTGCGCGGGATGTAATCGCCGCCCACCATGTCGAGGATCAGGTCCGCACCGCCCTCGCCCTTCAGCACCTCGACGAAATCGTCGGTCTTGTAGTTGATCGCGACAGCGCCCAGATCCTCGCACGCCTTGCATTTCTCGTCCGACCCGGCCGTCGCGAAGACGCGCGCGCCCATCGCCTTGGCGATCTGGATCGCCATCGTCCCGATCCCGGACGATCCGCCATGGACCAGGAAGCGCTCGCCCGCCTGCAGGCCGCCGCGCATCATCACCGTCGACCAGACGGTGAAGGCGGTCTCGGGCAGACAGGCCGCCTCTTGCATCGACATGCCTTCGGGGACCGGCAGTGCGTGATCCGCATTGCAGACGGCGTATTCGGCATAACCGCCGCCGGGCAGCAGCGCGCAGACCTTGTCGCCCTTCTTCCAGCGCGTCACGCCGGCACCGCAGCCCACGACCTCGCCCGAACATTCCAGTCCCGGCAGATCCGACGCATCCGGTGGCGCCTTGTAGGCGCCCTGCCGCTGCAGCACGTCGGGGCGGTTCACGCCCGCCCAGGCCAGCCGGATCAGGATCTGGTCGTGACCGGGCACCGGCACTGGCCGGCTGGTTTCCTGCAGCTGGTCGGCATCGCCGGGACCGGCGATCTCGATCGCCTTCATCGTGTCGGGTGTCATGTCTTCTCCTTGGTTCTTCCGGGCAGGTCGCGGGGTTCGGGCGCACGGATCCAGCCGGTGGCGATCCCGGTCAGCGTTTCGGCGCCGGGAAGGTTGCGCAGCCGCGCCTTGACCTTCTCGAACCCCATCACGCCGTCGATGCGGCGGTCGATGAATTCGCGCGTCGCCTTCTGGTCCGCGCTGTCATCGCCCAGCCAGTAGAGCACGCTGGACCCGATCACGGCCGCCAGCGTCGCGCGCTTTGAATACCAGTTCACGTCGCGGGACGGATCACCCAACCCGGTCCAGATCACGTCCGCCGTCTCCCAGACCAGCCGCGCGGCCAGGGCCGAGTTCTGCGGCAGCGCCAGCGTCGCGGCGCCAGCCCGGACCAGTTCGCGGTCGGCCATCCGGATGCGCTGCCACACGGCCTCGGCGATCCGGTCCCGGAAACGACCCGAGGAATTCGCGCCTTCCATCCACGCGGCCAGCCTGGCGTCGCCCCGCCGATGATACGCCGCGGCCAGCCCGGCACCGCCATCGGGCACCAGTACCGGCACCATCGCCGGGGCGATGCCCGCATCCCGCGCACCCGCGGCCAGCGCCCGCGCATTCATCCCCTCGAACGGGACATGGGTCAGGGCGGCGTCGATCAGAAGGTCGCGGCTGTCGGTCATCTGAGCCTCAATGTAAAACTGGACAGGCCGGTTCCCCGCTGTTATGGGGCAGGTTCCTGCAAAGACACGTAACTTTAACCTAGGAAGGTGGTGACAACCACATGCAGGTCAGCGTTCGCGACAACAACGTCGAACAGGCGCTTCGTGCCCTGAAGAAAAAACTTCAGCGCGAGGGTGTTTTCCGCGAGATGAAGCTTCGGCAACATTTCGAGAAGCCGTCGGTCAAGAAAGCCCGTGAAAAGGCCGAGGCCGTCCGCCGCGCCCGCAAGCTGGCGCGCAAGAAGGCCCAGCGCGAAGGCGCGCTGTAAGGTCCTCGCGCAAGCGCCACGCGATGGCGCCGTCACGACAGACGCGATACCGAAATCACGAAGCCCCCGCCCCGGCGGGGGTTTTGCTTTTTGATGCAATATCAATGCCAAACCGGCCGCACGGGTTGACTCGACGGGCCTTGGGCGCCCAGCAAGGGGTGTCACAATTTGTTTGGTTTAATGTCATGTTCAACGCCTCGCTTTCTACCACCGCCCGTCGGGCGGTGCCCGCTGACGATCCGATTCCGGTCTTCGCGCCTGGCTGGCTCGCCGTCCTTCTCACCCTCGATCTGGCGATCATCGCCGCCCATGTCGGCCCGACCGTTGCGACCATGGTGGGAATGCCGATCGACCGCCCGGCATTCTTCAACATCGGCAATGACTGGACGCTGGGCGAAATCGTCAACTACGCCAGCTGGGTCGCGCTGGTCGGTCTGATGCTCTGGGCCTACGCGCAACGGCGCGAGATCGTCTTCATCGCGCTGGCGGTCCTGTTCGCCTACTGCCTCGCCGATGATTCACTGCAGATGCATGAAAGCAACAACCTGTTCCTGCCTGCTGCGATCCAGGACCTGGGAATCCCGTATTACTTTCTGGAAATCGTCTACTGGCTCTTTGCCGGTTCGATCCTGATCGTTCCGATGGCGCTGGGATGGTGGCGTGCCTCGCCCCCGGTGCGCCGCGCGATCGTGCCGCTTCTGGCGCTGTTCGGCGGCGTCGTGATCTGCGCCGTGGCCTTCGATCTGGTTCACTCGCTTGCGGGTCATGTCGACGGTGATCTGGGTCTCGGCCTCAGCCGGGTTTCGGGCGTATTCGAGGATGGTGGAGAGATGGTGTTCATGTCGGCCATGCTCGCCTATGCGATCGGGACATTCGGGCCCAAACCGACCGCGACCGGCACAGCCCTATAGCGGCAGCGCCGTCGTCCTGAAGACCGTGCGCAGCGCAAAGGATGAATGCATCTGCTGCACGCCCGGCAGCTTGGCCAGATGCTGGCGGTGAATGCGGGCGAAATCCTCGGTATCGCGGGCGACGACCTTCAACAGGTAGTCGGCCGCACCCGACATCAGATGGCATTCCAGCACGTCCGGTATGCCGCGCACCGCCCGCTCGAAACCCTCCAGCACCTCGTCGGCCTGCCCCGACAGGGTGATCTCAACGAAGACCATTGTGGGGCAACCGACGCGGCGGCGGTCCAGCAGCGCGACGTAATCATGGATGATCCCCGCAGCTTCAAGCTGGCGCACGCGCTTGTGGCAGGCGCTGGCCGACAGGTTCACCTGCGCTGCCAGATCGGCGTTGCTGATTCGGCCGTCGCGTTGCAGGACCCGCAGAATACGCAGGTCCGTTTCATCCATCTGTGCCATCGACGCAGTATCTTCGAGCATCCGGCACCTGCGCAACAGGATCTTCGCCGAACCCGACCGGATACGGGCGCGTTTCGTCACATATTCGGCGCCGTCCGTGCGACAATGCCGAAAACGCACAGAACAGGAGGTCACCATGCTCATCGGCTGCCCGAAGGAAATCAAACCGCAGGAATTTCGCGTCGGCCTGACGCCTGCCGCTGCGGCCGAGGCGGTCTCGCACGGCCACAAGGTGCTGGTCGAAACCGGGGCCGGCATCGGCTCGGGTTTTCCCGATGCCGACTACACCGCCGCAGGGGCAGAGATCGCGGGTGACGCAGAGACCGTCTTCGACAAGGCCGAGATGGTGGTAAAGGTGAAGGAACCGCAGGCGGTCGAACGCGCGATGCTGCGCGAAGGCCAGCTTCTGTTCACCTATCTTCACCTCGCGCCCGATCCCGATCAGACCCGTGATCTGCTCGGCTCCGGCGTGACCTCGATCGCCTACGAGACGGTGACCGACCGCATGGGCGGCCTGCCGCTCCTGGCACCGATGTCCGAAGTGGCCGGCCGTCTGGCCCCTCAGGTCGGCGCCTGGACGCTGCAGAAGGCCAATGGCGGACGCGGCGTGCTGATGGGCGGCGTTCCCGGCGTCGGTCCGGCCCGCGTCGCCGTGATCGGCGGCGGCGTCGTCGGCACCCACGCGGCACGGATCGCCGCCGGAATGGGCGCTGAAGTCACCGTGCTGGACCGCTCGCTGCCCCGGATGCGGCAACTCGACGACATGTTCGGACAGGTCTTTCGCACCCAATTCGCCAGCGGCGCCAACATTGCCGAACAGATCGCCCAGGCCGACATGGTCATCGGCGCCGTCCTGATCCCGGGCGCCGCCGCGCCGAAACTGGTCAGCCGGGCGCAGTTGTCCACGATGAAGCCCGGCGCGGTGCTGGTCGATGTCGCCATCGACCAGGGCGGCTGTTTCGAAACCTCGAAACCGACCACGCATCAGGACCCGATCTACGAAGTTGACGGGATCATGCATTACTGCGTGGCCAACATGCCCGGCGCCGTCGCGCGCACCTCGACCATCGCGCTCGGCAACGCAACGATGCCGTTCATGCTCGCGCTGGCCGACAAGGGCTGGAAGCAGGCGATTCAGGACGACCCGCATCTGCGCGCGGGACTGTCGACGCATCAGGGCAAGCTGACCTCGCTGCCGGTGGGCGAGGCGCTAAGCCTCGAGGCGATCACCCCCGACGATCTGCTCGCCGCCTGATCGACAACGCCTGAACGCTACGGGGCGCGCGCCATCGGGCCGCGCCCCTTTTCATGCCGGCTGATGGTCGCGCAACACGGTCCTTCACAGCCCAACCCTCTCATCCGTCAGGAAAATATCCCCGCCGGAGGCATCCCGGCGCAGCCGGGATCCCTTAACGCTTCCTGAACCGCACGTTCGCAGCCTGTGTACAGGCTGTGTACAGCCTGTGTACGCGCGGTGTACGGGCTGTGACTCACCAAACCCAGCAAATGCTGGCCGAAAGACAGCGTCCGGTGTTGCGCTGTTGCGCGGCACCGGACGCTGGTGTTGCCGTTCAGATTGCTTAACGCGACGTCAGGCCGCGCGGGTCGCCAGAAGGTCGCGGATCTGCGCCAGCAGTTCTTCCTGCGTCGGGCCCGCGGGCGCGCCCGGCACGACCTCTTCCTTGCGAAGCGCCGCGTCCTTGATCCGGTTCACCGCCTTGACCAGCAGGAACACAACGAACGCGATGATAAGGAAGTTGATGACCGCCGAGAAGAACGAGCCATAGGCAAACACGTTCGCACCCGCCGCCCGCGCCGCTTCCAGCCCCACGCCCTCGGGCGCGGTGCCCGACAGCACGAAATACTTGTCGCTGAAATCGGTTCCGCCGGTGATGATCCCGATGATCGGGTTCAGAAGATCGCTGACCATCGAGGTGACGATGGCGGTGAAGGCCGCACCGATGATGATGCCCACCGCCATGTCCATGACATTGCCCTTGGCGATGAAGTCCCTGAATTCCTTGATCATGCTCTTACCTTGCCCCTTGTTCGAACCCTGTGAACAAGGCGGAAATATCACGGAATTGTCAGGCACCAAACAGAAAGTAGCGGCGCGGATCGCAACGACGAACGCCGGCCCCGTTTGACGGAACCGGCGTTCTTTGGCGCTGCGATGTCGCTCAGTTCTGCGCTTCGGCGAGCTTGTCGTCGATGATCGCCTTCATGTCATCCCACGGCTGGTTCTTGACCTTGTCGCCGCCGATCATGAAGGTCGGCGTTGCGTCGATCCCGTCTGCGGTCGCGTTGGTCTGGAAGGTTGCGACCAGCTGCTCAACCTTGGCGGTGTCTTCCCAGCAGGCGTTCATCTGATCTTCGGTCAGGCCAGCCTTCAGGCCGATCTTGCGCAGGTTGCCCGCGATCTCGTCACCGCTCTGGCCCGACAGCCATGTCTTCTGTTCATCGAACAGCATGTCGGCGATCGGGTAGTATTTGTCGTCACCGCCACAACGCGCAAGGATCCCGGCCCAAAGCCCGACAGCATCGAAATAGATGTCGCGCTGGATGAAGCGGACCTTGCCCGTGTCGATGTATTCCGACTTCAGCTTCGGAAAGTTCTCGTCATGGAAGTTCGCGCAATGCCCGCAGGTGAAACTGGCATATTCGTAAATCGTCAGCGGCGCGTCCTCGGCCCCCAGCGCGATATCGGGCAGCACCTCGGCCGCGGGCGCCTCGGCATTGGTCGCCTCGGCCGGAACCTCAGTCGTGCCGGCATCAGCGGCCGGCGCCTCGGTCGTCGCGTCCTGCGCCAGCGCGGGTCCGGCCAGCACAAGGGCCAGCGCGGTCAGGGTGGAACGGATCAGCATGAAATGTCCTTTCGGGTTTTGCGGGCAAGACGCTCCGCATGATTCAGGGCGAAGCGCGCCATCGCCTCGGCCAGCGCCGGATCGTCGAACCGGGCCGCGACGTCGTCGGCCTGCCGGCAGTCTTCTTCGGACGGCGCAACAGGTTCAGCGGTCGAAGCAGGCGTGAAGGACGCCTGCCCTTCGGCAAAGCCTTCGGGCGCGGTCTGGGTCAACACGATGCGCTGGATCGCGTTGTAGCCGTAACAGGCATTGATCCGGTCGCGCAAAGCGGGCAGCCGCATCTCGACCATCGGCGCCATCGGACCGGTGGTCAGCAGAGTCAGGGTCGCACCGAAGCCGCCCTTGCCGTAACCGACCCTGACCGGGCGCGTGACCTGGGCGATATCCGCGCCCGCGACCTCGGCCCATTGGGTCAGTAAACGCGCGACAGCGAAGCCGCGACCTTCGGCCGCGCGCTGGACGCGCGGGGCGACCAGCGCCGCTGCCGCCTCGAACCCGCGCATCCGGCGCGCAGGAGCGCGTTCACCGGCCAAGCTGTCTTTACGGCGCGCCATCCTCGCCCCTATGGTTCGTGACCTTCTCAGCAATAAGCGGCACGGCGCGTCGATGAAAGCCTTCGGGCCTGAAACAAACCTGAATAATGCGTGACGCGAAGTTGAGCACGGACGAGGTCTCGCGCCGTCTTCTGGCCTGGTATGACCGCCACGCGCGGGTTCTGCCGTGGCGCGTCCCGCCGGGTCAGGGTCGGGCCGATCCCTATCGTGTCTGGCTGTCCGAAGTGATGCTGCAGCAGACGACGGTTGCCGCGGTAAAGGCGTATTTCGAGCGCTTCACCGCCCTCTGGCCGAATGTGAAGGCGATGGCCGAAGCCGATGACGCCGATGTCATGGCCGAATGGGCCGGGCTTGGTTATTACGCGCGTGCCCGCAACCTGCTTGCCTGCGCGCGCGCCGTCGTCGCGCAAGGGGGGTTCCCCACGGATCGTGCCGGGCTGCGCGAGCTGCCGGGGATCGGTGCCTATACCTCTGCCGCGATTGCTGCCATCGCCCATGATGCGCCGGAAACCGTGGTCGACGGCAACGTCGAGCGTGTCGTCGCGCGGCTGTTCGCGGTCGACACGCCCCTGCCGCGCGCAAAGCCCGAACTGATCGCGCTCGCCGAAACGCTGACCCCTGCCCTGCGGCCGGGCGATTATGCGCAGGCGATGATGGATCTGGGTGCCACGATCTGCACTCCGCGCAGCCCGGCCTGCGGTATCTGCCCGCTGCTCGACCTCTGCGCCGCACGTGCGCAGGGGATCGCGGCCGACCTGCCGCGCAAGCTGGCGAAAAAGCCCAAGCCGCAACGAACCGGCATCGTCTGGCTTGGCTGGCGGGGCGATCAGGTGCTGGTCGAGACGCGACCTGCAAAGGGGTTGCTGGGCGGCACGCTGGCCTTCCCATCGACCGGATGGGACGGCACCGATTTGCCCCCGCCGGCAGCGGCAGACTGGGAACCTACGGGCGAGGTTCGACACGTCTTCACCCATTTCGAACTGGTTCTGACGGTTTTGGTGGCTGAGATCGCCGGCGAACCGGATCGTGGCAGGCTGGTGTCAGGCGAAACCCTCGATCCCTCCAGCCTGCCTGGCCTGATGCGCAAGGTCTGGACGCTGGCGCGGGCCGATCACAGGAAAGGCTAGGGGAACCGCGGTTTCGCATGTTACGTTTCCCAATGACCCCATAGCGATCAGGTGTGCCATGACCTCCAGCGGATTGACCGAAATGACCCGGCGGCTCGGTGCCACCGCCGCATTGCTTGCTCTGATGGCCTCGTCAGGCTTTGCACAGACCGCATCGACAGATCCTGCCACCGATGAACCCGCCGCTGCATCCCAGGCAGAGGATGTGGCCACGACCGACGCAACCCCCGCGACCGAAGGCACCTGCACAGACGCAGCCGCGACGGCAGAGCCTGCCACAGCCCCTGTTCCCAGTCCGGATGGCACGGTTGCAGGCAACTCAGGTTGGACAGGCGGCACAGGCGGTTCACTGATCGGGACCAACCCGCAGGGTGCCGTTTCCCGCTCGAAGACGTGGCACGCGCCGACCGCGCGCGGCCTGGATCTCAAAGGCGTGCCCGAGCCGACGCAGGCATCGCTGGACGCAGGCGCAAGCCCGGTCGCGCCGGACTGCTAGACGCCCGGATCTGGCGGAAGGGAATGGGAGTCGAACCCACCCGGGACAGGCTCGCTGCCCCAACCGGATTTGAAGTCCGGCCGCCCCACCGGGGACGATTCCCTTCCTGAAACCGGCAGCGGACCGAACAGGTCCAGCCGATGAGGATTGATGCGACGCAGATCGCCACGACGCAAGGTCACGCCCATCCGGTCGAAGAAATCGAGGATCTCGATCGCGACCTTTCGACCGTTGTGAACCCTGTCGCGAAACGCCGGTGCGGTGAACCAGCCATCGTCGGTCGCCGCCGCGACATCGACGATGATGGCCACCATCTCGGCTGTGGTCGTTCGCAGGAAGAAGTGGTCGCGCGCAATCTGGTCGGTGCGACCCAGTTTCTGCGTCAGCTTCAGCACCTGCCGCACCTCGCGTTCGTCGAGGCCAAGTCCGGTCGCGAAATCACGCACGCGCGGCGGTCGGAACCGTGCCTCACCCGCCAGAGCGGGGGCGATCCGTGCCCACAGCGCCTCATCGTCGTCCGACAGGCGCACCTCGTGCCCGGGCAGTCTGACGAACGCTCCGTCAAGAATCAGCCGACCCGCCTGCGCCTCGGCTTGCAGAAGCTCTACAAAATCGGTCTTCGGAAGACGCGGTGTCACCGACAGACGCAGCTTTTCACGGCCCAGCCCCGGCATTTCGGGACTGCCGTCGTGGAACGACTTCAACATCACGGTCAGGTCGCGCTGTAGTCCCTGTGCGACCGGCGCCGACAGCGCCAGGCCACCTACGCGATGGACCGAGGCGCTTATCTCGGCATCCGCCAGAGCCGCGCCGGACAAGGCACGATCACGGGAAAAGATCCCGAGATCGATGGGCGCGATCGCCACCATCGCGGCCAGGGCCCTGCCGGGCGCGTCGTTGAGCGCGGCGGCGATCAGCGCCAGTCGCTCGGGCGCGCGGCGCTTGCGGGCGGGCGGGCGCAGGTCGGCGAAACGCCCGCCGCCGATGGTGCGGCTGGCCGACACGTCGCGCAGGATGAAGCGATCCAGCACCGAGGCCGCAATGGGCCGATCGAGGACAATCTGCACCGGCCCGCCTGAGCCTGGCGCGATCGCATCCTGCAGCGGCACGATCCGTGCCCCCGCCTCCACCGCGTGGCTGTGCAGCCGTGCCGGGAACCAGGTCCCGAGGGGTTTTGGTTCCGATGCCAGCACGTCCAGCCAGGCATCGATTCGATCCGTCGGCGCGTGAAGTGGGGGCGCGACCACGACGTCCCCACGATGGATCGCATCCTTGGCGACCGCTTCACCCGCAAGGTTCAGCGCACAACGCTGGCCGGCAATGGCGATTTCGGCCGGGCGGTTCAATGCGTGGATGCCGCGCACGCGCGCGACGATCCCCGTCGGCGATACCACGACCTGATCGCCAATCCTCGCCTGCCCGGTCAGGACCGTTCCGGTCACGACGGTCCCGGCCCCCGACAGCGTGAAACTGCGGTCGACAGCCAGTCGAAAGAGCCCGTCGGCGCGGGTTGCAGCCGTTTCGTCCTCGGCCGCCGCCAACGCGGCTTTCAGCGCGGTGATCCCCTCTCCGGTCAGGGACGAGACAGGCATCACCGGCGCATCCGACAGAGCGCTCCCCGACAGCGCCTCGCGAATCTGCTGGGTCACCGCGCCCCGACGGGCATCGTCCGCCAGATCGGCCTTGGTCAGCGCGACGATCGCGCGACCGATCCCCAGCAGGTTCAGGATCGCCAGATGCTCACGCGTCTGCGGCATCACGCCGTCATCGGCGGCCACGACCAGCAAAGCCATGTCGATCCCGCCGGCGCCCGCCAGCATCGTATGGATCAACCGCTCGTGGCCCGGCACGTCGACGAAGCCGGTGACAGCACCGCCACCCAGGTCGGCGTAGGCGAAGCCCAGATCGATGGTGATTCCACGCGCCTTTTCTTCGGCCAGACGGTCGGCATCGGTCCCGGTCAGCGCCGTCACCAGCGCGGTCTTGCCGTGGTCGATATGGCCTGCCGTGCCGACGATCATCCCGCCAGCGCGTCCAGCAGCGCGCGGTCATCGCCGAGACAGCGCAGGTCAAGGATCAGCGCGCCGTCGTGAATATGCCCCACGATCGGCGTCGAAAGTCCGCGCAGATATGCGGCCAGCCGGTCGGGCGCGTCACCGCCCTGCCCGGTGATGCGCAGGCCCGCCGAAGGGATCGTGTCCACCGGCAGCGCCCCTGATCCGATCTGGCTGGCGCAGTCGCAGGGCGCGACGTTGTAATCGGGCAGCAGCGAAGCGACCTGCGATGCCAGGCGTGCGGCCTGGGCCGCGATCTCGGCCTGTGGGCGCGACAGCATGCGCAGCACGGGCAACCGCTCGGCCAGCCGGTCTGGATCGCGGTAGAGCCGCAGCGTCGCTTCCAGTGCGGCGATGCGGATCTTGTCCAGCCGCACCGCGCGTTTCAGCGGGTTCTTGTTGATCGCGGCGATCAGGTCTCGCCTGCCGACAACGAAGCCCGCCTGCGGCCCGCCCAACAGCTTGTCGCCGGAGAATGTGATCAGGTCCGCGCCCTCGGCTACGGCTTCAGCCACGGTCGGCTCACGTCGCAGGCCCCAACGCGACAGATCAACCAGCGAGCCCGCGCCCAGATCGTTCAGCAAAGGCACGCCCGCATCCGCCGCCAGTCTTGCCAGATCGGGCGCCGCGACCTCTGCCGTAAATCCCTCGATGCGGTAATTCGAGGTGTGGACCTTGAGGATCAGGCCGGTCTGGGGCGTGATCGCGCCTTGGTAGTCGCGCGGATGCGTGCGGTTGGTCGTGCCGACCTCGACCAAATTCACGCCGGCGCGCGCCATGATGTCGGGCATGCGGAAGGCGCCGCCGATCTCGATCAGCTCGCCACGCGACACGATCGCCTCGCGCCCCTGCCCCAGCGTGTTCAGCGCGATCAGCACGGCGGCAGCATTGTTGTTGACGAAGGTCGCATCCTCCGCCCCCGTCAACTCGCACAGAAGCCTGCCCAGGTGATCGTCGCGCTGCCCGCGACCGCCGGTTTCCAGGTTGAATTCCAGCGCCAGCGGCGCAGCCATTGCCGCGCTGGCCGCGGCGATCGCCTCATCCGCCAAGATCGCGCGGCCAAGGTTGGTGTGCAGCACCGTGCCAGTCAGGTTCAGCATGGGCCGCAAATTCGATCGCGCCGCCGCCGCCAGATCGGCAGCCAACAGATGCGGCAGACGCGCGGCCTCGGTACCGCCATCGGCACCATCTCGGATCGCTTGCCGCGCCGCATCCAGTCGCTCACGCGCTGCAGCCGTGACCTGCGCGCGACCATGCGCTTGGGTCAGCGCCTGCCCGATCTCGGATTGCAGAAGCTGATCGACGGAAGGCAGGGCCCGAAAGCCCTGCATCAATAGCCTGTCAGGTAGGGGTTGAACGCGCCGCGCCGGAAGTCCGTCTCCTTCATCATCAGGTCCAGCCCAAGGCTGCCGACATCGTCGGCCACGGGGTCAAGGCTGTGGTTCTTGACCTTGTAGAGGATCTTCACCCAAGCCTGACAATCGCCACAGACCTCGGCCTTGATGACCGCGTCCTCGGTCCCGGCGGCACGATAGCTGATCGCCGCGTTCGACCCGCAGCAAAGGCACTTGACCCGCACCTCGTTCCATTGCGTCGAACAGCAGGCACAGGTGGCGTAGCGCGCATTCTCGATCCCCTGCGCACCCATCACCGAAGACGATACCGGTCGGCCCCCGCAGGACGGGCATACGCCAGTATCAATGCGCACCAGAGCATCCGCATCCAAAGTCGCTGACAGCCGCGCCATATGCACCTGCACCGCAGCGGCCGCGAACAGATGCGGGGCCGCGCTGTCTTCAGGCACCGTGTCCGACAGGATGTTCGACAGCAGCCAATGCCGGTCGCCCAGATCCCCGTCCAGGATCGCGGCCAGCGCGAGACGCGCAGGTTCTGGCATGGTCAGCGACTGCGCGGCACGACAGAGCGACAACAGGGTTTCATGAAGGGCAGGATCGGTCGCGAGCGCAGCCCGATCGATGGGGGGCATCCGGTTGGCGCGGGCCATCGCGATGCGATCGGGCGCGATCCGCGAAGGTGCCGGCAGGTCGGCCACCAGCCGCGCCTGAACGCGTGTCAGCTCTCCCAGAAAGGCCAGATAGGGGCCAAGACGCTCGGAATGCTGGCCAAGAAAGGCGAAGCGTTTCGCGCGATCGGCGAAAAGCTTGCCGGGCTCGGGCAAAAAAGCCAGCGGCGCCTTGGGGACGCCGCCGATGACCGAAGGGTCGGGTTTCAGATCTGTGTTCATGCACGCTCCGGGCCGACCGGCCACGAGGGAAATCAGGCTTTACTCTGCCGGGCCCTGCGTGCGCCGTCCAGCGACTTCACGCAGCCACTTGCGATGGTGCTTCCACGCCCAGCCCCCCGTGACCGAGCCGCGCGTCATCGCCCTGATCGTGCCGCGCGTCCAGAAGGCCGCGAAGACATGGACGATGAAGACGAGGATGATGCCCACAGCCGCGAGCGAGTGAACCAGCATCGCCACCCGTCGTGTCGGGATCGTGACCAGGTCGGGGAAGAACTGTTCCCAGATCATGATGCCCGACACGATCAGCACAAGGATCAGGACCGTCATTGCCCAGAACACAAACTTCTGCCCGGCATTGTATTTGCCAAGCTCAGGCAGCTTTTCCTCGTTGTCCTTGATCAGCTCGCCGATATTGGCGACCCATGTCTTGTCCTCGGGTCGTGGCAGGTTCAGCCGCCACATCTGCAGGAACAGCAGCAGGAAGCTGAAGAACAGGATCACACCGACGATCGGATGCAGCCAGCGCGTCACCTGCCCGCCCCCGAACAGGGCCGTCAGGAAGTAGAGAGCGGGCGTGAAGAAGGCGAGGCCCGACAGCGCCAGCACGATCAGAGAGGCGGCGGTCACCCAGTGATTGATCCGGGTGATGCCGCGATACCGGCTGACGGTGACCGGCTCGGTCGATTCGATGTGATCGCCGCGTTCGGAATATTTCACCATCAGCCCGCCCCCGTTCCCTTGTCGGGACCGCCGAGATCATCCTCGACCAGCCGCTCGGCTTCCTGCTCGTCGTGGTCGTCCACGCGACTGCCGCGGGTGAAGAACCCGGCCAGCAGGGCGCCAGCCGCCGCGATGCCCATTACCGCCATACCGGCGGTCTTGGTCACGCCCTTCCAGCCTTCCACCAGCGGCGAGATGCGCGGATCGTCCGGCAGCCCGCTGTAGATCGAGGGCTTTTCGGCATGCGGCAGGACATAGATCACGTGCGTCCCGCCGACGCCCGCCGGATCGTAGATCCCGGCGTTGTCGTAGCCGCGCGCGTTCAGATCCTCGATCCGCGTATGGGCATGCTCGATCATGTCGGCCTTGGTGCCGAACACGATCGCCTGCGTCGGACAGGCCTTGGCGCAGGCCGGCCCCTGACCCACGGCCACGCGGTCCGAACACAAGGTGCACTTGTAGCTCTTGTGGTCGACCTTGCTGATGCGCGGGATGTCGAAGGGACAGCCGGTCACGCAATAGCCGCACCCGATGCAGTTCTCGTGGACGAAATCCACGATCCCGTTGGAATATTGCACGATCGCGCCGGGCGCCGGGCAGGCTTTCAGGCAGCCCGGATCCTCGCAATGCATGCAGCCGTCCTTGCGGATCAGCCATTCCAGGTCCGAGGTGTCGGGGTTCACCCATTCCTCGAAACGCATCAGGGTGAACATCTCGGCGGTCAGGTCGTGCGGGTTCTCGTAGCTGCCGACGTTCTCGCCAACCTCGGGATGGGTGTCGTTCCATTCCACGCAGGCCGACTGGCACGCCTTGCAACCGATGCACTTGCTGATGTCGATCAGCTTGGCGACCTTCTCGAGCTGTCGTGACGGCTCGGGAAGGTCATAGGTGGCCGAGGCGCGGATCACATCGCTCGGCAGCAGGTTCAGGTCCATCGGCTGGACCGGGGGGTTCGAAACCGCCGTCGTCGGTTGGGGCGCAGTCGTCATGCCACCGGCTCCTCTGCTGCGGGTTCGATGTTGACGAGGAACGCCTTGAATTCCGGCGTCTCGACATTGGCGTCACCGACATAGGGCGTCAGGCTGTTCGGCCCCCAGCCCTTCTTCGCGGCGCCCATGAAGCCCCAGTGCAGCGGGATTCCGACGACATGGATGGTCTTGCCATCGCAGGTCATCGGCTGGAGCCGCCGCGTCACCAGCGCCTTGGCCCAGACCTCTCCCCGTTTGCCCCAGACCCGGACGCGGCTGCCGTTGACGATGCCACGCTCGGCCGCCAGTTCCTGGCTGATCTCCACGAAGAACTCGGGCTGCAACGCGGCATTCACCGGGTTGTGCTTGGTCCAGTAGTGGAAGTGCTCGGTCAGGCGATAGGAAGTCGCGACAAACGGGAATTGGTCGCTGGACCCGAGGTTCTGGGCATCATCCTCGAACATGCGGCTGACCGGGTTGCCCCGCATCCGCGCGTTGAAGACGTTGGCCAGCGGGCTTTCGAACGGCTCCATGTGGGTTGGGAACGGCCCGTCGCGCATCATCGCGCGGGTGAACAGGCGCGACGTGCCTTCGGCGTTCATGATGAACGGCATCACCTCACCCGGCTTCGACGTCACGCCGATATCGGGCACGTCATAGCCTTCCCACTTTTCGCCCGTCCACCAGATCAGCGGACGATCCTCGGCCCAGGGCTTGCCCTGCATGTCGGCCGAGGCGCGATTGTAGAGGATCCGGCGGTTCACCGGCCACGACCACGCCCAATTGAGATAGGCACCGGTCTCGTCGGGATCGGTGTTGTCCCGCCGCGCCATGTTGTTGCCGTCCTCGTTCCAACACCCGGAATAGAGCCAGCACCCACACGCGGTCGAGCCGTCGGCTTGCAACTGGGTGAAGTTCTTCACCTGCTGGCCGGCCTCGACCAGAACCGCGCCCTCGTTCGCCGGATCGGGGACCGTCCTGAGCGCACGACCGTTCATTTCCTTCGCCAGTTCCTCGGGCGTCGGCTCGAAAGGATCGGCATAGTCCCAGGTCAGGTTCAGGATCGGATCGGGCAGGACGCCGCCCTCGGCCTCGTAAAGCGCGCGGACGCGCCGTTGGATGCCCGCCATGATCCAGGTGTCGTGCTTGGCCTCGCCCGGCGGCGTGCCACCGGCCCAGTGCCATTGCAGCCAGCGGCCCGAATTGACCAGCGCACCTTCATCCTCGGCAAAGCAGGTCGTGGGCAGTTCCAGCACTTCGGTCTGAATCTCGGCAGGGTCCACGTCGTTGTAGACGCCGTGATTTTCCCAGAAATGCGCCGTCTCTGTTTCCAGCGGGTCCATGACGACCAGCAGTTTCAGGTTGGACAGCGCCCGGGTCAGCTTGGCCCGGTCGGGGAAGGACAGCAGCGGATTGAAGCCCTGGCAGAAGTACAGGTTGATCCGCCCGTGATGCATCAGATCGAACATGCGCAGCACGTCGTAGGTCGGCACGTCGAGCTTGGGCAGGTAATCGTAAGCCCAGTCGTTTTCCGCCGTCGCGGCGTCACCCCACATGGCCTTCATGAAGCTGACCATGAATTTGGGATAGTTCTGCCAATAGCTGGTCTGGTTCGGCCGTAGCGGCTTGAAGGCCCGCGTCGACATGTAGGTTTCCCAGTCCGGCTCCTTCTCGGTCGGGATGTTCAGATATCCCGGGATCAGGTTCGACATCAGGCCCAGATCGGTGAGGCCCTGGATGTTGGAATGGCCTCGCAGCGCGTTCATCCCGCCGCCCCGCATCCCGATATTGCCCAGGATCAGCTGCAGCATCGCCATGCCGCGGATGTTCTGGGCGCCCTTGGAATGCTGGGTCCAGCCCAGGGCGTACATTGACGTCATCACCTTGTCGGGTGCGCTGCACTCGCCGATCATCTCGCAGATCGCGAGAAACTTGTCCCGCGGTGTGCCGCAGATGTTCTCGACGAATTCGGGCGTATAGACGTCGACATGCGCCTTGAGCAGGTTCCACACGCAGCGCGGATCCTGCAGGGTCATGTCGACCTCGGCAAAGCCGTCCTCGCCGATCTTGTAGTCCCAGCTTTTCTTGTCGTAGTCGCGCTTTTCCTCGTCGTAGCCGGTGAAAAGCCCGTCAGACCAGCCGAACTCGTCCTTCACCAGGAAGGACGCGTTCGTGTAGTTGGTCACGTATTCCCACTGCACCTTGTCGTTCTCGATGCACCAGCGGATCACGCCCATCAGGAAGGCGATGTCGCTGCCCGGGCGGATCGGCGCGTAATAGTCCGAAACCGCGGCGGTGCGGGTATAGCGAGGGTCGACCACGATCAGCTTGGCGCCGCGATGCGCCTTCGCTTCTGTCACCCATTTGAAGCCGCACGGATGCGCTTCGGCGGCGTTGCCGCCCATCACGATCACCAGATCGGTGTTCTTGATATCGGTCCAGGAGTTGGTCATCGCTCCACGGCCAAAAGTCGGGCCCAAACTGGACACCGTGGGGCCGTGTCAGACGCGCGCCTGGTTATCGAATCCGACGATCCCCATGGACCGGACCGTCTTGTAGGTCAGCCATGCGGTTTCGTTTGTGGTGGCCGATGCGGCCAGAAAACCGGCGGTGGTCCAGCGATTGACGGTCTGACCCGCCTCGTTGACCTGCAGCAGGTTGGCGTCGCGGTCATCCTTGATCGCGCGGGCGATCATGTTCAGCGCGTCGTCCCAGCTGATTTCCTCGAACGAGGTGCCGCCCGGCTTGCGATAGCGCGGCTTCGTCAAGCGCGTCGGCGCGTGGACGAAATCCTTCAAGGCGGCGCCTTTCGGGCACAGCGTACCGCGGTTCGTCGGGTGGTCGCTGTCGCCTTCGATGTGGATGATCTCGGCGGTCTCGCCAGCCTTCACGTCACCCTTCGAATACATGATGATGCCGCAGGCGACCGAGCAATAGGGACAGGTGTTGCGCGTTTCCGTCGTGGTAGCCAGCTTGAAAGCGCGCACATGCGCAGCCTCTGCCGCCTCCGCCTCGCCGAAGCCCATGGCTCCCAGCGACGTTGCCGCAACCCCCGCACCCGCCAGCCTGAGAAAGCCGCGACGCGAAAGGTCGATATTCATGATGACCCTCCTGATGCCTGTCGTGATGATAGGTACAGGATCGAGAGTGCGAAGAGCGTGCCTCCAAGTCAAGGAAAAGCGGTGTCGGGCGGGACTGGCAGCCCATCAACTCCGCGCCAGTGGTTCAAAGCACATGAGTCTTGATTTGATGGACCGATGCCGAAAGACTGACGGGTGGGGCGACGTCGCATGATCGCTCAAAGGGAGGAAACTATGACCAACAACGACAAGGCCGCAGCCGCGGTCTCTCGCCGTTCGTTCCTGCGTCGCGGGGGGGCGATTGCAGGGGGTGCGGCGGCAAGCACGCTGGTAGCGGCTCCGGCCGTCCTGGCGCAATCGCCGTTGACGCTGAAGATGCAGACCAGCTGGCCCGCATCCGATATCTGGCAGACGATGGCGCAGCAATATGTCGACCGCGTTCAGGCCATGTCGGGCGACCGCATCAAGATCGACCTGCTGCCCGCAGGCGCGGTCGTCGGTGCGTTCCAGGTCATGGACGGCGTCAGCGACGGCGTGATCGACATCGCGCACTCGGTCTCGGCCTACTGGTATGGCAAGAACAAGGCGGCGTCGTTGTTCGGCACCGGTCCCGTCTTCGGCGGCGACCCAACCAACATGCTGTCGTGGTTCTACCAGGGCGGCGGGCGCGAGCTTTACCGCGAACTGACCCAGGACCAGATGGGCCTGAACGTGGTCGGCCTGATGGCCTTCCCGATGCCCGCGCAGCCCTTCGGCTGGTTCAAGAACCCGATCAACGGCGTCGCCGACATCCAGGGGATGAAGTACCGCACCGTCGGCCTGGCCGCAGACCTGCTGCAATCGATGGGCATGTCGGTCGCCCAGCTTCCCGGGGGCGAGATCGTGGCCGCGATGGAGCGTGGCGTCATCGACGCGTTCGAGTTCAACAACCCCTCGTCCGACATGCGCTTCGGCGCGCAGGACGTGGCCAAGAACTATTACCTCGGCAGCTATCATCAGGCGTCGGAAGCGTTCGAGTTCCTGTTCAACCGCGATGTGATGGACGATCTGGAACCGGATCTGCGCGCCATTCTGGAACATGGTGTTGAAGCGGTCTCGACCTACAATACCGCCTACGCGCTGGACAATTATTCGGCCGACCTGCTGAAGCTGCGCGACGAAGCCGGGGTGACGATCCAGAAGACTCCGCAGGACATCCTGCAGGCGCAGTTGGATGCGTGGTCCGAGATGATCGCGACGCTGGAAGCCGACGAGACGATCAAGAAGATCCTTGACAGCCAGCGAGACTGGGTCAAGCGGACGGTCTACTACGAACTGCTCGACAAGCCGGATTACACGCTGGCATACGAGCATTTCTTCCCGGGCGAACTGAAGATCTGATCGCGCATCGAAAGACCGCACCCGGCGCCTTGGATGGCGCCGGGCCCTTTCGCTAATCCGAGAGATCCCATGCTCCGCTTTGTGCGCTTTGCCGACGGCCTGTCGGCGTGGTTCGGCAAGACCTTCGGCTGGCTCATCATGCTGATGACCATCGGTGTCAGCTACGAGGTCGCCGTTCGCTACATCTTCAACGCCCCGACCTCATGGTCGCTGGACGTGAGCTTCATCATGTACGGAACCCTCTTCATGATGGGCGGCGCCTATACGCTGTCGCGCGGCGGCCATGTGCGTGGGGATTTCCTGTACCGCCTTTGGCCGGTGCGGGTGCAGGCGTCGGTCGATCTGGTCCTGTATCTGATCTTCTTCTTTCCCGGCGTCTCCGCACTGATTTTCGCGGGCTGGAAATACGCTTCGCGCAGCTGGCAATATGGCGAGGTCAGCGTGAATAGTCCCGCCGGCATCCCGATTTTCCAGTTCAAGACGGTGATCGTCGCGGCCGGCATCCTGCTGTTCATCCAGGGCCTTGCCCAGATCTGTCGCTGCATCCTCGCGATCCGCGACGGCTACTGGACCGAAGCCGAAGAGGATGTCGAGGAAACCGAAGAGCTACTGATCCGCGAAAAGGCAGCCGAGGCGCATGCCCATGACCGCTGATCCCGCGCGCAACTGCCGCCCTGCCTGCGTCCCGACCCTGCCGGAGTATGGAAATTGACCGATCCTCAGGTTGCCCTGTCGATGCTGGGCGTGTTCATCATCCTCGTCTTTCTGGGCTTCCCCATTGCCTTCACGCTCATGGCACTTGGGATCATGTTCGGCTACTACGCCTATTTCGACGCAGACCGCATGTGGCGCAGCTTCAACCGGCTGGCCGAGGATGCCGATTGGTGGACTTCGACGACGGGCTGGATCGAGGGGTTCTTCAACAACCGCATCTTCGACCTGTTCATCAACCAGACCTACACGGTGATGTCGAACGAGGTGCTGACGGCGGTGCCGCTGTTCCTGTTCATGGGCTACATCGTGGAACGCGCCAACATCGTCGACCGACTGTTCGGCACGCTGGCCATCGCCGCGCGCCGGATGCCCGGGTCGATGGGCGTCGCTGCGCTGATCACCTGCGCGCTCTTCGCGACGGCGACCGGCATCGTCGGCGCCGTGGTCACGCTGATGGGGCTGTTGGCGCTGCCGCAGATGCTGAAGGCGCGCTACAATCCCAGTTTCGCCAGCGGTATCATCTGCGCCGGCGGCACACTGGGTATCCTGATCCCACCCTCGATCATGCTGATCGTCTATGCAGCGGCTTCGGGCGTTTCGATCGTCCGGCTGTATGCCGCAGCGATGTTCCCGGGTCTGGTCCTGGTCGGGCTGTATCTGCTCTACGTCATCGGTCGATCGATCCTGCAGCCATCCGTGGCCCCGCGTCCGAGTGAAGAGGACATTCCGCCCGTCCCCGGGGCCAAGCTCGCCTGGATGATGGTGACATCGTTCTTTCCGCTCGCGGTCCTGATCCTCGCGGTGCTGGGCTCGATCCTGCTGGGCCTCGCCACGCCGACCGAGGCCGCCGCGATCGGCGCATTGGGCGGGCTGGTGCTGGCCGCTGCCTATCGTTCGCTGACGTTCCAGCGGCTGCGCGAGTCCGTCTACCTGACGGTACGGACGACCGCGATGGTCTGCTGGCTGTTCGTGGGCTCGTACACGTTCAGTTCGGTCTTCAGCTATCTCGGCGGCGAGCACCTGATTTCGGAATTCGTGGCCGGCATGGACCTGACGCCGCTGCAATTCCTGCTGCTCGCGCAGCTGATCATCTTCCTGCTGGGCTGGCCGCTGGAATGGTCCGAGATCATCATCATCTTCGTGCCGATCTTCCTGCCGCTTCTAAACATGTTCGGCGTCGACCCACTGTTCTTCGGTATCCTCGTGGCGCTGAACCTTCAGACCTCGTTCCTGACACCGCCGATGGCGATGTCGGCCTACTACCTCAAGGGGATCGCCCCGCCCGAGGTTCGGCTGACGCAGATCTTCGCGGGCGTGATGCCGTTCCTGTTCATGGTCTTCATCGCGATGGCGGTGGTCTACATCTTCCCGCAGACGGTCTACTGGCTGCCGCAGGTCTTCTATGGCGGCTGAGCTGACAAGGCTTGACGCGACCGATCTGCGCGACCGCCTGGCCAGGGGTGAGCTGTCGGTGGTCGAGGTCGTGACTGCGCATCTCAAGCGTATCGCGGAAACCGAGGCGGAGTTGCAGGCCTGGGCGTGGCTTGACGGCGAGCATGCGCTGGCACAGGCCCGCGCGCTGGACGATCGGCGCAAGTCGGGCGCCGCGATCGGGCCGCTGCACGGCGTGCCGGTCGGGATCAAGGACATCATCGACGTCGCGCGTGTGCCCTGCGAATACGGCTCACCCATCGGCAAGGGGCGCGTTCCGCGCGAGGATGCGGCGCTGATCGCACGCCTGCGCGCCTCCGGAGCGGTGATCATGGGCAAGACCGTCACCACCGAGCTTGCCTTCATGAACCCGTCGAAATCGCGCAATCCGCACGACGGCACGCGGACGCCCGGTGGCTCCTCAGCCGGGTCCGCTGTGGCCGTCGCTGCGGGACATGTGCCGTTGGCCGTCGGCACGCAAACCGGCGGGTCGGTCATCCGGCCCGCGTCCTTTTGCGGGATCGTCGGCTTCAAGCCCAGCTTCGGAATGATCGGCCGGACGGGCACCCTGCCGCAATCGCCCTTCCTCGACACTGTCGGCGTCTTCGCCCGCAACGTGGGTGATGCAGCCCTGCTGGCCGAGGTCCTTGCGGGTCACGATCCCGCCGATCTCGCCAGTGCCCCGATGCCCGCGCCGCGTCTGGCGCAAACGGCGGCAGAGGCGCCGCCGGTGACGCCGGATTTCGCCCTGGCCGATCTACCCGCCCCGCCCGAAACCTCACCTGCAATGCAGTCTGCGATGGACGAACTGGCCGAACTGCTTGGCGATCGTTGCGAGCGCTTCACGCTCCCTGCAGAATTCGCCGAGGCGCGCGAGATCCGCAGCCGCATCAACATGGCCGAAATGGCCAAGCATTATTACGCGCTTGAAAAGAAGGGCCGCGCGCAGATGTCGCAGATCGTGACCGACGCGCTGGACGAAGGAAAGGCGGTGCTGGCGCGCGATTACCTGTCGGCGCTGGATTGGCGGGCGGTGCTGAACGCCGGTCTCGACCGCATTTTCGAGCGTTGCGATGCGATCCTTTGCGCTGCCAGTCCAGGGCCAGCGCCCGGGCTCGAGACGACCGGCGATCCGTCGTTCAACGGGATCTGGACGCTGTGCGGCACACCGGTCGTGACGCTGCCGGTCTTTCAGGACGCGGACGGAATGCCGATGGGGCTGCAACTGATCGGGCGCGTGGGGGATGACGCGCGACTGCTGCGAACCGCGAACTGGCTGATGACCTATCTAAGCGAAGGGAACGAGACATGACCGACAAGGTTCTGGCGCTGATCGCCTACGTCGTGATGGCGGCGTTTCTGGTCATCCTGCTGATCTATGTTCCGCGTTTCGATCTGGCAGGCGTGGTGATCGTCACCCTGCTTCTGGCAGGCTGGGACACGTTGCAGGTGATGCGCAGTCACCAGCGTCCGGGGCACGAAACGCATCCGCCACACGACCCGCGCGACGACATCTGAAGCCCCGCCATCCGACCTGTACGGACTTGTTGCCGCCTTGCGCATCGAAGCGCAGGCGATTAAGCAACAACTTTAGTCAGGTTAATGGACGGTCATGATGCGGACGATCGATCGGGTCTTGGTGACGATAGCGGCGATCCTTGCCGGCGCTCTGCCGGCGGGTGCGCAGGTACTGGCGCTTCCGTCTGCCGGCACGCTGCCGCATGATCTGTCACCGCTGGGCATGTTCATGGCCGCGGACATCGTCGTTAAGGCGGTGATGGTCGGTCTGATCTTCGCCTCGATTGTGACCTGGACCGTCTTCGTGGTGAAGGCACTGGAACTGCGCTTCGCCGCCGCCCGTGCCAGCCGCGCCCTGACCACGATCGAGCGATCAGACAGCCTGACGGCTGCCGTTTCTGCCTGCAATCAGCGCGGCAGCGTCGCGGAACAGATGCTGCACAACGCCCGGGCCGAGATTGCATTGTCGGCGCAAGGCCGCAACGATGCGGCGCTGAAAGAGCGTGTGTCCTCGCGTCTCTCCGATATCGCTGCGCAGGCGGGACGCGGCATGGCGATCGGCACCGGACTGCTGGCCACGATCGGCTCGACCGCGCCTTTCGTCGGTCTTTTCGGCACGGTCTGGGGAATCATGAACAGCTTCATCGGCATTTCGCAGGCACAGACGACGAACCTCGCCGTCGTCGCGCCGGGCATCGCCGAGGCGCTGCTGGCGACGGCGCTTGGCCTGGTCGCGGCCATTCCGGCGGTGGTGATCTACAACATGTTCGCACGCGGCATCGCCGGCTATCGTCAGCGGCTGGCACTGATCGCCTCGTCCATCGAACGGCTGGTCAGCCGCGATCTGGACCGCACGGGAGCGATCTGATGGCGGGGCGGTTGGATGATGGCGACGACCTGACCGAAGCGCACGAGATCAACGTGACGCCGTTCATCGACGTGATGCTGGTCCTGCTGATCATCTTCATGGTCGCGGCACCGCTGGCCACCGTCGACATCAATGTCGATCTGCCGCAATCCAACGCAAATCCCGCTCAACGTCCGGATCAGCCGGTTTGGTTGACCGTCGCGCCCGACCTGTCGCTCAGCCTAGGCGACACCAATGTCCCGCGCGAGGCGCTGGCGCAAGGTCTGGCGCAGGCGACCGACAACGATCCGGAAGCGCGGATCTTCCTGCGCGCGGATCGTGAGGTCAGCTATGGCGATTTGATGGCGGTGATGAACGACATCCGCGACGGCGGCTGGACCAAGATCGCATTGGTCGGGCTGGAAAGCGCCGATGCATCCGGGGCCGAGGTCCCCGCAGAGTGAGCCTTGCACGCAGAACGGGTTCGCTTCTGCGCTGGCCGCTGGCGGGGGTTGCAGTGGTCGCGCTGCATGTCGGACTGGCGGACTGGCTGATGCGGACCGACCGCTTGGGCCTACCGCACGCGCCCGCTGCACCGATCTCCGTCGAGTTCGAGCCCGCGCCACCTGCGCCGCAACCGGCGGAAGAACAGCCCGCGCCCGAACCAGCGCCCGAGCCTGAACCTCAGCCGGAGCCCGAGCCGCAGCAGGAGCCGGAGCCAAAACCCGAACCGGAGCCGATCCCGGAACCGGAACCCTTGCCTGAGGAAGTCGTCGCGCCGCCGCCGGATTTCACACCGCCACCGCTGACCGAATTGCCGCCGATCGGCAATATTTCGGACTTCATCCCCACGCCGCCCGTCTCGGAACTGGCGCTCGACCAGTCCGAACGTCCGCTTGCCCGGCCCGTCCGCCGCGAACCGGAGCCGGAGCCGGAGCCGCGACAGCAGCGCGAGCCTGAACCACAGCGACAACAGCAAACTGCCAGCCCCACACCCGCGCAGCCCGCACCGCAGCCAGCCGCACCGGCGGCGCCGAGCGCCGGGCAGATCGCGTCTTGGCAGCAGCAGGTCGGCCAGCGGATCGCCCGGCATATGTCGCGGACGCGCGTCGGGCGCGCTGGCAGCGCGACGGTTCAGATCGCGATCAACATCAACGCGAGCGGCGCGGCTGCGGCGCGTCTGAACGGCTCGACAGGCGACGCGCGAGCCGATCAGGCACTCGCGTCGCAGGCCGCCCGGATGCCATCAATGCCTGCACCGCCCGGCGGCCAGGCGCAGAGTTTCGTTCTGCCCGTCACGATACAGTTTCGGTGATGGCGGCACCCCCTCAGCGCCGGACGTGGACTGCCAACGACTACGCGCTGCGGCTCGACCCGCAGATGCTGGGCTTTATAGACGCAACCAACGCCCACTATCCGCCGGACACGATCGACGCGTCGGTCATGGCGCAGCGCGCGATCTACGATCGGATGTGCACAGCGTTTCGCGCCGTGCGTCCTGCCGATGTTCTGGTCGAAGATGTGCTGCCGCCCAGTTCGCATCCGATCCCGCTTCGCCAGTATCGCCGCCATGACGTGGTCACGCAGGTCGCCGCCGTCCTCTATCTGCACGGGGGCGGGCTGGTGGTCGGCGGCTTGGACAGTCACGACGATGTCTGCGCCGAGATCTGCGCGCGAACCGGTTTCCGCGTGACTGCCGCCGATTATCGACTGCTGCCGGAACATTCCTACGCCGATGCATGCGACGATGCCCTCGCCGCCTTGCGCTGGCTTCTTGACGAAAGCGGCGTGCCGGTCGTCGTGGTCGGCGACAGCGCTGGCGGGCTGCTGGCCGCGATGGCCGTTCAAGCCATGCGCGGCGAGGCGCGGCAGGCCGCAGGGCAGGTGCTGATCTATCCGGGCCTCGGCGGCGCGGATGACCTGTCCTC
Organism: Paracoccus albicereus; assembly: GCF_024359525.1. Taxonomy (GTDB): domain Bacteria; phylum Pseudomonadota; class Alphaproteobacteria; order Rhodobacterales; family Rhodobacteraceae; genus Paracoccus; species Paracoccus albicereus. Next base: position 481,512 of record NZ_JAKZEU010000004.1, read on the forward strand.
GCGTATCGAGCATGCCGAGGCGCCGATGCTGACACGCGCCGAGGTCAAAGCCTACGATGCACTGCGCGGTGTCACGGCACCCACGCCGCTGGGCCAGCCCGACTTTTCCGGGCTGCCGCCGACCGTCGTCATCCCTGCAGAATGTGATCCATTATGCGACGACGCGGTGGTTTATGATGACGCGATCAGGCAGGCAGGCGGACGTTCGGTCTGCCTGATCCAGCAGGGCTGGGTGCATGGCGGTCTGCGCGCGCGTCATGCAGCCGATGTCGCCCGTCGCGCTTTCGATGTGGCGGTGGACGCGATCGAGGCGCTTGGGCATGGACGCTGGCCGTACTGACGCTCAATGCCCGGCGGGCTTCATCCGCGTGCGCTCGATCGCCTGCTCCAGCCACCCCAGATGCATCTCGGGGACCGAAGCGAGCAGCATCTCGGTATAGGCATCGAAGGGCGGCGACAGGACCTGATCCTTCGGACCGTAGCGGACCACCTTGCCCTGATGCATCACGGCGATGGAATCGGCGATGGCCTTCACCGTCGCCAGATCGTGCGTGATGAACAGATAGGCCACGCCCTCGACCTTCTGCAGGTCCAACAACAGCTTCAGGATCCCGTCGGCGATCAGCGGGTCGAGCGCGCTGGTCACCTCGTCGCAGATGATCAGTTTCGGCTTGGCGGCAAGGGCACGCGCGATGCACACGCGCTGCTTCTGCCCGCCGGACAGTTCAGCCGGGTAGCGGTCGGCAAAGCCCTTGCCCATTTCGATCTCGTCAAGCAATTCGGCGATGCGCTGCCGCTTTTCGGCGCCCTTCAGGCCAAAATAGAATTCCAGTGGACGGCCGATGATCTGGGCGACGGTCTGACGCGGATTCATCGCGACATCGGCCATCTGATAGACCATCTGCAATTCGCGCAGGTCGTCCTTGCTTCGTCCCGACAGCGCGGGCGACAGCGTGCGACCCGCAAATTCGATCCGGCCTTCGCTTGGCGGCAGAAGCCCGGTGATCACACGCGCCAGCGTCGACTTGCCGGACCCGGATTCACCGACCACCGCGATCGTCTGGCCGGGATAGACCTCAACCGAGACATCGTGCAGCACCTTCAGGCTGCCGCTATAGGCCGCGCCGATCTTGCGGGCAGCTAGAACGGGGGCGTCGCCTGGCTGCTTGGCCTCGTGTTCAATCTCGCGGACCGAAACCAGCGCACGCGTGTAATCCTCACGCGGCGCTTCGATGATCTGGCGGGTGTCGCCGTGTTCGACCATTCGGCCATGGCGCAGCACCATGATCTCGTCCGAAACCTGCGCCACGACGGCCAGATCGTGGGTGATGTAAAGCGCCGCCACGCCTTCGTCGCGGATCGCGTCCTTGATCGCGGCCAGAACACCGATCTGGGTGGTCACGTCCAGTGCGGTCGTCGGCTCGTCAAAGACGATCAGGTCGGGCTTGCAGGCCAGTGCCATCGCGGTCATCGCACGCTGCAGCTGCCCGCCCGAAACCTGATGCGGATAGCGGTCGCCGAACGTGTCGGGATTGGGCAGCTTCAGCTTGGCGAACAATTCGCGCGCCCGCGCCTCGACCGCCCGCCTGCCCGACTTGCCGTGCGCCAGCACCGCCTCGACGACCTGATCCATCAGTTTCAGCGCCGGGTTGAAGGACGCTGCCGCCGATTGCGCGACATAGGCCACCTCGTTGCTGCGCAGGCGTCGCAGACCCCGCGGCCCGACCTTCAGGATGTCGCGGCCGTTCAGATAGACTTCACCCCCGGTGATGCGAACCCCGCCCCGACCGTAGGCCATGGAGGCGAGACCGATGGTGGACTTGCCGGCGCCGGATTCGCCGATCAGCCCCAGCACCCGACCCTTCTCCAGCGTGAAGGAGACACCATGGACGATGGTGATATCCTCGGGCGGTTCACCCGGCGCGTAGACCGTGGCGCCGATCTTCAGGTCGCGGACATCGAGCAATGCGGTCGGTTCAGCCACCGCGTCCCCCCTTCAGATCTGTGGTCCGATTCAGGATCCAGTCGGCCACCAGGTTGACCGAAATCGCCAGAAGCGCGATCGCGGCGGCCGGCAGCAACGCGGCGCCGACACCGAAGACGATCCCGTCCTTGTTTTCCTTCACCATCGAGCCCCAGTCGGCTTCCGGTGGCTGGATGCCGAGACCCAGGAAGGACAGCGCCGACAGAAGCAGGATCTGGAAGATGAAGCGCAGGCCCAGTTCCGCCACCAACGGGGTCAAGGCGTTTGGCAGGATCTCTCGGAAGATGACCCACAGATGCCCCTCGCCGCGCAGCCGCGCAGCCTCGACGTAATCCATCACGTTGATGTCGACGGCGACCGCGCGGGCCAGGCGATAGACCCGTGTCGCGTCCAGCACGCCCATCACGCAGACCAGCACGACCAGCGTCGAGGGCAGGACCGACAGCACCACCAGCGCGAAGATCAACGTCGGGATCGCCATCAGCATATCGACGAAGCGCGACAGCACCATGTCGACCCACCCACCCATCACTGCGGCTGTGAAGCCCAGGATCGAGCCCAGCGAGAAGGACAAGGCCGTCGCCAGCGCGGCAATCAGGATCGTGGTGCGCGCGCCGTAGATCAGTCGCGACAGCAGGTCGCGGCCCAGGTTGTCGGTGCCCAGAAGATGCGTGGAAGACGAAGGCTCCCACACGCCGCCGACGATCTGGGTGTTTGGGAACGGCGCGACCCACGGCGCGAAGACCGCGGCAAAAACGAACATGAGCGTGAGGATGATACCGATCCAGGCGCTGATGGGGATGCGACGCAAGGACATCATCTACCTCGGATGTCGCAAACGCGGATTGGCGAGGATCGAGACGACATCGGCCACGATGTTCAGCCCGATGAAGACCGCCGCGAAGATCAGCCCCGCCGCCTGCACCACCGGGACGTCGCGCTTGGCCACATGATCGACCAGGAACTGGCCCATGCCGGGATAGACGAAGATCACCTCGACCACGACGACGCCGACGACCAGATAGGCGAGGTTCAACATCACCACGTTGACGATCGGCGCGATCGCGTTGGGAAACGCGTGGCGCAGGATGACACGGAACTGGCTGAGGCCCTTCAGTTCGGCGGTCTCGATGTAAGCCGATTGCATGACGTTCAGGATCGCGGCGCGCGTCATCCGCATCATGTGCGCAAGCACGACCAGAGTCAGCGTGGCGGCGGGCAGCGCCACCGCGTTCAGCCGCGCACCGAAGCCCATCCCGTCATAGACCGTCGAAACCGAGGTGAACCAGCCAAGCTTCACCGCGACAAAGTAGATCAGCAGATAGCCGATGAAGAATTCGGGCAGCGAGATCGACGCCAAAGTCGCCCCCGAGATCAGCTTGTCCGGCCACCGTCCGCGGAAGCGAACGGCCAGCAAGCCCAGCAGGATCGCCAGGGGCACCGCGATGATCGCGGCGACACCCGCCAGGAACAGCGTGTTCTTCAGCCGCGGCCCGATCGTGGCCGCGATATTCTGCCCGCTGGTCAATGACGTGCCCAGATCGCCGGTCACGACTCCGCCCAGCCAGGACAGGTATCGCATGTAGGCAGGTTCGTTCAGGCCCAGTTTCTCGCGCAGGTTCGCCAGCGCCTGCGGGGTCGCGGTCTGGCCCAGAATCGACTGGGCCACGTCACCAGGCAGGATCTGGGTGCCGACGAAGATCAGCAGCGAGACCGCGAAAAGCAGCAGCAGGCCTAAACCGACCCGCTGCGCTATCAGTTTGGCGACAGCGCCACGCACCTTAGCTGTTCAGCCAGCATTTCGACGGCGCGTAACCTTGCATCATCTCGTGGTTGCCATCAGGCACCCAACCGCCGACCGCAGGACCCGTCGCCTCGACCCAATCGTTGAACATGGGGGTGATCACGCCCCCCTCGTCGTGGACTATCTGGCTCATGTCGGCGTACATCTGCGTGCGTCGCGCCTCGTCCAGTTCGCCCCGCGCGGCGATCAGCATCTTGTCAAAATCCTCGCGCATGAAGCGCGTGTCGTTCCAGTCGGCCTTGGAATAGTAGGCCGTCGTGTACATCTGGTCCTGCGTCGGGCGACCGCCCCAGTAGGACGCGCAGAAGGGCTGCACGTTCCAGACCTCGGACCAGTAGCCGTCCCCCGGCTCGCGCTGGATTTCCAGCGTGATGCCTGCTTCGGCCGCGCTTTGCTGGAACAGCTGCGTGGCATCGATCGCGCCGGGGAAGGCGACTTCGGACGTGCGCAGAAGGATCGGGCCTTCGTGGCCGGATTTCTTGTAATGCTCGGCCGCGCGCTCGGGATCGTAGCTGCGCTGCTCAAGCTGGGTGAACAGCGGATAGGCCTGGTTCACCGGCGTATCGTTACCAGCCGATCCGTAGCCCAGCAGGATCTTCTCGACCATCTCTTCGCGGTTGATCGCGTATTTCAGCGCAAGCCGCAGGTCGTTGTTGTCGAAGGGCGCGGTGTTGCAATGCGCGATGAACACGTAATGACCGCGGCCGGCTACGTTCTGGACGGTGACACCCGGAACGCGCTTGATCAGGTCCACGATCTTCGGCTCGACGCGGTTGATCATGTGGACTTGGCCGCTTTGCAGCGCGGCCATCCGCGCGGTCGCGTCGTTGATGACAGTGACCTCGATCTGGTCGGCCCATCCGCGATCATCACGCCAATAGTTCTCGTATTTCTCGCCCACATGACGGACGCCGGGCTCATTCGCGACGACCTTGTAGGGGCCGGTGCCGATCCCCGCGGCCGGATCGTCCTTGCCGCCGTTCGGCTGGATCTTCAGATGGTAGTCGTCCATCAGATAAGGCATGTCGGCGTTGGGCTCGCTGAGCGTGATCTTGACGCTGTCGCCATCGGCCGACAGGCCCGAGATGCCGGTCAGAACGCCAAGCGCGCCGGATTGCGAGCTTTCGTCGGCGTGACGCTCCAGCGTCGCCAGCACGTCCTGCGCAGTCATTTCCTGCCCGTTGTGGAACTGCACGCCCTTGCGGATGCGGAAGGTCCATTCCTTCGCGTCTGGGGTCGAGCTCCATTCTTCGGCCAGCGCCGGGACAAGGCTGCCATCGGGCGCAAGCTCGACCAGTTGCTCGCCCCATTGCCGTCCGAAGACGAACATGACCGAGCTGAGCCAGGTCGCCGGATCGAGGCTGTCGGTCGCCGCACCACCCTGCAGGCCGACCTTCATCACGCCGCCGCGCACCGCTTCCTGCGCCCGGGCCGCGCTGCTCAGCAGCGTGTTTGCGAATGTCGCGCCAACGCCAAGCGCCGCCGCCCGACCCAGAAACGCGCGCCGGTCCAAACGGCCGAGGATCACCCGGCGGCTCAGATATTCCAGTTCCTTTGACATCGTTACCTCTCCCTGATCTGCCGCTTTGCGGCTTGTTGGTTCAGTCTGGCTTTGGTGGCGCAATCGGTCCGCAGGACGTTGCGCCGTTCTTCGGCCGACATGTTGGCGCCATAGGACAACACGTTGACCCGAAACATCAAGTCAAACCACGTTAGCGCTGACGAATTCACAGCCCGAACCGTGGAATGACCGTATTGAAGTCACGCTGGGCGAAGGGTCTGTCGCCTTCATGGGCGGTCAGTCGCGCCTGCATCGTGAAAGACTCCGCGTCGGACTGCATGCTTGCCTGCACCTCGGTCCGCCAGCTCCAGTCACCGCGACCGCCCGCCTGGTACCAGGCTATTTCCGCCCGAGCGGACAGCGGGTCGTCGGGATCAATCGTCCAGACCTCTCGCATTCGGCTGTCATTGATCAGGCCGTGGTCATCATCGGTCAGCGAGCCGAAGTCGTTTTCCACGATGACGCGCACCTCTCCGCCTTCATCCCGTTCGACATGGCGATACGACGATGACGGCCGGATCTGGGTCGTCTTCCATGGTTCGGCGCCTTCCGGCGTCTCGAAGCGCCACTCGTCACCCGCTGCGGTCGGACGCACCGGCAAGGTCACCGCGCCGCGGTGAAGCGTCACCGTCGCCGCTTCAGGCGATGGCCAGATCACCGGCCAGTAGGCGGTCGAGACGGCAATTCGCAAATGGTGACCCTTAGGGATGCGATAGGCGCACTGATCCAGGGTGACGGAAACCTCGACCCGCTCGCCGGGCTGCAAGGGGGTCGGTTCGCTGCGCGAGTTGCGCTGGCTCAGGTTCAGCAGACCGTAGGATATCAGCTCGCTCGCGCCGTCGGGATGGACGTCGCACAACCGAACGCACAGATTGGCCTGCGGCCGGTCTGCGTCCAGCGTCAGCACGATCGACGGAGCGCCGACCAGATCGAGCGGTTCAGCCAGCGCTGCACCATCGAAACAGGCCGAGCGCTCATCATCCTCGCGCTGGTCACCGGGCAGTTCAGGACCGAACATGAACGGGAAATACTCGCCGCCCGCCAGACCGCAATCTTGCGGAGACGCGACCGGAACCGCGATTTCGATGGGTGCATCTTGCAGCCTGCCGTCGCCCAGATGCAGGACCTTGGCGCCGATTGTCGACGTGGGCCATTCGGCCTCGGCGATCCAGTGACCGGGCCGTTCGTCGTGCCAGCGGTCAGGCCGGACGCTGTCCATCAGCCACAGCCGCATCGCTGGATCGTCCTGGACGCCGGTGTCCACGCCTTTCAGCCAGCGATCCCACCAGCGCTTTGCCTCTTGCAGAAAGCCGATGGCCGGCTGAGGGCCGGCATAATGGGGATATTTGTGGATCCACGGGCCGACAATGCCCTTCACCGGCGCGGACAGGTTTTCCACCAGATGCGCGGTGGTGTTGCGATAGCCGTCATGCCAGCCAGAGATGGTCAGGACGGCGGCCTCGATGGCGCCGTAATCCTCGCAGACCGAGCCACGCCGCCAGTAATCGTCGCGGGCCTGATGGTTCAGCCAGATCTGGGGGAAGAACGGCATCGCCTCGATCCGCTCGCGCCACATGTCACGCCAAGCGTCGCCCACCAGCGCCGGGTCAGGCGGGCGCGCGATGTAGGACAGCATGTTCGCGCCCCAACCGAGGTTTTCGTTCAGCAGACAGCCACCCTTGTAATGGATGTCGTCGGCATAGCGGTCCACCGTCGAGCAGATGGTGATGATCGCCTTCAGCGCAGGCGGGCGCAGCGCGGCAAGCTGCAGCGAATTGAATCCGCCCCACGAGATCCCCATCATGCCGACGCTGCCGTTGCACCAGGGCTGCGCGGCCAGCCATCCGATCACAGCCAGCGCGTCCGCCCACTCGCCGTCGGAATATTCATCCTCTGGCCGTCCCTGACTGTCGCCCGATCCGCGCATATCGACGCGCACCCCGGCATAGCCGTGGCCCGCGAACCAGGGATGGGTCAGGGCGTCGCGGTAGGTGGTGCCGTCCCGCTTGCGATAGGGCAGGAATTCCAGGATCGCAGGCACCGGATCGGCCTCGGCATCGACGGGTTTCCAGATCCGCGCGGACAGGCGGGTGCCATCTTCCATGACGATTCCGACATCGGGCTGTTCCTCGATCGCCCTCGGGAAATCCGTCGTGAACTTCATCGATGTCCCTTCCAGTCCTGGTCACGCTCGCCGGCGAAGGCGCGCAAACCTTCAACGGCATCGTCGGATCCGCCGAACCAACCACAGCGGCGATGCTGACCTTGCATGACATTGCTCATCGTGCAGCGGCTACCCTCGATCCGAGGTTCGCACACGACATATCGGATCGCGACATAGACCACCGGCGCCCCGACCGCCAGCACGCGCTTGGCCTTCGCTATCGCTTCCGAAGCGGACAGGGGATTGTTCACCGCTCCCTATCGCCCCTGCCCGACCGCGCGACCAAGGCCATCCGGTGCCGGAAGTCGTGCGTGACCTTGGGCGATTTCATCCAAGGCCTTGGCGATCCGTGCGGCGGGTTCGGTCGCCGCGCGTGTCTGCAATGACACATGAACCAGCATGTGCTCGCCCGTGGCCAACAGCCGGCCGTCGGCGTGCTTGAGCCAGTGGAACAGGTGCAGCTTCTTGCCAGCGCCCGCGATCACCTGGGTCTCGGTCAGGATCGGCTCGTTCGCCGCGACCTCGGCCAGATGGCGGATATGCGTCTCGACGGTGAAGTATGATCCGCCCGACGCGATATAATCCGCGTCGCAGCCAATCATGCGAAGGAACGCATCGGTCGCGTCTGCGAAGGCTTGCAGGTAGCGCGCCTCGTTCATGTGGTTGTTGTAGTCGGTCCAGTCAGGCGGCACCCGCCGCTCGGTCGTTCGGATCGGCGCGGTCAGGTCGGGTTCGGATTGGTGCCCCGCGCCGTCAAACAGCCGTCGTTCATACTCGGCCAATACCTGCCCCGCACCCCAGTCATTCGCTTTCAGCGCCTGCTGAATCGCGACCAGATTTTCGTCGCGGATGCGTTCCAGTTCGCGGATCGTGTGGTGCCCGGACTGCGCATCGGACTGATCGGCGATCAGATCGACCAATTCATCGTTGAAGTCCGGCACGTCGGTCAGATGCGACCACGGCCAGGACAGGCACGGCCCGAACTGTGCCATGAAGTGGCGCATCCCGGCCTCGCCCCCTGCCACGCGATAGGTCTCGAAGATGCCCATCTGCGCGAAACGCAGACCGAAGCCATAGCGGATGATGTCGTCCAGTTCCTGCGTGGTGCAGATTCCATCCTTGATCAGCCACAGCGATTCCCGCCACAGCGATTCCAGCAGCCGGTCGGCCACGAAGGCCTCGATCTCGCGGGTGATGTGGACGGGCTTCATGCCGATCGTCGGGTAGAAGTCCATCGCGCGCTGGATCGCGCCGGGATCGGTGGCCTTCCCGCCCACGATCTCGACCACCGGCAGCAGGTAGACCGGGTTGAAGGGATGCGCGACCAGCAGCCGTCCGGGATGGGTCATCCCCGCCTGCAGGTCCGTCGGCATGATGCCCGAAGTCGAGGACGCGATCAGTGCATCCGGGCGCGCCGCGGCCTCGATGTCCGCATAGACCGAGCGCTTGATATCCAGCCGTTCGGGTACGCTTTCCACGATCAGGTCGGCATCGGCGACGGCCTCGGCCAAATCTGCGGCGAAGCGCAGCGTGCCGGTGTCTCGCCGCGGCGCCATGGTCAGCTTCGCGTAGGCCTGCGCGGCGTTGTCCAGGACCGCCTGCATCTTTGCCTGCGCGTCAGGCGCGGGATCAAAGACGGTGACGGCGATGGCATTCTCGATCAGGCGCGCGGCCCAGCCCGCGCCGATCACCCCACCGCCGACGATGGCTGCCCGGACGATACTCATGCCGGCGCCCGCTTGGTCAGGCCCAGTTTCGTCCGCACCGCGTCGGGGCCGATGACCCGCGCGCCCATATGCTCGATGATGCCGACCGCGCGCTCCACCAGTTGCGCGTTCGTGGCCAGAACGCCCTTGTCGAGCCACAGATTGTCTTCCAGCCCGACGCGCACGTTGCCCCCAGCCAGCACCGAGGCCGCGACATAGGCCATCTGATTGCGGCCAATGGAAAACGCGCTCCACGTCCAGTCGGAGGGCACGTTGTTCACCATCGCCATGAATGTGTTCAGATCGTCCGGCGCACCCCAGGGCACTCCCATGCAAAGCTGCACCAACGCGTCGGGCGCCAGCACGCCTTCGCTGACCAGTTGCTTGGCCAGCCACAGATGGCCGGTGTCGAACGCCTCGATTTCCGGCTTCACGCCCATTTCGGTCATCATTGCGCCCATCGCCCGCAGCATGCCAGGGGTGTTGGTCATGACGTAATCGGCTTCGGCAAAGTTCATCGTGCCGCAATCCAGCGTGCAGATCTCGGGCCGGCATTCGGCCACGTGCCGCACGCGTTCCGAAGCGCCCGCCATATCGGTGCCGGTATCGTTGAGCGGCAGGGGCCGCTCGGTCGGTCCTAAGACCATGTCGCCGCCCATCCCAGCGGTCAGGTTCAGAACGACGTCGACCTGCGATTCGCGGATGCGTTCAGTCACCTCGCGAAACAGCGCGGGATCGCGAGAAGGCTTCCCCGTCTCTGGGTCGCGCACATGGCAATGAACGATCGCTGCGCCGGCGCGCGCCGCCTCGATGGCCGAGTCTGCAATCTGGGCAGGCGAGCGTGGCACGTGCGGGCTGCGATCCTGCGACCCACCCGAGCCGGTCACGGCACAGGTGATGAAGACTTCGCGGTTCATGGCAAGCGGCATTCGTAACTCCTTTCGCTGCGCCGAATGAACAGGGCTTGGCGCGCGTCATCTTGATGAATTACGAAATCTGCTTGATGGATTACGAAGCGATCTTGGCCAGCATCGAACGACGCCGTCCTGTAAGCGTGCGCTTTCTGGTCTTGCCCGGCACGTCACTCATGAACTTTGCCAGTGCCATCGATCCGCTCCGCGCAGGCAACCGTATTGCCGGACGCACCCTGTTTGACTGGCGCGCGCTTTCGCTGGACGCGACGCAACCGCGATCCTCGGCCGGTCTGCCCTTGCCGACCACCGGCAGGTTCGATGCGACCGAGCGTTGCGACATCCTGGGGATCATGGCCGGCTTCGGCGCGGGCGGACAGCAGGGTCGCGCATTGCCGAGGGCGGTCTGGCGTGCCGCGCGCGGGGCGGCGCTGACATTGGGAATCGAATCGGGCGGCTGGCCGATGGCACAGGCCGGCCTGCTGGACGGTCGCCGCGCGACGACGCACTGGGAGGATCTGGAGGATTTCGCAGCCGCATTTCCACAAGTCGACGTCCGCCCCGAGCGTTTCGTCGTCGATGGACACTGCGTCACCACGTCAGGCGCCTCGCCGACCTTCGACCTGATGATCGACCTGCTGCGTCTGCGCGCAGGTCGGGGTATTGCGCTCAGCGCGGCCGGCATCTTCAATTATGACATCGCGCATCGGCCCGAGGATCATCAGTCGCCTGTCGCTTTCGGTCCGTCGGCTCGGTTCGATCCGCGGCTGATCCGAGCCGTCGATGCGATGCAAGCATCGCTGGACGCACCGATCACGACGGCATCCATCGCGCGCAACTGCGGGCTTTCGGCTCGCGGACTGGAAGTCCTGTTTCGTCGCGAACTGGGTCAGTCACCGGCGCGCTACTATATGTCGCTGCGATTGATCGCGGCCCGAAAGCTGGTTCTGGATACCGGATTGCCGATCCTCGACATCGCGATCAGGACCGGGTTCGGATCGAACGCCGCTTTCTCCCGCGCCTATCGGCAGCATTATTCGACCTCTCCGACGGTTGAGCGACGCGCAGTTCGCGCGCGCTGAATGTCAACGCGGCGGCTGGGACATCGCCTGCCGCCACCTGATTTCAGAATGCAAATTGTCGCCGCTGATTCGGCGATCAAGGCGAAGGTTCGCGGCTTCCGCCCAAGCCGAAAACTTCCTCAGCGTCTCGCCGCGCCGGAAAAGCTTCCGATATTCGGCACGTGGTCAGGATGGTCGGCAATCGGCAGATCGGGAATGTCGCCACCCTGACCGCTGGACGCCTTCAAGGCCACCTGCATCCGGTTCTTGGCTCCGAAATGACGCATCAGCTCCCGTACGTAGACCTTGATGGTCGCCTCGGTCAGGTTCAGATGGCGGGCGATTTCCTTATTGGTCTCGCCCTGTGCCAGAAATTTCAGCACTTCGACATGTCGCCGTTTCGTCAGCGAGTCCTTGACCACCTCATGCGGTATCGGGCTGCTTTGAGAGGGAAACGCCGCCGAGGTTCCCAGATGCTGACGCACACCGATCGAGACGACCGATGGTTCACCGGACCGGGGCGGATTCATCACACGCATATCGTCGGCGTGCTGGTTCAACACCGGGCCCACAGACGACATCGCGGGCGCGGTGCCTGGCGTGGAGTGGGGATAGTAGGTACCGCCGTTGATGATGAAGTTCAGCGCAGCCAATGCGACGTGTGACGGCATCGTGGTCGGGATGAAGCCCCGCAGTCCGGTACAGATCGCCATCGCAATTTCCAGACTGTCGACGATGTCTGAGAGAACGATCAGTGGTGTGTTGGGGGACAATCCCCTTATCCGATCGATGATCGCGCTGACTGTCGGGTCGCGCAATGACAGGCTGCCCACGGAAAAAAGGCAAGCCAGAAGATCACCATCCGACAACCCCGAAAGCGCTTCAGGGTCGTGAACGTACTGGATCTTCAACTCGGCCTCGCGAGCCCAAGGCTCGAACAAGGCGCCAAAGGCTGCAAGACGCAGTTCATTCAGATCGAACAACAACACAGATGAGAAGGTCATGTCTTGCATGTCCTCCTTATAACAACGACTGGAGACCGAAAAGTTGAGAGGACGGTGACTGAGCCTTCTGATAATATATTAACCTGCTGGATTAATCGTGTCACCCTTATTGTCTTGCTGGCGATACGACCAGCTGATGGACTGCTTAAATTTCTGCCCTTTATTTTCTACCTGAGGGTGAACAAAACGTCTCAACGAGCGCTTAAGGTTGAAGCTCAACGCGCAAAGCTTCGAATTCAACTGTGACAGAATTAATCGGAATGAAGCCGAATCATTTTGAAAGAGAGAATCGTTTTCTCCAAGGAAAAGATTGTAATCGTAGCTATGGATCGCCCTGTAGGCGGCGTAGAACGCTGCCGTTGACCCGAGCAGCGAGCTGATCAGGAAAGCGTACGCGGACATACCGATCGTCGCATGCAAGATAAGGCTGAGGCCGAAATTCAGTAGAAGGAAGATGGCCTGGATGAGGGCGAAGTGACGTAGCCGGTTCGCGACCAGAAGAAGGGCGCAGCACAGAAAGATCACCGCGTGGAAGAAAACGGCGATCAATCCGACGCGCAGCATCAGGAATTGGCCGAAGCTGAGATCCAGAATCTTGGCGAGAAGTGGGGCCATCAGCACCAGGCCGATAGTGACGGCCGCCTGGACGAACGCGATCGTAAACACACCCGACCAGACGGATTCCTCCAGCTTGTCGAGGCGATCACGGATGAGCCCGTATGTTGAACGCGCCTCAATCGACGACCGAAACCGCTCGATAATCGCCAGAAGCTCGCCGTGGTGGAAAACCAGGAGCGCCGCATAGGTCGGGATGACAGAGAGATGGGCGAAGAACATGACGCTGTCATAAGAACTGGAATGCAGGAAGCCCGCAGCAGAGCGCGCCCCCTCGGGGCCGAACCAGAACACCCACTTGTCGATCCAGACGCCGCAGATGGCAAAGAAAACACCGGCGCAAAGGGCCAGATTCGCGCGAAGCTGGCGAAGCAGCCCGATGAATGTCGGAACGAACGTTTCGAATTCGCAGGGAAACCGCTTCTGGACGTGGCGCATCGACAGGATGACACACAGCGACACTCCGACGGCGAAGGACCAGATCAGAAGCTCGGTTGTCGGCTCATGGATGGCGGCAAGCAGCGCACACGCGACCGACAGGATCATGCCGCCGGTAAAGGCTGCGATGAGGAAGGCATAGGAGTAGACGGCAGCCAGAACGGCGAAGCTGGTCCACAGCAGCGCGGCCACGGTGCTGAGAAAGACGAAGCCTGCCGCGACGCCGGATGGTCCGATCCCCAGGCAAAGACTTATGGCGATGGCGATGATCTGGGCGCCGGCGCCCGACAAGGCGGCGGCTGCGAGGAAGATTTCGGCGACGGGGGCTGTTTCGCCTCCATCCAGCGCCGCCGATATGCGCCGCGCCGCGACCGCGCCGATCGGCCCCGCGACCAAAGGAGCGATGCAGAAGGCGTAGACCACGGTCAGGCGCAGATCCTCGACCGCCGCAAAGCCCATCGCGGGTGTCATGGTCACCGAGATGATGGCCAGCGCCGCCACGGAGACCAGCCACGGGCCGGCGGCGAGAATGACCGCAGCCCCGAATTTCCGGACCGACGCCAACAGCGGATCCCCCGCCAGCCATCGAGCGTCCGCGGCAGGACCGGCCAGCCAGAGGCGGATCCGATCCTGCCCGCGCATCAGGCGACGAGCTCGCGATAAAGCGCGGCATATCGCGCCGCGGATATTTCCGACGTGAAGTACGTCTCGACCCGCTTGCGCAGGGTTTCACCGCACGCAGCCCGTAACACCGGATCGGCCATCAACTCGGTTATGGCCTGGCCTATGGCCTCCGCATCCATCGGCGGTGCAACACGGCCCGCAGGCCCGAGGTTCGGAATCTCGTCTGGCGCACCCTCGATGATTTCGCGGCATGAGCCGACATCGGTCGCGACGCAGGGAATTCGAGCCGCCCCGGCTTCCAGCAGAACGAGCGGCTGCGCCTCGCTGATGCTGGTCAGGATCAGAACGTCGATGCGGGGCAGGTAGTCGACGATGTTGACCTTTCCGGTGAACTTGACGGTATCGAACAGGCCAAGCTCGATCACGCGGCGCTTGCAAAGCGCAAAGTAGTCCTCGTCCTCGTCTGTGGGACCGATGATCAGAACCTCGACCTCCGGGATCGCTCGCTTCACGATGGCTGCGGCTGCGATGCAGGCCTCGATGTCCTTGATCGGCACGACACGCCCGATCAGGGCGACGGTCGGACGACGACCCTTTGACGGACGGATCGCGTCGAATTTTTCCAAGGCGATCCCGTTCGGGATGACCTGAAGCTTGGATTCGTCTGCACCCAGTGTCCGCTGAAAGGCCTGGTTTGCACCATAAAGCGTCGTGATCTTGGTACATCCGTGATAGGCAATCCGCGCAAAGGTTTCGAACGTGTCGATCCAGAAGCGGCGGACATCGGTGCGGCTGTCCGCACCCGCCAGTCCAATGTCGATCGAGTCGCTGATCCAGTCTGCCATGATCAGATCGATGCGGCGTTCGTTGGTATAGATTCCGTGTTCGGTGATGGCGACGGTTCGATCATTCAGTCGCGCGGCGCGGACAGCGTACAGACCGGCATAACCCGTCGAGATGGCATGATACGTTCGCGCCGGTGCAATAGGGGCCGTCACCACGGCGAGCAGGCTGCCCGCCAGATTGCGCCATGCCCAGAAAAAGTCGCTGAACGCCGCCTCGGGCGCGATGCGACGATAGCATTCGGTGATGGCCTGCCATGCCGCCGGCGACGCGGTCAGATCGCCGTACTCCGGGGGGCGAGGCACATCGAAAAAGCCGAACGGCCGTCGGCTTACAGGTTCGCGCACGAAGTCCAGAAGTTCGTCGAAATCCGTTGGGTCGCCTTTGCGCAGGACGCCGTACATCAGTTCGGCGAAGCGTGCCCCGTCAAGGTCGGGCGACCGAAGTCCGGGCTTCTTGACCTTGGGCGCGAGGGGCAGGACCTGAAGCGCCACTACGTTCGGTGGCAATTCATAGCGGATCTCGCGCGGGCGTTCATCGGCCACGATCGCCACGATGCCGAAGGAGGTGTCGGGCTGGGACCGGATCAGCCAGTCGAGCCACGATGAAACGCCGCCGGCGACGAAGGGATAGCACCCTTCGACCACGATGCAGACATCGACGGGCGACCAATCATCCATTCAGGCCAATCCGCCGCAGGAATAGCGCTTCAATCGCGGCATCGAGTCCAAAGCGCGATGTAGCGATGGCAAGGGAGAACTCGGTTCGATTTCCTCTACAAGCTCAAGAAGCTTTGCGCGCGTGTCCTCATCGACAAAGCCGGAATCGGCGACATCCATGATTTCGCTCTTGGCGCAGCGCTCGCCTTTGGTCAGCATTGCCTTGGCTCGGTCACCGTAACTGCCGCGCAACTTGGCGTAGACCGCTGCCGCCTGGACACGAAGCGCGGGCACGGGCGACGCAAGGGCCGCCGCCAGAGCGGGACGCAGGTCGGGGTGATACTCGCGCGATATGGCGGCGATGGCCTCTTGCTGCTGTGAAAGCGGCGCACCGTCGAAGGTCTTCATGAAGCTCTCGACGGTGCCATGATGTAGCTTATGTCGTCTGCCCTGACGGATCTGATCGTAAAGCAGTTCGGCGGGGTCGCGGGACAAGCGCGTGACGGAATAGGACTGGCGTTCATGCGTCACATCGGCCCGTGCACCAACGGATGCGGACCCGATCAACATCAACGCCGCGCCGCCGAGGGGACCGATCAACACCAGGACGGCGGTGTTGGCCAAGCTTTTGGATACAGAGCGGCCACACGTCACATGATAGCAAGCGCCGAACGCGACGCTGACGATCAGATGAACCGCGATGACACCGACCATGGGCAACTCGCCCGCCAGCCAGGCCTTCATCAGCGCTGCATCAGCAAGCGCGGCCAGTCCGGTCAGAAGACTGGGCGTGATGCTGCCCCTGCGTGATTGCGGAACCGCGATCTCACGCATCGGCCAGGTTCGGTTCGCGACTCTCGTCGACCGTGGCATCCGCTTTTTGTTTAAGACTGTGGGAGAGGGCGTGACCCAGGACGCCCAATGCAAACTCTGCCTCTACCCGATCACTATCGCTCGGCAACGCAACCAGGACGCCCCCGTCATCACCCGCGTCAGCCAGCCGCAGGTATGGCAGATCAGTACAGCCGTACTGGCCTTCCTGCGGGAACGACGCCACGCCCGAACCTTCAGGTGGGAAGTCTGCCAAAGCAATCTGGGGAAGCGCGGCATCAGGACTGGTCACGGCAACGGTCTTCATCTCACCCGCCGCGTCCGGCTGCAGCCAGCCAACCGGATCTGACAGGCAGGCGCGTCCGGCCTCGACGAACGCCGCAATTCGATCTTTGGCATCCGCGTTCGCCAGACGGTGCAGCGCCTCGAAGCGGCCATCAGGCTGTTCCGTGGCGAAAGACGGACCGCGGGCTGCCGCAGCAAGCTCGGCTCGTGCGACGAACGCGTCGAGGCGATGGATCTCTTCTGCGAGGGTCCGGTTGATCTCTCGCAGCCGCCCATTGTCGGCTTCCAGCGCGCGTTCGTGACGAATCTGAGACTGCCGGTAGAGCCCGATCAGCAAGGCGGCAATGAGCCATTGTGCAGGTGCGGTCGCGACATCGACGTAGTGTTCGGTGATGTCCATACCGACTGGGCGGGTAGGCCAATCCATCATCATCGTCGCCAGACCCACGACCGAGAGCCCGACAAAGACTCCATGCTGAACCGCTGCGAGCAGGATGACGATCCAGAACGGGTGATAGGCCATCGCGGCAAAATGCCCTTCGCCGAACAGGATCGGCTCGGCAGCATCGATGAGAAGCAGCAACACGGCACTGCCGACGAAACCGCGCAGGAAAAGCCCTGACCCGGAAGCAGAATTGTTTACCGGCTGAAACGTGGTGTCGGTGAGATGGGCCATTATTTCGACGCGCTCCGGATAGGTTCTTGGAGAACTTCGCGTGGGGCGCTGGCCAGATCGGTATCCTTCTGTTCGATCTGCACCGTAATCAGGTCACCAGGCCGGACGAGGGTATCGGCACTGGCGATAAGGGTCGTCGCGGTCGCGCTGTCCAACGGGCGGTCGATGGTCACGCCAAGCTTGGTGTCCTCGTCCTCCAGCAGGTTCAGTTCCGCGACCACGCCGTTATACTCGCTTTCGGCCGCGTCCGACGCTGCGGTAATCTGGCGCAGCTCGGAGGTCAGGCTCTTGCGGCGTTCGATCCGGGCGAGTGCCGCGTCCTGCCCTACGAGACGCAATTCCGCCTCAAGCCGGAACAGAAGATCCTGCTTCTCCAGCAGGATCCGTTCCGCATCCATGATCCGCGCGAGCGTATCGTTCAGCTTTGCATCGGTGATGAATCCGCTTTGCAGCATCTCGCTCTGCTGCTCGTGACGGCCGTCATAGTAGTTCACCTGCTTTTCGGCGGCGTCCACCTGTTGGCGCGCGCTTTCGATCCGGGCGGTCAAATCGGTCATCAACGCGTCAGAGCGGACCTGACGCAGCTGCTCTGCCTCGTGATCGGTCGCCAGCGTGCTGCTTTCACGCTCAACCCGCTCTTCACCCAGCAACGCAAGAGCGGCCTGCATCGATGGATCATCGTTGTCCAGACTGTCGCGGTCATCGAGTGCAGCCTGAATGCGCGTGCGCTCCAGCGCGAGGCTGGTCCGAGACTTGTAAAGGTCCATTCTGCGGGCACGAAGCGTCACAAGGCGAAGCTGGACCGTCGGATCGTGATCGATCGCTCCTGCCTGGGCAAGCACCCGCTCGACCGTCAAGCCCGGACTGTGGGCATATCCGCCCGGAGCGCGAACGGCACCCCGCACGAGGATCGACGGACGCGCTGCGAATGCTGCGCTGACTGTGTTTTGGGTGCGAATCCGTTCAAACGCACCGCGGGAAACCAACATCTCGATGCAGGAAAGTCCGTGCCCCGCGACGTCGATATGTCCGATGGCGGGCAGCGAAATCTCTCCGGTTGCACCCACTTCGTAGGTTCCCGACAGGTCCAGCCGCTCGAAGACAATATCCGTTGGCGGCACCTCGGCCCCATCCGCCGCGGGAACGGAGGCCAAGGCCGAGCTTTCAAAAATCCTGATCTGCAACCGATCACCGATCACTGCAGTATCCTCATCACCTTCCGTTGCCTCGCATTGCGGGGGAACGACCGGCGCTGTCGCCGAAACCATAAGCGGTTCTATCGGCGCAAGATTGTCGGGGGCGAGCGATTCGGAAATTGCAGCGGGGTCGATCAGAGCCGCGCCATTCAATTCGCCAGGCGTCTGAAGCGCCGCTATCGCGGGTCGGAGCCTCAGATCGGCTCGGTGATAAACGTCCGTGACAGTTGCAACGACCGACCGGAAGCCACCGTCCTGCAGGATCGGCCACGCCCACATGCCGGTCATTCCCGTGACGACGATGGCTGCACTGGCGAGAAAATTTCCCAAACCACTCGACATACCGACTTCCTGTCTTGTCGCCTCGATGCGCCACAGGACATCTCTGTTGCAGCGTCGCGAAATTACGTCATTTGAAATATTCGCTCAATTGACCTGTCGGGTGATCTTATCGCTGCTGCGCCCGCGAAGGTTTATCCAAAGGGTGAGTCAACTAGTCTCTAGTATAATGGCGACTACACCCCGAATAAATTGAAGCAACCCGTCCCACTAACTTATGCTAGACAATATATAATATGTTTTCCGAATTTAGTCGAATGATCTATTGTCTCAATGATCTGCGTTTCGTGCCCTGGCGAAGAGATCGACCTTGAAACTTTATTTTCTCCTGCTGACTGCGATCTTCTCTTGGTCTCCAGCCGGAGCGATGGCCGAAGCGTGCGCAACTTTGCCTCGAACGACCTTGGCGCTCTACGACAGCAGTCGTGAGGGCGATATTCGTGACACGCGTATCCATCGATTTGCCGAGCTTGTTCTCAATCACTTGGGACAGGTCCTGGTCTATCACGATGTCACCGACCCGACGCCGCCACAGGTCGATCCTGCTGAGGTCGGACTTGTGATTTCCTGGTTCGACAGGGGTGTCCGCGGGACCGCAGCACTGGATGAGTGGCTGACCCAAGACACGGATTTCTGCAGCGACGGGCCGAAATTCGTCGCGTTCGGAGAAGTCGGATTTTGGACAGACGCCTCGCCAGTGCTATCGTCTAAAGCGATGACCGCCATGGGCATCCGCACTGACGGTATCACCTATGCTGTCGGTGTTTCGGCCACCGTGACCCAAAAGGTTGACGGTTTGGTTGACTACGAGGACGATTTCCTGATCAGTCCCGGCGATTACCAGGGCATCGCCGCCGAACCAGACGCCCGCCCGCTGTTGCAGCTGAAAGCCAATGGCAAGGATATTGCCTTGGCGGTTATCGGACCCCGGGGTGGCTATGTTCATGCCACGGCTGCGGTCGCCGCCGGCCCGGGGGGGCAAGCCGGCTGGATCGTAGATCCTTTCGGTTTCTTCGAGGCGATCCTTCGGAACACCGACGAGCCCAAACCGGATCCGACCACGCTTCAGGGCCTACGTACGTTTTTCGTCACTGTCTCGTCGGTGGGCTGGCTCGATCTCATGCCCGGTCAGGTGATTGGAGAGCAACAGCAGCTTGCCTCGGAACTACTAGTAAAGCGCTTGATCGAGCCCTTCGGTGATCTGCCGCTGACGATCGCGATCCTCGCCGGAGATCTGTCGCCCGAGCTGGGCGGACCGAGCGCGGAACGTGGTCGCCAAGCTGCGATGCAGTTGCTTGCGGCACCGAATGTCGAAGGCGCCGTCCAAGGATTCAGCGACATTCGCAACTGGGGCTTTTTCGCGCATTACGATCCCGCCCGCGAGGCAGAGATGCTGACGACGCCAGAAGTGATCGACGACCAAGGTGCGCTGGTCGACACAGCCATGCAGACGCTGCGGGATGCCTTTGCAGAAACGGGCGCATCGACCTTTTCGCGGACACCGGGAGCTCCACGAAAATACGCCAGCACGCCCTTTGCCCTGGATCAGGAGGTCACTGCGGCGATCGGCCAGGTCAATGAGTTGTCGGAGGGGAGGATTCCGGCGCGGCTCTATGCCTGGAGCGGGGACGCCCGTCCGTTCGAGGCGGCGCTTGAGGCGGTGGATCTGGCAGGCATCGACAGCATCGGCGGGGGCGGCGGTATCGTGCTGGCGGCGCAACCGTCATTGACCGCGCTGTCACCGATGGTCACGCAGGTGGGCAGTCACCATCAGATACATGACGCGCTGGGCGGTGATGCGGATTTCACCGATGACTGGACGTCCCCACTGTACGGATTTCACGGCCTGCCGGAAACGTTGCGCCGGACGGAGGAGCCGCGCAGGATCAAGCCCTTCCATCTGTCGTTCGCCGCCCGCTCGATGATCCATTTCGAAACGCGGCGTGCGGTTGAGAGCAATCTTGAATTGGGCCGTTCTCCGGATCTGGTCCCGATCCGGACCACAGCCTACGTCGCCGCCGTCAAAGGCTTCATGTCTGCGCGGATCACATCGGAAGGGGACGGCCTTTGGCGTGTCCATGATCGTGGGGCGCTGCAAACTGTGCGGTTCGATCACGCAAGGGATCGCTCGCTTTCCATGGACGCCAGCGACGGCGTGATGGGCGCGCACCGAAAGGGTGACAGCCTATACGTCGCGCTGGCACCCGGCGTCGAAGCGCCGTTGGTTGCCCTGACAGACAACAACCGTCCCGACGGAATTGTCCGCGAAACGCGCGCGCCCGCCCTTTTGGCTAGTCGGCCCATCGTCGAAAGCTGGAACCGCAGCGCGTGCAGCATCGAGATGGAACTGTCCGGCTTTTCCGAAGGCGACGTGACGCTCGCTGCCGATCCAAGGACGGAATATCACGTCGCGATCTCTGGCATGGATGACGCACGACCCCACGCGACCTTCGCAGACGAAGCGGGCGTCCTGACCATTCGTGTTCCGACCGCGCCCGGCGGACTTCGTGGCCTGTCCGTGGCGGGAGGATGCTAGGATGCGTCCCGACGTGAAGCGTGATTTCGTGATGATTTCGCTGCTTGTCGCCGCAGGCGCTTTGGGTGGGATCTTGGCCTTGCAGCCCGACCCTAGCGTCAGGCTCGAAGCTGAATTGTCACGCCTGGAACCTGAAGATGCGCTTCAAGAACTGCGCGAGGTCGATGGCCGCATAGCGTTCGACGACAATCTGGAACTGCTATACGGACGACTGCTGCTGGCGGACGGCGATCTGGATGTTGCGCAGAGATCGTTTCTGACGTTGCTGAAGCGCGCGGGACCGTCCGAAGAGGTTCTGGACACTCTCGCGGGGATCAACGCGACCGCCGGTGATCTGAAGACCGCCGCCAGCTACCTGCGACAGGCCTATGACATCTTTCCATCTCCCGAGAGGCGTCTTCGTTTGGTGGGATGGTATCGAGCATTGCGCCAACCCGAGGCCGAGCGCGATCTGCTTCTGTCGGCGCCGCCAGAGACACTGACAACGTGGGAAATCGAACGTCTCGCGTTGCTGCTGATCCATGACGAACGGATCGACGAATACGAAACGCTGATCTCTTCCCTAGCCAACAGCGATGTCGAGGACCATCTCGCCTTCAAGCGCAGCCTGCTGGAATTTCTGGTCGAGTCCGGCCGATCCAGTGGTGCGGTCGCGGTCGCGTCGCACTGGGCGCAGGAACCGGGCGCGGCCGAAGCTTTGGACGTCTCGCTCCGTGCGCTGATCGGTCGCGGCGCAATAGACGCGGCGATCCTCGTCGCACGTGAAAGCTTCCGGCTTGCCCCACAGGATAGCCACGTGGTGCTGCCGATCTTCGCGCAAAGCGGGCACGGCGGTATCGCGCGCATCCTTCAGAATGAGTGGCTCGCTTCGAAAGGGACATTGACCGAGGCGGAATGGGACACGCTGACCATCGTTGCCGAAAGCACGGGCGACATGCGCGGGCTGCAGGTTGCGCTATCGTCGAACCTGCTGGCGGGCGCGGGTCCAACCAGCAGGGCGCTGATGCAGTTCATGCGATATCGGGGGGCGCAGGCGCTGGTTCCCTATCGCAGCTTGATGAACGAAGACGTGTACAAGGAGGCGCCGCTGCTGGGCGCGGCCTGGTCGGCTTGGCAGGGCGACCAGGCCTCGACCTATCGCCATCTCGTCGCCGCAGGGGGGCAGGATCAGTCAGAGTGGGATCAGTTGATCTGGATGTCACTTCTGGACCGGTTGAAAGGCAGCCCGTTTCATCGTGCCCTTCTGGCCGGCGAAGCCCAGAACATTGGCCTTCGCCAGCGACTGCGCGACAGCGTCATTCCAGCCCGGCCAGCGAGCGTGACGGCATCCGGATCGGCGGATATAGCTGGTTGAAGACGTCGTCGGCGCTCACATAGGGATAATAGCCAAGCTCGGCCGCCTTCCGGGCAATCGAACCGCTCAGATCCTCGGGCTTCTGATCGGTAAAATTCGTAGCCACATCCAGCGAAAGGACGGCGACGCCGTGACGGCGGAAGTCCTCTTGCAGCGCTTCAATCGTATGAGGATGGGTCGATGGCGCCGAAAGATTTTCCACCATGATGCCGTCAATCGCCTCCAGATAGGCAGCGAAAGCCACACGGCCCTCGACGCCGGGTGCCGCAGCTGCATCTCGGCCGATAAAGACGCCGTTGTTCACGACGATATAGGCGTTGCAGTTCCATTGTCGGGCACGTTTCGCAATCAGGACGACCAGCTCCATCATTTCGATCGCCATGGCCGGCGCTCCGTCAGGAGCGACTGGGCTGACCCCGTTCGGCCATTGAAGGGTCTTGTCCATCGCGTGGCTATAGTAATGGAGCACATCGTCCAGAAAGAGACCCTTTACCCCGGTCTGCATCAGCCTGTCAGTCTGGGCGAGAACGACGGATCGCCAGGCATCGGTCCAGTAGACCGAAAGATGCTCGCCATGCGCGGTCCTTGGTCCGTACCAGGCGGGAAGGCTGTCCGGCACGCCGATGTCGACCCCATCCATCTGGTCGATCCAATAGTCGCGATAGTCGGCGATCTCGCTGACATTGAGATAACCCAGGGCGGGCCGAAGTCCGTTTTGTTCGATCAGTGCCATCTCATCGGGTGTGAACAGGATCTCGTGACCCGTATCACTGTAGGGCGCTGCAACCTTCGTCGCTTCCAGGATCAGAAGGCCATGAGGCTGGCTCGCCAGCGACTCGGCGTCGTAACCCGCACCCCAATATTGGACGCCGAACCCGTCCTTGAGGGCAAGGGCCAGTTCGGCGGCGCGCGATCGGGCGCTGGACATGATGCATTCCTGATCCGGAAGTGTCGCAGGGGCAGCCTGAGCATGGGCCTTATGTGCGGGAAGCCATACAACCAATGATCCGCAGAGGCTGGCGAACCAGAACAATAACCTGACCTTCAACACGGTTGATCCCCGAAGGCGCCGCACCCCCGGCGCGCGGTCCGATCCGGCGTCTGCACATCCCGTTGCGCCAAGCATCGTGCTGCGAATATCTGAAAATCCGGCGCTTCAAGATTCGCGGAGGCTTGTGGTCCGAAATCTCAGTTCGCCACAAGATAGGGCGAGTTGTCCAGTGCCGCGCGTTGCTGGAAGGCCCAGTGATCTGCGCACATCTGGGCCAAATCCCGGGTCGCCCGCCACCCAAGAACCGTTTCGGCCCGACTCGGATCGGCCAGTGAGATCGCGGCGTCGCCCGGACGGCGAGCCGTGATGCGGTAGGGGATGGGAAACCCGCAGGCTGCCGAGAACGCGTCGAGGATCTGCAGGACGCTGTAGCCGGTGCCCGTCCCAAGATTGATGCGCATGTGCCGATCCTTCAGCGGCGGACCGAACAGGCGGTCGATCGCGGCAACATGGCCCCGTGCAAGATCGACGACATGGATGTAATCGCGCACGCCAGTCCCGTCCGGCGTGTCGTAATCGTCGCCGAAAACCTGCACCTCCTGCCGCTGCCCGATCGCTGTCTGCGCGACATAGGGGAACAGGTTGTTAGGCGTATCCTTGGGCCGTTCGCCGATCAGTCCGCTCGCATGGGCCCCGACCGGGTTGAAGTACCGCAACGAGATCGCGGTGAACCTTGGATCTGCTTCGACGAGGTCATCGACGATTTCCTCTATCATCAGCTTGGTTCGGCCATAGGGGTTGGTGATACCGGTCTGCGCCGTCTCGGAGATGGGCAATTCCTTCGGAACACCGTAGACCGTCGCGGAAGACGAAAACACAAGCTTTCGCACCCGCGTCGCCTGCATCGCCTGCAGCAGCGAAATGGCCCCCAACAGGTTGTCGTGAAAGTATAACAGCGGATTTGAAACCGACTCGCCCACCGCCTTCTTGCCTGCCAGATGGATGACGGCGTCGATCCGATATTGTTCCAGCGCCTCGGCGACCACCGTCTGATCGCGGACGTCGCCTTCGACCAGAACGACCATGCCGGCGGCAAGCTGAGGGATGCGCGCGACGGCGCGTCGGTCCGAGTTCTCGAAATTGTCGAGTATGACGACGCGGTGGCCTGCCTGAAGCAGTTCGACCACGACATGGGACCCGATATATCCGGCGCCGCCTGTCGTAAGAATGTTTCTGACCATTGGCAGTCGCGAAGCCGAAGATGCGCCCATCATCATCATTCCACCGTGACGGATTTGGCGAGGTTGCGGGGTTGGTCCACGTCCGTGCCCTTCGCGACCGCTGCGTGGTAGGCGATGAACTGGACCGCAACTGCATAGATGTAGGGAGCGATCAGCGGATCGACCGCCGGCATCTCGACGCGGCGCCATACCTCTTCCGCCAGATCCCGGCTCGCCTCGGCGTCACCGATCAGCGCAACCCTGCCCTTGCGACCCATCACTTCGCGCAGGTTCGACGCCAGCTTGTCGAACAGCCCATCGAAGGGGGCCAGCGCGATGATCGGGGTCAGTTCGTCCACCAGCGCGATCGGACCGTGCTTGATCTCGCCGGCCGCGTAGCCCTCTGCGTGAATGTAGGTGATCTCCTTGAGCTTCAGCGCCCCTTCAAGCGCCAGCGGATACATCAGTCCGCGGCCCAGGAACAAAGTGTCGCTCGACCGTGCGATATCATGGGCCAGCGCCTCGAACTGTGGCTCAAGCGCGATCGTCTCGGACATCAGGCGCGGCACCGTGGAAAGAAGCTCGACATAGCCATGCTCCTCGTCCAGGCCGATCTCTCCGCGCTTTCGCGCGATCAGGACGGCCAGCGCCGACAGACAGAACACCATCGCGGTGAATGCCTTGGTCGAGGCAACCCCGATCTCGGGTCCCGCATGGATCGGCAGGATGACATCCGCCTCGCGTGCGATGGTCGAGGTCGTGACATTGACCAGACCCAGCGTGATCTGACCGCGCGACTGCGCGTAGCGCAAAGCCGCCAGGGTATCCGCCGTCTCTCCCGACTGGCTCACGACCATCGTCACGCCGCGGTCGGGCAGCGGCGGCTCGCGGTAGCGGAATTCGGATGCGATCTCTATCTCGACCGGGATCCGGGCGACCCGTTCCATCCAGACCTTTGCCACGTGGGCCGCGTAATAGGCCGTGCCGCAGGCCACGATCGTCAGGCGCGGAGCCCTGGCCCAATCCACGTTCTCGGCCGCGCAAGCGATCCGGGTACGGTCTTCGGAAATCCAGGCGCCCAAGGCCCGCGCGATGACGCTGGGCTGTTCATGGATCTCCTTGGCCATGTAATGCCGATGCTGACCCTTGTCGGCGACGATGGTTTCCAAAGCGACGGTTTGGACATCCCGCGTGACCGGGTTGCCCGCCGCATCGTGAATGCGCACGTCGCTGCGGGTCAGGACGGCCCAGTCGCCCTCTTCCAGATAGCAGATGCGATCGGTCAGCGGCGCCAGCGCGATCGCGTCGGAGCCGACGAAGTTTTCACCCTCGCCGAACCCCAGCACCAGCGGAGAGCCGCGGCGCGCGCAGATCAGCAGGTCGGGCCGACCGTCGAAGACGAAGCACAAAGCATAGGCACCGCGCAGACGGGCGATCGTGGCCGCAGCCGCATCCTCGCAATCCAGACCCCGGGCGAGCATGGATGCGCACAGCGTCGCGATGACCTCGGTATCAGTCTGCGATTCAAAGCTGTAGCCGGCGTCGACGAGGTCGCGTTTCAGCTCCAGATAGTTTTCGATGATGCCGTTGTGGACGACTGCAACGGGACCAGAGCGATGAGGATGTGCATTGGCCTCGGACGGGCTGCCATGCGTCGCCCAACGGGTATGGCCGATCCCGGTGGTCCCGCGCAGCGGCTGGTCAAGCAAAAGCGCCGCCAGCGCCGACAGTTTGCCTTCGGCGCGGCGCCGGTCCAGCACGCCACCTTCAAGCGTCGCCATGCCGGCCGAATCGTATCCGCGATATTCAAGTCGCTTCAGCGACGCCAGAAGGATCGGAGCCGCAGGTTGATTAGCGATGACGCCGACGATACCGCACATGGTTGAACCTCGTCAGGTGCTGCGGACAAGTTGCGGGTGCAGCGGACGGGCTGCGGTCGCCGCTTCAACAGCGGCAGGATGGGGGCAAGCCTCGCCACGTAGGGCGTCGGCGATCTCGTCGGCGATCTCGGACAGCAGGTCGACGTCGTCGCCCTCGGCCATGATGCGGACCAGCGGCTCGGTGCCAGAAGCGCGCACCATCAGACGCCCCGACCCGCCCAGACGCCGTGTCATCCGGTCGATGACGTCGCTGACTTCGCGCTGGTCCAGCGGGCTGGTGCCGCGCAGGATCGGGACGTTACGGGTCAATTGCGGGACAGGCTCGAACCGCGACAGAACTTCGGAGGCTGGACGATCAGCCTCGCGGATCGCGGCCAGTGCCTGAAGCGCGGCGACAAGGCCGTCACCGGTCGTGCTGAATTCGGACAGGATGATGTGTCCGGACTGCTCGCCGCCGATCGTGCATCCCGTCTGCCGCATCAGTTCGATGACATGACGGTCGCCGACCTTTGACCGGACCAGGCCAATTCCCCGGCTTGCAAGACGCCGCTCCAGCCCCGTGTTCGACATGACCGTTGCAACCAGCGTATTGTGCGCAAGCGCCCCCCGAGCGTGCGCGGTCTCGGCGATGGCGCACATCAGCTGGTCGCCGTCGACCAAGCGTCCGGTCTCGTCGATCAGATGCACGCGGTCGGCATCGCCATCCAGGCAGATCCCCAGATCGGCGTGATTGGCCCGGACTGCCTCGATACAGGCTTGCGGCGCGGTCGAGCCGCAGCCCGCGTTGATGTTGGTGCCGTTCGGCTGGGTGCCGATGCGGATCACCTCGGCGCCCAGTTCCCAGATCAACTCGGGCGCCACCCGGTAAGCTGCACCGTTGGCCGCGTCGACGACGATCCGCAAACCGTCCAGGCGAAGGCCACGCGGAAAGGCGCGCTTAACGAATTCCATGTAGCGTTCGCCGGCACCGTCGATCCGCTTGACGTGCCCGATCATGGAAGGCTCTGCCAGATCACCCGGATCAGCCATAGCGGCTTCGATGGCGGCCTCGTCCGCATCGGAAAGCTTGTAGCCATCGGATCCGAAGAACTTGATCCCGTTATCCTGATGCGGATTGTGCGACGCAGAAATCATCACGCCCAGGTCAGCGCGCAGCGAACGGGTCAGCATTCCGATCGCGGGCGTCGGCAGCGGACCGGTCAGCACGACGTTCATCCCGGCCGAGGTGAAGCCGGCGACCAGGGCGCTTTCCAGCATGTAGCCAGACAGCCGCGTATCCTTGCCGATCAGCACGGTCCCGGCGTGACCGTTACGCAGCACATAACGCCCCGCCGCGCGGCCCAGATGCATCACGACATCGGGCGTGATGGGCCAGCTGTTCGCGCGTCCGCGGACTCCGTCAGTGCCGAAATACGTCCTGTTCATGTTCTGATGTTCCGTTGCTGCGTCGGAGAAAGGTCAGACCAAGATCGAGTTGACGATGTCGGTGGCGAGCAGGTCGGCCGCATCCAGTCCAGCAAGCAGCAGGTGATTAGTGCCGATCGTCAGTTCCAGGCCGCTTGCCGTGTCCACAAAGGCGTTTCTTGCCTCGGTGACGCTGGAGAAGCCGAAGCCCATCAATTCCAGCCGGTCGAGGCCGCTTGTGAAATCAAGGATCGTGTCGAAGGCATCGCCGACGCGGAAGACGAAGTGATCCGCACCTGCGCCGCCGGACAAGGTATCGTTGCCGCCCCTGCCCTCGAGATGATCGGCGGCGCTTCCTCCCAGAAGGATGTCCTTCGCGGCCCCCCCGATCAACTGTGCGCCCGCGATCAGGAAATCGACGGTCGCCGAATGCTGACCGACCGCGTCGAAGCCCAGCGAGATGGTACCGGCGTCAGACAAGGTCGCACCATCGGCGCCGGTGATGTGGATCGGCGCCACGCCTTGCGTCTTGGGATCGATCAGAACCTCGCCCTTTCCTGCGAAGACGAAGCTTAGATCTGTTCCGTCGCCCGAGACCGAGATAAGGTCACCGCGCATTGGCATCGCGGCGATCCGCGTGACATCCGCCATGGTGCTGCCAAGCGTGATTTCGAACGTTCCGCCCGAGCGCGGAAGGAAAACGGAGTCGCCGTCCCAAGCATACCAGTTGGCGACCGACGCGATGTGACCTTCCTTGCCCATGTCCAGCGCGAAATGGCCCGCGTCGCTGGAGCCCACCGTCGCCGTCACGACATTCCCCGAGCGTGTTGCGGTCAGGCTGCTGTGGGAAAAGCTTTCGATGCGACGCGCGAGATCATCGCCCGTCACGAATTCGGCGCCGTTGGCGAAGGCTGTCGCGATCAGTGTCTGGAACATCTGAAGGCTGTAGACCTGTGTCGGGTCACCCAGGTTCCAGTTCGTCGGGCCGTAATCGTGCCACGGGAACGCAAGTATCGGCGTCGTGCCGTTCGCGGTCAGCGTCGCGAATTCAGCCAGCCACGCGGCCTCGGCCTGAGCGGGCGTCATACCGGCCCATGCGATCAGCGAAAAATCGAACGACATGTTGGGCGCGAGGTAGACCTTGTCCGTTTCACCCGGCGTCAGGAAACCGAACGCCCCCGGATAACCGGCCCCGGAACCGGAATATCCACCGCTGAGATAATCGAAGAAGTGGATCATCTCGCGTGTCGCATCGAGCCGCTCGGGTGCGCCCGGAACTGCCGCGCCGGTCAATTGCAGACCCAGCTCACGCTCGATGATCAGCTTGGAATATTCGAATTGGAACGTGTACGACGCCTCCAGCACCGCGCGCTCCAGCTCGGTCAGGGACAGGACGCTGACGGCTCCTGGATTTGCCGGATCCGTTCGGGCAAGCGTATCGGCCAGGATCGCATTGATCTGGCTGGCATTCATCTGCGAGAGCGCCGTGATCACGGCCGGATCGGCGTCACTGTGGGTGGCATACGGCGACCAGACCGGCACGCCACGATCAACGATACTACCATAGGCAGCGATGCGAGCCGCCAGCATCTCGTCCGTGATCGCGTCGGGCAGCAGCAGATTGGTATCGTGGGGATGGGTGTAGGAGTGCGAGCCGATCTCGCTCTCCAGCGCCAGGATGCGGTCATAATAGGGCTTCGAGACCGCCCAGTCGGTCACCTGGTCGGGCCCGTAGGCCCCCACATTGATATAGTACGATCCGACGAACCCGTAATCCTTGTACCATTTCTCGATGATCGGCAGCATCGCGTCATAGATTCCGGGATTCTGGTCCCTGACGTCCCAGACCTCCTGGGACTGATCCATGTCGTTTCGCGAATAGAAGAGCGACTCGTGCCGCGTCATCAAAAGCGACACGTCGGGCGCGTTGTCCTGCAGCACCCAGTCGATCGCCTCGCCGAGGATGTTGTTGTTGCCCATGATCGCGTCGGTAGCGAAATGGACGTTCCGCCCGCCTGTCTGCGTCGCGATCACCGCGTCGTGGATTCCGCCGGTCACGACCTGCTGGAACAGGACCTGACCGGAGCCGGTCGTGTCGGTGAAGTTGAGGTAGCTGTTGTTGGCGTAGTTGCCGACGATCTGGTTGGCCGCGTAGCCGTCGAAGATCGGGTTGGCCGCGCCAGTCGCCTGAAGGGTGACGCCGCTGGTGCTGCCGAAGCCTTCCAGCGTGACACCCAGCAAGGATTTCATGCGGGCGTACGAGTCCCCTGCAAGCGCCGCGCCGGTTTCATCATTGGTCAGGAAATTGCCCGCCGCGATCAGGCCAACACCATAATCCTGCACCGCCGTCGCCAGCGAGGCGGCGATGGCGCCGACCTGGGATGACTGCGCGTGCGAGAAACCGGGGAAAACGATCGCGTCGTAACCGGCCAAGGCCGCCGGGTTCAGCAGATCCGCCTCGGTCAGAAGATCGAAGGGGATGCCGGCCTGCATCGCCTGGTTCTGTGCGGCCATGAACAACTGGCCATAAGCCGTCTTGTCGTAGAAATGGTCGGCCGTGGTGGCGGAGTAGACGATCGCGATACGGCTTTCGGGGGCGTCCACAGGCCCGGTCGGTGCGGGCGGTGCCCCGACGACCAGGTTCGCGCTGGCATAGTCGCCCGGAAGGAAGACGGCATCGTTCAGGTCGGCGAGAACGCGAACCTGATCCGGTGAACCGGCCAGCAGGCTCTTTGACACGGCGACTTCGAAGCCAGAGCCGTCGGCGCTGCGTCCGAATTCCAGATCGGCCACGAAGGTGCCGCCCGCCGCGCCGCTATACAGCTTCGCCTGTCCGTCGGCCGTGATGTTGATGTTGTATTCCGCGCCGCCTGCCCATCCCCAAATCTGATAGCCGGTGGCACTGTTCAGATCGGTGTCCAGCCAGATCGTCGTATTGGCTCCGACTGCGGCGCCGTTCGCGTCGATGGCGAAGACGTAAGCATCGCCGCCGCCTGCATCCTTCACAAGCTGGCCGCGCAGCTCATGGCCAGCCTGGGTCGTCAGCAGGGTAGCGCTGGTCCATTCGGACAGCGAACCGTCCAGAGTCACGCCCCCGACGATCGCCGGCGGCAGCTCACCCACCACGAAATTCGCAGTGGCGTAGCTGTTCGGGATGAATACGGAGTCGTTGACGTCCGCATAGACGCGGGTCGAGCTCGACCCGTTCAGCAAGGACTGATCGACTGCGAATTCGACCGTCTTGCCGTCTGCGCTGCGGGCGTAGTCCAGTTCGGCGACAAGCGTCTGACCGGCTCCACCGCTGTAAAGCCGCGCAACACCGTCAGCGCCGATGTTGATGTTGTACTCGGCCCCGACCGCCCAGCCCCAGACTTGATAGCCCGTGGTCCCGTCGCGGTCCGTGTCCAGCCAGATCGTCGTTCCCGAACCGATCTGATCAGCGGTGCTGGTGATGGCGAAGGTGTAGGTGCCGCTTTGCAGATCACCGTGGAGGGCATAGCCTGCAGCGCCGGTTTCGGCGCTGTCCAGCCGCGTGGACGCCGCCCAGTCCGAAAGGTCGCCATCCAGCGTCTTGCCGCCGGCCTGTACGACGGGCGCGCTGCCGACAAGAAGATTGGCGGTCTCGTATGAATTCGGGATGAAGACGCTGTCATTGACGTCGGCATAGACGCGGACTTGCGACGGACTTCCCGCCAGCAGTTCCTGCGGCACGGCAAGCTCCAGCACGGTACCGCCGGCGCCCAGCGTATAGGTCAGATCCGCCACGAAGGTCTGCCCGGCCGCGCCGGAATACAGGCGGGCCACACCATCGGCGTCGAAGTTGACGTTGTATTCGGCTCCGCCGGTGAAGCCCCAGATCTGGTAGCCGGTGCCACGATCCAGGTCGGCGTCGATCCAGATCGTCGTTCCCGCTCCGATCGCCGCACCATCGGTCGAAATGGCGAAGACATACGTGTTGGCCGTGAGGTCGCCGTGGAAAGCGTAACCCGCCGCCGCCGTCGCTGAGGTATCGAGCCGCGTGTCGGCGCCCCAATCACCCAGATGTCCGTCGAAGGTCTTGTCACCGATCACGGGTGCGGGGGCGGGGGGCGAGACGATGAGATTGGCTGTGGCATAGCTGTTCGGCACGAACGCCGCGTCATTCACATCCGCATAGACCCGGACGGATTCGGGCGAGCCGGCGAGCAGTCCGCGATCGATCCGAAACTCGAGAACGTGGCCGTCGCTGCTGCGCGCCTCTTCTAGCTCGGCCACCAGGACCTGCTCGGGACCGCCCGAGAATAGCCGAGCCGACCCGTCTGCCGCGATCTCGACGTGATATTCGGCGCCGCCGGCCCAGCCCCAGATCTGGTAGCCGGTGTTGCGGTTCAGATCGACGTCCAGCCATAACGTGGTGTTGTCACCGATGACGGCATTGTCGGCGGTCATTGCGAAGTAAAGATAATTGTCTTCGACGGTCCCCCAAAGCCCAAAGCCCGGCGTCCCCGTCGCGGGCGTGTCGAGTCGCGCAGTCGTGGACCATTCGGACATTGAGCCGTCGATCGTCGTCATCTGCGCCACTCCAATCTGTGTCCGGCCGGAGAATCCGCCTAAGACCGTGATTCCGTGGGCTGATCATCCCGCCGCCGCGGGCTCTCGATCAACGAACGCGACGGCGAATCGCCATCGGGACGAGGGACTGACGAACCGGATAACGCCGAAAGGTTAGTGGGTGATGCGACGCTTGGTTTGGCACCGCTGTGGGCGCTTCACCGCATATTTATGTCGACGGATGCAGTCAGACGGCTTCTGTTCCCGACCTGAGCGAGATGATGGAAACCGTCTGACTGACCTTTGGGTGTAGATGCCAAAGCGTTGATCACTGATCCGTCGAAGACTGATTCACGCCGATTCGCTCTTCGCGATCCCGCCGATGTGCCTCAGTGTCCACCGCCCGCGGCGGCACCCTTGGCTGGAGGACGCATCAGCAGCGCGCCGAGCGCGAGCGTCGCGAAAAGAACCGTGATCAGCAGGAACACGTCGATGAAGGACATGATCGTCGCCTGACCCCGAACCCGAGCGGCCATCTGCATCAGCGCTCCAGTCTGCCCGTCCAGCCCCCGCGCCGAAAGCGATCTTGCCATTCCGTCCAGCTGCGAAACAGCCTCGGCATTGGTCCAGGCGACCGCCTCTCGCAAGCGCTCGCGGTGCAGCGCGCCGCGATCCGTCAAAAGCGTGTTGATGACGGCAAGGCCCACCGCGCCGCCCAAGTTGCGGGTCAGGTTATAAAGGCCCGAGGCTCCCTTCATCTTGTCCGGCGGCAAGGTCCCTAGGGCAAGGTTGTTGATCGGCACCATGCACAGCATCAGCGACAGGCCACGAAGGATCTGGGGTGCCAGAAGCTCGCGGAAATCCCAGTCGGCCGTCAGCCCGGTCAGCATCCATGTCGATGTGGCGAAACCCAGAAAGCCCACAAGCAGCATCACCCGAAGATCGATCCTCGAGGCCATGAAGCCTGCCAGCGGCGCGCCCGCGAACATCGCCAGACCAGAGACGAAGACCGTCTCGCCGATCATCAGGCTGTCGTAGCCGCGCACCGACCCTAGATAGAGGGGGTAAAGGTAGGTCAGTCCGTAAAGACCGACCCCCATCGTGAAGCTGAAGACCGAACCAACCGCGAAGTTGATGTCCCGAAAGGCCGAGAAGTCGACGATGGGCTCATCACGCGTGAATGCCCGCCAGAACGTGACGATGCCCCCGATGACCATGACCAACGCCAGGACCGCGACAACATGATCCGAAAGCCAGTCGTTGGACGGCCCCTCTTCCAGCACGTATTCCAGTCCGCCGAGGAAGGCGGCGAGCGCCCCCAGTCCGATCCAGTCAAAGCGATCGAATAGGCTCCAGTTCGGGCGATCGAAATCGATCATGCTCCAGGCGCCCAAGGTGACGAAGATGCCGGGGATGACGTTGACCAAGAACAGCCAGTGCCACGACAGCGCATGGCTGAGATAGCCGCCCACGGTCGGACCGACGGTCGGTGCGAGCGTCGCGATCAGTCCGATAATCGGCGAGACGACGTTGCGCTTGGACGGGGGAAAAATCGTGAAGGCGGCCGCAAAAACGGACGGGATCATGCCGCCGCCCAGAAATCCCTGTAGCGCGCGCCAGACGATCATCTCGTTGATGGATCCGGCGGTCGCGCACATGAGCGAAGCAGCGGTAAAGCCCGCCGCCGAGACCGCAAACAGGATCCGGGTGGACATCATCCGCCCCAGAAATCCCGACAACGGAATCATCACGACCTCGGCGATGAGATATGAGGTCTGGACCCAGCTGATCTCGTCAGGCGAGGCGCCTAGACCGGCCTGAATGTCCGGCAGCGACGCCGATACAATCTGGATGTCGAGGATCGCCATGAACATCCCCAGCACCATCACCATGAAGGCGGCGATGCGGCGCGGTGTCAGTTCGGGCGGCGCAGAATGGTCCGGTGATGCAGCCGCTGCGGCGTCGGTCGAGGCCATGGCCCCTACTCCGCGGCGGTCGTCGCGATCGGGGTCTCGCCCCCGTTCCGTGTGTCGATGGCGATCTCAGTCGAAAGGCCTGCGCGCAGCGCGCCGGAGGCCAGCGCATCCTCCGGAATCGCGATCCTGACCGGGACGCGCTGGACGATCTTTGTGAAGTTACCGGTCGCGTTTTCTGCCGGCAGCAACGAGAAAACCGCCCCGGTCGCAGGCGAGATCGAGGCGACATGACCGATATAGGTCTGGCCCGGCAGGGCGTCGAAGGTCATCTCGACCTCAGCGCCGTTCGCGATCCCGGCCATTTGCGTTTCCTTAAGGTTCGCCTCGACATAAAGGCTGCCGTCCGGAACCAGTGCGGCCAACCGCGTGCCTGGCGTCACCAGATCGCCCGGCTCCAGCGTCATGTTGGCGACGATCCCGTTGGCGGGCGCGGTCAGGACCGTCAGATCCAGATCGCGCTGCGCCTGATCGACGGCAACCTTCAGTTCCTGGCGCTGACCCTCTGCCTCGGCGCGCTGAGCTTGCAGGACAGCAACCTGAGCCTCGGCGCTGGTGATGGCGGCCTTCGCCCCGGCAACTCCGGCGCGCGCGACGTCGAACGCCTCGTTCGCGCTGTCGAGCTGTGCCTGGCTGGTGACGTTGCCCGAAGCGAGCCTGCGGGCGCGATCGGCATTGGTGCTGGCGGTGCGCAGTTGCGCCTCGGCGGTGTCGCGTGCGGCTTCGGCTTGCGTGACGGCAGCGCGGGCCGCATCAATCTGCGCATCGATGCGGATCAGCGTCTGGCCAGCCGTTTCCCACCGGCTTTTCGCGGTCGCCAGCGCGTTTCGCGAGTCGCCGTCATCCAACCGAACCAGCACATCGCCGGCCGAGACGTGTTGGTTTGAACGGACCGGTACGTCGGCCACATAGCCATCGACCCGTGCGCTGATCATGGTGATATCGGCGGCGACATAGGCGTCGTCGGTCTTTTCAAGAAAGCGGCCCGTCATCCACCACTGGCTGCCGAACCAGCCACCCGCACAAAGCGCGGCGATGACCACAACGGGCAGCACATTGCGAAACATCGACCGCTTCTTCGCGGGCGGTTCAGCACTGGTCTCAGGGATTGCAGCAGGCGTGGCTGCGCTGGAATCGGGGACGGGGCGATCGTGCCGGGACATCGAACAGCCTTTCGAAAAGCTCATCGAACCGATTGGTTCGATCGCAATCTAG
Source organism: Paracoccus albicereus (assembly GCF_024359525.1). GTDB lineage: Bacteria > Pseudomonadota > Alphaproteobacteria > Rhodobacterales > Rhodobacteraceae > Paracoccus > Paracoccus albicereus. The sequence goes on from NZ_JAKZEU010000004.1 coordinate 517,316, forward strand.
TCAAACTTCGGTCCAGCTTCAAGCCTTTATCGAACCGATCGGTTCGATTATATGCGGAGCAGGAGAACACCTGATGACCGAACACGTTTCAACCGAAAAACCCTCGCCTGCCCCGCCCAACTCGAGTGGACGGCACGCTGCCGGCGCCGACCCGGCCAAGCGCGAACAGATCCTGGCGGGCGCCAAGTCCGTCTTCATGACGAAAGGCTTCGACGCAGCCGGGGTCAACGACATCTGCCGCGCTGCCGGCGTCTCGAAAAGCACCCTCTATGTCTATTTCGAGAACAAGGAGGATCTGTTTGAGAGCATGGTCGAGGCGCAGCGCGACCGTCTGTTCGCCGGCGCCAGTACCGCGCTGTCCGAGCCGCTGACGACAGAGGAGACATTGCGTCGCTACGGCACAGCCCTTGCCGAGATCCTATGTTCGGATCAGGTTCTGCGCGCGCATCGCATCGTCGTCGGGATCGCCGAGCGCATGCCGGAGATCGGCGCGCGCTTCTATGCTGCTGGCGCGATGCATGCGCAGTCCGCACTGGCAGATTTTCTGCGCCGCAGGGTCGAGTCCGGTGATCTGGCCATTCCGGATGTCGAACTCTCAGCCGCACAATTCATAGAACTCGCGACATCCAACCTATGGAAACCCCGGCTCTTTGGTCGCGAAACGAGGCCACCCACTGACACAGAGATCGCCCGTTCGGTGACCGCGGCGGTGACGATGTTTCTTGCGGCGTACGGTGTTAAGCACGGCGGTTCGTGAAGGACGTGAAAGGGCTGGGGGTCCAGCCACGGCGACTATTCGGTGCAGCAAGAATCCTGTCTCAGCGAGCAGCCGGTATCTTGTTTCACCGCGACCGGCCGGACACGTCAATCGCAAGGGGCAGGCAAAGCGTCACCGTGAGGCCCGGAAATCCGTTGTCGAGGGCCATCGTTCCGCCTGCCGCCGTGACGATTTCCGCCACGATTGCCAGGCCGAAGCCTTGACCATTGCTTCGTTCGTCCAGCCGAAACCCACGCGCCATCAGCTTTTCCAGCGCTTCCGCAGGTACGCCCAAACCATCGTCCGCAAGCGTGATGCGCGCACGCCCTTCATCTGTAACGGCAGAAATCGCCACTTGAGTCCTTGCATGACGCGCTGCGTTCTCGGCGACGGCTCCGATGGCTTCCGCAAGATCCTCGGCATCGACGCTGACGGCCAAGCCAGGTGGAACATCCACCTCCCACAACAATGCTGATCCAGACGGTGTGCGACGCAAAACCTTGACGACCCCATCGATAACGCGTGCAAGGTCGGCGCGTGAGACGGACCGATCGGATCGGATGCGCGCGCGTCGCAATTCGCGGTCTACCAGCCCCTGCATTGAGCCAGCAATGCGCTCGATACTGTCGGCCAATTGCTCCTGCCCCTGATGGCGCAGCTGTTCAGCGTCGCCCATCAGCGCTTGAAGCGGTGTCTTCAGGCCATGCGCCATGTCGGCGGCGCGGTTGCGCGCCCGCATCAGTTCCTGATCGCGATCCGTCAGCAGTGTGTCGATCTCTGTCGCGAGTGGCATGACCTCGGCGGGAAGTTCGCCGCCCATGCGCGCGACCTGACCGGCCCGAAGCGCTGACACACGTTCGCTGACGGCGGTGAGCGGGCGGATGCCCACCGTCACCTGCGACCAGAATGCGACAAGAAGCATCGCGCCCAACCCGAAAGAATAGGGCAGAAGATCGCGAATAAAGCCCTCGCGAGCGGACAGCAGTCCGGCGCGATCCGAGGCAAGCACGACCCGCGCTTCAGTCGCCTTGTCCCCTTCGCCAATCGTCACCCACGTCTCGTAAGCCAATAGCGCGGCACCGCGGGGACCTGTCAGGTCCAGCACCCGCTCGCTGCCTGACGACAGCGCGGGCCCCACCCGCGGCAGCGTGACGTCCCAGAGCGATCGAGACCGTCTAATCTCCGAACCCAGTTCCAGCTGCCAATAGTGGCCAGAAAAGGGCTGCTCGTAGCGTGGATCGACCGGCTCACGACGGAAGACCGGTGTCTGGGCTTCCGATAGCTCGATCATCGCCATAACCGAATAGGATCGCGACTTCAGATCGGCGACGGCGACGCGCTCGATGTGCCGATCAAAGAGCAGAGCGAGGCCCAGCAGCGATAGGACGAGCGTGCCCAGAACCGCAAAGCCACCGATCAGGCCAAGGCGCAGGCGCAGGGAACGTCGATTCACACGGCTTCCTCAAGGAAATAGCCGAAGCCCCGTTTGGTGCCGACGATTCCCGGCCCCAGCTTGCGTCGAATACGCACCACGATCGCCTCGAGCGCGTTCGTCTCGCGACTGTCCTCGTCGCCGTAAAGATGATCGAGCAGTTCGGTGGGTGACAATACGCGATCACGGTGCAGCGCGAGATAGGCAATCAGCCTGAACTCCAGCGGCGTGACGCCGACCGGCACCCCGTCGAGTGCGATCGACATCCGGTTCATGTCGATGGAGAGCCGACCCACCGCCTGATGGGACGACGCCTGACCGCCGGTCCGGCGAACCAGGGCACGCGCCCGTGCCAACAGTTCTTCCATTCGAAAGGGTTTGGGCAGGTAGTCGTCGGCACCTGCGTCGATGCCTTCCACGCGCTCTGTCCAGGCGCCGCGTGCAGTCAGGATCAGAACCGGGCTTGCAACACCCTCGGCCCGCCAACGCTTCAACACACTCAGCCCGTCCAGATGCGGCAGTCCAAGATCCAGCACGATCAGATCATAGGCTTCCGTTCCACCCTGGAACCAGGCCGTCTCGCCGTCGGTCACGTGTTCGACCCGGAATCCCGACGATTGCAATGCGCGCGTGACGTCCCGCGCGATGCGATCGTCATCTTCGACAATCAGGGCACGCATCGCGCTCAGTCGTCCTCGTCCAGCGAAAGGACGGTGCCGTCTCGCGCGTCCAGTTCGACTTCCAGCAGCCGTCCGTCCGGGCTGACCAGTTCGACCTCGTAGATGCGGATGCCGTCTTCCATTTCGATCTCGACCTCGATCACGCGCCCTGGCTGAACGGCTGACACTTTTTCAAGGATCGTCGCCAGCGGCAGGATCTCGCCTCGACGCACCGCCTCTTCCGCAAGTTCGAAATCAGGGATCGCCGCATCCTCGCCGACAGCGGGATACGACAGAAATGCCAAGGGGACGAGCAGGATGAGCGCAATAATTTTCATGATGATCCACCTACACCCGCGATGCTGACAATTTCCCTACAGATCGCCTCAGGCGGCTGTCAGGCACGCTATGCAAAGGTGCGTCATCCGAAACGAACCAGAAGGAAAGAAGCCGATGAACATGGGCGGAACCGCAATCCTAAGCCTTTCCCTGCTGACGACCGCCGCTGGCGCGCAGATCGCCCCAGGGTCGGCCGCTCCGTCGCTGGGCGCCGCCGTAGAGGCGTTGGAAGGCAAGGGTTACACGATCCTAAATATCGATCGTGACGATGACGGCCTGGAAATAGATGCCCTGACCCAGGCCGGCGCACGCGTCGAAATGCTTGTCGATCCCTCGACCACCGAGATCCTGCGCGAAGTCTCGGACGACTGAACCATTCTCCTTCGACCGGATTTCACCACGGCGACGCGTAGCGCGCCGTTTCTCACCACGAAAGAGGACTTTTTATCATGGCAAACATCAACGGAACCAATGCTGCCGATCGCCTTCTCGGCACCCGTTTCAATGACGACATCGATGGCCGCGGCGGTAATGATCGGATCTTTGGACTCGCCGGCAACGATGAAATCGACGGGGGCGCGGGAAGCGATCTTCTGTCGGGCGGGATCGGAAACGACGACCTTGAAGGTGATGCTGGCAATGACCGGCTGTTCGGTGGTGACGGAAACGACCAGCTCGACGGCGGCCGTGGGAACGACGTCCTGACCGGCGGGCTTGGTGCGGATCGCTTCGAATTCGAACGCGGCGACGGGCGCGACGTCATCACCGATTTCCGCAACGGCATTGATCGGCTCGACTTCGACGATTTCAGTGCTGCCCAGATCAGGGCTGTCATCGGCGGCGCCCGTCAGGTCGGTGATGACCTGGTGCTCACGCTGTCGTCCGACACCTCGGTAAGATTGCAGGATTTTCGTCGGGCCGATCTGGACCTGTCCGACTTCACAGGCTTCAGCACCGCTCCGGCGCGCGGGCGCGAGATCGAAGGGACGAATCGTGCAGACGTTCTGGCGGGTGGAGCAGGCAACGATGAATTCGAAGGACGCGGCGGGAATGACCGGCTGATTGGCGGCGGCGGTCACGACGACATCGAAGGAGACAGCGGCGCCGATCGCCTGTTCGGTGGCGCTGGTCGAGACAGCCTTGAGGGTGGGTCGGGCAACGATTTCCTGACCGGCGGCATCGGCGCCGATATCTTCGAGTTCGAACGCGGTGACGGGCGTGATGTCATCACCGATTTCCGCAACGGGGTGGATCGGATTGACCTTGACGATTTCAGCGTCGCCCAGACGCGGGCTGTCATCAACGGTGCGCGGCAGGATGGCGATCATGTGGTCCTGAGGCTGTCCGCTGATACTTCGGTCACGCTCGCCAATTTTCAGGCATCCCAGCTGGATCTGTCGGACTTCATCCTGTGATCTGAACGAGACTGCCAGGGGGCCAAGGATACGGGCCCCCTGGATACGTTTCCGATTGTTTCCCAAAGATATGATCGTCATCCGGAGGGAACGACGGCTCGCCACGAAAGTTGAGGCGAGCGGGTATCAAGCGGGGCCGGGCCTATGGACAGACACGAACGTGATCGACATCACGGGTCCATAAAGCTTGCGGTCTGGATGACGTTACGATGAGCGCGCTGCCCAACCTGCACGCCGTCCGCGCAAAATGGGATGCCGTGAGGACCAGCCTGTGGTTCCTCCCCGCGATCCTGGGCGCGACGGCGCTGCCGCTTGTATATGCTGCGCGACACTTCGACACGCGATCCGGGTCTGCGCCCGCGCAAGATCAAGCAGGGTGGATTTACCGCGGCGGTCCCGATCAGGCGCGCGAAATCGTTGCGACGATCTTGTCTGCCATTGGCACCATGACCAGTCTGGTCTTTTCGATCACCATGGTCGTCCTGACGCTGGCCGCGGGACAGTTTGGCCCCCGGCTCGTCCGCAACTTCATGGCGCGGCGCCAGACGCAGCTTGTCCTTGGCGTCTTCGTTCTGACGATCCTCTACGCGCTTCTTCTCTTGTCGGCGCTTGGGCAAGACCAGCAAGAGGGACGCTTTCCGTCGGTCACGGTGGCTGTCGCGCTCGCAGCGTTGTGCCTGGGGCTGCTGGTGGCGTTCATTCATCATCTTGCCACGTCGATCATGTCCGAGTCTTTGATCGAAGCGGTGGGAAGCGAGTTGGACGAAGGCGTGGCCGCCTTGGACGAGGCAAAGACAGAAGAGCCTGCTGAAGGCGAGCTTCCCCAAGATTTCGGCCAACGGGCGGCGTTCTTCGGAACGGATGGGTTTGGCTATGTGCAATCCGTCGAGATCGACCAGATCCTCAAGGCAGCTCGTCAGGCGGATGTCGTAATCGGGCTGGACCTTCGGGCGGGAAATTTCACGATCGCGAATGGTCGAGCCTTCGGAATCTATCCGGCAGATCGTGCCTACCCGGACCTTGTAAAGGAAATTCGCGCCGCGATCATGCTCGGGCCACATCGCACGCCTATTCAGGATCTTGAGTTTCCGATCCGACATCTGGTCGAGATCGCCGTCCGCGCCCTCTCGCCCGGCATCAATGATCCATACACGGCAGTCTCGGTGATCCACCGTCTGTCGGCAGCCTGGCCCGAACTGATGAGGCGCGCCGTGCCGACAGGGATCTATCACGACGCCGACGGGATACTGCGCCTTATCGGACCGAGCATCGATAATGCGAGCCTGATGAATGCTGCCTTCAGTCAGATCCGACAGGCAGGCGCCAGTATGCCCTTGGTGCTGATCCATCTGCTCAAGTCATTCCGCAGCATGGCACCCTGCACGCGCAACGCTGCGCAGCGAGACGCCCTTGCCGCCGAGATCACCGCGGTCGTCGAGGATGCGCGGCGCGAAATTGCAAACCGGGCCGACCTTCGTGACGTCGAGAGCCATGCAGAACGCGCCTGGAGGGCTCTGGAGAGAGAAAATCCTGACCCCTCCACCGCCGACGAGTGACTGCATCTGAAAGAATTCCTGCGACCCAATGGACAGCACGATGGGTGATCACCGCCCCATCCGTGTAGCCAGACGCGCCTCTAGCTGGACCATCGCATCGAAAATCAATGCTGCGAACAGACCCACGATCAGGCCGCCTTGGACGACATAGGCGGTGTTGTTGGTCAGAAGCCCGGCAATGATGACCTCGCCCAAGGTGCGGGCGGCTACGGTCGAGCCGATCGTCGCCGTCCCGAGCGCGATCACGACGGACAGCCGGATCCCGGTCAGGATGACCGGCAAGGCGAGGGGCAGTTCGACGCGGACAAGCCGCTGCCAGCGATTGAGGCCGATACCCCGCGCCGCCTCCATCGTTGCGGAAGGGAGGGTCGAAAGGCCGGTCATCGCATTTTCGAAGATCGGCAGCAGGCCGTACAGGAACAGGGCAACCAGCGTCGGTCCGGTTCCAAAACCGAGAATCGGCACAGCCAGCGCCAGTACGGCGACGGGCGGAAAAGTCTGACCCATATTCGTGATCGTGCGCGACAGCGGTCGGAAGGCAGCCCCCGCGGGTCTGGTCACCAGGATCGCCAGCGTCACGGCAATCAGCGTCGCCGCGAGCGAGGCGACCGCGACGATGCCCAGATGACTGAGCGACAGGGACAGAAGCGAGGCGCGTTCATAGATGACCGGCCCGCCAACCGGTGCGAGCGGCGCGAAGACAGGCACGAACCAGTCCGGCCGAAGCACCAGCGCCAGCAGCAGTGCGATCAGCGCAATACGGATGATATGTCCCGCCTTCACGGATGCCTCTCGGCACGGGCGCGGATTGCGTCAAGCGTCACCCGACCGGAAGGGGCGCCGTCCCGCGTGACCGGCACCGCGTCGCGTCCGGTCCAGAGACAGGCGGACAGCGCATCGCGCAGGCTGGCATTGGCCGGAATGGGGTTCCCGTCCGCCGCGCCGTCTTCAGCAATTTCCGACACCGGCACCAGCGACAGAAGTCGCAACGGCCGTTCGACCTCTCCCACCATGTTCGCGACGAAGGCGGTCGCAGGGCGAGCGATGATTTCGGCCGGGGGGGCGTATTGGACCAGCTTTCCGGCGTCCATCACCGCGATCATGTCGGCAAGCCGGATCGCCTCTTCGATATCATGGGTCACCAGCATGATCGTCGAGCCAAGCGATTGCTGGATGCGGCGCAGATCGTCCTGCGCCTGACCTCGGATGATCGGGTCGAGCGCACCGAAGGGTTCGTCCATCAGCATCAGGTCCGGACGCGACGCCAGTGCGCGCGCCACGCCCACGCGCTGTTGCTGACCGCCGGACAGTTCCGCCGGAAAGCGGTCTCGGAACAGGGCCGGGTCCATCGCGAACAGGCTGAGCAATTCGTCGACACGCGCGTCGATCTTGGACTTCGGCCAGTTCAACAGCTTCGGCACCGCGCCGATGTTGCGGGCGACGGTATGATGAGGAAAGAGGCCGTGCCCCTGGATCGCATATCCGATGCGGCGACGCAGGATATGAGGCTTCAGCCCGGTCGTCGGCTCGCCATTGATGCGGACTTCGCCCGACGACGGCTCGACCAGCCGATTGATCATCCGCAACAGTGTCGTCTTGCCCGATCCAGAGGTGCCGACGATAACCGTGATCGTTCCGGTTTCGACCGTCATGGAAACTGAATCGACCGCCGCTTTGCCGTCGTAGTTCTTGCTGATCCGGTCGATCTCGATCATGGGGATTTCTCCGAATTGGGGCGGGCGAGATCGACGAGAATGTCCATGACAACCGCCGATACCAGCGCCAGAAGCACCGTCGGCAGCGCGCCCAGCAGGATAAGATCGGTCGCGGTCTGGTTCAGGCCCTGAAAGACGAAACTGCCGTAGCCACCGCCGCCGATCAGGCCGGCGATGACGGCAAGGCCGATATTCTGCACCAGAACGATGCGTAGCCCTGCCAACAGTACCGGCAGACCCAGCGGCAATTCCACGCGCATCAACCGCTGACCGGTGGTCATACCCATGCCCCGAGCCGCCTCGCGCGCGGCGGCCGGGGTCGAAGCAAGGCCTGCAACGGTGTTCGAGACGACGGGCAGCAGCGAATACAGAAGCAGAGCAAAGAATGCGGGCGTAAAGCCGATCCCGGCGATCCCGGCCTCGCTGGCGCCGGGGACGTTTGCTGCGACCCAGCCGAGGATCGGGATCATGATCCCGAACATGGCAAGCGATGGTATCGTCTGCAGAAAACTCAAGACAGGCAGGACAGCGCCGCGCAGCCGAACCTTGCGGTGACAGAGGATGCCCAGCGGAAAGCCGATGACGGCAGCCGCGCCAAGCGATCCGAAGGCTAGTGCCAGATGACGCCGTGTCGCGGTCATGAACGCATCGCTGCGCGCGGCGTATTCCTGCATGACCGACAATTGGGAGATTCCGTCGCTTCGCAGAAATATCGCCACCGCCCCAAGCCCGAGCGCGAGAAGAAGCGCGCGCGTCAATGGCCGCGGCCGGAATTGCGTCAGCGAATCCGCAAGCAGCAGCGTCATCACCACCAACAGCCCCCAAAACCCGGCGGCCGGTGAGACACGAGCATACTCGCCAGCGCCTTCCAGCAGGGCTGGCGCTGAAATGACCACGAGCCCGAGAAGGCCGATCAGACCCAACACCGCGCCAGCAAGGCGCAAGGCAGGCCTGCTCCGCAGCAAGCCGAGGGCAAAGCCTGCAAGGATCGCAAGGACACAAGAGGCGGTGGCTGCCCCATCGGTCAGCCTCCACAGGGTGACGCCCTCGCCAAGCGCGATACGATTCGGTGCGAGCGACAAAAACGGGGCTTGCAGCAAGGCAAGCCCCGTAACAGCGAACAGAAGCCCCGGGGGCGAAAGCTGCGCCCCGATCCGTTTCATCGGCAGAACAGCCGCGATTATTCCAGCACTCCGGCCTGAGTCAGGTAGTCGCGGGCGACCGCTTCGGCCGGTTCGCCCCCGACCTGAATGCGCCCATTCAACTTCTGCAGCGTGACCATGTCGAGACCTTCGAAGATCGGATCAAGCACCTCTGGGATCGACGGATACTCGTCCAGAACCTCCTGCCGAACGATCGGCGTCGGCTCATAGACAGGCTGAACCCCTTTGTCGTCCTCCATCACCACCAACCCCGTCGCACCGACCCCGCCATCGGTCCCGTAGACCATCGCCGCATTCACGCCGGACGTTCCGCGAGCCGCCGCCTGGATCGTCGCTGCGGTGTCGCCACCCGACAGGATCACCATCTGGTCCTGCGACAGCGAGAAGCCATAGGTCTCCTGCATCGCAGGCAGCACGGCAGGTGAAGACACGAATTCCGTCGAAGCGGCCAACTTCACCTCACCCCCGTCCGCAACCCAGGCACCGAAATCGGACATGGTGACCAGATTGTTTTCGTCGGCCACGGGGCCGGTCAGCGCAATTGCCCACGTGTTGTTAGCCGGCGCGGAGTCCAGCCAGACAACGTCGTTTTCCGCCTTGTCGAGTTCGGCGGCGCGGTCATGGGCAGCATCGGCATCCTTCCAGACATCGCTATCGGCTTCATTGAAGAAGAACGCCGCGTTGCCGGTGTATTCGGGATAGATATCGATCTGTCCAGCCAGCAGCGCTTCACGGACAACCTGAGTTCCGCCGAGCTGCAGCTTCCGTTCGACGGGCAGGCCGGCATCTTCCAGCGCCAATGCGATGATGTTGCCCAACAATCCGCCTTCCGTGTCGATCTTGGAGGAAACGGCGATATCGGCATGCACCGCATTCATCGACGCGCCAAGGACGGTCGCGGCGGCAAGGATCGAGCGGATTGTCATGGCAAAAACCTCTTGCAAAGCAGTCGTTGAACGTCGCCGGCCCTCAGGTTGTTCCGTAGTCGAGTAGCCGTTGATCAAACAGGGCGGAGGCGGTAAACACCGACACCTCACAAACCCCAGTTGCATTGCGATGCGCTGTCCGCAAGTTCGGCGCGGAAATCCGCGACGCTCGTCGCCGGCAGCCACCCATCGCATTGTGGCGAGCGCGCTGCTATCGCCAGACGCGCGATTAATTGACTGAACTCCCTCGTGCAGAGCCTCCACCCTGCGTGGTAGTACGCAAAGACGCTGCAGCAGGAGGTCTACATGTCTCGGCGACTCTTACTTCCGATCATGGTTGCGGGCGTCATGTCGGTCAGCGCCCCTGCCCATGCGGATCCCGATCTGGGCGAGGTCGTCGGCACGATCGCGCGGCAGCTTCTCGAGCAGCAGCAGGGCGCGCAGGAGCGGGCGCTGTGGGATGGCGTGGTCGCGAACGGCTCGGCGGCCGCCTATCGGCAGTATCTCGACACCTATCCTGAAGGCCCGAACGCCCGCACCGCACGCGAGCGTCTCGAGCGGTTGAGCGCAGGGTCGGGTGGCAGCTCGGATACGACCCCGGTCAGCGAGGCCGCGCGGGTGGAAGCGCGACTGAGCCTGACCCGTTCGGACCGGATCGCGGTGCAGCAGCGGCTGGCCGCCGACCGCTACTACACGTCGGGCATCGACGGCGTCTTTGGTAGCGGAACTCGACGTGCCATCACCGCATGGCAGCAGACGAACGGCTATGGCCAGACGGGCTATCTGAACCGGACCCAGCTGACGGCTCTCACCGGCCGGACCGAGACGCGCCCCGATCCCGCAATACCCGCTTCCGGCGACAGCGCCACCGCGGCGGCCCGGGCCGAACTGAATCTGGGCCTGACGAGGGCCGCGCGGGTGCAGATCCAGCGCGACCTCATCTCGCTCGGCTACGATCCGAAGGGCGCGGACGGCCTCTTTGGTTCTGGAACGCGCGGAGCGATCCGCGCCTGGCAGCGCAATACCGGCCTTGCCGCCACAGGCTACATGACCACGAGGCAGATCCAGTCGCTTCGCGCCGATGCGAAGGCCCGCGGCGCGGAGAACTCTGGCGACCGTGCGGAGGCGGTGGACGAGGACCTTCTGGGATTGACCCGCGCCGAGCGAACGGTGCTTCAGCAGCGGCTGATCGCGCTGCGCTACCTCTCGGGCGAGGCCGACGGTATCTTCGGAACGACCACCCGCCGCGCCATTGCCCGCTGGCAGGGCGACAACGGGCTGAGCGAGACGGGATACCTGACCGCCGAGCAGGTGCGGTCGCTGCGGCAACAGACCCGGATCTGACGGTTTAGGCATAGTGTGAGGATCAAACCTCGCCCTTTTGCCTGAATGGGCTTCTTGGCGCTGTGCGCCAGCGTCCTTTTTGCAGAGCTGGCAGACATTAGCGCGACACTCCAGATGATGCGGGTCGTCAGCGCTGGGGCTGTAAGCCTATGCCCTTAAAAGCTCACGTTTACGCATATCAAACTTTGCCCGCGCGACCTCGCTGCGCCCGCCACTGACGTTAAATCCCTGGCAGCTGCACCGCGGCTTCCATGAAGGCTTGGGTTGCAGCAACGGGCCGGGCTCTCCGCCTGACCCATCAGCATTACATCTCGATGGCGTCGGAGATGGCGAGCGCATCCTCCAGCTTAACCCCTAGATATCGAACGGTGCTATTCATCTTCATGTGCTGGCAAGCGGTTGGCACAAGGGCTGGGCAAATGCTGCGGACAAGTGGCGTCGCCTTGCGGGATAATCGCCCCCGAAAACAAGGCTGAGGACTTTGACCGAACATTAGTAGACGTCTCTGCAGTATCTACCGCTCTGGATAAGTGCGTCGACATAGTCAGCCGCAGCCTTGTCCGTCATCTCGCCATGCTCAGCCACCACGTCATGCAAGGCGCGATCAACGTCAGCAGCCATGCGGGCGGCATCGCCGCAGACATAGATCGCGGCCCCGCGTTCAAGCCATGCAAAAAGCTCCGCACCCTCGCGACGGATCAGGTGTTGCACATAGACCTTGTCCGCGCCTTCACGCGACCAGGCAAGCGACAGGCGTGTCAGAAGGCCCGAGTGGTGCCAGCCCTCGACCTGTTCGCGATAAAGGTAATCCCGTGCTTGTGTCCGGTCGCCGAAGAAAAGCCAGTTATCGCCCTCGGCACTTCGGGCCGAGCGTTCTTCCAGAAACGCACGGAACGGGGCGATGCCGGTTCCCGGGCCGATCATGATCAGCGGCCGGTCGGGTTCGGGCGGATGGAAATGCTGGGCGCGCTGGACGAAGACGCCGACCGTGCTGCCCGGCTGGACCCGCCCGCCCAGGAAGCTTGATGCGCAGCCCTTGCGCTCGGTCCCGTTGAGGTCATAGCGCAACTCGCCGACTGTCAGATGAACCTCGCCCGGATGGGCTTCCGGCGAGGACGAGATCGAATAGAGCCGCGATTGCAGGGGCCGCAAACCATCGATCAGCATCTGCGGCGTCAAACCGCTGACCCCAGAGCGCAGCATATCGATGATGTGACACTCGCCTTGTGTATCGGAGTTGCCCCATGCCTCGCGCGTTGCCGGTTTGACCGTGGCGAGGTCAAAGCGCGAGATAAGGGCGCTCCGCAATTTTGCCGGACCGTCTTTCAACAGCACCGTTTCGGCACCGGTGAAACCCGCGGCCTCCAGGATCGCCGCTACCTCACCGGGATCGTTGACCGGCCAAAGGCCAAGCGCATCGCCGGCACGGTAGCCGAGATCGGCGCCCCCTCCCGCCAAGGCGATCTCGACATGATTGACGACCTTGCCCGGGCCTTCCCCGCTGAGGCGTCGCACGTCCAACACCGTGGCGGTAAAAGGCCGCGCCTTCGTGAAGGTGGGCTCAGGTTCAACCGCATCCTGTTGAGACGGCGTGGCGGCCTCACCCGCCGCATCGGCAAAGGCAGGCGCGGCGAAGACGTTGGCTCGCCAACTTTCGTAATCGTCTTCGTAGCTTACGTCACACAGGGTGGCGTCGCAAACGCGGGTCGCACCGAGCTCATCCAAACGGGTATCGATATCCTGCGCGGCACGGTTGAAGGCCGCATACGACAGATCGCCGAGGCCGCAGACGGCATAGTTCAAAGAGCCGGGCAAAGCGGGTGCATCGTCGGCCATCAGGGCGGCATGAAAACGTCTTGCGTTATCCGTCGGGTCACCCTCGCCGGTCGTCGCGGCGATGATCAGCAGATGCTCGATCCCGGCCAGATCCTTCGGTGTTACGGAATCAAGCTCGGCAATCGTCGCTGCAAAACCTTCCGCTGCGGCCCGTCTACGCAAATCCTTAGACAGCGACTCGGCGGTCCCGGTCTGCGAGCCGTACAGGATGGTCAAGGCGGTGCCGCCCGCGGTCTGTGATTTGCCACCTTGCGCCTCGGCCACGGCGGCAAGTCCCAAGAGCAAACCGTCGACGAACCGGCGCTGCGTGTCGTCGAAGGGCGCATCCTCGGGCAACAGGCCGGTTGGCTCGGTGCTTATCGCCTTGGCGATCGCGGCAAGGGTCGGATCAGGTTTGGTCATCGCGGCAGAACTTTCAGGCGGCGGCAGAGGTGCGGTCCATCAGGGCGGGCAAGGCGTCATCTGGCTGGCGTCGGATGAAGGCGAGGAAGCTTTCGCTCGGATGTCTTTGAGCAAGATAGTTGGCGATCACCGTCTCGACGGTCTCGTTTAGATCGGATGCAGGGATCGGGCCGGTCAGCGGACGGGCCAGACCCTCATCCGAATCGGTGCCGCCCCCCAAAACGACCATGTAGCCCTCGCCCCCGTCGGGCAGTGTCGCGCCCATGAGGCCGATATCGCCGATGTAATGCTGCGCACAGGAATTGGGACAGCCGGTCAGGTGGATGTTGATCGGTTGCTCCAGCGTGAAGCGGCTTTCAAGGTGGCGCACCAGCGCGGTACCGTCCGCTTTGGTATAGGCAAGGCCGAATTTGCAGGCCCATTTGCCCGTGCACCCCACCGCGCCGGCGGCGAACGAAGTGGCCCGCGTCGGCATGCCGCCCTGCGCCAGCCCATCGCCGACCAGGGCGACGCGGTCCTCGGGAATATGAGGCAGCACGACGTTCTGCCAGACGGTCAGGCGCAGGTCGTTCCGTCCATGGCGCAAAGCCAGCCGTCCGAGCAGGCGCATCTGATCGGGCGACAGACGCCCCATTTCCAGCGCCACACCGACATACCTGTTTCCGTCGGCCTGCGGATACGCGCCGATATGACCCTGACGGTTGATGGAAGCACGGGGCGCATCATGGGCCGGTCCCGCATAAAACAGTGCGATCCCCTTTTCGGCCAGCTTTTCAGCGGCCTCGGCCACGAACCAGTCGACCCCGCGCGCATCCAGCAGGTATTTCAGCCGCGCGCGCTTGCGGTTCGTCCGGTCGGCATGTTCGACGAAGACATGCAGCATCGCGACCGCGACCCGGCCTGCATCCTCGGGTCGGCACAGCACACCCGTCTCGCGCGCGAAATCCTTGTGCCCGGTAATGCCGCCCAGGCCAATCCGGCAATAGATACTGGGTTCGAGCGGTCCGCCCGCCACGATCCGGACAGCCTGAAAGGCAATATCGTTCGTATCGGCCACGCACGAGATGGTGCCGCCGCCGTCGAAGGAGACGTTGAACTTGCGCGGCAAACCCTGCAACTCGCGGGTGTTCAGGATATGCTCGCCCAGCATCAGCGCCTGCGGGCGCAGGTCCACCAGCTCGGCCGGGTCGAAGCCGGCAATCGGAGAGACTGTTATGTTGCGTGCCGAATCCGCGCCCGAACCATGACAGGACAATCCCGCCTCACGCAGCGCGAAATGAACGGCCAGCACATCCTGGGGCGCGATGTTGCGCAATTGAATGTTGCCACGCGTGGTCACATGCGCGAAGCCGCCCGCCAGATCCTCGGCGATGCGTGCCAGCGCGATCATCTGGTCGCCGCGAAGCTGGCAGGCGGTGATCCGCAGCCGGCACATGTATCCAGAATCCGCTGGCTCGACATTGAAAAAGCCCCAGTGTCGCAGCAGAAACTGATCCAGCCCCTCGGCGATGACGCCGCGCAAGGTCCAGTCCTCGATCGCATCCCATAGATCGCAGGGATGGATCTCGTGCTTGCGCCGCTCTTCCTTGCAGAGATCCTCGATCGGAGTACCATAGACCGTCTCTGGCGCAGCGGCGGACGGCCGGAACGCGCGATCTAGGCCGAGACGGTTGACCGTCTCGACCAGATAGGCTTGCTGCTCGGGGGTGAAGCCATCCATGATCCGTCGCTCCTTCGGCTATCGTTTTTGCTTTCGAGCGAGGGTTTACCAGCTGTTGTAGCCGAGGTATTTTCCCGACATCTCGACCTTCACACGGTCTCCCTTCGGGTTTTCGACGCGGCTGACGGTCATGTCGAAATCGATCGCCGACATGATGCCGTCGCCGAATTTCTCCTGGATCAGCGCCTTCAGCGTCGGGCCGTAGACGCCCACGATCTCGTAGAAGCGATAGATGCAGGGATCGGTCGGCACGGCTTGCGACCAGATCTTGGTCGGGCTTTCCACCAGCACATCCACGGCTGCGGCGGGCAGGTCCAGCAGATCGACCAGCGCCTGCGCCTTGTCTTTCGGCATGGCGTTCATGCCGACAGCGGCGGAATGGGTCCAGACCGGCGACATGCCAATGCCTTCGGCGATCTTCTCCCAAGTCAGGCCTGCGCGCTTCTTCGCAGTCAGGATCAGGACGGTGACGTCTTCCTTGCTGAGGTTCTCGGAAACTTGCGTGTCTTTCATCGTCGTCTTCCTTTTTTCTATCGATTTGCGGTCGTCGTCAGGGCCCCGGCCATGCCAGCGCGGCGATCAAGATCAGGACAAGGATGGCAGAGACAGCCTGCCAGAAGCGGACCGGATCGCGCTCCATCAGCGGGCGATGATGTTCGGCTCGGGTGCGCGCGCTCGGTGCACGCAGCTCTGCAAGGAATTCGGACAGCGCATGGTGGCGGCGCAGCGGGTCGGGATGGACCGCGCGGCGCAAGGCGGAATCCATCCAAGGCGGCACGTGTGCGCTTGGATCTGCAGTGGCGGCGCGATAGTTCAACCGCATCGCGTCACGGCGCGACCGAACCTTCGCGGCCTCCGCGCCATAGGGCAGACGGCCGGTCAGCAGCTCATAGGCGATCGTGCCAAGAGAGTAGAGATCCGAACGCCAGCTAATAGCATCGCCGGTTAGATACTCCGGAGCGGTGTATTGGTAGGTGCCAAGCGCGGCTCCGATACCGGTGTCCGGCGAGATTTCTTCCACGCCTGCCACCCAGGTCGATCCGAAATCGATGATACGCACCGTGCCATTGCCATCGATCATGACGTTTTCCGGGCGCAGATCCTGATGCAGCATCTCGCGCCGGTGAAAGGCGCGCAGCCCATGGATGAGTTGGCCCACGATATCGCGCGTCGTCACGATGCCGGCCGGTCCGGTATCGCGCATCCACTGTCGTAGCGAACGGCCTTCGATCCATTCCGTCGCGACATAAAGCGCTGTTCGCGGCAGCGGCGGTTCAACGGCGCGCAGCACGTGCGGGCTGCCTATGCGCCGCGCGATCCATTCCTCCATCATGAACCGGCGCAGAGCTATGGGATCCGCTACGATCTCGGTCGAGGGAATTTTCAGTGCGACTTTCGATCCGTCTGGCGCGGCGGTGAGGAAGATGCGGCTTCGATCCGTCGCATGGATTTCCCGCAGCACGCGCAATCCGTCCACGTCCGCGCCCGGTGCAGGTGCCGCCAGCACCGGAAGATCGCCCATCTCCGTCGGCAGCGCGTCGGGTCCGGGTGCAGGCAGCGCATCAGCGCGAATGATCTGCACCGTTAGGTTGTCGTCGCTGCCCCGATCCAGGGCTGCCTTCGCAATGCGCTCTGCCGCTTGGTCAAGATCTTCCGCATTTCGGATCAGGTCCGCGGCCTCGCTTGGCTCGATCCAGTCATGCACGCCATCCGTCGTCATGACGAAGATATCGCCCGGCGTCAGGTTCAGGCTGCGATAGTCGATTTCGATGTCGCGATCGGCTCCAAGTGCGCGGCCGAGATAACCTTCCCTGTCCGACACGCGAATGCGATGATCGTGTGTCAACGGTTCCATCGTCGCACCGAACACGCGCCAGATGCGGCTGTCCCCCGCGTGAAACACATGCGCGATGCGGCCTTTCAGAATCAGCAGCGCGATGGTGCAGACGTAGCCTGCCTCGCGATCGGCTACGCCTATCCGCTTTCCCTGTCCATAAAGCCACGCATTCGTTGCGGTGATCACGCGAGAGGCAGCGGTTCGGACCGTCCATGCGTCCGAGGTGCAGTAATAGTCAGACAAGATCGCCCGAGTGGCGGCCTCTGCCGCCTCGCGCGCGACCGGCGAGGTGCTGATCCCGTCAGCCATCGCGAAGGCCGCGCCCTTGTAGGTGAGGGTGCGCCCGGACGGGACGACCGCGCCTACTGCATCCTGATTGGACGGCTTGCGCCCGGCGGCCGAATAGCGGCCGACCAAGATCACCGGGCCGTCAGCAATCTGATGGGTATCTTTGGGCAACGATCGTTCCAGTCAATGCGGGGAATGCTGGCGGGCCCGGATCCAAGCGGGCCCGACGAACTCACTCGGCGGCGACCACTGCGTCGTCATTTCGTTCGATGATCGCGCGGCGTGATGGCCCGGCCTTATAGTGCGTGGCGTAGAGCATCGCGCCCACGAAGGTGAGACCGCCAACAAGGTTGCCGATCACCGTCGGAATCTCGTTGAACAGAAGATAATCGCCCCAGGTGAATTCGGCGCCCAGAATGATCCCGATCGGAAACAGGAACATGTTCACGATCGAATGTTCGAAGCCGAGGTAAAAGAAGATCAGGATTGGCATCCACATCGCCATGATCTTACCCGAGACCGAGGTCGACATCATCGCCGCAACCACACCGGTCGAGACCATCCAGTTACACATGATCGCGCGGACGAAGAGCGTCAGCATTCCGCCTGCGCCGGCTTCCGCATAGCCGACTGTCCGGTTGTGACCGATATCCATCAGCCGCTGCCCGACATCGTTTGGTTCAAGCGTAAAGCCCATCGTGAAGGTAATCGCCATGAAGAAAGCCGTCGTCATCGCGCCGGCAAAGTTTCCGAGGAAGACAAGACCCCAGTTACGCCAAAGCCCTTGCCAGGTGACGCCCGCACGCTTGTCCAGCAGGGCGAGCGGAACCAGCGTGAACACGCCGGTCAGCAGGTCGAACCCCAGCAGATACAGGGTGCAGAAACCGACCGGAAACAGCAGCGCCCCAATAAGGAAGTTTCCGGTATTGACTGCAACCGTCACGGCGAACGCCGCGGCGAGTGCGAGAATCGCCCCCGCCATATAAGAGCGGATCAAGGTGTCCTTTGTGGACATGAAGACCTTGGCTTCGCCAGCATCGACCATCTTGGTCGCAAATTCTTGTGGTTGGATATATGACATCAAACAGGTCCCGTTATTAGGATCGCCCTAAGAAGAGCGAGTAAAATTGCTGAGTGTCGCATGCACCGAGGCGCGGCATGTACGATCCGCCATTTCCAATTCCTCCCGCTACGACAATCAGGCAGACGTCAGCGCGATTTTCGCGATCAGGGCGATGTGGCGGTGCATCTACCCACGGTGATTCAGTTATCTTCCGTTTTGAGGGTCGCTAACGTTAGCGTCCTTCAACAAATCGATCAGACCGTCGGGCGAATCCATGCAAACAGGTCAGGTTCACCGCAGAAACCGAATTGTCTCGAAAATTTGTGCACGAAAGCGAGAAATTGCACTAATTGTTCGCAGGCCCCGCAACGCTGAGCGTCCCGTTTAGACGGACGACACGGACGCTGTCTCACGTGCGAACATCGCGACACGCCTCGAACCCCCCTGCCCCGAACACGGCATGTACGAGATCTGAACATACTGCCAGCTGTGTCGGAAACTACCCAGGCATGACGCTGTATGTAGATGGCAGCGATATCGACTCGGCACCCTAACGATGGCTGCTCCGATGTGCGAGCAACGCTAAGGACCGCTTAATGGGATGCGCTGCAACGATCGATCGAACGGCAAACGGCAGCACAGGGCCGGCTACGCTCGGATTAAGCGCGATGGCGACATACGCAAGTGGCGGGGCCTAGGCGGGCGCAGCTCAAATCGGCAAAGGATAGATCGTGGCGCAGGGACGACCGGCCTCTTCCCAGAGAAAGGCCAGCGTGATCGGCAGGCGGAAGCGCCGAGGGCCAGCGGCGCCCGGGTTCAGCCAGAGTATGCCCCTGATTTCACCGATGCTAGGCTTGTGCGAGTGGCCCGAGATGACGACGTTCCATCCCTCGATTTTGAGATCAGCCTTCAAAGT
>NZ_JAKZEU010000005.1 GCF_024359525.1 Paracoccus albicereus
CCCCGTCATCTCCGGCCACTCGAACGCCGTGCCGAGCTGTGCCGTCTTCTGGCACTAGGGCTCGTTCGGTTGCGGCTGCGGGAGGCAAGCGAACGATGTGACGATCTTGGAGAAAGTTCCCTACACTATCCGCCCGACCGATGCCGCCATGCACCTCCAACTCAACGGAGAACCGCATGAACAATCCCGATCCCATTCCTGCGCGCCTAGCCGCGCTGAGGACCGCAACGACGCCCGACCTGAAACAGCAATGGCGCGATCTCTTCGACAGTGAGCCGCCATCCTTCAACCGGCGCTACCTGGAGAGCCGGCTCGCCTACCGGATCCAAGAACTGGCCTACGGCGGGCTGAAATCGGAGACGGTTCGGCGGCTCGAGCGGCTCGGGGAAGAACTCGACGGCGGCGATCGCAAGAAGAGCCGGATCCGTGCCGACGCCATGCCGATCACCGGCACCAAGCTTATCCGCGAGTGGCAGGGCGTCGATCACGCGGTCACCGTCACGGCGGACGGTTTCGAGTGGCAGGGCCGCCCCTACAAATCGTTGTCCGCCATCGCGCGCGCCATCACCGGCACGCGCTGGAACGGGTGGGTGTTCTTTGGCCTCAAGAACCATAGGGGGCGGAGATGACAAAGCCGCCCGAAAAATCGAAGTTCGTCCGCAAGCTGAGGTGCGCAGTTTACACCCGGAAATCCTCCGAGGAAGGGCTGGAGCAGGAATTCAATAGCCTGCACGCTCAACGCGAGGCATGCGAGGCTTACATCGCCAGCCAACGCTCCGAGGGCTGGGTGCTGGTCCGCGATCATTACGACGACGGCGGGATCTCCGGTGGCACGCTCGAGCGTCCCGGCCTGCAGCGACTCCTGGAGGATATCGAGGACGGGCTGGTCGACGTGGTCGTCGTCTACAAGATCGACCGCCTCAGCCGCTCGCTGGCGGATTTCGCCAAGCTGGTCGAGGTGTTCGACCGGAACGGCGTGACCTTCGTCTCGGTGACGCAGAGCTTCAACACAACGACATCCATGGGGCGGCTGACGCTGAACATCCTGCTGTCCTTCGCCCAGTTCGAACGCGAGGTCACCGCCGAGCGCATCCGCGACAAGTTTGCCGCCAGCCGCAGGAAGGGCATGTGGATGGGCGGGGTGCCGCCCTACGGCTACCGAGTGGAGAACCGGAAGCTCGTCATTGACGATGAACACGCGGAGCATGTCCGCTGGATCTTCGCCCGGTTCGTCGAGATCGGGTCCTGCACGGAACTGGCGCGGGAGGTCGGCGCACGCGGCATCCGGACGCCGCGCGGCAACCGGATCGACAAGAAGTTCATCTATCGGATGCTCAGCAACCGCGCCTACCTCGGGGAGTCGGTCCACAAGGGCGACAGCTATCCCGGCGAACACGACGCGATCATCGACCGCGAGACTTGGGACAAGGTTCACGCCATCCTGCAGGAAAGCCCCCGCAAGCGCGCCGCCCGGACTCGCGCCGACACGCCCGCGCTGCTGAAGGGACTACTCTTCGGTCCCGATGGCGCCGCGTTCTCGCCGACCCACACCCGCAAGGGCGGCAGGCTCTACCGCTACTATGTCAGCCAGACGGTGCTGAAGCACGGCGCGGGGGCGTGTCCGGTCGGACGCGTTCCCGCAGGTGAGATCGAGGCCGCCGTAATCGACCAGCTTCGCGCGGTGTTCCGCCAGCCCGAGATCGTTGCGGGGACGTGGAAGGCGGCACGTGTCCATGCCGGCGATATCTCTGAAGCCGACGCTCGCACGGCGCTGCAGCAACTGGACCCGCTGTGGGGCGAACTCTTCCCCGGCGAACAGGCGCGCATCGTGGCGCTGTTGGTCGACCGTGTCGACATAGGCACCGACGGGCTGAACGTCGGGCTCCGCGTCGACGGACTCAGCAGCCTCGCGCGCGAGATGCTGGCCGGAGAAATGGGAGCGGCTGCATGACCCGCGGCACGCCGGTCCCCGAGACGGTGACGCTCCATGTGCCGTTCCGCGTAGTGAAGCGCGGCGGGCGGAAGGAGATGCAGCTGCCGGAAGGCGCCACCCAGCCCCGCAAGACCGACAACACGCTGGTCAAGGCACTGGCTCGCGCGTTCCGCTGGAAGCGGATGCTTGAGTCGGGCGAGTTCGCGACCATCGCCGAACTGGCCGAGCGCGAGGGGATCGCACCCTCCTACATGACCCGCGTCCTGCGGCTGACCCTGCTCGCGCCCAACATCGTCGAGGCGATCCTGGACGGGAAGCAGGGACCGGAGATGACGCTGTCGCGGCTGTTGGAGCCATTTCCGATGGAGTGGTCGTCTCAAGTCGTACGCGGCATGCCAGCGTAGGACTACTCCTCTCGACAAACGAGAGGTGTTTGCATTTCTTTTGCGCTGGAAGCATTCTCGCAGAAGATGAGATTTTTCAAGGCTTAGTGCGTGCCACCGGCTGTCAACCAAACCCCCGAGCAGCTCGCCCGGGACCGGACCGATGAACGCCTGCGGGCGTCCGGTTGGCATGTCCAGGACAAGGACGCGCTCGATTTCAACGCCGGCCTTGGCGTGGCCGTCCGCGAGTACCAGACAGACATCGGACCCGCCGACTACGTCCTTTTCGTCGACAGGCAGGCGGTCGGCGTGGTCGAAGCCAAGCCCGACAACTGGGGTGTCCGCCTGACCTCGGTCGAGGAGCAATCCGAAGGATACGCCAACGCCAAGCTGAAATGGGTCACCAATGCCGAACCGCTCCCGTTCCTCTACGAGAGTACCGGTCAGGTGACCCGCTTCACCAATGCCCGCGATCCCAATCCTCGTTCGCGTGAGGTTTTCACCTTTCACCGCCCCGAAACCCTCAAGTCCTGGGCACAAGCTCCAATGAGCCTGCGTGCGGGCATCGCGGCCCTTCCGGCGCTCAATCCAAATGGCCTGCGTGACTGCCAGATCAAGGCAATCACGAACCTTGAAACCTCGCTCAAATCCGACAAGCCCCGTGCACTTGTCCAGATGGCCACCGGCTCGGGCAAGACCTTCACGGCGATCACGCAAGTCTACCGCCTGCTTAAGCAAGCAGGCGCGCGCCGCATCCTGTTCCTCGTCGACACCAAGAACCTCGGCGAGCAGGCCGAACAGGAGTTCATGGCCTTCATCCCGAACGACGACAACCGCAAGTTCACCGAACTTTACAACGTCCAGCGCCTCACCTCGCCCTCCATCGCGAACGACAGCCAGGTCGTCATCTCCACGATCCAGCGCATGTACGCCACGCTCAAGGGCGAGGAGCTGAACGAGGGCGCCGAAGACGAAAACCCGGCCGAACAGAAATGGCGCCGCAAGGAGCCGCTGCCGGTCGTCTACAACGCCAAGCTGCCGCCGGAATACTTTGACGTCGTCGTGATCGATGAATGCCACCGCTCCATCTACAACCTCTGGCGCCAGGTCATCGAGTATTTCGACGCCTACCTGATCGGCTTGACCGCCACGCCCGACAACCGCACCTACGGGTTTTTCCAAAAGAACGTCGTCAGCGAATACACCCACGAGAAGGCCGTCGCCGATAAGGTCAACGTGGGCAACGAAATCTATCTGATCGAGACCGAGATCACCCAAGGCGGCGAAACGCTCAAGGCCGAGCAGCTGGTCGAGAAACGCGAACGCGAAACCCGCGCGCGCCGTTGGGAAACGCAGGACGACGAACAAGCCTACGCTGCGACCCAACTTGACCGATCCGTCGTCAACCCGGACCAGATCCGCACCGTCATCCGCACCTTCCATGACAAATGGCCCGAGATCTTCCCCGGACGCAAGGAACTGCCGAAGACCCTGATCTTCGCCAAGACCGACAGCCACGCCGACGACATCATCCAGACCGTCCGGCAGGAGTTCGGCGAGGGCAACGATTTCTGCCGCAAGATCACGAACGGGGCCAAGAACCCGAAATCCTCACTCTCGGCCTTCCGCAACGACTACTACCCGCGCATCGCCGTGACCGTGGACATGATCGCCACCGGCACCGACGTCAAACCGCTCGAATGCCTGATCTTCATGCGCGACGTGAAGTCGAAAAACTACTTCGAACAGATGAAGGGACGTGGCACCCGGGTCATCGATCCCGACCGCCTGCAACTTGTCACGCCCTCGGCTAAAGCCAAGACCCATTACGTGATCGTCGATGCCGTCGGCGTCACCAAGTCGCTCAAGACCGCCAGCCAGCCGCTCGACACCAAGCCTTCCATCACCTTCAAGGACCTCGCCATGGGGCTGATGATGGGCGACCGGTCCGAGGAAACCGTCAGCTCCCTCGCCGCCCGCCTGTCACGGCTCGACAACAAGCTCGGCGCCGAGGATCAGGAGAAGATCACGACCGAGGCCGGCACATCCCTCACTGCCATAGTGCGCGACCTCTTCGACGCCATCGACCCCGACAAGGTGGAGGCCGACGCCAAGGCCGCCGGCCACCCAGAGCCCGACGATACCGCGATGCAGGCAGCGCGCGAGGAACGGATCAAACACGCCGCCAACGTCTTCACCGGGCCGCTCATCAACCTGATGGACACGATCCGCCGCGACAACGAACAGACCATAGACCATGACAACCTCGACACGCTCCTGCGCGCCGAGTGGGCGGGCAATGTGGCGGAGAACGCCAAACAGATCGCGCAGGAGTTCGAGGCGTACCTGACCGAGAACCGGGACGAGATCGAGGCGCTGGCCATCTACTTCAACACCCCCGCCCGCCGGTCCGAGGTGACCTTCGCAATGATCAAGGACGTGATGAAGAAGCTGACCGAGGATCGCCCGCGCCTCGCCCCACTCATTGTCTGGCGTGCCTATGCGCATCTTGACGACTACAAGGGCAGCAACCCCGCCAGCGACCTCACCGCGCTGGTGGCGCTGATCCGCCGGGTCACCGGGCTCGATGAAACCCTCACCCGCCATTCCGAACGGGTGCGGCGCAACTTCCAGAATTGGATCCTGAACCGCCACTCAGGCGCGGGCGAGAAGTTCACCGAGGAGCAGATGGACTGGCTGCGCATGATCCGCGACCACCTTGCCACCTCCTTCACCATCGAGCGCGACGATCTGGACATGTCTCCCTTTGACGGCAAGGGCGGGATGGGGCAGATGTACGCGCTCTTCGGGGACGGGATGGACAAGGTCATGACCGAGATGAATGAGGCGCTCTCGGCATGACGGAGCATTTGTGGGAAGTCCCTTCGTCTTGGGAATGGACAGTCATCAAGGTACTCGGGGACATCGTTTCCGGTGCCACTCCTTCAACCAAGGTCCGCGACTATTGGGACGGAGACATCATCTGGTTCGCGCCATCTGACCTCACTGGATATAGACAGAAATTCATAGCGCGCGGCGCAAAAACACTGACCGAAGAGGGCCTTGCAAACTCGTCGGCGCGGATCATGCCCGCTGGCAGTGTGATGTTTTCATCCCGCGCTCCGGTTGGATACGTCGCTATTAATTCGGTGCCGGCTGCAACAAATCAGGGGTTCAAGTCGGTGGTTCCGTACACCGGCATTTTCAACGAATACCTGTATCACTATCTCAAAGCCTCCAAACAAATGGCCGAGCAACGCGCGACCGGCACGACGTTCAAAGAACTCTCTGGCGCGGCCTTCGGTGTGCTTCCGGCTCCGCTCCCTCCTACCAACGAACAACGCCGCATCGTTGAGAAGATCGAGGCGATGTTCGACGAGATCGACAAGGGGGTCGAGAGCCTGCAAGCGGCGCGCACCACCCTCAGCCTCTACCGCCAGTCCCTGCTGAAATCCGCCTTCGAAGGCCGCCTCACCGCCGACTGGCGCGCGCAGAACGCCGACAAACTGGAAGCCCCCAAAACCCTCCTCGCCCGCATCCAGCACGAACGCGACACCCGCTACAAAGCCGCCCTCGACGCCTGGCAAGACGCCCTCGCCCAGTGGCGCGCCTATGGTGAGAAGGGCAAGAAACCCGCGAAGCCAAAGCGGCCGCGGGACATTGCAGCCAAAGCAACTGACATCGGTATACACGGATGGACCATGATGCCGCTCGGCCTGCTTATCGACGAACCGGCATACGGGACGTCGAAGAAGAGCGACTACGATGGTGGTAATAAAGGCGTTCTGCGCATCCCTAACATCGCGGCTGGGGTGATAGACGCGACCGACCTCAAGTCTTCGAACTTCGACGAGGCGGAGCTTGAGCAATACCAATTGATCGAAGGCGACGTGCTGACCATTCGATCGAACGGAAGCCTTTCATTGGTCGGCAAGCCAGCATTGGTTCGACCAGTTGACACGCAATTCGTCTATGCAGGCTATCTGATACGCCTTCGCCCCATACCCGGATCGCTGGTTCCCAAGAACCTCGTCTATCTGATGATGGAGCCGACCGTTCGCGGCCAAATCGAGAACAAGGCGAAGTCCACGAGCGGCGTCAACAACATCAACGCGAAGGAGCTGCAGGAACTACAAGTCCCAATCTGCTCCGCTGACGAGCAATCCGAAATCGTCCGCATCCTCGACGCACGGCTCGAAGCCGCCGACGCACTCGAAGCCGAGATCGACGCCGCCCTAACCCGCGCCGACGCCCTGCGCCAATCCATCCTGAAAAAAGCCTTCTCCGGCCACCTCGTCCCCCAGGACCCCAACGACGAACCCGCCTCCGCTCTGCTGGAGCGGATCAAGGCTGAGAAGGCCGAAAGAGACCAAGCGGCCAAACGCGACAGAAAATCTGCGCCACCACGCACACCCAAGGCAAGGAGGCCGACATTGACCGACCTGATCGAAGTGCTCGAAGAGCAGAAAAGCTGGATCTCGGCCGCGAAGGCGGCCCAGGAGTTGGGGATCGGCGATGGATCGACCTCAGACGACGTCGAGGCGTTTTATCTCCAGCTCAAAGATTTTGTCGAAGACGGTGCCATCGACGTTGAAAGGCGCGGTAACGAAGATTGGTTGCGCCTTGCGAAAACCGAGGTGAGCTGATGCGCATCGATTGGCTTTGGGTGGACGAGTACAAGAACCTCAGGGACCTGACAATTGATTTCTCTCAGGATCACCTGATTACCGTGCTGATCGGTCGGAACGGTACCGGCAAGTCCAATGTTCTCGAAGCCCTGACTGTCATCTTTCGCGACCTCTTGATGTCGGAGCGTGTGCCATCGCTCAAGTATCGCATCGCCTATGAAATCCAGGACCGCTGGGTATTTATCGACGCTGACCCCAACCGAAAGGAGGTCTACCGAGCAAAGACAGTCAGGAAGGACGAGCATCCAGAACCCTATCCTGTCGGCGCATCTTTCGATGATCTTGAGGGAAAAACGATCAGCAGAACGAAACTCATCGGCGAAGCATCAGAGCATCTGCCGCGCTTCC
Organism: Paracoccus albicereus; assembly: GCF_024359525.1. Lineage (GTDB taxonomy): Bacteria > Pseudomonadota > Alphaproteobacteria > Rhodobacterales > Rhodobacteraceae > Paracoccus > Paracoccus albicereus. The sequence goes on from NZ_JAKZEU010000005.1 coordinate 7,353, forward strand.
TGTTCGGTTATTACTCAGGTGAAAGCGAGCGGATGAGGGAGGTTTTCCGCGCCTACCTCAAGAACTACGACGACAAGCTGATCGCGGATAACGACCCTGGCCTGAAGCGAATGTTCTTCGCCGAGCCTGTTCACAGCAACTTCGTGCTGCTGTCGTTCATTGTGAACAACAAAGCTCAGACCGACGCATTTCTGCAAAAGCAACTTGGCCTGGAAGACGGTGGCATAGAATCCGTTCTGTTCGTCCTGAAGCAGCCATATTGGTACAATAATAAGGCGACAGGAGGCGATAGTCGCTTCTGGAACTCAAAAGGAGTCGTCCGCGATTTCTTGAGCAAGCTATATGAAATTTCGCTCGCCCCGATTCGTATCAAGCGTCGGGAGATGTATGATGTTCGACGATCCAGAACTTTAGAGTACCTGTACCTGTATGCCAAGGATATTGATGCCCTGCGAGAGCTGGCAAAGGGAAAAACGTCGGCTGAGTTTTTCCGCGATCTTGAGAGCACACACGTTTCCGATCTGATCGACGAAGTTCGGATCAGGGTCAAACTAAAGAAAAATGATGGATCGGTGACTTTCCGCGAATTGAGCGAGGGGGAGCAACAGTTGCTTACGGTTCTAGGCCTGCTGCAGTTCACCTCCGCCGAAGAAAGCCTGTTCCTCCTCGACGAACCCGATACTCATCTCAACCCACGCTGGAGCGTCGAGTACATCCAGCATATTCGAGATTTTCTCAAGGATGACAACGACAATACTCAATCCAGCCATGTCCTTCTGGCCACGCACAACCCGATTGCAGTTGCTGAGCTTCTGAAGGAGCAAGTACAGATCTTGAAGCGTGACGACGAAACGCTCAACATTTCTGCAGAAGAACCAAGCGTGGACCCGATGGGTATGGGATATGCCGGCGTGGTAACGAGTGAGATGTTTGACCTGAACGCTGCAGTGGACACCACGACCCAGAAACTGCTGGAAACTCAGCGTACACTCTCTGCGAAAAGTCGCCTAACCAAGACAGAGAAAGAAGAACTCTTAGAGGCAACCAATAAGCTCGAAGATTTTGGATTTCACTACCAGATGCGAGATCCAGTTTATACAGAATACCTACGTGCTCGTGCGGAACGCACAGCACTAGTGGCTTCCGACACTGTTCAAAAAGCGAAAAGTCTAGATCCAGATGAGGCCCGGAAACTCGTGGAAGGCGCTTTAACGAGATCGTCGGGAAAGGCGGATCAGTGAGATACATTGATCTTGCGTTTACTAGCAGACCTGAAGCCTTTGACGAGCGCGCAGCTGCCGCGCTTGCGGACGGGCCCGCGAGAATTGATGATCACTCAAGCGTATGGCGCGACTGCAAGGATCACCTCAAGGCAGCTTCTTACCAAAAGTGCTTTTACTGTGAGTCCAAGGACCTACGGTCCGACGGAGCCGTAGATCACTTCCGACCGAAATCAGTTTATCCTTGGTCTGCGTTCACGTTTTCGAACTTTCGGTTTGCGTGTACGTTCTGCAACAGTCTTCGTAAGGACAAAGAGACTGGGAAGACCGGAGGAAAAGGAAACCAGTTTCCTTTGTTCGAGGAAGCCCCAAGAGCGACCTGTTGCGCAGAAGAATGCTGCGAGCAACCAAAGCTCATTGATCCATGTAGAGCGGGCGATCCTTTGGAAATCGACTTTTCTTCGGATGGCCGAGCAGTGCCAGCTTACGCAGATGAGGGGGATAAACGGTTTGAACGCGGTAAGGTGTCAATTAATGCATATCATCTGAATCACACAGCGTTCGTTGAAGAACGGAGGAAGCACGCAATTATCTTGGAGGAAAAGATAAAGGCTGCGTGCGTCGCGCATGAAAGCTATGCCGCCGGAAATCTTGACGCGAGAACACGACTCGATGATGCAATCTCGGATCTTCATCGGGCAATCCAACCACAAGCAACGTATTCGGTGTTCGCCAGAAGGGTGCTGAATTGGCATCGAGAAAATCCACTAATCGAAGCCGTTTTGACGACGGCGTAGGGTAAACAATGAACACTTCACCGATTGTCTCCAAGGTCTGGAGTTTCTGCACCACGCTGCGTGACGACGGCGTTGGCTACGGCGACTACCTCGAGCAACTAACCTACCTCATCTTCCTCAAGATGGCGGACGAATACGCCAAGCCCCCCTACAGCCGCGATGTGGGCATCCCAGATGGGTTCGACTGGGCCAGCCTGACCTCGCGCCGCGGGGCGGCACTGGAAGCGCACTACGTCATGCTGCTGCGTAAGCTGGGCGAGCAGAAAGGCATGCTCGGCCAGATCTTCACCAAGGCGCAGAACAAGATCACCGATCCGGCGAAGCTGTTCCGTCTGATCGACATGGTGGACGGCACGAAGTGGGTGACGCTTGGGGCCGATGTCAAAGGCGACATCTACGAAGGGCTGCTCGAGCGCAACGCTGAGGATACGAAATCGGGCGCCGGCCAATATTTCACGCCGCGTGCCTTGATCCGCGCAATGGTCGAATGCGTCCGTCCTGAGCCCGGCAAGACCATCGCCGACCCGGCCTGCGGGACCGGCGGCTTCTTCCTCGCCGCGCATGATTTCCTGACCGACCAGGACAACTATCCGCTCGACAAGGATCAGAAGGCGTTCCTGAAGCACGCGACCTTCTTCGGCAACGAGATCGTCGCCGGTACTCGGCGCCTTTGCCTGATGAACATGTTCCTGCACGGGATCGGCGAGATGACCGGGGACACGTTGGTGTCACCGGCCGACGCACTGATCTCGCCGCCGTCGGCGACCTTCGACTACGTTCTTGCGAACCCGCCTTTTGGGAAGAAGAGTTCGATGAGCTTCACGAACGCGGAAGGCGAGCAGGAGACCGAAGACCTCACCTACAATCGCCAGGATTTCTGGGCGACCACGTCGAACAAGCAGCTGAACTTCGTCCAGCACATCCGGACCATGCTGAAGACAACGGGGCGGGCTGCCGTGGTCGTGCCCGACAATGTCCTGTTCGAGGGCGGCGCGGGAGAGACCATACGGCGCAAACTGCTTCAGACGACTGATCTGCACACCATTCTCCGACTGCCCACAGGCATCTTCTATGCACAGGGCGTGAAGGCGAACGTGATCTTCTTCGACAACCGCGCAGCCAGCCCTGATCCACAGACCTCTAAGGTTTGGTACTACGATTACCGGACCAACGTGCATCACACGTTGAAGCAGAAGCCCCTGACCTACGCGCATCTCGAGGACTTTGTGTCCTGCTACAATCCACGGAACCGACATGAGCGCAGCCCAACGTGGAGCGAGGACAGCCCCGACGGACGCTGGCGCCCGTTCGACCGGGAAGAACTTCTGGCCCGCGACAAGGCTAGCCTCGATCTGTTCTGGCTGCGGGATGCGTCGATGACCGACCTCAAGAACCTGCCGGAACCGGAGGTTTTGGCAGAGGAAATAATGGAGAACCTTCGTTCTGCTCTAGCGAGTTTCGAAGCAGTTTCGGCTGAGTGAGCGCCGCGTCCTGTGCGATATGGCTCGGAGAGCTTTGGGCTTCGGTTCCATCTCGGCGAGAGCGACTGGAATCGAAGTGTTCAGCTGCAGCCTCGCAAAAAAAGCTTCTTTACAGCGGGTTACAAGCTATTCACCATATCCGCGTAGTCATGAGGTCCGGAGAATATCGGCCCTGAGAGACCGCTTCCGTGCCTCCTAGCGGAGGAAGCAGTACTCAGCTTGTCCCGCAAACCCCTTTGAAAACACGATAAAAGTCGCGCACCCCCGGGCCCAGAGAAACAGTTCGCGAGGGCAAGTGGCGGAGGGGATGGGCCTGATATCCAACCTTCTCCACCAAGCTGACACTGCCCGCCCTGCGCTTAAGTGTATGAAGGTGCGAGATAATATCGTTCTTCCGTCAATTCGTGCTCCTGATCATTCATGGCCATTACTACCGTGACCGTAGAGGTTGGCGTTGGTGTGGGCGTTCCTTTCATTCTCGAATTCGAGGCTGGAATGAGCGATGCCGAAGCGCTCGCTCAGTCGTGCTTTGATCTCGCCCTTGATGGCCTCAATTCTTGTCCATCCATCTTCGGCGACGACCACGTGGCAGTCGAGCGCCGCCTCGTGTTCCTGCATCTGCCATAGATGCACGTGGTGGACATCCGTAACGCCGTCCACGTCCCGCATCGCGGCAATCACGGCCGAGTTGTCGATATCCGGCGGGCTGCCCAGCATCAGTGTCCGGATCGGGCCGCCGATCTCGGTCAGTGCGAGATACAGTATATACAGCGCGATACCGATGGTGATTGCGGGATCGACCCAGCGCAGGTCGTAGAGAATGATCAGCGTGCCGCCGACGATCACGGCGACCGAGGCGAGCGCATCCGAGAGGTTGTGCAGGAAGAGCGCGCGGATGTTCACGCTGCCCTTCTGCATGGACCAGGTGAGCGCCGCAGTCAGAGCGTCGACCACGAGCGCCACGCCGCCGAGGATCACGACGGTCCAACCCTGAACCTCGGGCGGATCGATCATGCGCATACCGCCCTCGTAGATCAGGTAAACGCCGACGAGGATGAGTGTCGTGTAGTTGATCAGTGCAGCGACAATCTCGATCCGGCCGTATCCGAAGGTCATGCGTTCGTCGGCGGGCCGCCGCGCGATCTTGCGCGCCGCGAAAGCGATCACCAGCGACGCCATGTCCGAGAAGTTGTGCAGCGCATCCGCGATCAGCGCGAGACTGCCCGAAACGACGCCGCCCGCGATCTGTGCGACGGTCAGAAGGGCGTTCGCCCAGATCGCGATGGACACGCGCCGGTCACCGGATGCGGGATCGATGTGGGCATGGCCGTGATCATGCGGCACGGTGCGTCTCCTCATGAAGATGGTTCGGGCGAGCGAGGCCGGGGATTTGCGGCACCTTGCCCCGCCTAATTGCGCGCACGCGTCTGTTCATCCAGTGGCGGATGACGTGGCGATAGAGCCAGTCGCGCAAGGCGCCGAAGTCCTGGCGATGCCCCCGGTAGAACTCGTCTGGTATAGCGTATGTTGCGAGATCGCGGGCGATGCCGGTCTTCTGGATATATGTGTCGTCGCCGGTCCACTCGACCGGTGGGCCGCTCAAGCAGTCGGTGCTGGCCCCGTAGCCGCAAAGGCTTTCCATCTCGATGAACGCCCGTTGCAGCGATTTCAGAAAGGGCGTGTCCAGGATGAACCCTTCGAGATTGATCCATCCATTCTCGGTCTCGACCTCTACCCAGGAGTGGAGGATTTCCGCGGGGGCCAGCGGATAAACCCACTCGGGCACGACACCGCGCTGGAGCGCCTTGTGGATGGTGAAGCCATGCAGGCGACACCGAATGCCAAGGCAACGTAGCAACGCCATGAGCAGCGTGCCCTTGGTGTTGCACTGGCCGTAGCCGTCCGACAGCACTTCTGAGGCCGGGATGTCGTCGGCACGATTGTAGCCGAAAGCGATCTCGTTTCGGACGAAATCATAGGCGGCACCGATCCGGTCATGCTCGCCAAAAGCCTGCCAGCCGCGGCCCGCGACCAGATCCGCAATAGGAGCGGCTTCGAAATCCAGCAGCCGCGTGGCTGTCAGCAAGGGGTCAATGGCGGGCAAGATGCATCTCCTCGAGTCTGGCGAGGATCTACATAAATGCTCCAGCGACTGTAGCTTCAAGTCCTTTTTCTCAGAAGGCGATCAATCGCTACCGGTCGTCGGCATGAACGGCTTTGTGGTGTTCGCCGTGTGCATCGCGCAGGATGTCGATACCGCCCCACGCCGCGATCCCGGCCACGACCACACCCACGACCAGGTCCGGCCAGTTCGTTCCCAGCCAGGCGACGAGACCGCCAGCCACGACGATCCCGAGGTTCGCGGCGAAGTCGTTCCAGCTGAAGGTGTTCGCCGCGCGGATGTTGACGTCCGGTTCGCGGAGTCGGGCGAGCAACCAGACGCAGACCGCGTTGATCGCCGCGGCGATCAGGGCCATGGCGATCATGATCGTCCCGAGCGGATCTGACCCGCCGATGTAGCGGCGCCATGCATCGTAGAGGATGCCTGCAGCGAACAGGATCAGCAGCCCACCGGAGATGTTCGCCGCTCCGCGTTTCCATTTGCCGGACCGGGACAGCGCAAACAGGCTGATAGCGTAGACGAAGCTGTCGGAAAGGTTGTCGAGGCCGTTGGCGATCAAGGCGCTGGAATCGCCGAACGCACCGGTTGCAAAAAAAGCCACGGCCAGACCGATATTGAGCGCCAGAACGATCCAGAGCGTGCGTCTCTCTTTTGAATCTTGTTCTGCGGCCATTTCTCGTTTTCGGCTCGTGGTTTACGATCGAAGAACTCCTGCGGCTGGTCTAAGTTCCTGCCGCGACATTGGCATGGTCCAATCAGGCCCCAATCTCGTCGTGCTCGGTCAGACATTCAGAATGGTCCCGCAATACCTCCAGCACCCGGCAATCCGCTGTCCGCCCGCCGCTGCACTCGTGGACCATGCGTTTCAGTTCCGTGCGCAGCGCCTTCAGGCGGGCCATGCGCTGCTCCACCCGTTTGAGCTGGCGACGCGCGATGGCATCAGCTTCATCACAGGGCCGATTGGGATGGTCGCTGAGGTCGAGCAGCTCGCGGATCGCATCGAGCGAGAAGCCGAGTTGCCGCGAGTGGCGGATGAAGGACAGGCGATCGAGTTGTGAACCGTCGTAGCGCCTCTGTCCGCCCTCGGTCCGGCCAGGTTCGGGCATGAGCCCGATCTGCTCGTAGTACCGGATGGTCTGCACCTTCGTGCCGGTCTTCTTTGACAGAGTGCCGATCGTGAGCATTCTCACCTCCAGAAAAAGTATACAGTCCTTGTAGGTTTTGCGGTGTGAGCGGGCAAGTGCGGGATTCACAGGCGCGTGATGTCGCATCAAGGCGCCATCTTCATGCTTGAACCTTCAGTGGCTAGAGGATGTAGACGCGCAGACACACAAGGATCAATGGCAGGCGAACAGGATTGTCTCTTACATCGGCACAGAAGTTTCTTTGGGTTTTGGCAGGCGTGGCAGCGCTTGCCTTCGTATGGCTTTTACTCTGGTCCGACTATCGTGCCGACAGCGCCCGAACTGACGCCGAGCCGCCTTTCTTCGCTGAGTTCGAACTGACGGACCACCAGGGTATGGTTCGAACCGAGAAGGACTTTGCGGGGCGCTGGATGCTTGTTTTTTTCGGCTTTACCAACTGCCCCGACGTCTGCCCGACGACCCTATCTGAGGTCGCGGCGGTGATGGACGGTCTGGGCGACGATGCCGCCAAGGTCCAGCCGATTTTCATCACCATCGACCCCGAACGGGACACGCCCGCCGCACTCGCCGAATACGTCCCGCTGTTCGATGCGGGCATCATCGGTCTGACCGGCACGCCGGAACAGATCGCCGCCACCTCCGAGACGTTTCCGATCTTCTTTGAACGCGTCGAAGAGGCTGCGGCGCCGGATGGTTACACGATGGGCCACACGTCGCATTTGTTCCTCTTCGATCCCGACGCGGGCTTCGCCGACTCGTGGCCCTACGGCACCTCCGCCGAAGAGATCTTCGCCGATCTGGAAGAGAGGATCTGACCGAAATGAACCGCATATCCGGAGAAATAGCCCTCGGGCTGGCGTGGATCATCGCGCTCGTCGCCTCGCTTGCCGTGCTTTTCATCGGCGAGGTGCTGGGGCAGACGCCCTGTGTGCTGTGCTGGTTCCAGCGCGCCTTCATGTTCCCCTTGGCCATCGTCCTCGGGTTCGGCCTTTGGTGGCGGGACGGCCGCGTGGGGCGCTACGGCATCGCATTGGCGCTTGGCGGCGGCGCAATCGCCCTCTGGCACATAGGGCTGTACGTCGGTCTTGTTCCCGAACGCATCCAGCCCTGCACGGCCACCGGCCCCTCTTGCACCGATGACAACCAACTGGTCTTCGGCGTCCCGATCCCGCTGATGGCGCTCGCCGCCTTCGCGCTGATCGGGGCGCTGTCGGCCCTTTCATTGAAGGACACACGAACATGAACCGACGCGGCCTGATCCTGTCCGTTCTCGCCCTCGGCGTCGCCGGTTTCGGCGGAGCCACCTGGTTTGCAACCCGCCCCGGCCCGGTGGCCGAAGCGGAGCCTGTTGCGCCGGAACTCGCGGACGCGATGATCCGCCCCTACTCGCCCATCCTCGGGCCTGCGGAAGCGCCCGTCACGATCGTCGAATTCTTCGATCCGGCCTGCGAGGCCTGTCGCGCCTTTCATCCCATCGTGAAGGACATCATGGCCGAGCATGGGGATGCTGTCCGCGTCGTGATCCGCTACACGCCCTTCCACGGCGCGGCATCCGAGGAAGCCATCCGCGTGCTCGAGGCGGCGCACATGCAGGACGTTTACGTGCCGGTGCTCGAGGCCGTTCTGCGGGAACAGCCGAGATGGGCGTCACACGGTGCCCCGGCGCCTGGCCTGATCCTTCAGATCGCCACCACGGCCGGACTCGATGCCGAGGCCGCGCGCACGCAAATGCTGGCACCCGATGTCGTGGCGATCCTGAATCAGGATCGTGCCGATGTAGAGACCGTGGGAGTTCGCCAGACGCCCACATTCTTCGTGAACGGCAAGCCGCTCGATCCATTCGGGGAGGCAGAACTGCGGCGATTGGTGGCTGCCGAAGTCGCTGCCGCGCAAAGCTGAATGGAAAGGGCAGGATCAAAACGATGAAAAAGTATATTTTGACCAGCACACTGGCGGCGCTTTTGACCCTTGGAGGGCTCTCAGTGCCCGCGCTGGCCGCACCCGAGGATGTTGTCGTCGAGAACGCGTGGTCCCGCGCCTCCATCGGGGTGAACCGTCCCGGGGCCGCTTACATGACGATCCGCAACACTGGCGACGAGCCGGTGACGCTGATCGGCCTTACAACACCGCTCGCGATGATGCCCGAAATTCACGAGACGAAGACCAATGCCGAGGGTGTGAGTTCCATGAGCCCGGCGGGGGAAATCGCGATCGCCCCGGGCGAGAGCGTCGCGCTCGAACCGGGGGGCCTGCACGCAATGCTAATGCGGCTGCAAGAACCGATGACAGAAGGGGAAACCTTTCCGCTGACCCTGCTTTTCGACGACGGAGGCGAAGTGACGGTCGAGGTGACGATCCTCGGCATCGCCGCGCGGGGGCCGGAGGACTGATGCGGCGACGGGCGATCCTGGGGTACGGCGCGGCTGGTGTCGGGGTGGTCGCCCTGATGCTCTTTGCCGGTTGGTGGCAGGTCGATGGCCCCGGTGGACCTGAGCCTATCGGGCAGCGGCCTGTGGCTCTGACCGCGATGGATTTCCGTCTGACGGATCATGAGGGCAACGCGGTCGGGCCGGAAACCCTGATCCGGCGACCGACGATGGCGTTCTTCGGCTTCACCTACTGTCCCGATGTCTGCCCGACCACGCTCTCGGACATTTCGGGATGGCTCGACGATCTGGGAGACGAGGCCGACGAGATGAACGTGGTTTTCATCACGGTCGATCCCGAGCGCGACACTGTCGAAACGATGGCCGAATATGTCGGCTACTTCCATCCGGCGATTCGCGGCTGGACGGGGCCGGAGGAGCAGATAGCGCGCGTCGCGGACGGCTTCCACGCCACCTACGAAAGGGTGCCGACGGAGAGCGGCGATTACACGATGAACCACAGCGCGAGCGTCTTCCTGTTCGCAGCCTCTGGGCGGTTCGTCACCATGATCGACTATCACGAACCCAGAGAATTCGCGGTGCCGAAAATTCGCCGCGCGCTGGAAGAAGAAATGGAGGGGGCGACATGAGGCTCAGAACTTTGGCGGCTTGTGTCGCAATTGCGGGGACAGTTCCCGGGGCAGCTATCGCGATCTCCGATCTTTTGTCGAAAGAACCCGTGCCGCCGGAACTTGCCCAGGCAGGTAGCTGGATGCCCCAAGGTCCTGAAGCCCCCCAGAACGTTGACATCCCCGTGATGCTGCCCGCGGCGGCATGGGCAGACGATGCATCCGACCTCAGCCCGCTGCCCCTTCTGCAGGTCGCGTTTGCCGACAGGCCGGTAAGGGCGATCGAGCCACCGCTGTCGACGTGGTCGCGCGACATTTTACCAGGCGAGACGCTCGATTTCTTGCTGTCCGAAGCTGGACTTGCGGCTTCTGACAGAGCCGAAGTTGCCCTCGCGCTTGGCGCGGAATACGATCTGCGACGGCTGCGGCCGGGGCACTCGGTCACTGTCGCTTCGACCATGGACGGCAGCCCCCGCACCGTCTCACTTGCCGTCGAGGACGGGGTTCGGATCGAGGTGATTTTCGGCGAGCAGTTGTCCACACAGGTCGTGACTCCGGATCCGGAAATCGTAACCCTTGCCGGCAAAGCCGTGATCGACAGCTCGATCTTCGCGGCACTCGACGAAGCCGGCATACCCGCCCGTTTTTCCGTGGACCTTGCGCAGATGCTGGGTGGGACCGTGGATTTCCGCCGCGAGATGGCCGGCGGCGAAGCACTAAGGCTTCTCTGGCGTGAGGCGCGGGTCGGCGAGGACAGGATCGGACAGCCCGAACTCGCCTTCGCCGCACTGGAGATCGGCGGTTCGCTTTACGAGATCGTATGGCCGGACGACGGCAGCGGTCAGGCGACGATCTACGTCGATGGCGAGGTGCTGCGCGTCTTCGCACAGCCGGTCGAGGGTGCGCGCCTGAGCTCGGTGTTCGGACGCCGCACGCATCCGGTCTTTGGCAACGTCCGGATGCACACCGGCGTCGATTTCGCAGCGGCACGTGGGACACCGGTTCAAGCGACGGCACCGGGGCGGGTCAATTTCATCGGCTGGCGCGGCGGATATGGTCGCGTGGTCGAAATCTTGCACGGCTCCGACACCATGACGCGCTACGCGCATCTGAGCGCCGTGCCGGAAGACTTGGCACAAGGCCAACGCGTTGCGGCGGGAGACGTGATCGGCCGCGTCGGCGCGACTGGCACGGCGACAGGTCCGAACCTGCACTATGAGGTGCTCGTGGATGGGCGCCCGACTGACCCCCTCTCTGACGACCGGCTCGCCGAAGCAGCCGAGCGCGAAGCGGATGATACCGCCGCGCTCTCGCGTCTGGCCGAGGCGCGGGCGCTTCTGAATGAAAACCTCGGCAGCGAGATTGCCGAAACGATAACCGAAAGGCTCTGATCCATGAAACGCATGACCCAAGCTCTGGCCATCACGCTCGCCCTTTTCCCGGCGGCACAGGCCCTCGCAGAGGCAACGGCGATCGACGTCCGCAAGACGAACGGATGCGGCTGCTGCCTCTCGTGGATGAACCATCTCGAAGAAAACGGTTTTGCGCCGACGGGCCAGGACATGTTCGGTGGATCGCTGGTTCGCTTCAAGTTCGACAACGGCGTGCCGCAGCGCATGGTCTCCTGCCACACCGCGGTCATTGATGGCTACGTGATCGAGGGCCATGTCCCGGCCGCTGACATCCGCCGCCTTCTCGAGGAGCGCCCGGACACCGTAGGCCTCGCCGTTCCGGGGATGCCCTATGGCTCGCCCGGTATGGGGCCTGAAGATGACCGCGAAGCCTATGATGTCTTCCTCATCCGCGAGGACGGGTCGACGGAAGTCTTTTCAAGCTACGCCGAAGGATAATCTGGCCCGCCCATGGAAAATCTGTCCCCGATAATGCTCGGCTTTCTCGGAAGTCTCGCCGCCGGTTCGCTCACGGCAGTCGGAGCAGCTCCCGTGCTGTTCGGGCGCATCCCGTCCCGGGCCACGCGCGATCTGTCGCTCGGCTTCGCTGCCGGTGTCATGCTGTCAGCCTCGTTCTTTTCGCTGATCATCCCGGCATTAGATGCCGCAGAGCCGATGTTCGAGAACGGCGCGATGCCTGCGGCCATCGTATGCGTCTCGATCCTTCTGGGCATGGGGGCTGTCGCCCTGATGAACGAAAAGCTGCCGCACGAGCATTTCAAGACGGGACGCGAAGGGCCCGAAGCGGCGTCATTGCGGCGGGTCTGGCTGTTCATCATCGCGATCACGATCCACAACTTTCCCGAGGGTCTCGCGGTCGGGGTCGGGTTCGGTTCCGGTGGCATGGAAGGTGGCCTCCCACTCGCCATCGGCATCGGCTTGCAGAACGCGCCCGAAGGATTGGCCGTCGCGGTGTCGCTGCTGGGCGAGGGATATCCGAAGCTGCGCGCCTGGGGCATTGCGGCGCTGACTGGCATGGTCGAGCCGATTGGCGGTCTGCTCGGGGCCGGCATCATCACACTGTCGGAACCGCTGCTTCCATGGGGACTGGCCTTTGCCGCGGGCGCAATGCTCTACGTCATCAGCCACGAGATTATCCCCGAAACCCATCGCAGCGGCTATCAGAACAGGGCGACGCTCGGCCTGGCTGTCGGGCTCGTTCTGATGCTGTTTCTCGATGTCTGGTTGGGGTGAGGCAATGTCACTACCCAAAGTGATCGGCGTCTTTGCCGCGCTTGCTGCGTTCGCAATCGATCAGATCACCAAAGCCATTGTCGTTGCGAATGCCGCCACTTTTAGCGCCGGGATTTCCGTGTTTCCGGGATTCAACCTCGTCTTTTCTCGTAATGACGGCGTGACTTTCGGGATGCTGGGCGGCGCGCCGTGGTGGAGCCTCACCGCTCTCGCTCTTGCCATCTGTGTTTGGCTTGCTGTCATGCTGTTTCGCGTCGAAAATGCGGCCGAAACACTTGCCTACGGCGCGATCATTGGCGGAGCGCTGGGCAATGTCATCGATCGTGTGCGCTATCGGGCTGTAACAGACTTTCTCGATTTCTACATTGGCACAACACATTGGCCTGCCTTCAACATGGCCGATGTATTTGTCGTCAGTGGCGTAGGGCTCTTGCTCGCCGCGCCATGGATCAGCGCGCGGCGTCCGATCAAGTCGTGAAGACGGAAATTCTGAACCGCATCGCTCTGCGCCCCTGTTTGCTTTCGCGGATGACGCTTGGTTTCGCCGCCGGGGCGCTGACGGTTCTGACTTTCCCGCCTCTTTCGATTCTCCTGCTTGTTCCCGTTGCCTATTCCGCGTTGTTTGTCGGGCTTCGCGATCTCTCCTTCGGGCGCGCTTTCCTCGTCGGCTGGGCGTTTGGTCTCGGCCAGTTCGGTTTCGGGATTTCGTGGATTGCAGAGAGTTTCTACGTCGAGGCCGAGCGGTTCGGGGCGATGGCGATCCCGGCCGTCGCGGGATTGTCCGCAGGTCTCGCGATTTTCCCGGCCATTGCCGCCGCGCTTTTCGCCGAAATCGCGCGGCGTGGAGCCATGGGCAGTCTCTTGGCCTGCCTCCTGTTCGCGACCTCCTGGACCGTGGCCGAGTGGTTGCGCGGTCACGTTCTGACAGGTTTTCCATGGAACCTCGCCGGCTACGCTTTGGTCGATTACGCCGCTCCTCGCCAACCCGCCGCCTGGGTCGGAAGCTATGGGCTAAGCTTTCTCACCGTGTTCGTCGCGGCACTTCCCGGCGCGGCTGTCATGGCGTCCGGGCGGCAACGATTGACCGTTTCGCTCATGGCGCTGGCGGGCATCGCGACGATGTGGGCTGTCGGCACGCTTCGCCTCCAGTCGGATGCACAACAGCCACCCGGTGTCGACCTGCGCATCGTCCAAGGCAACATTCCACAAGAGGAGAAATGGGCGCCCGAGAACCGCGAGGCGACCTTCGCGCGCTATCTTGAGCTTTCAACCCAGCCCGGCGATTTCGACGTTCTTCTTTGGCCGGAAACCGCCTTTCCGGGTTTCCTCGATGAGGATACGGAGGCACGGGATCGCATTGCCGCTGCGCTACCAGACGGCAGGGTGCTGCTCACCGGTGTGCCGGACCGTGTACCGAGCGAAGATGGCACCCGATATTTCAACACGGTCCAGGCTTTTGGCGCGACCGGCAGAATCCTGACCGGATACGCGAAACATCATCTCGTACCCTTCGGCGAATATGTGCCATTCCGCGGCTGGTCGCCCATCGAGCGGCTCACGGCGGGTCTGGGCGATTTTACGCCCGGACCGGGCCCGCGAACGCTTGCGCTTCCGGGTGTGCCGCTGGTCGCCCTAGCGATCTGCTATGAGATCATCTTCCCAAGCCATGTGGTCGACGACCTGTTCAAGCCAGACTGGATCTTCAACGCAACCAACGACGCCTGGTTTGGCACCAGCATCGGACCTGAGCAGCATCTGGCTTCCGCACGTATGCGCGCCGTAGAGGAAGGCCTTCCTGTCATTCGAGCCGCGAATACGGGCATCTCTGCGGTCATCGACACGAGCGGAGAGATCGTTGCGCGGCTCGATACCGGCGAAACGGGCATCATCGACGCTAGCCTGCCCTCCGCGCGACCGCCGACACTCTACGCGAGCTTCGGGGACTGGATGCTGCTGGCGCTCATCTTGGCTTCGTGGAGCTGGGCAACGGCGACCAATGCGACGGCGCGCTACCGCCGCATGAGAAACACCGTCATGCAAAGATGTGGATAGGTGTTCCGTCCTTCACCATTGCATAGATGTCCTCGATCTGCCGATCTGTGACCGCGATGCAGCCAGCTGTCCAGTCGCGGACGTCCGTTGGGTCGATGCCGGGTCGTGGACCACCATGGATGAAGATGTCGCCCCCGGGGGATCGGCCCTGCGCCTCGGCAAAAGCGATGTCGGCCTCATTCGGATAAGAGATGCCAACCGAAAGATGATAAGTGCTTTCAGGGTTGCGCTTATCGACTATGTAGGTGCCCTCCGGGGTCCGGCCGTCTCCCTCGAATTGCTTGTGACCCTCAGGAGCGAAACCCAGCCCGACCGGATAGGTTTGCAATACGCGATCGGCTCCGTCGAGAACAAGCAAGCGCTGCCCCTTATAAAGCCGAACACGGGTCACCTCGGGTCCGCCATAGCTGCGGAACTTGCTGGCACAGCCGGACAAAAACGCTGCGAACCCGCCCAACAGGACGGCGCGGCGGGGAAATCGGATGGTTTTCACTGCTCATGCCTCTTTGGTGAGGTCGGATATGGATATTACGGTACCTTGCAAATGCTGCGTGATCAATGTGCATGGGCAAGCGCGGCCTTTGTCATCTGTGGACCAACCTGTTCACCGCCGGACGGAGGCGCCTTGGCCTCTTGGCTGTTCAGCAGGCGCAGGGCGTTGGCCACCACCAGCAATGACACTCCTACGTCGGCTGCAATAGCGCCCCACATCGATGCCACTCCAAACGCGGTAGCGACAACGAAAACGCCCTTGGTCGCCAAGGAAATACCGATGTTCTGATGGATAATCGACATTGTCCGGCGCGAATGACCGATCAGCCAAGGCACCTTGCCAAGGTCGTCGGTCATCAGGGCAATATCCGCAGTCTCGATTGCCGCGTCCGAACCAACAGCACCCATCGCGATGGCGTAATGCGCCCGCGCCATGGCGGGGGCGTCGTTCACCCCGTCGCCGATCATGGCCACCATGTCATGCGTTTCGACCAGTTCTTCGATGGCTGTCACTTTGTCTTCGGGCAGAAGCTCGGCGCGGACCTCGTCGATGCCGACCTCGGCTGCAACGGCGCGCGCCGTCCGCTCGTTATCGCCCGTCAGCATGACGATGGTCTTCACGCCTTGCGCGTGGAGCTGTGCCACGATGCCCTTGGCGTCGGGGCGGATACGGTCGCGCAATTCCAGGATGCCGGTCACGCCGGTGTCGTCGCCCACGGCAACAAGGGTGCTGCCAGCCCCTTCGATGCGGTCGCGCAAATCCTTCGGAATGGCGTCACCGAAACCCTTCTCCTCGGCAAACCGGTCCGACCCTAGCCAGATCGACCGGCCGTCAGTGCGTCCTTCAAGTCCCCTACCAGGAACGGTTCGGGTATCTTCTGCGGCGGACACCTTGATGCCGTCGGCTTCTGCCCGCGCGAGAATGGCGCGCGCCAAGGGATGCGAGGAACGTGCCTCGAGCCCCGCGGCGAGGGTCATCAGATCCTGCGCCGATGCTCTACCCAGCGGATGCACCGCCGCCACCTCGGGCTCGCCCATGGTGATCGTGCCGGTCTTGTCCATGGCCAGTGCAGTGGTCTTGCCCGGTGCCTCAACATATGCACCGCCCTTGATCAGCACTCCGGCCCGCGCTGAAGCGGTGAGTGCGGCGACGATGGAGACCGGTGTCGAGATGACCAGAGCACACGGGCAGGCGATCACTAGCAGCACGAGTGCATTGTAGAACCAATAATCCCAGGCCCCACCGAAAATGAGCGGCGGCAGCAGGGCAATTGCAATGGCGAGAGCCATGACGATAGGCGTGTAGATGCGGGCGAACTTCGCCACCCATTGCTCCACCGGCGCGCGGCGGGCATGGGCGTCGCCGACCATGCGGATGATCTTGGCCAAGACGGTGTCCGAGGCGGCCTTCGTGGCGCGCACCGTCAATGTGCCTTCGCCGTTGATCGTGCCGGCATAGACTTCGTCGCCTCGTTCCTTTGGGACCAGCGCACTCTCTCCGGTGATTGGCGCCTGATCGACCGCGCCCGCGCCGTCCGTCACCTCACCATCGAGGGGGATACGGTCGCCACCGCGTACTATGAAGCTTGAGCCTACGGCGACTTGAGCCGCCGGAACGTCGGCCTCGCTTCCGTCTTCGCGGATCACGCGCGCCGTCGGTGGTGCAAGATCCAAGAGCGCCGAGACCGCATTCCTCGCACGCCCGACGCTCCAGCTTTCGAGGTAGAGCGAGAGCGAGAAGAAGAACGCAACCGTCGCCGCCTCGAAGAATTCGCCAAGCCCTATGGCACCGGCCACCGCGACCACCATCAGCAGGTTCATGTCGGGCGACAGCCTCCGTGCGGACGACCATGCCTTGGGTGCCACGAGCCAGACACCGAACAGGATCGCAACCGCGAATAGCCCTGCCTCGACCAGTGGCATCGGCGCTTCGCCGTGCCCTGCGAAGAGGCCGAGTGCCCCCCCCATGCCGGTCTCGATGATGTGCCACAGAAATCCCGCGGCCCAGAAGCCGCCACTGAGCGCCGTAAACAGCCGCTGTCGTGCAAGATGGGCCGCCTGGTCGACCGACGCGTTTTCGGCATCCCAGGGCTTGGCGGTCATGCCGGTGCTTGCGACCAGTTCTGCAATTTCGCCGTCCGATACACTCTTGGCGCTGTCGAGAATAGTCATCCGTCCATTGATCACGTCGAACGCGAGATGCTCGGCCCCGCCGATCTTCGGGCCAACCACCTTGTTCAGGATCGCGACCTCCTCGGCGCAATCGAGGCCGGACACCTGAAAACTGCGCCCGCCCGTCGGCGCGGGCGTCGTCGGCTCGATGTCGCCGCACGTTCCCGCGCTCCCGCAACAGTTGCCGCCGTTTGCCTGGTCGTCTTCGGCATGATCGTGATCGTGGTGATGGGTGTCGGACGGCATGAATGGACCTCTGGATTCGGGTGCATCACCATGACATAGCCCCTACAGTAGCTAGAGCTTCAAGAGCAAAATACGGTGGTATTTCAGTTTGTATTTTTGCTAGAAAGTGCGGTGATCCGTGCGGTTTTAGCACTACCCATGAAAACCGTCGCGAGGAGTGGCATAAGCGGAAGGAACAACAATGCTGAGTATTACTCGGACACGGATGAAGATGGCTGTCGTCGCACTCTTTCTGACCGCAAGCTGCGGCTCGCAGGAGGTCGGCCAGTTGCCTGCCACTGAACCCGAGTCCGGCGTTCCCGAGATCGTTCTCGAATTGGCGGCGGACGGTCAGGATCTCTCAACCGTCCGCCTGCTGCCTGACGACGGGTGTTACTGGTACGAGCATCGCGGTCAGGTCGAGACAACGCTCCTGCCACTTCGGGCAAGAAACGGAGCGGCTATCTGTCGGCAGGCGCAGGCCTGACGAATGCGAACGGCAGCATCCGTCGCTCGGCGCGCATCACCACAGGTCGCCAACCTCTGGTGCCGCAAGGCTGCCTTCCGCCGAATAGAGATACGCCGTCGAGCCGATCTCGACACGTGGATAGAGACTGTTGATGTGCGCCATCACCATCCTGACGCAACCCGAGCTGGCTCGGCTGCCGATACTTTGCGGAAACGGGGTACCGTGAATCCGCAAATATGTGTCGCGATCCCCGACGTAGAGGTACATGGCCCGCGATCCGAGCGCGTTCTCGGGCCCGGGTTCCACACCACCCTCGAACTGCGCATAAATCTCCGGTTCCCGCTCGATCATGTTCTGGGTCGGGGTCCAGTGCGGCCACTCGACCTTGCGCTGTATCGTATAGATACCCGGTTCGTAGAGGTCGCCACGCCCGATCGCCACGCCATAACGCATAGCGGTTCCACCCTCCTCGATATGGTAGAGATATCGCGCGACCGCATCGACATGGATATCTCCCGGTACGAGACCGTCCTTCGCGACGACTCGTTGCGGCAGGAACCGCGGGTGCAGACCCCAAGGATTGGAGGTTTCGGGGACATAATTTGGAGGCGTCACCTGTGCATCCCAGGCAGCCTTCTGCGCCTCGGTGGGCCAGGTATCGGCGAGGAGTGGGCCGGAGACCGACGCTGAAAACAGCGCTGTGGTTGATCGAACGAAGTGTCGTCTTGTCAGCATTTGGCAGCCTTTGTTCTGGGCATTTGCGCAGGCTCGCGAGGCACGAGCAGCGCTTTCGTGTCTCGATATGCAACCTCCACCAACTAGAGCTTCAAGGCATTTCTTTCCGCTAGCGCCGCACAGGTCAAAGGGGCGTGTGCAATCCCGTTGTTGCCGCTCAGCCGATCTTCGCGCCCCAGAACGAGGTGTGGTCAGCCGCGAAGTAGCCGTCCGCGACCCGGAAATACCCCTGCAACTCGACGGTGTCGCCCGCAGTGAGCGGGACCATGGTCTGCAGCCAGATCGCGGTGGCTAGCGAGACATGGGTGGCGGAGATTTCGCCGAGGGAGCCGCGGATTTCCGTCGTGCCGTTCAGCACGAGCCGCCCGCGCATGCGGGCCGTGGCGCTGGCGTTGATCTTGTAAAGCAGCGTCGCGCCGAAGAGGTAGGTGCCATCCGAAGGCGCCACGAAATGGTTGTTCGCGGCGTCGAACGCCCCCTGATCGTTATAGTCGGTGTTGTTCAGGCCGATCTTCGTCCAGGTTCCTACGCCGACATAGTTGTCGTAGTTGGTGTACGCCTTGAACCGCGGCAGCCGGGGCTGATCGACGATGCCGTTCGCGTTGTCGACGCTCAGCCCGTCGAAGAAGGTGCTGCCGTCGGCGGAGACGGCGAGCCGGAAACTGTCCGAGCCGAACAGCCCCACCAGCGCCTTGGTCACGAAGCCGGTCTGCAGCGTCAGGCCGAGATCGTCGCCCGCAGCCTCCTTGTTCATGGTGTAGAACAGATCGCCGGTGCCGCCCTCGGCCAAGGTCTTCGCGGTCCAGAGCGCCGCGTTCAGCTTGGCCGAGAACGGATTCGACGCATCGGCCGTCGTGCCGAGTCCCAGCAGCGCAAGGTTCTGCAGCGCGGCCGGCGTGGTTCCTACCCAACCTGACCCGTCATAGACCAGCAGCAGCCCCTCGTCCTCGACCCACGCCCGCCAGCCGGTCCGTGGGGGCAGGCGGAGCCAGGCGCCATCGGTCCAGAGTGCGACGTTTAGGTCCCAGCTGGCCCAGTCGCCTGTCGCGCCCGAGCCGACGATGTAGCGGTCGCCGTCGGCGGGGCTCGCAGGGGGTGCTGCCAGGTCCCGATCGATAACAGAGAGCTGAACGAGCCCGTCGAGGATCCGCAGCGCCTCGTTGTGGGTGACGTGCTTCTGGGCCTGCGCCGCCAGGATATGGGGCAGCAGGAGATGGGTGGTGGCGTCGGACATGGGTTGGCTTTCAGAACGTGAGCGTGACAGTTTTCGGCGCGCCCCGCCCGACGAGGGCGGAGAGCTGGTAGATGCGGATGTTGACGGTGTCGCCGGGGGCGAGCGGCGCGCCCCAGTCGGCGCTCTGCTGGGCGGCGGTGTAGACGGCGCTGGTGGTGGCCGCGCTCAGCACCCGCTTCACGGCCGCGCCGTCGAGGATCTCGACCTCGTAGGTTTCCAGTTCCTCCGCCAGCGGCACCTCCAGCCCGCCCCAGCTGTCGGCGGAAAGAGCGCGGGACCGGCGCGTCCAGCGGATGGTCAGATCGCCGGGCGTGCGTGGGCGACGCCACGGCTGCTCGACATGGGCGACAGAGAAGGGCCGCAGTCCCGCGCCCGCGGGGGTAAAGGTCTGCGCCACATAGGTCTCGTCGCTGACCGGGCGGCTGGCCGGGCCGATGCGCCAGTTCCACGGGATGCCAAGATCGGCCTCGGCGATCGGCAGCGACGCGAGGCTGTCGTCCAGCACCACCACCCGCGCGCCGGCGGGCGCCGGGTTGCCCATGGCACCTTCCGTGCCGCGCTGTCCGCGCAGAAGCCGGGTGAGCCGATATCGACCGGGCGCGAGCAGCTCGGCCGCGCCGGCCTGCACGATCTCCCAGACCCCAGGCGCGCTCTCGATGGCAAGCGCGTTGGCGCCCCCGAACAGGGTCAGGTCGGTGACGCTTTCCAACGTGCCGGTGAGCAGATCGACCACAAGCGCATTTCCGAAATCGAAGCGCGAGGTGGGGCCCGCGTAGAAGTCGGAGACCAGCTGGCCAATCCGGGCGCGACTGCCGAACGTCGTCAGCAGCTCGAAGCCATCGGTCGAAGGACTGCGGAACACCGCAATCTCGCCGGGCCAGGGAACCGCATGCGCGACGACCATCGGCCGATGCGCGGGCTGGTCCTCGGTCAGCTGCGGCAGGTCCATCAGCACCGCGTCCGGCGCGCCGAACACCACGGCGCGCGTCAGCGACGCCGCGCGGGGATCGCCGGGCGGCAGGTCGTAGGTCGCGCGATCCTGGCGGACCGCCTCGATGCCGCGAGCCTCCGCGTCGGCGATGGAGACGAGCCGCAGGTCGACCAGCCGCCCGTCATGGGCGAGCCGGATCGGGTCCGCCGGATCGAGCGCGAGCCGCGAGGGCGGCAGACGGAATGCCGCCGTCTCGCGCCCCACCCACGCCTCCATCAGCGCGCGGCGGCAGCGCCGCTCGGCTTCCTCGGGCGGCACCGCCATCGGGAAGCTCTCCGAGGCGATCCGTGTCGTGTCGACGGTGATGCGCCGCGCCTCGACGAGGGCCGCGTCGTAATCCTCGTCGGCGCGGGCGACCTGCCACTTCAGCGCCTGCGGCAGTTCGGTCTCCTGGCCGCGGGTCAGTTCCAGCACGTCGCCCTCGCGGGCAGCGACGAGATCGTCGAGCCCGAGGGTGGCGACGGAGGCCCGGCTGCGCATCACGAAGCGGATCACGCCCTCGGTCTCCACCGCGTCGAAGCCGAAATGCCGCGACAGCGTGGTGATCGAGGCGCGCGGGCTTTCCAGCGCCGTGATGGCGTAGCCCTCGACCGCGCCCCAGAGGCCGGTGACGTCGATCCGGGACTCGGGCAGCCCGGCGCGCAGGCAGAGGTGGCGGACGAGCGCGGCCAGCGACACCGCGCCGAGCCGTCCCGTCAACCAGTGGCCGAGCCGCCAGTTCGCGCCGTCGGTCCAGACGTCGGTCAGCGCCGGGAAGAACGGATAGGGTCGCGCGTCCCAGGTCCAGGCGGCGCACTCGGGGACGTGCACCATCCGGCCACCGTAGACCGAGGACAGTGGGTTGTTCGCGGCCTCGCCCCACCAGAGATATGTCGCCTCGAGATAGGCGCGCTGGATGGCATCATCGCGCCGGCCCCGCGAGAAATGTGGCGTGAAGCTTTCGGACGACTTCGGGTCGAAGAAGACGTTCGGCTGGTTGGTGCCCCGGTCGATGGCGGGGCAGCCGAGCTCGGTGAACCAGATCGGCTTGGACTGCGGCACCCATGCCGTCGGCGTGCCGCTCTCCGCCCCGCCGGGGCGGTTGTAATGCGGGTTCGACCACCAGGCGCGCAGATCCTTGTAGCGGAACACCCACGGCTTGGCCGCCGCGCCGTCCGTGATCGGCGTCCGGATCTGCGCCGACCGGTCTGCCGCGCTGGCGTAGAACCAGTCGAAGCCTTCACCGCCCGCGATGTTCGCCTGCAGGTAGGCCCGGTCGTAGATCGCGGGCCAGCCCTGCAAGGCATCGGCATGCTCGAAGCCGTCGCGCCAGTCTGATAGCGGCATGTAGTTGTCGATTCCGACGAAATCGATCTCCGGATCGGCCCAGAGCGGATCGAGGTGGAAGAATACATCGCCCGAGCCGTCACCCGGCTGGTGACCGAAATACTCCGACCAGTCCGCCGCGTATCCGATCTTGGTGTCGGACCCGAGGATCGAGCGCACATCGCCGAGGAGGTCCCGATACGCCTGCACCGCCGGATAGGTGCTGACGCCCGAACGGATCGTCGTCAGCCCCGGCATCTCCGTGCCGATCAGGAAGGCATCGACGCCGCCAGCCGCCGCGCAGAGAAGGGCGTAGTGCAGCACCATGCGCCGCAGACCCCAGTCGCCGGGCGCGCCGGTCCACGAAACCGACTGACCCGAGACGCTGAAGCTGGCGGGCGTGGCCGCACCGAACAGCGCCGCGACCTGGCTTGCGGCCGTGGCGGTCTTGTCCACGGTCCCGGCGAAGCCCGCAGCTGGAGAACAGGTGATCCGCCCCCGCCAGGGAAAAGCAGGCTGGCCCGTCTCGGCGGCGTTGTCGGAATACGGGTTCGGCAGCGTGTTGTCCGGGGGCACGTCCATCAGAATGAACGGGTAGAAGGTGACGCGAAGCCCGCGGGCCTTCATCTCCTGGATCGCCTGCACCACAGCGAAGTCGGCGGGCGTGCCGCCATAGACCGGGCGGTCCTGATCGTCACGGCTGACGAGGAAGGCGCTGGCCCGGCTGACGCCGTTCACCGACCAACTGGTGGGCGTGGTGGATTTGGCCGACACCTCGACGCCCGGCCGCACCTTGCAGGACCCCGCGCGCAGATCGTCGCCCAACCACGCCACCACGAGGCTGACGCTCTCGACCGCAGGGGCCATCGCCTGCAGCCGGTCGAGCGCCTCCACCATGTCGGTGGAGTCGGCCAGCGCGTTCAGGTTCTCGGGCACCGTCGCGCCGCCGTCGGTCTTGCGGATCGCCTGCGTCGCGTAGGTGAACTCGCCCGAGGCGGGGATCATGGTGACGGCGCGGGTCAGCCCCTCGGCGGTGTCGGGATCGGCGAGCGGGCGGAACACCTCGAAGGACAGCTGAGGTAGCCGGTTGCCGTAGGTCGAGAGGGCCAGTTCCTCGAAGACGACATAGGCGGTGCCGCGATAGGCAGGCGTGTTGGCCGCGCCCATCCTGGCCGCGATGAACGGATCCGCCGTCTGCGCCTCGTCGCCGGGATACCAGCGCCAGGTGACGCCGGAGAGGCCCATCGGCTTGCCGTCGGCCCAGATGCGCCCGATCCCGGTGATCGGCCCCTCGCACAAGGCCACCGCGAAGCTGGCATAGTACAGATACTCGGTGGTCTTGACCTTGCCGCCCCCACCGCCCTTGCCGCCGCCCTGCGTGGTGGTCTTGGTCTCCTCGCGGAAATCGGTCGCCCAGATGATGTTGCCGCCCATCCGCATCCGGCCATGGAGCCGCGGGATCACCGCGCCCTCGGTGGCCGAGGTGATGCGCAGGGTGTCGAGCCGCGCGCCCTCAATGCGCTGCGTGGGCGCCAGCGACGAGATGATCCAGCTGTCGACCACCGAGCCGATGCTGGAGCCGATGAAGCCGCCGATGGTCGCGGCGCTGACGCCGAGGATCGCGCCGCCGATGCTGCCCCCAATGGCAGTGCCAGCGGCACCGAGGACGAGAGTGGCCATGTCAGGGTCTCAGCGTTGCGGGAACAGGAAGGCGAAGGCGATGCGCCGCCGCCAGGCGTTGGTGAGCGGTTCCTCGATCACGCCGAGCCGCTCATAGGCGTGGATGAAGGAGCCGGAACCGGTGACGATCCCGACATGCTTGGCGATGGCGCGGGGCTTCATGCGGAACAGGAGCAGCGCGCCGGGACCGGCCACCGCCGCTTCCACCTCGATCATCATGCGCCGCGCGCCCTCGGCCAGCACCTCGCGCGGTCCGGTCTCGCCCCAGTCCCGACTGTAGGGCGGGATCGGGAACGGCTCGGGACCGACGACCTCGCGCCAGACTCCCCGGGCGAGCCCGAGGCAATCGCAGCCGACGCCGCGCAGGCTGGCCTGATCGTGATACGGCGTGCCGAGCCAGAAGCGTGCGACGGCGACGACGCGCGTCGGATCGGCGTTCATAGCACAGACCCTTCGTGGCCGCCGTCCTTCGTGGCGTAGCGGAGGACCGTGTCCTGCCCCGGGATGTGCGGGAAGCCGCGGAAGTTGGCGGTGTTGGCGAACTTCGCCCCGCAGGTCTCCATCCGCTTGTCGCAGCCCGCGCGGATGGTGAAGGCGTCGCCTTCGACGATAGCGCGCACCGGCGCTTCGAGCAGGGTCAGCACGGCGATGCCATCCGTGACGTCATGGCCCAGCACCTCGGCGCGCCGCCCCGCGTTCGCACCGCTCGTCCATTCGACTGTTCCGAAGGTGAACCAGCCGGACGCGAAGCCGCCGAGGCCAGAGGCGGTGAACGCTCGGTCGCGCAGCAGATCGATGACGGCGCCCGTTCCCTTGAAGGCGGGAGCCTCCAGATCGACGCCGCAGCGCGCATCGCCGAGCGCGGCATCGCAGGTTGCCTGGAAGGTCCGCCCCACCGTCTGGCCGAGGACATGCGCGAGCGAGCGGACCTCGGCGACGAAGGCCAGCCTCCCGCGCCGGATCTGGCCGATGGCCCCGCGCCGCATCAGCACGCGCTGGCCGGTATCGGCCCAGTTCGCGCGCCAGACCTCGACCTCGGCGTTGTCCCAGCGGCCGTCGAGAATGTCGGTCTCGGTGATGCGGTCGGAAGTCAGCACGCCTTCGGCGTCCTGCGCATCGACCGAGAGGTCCGAGCCGGAACGGACCTCGGAGGCCGTCAGGCCGCTCTCAGGCTCGAAGTCGGTCCCGTCGAAGCTCAGCGTCCGGTCGTGGTCGGTGAAGCCGAAACTCGTGCCGTCCGCGCGGGCGATCCGCCAGCACCAGGCAAGCGTCGTCGTGCCGTCGTCGAGATGGGCCTGCAGAGCGGGATCAAGGGTCTTCATCGGCGCAGTTCCAGTAGCGGAATGGAGGTGATCGAGCCGAGCCGCTCGAGGTCGAGCGTCACGTCGAGCGCGTCGGTGTCGAAGCGGACTGGCACGTCGAAGGCGAAGCCCGCGGTGATTGCGACGCTGCCCGCAGGCGCGCTGTCGAAGGTCACGACGCCGGTCGTGGTATCGACTGACCAGCCGACTAACTGCTCCGCGCCATCGAGGGCGACGCGGACCGTACCGGCGACCGGCTTGGTGATCGTGCGCACCCATGTCTGGCTTCCCGAGGCGTAGCGTTTCACCAGCTGGAAGGCGGTCGTCGTGCCGTCACCGGCGCCGATTGCCTGGTCGGTCGGCCCCGGCGTCTGCGACGGCAGGCAGGACTTGTAATCCGCCCAGTCCTTGAAGCGGAATCCATACAGGCGGCCGTTGCGCGCCTCGAAGAAGGCTACGACCGCCGCCAGGTCGTCGGCGCGGCGGATGCCGTAGGCGACGTCGTAGCGACGGCGGCTGTTGGCCCAGCTGGCGTTACGCTCCTCGTCGCCCGAGGCGAGCTCGACGATCTGGGTGCGCCGCTCCGGCCCGCCCCGCGCGCCGCGGCTGATGTTGTCGGGAAACCGGACCTCGTGAAACGCCATGGCTCAGAGCCCTCTGCGGCCGAGCGAGACGGCGCGGGCGATGTCGGCCGCGACCTGCGTGCGCGATTGGCGGAAGCTCTCGGCGTCACGCGCCATGATGGTGATGCTGACGCCGCCCGCGCCGTAGACCTGTGTCTCGCGACGCGAAAGAACCCGCTCGCCCCGCTGCAGGATGGCTGGCACCTCGTCGTGGCGCAGTCCGGCCATGCCGCCGCCATGCATGCGCGGCGCGGCGGCGAAGGCCGTGGCGGGCACCAAACGCGCGGGTCCTGCGGCCCCCACCATCCCGCCCGCATGCAGGACGTTGGCGAAGATGCCGCCTGCGCCGGAGAACACGCCGGAGAGCGCATTGGCGATCGGCCCGAGGATGAAGCGCCGCGCCGCGAGCTGGGCGAGATCGGCCAGCAGCGAGGTGACCAGGTCTCGGAAGTTCAGCTTCCCGGTCCTCACGAACTGGCCGACCGCGTTCTCCGCCGACTGGAAGGCGCCGACAAGGCTCTGGCCGATGTCGCCACCGATGTCGCGGGCCTTGCTGGCGTAATCCGACAGCGCCGCCGTGACCGCCTGCCACCCGGTGACGGCGGCCTCGGTCGCGGGCTCCGCTGCCGCAGCGGCAGCTCCGGCCGCCGCACCAGCATCCGTCGCGGCGCGCCCGGCATCGCCGAGCGCCGTCTCGAGCCGCTCGGCCGCTCCGGTGGCCTCGGCCAGCGCATCGGCGCCGTCCTCATCGGTGCCGCGCACCGCATCGCGCAGGGCCTGCCAGCTTTCGAGAGGCGCGCGGGCCCCTTCGGCCAGATCGCGCGCGGCGCCGCGATAGACATTCGCCGACTCGAGCGTACGGGCGGCCGCGTCCGTCAGTCCGAGATCGGGCGCGGTGAGCGGGTCGTCCTCGAAGGCGCGGTCGAACGCTGCCTGCGCCGCCGTCGTCGCAGCGCTGGCTGCGCCCTCGAAGCGGTTCTCGATCTCGCCGAGGTCGAGGTCGGGCACCAGCGAGATGCGGCGCTCGGAGCCGAGCGCTTCCAGCCCCTGGTTGATGCCGCCGATGAAGCCGTTGATGCGCGAGACCACGCCGTTCAGCATCGCCTCGACGCCGTCGACGAGGCTGTTGGCCGCCTGGAATGCCAGATCGCCGATGGCGGCGGGCAGCAGACCCCAGATCGCCTTGATCGCCTCGTAGGCGCCCTCAAACGTGTTCGCGGCGGTGTTGCCGAACGCCACGACGCTCTCGATGGCGCTCTGCATTCCGGAGGCGGCGTCGGCCTTCAGGTCGAAGAACATCGCCGTGGCGGCGGCACCAGCCGCCGTCGCGCCCATGCGAATCCGCTCCCAAACCTCAACGGCGAGGTCCTTCAGGAGCGACATCGCCTCGCCAAAGCCCCCCACGCCGGAGACAAGCCGGGTGAACTGGTAGACGAGCTCGCCCGCGCCGACGATCAGGGCGCCGATGCCGGTGCGGATCAGCGCCCCACGCAGGACGACCAGCGCCGTGGCGAGGCCGCGAACTGACAGGGCCGCGGCGGCCATGCCGGCGACCCAGCGACCGGCGAGGAAGGCTGCGAAGGTGGCGGCATAGCTGGTCAGGCGGCCGATGTTGTCGAAGAGGCCGCGGATCGCGATGCCAAGCGGCCCGGTGCGGCTGGCGACCGCCGCCATGGCGTCGGCAACGGCCTCCAGCGCGGGCGCTGCGGCGACCGCGAGCTGGTTTGACAGCCCGCGCCAGATCAACCCGAGCCGGGAGATCGCGTCGTTCGTCCGCTCGATCTGGTCGGCGTCCTGCTCCGAGACCACGACACCGAAAGCGAGAACGTCCTCCGTCGCCTGGCGCAGCGTCGCCGTGTCGATCCGGCTCATGGCGATGGAGCCTTCCTCGCCGAAGAGCTGCCCCGCCACGGCGGCGCGCTCTGCGGCGGGCACGAAGCTCTCGATGGCGGCGTTGATCGCACCCACGCGCTGGTCCAGCGGCAGCGCAATCAGCTCGGTGGCCGAGAGCCCCAGCCGGTCCAGCGCGTCGGCGGCGGGACCGGTCCCGGCGGCCGCCTGGCTGAGACGGCGCGTCAGATCCTTGGTCGCCTGCTCGATGCCGGACATCGACACGCCCGCAAGTTCCCCCGCGCGCTCCAACGTCTGGATCGAGGCGACCGTGGTGCCGAGGGACTGCGCGAGTTTCGCCTGCGCATCGACCGTCTGCAGGCCGGAGCGAACCATCGCCACGCCTGCGGCGGCAGCGGCTGCCACGGCCGCGGCGGCTGCGACCCGGACCCGCCGCGAGAAGGCCGCGAGTCGGGCGTTCGCCGCCTCCATTTCGCGGCTTAGCCGTCCAAAGCCTCGCGAACCGGCTTCGCCGACACCTTCCAGCTCGGCCCGCACCTGTCGCCCGCCGACCGCAGCAAGGCGGACGCTGACGCGTTTCTCGGCCATCGGTCAGACTCCTTGCTTTCGCCGTATCGGCGTCTTACGTTTATGCCATCGATCAAGTGAAGGTATGACCATGGCCGAGACCGCGACCCTGTCCTCGAAGTTCCAGATCTCGATTCCCAAGGCGATCCGGGCCGCCCAGCACTGGGAGGCCGGGCTGACCTTTGCCTTCATCCCGAAAGGCACGGGCGTCCTGCTTGTGCCGGTGCCCAAGCGGGAGGCGCTGAAGGGGCTCGCGCGCGGCGCGTCCGCCACCGATTATCGCGACCGGACGGATCGGTTCTGATGATCCTCGTCGACACGTCGGCGTGGATCGAGTGGCTCATCGGCTCGCCGACCGGCGAGAAGCTGTCCGAACATCTGCCCGAACAGGCCGAGTGGCTGGTCCCGACAATGGTCCAGCTCGAGCTGGCGAAATGGCTGACGCGCGAGGTCGGCGAGGACAAGGCGGATCAGGTCATCGCCTTCACGCAGGTCTGCCATGTGGTGCCGCTCGACACTGAGATCGCGCTGGCGGCGGCGGAGTCGTGCCGGGAGCACAAGCTCGCTACTGCCGACGCGATCATCTTCGCAACCGCCCGCGCACAGGGCGCGACGCTCCTGACCTGCGACGCACATTTCGAAGGACTGCCGGGCGTCACCCTGATCGAGAAGATCAAGGCCTGACACCCGGGCCGCCGTTCGCACTCAGCTCCTCGTTCAGCTTCCGCACCATCACCGCTTCGATGACGGGCAGCAGTTCGGCCATCTCGAGCGGCGGGACGCCGAGCGCGTCGCCGAGCGCCAGCGCCGCTGACAGGTCCCAGCCGATCACCGCGCCCGGCAGCACGCGCAGCTGACCGCCGAGGCGGCCGACGAGGTCCCAGACCTGCCAGCCCTCAAGGGTCAAAGGACGGTTCAGCCGCGCCGGGCAGTCCGGGCAGGCTTGCTCGCTGCCCTCGTAGGGTGCGCAGGCTTCGCAGTATCGGTCGCCCCCGCCGAAGGACCAGTCGGCGAGAGCGCGGAGGCGTTTTTTTCCTGTTCCAGCAGCAGGCCCTTGGAGACGTAGGTCAGCTGGAAGGCCTCGAAGATTGGCCAGACATCGAGCAGCGCGTCGATGGCCTCGGGGCCCGGGTCGATGGGCTTCCCGTCAGCATCGCCGATGCCCTCCCAGGCGAGCACCGCGCGGCGCGCGAGCGCCTTGGCGAAGGCGACGGCGCGCTCCTCGTCGGAGGCCTCCTCGGGAACAGCCTCGACGGCCGGGTCGCTGCGCGTCGCCACCATCAGCGCAGTGGTCAGCGGGCGCAGCTGCACCCGGACGCTGGGGGCGAGGTCATGCCAGCGCGGCGCGTTGGTCAGGTCGAGCGTCAGCATCAGTAACTCTCCACGTCGTTCACTAGGGTGGCGGTGCACATCCGGCCAACCACGCTGTCGCGCGCGGCCTGCCAGTCGAAGGTGGCCTGCACGCCCTGCGGCCCGGAGATCTCGATGCGCGGGCGCGGCAGGTAGACGGCGTGCACCGTGAAGGTGAAGCTCTCGCCCGACGGCAGGACGTAGGCGAACTCCATCTCGCAGGCCTCGCCGTTGATCGCCTGCGTCACCAGCGTCTGGTCGGCGAAGCGCACCTCGATACGGCCGGTGAGCGCCGCGATGCTTGGGTCTGCACCGTCGATGCGCCCGTCCGAGCGGATCGTCTCGATCCGGTCGAGGTTGTTGGCATAGGTGATCTCGGCCGAGACCACGTTGCCGAGCGCCGTGCCGTTGCGCGTGATCGCCCCGTTGAAATGGCCAAACCGCTTCAGCTCCAGCGCAGTCGGCGTTCCGGCGCTGGTGGTCGTCCCGACCGTCTCGCCCTGCGCCACCAGCCGCGCTGTGGCCGTGAGCAGACCCGAGCGCTGCATCTGCCAGGTGATCTGGTCGAGCACGCAGCCGGAATACATCGCGTAGCGCGGCACCTCCGGCATGCCGGTCTCTATCGACATCGACGGCAGCGTCCACGACCCCGACTGGAACTCGTGGCTGTAGGGGGCTTCCACACCCGTGGTCGTGGGCGCGCCGAACGCGGCCTTCAGCCAGAACCCGAAGGCCTCCGCGTCGAGCGGCACCACGACATCGCCATCGGCCGTCACCGCGTCCTTGATCGGCGCCAGCGGATCGCGGCCGTAGCCGAGCAACTCCGAGTTCAGCAATGGCTGCTCCGCCCCCAGCGAGGTGCTAGCGAAGGGCATGCGCGTGTAGCCGCTGGCGGGCGGCGTTCCATAGGTCGTCTCGAACGCAAGCGCCATCAGCGCCCGCGCCCCTTGGGCTCGTGCCATGGTGAACTCCTTGATGGTGTCGAAGCGCGGTTGCGTTCGGTCAGGCCGTGCCGCACATGAAGGTCATGCGCAGTACTCGTCCCAATTCCCCGCTCAGTATTTTCGGTCGGTCGATCATTACCAGGATGATCGTTTCTGTCCTCGCGATCATGGTTCTTTCGGTTGGCCCCGTCTCGGCACAGACGAATACCGTGAGCGGCGCGGTCCGCTATGTGACGGACGGCGACACCTTCTCACTTCGCGGCGTTGAACGGCCGATCCGCGTCTGGGGCCTCGACGCTCCGGAGCGCAACGAGCGCGGTGCTTCCGCTGCGACGTCTACTCTGCGGCGGCTGGTCACCGGGCAAAGCCTGACCTGTCGCGTGCGCGATATCGACCGGTACGGACGGATCGTCGGGCAGTGCTTCCTCGCCGATGGCCGCGATGTTGCAGCCCAGATGATTGCTGCCGGAGTAGCCCGAGAATACTGCTACTTCTCGGGCGGCTACTACGGCACCTGTCGCGGCAACTGACCCGTCGGCTCTACCCGAGCGGGTCAGCCGTGGAGTAGTGAAGCAAAACGGGGATCACCGCCGCCTTGAGGCTCGCGGCACCCTCGACTGGCAGGTCCACTACCCGCGGCGCTTCAGCCTCGATCCAGTCGCAGAGCCCGCCCAGTGTGCGGTCGGCCGCGAGCGCCGCGCCGATGCTGACGGTCAGCGTGTCGAAGACGGCGTCACGGTCGGCGCCCTGCACGACAGCCTCGATCTCGGCGCGGTGCTGATAGTGATAGGCCAGCGGCGACAGGGTTACCTCTGGCTCCCCCGGCTCGCCGTCGCGCAGGATCAGCAGGCCATCGGCCGGCACGCGCTCGGGCAGCACCTCGCCGCGCAGGGCCGTGGCGGGCAGCGCCGAGAGCCGCGCGCGCAGCGCGGCGAGGATGGTCTCGCGGGGGGTAGACACGGGTCATTACTTCCAGAGATTGGCGGAAACGCGCAGAACGATGAACGGATCACCGCGATATATGTCGGTGAGTAGAGGGATGCATCGCAAAGCTTGCGCGACCCCATGTATTGCCACTCGGAGGTGAGGAATGGTCAGTAGATTTGCAGGTTTCTCCAGCGAAGCCCTCAAGCGCATTTACGACTCTCACCCAGAGCAGCGGGCTGAGGTCGGTGAGATCCTTGCTCGGCGGGAGACGCATTTCTGCATGGACAGCGCTCTCTCCTATCTCAGGTCCCTGGCAAAGAAGGAGCGCACGGCTGGCTACAAGGATTTCACTGACCATTGCACCCACGGCCGATCATGGGGGCAGCTCCATCGTCAGGTTCCCCACTATCTCGAGGAAGTTCAGCTGGAATGCGAACGCCGCAGGTGGCCACTGCTTAGCGCTTTGATTGTTTCGGTTGACACCGGGACATGCGGGGAAGGGTTCTTTGAATCTTTGGTTCGGCGGGGAGTAGTGAGCGAGGATCAGCACCCGCTTGCGGTGGAAAAGGCCGAGCGGGCCAAGTGCTTCGAGTGGGCGAAGTCGGCTGACGAGTGAGAAGTTGGCCCCAAGGCCATGTCCGCACGTTTTCAAGGAGAGAAGAGGCCTCCTTCGATGCTGAAGGGGCGGGCAACTTATCTGCTCTCCACCCAGTTCGCTACGATCAACCCCGGCACGCTGTCGTGGGCCCGCGCGGCATCGCGGTCCAGATCGAGCCGCTTCGGCAGCTTGACCTGTGGGACGAGGAGGAAGATCGGCGCTGTGACCTGGTTGCGGCCGGTCTTCGAGCGTGACGCCACGGCTTGGCCGCGGGTGTTGATGCGAGCCCTGTCGGCGACGAGCAGGCTCGGGCCCCGGCGTCGATAGACGAAGCGGAGGCGCAGGCCGCGACGGCGTTCCCATTCGCCGGGGGTGAGCTTGGCGCCACGCAGGCCCCGCCCGGCGGCCTCGGTCGGGATCGCCAGCCAGAACCCCTCCTTCGAGCGGATCAGCGGGCCGGAGTCGTGGGCCCCGACGATGACCGGGGCCTTGGACCAGACCAGCGCCGCGGCGTTCAGGCTCTCGCCGGCCTTCGGGTAGGTGGCGAGCCGGATTGAGTTTGCCAGCCGCCGTCCGAGCCCCGCGCCGGTGATCTGGCCGCGCCAGGCGGCCTTGAGCCCGGTCCCGGCCTCGCGCATGGCGGCGGTGACGGCCTTCTCGCCCGCCTTCACCTCTGCGGCCATCGCGACGACGAGGTCCGGGGTAATGTCGAGTTTCAGCTTCATCGCGATCAGGCCGGGCGCAATTCCACGGTCCAGACGAGCCGCTCCCGGTCGCGGACGGGCTCGCCCTGGACGAGGAAGGCGTCGCCGTCGATCTCGATGCGGTCGCCGGGCCGCGGGTTCGCCACCTCGGCGAGGCGTAGATCCAGCCGGGTGGTCTCCGACCAGATGCGCGCGTCGCCGAAGTTCGTGACGTCGTCGGGCCGGCGCAGGATCGCGCGGACCAGCGATGGCGCGCCGCCCTCGGCGGTGTAGACGACGTCACGTGCGAGATGCGCATCGGCGAAGAGCGCGTCGAGGGCGGCGGCGAAGACGGTCATCAGGTTCGCCGCGCCGAGCGCAGCACCTGCGGGCGGGTGCAGATCGGGAGCGGGTTGCTCTCGATCTCGAGCCGCACCCATTCGTCGCGATCCCTGTCGGGGATCGTGCGGGCATAGAGCGGCTGGCCGAGCGTGTTCACCGTTTCGAACGTGTCGGCGGGGGCGTAGTAGATCTCGAAGAGCCCCTCGATGCCCTCGGGGTAGAAGAACGCCTTGTCGGTCGGCACGGTGAAGCCGACGCCGCCGCGATAACGGCGGAAGGTGATTCCCCCGAAGCTGACCTCATCGGCGACGCGACCGCGCAGGTCGGCCGCGGCGGCGGTGTTGAGATAGGTCTCGCGCACCTCCTTGTGGGCCACGAGATCGGCGAAGAAGGCCGAGCCGCATTCGGCGCGCACCTGCACGGCGCCGGCCGAGAGCCCGCCCATCGAGTCCTCCACGCTCTCGATGAGCGCCTGGCAGCGCTTGCGGAGCGCCCCCGAGGCCGGGCTTGCGTTGTCGAGGTCAAAGTCGATCTCGGCCGCCGGAGAGATGCCGAACTCGGTGAAGTAGTTCACCACCGTCGCGTGGTCCTTCGGGTCCTTCACCAGCCCCTGGATGCCGTTCAGGAGGTGATACTCGAAGGTCGTCTCCGCGTCCTGGCGGAGCTTGCGCAGCCTGTACGCCACCTCGGTCTGGACCTGCTGGGTGGCGCTCTCCGAGCCGAAGTCGCGGACGGACTGGATCTCGGAAGCCCAGAGCACATCCTGTTTCTTGAACTGCCGGCAGACGAAGGCGCGCATCTCGCGCCGGTCGGGCACCTGCTGCTCGTAGGCCGAGCCGCGCTCCGAGAACGGGATCAGCGAGAGCGTGCCGTCGCGGCTCTCGATCACGACGGTGCGCGAGCGCACGCCGCGCGGGCTGAAGAGGGCCGAGCCCGAGAGCAACGCGGGCTTGTAGGGGATGTTCTCGAGCGCGCGGGTGAGCTCGACGATGGTGAAGGCATCGCCTTCGAAGATGTCCATGGTGGCCATGAGGATGCCTCCTGTCAGGATTGGATCAGCGGACGAGGATGCCCGCGGCGAGGAGCGCGGCGTGCGCAGCCGCGATCTCTCCCTCGCTGGGCGTGCCGGCGAAGACGAGGTCATGCCGGTTGACGATGGCAGGGCCGCGAATGAGCGCGACGGCCGGCGCGTCGCCGGCGCTCGCATCCGCCTTGCCCCAGAGCAGCGCGACGGCGGTGTCGGTGCCGTCGACCGCGGCCGGATCGTGCGCGGCGTACTTGCCCGAGGCAGTGATCTTGCCCAGCACGGTGCCGGGCTCGAGCGTGCCGGCGGCGACGGTGATCGTCTCGCGGGTGTAGTCGCGGAAGGCTTCCCAGACGAGGAAGCCGCCGGGATGGGTGCCTTCGACCAGCGTGGTCATGATGTCATCCTTTCAGCTTGAAGGTGCGGGCGACGACCTCGCCCCAGGGGCGCGCGGCCGAGGACCGGCCGGGCTGCGGGTGATGGGGCGCGATCTCGGGCTCGGCCTCGGCCTTGGCGGCGAGGAGCGCCGCGCGCACCTCGTCGAGGCTGGCGTTTTGTTCGAGGAAGCGGCCCGCCATCTGCGGCTGACCCGCGAGACGGCAGAGGTCGACAACGGCCCGGGCGTGCCCAATGGCCTCCGCGCGGATGGCGGCCGGATCGGGCGGCGCGCCACTGGGCGGCGGGGTTTCGGCGGGCGGCTGCGGGGCATTGGAGGCGGCGGCCGGCTCGTCCTCGGCGTCCGCGAACTTGTCACCTTCGTTGGCGTCGTCGGTATCCTCGTCCGCTTCGATCTCACCGCCGTCGCTTTCGTCATCGAGCTCCGGCTCGGTTTCGATAGCGTCGACCAGGATAGGCGGCGCGTTGCGGAAGCGCCCGATGTCGAAGTTCGCGGCGATCCGGACAGGCTCGATCAGCCGGTCGGCGAAGCCCTGCGCCACCGCGTCCGCGGCGTCGAACCAGGTTTCGGCGGCCATCAGCGCGGAGACATCCTCCCGCGGCCGGCCGGATTTCGCGGCGTAGCCCGAGACGAGGCTGCCCTTCACCTTGTCGAGCGCCTCGGCCATGGCGCGCATGTCCTCGGCCGTGCCCATCACGAGGCCGGCGGGGTCGTGGATCATCAGGAAAGCGTTCTCCGGCATGACGATCTCGTCGCCCGCCATCGCGATGTAGGAGGCGGCGGAGGCGGCGATGCCGTCGATCCAGACCGTGACCGGGCCCTCGTGGCGCTTCAGCGCGTTGTGGATCGCGACCGCGTCGAAGACCGATCCGCCGGGGCTGTTGAGCCGCAGATCGACGGGCGTGCCCTCGGGCAGCGCGCCCAGTTCGCTCAGAAACCCCTTCGCCGAGATCCCATAGGCGCCGATCTCGTCATAGATTGCCACTTCCGCGCCCGTCCCGCGGGCGCGGATCGCATACCAGCTTGTCATATTGTCACTCCTGAGTGTCTTTGGGCAGACCAATCAACGGAACTGCCAGGAATGCCGCCAAGAACTAGAACCGGCACTATCGAGACTTCGCTCGCGTACTGCGGCTGATGTCGAAAGGGACCAGAACATGAGAGATTTTCTTCAACAGCACTTTCACGATTGGCGAGACGAGATACCTGGCCCGTGGGTCCAAGTTTTCGACCGGACGGCAGCGAACTTTGAAGCTGTTGCTCCGGACATTCCAGCGCCGCAAGAGGTCTTTCCCCGACTTCGCAGGGACAATCCTGACGGAATGAGCTACCTCCTCCGAGCCTTCGCCGGGTTAGCCCCAGCTGATGTTCGCGTGATCGTTATCGGACAGGATCCGTATCCCTCTCCGCTCCGAGCAACGGGACGTGCGTTTGAGGACGGTGCTGTACCGCAAGTTGAAGAAACTGCGAGCCCGAGCCTGAGACGGCTTGTTCAGGTTGCGGCTGCGGATTTGCTAGAACGAGCAGACCTCGCGCAAGCAGATGCTGGTTGGAATGCAATCACCCAGGAGTTCACGCTCCCTAGCATGTCAGAGATGTTCGATGGGTTGGCATCGCAAGGTGTGATCTTTTTGAACGCCGCCTGGACATTCACCGGAGAAGGGCCTGAACAACTCCGGGTTAATTTAAGGGTCTGGCGACCCGTTATGCGACAAGTCGTCCGACAGCTCATTCTGGATGACCCAAATCGTGTGATCTTAGCCCTCGGAGCCAAAGCACGGGATCTATTTAACTCTCGTTGCCCTCGCCCTGCCCATTTCGTCCATCACTGCCATCCGCAAGAGCGTGGCCTCGCTTGGTTTCGGCCACCGAATCCACTTACTCACGTGAACAACCACCTCTCTGATTTGCAGCGAGCAACGATCTGTTGGTTGCCAGGCTTGGGATCGCCATGGCCGCCTGCAAATTAGGGCTCTCCGTCACCGACCGGTGGAGAAGCTCGCAACCGCTAAAGGGATCGCATACCGGCTTGTCATGCCGTCACTCCTGTTCGGTGGCCGGATCGGTCGTCGCCGCGCCGTCGTCCGTGTCGTTGCCGGCGCCAGCGCCCGGGTCAGGCCGCGCCGTGGGCGTCGCGCGGGCGCCCTGCGTCTCGCCCGGGCTCGTGCGGTAGCGCAGGCCGAGACCTGTCGCGCGCGCGGCGTCGGCCGCGTTCTCGCGGTCGACTTCCTCGATGTCGTAGCCGGTCGCCTCGACCACCTTGCGCCGCGAGGTGATGCCGGCCTCCATTGCCAGTACCTGCGCTTGGATGTCCTTCAGCGGATCGACCCAGTCCCAGCGCGGCGGGATCCATTGCACCGGTCGCGCCGTCGCGGGATCGGCATCGAGCGCGCCAGCGAGCACCGCCGTCTCCAGCCAGCGCCGCCAGACCGCGCGGCAGAGCTGGTGCACGATCACGCCATGCTGCAACTGGCCGATGCGGCGACGGAACTCCACGAGCTCTGCGCGCAGGGACGAGTAGTTCGCCTGCCGGACATCCCCGGTGACGAGGTGATAGGGCAGCCCCAGTGAGGCCGAGACCGCCAGCAGCGTCCGGTACTGGAACGCCTCGTAGCCGCCGCCGACATCGGCCGGGGACGAGAACTTCACGTCCTCGCCCGGCAGAAGCACCTGCATCGTGCCGGGCTCGAGGCTCGCAATGGCCGCCCCGTCGAGATCCGCCTCCGCCTCGCCCATCATGGGCTCTTCCGGCGCGGTCTTGGTGATGAAGCCCGCGAACATCGCCGCGGTCTTCTTCCGGTCGAGTTCGGCGTCGTCGTACTGGTCGAGCAGAAACAGCCGCACCATCGCCGGCGCGATATGCGGCAGCCCCCGGATCTGGCCCGCGTCGATCGGGCGGTAGATGTGCAGCACGTCGGCCGCGGGCACGCGCACCGTCTCCGGGATCACCGCGCCCTGATCGGTGCTGTCGCCCGGATGGCGCCGGCGGAAGTGATAGGCCACGCGCCGGCCGATGGCATCGAACTCGATCCCGCAGCGGATGCGGTTGCCGTTGGCCGCCGTCTCGGTCTTCTCGAAGGGCAGCATTTCCGACTGGAGAAGCTGTAGTTGCAGCGGGACGAGCAGTCCGTCCTCGGCGCGTCTTGAGCGCAGCCGGACGAAGCACTCGCCGGCGACGAACATCTCACGCGCAACCATGGCCTGGAGGCCGTAGAAATCGGTCAGCCCGTCCGCATCGGCCTCGTCGGTCCAGGCGAGCCAGAGCAGCTGCACCCGGTCGCGCAAGTCGGCGTCCCCGATCAGCGACGAGAGCTTGATCCCGTCGCCGACGAGGTTCGCGGCGAAGGCCTCGCAGGCGTTGGCGGCATAGCCGTTGGTCACCACGAGTTCGCGGGACCGCGCGAGCAGACGCGGCCCGCCGGAGGCGACCAGCGCGTTGATGTTCTCGAGCGGCGGGTTCCAGCCGCGCAGCCGGCGCTTCGCCATGGCGCCTTCTAGCCGGGCCCGCACGGCAGCGGGGCCGCCGGCGGCGCGGCGGCGGAAACGGTCGAAGAGGCCCATCGATTAGAGCCCCTTCGCCGTCGTCACGCGCACCTGCCGGACGATCCGGCGCCCCTCGGCCGCAGCGATCTCGCGGTCCAGCGCCTCGATGGCCCGGTCGATCTCGGCCACGCTACGATAATCCACGGTCTTGCCGTCGTAGCTGACCCGCGCCACGCCAGAGGACCGCTGCGCGGTCAGCGCGTCGCGGCGGGCGCGGAGCTCTGCGGCCGTGGCCATGGATCACCTCATGTAGCTCGAGCGCACCGTGCGCCGGCGCGGCATTGGTCGTGTCGGGACGGGCGGCGCAGTTGCCGTGCCGTCCGTTGGCACGTCGTGCTTTGCCACCCCAAGCTGAGCCTCCAGATCGGCCCAGCGTGCTTCGGGCCAGCGATCCGCCCCGAGGATCCACGCGGCCGCGCGGGCATAGACCCGGGTGTCCAGCGCCTCGTTGCGCTCGCGGAGCTTCTGCCATTCGAGCCGCGTGAAGCCACGCTTGCCCTTCACCGTCACCAGCTGCTCGGCGGTCAGCTGTTTCAGCCATTCGCCGTCCGCCCAGTCCGGCAGATGGATCGTTCCGGGCGGGCACAGCGCGCCCACCGTCTGTTCCTCCCTCGTCGGCCGGTCCTGCCGCAGGAAGCGATAGGTCTCGGCCTTGAAGGTCGAGGTGGCCACGGTCCAGAGCCGGGCCCCGCGCCGGAGCCGCTTGCCGGCGACGGTGGCGTCGACATAGGTGGGTCCGGTTACCGGACTCGTCCGGGTGAACCCCTCGACGCCCTTCACCGGCGCGACCTGCGCGAACCCCACCTGGCGCGACCAAGCATAGACCGCGCTGGTCTCGTAGCCGGTGTCGATCGCGAGCCGGGCGAGCGCCATCGGCTGACCCGAGGCATGCGCCCATGTCCGCCCCAGCAGGTCGGTCAGTTGCTGCCAGCAGGCCGGATCGCCGGGGCCGCCCTCGATCACGAGGTGATCGACAAGCCAGCTTTCCAGACCGCGGCCCCAGGCCCAGACATCGACCTCGATCCGGTCCTTCTGCACGTCCGCTCCGGCCGTCAGGAACAGACCGCGCTCGGGCACCGTGCCCGGGGCCCATGCCTCGCGCCGGTCCGCCAGCCGCTGCCAGTCGGGCGCCTCGCCGGTCTCCATCCAGGTCTCGCCGAGGATGGTGTTCCGGAACGCCCGCATCGCCTCGTCGCTGCCCCGTGCCGCTTCATGCGCTCGTGCGATCCGCTGCCAGCTGAGCCAGCCCACCGGCGAATAGAGCGCCGAGAGGTGGTAGCCGACCGTCGTCGGATCGGCGGCAGTGGCGGTCGCCCGCCATTCGCCGCGCTCGAGCATCCTCGTCTTGTGGTGCTCGGCGATGGGCCGCTCGCAGCCCTCGCAGTGATACTCCGCCGTCTCCGGGCGCCCCTTCTCCCAGCGCAGGCGGTCGAACTTCAGCCACTGCATCGCGTCGCAATGCGGGCACGGCACGAAGTAGCGCCGCTGATCGGATGCCTCGAACTCCCGCTCGATCCGGGAGAGCCCGCGGATCGTCGGGGTCGACACCAGGAACACCTTGCGCCTGTGGGCGAAGGTCAGCGAACGGGCTTCCGCCAGCGTGACGGGATCGCCTTCCTCGTCGGCCGAGGCCGGATAGGCGTCGACCTCGTCGAGGAAGATGTAGCGCGCCGGGGTCGAGCGCAGTCCCACCGCCGAGTTCGCGCCGGTCATGATCAGGATGCCGCCCGCGAACTCCTTCGACAGCATCGTGTTGCCCGCATCCCGCGAGCGGGCGGGCTTCACCCGCTCCCGCAGGTCCGGGCTCTCGTCGATCAGCGGGTCGATCCGCTGGCGCGAGTTGCGCTTGGCCAGCTCCACCGTCGGCTGGACGGCGAGCATCGGCCCCGGCGCCTGATGGATCACGAAGCCGATCCAGTTGTTGCCGGCTTCGGTCGCGCCGACCTGCGCTGCCTTCATGAACACGATCCGCTGCGTGGGATCGCCGGGCGAAAGCCGGTCCACGATCTCGCGCATGTAGGGCGTGCGCGCGGTACGGTACTGACCCGGCTCGGCCGAGGCCCGCGAGGCGAGCTTCCGGTGGCGGTCGGCCCAGCTCGAGACCGTCAGGTCCGGATCGGGGCGCAGACCTCGCGACCAGGCGCGGATCAGCGCGGCGGACCCATCAAACCCGAAGAGATCGTCATCCAAGCCCGGGTCGGATCTCCGCGAGGCTGTCGAGCTGGGCGCGGACATGGGCCTCCAGAACCTTCTGCATCTGCGCCGCCTCCACCTCGCATCCTTCCCCGAGCGCCGCCGTGATCTCCGAGGCCATCAGCGCGGCGACCCGCGCCGGCCAGGTCACCCAGGCGTCGCGCTCGTCGCGCGCGAGCCGGAACATCAGCGTCTCTGCCCGGGCGCGGTCGACCAGCTCCCCCTTCAGCTTCTGCAGCCGGATTCGCCGCTCCTGCGCCTTCAGCACCTCGTTCGCGGTCTTGGCCTGCAGGAACGTCGTGCCGCCGCCGACGGCCGGGGCGGAAAGCCCCTGTTCCCGCAGCGTGTCGCCGACGGCGGCGACGGCGGCCTCGGGCACCGGTTTCAGCTTGGGCGCCGGCGCCTTTCTGGTCTTCGACGGGTCCGTCGTCTCGGCCCGCCGCTTGTCGGAGGCTGCGGCATCGATGCTGCCGTCCTCGTGCAGGACGAGCCGACCGGCGGCCTTCGCCTTCTGGATCGCGCCCCGCGACAGCCCGACACGGGCGGCGTACTGGCGCTCGCTCAGACCCTCCATCGACGGCTCCGATTATCATTCAAGATCATGTGCTTATCTCGTTGATAGGCGTCGCGGTCGGAGCGAATGTGTCTCCAGAAGGACGATGCAACTCACCACGGAGCCACCAGAATGACCCGCCGCGCCACCGCCACCAACGACAAAGCCCTCGACGCCTTCATCGCCGCCAAGGCCGAGATCGACGCGATGCTGGAGCGGCTCGCCGCTTTCAGCGCCGACCACTTCGAGACCAGCCCCGACGAGATCAATTGGGGCCATGTCGGCACCCTGAACCACTACCGCGCCAAGCTGCGCGAGATCACCGACATGGCCTTCAGCGAAGGCGAACACGCCGAGTGAAACTACCCGCTCCCGCTCCCGGTCCCGCTCGCCGACTGGCGGGCTCGACCTCGTAGAAGGGCCCGCATTCCGCGCGCCCCGATACCGGAGACGACGATGACCAAACTTTCCGACACCCAAGCCCTGATCCTGAGCGCCGCCGCCCAGCGGCCCGAGCACATTGCCCTGCCGCTGCCCGAGAGCTTGCGCGGCGGCGCCGCCGCCAAGGTGGTCGGCGCGATGCTCGCCAAGGGCTTCCTCGAAGAGGTCGACGCCGACACGCGCAAGGGCGAACCCATGTGGCGCGAAACCGGCGATGGCCCCGGCGTCACGCTGGTCGCCACCGACGCAGGGCTCGC
The DNA here is from genome assembly GCF_024359525.1 of Paracoccus albicereus. Lineage (GTDB taxonomy): Bacteria > Pseudomonadota > Alphaproteobacteria > Rhodobacterales > Rhodobacteraceae > Paracoccus > Paracoccus albicereus. The sequence continues at coordinate 48,707 of NZ_JAKZEU010000005.1, forward strand.
CGCCATCGGCATCGAGTCGGAAGACGCACCCAGCGCGCACAGGGGCGCCGACGTGGTGCCAAGCGACGCGCCCGCGACGGACACCCCCAGCCAACCCGAGACCGAGCCCAAGGCGCACACGCCGCGCGAGGGCACCAAGCAGGCGCAACTGATCGCGATGCTCCGCGCCGAGAGTGGCGCGACCATCGAAGAGATCGTGGCGGCACTCGACTGGCAAGCTCACACCGCTAGGGGTGCCATGTCCGGCGCGCTGAAAAAGAAGCTCGGCCTGACGATCACCTCCGAGAAGGTCGATGGAAGGGGGCGCGTCTACGCCATCCGTGACTGACGCTGTGCAATGAAACGAACAGATGCCGCCGCCTAACGCCGGGCGGCGGTCTCTCACTCCGCGCTCCGCACCCGGATCGCCTCGAACAGCCGCCGCAGGGCGAAGGAGCGCGCGATGCTCACCACGGTGAAGATCGCGCCCATCTTGAGGTTCTGCGCCAGCGTCGTGTGCAGCCCGAAGATTGGGAAGATCAGGATCTGCGTCACGACTGCGACGCCGTAGCCCACGGCAACGTTTGCAATAGCCTCGACCAGCGACATGGCCCGGCTCTGTTTCATCCCTGCTGTCCCCGTCATCATTCGCAAAGGCCATACTGGCTCGAGCAGGACAGCCCCTCGTCGCTCCAGCTGAGAAGATCGTACTGCCGCCCCCCGCGCGCGGTCTTGGCCCATCGGAACACCGCATCGGCTCCCGGCCACTCCGCGTCGTTGCAGAGGTCCGACAGTCGCCGCCGCCGCTCCCGGTCAAACTCTTTGCTCTCCGGGTCCAGATCTGGATGGGCTCCCTGCGTCTCCGCGATCGCGCGGCGCTTGAGCTTCTTGACCAGTGCCGCCCCTTGCGGGGTCTTGTCGGCTGCGAAGAACGTGGCGATGCCGCGTTTGGACGCGGCCATAACCGCCGCTTCATACTCAAGCAGACGGTCGATCGCCCAAGGATGCCGTCGGCCGATAGCAGCCAGTTCCACCTTGCCCGCATTGATGCAGGGGAAGCAGCCAACCCGTCCCATGCCCTGCAGGTAAAGCGGGTTTGGCGGCATTCCGTGCGCCCGCGCGAAGGCGAAGACGTTGTCGGCGCTCCAGTGAATCAGCGGCCGAAAGAGCACCATGTCGTGCCGATCCGAGAACCGGACGCGTTGCGTGAAGGGCGCCTGAGCACGATTGCGGCTCTCATCTCGGCGTACGCCGAGCCATTGAACGACGGGGCCTGTCTCGAGTGCCGGGCCCACGCACGTGTCGAATACCGCCCGTTCCTTCAGGTATTCGGTGCAGAACTGCGCCTTCCGACTCGGGAAACGCCCTTTCCACAAACAGAGGTCCAGCATCGGGATGCCCGTGGGGACTAGCGCCGCCAACGCCCTCTCGACCGTCGTCTCCGGTACGCCCTCTTCACGCCAGACTGTCTCTACGTACCGTCGCTTGCGTGCGATCTCGGCAGAGAAGTCGGCGCGCACCATCTCGACCACGGGGCCGCCGGTGCGCTCAGAGAGCTGCGCGGCATATTCCAGCGTTACCGGATGTTCATGGCCCGTGTCGGCCATGATGGCTCGGAACGGACGACCGCGGCGGAGCGCGAGCAGGTAGACGGCGGTGGAATCCTTTCCACCGCTGATGTTGACGAAATGCGCGGCCATGACTTCAGCCAGGCACCGCCTGGACGTCCGCCTCGGCCGCGGCCGGGGTCTCGCCAAGCCGCTCGGCCTTCACGTGCGCGAAGGTCCGGCCGTCGCCGTCGAGGATTGCGTCCTTGCCGGTCTCGGCCTGCCAGCGTTCCACGGCGACATCGACATAGGCCGGGCTGATCTCCATCGCGAAGACGCGACGGCTGTTGGCCTCGCCGGCCATGATCTGAGAGCCGGAGCCGGAGAACGGCTCGTAGCATAGCCCGCCACGGGCGACGTGCTGGCGCATCGGGATCCCGAAGGCGTCGAGCGGTTTCGGCGTCGGGTGATCGGGACGGTCGTCCTTGGCGAAGCTGGGCAGCGCCCATGTCGATGGCAGCGTTTCCTCGGCCACCTTCGGCGGGCGGTTCGGGCGGCGCCAGCCCATGAAGCAGGGCTCGTGTTTCCACAGGTAGTGCGAGCGGGTCAGAACACCGCGGTCCTTCACCCAGATGATCTGCTGGTGGACGAAGGCCCCGGCCTTCTCCCAGCAGGCCTCCAGCATCGCTTGGCGGCGCGAGGCGTGCCAGCAGTACCAGGCCGCGTCGTCCGTGATCGCCTCCGCGACGGCGGCGGCGATGAACCCATCGTAGAGATCGGCCCCCTGGCTACTGTCGTCCCAGGTGACGCCGTAGGACTGCGACCAGTCCTTGTTCCGCGTCGGATGGTTCGAGCCGTCGTAATCGACGAGGTATGGCGGGTCTGTCGCGAACAGCACCGCGCGTTCGCCGTTCATCAGGCGGCGCACGTCGTCGTGCGAGGTCGAGTCCCCGCAGAGAAGCCGGTGATCGCCGAGGATCCAGAGATCGCCCGTGCGCGACGCGGGATTACGCGGCGGCTCGGGGATGGTCACCGGCGGCACGGAGCCCCCGGCGCCACCTTCTTCTTCGCCGCCCCCGTCCGGATCGAAGGCCAAGAGCTTGTCGAGTTCGCCGTCGGAGAAGCCAACCAGCGACAGGTCGTAATCGTCAGCCAGCAGGTCCTGCAGCTCGACCGAGAGCAGCGCCTCGTCCCAGGTGCCGAGTTCCGTCAGCTTGTTGTCCGCGATCCGGTAGGCCCGGCGCTGCGCCTCGGTCAGGTGCCCCAGCACGATCACCGGCGCTTCGGTCAGCCCGAGTTGCGTCGCGGCCAGCACCCGGCCATGGCCCGCGATCAACTCACCGTCCTCTGCCACGAGGCAGGGCACGGTCCAGCCGAACTCGGCCATGCTGGCGGCGATCTTCGCCACCTGGTCCGCGCCATGCGCCTTCGCGTTCTTCGCGTAGGGCTGCAGGCGCGCAAGCGGCCAGGTCTCGATCCGCTCGGGGGCGAAGGCGAGGGTCATGCAGGTTCCTGTCGATGGTCGATCGGCATCCGCCGGGTGGACCCCGGCACGGAGGGGGCCACCGGCTTCTGGTTGGACTCCGGTATCCGCGGGGTATCCACCCGGGGCGGCCGGTCAGATGTTTGAATTCACAATGCTTTCAGGGCGCCGTGGCTGGATGCTGGATTCCGGTGGCTTCCCAAAAATCCAGCCCTGTCGCTAGCGAAATGCCGAGCCAAGCCCGCCAGCATACGTTTCGGCCAGGAAAGGAACCGGAAAACAATGGCTTGGCGGCCTGGACCCCGGCTGGACCCCGGAAGCCAGCCCCGGTGTCCACCTCGGGATCAGCGTCGGTCCATCCGAGCGCACGACCCCGAGTATATCGCCATGGATACCGTCAGAAGGGCGATCCGTCTCGCCGCCCGGTGTCTCGCCGAAAAGTGTCTCACGCGCCCGTCGAGCCTTGACATAGTCAGTGCGACGCGTGCGCCACCACGAACTCCATCGACCGCTTCTGCGGCACGCGCCTCCCGTTCAGCCGCCAGACGATGACCGCGATCCCGTACTGCCAGCGCCGGTTTGCGGTGGCACGGCTGATGCCGAGCTCCCAACAGATCGGTTTCCACGGCTTCCGGTTCGCCCGGAGCCAGAGCAAGCGCGCGTCGGCGGGGTCGAGCCAGCGCAGCCAGAGCAGCGCATCCTCGGCCTGCGTGATGTCGCGCGGTCCTGGCTTCGGCCGGCGGGTTCGGGGCTCCTGGCCGACCTGATCGGCGAAGCTGTGGAAGTACTCGGGCCAGGCGTTGAAGTAGCCCTGCGGCTTCACCTCAGGCAGCGAACGGAACACGTCGGCCGCGCTCTCGAGCCGGTCTTCGACCATGGTAGGCGTCCAATCAGCCATTCGCAGCCTCCCGGTCGTGCGTGCGAGGCCCGTACAGCTTCTCGCCAAGCTGACGGACCCGCTCGCGCTCCGGCCAGGTCAGGCGGTGGTCGTCGACGGAGACGGCCAGCACACCCTCGTCATGCCAGCCATCGCGCTTCACCTGGTCGGGATCCCGGCGCGTACCGCCGTAGCCTTTAGGGTGCCACCTCATCCCAGGCCCCCGTTCGTCTCGATCGCCCAGTGCAGGATGGCGATCGCGTCGGCCTCGTTGTCGTCGGTGGGTGAGAACCCTCGTGCTCGCGCCGCGGCGATCATCGCTTCCTTCGGCGCGTTGCCCTTTCCGGTGGCGTGGCGTTTGATCGTTCCGACCGGAACGCCTTGGTAGGGGATGCCGCGCAGCTCGGCCCACGAGGTCAGGGTTGCCATCAACCCGCCGTAGATGTGGGCCGCGTCGGTCCCAGCGTGGCGACGCACCTCCTCGAACCAGATCGCGGCGATGGGCCCTGACAGACGGTCGAGTTCGGTCAGCCAGTTGGTGAAACGGAGGTAGCGCATGCCGCCACCGTCGAAGCGACCGGGGCGGAAGCTGACTGTGCCACTGGTGGTCAATCCGTCATGGCTGCGGAGCGCCCAACCGGTCGTGGTGCCGAGATCGAGGGCGAGGATGCAGGACCGGTTGATCGCGTCCGGCTCGGGGCGGACGTCCTGCGCGGGGATCGGTGTGTTCATCGTGAAGGCTCATAAGCTGTGGGCCTTCGGCTTTGGTCGCCGCAAGATGTAGCATCCGCCGGTCCTCGGCCAAAGCGAAAACGACGAGGGACGACGAGGCCTGCGAAGATCGACGCGCCGCCCGTCCCGGTCCCAACCTCCGACCGCTTGGTCCCAACCTTCGAGGGGGTTGGGACAGTCCTTTATCGTGTTACTTCAATGATTTGACCGGATGCGGCCCCAACCTCGGTGTCCCCAACGGGGGTCCTTCTCTTTTCGTATAGAAAAACATGTTCCCGACCTTTTCCGTTCTCCCACATGAATGTGTAGCAAAAGGTTGGGACCACAGGGTGAGGTTGGGGACACCGTTGTTTTTGAACGGCTTTTCGTGTCCCCAACCCCCTCGGGAGGTTGGGACAGGGTTGGGCCACCGGGGAGGTTGGGACAGGCAATCAGGCAGGCAGATGGTCTGAGTGCCGGCAAATCAGAAACTGCTGGCTGCCTCGTCGGCTTCGGTCACGAGAGAAAGGACAAATCCGGTATGCGAACACCTCTCCAATTGTTACTATATCTGGGATCCCGAAGAAGGCCTTACCTCAACCGGTTGTGGCTTTAGGGTTAGGAAATGCGAGTATTGGCGTGGCGAGCGAAAAAGTCTCCATGATGACCGACGAAGTGCCCTCTCCTTCGGAGTTCATGCGCATGCGGCGCCCAGAGCAGTTTTCGGACAGCTCTGAACGCTCGCTCTATCGTTTGTCGCGGGACGTCCTGGAACAACGATTGGAGAACCTTACTGCACGCAACGACATGCAGGCGTTCGAGCGGTTCGCGAAGGCTCTCTGCGAGCGCTTTGTCTGTCCGTTCCTCAAGCCGGCAACGGGTCCGGAAGGTGGGGGAGATGGCAAGGTCGATACCGAGAGCATCAGGACTGCCGAGGAGGTCGTCGAGCGCCACTTCGATGGTCGCGCTGACCGCGGCACCGAGAGGTGGGGTTTTGCTTTCAGTACCAAGAAGGATTGGAAGGCAAAGGCACGCGCTGATGTGGCTGGGATGGTCGCAACTGGGCGAGGCTACAAGACGGCATTCTTCGTCACATCTCGTTACGCGCGATCAAAAGATCGCTCTGAGATGCAAGATGCGCTGGCAGCCGAACATGGCATCTTGGTGGAAATCCTCGACCGGAATTGGATTGTCGACAACGTCATTGAAAAGGATGCCCGCGATCTCGCCTATATCCATCTCGGCATTGGCGAAAAGGTCGAGGAATCGAAGATTGGGCCGCGCGACAGGGAACGCCGGGAACGGTTGGCGTCGTTGGATCGTGACCTCGAAGCTCCCGACCAGGCAGCGGACGCGCCGCTGGCCGTAGTGAAATGCGCGCTGGACGCCGCAATCGTGTCCCGAGAACTGGAGCGACCACGATATGAGACTGACGGGCGCTTTGAGCGTGCCATACGGCTCGCCGACCGCCATGGAGCGGACCGACACAGCCTCGCGGCGCGCTACGAGAAGCTTTGGACGGCACTGCACTGGTTCGACGACATTGGGGCCGTCCGCGATGGCTATCGCGACATTGAGGAGCGCGCCCTCGCTCTTAATCACGCATCCGCAATCGAGAGGGTCACGAACCTGCTTTTCGGGCTGTCAGGACCGTTTGCCCAAGGCACCTCAGACGGTGCGGCTGTTGACGTACAAGCCGCATGGGAACGTCTGGAAGCCAGTCTTGAGGCGATGTGGAATGACGAGAGCCGGCCCAACAACAGGCTGACCGCCCGGACGCTTCTGTTGATGCGTGGCATTATGGTGGACCTTGCAGCCAGAGACTTGAGTTCGATCGAAACACGACTATCGCAGATCATCGAAATCATCGACGCCGCCCGCGGATTGATGGAGTATGACTTTGATCGCCTAGAGCAGCTCGTGGAAATGCTCGGCGAGACGCTCGGAGGAAACGGAACGTTGTCCCGCGTCGTCGACCATCTTGGCGACGCGCTTCAACAACGGCGCGGTGAGACGGCACTTGGCATGCTTTTCTTGCGCCGCGCTCGGCAACTTGACATCGAACGGGATCGGTTCGAGGTCATCCGCCGCCTTGGCACCGCTGTCGAATGCCTGACAAAGGAAGAGCACCTCGATGAGTTGGTGGAAGCGGCATACCTGCTCGCTGTAGCCTACCGCGGGGCCGGGCTACCATGGGCGGCTAGAGCCACCGCTTTGTTCGGTCTATCAGCAATCGTGATACAAGCCGAAAAGTCGTCGGTGCCCCCGAGTGAGATACTTCCCACATTCCTCCTGTTGGGATGGATCGATCTGGAACTTGGTCTTGTCGCGGAGCTACTGGACGTCGTCGCAGTCTCACGCGGCATCCTTGCATCGTTGCCCTTTGACGAAGATTCGAAGAATAGAGCACGCGAAACACTTCAGACTTTCGACTTCTCGCTCGGAGGCCAATTCCTGAATGCTCGGGAGGCCGATCTGTCAGCCTTCCAGAGCTTGCCCGATGTCCTCATGGCAATCGAGTTACCGGCAGCATCCACTTGCCTCTTATATGCTCTTGGCCACGAAGACGAAGCTCTCGGCCCGGCGATCGAAGATCGCGAAACAAATCTTGAAATGCTTGCTCAGCTTTCGGCGCAGCCCGCTTGCGCCCTGCCTCGCCATGGCCTGATCGGAGAATTCGACGGTCCATTCGCCTTTACCACGGATGTCCTCGGGCTGCAGCTGACGATCTCCGGCGACAAGGGAGCGAGATGCGCCTTGGTTGCGCAACTCCTGATCTCAATGGCTGAAACGCTTCTGGCGACCGGTTTCGAAGCCGGCTTCGCCGCACATCGCGAGCGCTACGAGGTGCTTGTAGTGTTGAGCGATGTGATTGCGGCTCCTTGCCCGAAGTTTGACGAGACCGCGTCGCAGGGCCTGCTCGAATGGCCAGCCGATTGGAATCCGGCTGAGCCAAGGACAGCATCTGATGCGCGAGATGCATTGCTGACGACAGTCGCCTACATCATTGGCCAGACCTGCATCTTAAAGGACGGGCCCGGGTCGCTTGAGACGCTCCTCGACAGCGATACGGCAATCAGCCGGATCATGACTTCGCTCGGATTGGGTGTCAGCATGAGCCGGGTATTGAAGGAGACCCCGGTAACGCCCGCCAGCATCGCGGATCATTTTCGTGCTGATCCCCCAAGGTCTTTTCCTTTTCGAGCGGTTCTTCCATTGCCCGAAGTTTCCGCGCCAGAAGGACCGACGTCAAATGACACGACGGATCAACCATTCGGGGTAATACGCAGCCATCGAGAACTGAAGACCCGATCTCTCATTGACGTCCCGCTCTGGAACGCCGCGAAATGGAGGGGTGTCGCGGTAATGAAGCTGTCACCTGTCGGTCTACCCATTCTGGCTTTGATGTTCGAGAATTCTGATGCAGGTTATCGCATCTTCGAAGCCTGGCGGGAGAGGCTGGGGTCGGAAGATGAGGCCGGTGAACTCCTGGTGACTATCGTGACAGACCTGCCGGGTCGTCCGAGACCGCACTACGCCGTCATTCTGACGACCAACATGGAAGCGCGGCCGGTGATCGGCGAGATGTTTTTCGTGGTCGCGAGATCACTGATCATGGAGCCGAGTTCGGGAGAGAACCTGCAGCTATTCCTCCGTGATTGGGGGCGCAACGGAGCTTTCCTGATCGGCGGCGCTTCAATGCCCCAGGGTGCCAGGCCACCCGAACTCCGGAAGGAAACCACGATCCTCAAGAGGCACCTGCGGGTGGTGCGGTACGAGGATCTGGAAGAATACGAAGTCGGTTTTCTTGGTGGCTCGACGGGTGTTTAGATCGTCCCATGCTTTTGGGTCGGTCACATCCGATCCTGCCCCCTCCGATACCGCCATTCCCGCGGCGCTTCGCGCCCGCCCTCGTCGCGCCGCCGGTACCGCTCCCAGCCGTTCGCCTTGAGGTAGGCTGAGACGCGCATCTGGTCGCCGCGGGTCCAGCGGGCGGGTTCGAGCCCGATGGCCTCCTCAAGGATCTCGCCGACCGACACGTCGGCCAGCGGCTCCGGGCGCGGAACGCTCTCCGTCCGGGAATTGCCGTAGTCGGGGAAGCCGTCGGAGACGGTGCGGATCTCGTGGGTCAGCCAGTGTTCGATCAGGTCGTCCCAGGCGTCGGACTGGTAGCGGCGGCCCTGTTCCTCGCGGGCTTCCTCCAGCAGCGCAGGGTCGTCGATCCACCAGATCGCGCCGGCGCGGAAGCGGTGGACGGCTTCGGCCCAGAGCTGGTCCCGGTCGCGGGCGAGCGCCGCGATGTCGATGGCGCCGCAGCGGAGCGGCCAGAAGCGACGGTTGCCGGTCTCGTCGCGCAGATAGGTGTCGGGGTTCACAGTGCCGGCGAAGACGCACTGGCGCGGCACCTCGACTGTGTAGCGGCCATAGGGCGGGCGGAAGCGGTCGGTGGTGCGCGTCAAGAACGCCTTGATGCGCGAGACCTCGGCGCGGCCGATGGCGTCGAGTTCAGCGATCTCGACGATCCAGACACCCTGCATGTGCAGCGCCGCGTCCTTCGACCCGAGCTCCGGCAGCTCGTCGGTAAACCATTCCTCGCCGGCCAGCACCTTGATCGCGGTGGACTTGCGCGCGCCCTGCGGGCCTTCGAGGATCAGCATGTGGTCGGCCTTCACACCGGGACGGTAGATGCGGGCGACGGCCGAGATCAGCCAGAGCGCGCCGATGGTGTGGTTGAACGCCGTGGGTTCCGCGCCGAGATAGGTGCTGGTCCAGGTCTCGATCCGGGGCGTGCCGTCCCATTTCAGGGTGTCGAGCCAGTCACGGACGGGATGGATGCGCAGTTCGCGGGCGACGGCGCCGACGGCGCGGCTGACGACCACCGGCGCCACGTTGATGCCGCGGAGTTGCAGCCATTCGGCGGTGCGGATGTCGTCGGCGTCCTCCCAGGGGCGCGGGAGCGAGGCAGCGGCGCCGTCCCACGGGAGTGGCTGACGCACTACGATCTCCTGCCCGAATTCATCGAAGGCGAGCACGCCGGCGAAGGCCGGATCGGAGGTCAGCGCCACGATGACATTGGCCTCGTTGCGCTCGGGCGCACCGGCCAGATCGAGCCTGAGGCGCCTGAACCAGGTGGGCTTCGGGATCGGCGCATTCGGATCGCCGGTGGCGTTTACGCGGCGGCGGAGCTCGGCCAGTTGCTGGGTCAGGACCGACATGCCGATACCGGTCGCGGACTTGATCCGCGCGATGACCTGCCGCTCGGGCAACGGGTCGAGTTTCGCCAGCGCGATGCGCCCCAGCAGCGTGGACAGCGCTTCGAACTCGGGCGGATTGGTCAGTGCCTCGGCCGCGGCGATCAGGGTGGCGGGATCGTCGGCGGAGGCGACGATGGGCGTGGCCGTCTCGGCGTCGACCGGGTCCGCGGGCTGCGGCTCCACCGTGGCGTTTGCCTCACGCGCGTAATCCTCGGCGCGGGCGCCGCGCAGCAGGTCGTCGTTGAAGTCGTCGCCATGCAGCGGCGCGACGATCTCGTTCGGGATGTCGGCCCGGTTCAGGCGGTCCGAGAGCGTCGCGGCCGCCTGGCAACCGGCGTCGCCGGCATCGGCATAGATGGTGATGCGCCGGGTGCCCTCGGACCACTGGAACCGCGCCAGACCGTCGGCCGACAGTGCTGCCCAGACAGATGTGCCGAATAGCGCGTGGGCAGCGAGTGCCGTCTCGATCCCCTCGGCGATGCCAATGTGCCCGTCCTCCGGCATCGGGAAGAGCCGGACCACGCCATCCTTCACGCTGCCAAGCATCTTCTTGCCCGCGGGCGCCTTGGCGCTGCCGTCGTCGAGCAGGAAGGTACGGTGGATGCCCGGCGCGCGCTCCCCGTCCGACAGCCGCAGGATCGCGATGAGGCCGGGCCAGCCGCGGCAGCTGTGGAAGTCCGGAAGATCGGGATGGAACAGAAGGTCGGGCGAGCCGGGATCCGAGACGCCGCGGGCGCGCAGATAGGTCTCGCCAGGCGTACCGGCGATCGGCACGGCCCCGTCGACCAGCCGCGCGATCTCGGCAGAGTGATCCGGGCGCGCGCGCATTGGCGAAGCCGGCACGGGCCGCCGCGCGGGATGGTCTATCCCCGCAAGCCGCGCCGCCTCATCGAAGAGCGCGCCGTCGCAGAGGCCGGTCGCCTGCGCGATGAGGTCGATGGGACCGGCCCGCTCGCCAGTGGCGTAGTCGAATCCCCAGCCGGCATAGGGTCCGTCGAGATGGATGGTGCAGGAGCCCTCCTTGCGCGCCGGTCGACCGGAGAGGTCTGCGCAGCGCAAGGAACGGCGGTCACGTGCAAGCCGGGCTTGGGGAAAGAGCCCCGGCAGCCAGTCGGCGGCCGTGCAAGCAAGCCGCTCCTTCACCGCCGCCAGATCGTGCCGGGTCTTCGGGACCGCGATGTCGTTCAGGTCGATCATCGCGCCCCTCAGGCCAGAAGGACGAGCCCGCGCTCGGCCCGGGTGATCGCGGTGTAGAGCCAGCGGCGCCGGTCGATCTCGGTGCGGCCCAGCCCGTCGTCCCAGACGATCACGTTCTCCCACTGCGAGCCCTGCGCCTTGTGGGCCGTGATCGCCCAGCCGAAGGTCGCCTCGGTCAGCAGGCGCTTCTCCTTGTAGTCGCGGTCATGGCGCTTGTTGTCGTAGGCGACATGGTCCTCGAAATGCCCCTTGTAGATGTGCAGCCGGCCCGGGCGCCCGTCCTCATAGGGCTCGCCGATGTGGCGCCCGTCCTCTTCATGGACGACGGCGGAGAAGTAGAGGCTGCCCTCGTCGACGATATCCTCGAGCGTCACGAACATCCCGTTGATCAGCCCGAGATCGTTCTGGTTCTTGAGACAGATGATCTTCTCGGACGGTCCCGTGGGCAGCCAGGTCCCGCCGAGCCCTGCGGCCGCGCGCATGGCGTTGTTGATCTGCAGCCGCGTGGCGTTCAGCCCGCAGATCAGCTGGCCGCCGCGGAGTGCTTGCTCGGGCGTGATGTCGCCCTTGCGGAGCTTGGCGACATGATCGTCGTAGACGCCGAAGCCGATCGGCCGGCCCTCGCGCGCCATGGTGGCGAGACGGATGATCGCGCTCTCGGCCGCCTGGCGGTGGATCTCGGTCAGCATCACGTCCGGCTCGTCGCGGGTGAAGGCGCCTTCGCCCCGGATCGGCGGCAGCTGGCCGGGGTCGCCGAGCACGAGGATCGGCTTGCCGAAGCTCATCAGGTCGCGCGCCATCTCCTCGCCGACCATCGACACCTCGTCGAGCACGATCAGCCGGGCGTCCGCCGCGTCGCTCTGCGGGTTCAGCGCGAAGCGCGGATGCTTCATTGCCGAGAGCCCCTGGCGCATCGCCTCGATCGCGGCATCGGCCGTGGTGCGCGCGAACCCGGTGAGGCGAAGCACTTCGCGTTCGGCCAGCGCGATCTTCCGGGCGGCTTCCTCGATGTCCTCCTCGGTCGCCTCGATCACCGAGTAGATCAGGCTGTGGATGGTGCGCGCCGGCGTGCCCTTGCGGGTCAGCACCAGCGCGGCCTTGCCGGTGAAGGTGGCGGTGACGACGCCGGGCACGCAGCGGCCGTCCTTCGCGCTGCGGTGTGGCGAGAGGCCGAGCTCGTCGAGCGCGAATTTCAGCACGGTGGTCTTGCCGGATCCGGCATAGCCGAACAGGCGGAACACCTGCTGCTGCTCGGTTCGGGTCTCGAACCACTCCTTGATCTCGCGGATCGCGGCGGCCTGCGTGGCGGATGGGGTGAACTCGGTCATGGCTGGGGTATCTCCACTGCGTAATCCTTGACGATCCCGCCGCGGGTCGGATCGCCCACCTCGCACGGACGGACGAAGACCCGGCGCCCGTCGGCCAGCTGCCGCCAGTGACCGCGGCGGATGTGCCAGCGCGGGCTGGCGTGACTGCCGCCCTGCGGCGGCGTCGCCGCGCGCAGGCGCGCCGGATCGATGGCGACCTGGCGCCAGACCCATCCGCGCACGCCATCGCGGGACAGACGGGACCGTTTCGCGAGCGACACCTTGCGGTCGCGGATTTCCGGGGACGCGCCGAGGATGGTCAGCGCGCGCCAGACGATCCCCGCGGCGACTTCGCCGTGACCGCGGACCGTCTCGTCGCTCCGCTCGGCCGGGTTGCCCTCGATCTCCGCCTTGCCGTCCGGATGCATCCAGATCCGCACCAGGCAATCCGTCCAGCCGCGCGGCGCCCGCTTGCGCATGAGGAACGTGGCCTCGACGATGTCGCCGTCGGCGCGGGCGCAGACGATCAGGCCCGAGGGAGACGCGCGCTGCTCGCGCACCTCGAAGATCACGGACGGATGCGGCAGCTGAAGCGGGCCGGTAAAGACCCGGGTCATCGCGCGGTCGACGATTTCGCCATCGAAGGCGGCCTGATCGTCGAAGAAATAGATCGGCGCGAACTCCGCCGCTCCGAGAAGGTCGGAGCACCAGAACCGCTCGTGATGCGCGCGCACGATCCGCTTGAGCTCATAGGCGTCGGGGATCATGGCCGCTCACTCCAGCATCGTTTCGCCCAGGCGCAGGGGGCGTGCCACTTGCCGGCCGCCATGCCGCCGCGGCAGAGGACTGCGGTGGGCTCGGCCGCGGCGCGCGGCAGCCATTCCCCGGCCTCGGAGGCCCGCACCACGGCGACGGCGCGGTCCGACATCTCCTGCGCGAGATGCGCATCGAAGGGCACGAGCTCCGCGTGCAGCTCCATCGTGTCGCGGTTCAGCGCGGTGAAGAGCGCCGGGGCCGTCAGCTCCATGTAAGCCTGATAGAGGGCGATCTGCGCCGCATACACGGGGCGCGCGAGGCTGACGCCGCGCTTGACCACGTCCTTCCAGCTGGCCGCGCCGAGCGCTTTGTTCTCCCAGAGCGCGGGATAGTCCATCGCGACCGGGCCTGAGACGAAGCAGCCGTCGATATGGCCCTTGAAGCGGCCGCCGAGGGCCTCAAACCCGAACTGGCGGCCGTCCGGGCGCTCGGTCCGCAGGTCGAACCCGGCGATCCGGAACCAGCCCGCGACGATGTCCTCGGCCCGGTGGCCCGCCTCGAAGATGCGCAGCGTGCGCGGCGCGAACTCCTGGCCTTCGTCCTTCGGGACCGCGAGGAAGTCGTACTGGATCTGGCGCAGGCAGTCGCGGCCGAGACCCGAGGAGCTGACATAGGTGCGCGGACGCTCGGCGCGGTGGCGCGCGGATAGCGCCGTGTCGATGGCGGCGGACACGGCTTCCGCGATGTGCGTGCGTGGTGCGCTGGCGCCGTAGAGGCAACCCGAGCCATGGTTGAGGTCGATCATCGCTCGCGCTCCCAGAACCCGCCGGCCTGCGCGGTGCAGGTCAGCTTGTGGAACTGCGCGTCCGTCAGCCGGGCGCTGTCACTGAGGCGCGCGAGCTTCTCGCGGAGGCTGTCGCAGAACTCGATCTCGAAATCGGTGACGGCGTTCTCGGTGGCCGCCTCGAGCAGGTGCTTCCAGCTGCAGGACGCGGTGTCTTCGTTCAGGTCGATCATCGCGCGCCCCCTCAGAACGGAATGGGGTCGTCGAGGGCCGTGCCGGTGCGCTCCCTGCGCGCGGCCTGGTCCTGCATGCTGTCGACGTAGCCGGTGACCGCCGCCTCGATCAGGCGGTCGATGTCCTCGGCGCTGCGATGAAAGAAGGGCTCCATGAGCCCGAGGTGGGTGAGCGCTTCAGCGAAGGCCGTCCGCGCATCGCGTATCGCCTGCGCCTCGCGCGCGGTCTTGTCGATCATGCCGTTGTTCCTTTGGGCGATGGCGCTGCCCACGTCCTGACAGCGGCGCGAGCAGAAGCGGTGATAGGGGTGGCGATCCCAGCGGAGGCCGTGGCAGTAGCCGAAGCCGCGCGCCTCGCGGGCGCAGACGGCGCAGAGCGCTACCCGAGCAAGAAACTCGCGATCGGGTCCTCGGGCGGCCAGCCCGCCCTCGGGAGCTTTTCGGACTGGAGCACGATCCAGCGCGAGATCGCGTTGCTGGCCATGGCTTCGAGGTCGCCGAGGCTGAGGCTTGCGATGGGGCGTGCAGTCTTCCTCGGGCCTCGAGCCATCGTCCGATCTCCAGTGCCGCCTCGCGCGTGACATGCGCCTGCCATTCATCCGGGGTTATCGGCCCGGCAGGATCGCACCGGGCCACGGGCCGCGGCGAAGGCCGGTTTGACCTCCGCCGCGACGCTGCCGACCGCGCTTCAGCCATTGAGCCAGGCGGGCATACCGGTCGCCGGCGCTCCGCTCGGCGCGGTGGGCGGGGACGCCGGCGGCTGCTGGGCGGGCGGGTGCTGCGGGGGCTGCTGCGGAGCCGGCGCCTGCGCACCCCAGGCCGGGGCCGCGGACGGCGCTTGCGGCTGCGCACCCCATGCCGGCGCGGGCGCCTGCCATCCCGGCGCCGGCGCGCTCGCGGCTTTGCGCGGCGGGGCGTTGACGGGCTCCGGGGGCACGGCTTCGCCGCGCATGATCGATGCGTGCTGCGGCTCGTCGGGCAAAACGACGTTCGCGATCCGGTTCTGGTCGCGGTATTGGGGGTTGGAGGCGGGCTCCACCATGATCCGCGCGGCGAAGACGATGCCGTCGAGATGCTTGAGCCCGGGAAGCACCCGCTTGGCCTTGGCGTCGGGGCTCTCGTCCCTGGGATCGAGCCCGAGAGCGCTGTCGACCATGGCCCGAAAGGTGGATTTCGAGATCTTCCAGCCAATGGACTGGCCCTTCTCGTCGACCTTGCCGCCCGCCACGGTGAAGCTCTGCCAGAACTTCCGCCGGACATGCGGCCCCTCGAGGATGGTGAACTCGCAGTCCAGCATCTTCGCATCGCTCGACTGCGAGGCCTTCAAGAGCTTGGCGTCCATCGGGGTGGCGCCGTCGACGCCGCCGGGGCGCACGGTCAGGCGGACCCTGGCGAAGGTGCCGTCGGGGATCAGCTCGCCGATGGGGGCCATCTGCGGCTGGGCGTCGTTGAGATCGTAGCTCATGGGTCTGTCCTTTGCGTCTGGTTCAGGAAGTGGTGGCGGGGTGAGCGGGGGCGCGGCCGTCGATCTTGGCGATCAGCGCGCCGAGATCGGGCGCCTCCGTCGTGTCGAGACGACCGGAGCGGTCCTTGGCGGGAAGGCCCCAGGGGTTGCCGGAGCGGCAGACGAGGCGGCGTTCGGCGGAGGTCTCGTCCAGGGTCCAGTCGCCCTTGGCGTCGCGGCCGAAGAGCTGCATCGAGACCACCTGATCGACGATGCCCGGCAGCTCGCGCCCGGCCTTCGTGCCCTCCATCTGCGGCTGCCATGTCGTCGCGCCGAACTCGTCGGTGACCTTCTCGAGCACGCCGACGAAGATCACCGTCTTGCCGCGGGCGTGCTGCAGGTGCTTGAGCGCCTGGATCACCTCGCGACCCAGAAGCCCGTAGGCGCCGCGGACATCCGGCTTGCCGGTCCGCTCTGAGAAGGCCTCCGGCTGCTGGCGGGCATAGGCCATGGCCTGCCGCGTCAGATCGGTGATCGAGTCGACGAAGACGATCCGCTTTCGCGCGAGGAAATCCTCGATGCCGGTGCCGAGATACTGCTGCTGCAGCCAGGCGTGATACTCGGCGCCGTACCAAGACTGCGGATGCTGCGCCGGGTCGTGCCCGCCGATCAGCACGACGAGGTCGCGGAAATCGGTGAAGCTGCGCACCGGGATCGAGTCCCCGCGCCAGTCCTGCACCGATTTCATGCCGGCCTCGAGGTCGAGGCAGACGGTGTCCTCGGCGGGCAGGGATTTCAGGAGCGTTGTCTTGCCGACGCCGGGTGGGCCGAAGATGGCGAGGGAGGTCTTGTTTTCGGCGGCCGAGAGCCGTTCGTCGGCGGTGATGATGCGGAAGGCCATGAGGTTCTCCAAGGTGTGATTTCAGGGTGCGCGGCGGCGGGGGTGACCGGGTGCCGAAGGGGAACCTGCCCGGCGTTGCCGCTCGGGCGTCCCGCCGCCGCGCGTCACCGGTCTCGAGCCTCGAGCCGGAAGACGGGTTTGCCGGTGGTCTCGCTGCGCGCGTCCGCGAAGCCCTCGCGCATCGCCGCGGGCCAGGCGCCGTAGCGCCGCTCGGGCACGCGATAGGCGATCTCGAGATACTCGGCCGGGTCGTCGCCGACGGCGCGGATCCGCTCGGCCATGGCGGCAAGCCGGTCCTGATCCCAGGAAACCTTCTTCGGTAGGTCGGCGACGATCACGACGCCCTCGTCCTCGACCCGCACCGTGCCGCTGGTTTTCCCCTGAGCGGCCCGCTCGGCCGCGGCGGCGGCCTCGTAGCGCTGCGCAATGCCGGCCTCGAGCCGGTCGCGCAGCCGCTTCACGCGGGCGGTCTCGGCGAGCGCCGTCGTCTGCAGATCCAGCAGCATCTCGGGCGGCAGCGCCGCGATGTCGCCGAGGGCGAGGCGTCCCAGATCGTTGAAATGCGGGGCGTTGTCAGGGTGCGGCATGGCGGGGTCTCCGTTGGAAGGGAATGGCTGAGCCATCACGCGGCGCGCTCTTCGAGGAGCAGCGCCGAGAGCGAGGGAGCGGCGGCCTTCGGTCTGGGCCGGGCGACGGCGATGTAGGCGAAGCGGTCGGGGCCCACGCGCTCCTGCACGAGGTGGACGAGGCCCTTCTCGAAGGCGCCCAGCGCGGCCTGACCGAGATCGGCAAGCTGACGGCGCTCGGGCTCGGGCAAGGTCGAAATCACCGGCGTGACATCGATCCCGAGAAAGCCGCAGTGGTACTCGATCCTGGTGCCAGCCTCGGCCTGTGCGATCCAGGCGTAGAGTTCGACGTCAGTGAGCCGCGGCCTCGCCACGCGGGCGCCGATTGGGGTTGCGGCGACCATCAGCACAGCCGCGCAGTCCGCTGGTGCGTTGCACCATGACCGGTGTCTCGCGCTGGGTCCGCGGTCAGACGGCGGGGCGTGTGACCGACGCGCGCGACGGCCTCGCTGATCTTCAGCGCAAGCTGAAGCTGGCTCTGCTCGAAGGCCTCGATGTCGGCGAGCCGGTAGAGCACGCGCCCGCCGAGCTTGAGGAAGGCAGGTCCCTGGCCGCCGTAGCGCCAACGCTCGAGCGTCCGGTGGGAGATTCCCCAGCGCCGGGCCAGCTCTTTCTGGTTCAGGCAATGCCTCTGCAGCATCGGTGTCTCCTCTCGTTGTCGAGGAGACCATGCGAAATTCCGCTGTGGGATGTCGTCAGGATCGGCGGGGGATGCGGAGGGGGATCAGTCGGCGCTTGCAGGACTGGCGTTTGGCCGCTGGCGGGGCGCCGTCATCCCCCACCATCCCCCACTCGTCCCCCTCCCGATCCCACGGAGGACCGGGCAGAAGGGGATCGCTCAGTCGAGATTCAGACGGTAGCCGCCACGCCGGTCGGAGCGGATCAGATGCCGCCAGTCCTTCTGCGACTTGAAAACGTCGGCCATGCGCAAGCTCTTAGAGCCGGCGCGCGACAGGATCGCCTTGCCGTTCTGCCAGGGCTCTCCAGCCTGCGCGGCCTCGTGCAGCGCGCGCACGACTTCCGCCTGGATCGGTCCCAGCTTGAACCGGCATCCATTGCAGCGGACCTCGAAGTAGTCGGCCGAGTGGATGAAGGTGGCCTCTTCCATCGGCTGTCCACCCGGAGAGAAGCCAGTCTCGATCTCGAAACGGTCGCGTTCGTCCCGTCTTAGGAGGAGATCACCGATCATGACGAGGACAGGCTGCGCATCGCCCCAGGTCGTCGCGTAGTCGGCCTTCGGCGTCCGGAAGTTCTTGAGATGGACCTCGCCGCATCGGAAGAGCTGGAAGACATCGCGGGCGTGGAGATCGAGCAGACCGCTATAATGGCTCTGTTCGTGCGGCAATCGGTAGGGTTCACCGTCGGCGGCTTCTTCATAGTCGCCAAACTCGATCGGCACACCGAACACGCGCACCGACAGACGGAGCTTGTCGTTCTCAGCGAGGTAGATCAGGTCCGCTTCCGTGATCTGCCAGCGCTCGAGGATCTCGGGGAGCGTGAAGTACGATTTGTCGATGTGCATTCACTGCCCTCCGCGCCGATTCCCGTGTAAGATGTTTACCTTCTGTTCTTATTCGCTTGACGGGCTTCGATCAATCCGATTTTATCCTATTTCATCCACAGATGGGTGGGGATGACATGACCGAGCACCACACGCTTTCCGACCGCCTCAGAGCCCGGGCCAATCAGCTCGGCATCAGTCCTGCCCACGTCGCCGAGATGGCTGGCGTGAACCGTTCCTTCGTCTACGACATCCTCCGTGGCCGTTCAGCCCGCCCCGGCATAGACCGGCTGGCAGAGGTCGCCCGCGTGCTGAAGGTCGATCGCGACTGGCTGATCCACGGCATTGGCGAGGTGGAGGGGAAGCCCCCCTTCTTGGACAATCCTGACGACGCCTTCGTGGCCATCGCCCACGCCACCCCGCGCCCCGCGATGGGCGGTGGTGCAGTCGTGACCGAGGACGGCGACACCCCCGGCCGCGTCTATCACTTCCGCCGCTCCTGGATCCGGAACAGCCTGAAGGCCAGCCCGTCGCAGTTGCGGATCATGCATGTTGAGGGCGACAGCATGGCGCCGACGCTGTTCAGCGGCGACGCGGTGCTGGTCGACATGGCCCGCCGCGCGCCCAACCCGCCCGGCATCTTCGTGCTGGACGACGGGATGGGGCTGGTCGCCAAGCGGCTCGAGCACATCCCCAATAGCGACCCGCCCGCGGTGCGCGTCATCTCCGACAACAAGCACTACCCCGAATACGAAAGAACGGCCGACGAGATCCACATCGTCGGCCGCATCCGTTGGTTCGCGCGGGAGTTATAGCTGTGGCAGGTGACGGAGAGTTGGATGATCTGTTCGAGCTGGCGGGCTGCTGCTTTCGGGATGCCATGAGGGCCGTCGATATCGAGGCATTCTTCTCCAGACGCGACATCCCACTTGCAGAAGGGACCAGCAAGAAGACGGTTGCACAGAATACCCTTGCAAGCCTTCCGCCAACAAAGGCGCTGGCTCTGGTCCTCGAGTTTGCACGAGAACGGCGCGATATCGGCCTACAGGACCGGGTGTACCTCCTGCAGGACAAGGACCAAACGGAGATCTCCGCGGTCACTCGCGACCGGGTGGCCGATCGCCTTGGTGCCGGGATCCATGGACAAGGCATTCGTCCGGACGTGATCGAGGAGCTATTCGATCTGAGTTCGCCTGCGGACTTCTTCGACGGCCCCACCAAGATCGAAGAGCTCAGACAACACGCGACTGGCGCGGCCCCGTTGTGGAACGCGAAGGAGGTCTTCGAATTCATCGGGGCCATAACATGTCCTTCTAGGAGGTTCGCGCAGCTGATCGAGACCGTTTTGGATCCCCGGTTTCGTGATGCCGACGACCAGGCTGCGCTGGCAGCGGACTTGACCCGCATCCTGCAGCTCGATGGTTACGAGGTTGCTCAGACAGGAGAGGTCTCGGGCCGCGCAACATTCTCGGTACGCCCCGTTCGCCGCGGCGTCGACGGGCGGCCGAAGAACCTGATCTTCGCTTCCAACGGACCAAAGCCGAGGCTCGGGTTCTCGGATGCGATCGACAACGAAGTCGTCGTGCTCGAGCATGCCGACAGCTGCCTCATTTACGAGCGCCCCATCGGCAATGGGTTGTCATGGCTCGACTTGGTCCGTTGGTGGATGGAGCAAAAGGGGCTCGCCGACCTCGCTGAGGCACGCACCAGCCTCGGGCGGCGTCTACTTGCTTCGCTTGACGACGGTCCTGAGCAGGAATTCTTCAAGGCGTACTTCCGCAATTTCGCTGAGCGACTTGGAGACCAGCTGCCGGCGCTCATCCCGCAGGTTTACCTGCACTACGATCCGGAGATCGCGAGGCGTCTCGCGGACAAACGCGTTCTGTTCCGGCAGCGCATGGACTTTCTGATGCTCTTGCCTGGCCGACAGAGGATCGTCCTCGAGATCGACGGCAAGCACCACTATGCGAAAGGTGAGCGCGCCGATCCCGGTCTGTACGCCGAAATGGTTGCGGCTGATCGAAACCTTCGCCTCCGCGGCTACGAGGTGTTTCGATTCGGGGGCTCAGAATTCTCTCACCCGAAGGGATCGATGCAGGAATCTGTCGACGAGCTTGTGAAGTCATTCTTCGAGGAGCTGTTCGTCGTCCATCGGGTAGGATAGAGCATCCCAAGAACACCGCAGAGTTACGCAGCACTCCCCTAAGCATCTGAAAGTAATTGTTTTCGGGGTGCTTGCGGGTAGCGTTTCTCCCATGAGAAACGCGCCGACATATCCGCGGCTGGGCTCGAACCCGCTGCCGCCCGACCAGATGACCCCCGCCGAGCGACGCGCCGAACTGTGTAGACTGCTGGCGCTCGGTCTGGTCCGATTGCGGCTGCGGGAGCGCGGTGAACCTTCTGACGAGACTGGAGAAATTCGCCTACACTCTCCGGCCGACCGATGCCGTCATGCAACTCCAACTGACCGGAGAACCGCATGACGACCCACGATCCCATTCCCGCCCGCCTGGCTGCGCTGAAGACCGCCACGACGCTGGAACTGAAGGCGCAGTGGCGCGACCTGTTCGACACCGAGCCGCCGCCGTTCAACCGACGCTACCTCGAGAGCCGGCTGGCCTATCGGATCCAGGAGCTGGCCTATGGTGGCCTGAAGCCCGAGACGATCCGGCGGCTTGAACGGCTGGGCGAAGAGCTCGACGGCGGCGACCGGAAGAAGAGCCGGATGCGCGCCGACACGATGCCCATCGCCGGCACGCGGCTGATCCGCGAATGGCAAGGTGTCGAGTACATCGTCACCGTCACCGCCGACGGCTTCGAATGGCGGGGACGGCCCTACAAGTCGCTGTCTGCCATCGCCCGTGCCATCACCGGCACGCGCTGGAACGGCTGGGTGTTCTTCGGCATGAAGAACCGGAGTGCGCGGAAATGACGAAGGCGCAGGCAAAATCAGGAATGATCCGCAAACAGCGTTGCGCGATCTACACGCGCAAATCCTCCGAGGAAGGGCTGGAGCAGGAATTCAACTCGCTCCACGCACAACGGGAGGCCTGCGAAGCATTCATCGCCAGCCAACGCTCTGAGGGCTGGGTGCTGGTCCGCGATCAGTATGACGACGGCGGCATCTCCGGCGGCACGCTGGAGCGTCCCGGACTGAAGCGCCTGCTGGAAGACATCGAGGACGGGCTGGTCGACGTGGTCGTGGTCTACAAGATCGACCGCCTCAGCCGCTCGCTCGCCGACTTCGCCAAGCTGGTCGAGGTGTTCGACCGCAACGGCGTGACCTTCGTCTCTGTCACGCAGTCATTCAACACGACCACCTCAATGGGTCGGCTGACGCTGAACATCCTGCTCAGCTTCGCACAGTTCGAGCGCGAGGTGACGGCCGAGCGCATCCGCGACAAGGTCGCCGCCAGCCGGAAGAAGGGCATGTGGATGGGCGGGGTGCCGCCCTACGGCTATCGGGTCGAAAACCGCAAGCTCGTCATCGACGAAGAAGCCGGCGACCACGTCCGCTGGATCTTCGCCCGATTCCTCGAGATCGGCTCGGGGACGGAACTGGCGCGCGAGGTCGGCAAGCGCGGCATCTGCACGCCGCGGGGCAACCGGATCGACAAGAAGTACCTCTACCGGATGCTGAACAACCGCGCCTATATCGGCGAGGCGGTCCACAAGGGCGACTGCTACCCCGGCGAGCACGACGCGATCATCGACCGCGAGACATGGGACCGTGTCCACACCATCCTGCAGGAGAGCCCCCGCAAGCGCGCGGCCCGCACACGCGCTGATACGCCCGCGCTGCTGAAGGGACTGCTGTTCGGCCCCGATGGCGCAGCGTTTTCGCCGACGCACACCCGCAAGGGCGACAAGCTCTACCGCTACTACGTCAGCCAGACGGTGTTGAAGCATGGGGCCGGATCCTGTCCGGTCGGCCGGGTCCCCGCGGCCGAGATAGAGACCGCCGTCATCGACCAGCTGCGCGCCGTGTTCCGCCAGCCAGAGATCGTTGCGGGGACATGGAAGGCGGCGCGTGCCCACGACGGCGACATCACCGAGGCTGACGCCCTCGTGGCCCTGCAGCAGCTCGACCCGCTGTGGGACGAACTGTTCCCCGCCGAGCAGTCGCGCGTCGTGGCGCTGCTGGTTGAACGGGTCGACATCGGTACGGGCAGCCTGAACGTTCTGCTACGCGTTGACGGCCTTAGCGGCCTCGCCCGCGAGATGCTGGCTGGCGGCATCGAGGCGGCCGCATGACCAGCAGGACGCAGATCCCGGACACCGTGACGCTCAACGTGCCGTTCCGGGTCGTGAAGCGTGGCGGGCGGAAAGAGATGCAGCTGCCAGACGGTGCCGTGCAGCCGCGCCGGACAGACAGCACCCTCGTCAAGGCGCTGGCCCGCGCGTTCCGCTGGAAGCGGATGCTCGAATCCGGGGAGTTTGCCACCATCGTCGAACTGGCCGAACGGGAGGGCATCGCGCCCTCCTACATGACCCGCGTCCTGCGGCTCACGCTGCTCGCGCCTGACATCATCGAGGGCATCTTGGACGGGAAGCAGGGGCCGGAGGTGACGCTCGCGAAGGTGCTGGAGCCGTTCCCGCTCACATGGCAGCATCAGGCGCTGCATTTTTCTCTGTAGGATGAAAACTGCACATTGAAGGATTGACTCGAGGGAGCGGTCTCGCTTAGATCTCTGTATATCGCCTTACAGAGGATTCTTTCATGCGGCTTGCGGAGCTCTCGGACATTCACTCCGGCTACACGGCGCGCGGCAGGCTCGATCCGCTGCCGGAGGGTGGCGTGCCGGCGCTGCAGCTGCGTGACGTGGGAACGAACGGCGAAGCGCCTGGCCCTGACTTCCAAAGGTACGACCTCGGCAAACTGTCCGAACGATACTTCGTCCACGGCGGCGAGGTCGTCTTTCGCTCGCGTGGCGAGCCGAACGCTGCAGCTGCCATTTCCGGTCCGCTGCTGGAGCCCGTCGTGGTCATCGTCCCGTTGGTGATCGTTCGCCCCGACAGGGACCGAGTTCTCCCCGAATACTTGGCATGGGCCATCAACCAGCCCGACGCGCAGCGCAGGCTCGGTGCGGAGGCACAGGGCACAAGCCTCAGGATGATCCCGATGGCGGCCCTCGAAGACCTCGAGATCGCCGTGCCCGACCTGTCAACGCAGAGACGCATCGTCGAACTCGATGCTCTTGCACGGCAGGAGGGGCAACTGCTCCGGCAACTCGCCGCTCGCCGCGAAGAACTCGTAAGCGCCATTCTCGGCGATGCCGCGAAGGCCGCCGATCAGAAGGAAATTGCCTGATGACCGATCAGATTACCCAACAGCAGATCAACCAGACCGCCTGGGCGGCCTGCGACACCTTCCGGGGCGCCGTCGATGCCGGCCAGTACAAGGACTACATCCTCGTGATGTTGTTCCTGAAGTACATTTCGGACCTCTGGAACGACCACGTCGAGACCTACCGCAATCAGTACGGCGGCGACGAGGCCCGCATTCGCCGGCGCCTCGAGCGCGAGCGTTTCATCCTGCCCGAGGGCGCCAGCTTCTACGACCTCTACGCCCAGCGGAACGAGGCCAACATCGGCGAGCTGATCAACATCGCGCTGGAGAAGATCGAGGACGCGAACCGGGCCAAACTCGAGGGCGTCTTCCGCAACATCGACTTCAACTCCGAGGCAAATCTCGGACGCCCGAAGGACCGGAACCGCCGCCTCAAGAACCTCCTCGAGGACTTCGCCAAACCCGCACTCGACCTGCGCCCGTCGCGGGTGACCGAGGACATCATCGGCGAGTGCTACATCTACCTGATCTCGCGTTTCGCCTCGGACGCCGGAAAGAAGGCGGGCGAGTTCTACACGCCGACGGCCGTATCGCGTCTGCTGGCCAAGCTGGCGGCGCCTCAGCCCGGCAACACGATCTGCGACCCCGCCTGCGGGTCGGGCTCGCTGCTGATCCAGGCCTCGCAGGAGGTGGGATCCGAGAACTTCGCCCTCTACGGGCAGGAGGTGAACGGAGCGACCTGGGCGCTGGCCCGCATGAACATGTTCCTGCACGCCAAGGACGCCGCCCGCATCGAATGGTGCGACACGCTCAACAGCCCGGCGCTGGTCGAGGGCGACCACCTGATGCGCTTTGACGTGGTGCTCGCCAATCCGCCCTTCTCGCTCGACAAATGGGGTGCGGAAGACGCCGACAGCGACCAGTACAAGCGGTTCTGGCGCGGCGTGCCGCCCAAGTCCAAGGGCGACTACGCCTTCATCACCCACATGATCGAGATCGCCAAGCGGCAGTCCGGCCGCGTGGCGGTGATCGTGCCGCATGGCGTCCTGTTCCGGGGCGGGGCCGAGGGGCGCATCCGCCAGCAGCTGATCGAGGAAAACCTTCTCGATGCCGTCGTCGGCCTGCCTGCCAACCTGTTCACAACCACGGGGATCCCGGTCGCCATCCTGATCTTCGACCGCTCGCGCGAGGAAGGCGGCGCAAATGCGGATCGGCGCGACGTGCTGTTCATCGACGCCAGCAAGGAGTTCACACCGGGCAAGACCCAGAACGTAATGGACGATGCGCATGTGGCGAAGGTGCTGGAGACCTACGGCACCCGCGCCGAGGTCGAGCGGTATTCGCACCGGGCCAGCCCCGAGGAGATCGCCGAGAACGGCTTCAACCTTAACATCCCCCGCTACGTCGACACCTTCGAGCCGGAGGAAGAGATCGACATCGCCGCGGTGCAAAAGGACATCCTGCGGATCGAGGCGGAGCTTGCCGACGTCCGGGCGAAGATGGCCGGGTATCTGAAGGAGCTCGGCGTCGATGTCTGATGGCGAAATCATCCTCTACAACACCGACGACGGTCAGGCGGAGATTCAGTTCCGAGCCGTCGATGGGACTGTCTGGCTCAGCCAGTTGGAGATGGCGGAGCTCTTCCAGACAACGAAGCAGAACATCAGCCTGCACGTGCGCAACATCCTTGCCGAGGGTGAGCTGGACCAGGAGTCAACGGTCAAGGAATACTTGACAGTTCAAGCTGAGGGCAAACGGCAGGTGAAGCGGTCGGTGACCGTGTACCGGCTCGAGATGATCCTTGCGGTCGGGTATCGCGTGCGCAGTCCCCGTGGAATTCAGTTCCGCCGGTGGGCGACCTCGGCACTGAAGGAGTATCTCGTCAAGGGCTTCGTCATGAATGACGAGCGCCTGAAGGATCCCGCTTGGGACTACTTCGACGAGCTGCTCGAGCGGATCCGCGACATCCGGGCGTCCGAGGCGCGGTTCTATCAGAAGGTCCGCGACATCCTCGCCCTGAGCGAGGATTACGACGTCAAGTCGCCGACCGTGAATACCTTCTATGCGACGATCCAGAACAAGATGCTCTACGCGGTCACCAGCCACACGGCGGGCGAACTGATCCGCGCCCGGGCCAACCCTGACCAGCCGAACATGGGGCTGACGACCTGGAAGAACGCCGACAAGGGGCGCCCCCTGCGCAAGTCCGACGTCGGCACGGCCAAGAACTATCTCGGCGAAGCCGAGATCCGGGAGCTCAACCTGATCGTCGAGACCTTCCTGAACACCGCCGAGCTGCGGGCCACGCGGCGGCAGACTATGCGGCTGGCCGAATGGGAAGGCGTGCTCGACACCTTTCTGACCTCGAACGAACTGCCGAAGCTGCAGGGCGCCGGTTCGATCTCGGCGGACGCCGCAAAGCGCATCGCCCACGATCGCTATGAAGCATTCGACGCCAAGCGAAAGGAGGCCGCGCGGCAGGTTGCGGCCGAGGTCGACGACCTCGAGGAGCTCAAGCGCATCGCCGACGCCGCGAAGGCCGGGAAAAAGGACCGTGGCGATGCGTGATGCTGCCTCAAGCTTCTCATCTGTCCCGCTGGCCCAGCTCATCCAGAAAGGCCGCAAGATTACCTACGGTATTGTCCAACCCGGCGAGTTCGTCGAAGACGGCGTTATCTTGGTGCGCGGCCGAGACTATTCCTCCGGGTGGCGCGATCTCAGTGGTTTCATGCGTGTGACGCCTGAAATCGACGCGCCTTACAAGCGCTCGAAGCTGAAGTCCGGCGACCTTGTATTGACAATTGTTGGTGCGAATACCGGGACAGTCGCGGTTGTTCCCGCATGGCTCGAGGGTGCAAACATCACTCAGACCACCGCTCGAATTGCTGTTGACCCCATGAAAGCCGTGCCCGACTATGTCGAGCAGGTCTTGCGATCAGCAATCGGGCAGGAAGCAGTATACCGTTTCCAAAAGGGTGGAGCGCAACCTGGCCTCAACCTCGCCGACGTTGAAAAGTTCGAGATACCGGTCCCGCCAATCCCCGAACAGCACTGCATCGCGAATGTGCTTCGGACCTGGGATGAAGCGCTCGAGAATCTCTCCGCCCTCCACGCAGCGAAGGACCAACGCCTCGTCGGCCTTCGCGCAGCCCTGTTGTTCGGAGAGCTCCGCCTGAACGGTCAGCGGCGCAACTGGGCGCCGACGCGCCTAGGCGCGGTGACCCATGAATTGACAAAACGGAACGGGGCCAAGGGGCTGGGCCGGGACTTTGTCATGGGCGTCACGAAGGCCGAAGGCGTCGTCCCGATGCGAGAGCAGACCATCGCCGGCGACATCAGCCGCTATAAGCGCCTGCCGCCCCGCGCCTTCGCCTATAACCCGATGCGCATCAATGTCGGCTCCATCGCGATGAACGAGCGCGAGGACGAGGTGCTTGTCAGCCCCGACTATGTCGTCTTCGCCTGCAACGCGGACGGGCTCGACCCCGACTACCTCGACCACCTGCGCAAAACGTCCTGGTGGGCCCACTACATCAACAGCGGCGGCTCGGGCAGCGTGCGGCAGCGCACCTACTACGATGACCTCGCCGCGTTAAAATTACCCCTGCCGGAACTGGACGAGCAAAAGGCCATCGCCTCCGTCCTGAACACCGCGCGCGCCGACCTGGCCGCAACAGGGCGCGAGATCGAGGCCGTCACGCTGCAAAAGCGCGGCCTAATGCAGAAGCTCCTGACAGGCGAATGGCGCGTGCCGCTCGACCCCTCCGAACGCTCCGCAGCTACCGAGGAGACCGAACATGCCGGATAAGAAGAACTACTGGACCCAGCAGCGCCCGGACGGGGAGTGGGAGTCCAAGCGCGAAGGCGCGACGCGCGCCAGCAAGGTCACGGACACCCAATCCGACGCTTGGGCGCATTCGCGCGAGAAAGCCGCTGAAACCAAGGGGGAGGCCTTCCTGAAGGGCCGCGACGGCAAGATCCGTGAGCGGAACACCTACGGAAAAGACCCCTATCCGCCGAAAGGGTGACGCATGGCAGACCTTCTAACCTTCGCTGAAGCCATTGAGCATTCAGCGCAATTCAAGAAGCGGCACTTGTTGCTCGGCAACGGTTTCAGCATTGCCTGTCGTCCGAAGATCTTCACATACGGCTCGCTGTTTGAGCAGGCGGATTTTTCATCGGCACCCCGCCTGCCTGCGGTATTTGACGCAGTCGGAACGACGGACTTCGAGCATGTCATCAAGATGCTGGAGGACGCTTCACGTGTTGTTCCCGTCTATTCAAAGGAGGCAACGGAGGCGGCAGCTCAAATGGCCGCGGATGCCGAGGCCCTGAAAGATATTCTCATTCAGACGGTCGCTAACAATCATCCCAATATTCCGAATGAGATCAACGACGAGCAGTTCTGGGCATGCCGACGGTTTCTGGCTCACTTCCTTGGGGATGGGAACACAGACGGAAAGGTTTACACCCTAAACTATGACCTCTTGCTCTACTGGACCTTAATGCACGAGGACATGGGTTTCGACGATCCCATCAGCCTTGCTGCCAACGATGGCTTTGGCCGCGACGAGGACACGGAGCCGGAATATGTGAACTGGATGGGCGAGAGCGGCGCGCACGGACAGCGCGTTCATTACCTCCACGGCGCTCTGCACCTGTTCGATGCTGGTGCGGAGCTCCAGAAATACACTTGGGTCAACACTGGGAAACCCCTGCTTGAGCAAGCTCGCGAAGCCATGGGAGCGCGCAAGTTCCCGCTTTTCGTAGCCGAAGGCAAAAGCAATCAGAAGCTGGCCAAGATCAAACACAGCGCCTACTTGCACCATTCATACAAGAGCTTCTCCTCGCAAATGGGTCAGAGGAATGATGCGCTCTTCATATTTGGGCATAGCCTGGCCGAGAACGACCAGCACATTCTGAAGAAGATTGCGCGCGGCAAGGTCGGGCAGATCTACGTCGGTCTCTATGGCGATCCCAATAGTGATGGCAACAAGGCGATCAGGTCGGCTGCGAACGCCCTTGGGGCTCACCGTGATGAACGTGTCCCGCTGTCTGTCGCATTCTTCGATGCCGGATCCGCCCAAGTGTGGGGGGCGTGATGGATCGAGGCCATGGGTTCGATACCCGCGAGAAACACCAGTCCCAGGTTCCGGCGCTGCAGCTGCTCGTGGCGCTGGGGTTCACCCCGCTCTCGCAGGAGGAGGCGCTTCGCCTGCGTGGCGGGCGTCTGCGGAATGTGGTGCTGGACGATGTGCTCGCCGAGCAACTCATGCGCATCAACCGCTTCACGCATCGAGGCCGTGAATACGGATTTGACCTCGAGGACGCGCACGAGGCGATGCGGCGGCTGAAGCCCACGCCAGATCGGCTGAAGGGGCTGCGCGGCACGAACCAGGACATCTACGACACGCTCGTCCTCGGCACGACCATCACGAAGTCCATCGACGGCGACTCGAAGAGCTATTCGTTCCGCTACATCGATTGGGAGCGGCCGGAGAACAACGCCTTCCACGTCACGGCCGAGTTCTCGGTCGAGAGGACTGCGTCAAGCCAGACCAAGCGTTGTGACATCGTCGCGTTCGTGAACGGCATCCCCGTTCTGGTGATCGAGAACAAGCGGCCGACCGAGAGCCTCAACAAGGCGGACAGCCAGCTGATCGGCTATCAGAACGAGGACAACATCCCACAGCTCTTCCACTTCGCGCAGCTTCTGATGGTGATGAACCGGAACGAGGCGCGTTATGCGACCGTGGGCACGCCGCGGAAGTTCTGGCAGACCTGGCGCGACGAGGAAGACACCGACGAGGCCATCGCGCCCTTTGCCAACCGCATGCCCACCGCGGCGGAGAAGGACGCCATCTTCTCCGGTGATTTCGCGGGCGCGCGCGTCTATTTCGACGCGCTGGCCGCTGAGGGCGAGCGCGCGGTCACGGTTCAGGACCGGACGGTGTACGCGCTGTGTCGCCCCGAACGACTGCTCGACCTCATCCGCCGCTTCACCGTGTTCGACGGCGGCGTCCGCAAGGTTGCGCGCCACCAGCAGTTCTTCGGAATCCGGCGCGCCGTCGAGACCGTCAAGCAGCACGACGTGAGCGGCGCCCGCAAGGGCGGCGTGATCTGGCACACGCAGGGTTCGGGCAAGTCATTGACGATGGTGATGCTTGGGCGCTCGCTCGCTCTCGAGCGCAGCATCGAGAACCCACGGATCATCATCGTCACGGACCGCGACGATCTCGACAAGCAGATCAAGGACACCTTCAAGTCCTGTGACCTCGAACCGGTTCGGGCGACGAGTGGGTCTCATCTTCTGGAGCTCGTCCACAACAAGGCTCCGCTGGTCACCACGATCATCAACAAGTTCGACACGGCGCTGAGGAACAGCAAGCTGGCGGACGACGACCCGAACATCTTCGTGCTGGTCGACGAGAGCCACAGGACGCAGACGGGGCGCTACGGCGGCCACAGCCAGTTCGCCGCCAAGATGCGGCGCCTCCTGCCCAAGGCCTGCTACCTCGGCTTCACCGGCACGCCCCTGCTGAAGAAGGAGAAGAACACGCTTTCGACCTTCGGGCGGCTGATCCACCGCTACGCCATCGACGAGGCGGTCGCCGACGGCGCCGTCGTGCCGCTGCTCTACGAGGGACGGCTTGTCGAGCAGCAGGTCTCGGGCACCGTGATTGACCGCTGGTTCGAGAAGATCAGCGAGGGGCTCACCGAGGACCAGAAGCGTGATCTGAAGCGGAAGTTCTCCCGGATGGACGCTCTGGCCAAGACCGACCAAGCCATCCGAGCCAAGGCCTTCGACATCTCCGAGCACTATCGCCAGTACTGGCAGGGGACCGGCTTCAAGGCGCAGCTCGTTGCCCCGTCCAAGGCGGCGGCGGTCCGCTTCAAGGAGGTTCTCGACGAGATCGGCCACGTCTCGAGCGCGATTGTCATCTCGCCTCCGGACGAGAACGAAGGCAACGAGGAGGTCGACCAGGAATCCAAGGACCTCGTGCGCCGCTTCTGGTCGCAGATGATGGCAAAGTACAAGACCGAGGAGGAGTACAACCGCCAGATCATCGATGCATTCAAGGGCTCCGGCGATCCTGAGATCCTGATCGTCGTCTCCAAGCTCCTCACCGGCTTCGACGCCCCCCGGAACACGGTGCTCTACGTCTGCAAGTCCCTGAAGGAACACAATCTCCTGCAGGCGATTGCGCGCGTGAACCGGCTCTACGAGGACGGCGGAACGGAGAAGCAGTTCGGTTTCATCGTCGATTACGAGGGGCTGCTCGGCGAGTTGGACAGCGCCCTGACGACCTATAGCGCCTTTGAAGGCTACGAGGCGGCCGACCTCGCCGGGACGGTGCATGACGTCCGTGAGGAGATCCGCAAGTTGCCCCAGCTGCACGATCAGCTCTGGGATCTCTTCAAACCGGTTCGAAACAAGAAGGACATGGAGCAGTTCGAGCAGCACCTCGCTGACGAGGCGCTGCGCCATGAGTTCTACGTGCGCCTCAAGGCATTCAGCCGCTGCCTGCACATCTCGCTCTCGTCCGACAAGCTGTTCGATGTCTTCGACGAGGCCAAGATCGATGCTCTGAAACGCGACTGGAAACAGTTCTCCGAACTCAAGCGCTCGGTCCAGCTCCGCTACCAGGAGACGGTCGATGTCCGCGAGTTCGAGCCGAAGATCCAGAAGCTCCTTGATGACCACGTCGTGGCAATGCCGGCGGAGACCATCATCGAGGTGGTCAATATCAACGATCCCGACGCGCTGAAGGCCGTCGTCGAAGAGACGGGGGTCTCCGAGGCCTCGAGGGCCGATCGCATCGCCAGCGCGACCCGGCGGGCGATCACCGAGAAGATGGATGAGGACCCGACGTTCTACAAACAGTTCTCCGAGCTGCTCGAAGAGACCATCCGCACCTACCGCGAGAAGCGGCTGTCCGAGCGCGAATACCTGAACAGCGTCGTGGACCTCGCGAGCAAAGTCGCACGCAAAGATCGCGGCCGGGATGTTCCAGAAAGCATTCGGGGCGACGAGGATGCACAGGCGTTCTTCGGGATCCTGGACGGTCGGCTCAAGACCGAGGGCGATGAGCTGGTAGCCGGCGACGATGTCGCAGCGATCGCTCAACAGATCATCGACATCATCAAGTCCCACCTGATCGTGGACATCTGGTCGAACGAGGTGGCCCAGAACAATCTGCGCAACGCCATCGATGACTTCTTCTTCGACGTCCTGCGTGACGAGAGGGGCGTCGACCTTCCTGTAGAGGTGCTCGACGATCTCGAACTGAAGATCATGGACCTCGCCCGGGCCCGGTTCGCAGCATGACGCGGGAATTGCATTGCCTGCAGTACGGTGAGCAGGAGATCCAATACGAAATCGTCCGCCGCCCGAGGAAGACACTGGAGATCGCCGTCGAGCCGGATGCGTCGGTGGTGATCGCGGCCCCGGAGGACGCGACACTAGACGCCATCGAAGCCAGGCTGCGGAAGCGCGCCGCATGGGTAACAAGGCAGCAGCGGTATTTCGCGCAATTCCTGCCGCGGACGCCGGAGCGCAGGTTCGTCGCAGGGGAAACGCATCTTTACCTCGGGCGCCAGTACCGGCTGAAGGTCGTCCCGCATGTCCAGGAAAGCGTGAAGCTGATCCGCGGCTTCATCGTCGTGCAGACTCACCGGCCGACCAGGCCGGAGGTGACACGCGACCTGGTCGAGGTATGGTACCGCGACCGGGCCCAAATCAAGTTTCCGGAACGGATCGAACTCTGTCTCGGTCTGTTCCCGGATCCCGAGGCATTCAGGCCGAAGGGGCTCATCGTACGTCAGACCCGGCAGCGATGGGGGTCCATGTCACCGGCCGGACGTCTGCTACTAAACCGCCGCCTCGTGCAGGCGCCGGTCGATGCCATCGACTACGTGATCACCCACGAGCTTTGCCATGTGGCAGAGCCACATCACGGGGCTGCCTTCTTCGAGCTCCTCGACAAGGTGATGCCCGATTGGGAGCGTCGGAAGCAGAGGCTGGAACGGGCCATGGCCTGAGAACTTCCGAACCCGGTCGTGGCAGACGCAAACGCGACTTCAATCCAAGCAATTTCAGTGGCTTGGAATTCCTACGCTTCCACAAGAACTTACGAGTAATTCACCAAATCCGCGCAGTCATGAGGTCCGGAGAATTTCGGCCCGGAGAGATCGCTTTCAGGCCCCCCGGCGCAGGGGCCAGTGCTCAGCCCGTCCCGCATAACCCTCGAAAACAACGGAAAAATCCGGCCGCAGCCGGATAGGGAGAACGCTTTCGCGAGGGCAAGTGGCGGAGTGGAAGTCTGCTCTAATCGCTTGATAAAAGAGTGTTTTCTAAGATCAATGCAAGCCGCCCACCGCGCCGCCCACCTTTCTGACGTTTCCGCCATGAAGCGTCGGGCCTCGCCACCTCAAGTACGTCAGATCACAGCTTAACTAGCAGGCGCTATTTGAACCAATACTGGCTTCGCTTAATTTCACGCAATAAGAACTTCATTTCGTGGGTCTTGTGAAGGATCGAGATTATTCGAGCATACTCCGGCGCTCGATCGGCCCCCTCAAAGTTACCGCCGGTAATTTCGTCATGAATTTCCAAGTCGAGATTACGAAATTGGTCGGTGCGAGATCCGCATATTCTTTGATAGTCGAAATGGGTCGTTGCCGCAAATCCACCATGAATTTGGCTTTCTAGTTTGCGAGCCTCAGCAGTACCACCAGACTGTGACCAATATTCGATTGCTAGATCTTCAAGCTTGTTGATATCAAACATCAAATCAGCGATTGAGCTGATATCGTTCTGGATTCTAGAAAGCCATGGTTGAACGAACACGGTCGCTAAGATGCCGAGGAGAAAACTAATAAAGACCGCTGCAATTTGCATTGCTGAGAATCAAGACAGTTAAAATTTCTTTGCGGCTTTTAGGATGTGCTTCTCGACCAAGCGCTGATATCGCTCGTTCTCAGCCTCTCCAGCATCGATTTTGATTAATGATCGCGCTTTATGGGTCGGCAACTCTAAACTTCGGACAGCTCCTCCGAACGCCTCTTCGAAGAACGACGAACCAAAACTCATCACCCCAGCGAGCGAGACGATCACGGAGGTTTGATTCGTGAGCGCTTGCTTGAGCATGGGAAGCAAGAGCGTCTCCCGAAATTTTGAGCCGTTGAAGGGCCCATCACTTTCCACCCTTCCTGCGGGGAAAGGGCTGAATTCGCTGGCAATCGAAAGATGCATAGGCTCAGCCATCCTCAGCTATCGCTGGCAGCGCCAGCCTCCACTCGACCAAAGTGCCACCGACGGACGTTCCACACGACTCACGCACGACCCCCCCACCGTGCTCATATGAGCATCTTCCGGCCCGACTCAAGACCGAAATTGACCCTCCACCGACGAAATCGATCAACTCACGCATCTGCGGGAGCCCCTGGCCTCGATTGTCAAGGCCCGTACTGCTGGCTCCAAAGCGTAGCGCGCCTTCGATATAAGCCGCATCATTTGCGTACTCTTCAGCCTCCGTCGAATTAAGTGCATTCTGAAGAAATGACAGCAATCGAACTGGCAGAGATTTTGTCGGCTTAGCAGCGAAGGTCACAGGGATAGATGCGCCTTGATCATAAAGCGCAATCGTTAAGGTCCGGTTAACGCGGTGCGCGGATGCTGTCACCCACCAGCGACCAACAGGTAAATACTTAAAGCGGTAATTTGACGGGTAAGCCCAGCCTGTAACGTTACTCAATCCCTCGCAGATGGCGGTCGTCACTTCCTTGAGATACTTGCTGGGTAAACCAACCTCCCCATATATAAACTTGCTCAACTCCATTATTTGGTTGCTTGCTTGAGCTAACTCTTCGGTCGAACTTCCTGATACAATTCGCATTGTCCTTAGATCGCCGGAAGTCGAGTATTTGATACCCACGTCCTCGGAAAGACCAAGAAGCTCAAAGAATCCTAGCTCAAACAACGCGGTAAATACACGCTTGTTCCACTTGTGCAGATCAATAGCGGGCGGGGTGGAATTGATTAACTCTCGCGCTCGATCGTACTCAGCAGTCAATACGAGAGCGGCGCTTGTCGATATACCTTCAATCTTAGAATAGTCGGTATAATCCCTTATGTATAACCCCCCGCCGGGCCAAGATTCGCGAAAGACCCATCCCATTTTGGAATTTTTGCGAACGGCAAAATTCTTTCTAAGTGATTCAAGATAGCTTAATGTTGAATGGTAGTTATCCTCGAAATCTAAGCTACTAGGCGGATGCCGAGCGACACCTCTGACTTTTACTCTGTGGAATTCTCCGTTCAACAATATGATCGAAGTTGAACCTTCAACAGTAGGTCGCGACGAATACAGGCGCAAGATATGTTTTCGGTTGCCATTGACCGCTCTTTTTATTAGAAGCCGCTTCTGGCGTTGAGATAGTTTTTTCATATGCTCATGCTCTTTACTTCAGTAGCTAATTACAGACAACTAATCCGAACGTAGACTCAATTTCGGCAAAATATTGTTCAGTCCGCGCTTGCCCGTCGATGGTCCAACGTGCAAATCGGGAGGTCAACAGACAATTTCCGCTCAGTCCAAAGGTGCATTGGCGCATTTAATGAGTTCACGTCAACCAACTGCTGACAATAGAACAGTCTTTAACCTCATAGACGAACAGGAAAAAAGATGAGAGCGCATCTTTATCGCTAGATGCGACGAAGCAGTAGATCGCACCTCGGGCGATCAACGTCCGATGCTAGCGACGCCGTACGCTGCCGCCTATGGCTGTAACTTCGACCGCATGGTGATGTAGTACTCTAGCGGCGTAATAACCACGCTCACCGCTCAACACATCAAATGCATCGAAGATCGCGTCGAATGCGGCGCGCAGCGCTTCGATGCTATCGTTGCCAAGCTGTGTGGTCAGCCGATCCTGCCAGGCAGCATGACGCTGATTGCTCCAGCCGGGATAGAAATCAAACGCACGGCAGCACAACGACAGAAGGTCCATCGGAGAAAGAATTAGCAGTGAATTGCCGTTCTGATCATCTTCAAATCTGGTCCGGCTATGCATATCAATTAGTAACTCATGTGACTTGCCGATATTCTTTTCTCTAAGCACCGTGGCCGCAGAATAGATTTCTATTCGGTCCAGATACCATCGCCCACAGTCACTTAGTATGTAATCGAGGGAGCAATTGCCTTTAACAAGATATACACGTCGAAATTCGCACCCAGGAACGGTGAAGCTTAACCTGCGACCACTCACGATTTGTGATATGCTTCCCATCGTTATATCTTTGACCAACGCCCCAGCTTCATTTGATAGCGAACCTTCGCAAGCGCGCCACAGTAAGAGCGCCATTCTGGGTCGGACATGCTTGTCTGATCCAGCATACTTGGAAATAGGTGCTTAAACTCCGATTTAATTTCTTGGGGCGGCATTCGATGCTTGGGGTACTTCATCAAGTAGCTATAGACATTTACTCCAAGCGTTCTCAAGCGAGTATTCTCTGAATAGTAATCTTCGATCGCCGTCGATAGCCTACGTTCATACCAGTCCGTCACCTGCCGTTGCCGAGCGATGGATTTTAGCCTAGTAATTTCTCGTCGAATTTGAGTGATGGTCATCGACTTAGCCGCACAATAGCTTTCGTAGTTCTTCTATATCCCGCCGCATCTGATCAATTTCGCCGATGTTCTTCAACGCGGAAGCCGCACCGGCAATCTGCTTTAGTTCATTAAGAGTGACCTCACCTTCCGCAACCGCTTCCGATATTCCTTCGGCTGTCAGGTCCATTTCGACAAGTCGTCCAGATGGAAGGACGCGACTCAGGATGAATTCGACGGCGCGCTGGTCATTGCGACTGACATTCTCGCGCAATGCGCGGAACGCATCATCCGAGAGGCTCCGCAATTCAGCGATTGCTTGCTGAGACACGCGATTTCGCGAACCGGGCTTGCGTCCGGCACTTGTCACAAACCTTCCCCGATCATCTCGAATCTCGGGTGATTTAGGGGAGTCTGCCGTCATTCCAGCCATTGCCATCTGATTGCGTGCCGTTCGATCCATCCGATCAGATCGGCAGTATTTATGTCTCGTCCTAGGGGGAACCCGTGCTTGTCGCGCCAGCGCTTGACCGTAGGGCGGCTCACACCGAACGCATGTTGCACAATTCCGATCGGTAGGGTTTGCCGGGCAGGCAAATGGACCGCCCGCCCGGCACATAGACTGCGGCTGACATCAGGCATCGTTAAGCATTTGCCAGGCGTCCGACATGGTGATGCCGCAACAAACAGCCGCAATAGCAACAGTGTCTGAAAGGAACCGGCCTGCATCCTCGACAACTGTGGCTTGCTGCTTCGCGATATTCTCCATGTCATAGAATCCCCGATCGACCTTTAGCTGATCGACCCCGTAAGCGAGAGGGCGTTGCGGGCTCGGACTCACCCGGAAGTTGGGATTCTTTTCTGCGTCGGCTAAGCCGGTCCGATAATTCCAATACCGAACCCGTTCCATCACAGCTTTCCAGTGCTCATTGGGAAGACTGGACAGCTTCTGACCAACGCGAGCAATTGCGAAGATACCTTGGCGGTCCCAGGATTGCAGCGCGTTCAGCTTCCCTGCTAAATCAAGGTCACGCCAAATTGCGAGAGTGTGTGCGTCGATCGCAGGGTTATCCGACGCTGTGATCGTTTCTCGCGCGGACTGTTCCATCAGATAACGGTCCTGATAGTTTCGCGCCGATCGTAACGCCCGAGCGTAAATCGGTTTCAGATGTTTCGCGACAATTTCGCGAACCCGCTGCGGCAGTTTCTCAGATCGTATTTCTTCAACTTGTTCCGCTAGATCATCCGCAAGGTTAGCAGTCGCAACCGAAAGCGATTGCAAATCACTGATTTCCGACTGAACATTCGCCGTGGCATACGATCCGGCATTTCCGTGCGGTGATCGAAAGTTCACGACTGCTCCGTTTTTATTAATGACCTGAGCAGAATAAGACGGTCCATGATCATAAGCTTTTGGTAAATGTATATTAAGCGACGCGTTCATCTTTCGCTTCCTATGTTTGAGCTACTTTTCAATGAGATAGGATCAAGACTCGCCTTATGGCAACGAAATCTCTGTTAACGGCATAACTTTGCTAATCCGGTATTTGATGCTATCGGTGACTATTCGAGCCTTCGCGCGTCGATTAGGGAAAATACCATGTCACCCACGGGCAACAATCTTAGCCAAAGCGGCGGGCAAGATGGTGGGCTGCAAAAAATTGTTCCTAGTTTGCACGGCGAATCAATGTTGTGCAGCAGATGGCCCGTCCGCTTGAATTTTCAGTGATGCCCATGGACGTGAGACAGGCTCGATCAAGACACGTCTCGGTGGCATTGTGGTTGTCTCGCCTCTAGCTTGGCTGAGTCAGGCGCGGTGGTGTCCTAAGGGCCGCTTTGATAGGCGCGACGAAAGTCGGGCACAGCGCTGCGTGTCTATCTTAAATCGGCCCCTATGTCTGGGCGATCGGATGGGGCGGGATTGTCGCCGTTCTCGCAGTTAGGGACATTCGGGAGGCGCCTGTGTGATGCGCTGAAGGGCGGCTGCGAGGGTGTCGGACCTGGGGCCTACAGTGTGAGGCAGCGCCATACCCTGCGCTGATCACTCGTATCCGCTCAGATTTCGAATTCTTCGGCCACCTAGGGCGGGAACCCAAAGAACCCATAGAACCCAATTTCCGTAGCTTCCCTTCCGTGAAGCTTTTTGGTTTGTTTATCTCGGGGCACCATGGAGGTTGAGTTCTACGGGTTCTGCGGGTTCTCGCAGGCCCGAAAAAGGGGGCCGTAGCCCCCGAAATCACGGCCATGTGGTTGGATTGTCAAGAATTACCAAAACTTTGGCGACCTCGCCGAATAATCGCCGCAATTTCGTGCACTGGCCAGCCTTGCACAAAGTCAGGCGGAAAGCCGTTCGGATTTACGATCAGTAGCTTTTCGGCTTTTCTGTCGATCGTCACTTTCTTGCCTGCCATCATGCCCGCCGCCTTGATTAAATCGGATGCGCCCCGCGAATGTGACGGCCAGTCGTCATCGCCCACGAACGCGCGCAGATCAGCGGTCGTCGCCAGCCCCTCGCCCCATGTGGCCGCGAACTGCCGCGCCGCCCGCAGTGCCTCGCTTTCCATCGCCGCAATCGCCCTGCGCTTTGCTTCATTCATCGGTGCATGAGCGCCAGGATTGAAGCCGGTGAGATCGAAAGATGCCAGATATTGCTGCACCGATGCAACGAATGCTTGTTCGATCGCACCGCCCTCAAGGTATTGGTGCAGCCAACTATACCATTCCGGCGAATTTGCTTTGGTTGGGTTGGCAATTACGATCACGCGCCGGTCGTGATTGTCGAACGGTAGCGCATCTTCGTGCTGTGAAAAAAATAGCCAGCGCATGCAATTTTTCTCGACCGATTGAATACCAAACTTCGGATTGATATGCCGATTGGACTCATTCACGCGGCTTTTGAACGCCTGTGCCTCTTTTGAGTGCGGATTTCTTGCACCTTCGCGAACCTCATCGACTGTCGCAATCAGCTTGCGCGAAAGCCTGCCATTAAAGCCATCGGTGATCGCCATATCTGGCGCTACGCCGATCGCGGCGTAACCTTTAAACACGCGGGCAAGCATTTCGGCCAGCGTTCCCCGTCCGGTGCCATGCGCGGGTGTAAAGAACAGGTAGCAAGTATGCGGTAACTCAAATGGCCGCTGTATAATATGTGCCAACCATTGATAAAATCTATTTCGTTCGGCTTCCATCGGAACAAGGAATTCTACCAAACTAACGAAAGGATTGATCCATTCTTTCCAATTTTTAGGGGCGGCTCCAAGCAACAATGGTCGATATGTATTGAAGGCTATCCCATGCTCTTCAAGGGGCTTGCAAAATTGATCTTCGCCCGGCTGCCAGGTTAATTGATCTACAGTTAGCTTTTCAGATTGCCGCCATGTTTCAAAGGTCGAAACTGTTTTCAGAACAGGCAATCCCGTTTCTTTGTCAATCTTTCCGGTCTCGATTTCGTGTTTCGATGCCGAATAATCCGTGCGAGCGCTCTCCATCTTTTGCGCCGTTCGTCGAGTCCGATCAGCAACCCCGTTGCCATGGCGAATGAACACTAGCTTTTCGCTCATCTCGTCGAGCGTCATCTTCGGCGTGATCAGTTCCAGCCGTTCACCTTCACCGATTGCGCCCGCCTCTTTCATTCGCTGCTCACGACTCTTGAGATAACTTCCCCTTGCGGCCTTCTCCGATGCGGCCTTGTCGAGTGCGCGCAGGGCCGTTCTTTCTTTCTCCGGTCGATACAAGGAGGAACGCTTGAACAACCGCCACATGCGCGCATGGTCGCAACCGGTCCACCACGCAAGATGGTTCATCAACGCCATGTCTGCGGAACTGTGGTCGAACGGCTTTCCCTTCCCGCTGGCGTCGGGATGGAACTTGCTCAATTCAACCGTGTCACCTTCCCACAATGCGCGGAAGGGCGCAGCTGTCTTGAAGATCGTCGCCGCACCGCCTCGGCTGTTCAGCATCCGGCGCAGCAAGGTGTCGTCATCCGATGGGCCGTCGTAGCCGTCTATTGCCCGGTCACGCCATTCCAGCGGGTCCGCGCCGCCTCTTGACCGCAGCGGCACGAAGCACTGCAGCATTGTATCAGCGGGCTGCGGCTCACCCTGCCAGCCGTGCGGGCCGAAGGCGACGAACCGGCCCGATCCGTAACACTCATTCATGCCGCCGTCCGGCCTGCGCCACTTGTTCACATGCCGGGAAAGCGCCGCTTTATCCCGCGTCGTGACGATCACATGAAATCCGTTGCCTGATTGTGAAATTTCCCAAGCCGATCCCTCGAACAGTTTCCACAACGATGTGCCATCGATCCAATTTCCGGTATCATCTATGCAATCGTCAAAATCTAAAAAACAGAACGGATCATCTTCGGCGAACACAAAACCGATTCCAGTATAGCCGCCCTGTTCCATGCGCTGTTGAGCGTCGGATAGATAACCCCATGTGGTCGGATCAGTCGAACTGGCCCGGATGCCTGTTTTTGGATCGTAAGGAACTTTGGTAGCTTTCGGGTTTCCGTTACGGTACTCCAATCTCCAAACGACGAATTGACGGTATGGCTGCATGGTAAGCGGGACGCTTTGGGTCAATCCATTTTGGAAGACGCGTGGATAGGCAACTAACCCACTCAAGTTCAAAACGAATTTATTCCGTGACAATTTTGGGATTCCTCTTGCCAATTGATTTTGCCCGCTAAGGCGCGCATGCCGGGGCTTTCCCTCGGCTTTCCGAACCACTCGGCTCAACAGGCTTCCCCTAGCGTCCACCAAATCCATGGCGGCAGATTAGATGACTGACGAGAAAAGGTGCGCCACGTCAATGAAAATATCTTTAGATATCGACGTTCGATTGCTTTTGTAATTATATTCAACTCACATTTGTTGCCGATTGAGCCGTGCGCGGAACGCTACGTTCACCTCAGGGTGTCTGCCGCAGAGGAAAGGGAAGGCCCTATTGTTTTCATCAGGGTAAGGCCTTCTTCTTTCAGTTGATGGGCCGTTAGGCGGGCACAGTGATACTCTGGCGATTCTCCAAAGCGCTTCAAACCTGTAGTGCCGACCGTTGGTCCGCCAGCTTCAGCGGCTGACAAGCGTTCTGCCACAACCTCATTGCGCCGCCTCGCACTCGGCTTCCCAAGTTTGCAGATCAGAAAGCTTCCACCGTGTGCAGCCCGGCGAAAGGCTGATGGGCTTGGGAAATGTGCCTTTGCGGGACCACTTCCACACGGCTTCGCGGCTCTTGAGGCTGTATCGTGCGGCGACCTGCTTATCCGACAGGTATTCGGCCTTTGTAATGTGCTGCTGTGTCATCGGGCATCCTCGATCCGTAAGGTATGCCCACCATTGATTACAATTATTCACGTAAGGCAAAAGAAATACATGGAAGCTAATTAGCGCCTTAGTCCTTCCAGCCAGTGTCCAGCGCCCATCGCATTGTAGGCCCTATAGTTTGCTTTCCAGACGCAACGGCTTTTCGTATAGCATCCGTCGATCGTGATCGACTGTCGCGGCTGGCAAGTGTAGCGTAAGCAGTATCATTTGACGGGCATTCGCCAGAAGCGCGCAAAGCGACGAATTCTAGATATAACAGTTGATTGCGACGGACCGTCGAAGCATCTGATTTAGTGCCGCGTTTGGCCCTAATACTTCCTGTCAGCTTCGCGGCGATCATCGATCGAGCGACGGTGCCAAGCGGTACATCCTGTTCAATCAATCGCGCTAAGAGATTCCAGTCATTATTTTTTGCAGCGTTGATAGCGCCAACTTCTCGAGCGATATTAGAAATATTAGCCATTGTATTTCAACGACTTCGAAGTGGAATATCTGAGACGATTACTCTTTTCCACGTGTCTTTAACGCCGTGCTTCTCTAGCGCTTCGCAGAAGGCTTTATAGGATACATAAGGATACTCGGTGGGTCCAATTATGATCCGATCAACGAGCTCCACAACATCTGTACCAATCAAGCCTTTCGAGGTATCGCTAACCAGAGGGATTGCAAAGATTTTCTGTGGGACACCGTCAATCACAACAACACGTCCTGTAATTGCAGATGATTCCGCTTCATTCGGCCGATAGAAAATTCGCCATTCAAGTTCCTCTTGAAATCCTGGGTGCTTACTGGAAAGCGCTACAGTGAAAAGGTAGTGAAAAATGTGAATAGATAATAAATCAGCGTTAACAGCGTAATATTTCTCGTGCTCTTGGATGCGATTGCACACACCCCTCAAATCCTCTAGAAAAATTGAGCGTGACTGATATCGAACGGGGACGGAGAACGCCTGTAGAGCGGTTGTATCAGAAACGAGTGGTGTGTTTCGAACAACCAATCCCGTATTACCATACGCCCTCCACATGGAAAGGCGTCCGCTATTGTCTTCCTCGTCTCTGTGTTCTGATACGCAAGCGATGTAGGTCTCGTGCTGCCAATCAGTAACGTGCTCTTTCAAGCTATTAATAAGTTGATGTGTTGCGCTCGGAGAGATCTCATTGATTGCGTCGCGAAAAAACTCGCAATCATCGTGTTCGAGAGCGTAGTAAACAAGTTCTACGCCATAATGAATTTCCGAGAAATCATTCATTACTGTAGTATTTCGAAGCCAGATCTCTTGATTATCTATTATCCTTAGCGCTGTCTCGGCAGATGTGTAATAAACAAAGCGTTTATTGTTTTTTTCAACGTCGTTATATTTCTTGATTATTTCAGGACTGAACACGTTCAAGTAGATTAATTGATCATCGCTAAAAATCATCTTATTCCCCGTTAAGTTATTCGGCGAAATGACAGAAAATCGGCCCATGCGTTCATTAATTCGCGCCGCCTTGCCAGTGCATCACCCCGCGCATACGACCGCTCGACTTCATCGCCGGAAACGTGCGCAAGCGCCGCTTCGGCCAACTCGCGGGGGAAGCTGGTTTCGTCTTGTACCCATGTGCGGAACGTCGCGCGCAGGCCGTGTGGTGTTGCGATACGGCCGTTATCCTTATCGATCCAGCCAACGCCGTCTAGCGTCACCTGAACCGCATGGCGGTCCTTCATCGTTTTCGATAGGGCCATGTCGCCCAATGCGCCGCCGCGAGGTGCGACAAAAACCAGGTCAGTGCCGTGATGACGGGGAACAGTGCGCAGGACGGCTAAAGCTGCATCTGAAAGTGGCACCCTATGCGGTTCGCCCATTTTCATCCGCTCGCCGGGTACTGTCCAAATCGGCGCGTCACCGTCTAATCCCTCGAATTCCCCCCAACGCGCCCCGCGAACCTCTTGCGATCGGCATGCGGTCAGTGCAGCGAATTCCAGCGCCCGCGCGCTGATGCTGGGCCGATTATGCACATCGGTAAACCACGCCTGCGCGTCCTTCACTTGCAGGGCAGGATGATGGGCCTTTTGGCGCACTAGCGCCTTTTGCTTGTGACCGCGCCGCGTGGCGAACGCGCCGTGGTGTTTCAGATCGGACCATTGCGCCGGATTGGCCCGGTCCCGTTCCTCTTTGCCGTCTGCCCATCGGATGACAGCCTCGATCCGTGCCCGTACCCGGCGTGCTGTTTCGGGGATATCATTCCAGATCGGTTCCAGAACGCGTGCGATATCGTGTTTGGTGATTTCGGCAACCGGAATGTCGGCCAGACCATCCGCGCCAATACCCTTGCGATTTGTGCGGTTGCGCGGTGCCCTTCGTCTCGGATCGCTTTCCCCGACCGCATAAACCATCAGGGTCGATTCCCATTGCGCCTGATGCTTCGCGTTTGAAAGCCCGTCCAGTTGGCCCGCATCCTTGCTGCAGAATGCCCGGACGGCTTCACGGAAGGTGATCAGCTTCGGCGCTGTCGCAGCGGCTTTCTCGGCCCTCACAGCCTCTCTTAACGCCTCACGTTCCGCCATCGGATCGCGGCCAGCCATTACTGCGCGCTTCAATTCGTTTCGCTGCGTCATTGCTAATTCTTGCGCATCGGCAAGTCCGATTTCAGGATAAGCGCCTAAGCCGAATTCGCGCCTTTTACCGGTCACAACCACACGCAGAATCCATGATTTTGACCCACTGGCTGTGATTTGGAGATACAGCCCCTTGGCGTCCCCGCCGACCGCGATTAGCCGATGACCCTTGCTGCCGTCATGCTCTGCACGCTTCACCGCAAGCGCGTTCAACTTAGCTTTTGTCATGCCTAGAATCTCCGGCCCACCAATCAGCCCGCCAGAATTCTAGCCTCTGCTCACAACGCACGGCAACGGGGGTTCACTACCTTAACAGGCAATGCGCTGAATTTTCAGAGAAACATGGACCAATCACCACAAATGGCAACATGATGATGGCGGAGTGGAAGGGATTCGAACCCTCGAGACGGTTTCCCGCCTGCACCCTTAGCAGGGGTGTGCC
Organism: Paracoccus albicereus; assembly: GCF_024359525.1. Lineage (GTDB taxonomy): Bacteria > Pseudomonadota > Alphaproteobacteria > Rhodobacterales > Rhodobacteraceae > Paracoccus > Paracoccus albicereus. The sequence continues at coordinate 93,573 of NZ_JAKZEU010000005.1, forward strand.
TTCGACCACTCGGCCACCACTCCGCCGCGCGGTCTAGCAGGGTCGGGACCAGAGCAAAAGGACAAAGTTGGCGTACTGACGGTCGCTATGACCCAGGAGGGTCGGGACGCGTCGACGCGTATGGACGTTGCGCTATTGGAATAGGTTTTGTGTAGCGCGCCCGTGTTTAGATTCGCGCGCCTGTCTGTGCGACTTACGTCACCGGTTGCAGCGAAGCCATCAAAGACGCGATGATCGCGATGATGCGAAAATCCCCGAAGAGGATGAGATCGCCCCGTGATTTCCCGCGCGTCCTGATGCCTATGCGTTGAACAGGAAGTGCAGCACGTCGCCGTCTTTGACCTCGTAGGTCTTGCCTTCGACGCGCAGCTTGCCCGCTTCGCGAGCTCCGGCCTCGCCCCTGCCCGCGACGTAATCGTCGTAGCCGACCGTCTCGGCGCGGATGAAGCCCTTTTCGAAATCGCCATGGATCGCGCCTGCGGCCTGGGGGGCCAGCGTGCCCTTCCGGATCGTCCAGGCGCGGGCTTCCTTCGGACCCACGGTGAAATAGGTCTGCAGACCCAGCAGGTCGTAGCCCGCACGGATCAGGCGGTCGAGACCAGCCTCTTCCAGCCCCATCTCGGCCAGAAACATCTCCTGCTCCTCGGCATCGAGTTGGCTAATCTCTTCCTCGATCCGGGCGGAGATCACCACATGCGCATTGCCCTCGGCCGCAGCCTTTTCGGCCACGCGTGCGGACAGCGCATTGCCCGACGCCGCCTCGTCCTCGGCCACGTTGCAGACATAGAGAACGGGCTTCGCGGTCAGCAGTTGCAGCATGCCCCAGGCCTTGCGGTCATCCTCGGCCACAGTGACGCTGCGGGCGGGCCGACCCGCTTCCAGCGCCTCGCGGGCGGCGTTCATCAGCCGCGCGTCTTCCTTGGCCTGCTTGTCACCGGCGTTGATCTTGCGCGCGAGGTTCGCGAGCCGCCGTTCGAGGCTTTCGAGATCGGCGATCATCAGCTCGGTCTCGATCGTGTCGGCATCGGCGATGGGATCGACGCGACCCTCGACATGGGTGACGTCGCCATCTTCGAAGCAGCGCAGCACATGCGCGATCGCGTCGACCTCGCGGATGTTGGCCAAAAACTGGTTGCCCAAGCCTTCGCCCTTGCTCGCGCCCTTTACCAGTCCCGCGATGTCGACAAAGGTGATCCGCGTCGGAATGATCTGCTTGGACTGCGCGATCCCGGCAAGGGTATCCAGCCTTGTGTCGGGAACCGCGACCTCGCCGACATTCGGCTCGATCGTGCAGAAAGGAAAGTTCGCAGCCTGCGCGGCGGCGGTTTTCGTCAATGCGTTGAACAGCGTCGACTTGCCGACGTTCGGCAGCCCGACGATCCCCATGCGAAAGCCCATATCTGCAACCTTTCCTCGATCCGGCGGTTACCTAAGGCTGGGGCCGGCACAAGTCCAGCCCGGCCAACGGAAAGGACCCAGGCATGCAGTTCACCCCCTACCTTTCGTTTCAGGGCGAATGCCGCGAGGCGTTCGAAACCTATGCCGTCATTTTCGGCGGGACGGTCGATCTCATGGCGTTCTCGGACATGCCCGATGGCGCGGCGATGGAACTGCCGGCCGAACAGGCAGGCTGGATCATGCACGCGCATCTGGGTCTGCCGGACGGGGCGAGCCTGATGGGTGCCGACATGCCTCCACAATTCGGCGGCGAGCCGATGGCCGGTATGTCGGTCGCCGTGACCTTGCCCGATCGCGCCGAGGTCGGGCGTGTGTTCGAGGCGCTGTCGCCCGACGGTCACGTGAGGATGGAGGTGGGGCCGACATTCTTTTCGTCGGCATTCGGCATGCTGACCGATCGTTTCGGCACGAACTGGATGCTGATGGCGCAAGCTTCGGCATAGCTGTGATTGCACCGGTCGGGTGACCGGGATAGGCCAGAGCGACACGCTGACACGGGACGGATCATGACGAGAATCGAACAAAGGTTTGCGCAACTGGCAAAGGACGGACGCAAGGCCTTTGTCGCCTACATCATGGCGGGTGATCCCGACGCGGCGACCACTGCGGAGATCCTGGCCGGTCTGCCTGAAGCGGGCGTCGATATCATCGAGTTGGGCATGCCCTTCACCGATCCGATGGCGGACGGGCCGACCATCCAGACGGCGGGCCAACGCGCGCTGGCCGGCGGTGCCAGTGTCAGCGGCACGTTGTCGATGCTGCGTGAATTCCGCAAGACGGACGACACCACCCCGGTCGTGCTGATGGGGTACTACAACCCGATCTATGCACGCGAAGGCGGGGTCGAGCGCTTCCTAACCGACGCGGTCGAGGCCGGCGTGGACGGGCTGATCGTTGTGGACCTGCCCCCCGAGGAGGACGCCGAGCTGTGCATTCCCGCGCGTGAGGCGGGGCTGAACTTCATTCGCCTTGCCACGCCGACGACGGATGACGAGCGTCTGCCGGCCGTCGTCGCGAACACTTCGGGCTTCGTCTATTACGTCAGCGTCACGGGCATCACGGGCGGTCCTGCGGCGAATGCCGACGAGGTCGCACCCGAAGTCGCGCGCATTCGTCAGGCAGCAGGCCTGCCCGTCGTGGTGGGCTTCGGCATCTCGACGCCCGAAGCGGCCGAGAATGTCGCGCGCGTGGCCGACGGCTGTGTCGTGGGCAGCGCCATCGTCAAGCAGATCGGCGAGGGCAAGCCCGTGCCCGAGGTGCTGGATTTCGTCCGCTCGCTGGCCGAAGGCGCGCATCGGGGCTGATCGATGCGCCGCCTCGATCACATCGTCGTCGCCTGCGAAGACCTCGACAAAGGCGCCGCCTGCCTGGGAAAGACGCTGGGGCGATCGCTGGACTCGGGGGGATCGCATCCCGTTATGGGAACGCATAACCGGCTGCTCAATTTGGGACGCGGCAGCTATCTGGAACTGATCGCGATCGATCCGACGATGCCAGCGCCGCACCGGCCGCGCTGGTTCACGCTCGACAGTTTCGAAGGTGCGCCGCGTCTGGTCGGCTGGGCCGCCCGCGACAGTGCCTTCGTCGCACCCCAAGGCACGACCGTGACCGAGATGAAGCGGGGTGACCTGCATTGGCAGATCACGTTGCCCGATGGCGCTCAGATGCCAGGCGAAGGCACGCATCCCCTGCTGATCCGCTGGATCGGTGGCGGGCATCCATGCGACACGCTTCCGGACCGTGGCTTTCGGCTGAAACGGCTGGATTTGCAGACGCCAGGTCCGGCGGCCCGGTCCATCGGCGATCCGCGCATCCGGACACGCTATGGTCCGACCCGGTTGAAAGCGATGATCCACACGCCCGACGGACGCGACGTCTGGCTATGATCCGCGACAGTCGTCCGGATGACGCGCCCGCCATCGCGGCGATCTGGAATCCGGTCATCCGCGACACGACGATCACCTTCTGGCCGACCGAACGGTCGGTAGATGAGATCGCGGCCATCATCAGCCATCGCCAGGCCGCGAATCGCGCGCATCTCGTGGCATTGGATGATGCGGGTCAGGTGATCGGCTTCGCCAGCTACGATCAGTTCCGCGGCGGACTGGGATACGCCCGATCCATGGAGCATACGATCCAGGTCGCGCGAGACTTCCGGGGCAGCGGGATCGGCTGCGCGCTGATGGGTGCAATCGAACGCCACGCCCGCGCTCGTGGCCACCGCGTGATGATCGGCGCTGTCACAGGCACCAACGCGGCCTCGATCGCATTCCACGCGAGGCTCGGCTATTCCGAGTGGGGCCGCGTGCCGGCCGCTGGATGGAAATTCGGCGAGTTCCACGATCTTGTGTTGATGGGCAAGGATCTTTTCGCCTGAATCGGCTGCCTGCCGCGCGGCAGCCGCTGGCGAGGGATGGCTATCCTCGTTATCGTGGTCGGCGATGATGGATCAGGCGATACCCCGTAACCCGGCACCCGAGCTGCCGAGGCCGCGCAGCTTTTGGCAGCGCATCGCGGACCGGCTTGCGGCGCTGGTCGGCGCACGGCGCGTCTCGGTCCCGCCTGAACGCTCGGTCGCCTTCACCATTGCCGTGATCGCCCTTGGTGCGAAACTGGCGAAGTCGGACGGCACTGTCGCGAAATCCGAAGTCAGCGCGTTTCGCCGCGTCTTCGTGATCCCGCGCGCCGAAGAGCGCAACGCCGCGCGTGTCTTCGATCTCGCGCGTCAGGATGTGGCCGGCTACGACGCCTGGGCGCAGCGGATTGCGCGGATGTTCCCGCCGGGCGATCCCGTGCTGGCCGACGTGATCGAAGGGCTGTTCATCATCGCGCTGTCGGACGGCGCGATGCATCAGGCCGAGATCGCCTTCATCGACGATGTGGCCGCGATCTTCGGCATCTCGCCCGCGCAGGTCGCCGCGATCCGTATCCGCCACGACCGGACCAGCGGGTGCCTGCCCTGTGATGTCCTTGGCATCGCGCCCGACACCCCCCTACCCGAGGCCCGTCAGCGCTGGCGCAACCTTGTGCGAGAGGCGCATCCCGACCGCGCCATCGCGCGCGGCCTGCCGCCAGAGGCGATCCGACTGGCCGAAGCCCGGACCCGCCGGCTGAACGAGGCCTGGGACGCGTTCCGTGCCATGCAGCGTCCGGCGCGGGCGCAAGGTTCTGCCTGATCCGACGCCGCACGGCTTTGTGGCTTGCGCGGCAGTCGGGCGGCACCCATCTTCGATCCATGTCGATGCGACCGATCTTTGGCCTTCTGGCCCTGTTGTCCGCCGCCACGCCTGCAATGGCGCAGGATGGCTGGACGCCACCCCTTGCAGACCAGGCGCCGCGGGTTGTCCCGGAACCTGGCGCCGAACCCGAGGCCGAGGAAGAGCGCGGCCTTGACCTGATCGAGCGTGGCGCGGGTCTGCTGTTCCAGCAGCTTCTGGACGACGCCTCGCCGCATCTGGATCGGATGGGCCGCGATCTGTCCGGGGCATTGTCGCAGTTCGCACCGGCGATGAACGATCTGGCCGCGTTGGTCGATGACATCGGCAATTACGAAGCGCCAGAGCGGCTGGAAAACGGCGACATCCTGATCCGTCGTCGCGCCGATGCGCCGCCGCCGCCCGATTTGCCTGAACTGGCCGAGCCCGACACCGAAACGCCGCGAGAGCGAGCGCCGGTGCCGGTCGATCCCTACGCGCCGGAAGTTGAACTGTAGCGCGGGCCACAGACCGGGCAATCCGGTCGCCGCTCGACCGCAATGGTCCGCGTCTCGCCCCACAACCCGTCGAAGATCAGCATCCGCCCGCGCAACCCCTGCCCCGCGCCAGACGCCGTGACCCCCGCCAGATGCTTGATCGCCTCCAGCGCCATCAGGCTGCCGACGACACCCGGCAACGCACCGACGACGCCGGCCTCGGCACAGGGCAGCGCCTGGCCGGGCGCGGGCGGATCGGGAAAGACGCAGGACAGGCACGGCCCGCCCCGCGCAGGATCATAAAGCGTGACCTGTCCTTCCCATTGCGCGATGGCGCCCGCGACCAGCGGAACGCCCGCCGCGACGCAGGCGCGATTGACCGCCTCGCGCGCCGCGAAGCTGTCGGTGCCATCGATGACCAGATCATGCTCGCCGATCAGCGCGACGTCGTCATCGGTGATGCGCCGGTCCAGCGCGGCCAGCCGCAGATGGCCGTTCAACGCGGCCATCGCATCGGCGGCGGCCTCGGCCTTGTTGCGCCCCACATCCGCTGTCGCGAAGATCACCTGCCGCTGCAGGTTGGACAGGCTGACCGCGTCGTCATCGGCAATGGTGATCCGGCCCACGCCCGCCGCGGCGAGATACAGGCAGACCGGAGCACCCAATCCACCGGCGCCGACGATCAGTACAGAGGCGCGCTTCATGCGCATCTGCCCCGGCCCGCCGATTTCGCGCAGGACTAGATGGCGGGCGTAGCGGTCGAGCTCGGCATCGCTAAGACTTGCGTCGTCGCGCGTCGCGACTGTGGGCGGACCATCCTCTGGCGCAGCCCTGCGGCGCAGCGCGCGAAGAAGGCGCGTGTATCCCCAGACGAGCGCGCCCGCCCCGCCGATCACCAGCCAGACAGAAAGGCTGCCGCCGACCATCCGTGCGGCCAGTCCCGGCAGCAGCAAATGCAGCAGCGTGATCGCCGCCCAGCCAGCCACCGCGACCGGTGCCGCCGCGCGTCGACCCGCGAAGATCCAGGCACCCAGGATCGCCAGTGCAAGTGCCCAGAGCACCATCACTCGCGCCCCGTCGAGCCGAAACCGCGCTCGCCACGCGCGCTGTCGTCCAGTGCACCGACCAGTGAAAAGGTCGCTTGCGGCGCAGGCGCGACCACCAGCTGCGCGATGCGATCGCCATGCGCGATGACCTGCGGTTCGGCTCCAAGATTGACCAGGATCACACCCAGCGGGCCACGATAATCGCTGTCGATCGTGCCGGGACTGTTCAGCACGGTGATCCCTTGCTTCAAGGCAAACCCGGATCGCGGGCGGACCTGTACCTCCCACCCCTCGGGGACCTGCAGGCGCAGCCCGGTGGGGACCAGCGCCCGTTCACCCGGTGCCAGTGTCATCGACCCGCCACCCAGATCCGCGCGCACGTCGGCACCTGCCGCGCCCGCGCTGGCATAGGCCGGCAGCGGCAGATCGGGATCGGCGCCGGAAACGCGCGAAATGGCAATGCGAGGCGTCTGCATGGCGCGCATCTGCCCATGAAAAAGGCCGCGCGGCAAGACTGCCCGCGGCCTTCGTGTCATCCGATCGCAGCTTCAGCGCGGCGCGATCATCATCACCATCTGCCGGCCTTCCAGCTTCGGCATCGCCTCGACCTTGCCGGCCTCGCCCACGTCGTCACGCACGCGGTTCAGCAGTTCCAGCCCCAGATCCTGGTGCGCCATCTCGCGACCGCGGAAGCGCAGCGTGACCTTGACCTTGTCGCCACCCTCGAGAAACTTCATCACCGAGCGCATCTTGACATCGTAGTCGTGGGTATCGGTTCCCGGACGGAACTTGATCTCCTTGACCTCGATGACCTTCTGCTTCTTGCGGGCCTCGGCTTCGCGCTTCTGCTGTTCGTACTTGAACTTGCCCAGGTCCATCACCTTGCAGACCGGCGGGGTCGCGTTGGGCGAGATCTCGACCAGATCGAGGCCGGATTCCTCGGCCATCTTCAACCCGACCGAGGGGGCGACGACGCCCACATTCTCTCCATCGGGGCCGATCAGGCGAATCTCGGCGACACGGATGCGTTCGTTGACGCGGGGGCCGGTGTCACGGGTGGGCGGCGCGTTATGCGGTCTGCGGGCTATGGCGGTATTCCTTTTGCGGTTTGTCCAATGAAGGGAAAATAAGGCCGGACACGTGGTGTTTCAACCGGATTTGCGCGCCCAGAACGCTTGTTGGCGCCGATCCGCGACCCTGATGCGGGCCGTGCGCAACGCGCTTTGCGACCGGCGCCCGGCCGTGCCATAGAGAGGGCAAGCCGATCCTAGCGGAGTAACCGATGCGCCCGATCCTGATCCTCGTCGCCCTGATTGCCCTCGGTCTCGGTGCCGCCTGGGTCTGGACCGGAGGCGACTTCTCGCGTGATGCGACGCCCGAAGCGGGCGATGTGGTGAGCCAGCCCGAAGCCACGAATCCCGCGACGCCGGATACCGACGCCGGTATGGCTGCCGATGTCGCTGCGGAAACGGCAAACGAGGTTGAAGAGACAGCCGAAGACGCCGCCGAAGCCCCTGCGGGTGCCAGCGTCGATGCGGCCGAGGAAGCGGCGGATGCCGCTGCGGATGCTGCCGCTACGGCGACCGATGCCGCCGCCGAGGCCAGCCAGGCCGCCGGCGAAGCGACCGTCGCCCCCGCCAGCGAGGCGGCAGCCGAGGCCGAGGCCGCGGCCGAGCAGGCACTGGAAGCCGCCGACCGCGCCGCCGACGCCGCGAACGCTGCCGAGACCGATGGCGAGGCCGCGGCGACCGAAGCCGCGGACGCCGCCGAGGAAGCGGCTGCCGCAACAGACGTTGCCGCCGATGCGGCAGCGACAGCCGCCCAGATCGAAGCGGCGCTGACGCCCGAAGGCTTCGACGAGGCCGAAGTCACGCGCATCATCGATCAATCCACGATTTCCGACACGCAGAAGGCGACGCTGAAGCGCCTTGTCGAAAGCGCCAGCAGCAATCCCGACCTGCTCCGCTCGGCGCTGGACCAGGTCAAGGCCGTGATGCCGTGACAGACCGCTCCCTGACGGACTGGCTTGCAGCAAAGCCTGCCGTCCTGCAGGGCAAGGGACCGATCGCGATCATCCTGTGCGAAGACGACGCGGCCATCGCCGAGACGCTGGATCATCACCTCGGCCTCGGATTTCGCCACATCCTCGCGCTTTCAGCAGAGCCTGTGGATCAACGCCTTCCCGCACTGCGCGATGCGCGGGTCACCAACCTGATCCACGATTGCCGCCGCGCGGATGCTCACGTCGAGGCGGTCAACGCGGTCATTGCTGCCGCGGCACCGGGGCTGTGGCTCTATTACGCATACAACGCCGAATTCCTGTTCTTCCCGTTTTCCGAAAGCCGCAGCGTTGGCGAAATGCTGGCCTTTCACACCGAAGAACGCCGCGCGGCGATGCTGTGTTACGCGATAGACCTTTATGCGCGTGACCTGACGGTCGCTCCGGACGCGGTCGACATCGACGGGGCGATGTTCGATCCGCGGCTGCATTTCGCATTGTCGCCGGATGGAACCGAAAGACGGCTCGACTTCCACGGTGGCTTGCGCTGGCGGTTCGAAGATCGTTTGCCGGCGGATCGTCGCCGTATCGACCGGATCGCGCTGTTCCGAACCGAGCACGGACTGCGGCTGCAAGCCGATCACCGGCTGAACCGGGCCGAGATGAACACCTATTCCTGCGCGTGGCATCACAACCTGACGGCTGCGATCGCCTCGTTCCGCGTCGCCAAGGCGCTTGTCAGCAATCCTGGCTCTCGCGAGGGGATCGACAGCTTCGTCTGGGCCGGGTCGGCGCCCTTCGACTGGCGGGCCCAGCAGCTTCTGGATCTGGGTCTGATGGAGCCGGGACAGTGGTTCTGATCGGACGATCCGCACGGTGACGTGGCGGTCTTGCACCGCGAACCCGCCGGATGATAGACGGACGGGAACGCGGCGGGGGTCTTCCCGGCGGTGGCCAAGGGGGTAGGACACAGCACATGGCGATGACGCAGACCAGTTTCGGCAAGGACGATCTTCTGGCCTGTGCCCGGGGCGAGCTGTTCGGCGAGGGCAATGCCCAGCTGCCGATGCCGCCAATGCTGATGATGGATCGCATCACCGAAATTTCGGAAGACGGCGGCGAACACGGCAAGGGCCATGTGGTGGCCGAATTCGACATCAATCCGGACCTGTGGTTCTTCGAATGCCATTTTCCGGGCAATCCGATCATGCCGGGTTGTCTCGGTCTGGACGGACTGTGGCAGTTGACCGGCTTCAACCTTGGCTGGCGCGGCTGGCAGGGGCGCGGCTATGCGTTGGGCGTGGGCGAGGTCAAGCTGACCGGAATGGTTCGACCTGACCGCAAGATGCTGCGCTATACCGTTGATTTCACGAAGGCGGTGCAGACGCGCCGTCTGACGATGGGTGTCGCCGACGGCCGGGTCGAGGCCGACGGCGAGGTGATCTACCAGGTCAAGGACATGAAGGTCGCGCTTTCCGAAAGCTGATCTCACGCGAATGAAGGGGGTGCCAATGCGCCGCGTCGTCATTACCGGGCTGGGGATCGTCTCGCCCATCGGCAACAATGCCGCCGAGGTCACCGAAAGCCTGAAGGCGGGCCGGTCGGGCATCGTTGCCGCACCCGAATATGCGGAACACGGCTTTCGCAGCCAGGTCCACGGCATGCCGCAGATCGACGTTTCCGAGCACATCGACAAGCGCAACCTGCGGTTCATGGGACCGGGCGCGGCCTACAACTTCATCGCCATGGAACAGGCGATCAAGGACAGCGGGCTGGAGGAAGCCGACGTCTCGAACCCGATGACCGGGCTCATCATGGGATCGGGCGGGCCGTCCACATCGAACTTCTTCGACGCCCACCAGATCGTCATCGAAAAAGGCGCGCCGAAGCGGATGGGTCCGTTCATGGTGACGCGCTGCATGTCTTCGACGAATTCGGCCTGCCTTGCGACGCCGTTCAAGATCAAGGGCGTGAACTACTCGATCACTTCGGCCTGCTCGACCAGCGCACATTGCATCGGCAACGGCGTCGAGCAGATCCAAATGGGCAAGCAGGACGTGGTCTTCGCCGGCGGCGGCGAGGAACTGGACTGGACGCTGTCGTGCCTGTTCGACGCGATGGGCGCGATGTCGTCGAAATACAACGACACGCCGGAAAAGGCCTCACGCCCCTACGACGCGACGCGGGACGGTTTCGTCATCGCGGGCGGCGGTGGCGTCGTCGTGCTGGAGGAACTGGAACACGCCAAGGCGCGCGGCGCCAAGATCTATGCGGAAGTGACCGGCTACGGGGCCACCAGCGACGGCTACGACATGGTCGCGCCTTCCGGCGAAGGTGGCGAACGCTCGATGCGGGTCGCGCTGGCGACCCTGCCCGACGATCGCAAGATCAGCTATATCAACGCCCACGGCACCTCGACCCCGGTCGGCGATATCGGTGAGATCAAGGCGATCCGCCGCATCTTTGGCGAAGGTTCGACCCCGCCGGTCAGCTCGACCAAGTCGATGACCGGCCACAGCCTCGGCGCGACCGGCGTGCACGAGGCGATCTATTCGCTGCTGATGATGCAGGACGATTTCATCGCGCCGTCGATCAACGTGGGCGAACTCGACCCCGAACTGAAGCCCGAAGAGATCGCCACCAAGCGTGTGGACGATGCCGGGCTCGACAGCATCATGTCGAACAGCTTCGGGTTTGGCGGCACCAACGCCACACTCATCCTATCGAAACACCGGGACTGACCACATGGGCGATCTGCTGAACGGGAAACGCGGCCTTGTGATGGGGGTCGCGAATGACCGCTCGATCGCATGGGGCATTGCAAGGGCACTGGCCGGCGAAGGCGCGGAGATCGCGTTTTCGTATCAGGGCGAGGCTTTCGGCAAGCGGGTCGAGCCGCTGGCGGCCAGCGTCGGTTCCGACTTTCTGATCGATGTGGACGTCACCGACGACGATAGCCTCGACGCGGCCTTCGCCATGATCCAGGAACGCTGGGGCCAGTTGGACTTCGTCGTCCACGCCATCGCGTTTTCCAATAAGGACGAGCTGACCGGCCGCTTCGTCAACACCAGCCGCGCCAATTTCAAGCGCAGCCTCGACATCTCCTGCTATTCGCTGATCGAGGTCTCGCGCCGCGCGCTGCCGCTAATGGCCGAGGGCAGCTCGATCATCACCCTGACCTACGGCGGCTCAAACCGGGTCACGCCCTTCTACAATGTCATGGGCGTGGCGAAGGCCGCGTTGGAATCGACGGTGCGCTATCTGGCCAACGATCTGGGCCGCGACGGCATTCGCGTCAACGCGATCTCGCCCGGCCCGATGAAGACGCTGGCCGGCGCGGCGATCGGCGGCGCGCGCAAGACCTTCCGCCACACCGAAGAGAACGCACCGCTTGGCAATGCCACGCTGGAAGCGATCGGCGGCACGGCGGTCTGGCTGACCAGCGACTGGGGCGCCTGCACCACGGGTGAGATCGTGATGGTCGACGGCGGCTACCACGTTCTCGGTATGCCGCAGAGCGAGAACCTGTGATCTGGGTCTTCGACGCCTACGGCACGCTGTTCGACGTGGACGGCGCGGCACGCGCGGCGGCTGAGGACGATCCGGCGCTGGCCGATATCTGGCCCGCACTTTCGGCCGATTGGCGGCGCAAGCAGCTGGAATATTCGTGGATGCGCGCGATGACCGGCCACCACGCGGATTTCTGGGAAGTCACGTCAGATGCGCTCGACTGGGTGGCAGAGCGGCACGGCGTCGGCGACAGCGCACGCCTGCAGGACCTGTATCGCAGCCTGCCCGCCTACCCCGAGGTCGCGAAGACTCTTGAACGCCTCAAGCAGGAAGGCCGGACCGCAATCTTTTCCAACGGCTCGCCCGGGATGCTCCGCGAGGCGGTGGACAGTGCGGGGATCGGCCCGCATCTGGACGCGCTGCTGTCGGTCGAGACCGCCGGCCGCTTCAAGCCCGCGCCCGAGGCTTACCGCGTCGTCACCGAACATTTCGGCTGCACGCCGGGCGACATCACCTTCGTGTCGTCCAACGGCTGGGACATCTACGGCGCCGCAGACTTTGGCTTCGACACCGTGTGGGTGAACCGCGCCGGCCTGCCGGTCGACCGCCTGCCCTGTCGACCCGCCCGCATCCTGACAGACCTGACGGGGCTTTGATGCCGCATTTCACTGCCCACGATGGCGCGCGCCTCGCCTATGCAGACGACGGCTCTGGCCTGCCGCTGCTCTGCCTTGCCGGGCTGACCCGGACGATGGCGGACTTCGACTATGTGGCCCCCCATCTTGCGGACGTTCGTCTGATCCGCATGGATTACCGGGGCCGTGGGGGCTCGGACTGGACCGACGCCGCGACCTATACCGTACCCCAGGAAGCCAGGGACGCATTGGCGCTTCTGGATCATCTGGGCGTTGGCAAGGCCGCGATCCTCGGCACGTCTCGCGGTGGTCTGATCGGGATGATGCTTGCAGCGGTCGCGCATGATCGGATGCTGGGACTATGCGTCAACGATGTGGGTCCGGTGATCGAGCGCACAGGGCTTGCGCGGATCTGCGACTATGTCGGTAGAAACCCCTCGGTGCCGACCCTGGATGAGGCGGCCGCCCGGATGGCGGCTGTGACGCCGGGTTTTTCGGACGTTCCGTCCGGCCGCTGGCTCGACGACGCACGGCGCTTCTTCATCGAGACGCCTGAAGGGCTTCGCATCAACTACGATCCATCCCTGCGCGAGGCGTTCCTGAGCGCATTTCAGGGCGAAAGTCCCGACCTCTGGCCCTTGTGGGAAGCAACGGCGGGCATGCCGGTCGCTGTGATCCGTGGCGAGAACTCGGATCTGTTGTCGATGGACACCTTCGCCCGGATGCAGCAGCGTCGTCCTGATGGAATTTACATCGAAGTTCCTGGTCGCGCCCACGTGCCATGGCTGGACGAAGCCGAAAGCCTGGCGGTCATCCGCGCGTGGCTGGGGGCATCGCCTAACCGCAACCCGGTGAATCGGCCGCGATCCCGTCGGCGAATTCCGTGACCAGATCAAGCGTCGGCGCCGTGAAGCGCAGCGGCCATGCGATCGCGCCGATGATGTCGATATGGCCTGCGCCCTCCACCATCTGCAGTTCGGCGCTGTCGCCTGATCGCTGCAACGCCTCTGCCAGGTCGCGCGTCTGGCGCGGCTCGACTGTCTTGTCGCTGGTGCCGTGGATCAGCAGACTTGGCGGATGCTGCCCATCCTTCGCGAACGGCAGGACTTGCGAGATGTCGCGGCTGTCCTGCGGAAACATCGGGTCATAGCGCCCGCTGATCCGGAAATCGTAGGGACCGGATATCCCGATGAACCCCGCAACATCGCCACAGGGCGACATGCCCTGCGCCTGCAGATAGCGCGGCGCGAAGGCCAGCATGCCCCCGATATATGCGCCCGCGCTGTGGCCCATCACGAACATGGGCAGGTCCGCCCCCATGCGTTCTCGCACCGCCCGGAAGGCCAGCGCGCCATCCTCGACAAAGGCGGGAAACGTCACCTCGGGGTAAAGGCGGTAGTCGGGGACCGCGACCACATAGCCGCGCTTGGCGAGCGTAGTGCCCAGAAATCGGTACATGTCGCGCGAACCGGTGTCCCAGCTGCCGCCGTAATAGTAGACGATCGCCCCCTTCGGCTCGCCATTCTCGGGACGATAAAGGTCGTAAGCCTGGCGCGCCTCGGGACCGTAGCGGACGTCGCGCTCGATTGTCACGCCACTGGCCGTGGTCAGAGTATTAAGAACCTGCGCGCCCGAGCATGCAGAGAGGGCGAGAGCGGCGAGGCCAAGAGCGAAGAGGCGGAAGGGGGCGGGAAGGATGCGCATATGTCAGAAACGTGCGCTGAGCCGGCCAAGTTGCAAACCTGGCTGTGCGCAACAGCCAAGTTTGCTCGGATTGGTCTCAAGCGGACGTCTTCAGCCCCAAACCTCCTCGAACTCCCGCCATTCGCGCGCGCTCATGCCGCTGTCCTCCTGGGCGACCGTCTCGCCTCTCAGCCGGCGTTGCAGCACCGCGACCGCCTGGGCGGACAGGCTGACGGCGTCCATTCGGTAATCGCGGAAGGCCCCGAAAGCGGCGGGGACCCAGTCTACGACAATCTGGCACATCGCGTCGGCATAGGCGCGGATCTCGTACTGGGCGTGAGGATCGGCGCGAAGGCGCAGGAAATGCAGCAGATTGTGCAGATCGACCTTCCAGTACCATTGCGTGTAGATGTTCGCGGGCAGGTTCATGCGCGCCAGCTCGCGCGCCAGACCCTGCTGACCGTCCTGGCTCAGCATCGCCTCGTAGTGATCATAGCTGCGCATCGCGTCGGCGCGCAGCATATCAAGCACACGGGCGGCTTCCTCTCCCTCCAGCACCTCGCCCCGGCCCTGATTGTTCTGGGTCGATTGCGCTGCCAGATGCTCGGGTGCCGGGATGTAGAACTCGCGGTCCAGGATCGAATAGCGTGCGGAGTATTCGTTCACGTTCGCGGTCCGGTGGCGGATCCATTGCCGCGCGACGAAGACCGGCAGCTTGACGTGGAACTTGGCCTCGCACATCTCGAAGGGGGTCGAGTGCCAATGCCGCATCAGATACCGGATCAGTCCCTCGTCGTTCTGGACCGACTTGGTGCCGCGACCATAACTGACACGCGCCGCCTGGCAGATCGCGGCGTCGTCGCCCATGTAGTCGACGACGCGAACGAAGCCATGGTCCAGAACCGGATGCGCAGTGTAGAGGTGACGCTCCATCCCCGGGGCCACAGCGCGTAGCGTGGTCTGGCTCTGCGCCCGCTGATCGTCGATTTCGCGCTGCTGTTCCGCACTGACCGGCATAGTCATGGTGTCCGCTCCCTCATATTCCACATCATCTTGTGCCATCGAGAGGCGAGTCGTTCAACCGCTTAACGAGGCAGACACAGGTTTGCCTTGCCCGATCGACCGTGCAAATGTATGCGCGCAACACAGGGGGCATTCATGAACATTCGTTACCTGCACACGATGGTCCGGGTGAAGGATCTGGACAAGACGATGGAGTTCTTTCGCCTGCTGGGGCTTGAGGAAACTCGCCGCATCGACAACGAGAAGGGGCGCTTCTCGCTGGTTTTCATGGCGCCGCCGGGACAGGAGGAATGCCCGGTCGAACTGACCTACAACTGGGACGGCGACGACGGGCTTCCTTCTGACAGCCGGCATTTCGGTCACCTGGCCTACCGCGTCGGCAACATCTACGAGATGTGCCAGAAGCTTCAGGATGCGGGCGTGACCATCAACCGGCCGCCGCGTGACGGACACATGGCCTTTGTGCGCAGCCCGGACAACATCTCGATCGAGTTGCTGCAGGAAGGAGATCACCTGCCGCCCCAGGAACCGTGGGCCAGCATGGAGAATACCGGCCACTGGTAGGCTGTCCCGACACCGAAGATGCCGAAGGCCCGCGTCGCGCGGGCCTTTTCCGTTTCAATAGATATAGCGGATCTGTTCGGTCCAGAAACGCTCGATCCGCCGTGACTGCAGATTCACCTGTGCCAGGGGGGGATCGTCCATCACCCCCGACATGGCCAGACCGTCCGCGTGACGCATGAACAGGTTAAACACCGTTTCGCGCACCAACAGCCCTTCGTCGGTCAGCCGGACCCGCACCGAGCGTCGGTCCTGGTCGCAACGTGTGTGGCTGACATAGCCCATCGTCACCAGCTTCTTCAGATTGTAGCTGACATTGCTGCCCTGATACATGCCGCGCGAGCGCAACTCGCCGGCCGATACCTCCGACGTGCCGAGGTTGTAGAGGATCAGCGCCTGAACCGGGTTCAGATCGGCGCGGCCGAGCCGTTCGAATTCGTCCTTGATCAGGTCCAGCATCAGCCGGTGCAGACGATCCAGAAGATGCAGCGATTCCAGATAGGCTTCGGCGGACGCAGTTTCGGGTTCGCCCATCAGCGCGGGCGGCGCAAGGCGCGCATCGCGCGCTGCAGGGGCGGTGGCGGGCAGGGTCATGTCTGGTCCTGTTCTCTTGATCGTTGAGGAGAACATTTGCAGAAAATTCCAAAGCGCAGGTTAATAACGAAGCATTTTTGACCGGTTTGTCTAAAATGCCCGCTTTTCTTCCACGTGAACCGCGATCGCGTCGAGGATCGGCACCAGGTCCGCAGGCCCGACAGCCTCGCCGCGTCCACCGATCCGCGCGGTGATCCAGCGGTACAGATCCTGATCGTTTTCCGACAGCATCGCCTCGTATCGCTCCACCATCGCCGGATCGAGCGTCGCCAGCGGCCCGTCAGCGAATGGGCCGAGGATCAAGTCCATCTCTTTCATGCCACGGCGCCAGCTGCGCATTCGAAGGCGCCGGATGCGCTGGTCGGGGGCCTCTGCCTCAGGGTCGGACAATCAGCTGCTCCAATCTGGCGATCCTGCGCGCGGCATCTTCCAGCGCATGCTGCAATGCGCGCAATTCGGTCAGGGCCGTCTCTCGGCCTGCGTCAACGCCCGTAGCCGTTTCTGCGCCCGCTGTCGTGGGCTGATTGCCCTCGCCCGTCAGAAGCCAGATCAGCGACACGCCGGTCAGGCCCGCGATCATGCGAAGCTGGTTGGCGCGCGGCTCTCGCTCGTCGTGCTCCCAGGCACTGACCGTCTTGGCACGAAGTCCCAGCTTTCGCGCCATCTTCTCGACCGAAAGCCCGGCTGCGTCGCGTGCGGCGTGAATCCGGTCGCCCAGGGTGGCCTTGTCGTCACTGTACCAGTTCTCTGCCACATCGCCCTCGCTTGTCTGTTACGCGCGGTGAGCCTAAGACAGCGGCGGTCCAAATTCAAATCGGAGAGGGCGCATGACGTTCCTGTCAGACAGCATCGCGCGGGTTCAGCCCTCACCCACCATCGCGATGACGCAGCGGGCGTCCGAGCTGAAGGCCGAAGGGCGTGACATCATCAGCCTTTCGGCGGGCGAGCCCGACTTCGACACGCCGGACCACATCCGCCAGGCGGGGAAGGACGCGATCGACGCCGGCCATACGCGGTACACAGCGGTGGACGGGATGCCCGCGCTGAAGGCGGCGGTTGCGCGCAAGTTCAAGCGCGAGAACGGGCTGGATTATACGCCCGCGCAGATCACCGTCGGGACCGGCGGCAAGCAGATCCTTTACAATGCGTTGATGGCGACGCTGAACCCGGGGGATGAGGTGATCGTGCCGGCGCCCTACTGGGTCAGCTATCCAGACATGGTGCGGCTTGCCGGCGCGACTCCGGTCATGGTGCCCTGCCCGGCCGAGACCGGCTTCAAGCTGACACCCGAGGCGCTGAAGGGCGCGATCACGCCCCGGACGAAGTGGCTGATCCTGAACTCACCCGGCAATCCCTCGGGCGCGGGATACGACCGCACCGCGATGAAGGCACTGACCGATGTGCTGCTGGACGCGCCGCATGTCTGGGTGCTGGCCGATGACATCTATGAACATCTGGTTTTCGACGGGTTCGAATTCTGCACCCCGGCGCAGGTCGAGCCGCGGCTGAAGGATCGCACGCTGACGATGAACGGCGTCAGCAAGGCCTACGCGATGACTGGCTGGCGCATCGGCTACGGCGCCGGCCCCGAGACACTGATCCGGGCCATGGCCAAGCTGCAATCGCAATCGACCTCCAACCCGTCGTCGATCTCACAGCACGCGGCGCTGGCGGCGCTGGACGGTCCGCAGGACTATATCGCCGAAAGCCGCACAGCCTTCCAACGGCGGCGCGATCTGGTCGTCTCGGGGCTGAACCAGTGCGAGGGCATCACCTGCCCGACGCCGCAGGGCGCGTTCTACGTCTATCCCTCGATCACGGGGCTGATCGGGCGCACGTCCGACGGCGGCACCCAAATCACGACCGACGAGGATTTCGCCAACGCGCTGCTGGAGGAAACCGGTGTCGCCGTGGTCTTTGGCGCGGCCTTCGGTCTCAGCCCGCACTTTCGCATCAGCTATGCGACCAGCGATGAAGAACTGACCGACGCCGTCGCTCGAATCCGGCGGTTCTGCGCCGGATGCCGCTGAGGGCTATTTGAGCTGTGAATCCTTGCTGCCGCGCCGGTTGATCCCACCGGCCGGTCGGCGTGCCCTGTCGCGGCCCGACTGGCAATCGACGCAAAGCTGGACGCCCGGGATCGCCTGACGGCGGGCATCGGGGATCGGTTCGTCGCATTCGGCGCAGAACTCGGCACTTGGCACCGTGGCTGCCGTTCTCGCACGCAGCCGCGCCCGCTCGATCGCTTCGCTGGTCGAAACCTCGATCTGATCGTTCACCGCATCGTCGCGGGCCCATCCACCTGCCATGCCGAACCTCCGTCGCGTTACGAAGAAATATAATTGCGCCGCCCGCGCTTTCAAACCCGTGGGTTCGGTTGACAGCACCGGCGCCCTTTGGAAAGCTTCCCGGCAAACAAAGGCCAAGGGGGAGGGCTGCGATCGTGCCGATCATCCGTGTGATCGACACCGTCAACGAGATCGTGGGCCGGATCGTATCCGTCGTGGCGATCATCTTTGCCGGCATCATCATCTACGACGTCTTCATGCGTTCGGCGCTGGGTCAGCCGACCCGCTGGGCCTTTGACGTGACCAAGCAGCTTTACGGCTTCTACTTCATCCTGCTTGGGGGCTACGCGCTGCGCCATCAGGCCCATGTCCGCGTCGATCTGCTGACCGCGCGGATGACCCTGCCCGTCCGTCGGTGGACCGAGGCTGCGGGCTACCTGATCTTCTTCTTCCCGTTCGCCTGGATCTTCACCCGCGAAAGCTGGAAGTTCGCCATGACGTCCTGGAACCAGGGCGAGGTCACCTACGGTGCCGTGTCGATCCCGGTCTATCCGTTGAAGATGGCGATGTTTGTGGCGGCCGTGCTGCTGCTGATCCAGGGCATCAGCGAGTTCCTGAAGCTGATCCTTGACCGCGCGCCGCATATCGAGCCGGAGATCACGCATGTCCGGTGAAACGATCGGCCTGATCATGGCCGGGATGCTGGTTGTCGGCCTGTTCATGGGCCATCCGCTGGCCTTCGTTCTGGGTGGGACTGCGGTTCTGGGCGCCTTCATCGCCGGGAAGCCGATGGTGCTTGGCATCGTCATCAACCGCATCTTCGGCGACGTGCTGGACAACTACGTCCTGATCGCCATTCCGCTCTTCGTGCTGATGGCGCGGTTCCTGTCGGACAGCGGCGTCACCGACCGCATGTTCGAGGCGCTGCGCCACCTGATGGCCCGCGTGACCGGGGGCCTGGGTCTGGCCGTGGTCTTCATCTCGATCCTGCTGGCCGCGACGACCGGCATCATTGGCGCGTCCATTACCGTCATGGGGATGATGGCGCTGCGCCCGATGCTGCAATACGGCTATGACAAGCGGCTGGCGACCGGGCTGATCGCGGCGTCGGGTTGCCTTGGGATCCTGATCCCGCCCTCGATCATGCTGATCCTGATGTCGTCCTATGCGCCCGGCCTGTCGGTGGGCCAGCTTTTCGCCGGTGCGATGGTGCCCGGCATCTGCCTGGGGCTGATGTATGCGATCTACATCGCCGCCATTGCCTGGCTGAAGCCCGAGTGGGCGCCGCCCGTGCGGGAAGAGGAGCAGATCAGCCGAAGCGCGATGTGGCGGATGCTGATCGTCGAGGCGGTGCCGCCGCTGGTCCTGATCCTGGGCATCCTCGGCTCGCTGCTGGCGGGGATCGCCACCGCGACGGAAGCCAGCGCCATCGGCGCGGTGCTGGCCCTGCTGATCGTCATCCTGCGCGGCCGGTTCGAATTCTCGACCTTCTATTCGGCGCTGCTGGAGACGGGCCGAACCAGCGCGATGATCCTGTTCATCGTCGTCGGGGCCACCGCATTCACCGGCGTCTTCAACATCACCGGCGGTCTGCGCGCGACTCAGGACCTGATGCGGGGGCTGGCCGACGATCCGTTCACGCTGACGCTGCTGATGCTGGCCGTGGTGTTCGTGCTGGGCATGTTCCTGGACTGGACCGGGATCGTGCTTCTGTCCTTCCCGATCTTCCTGCCTCTGGTGAACGAAATGGGGGTGGATCCGCTGTGGTTCGTCGTCCTGATGGCCGTCGTATTGCAGACCAGCTTCCTGTCACCGCCCTTCGGCTATGCGCTGTTCTACATGCGCGCGATCGCGCCACCCGATGTCGCGACCGGTGACATCATCCGGGGCGTTCTGCCCTTCATCGTCCTGATCATCCTGATGTGCATCCTGATCATCGCCGTTCCCGGCTTGGTGACCTGGTTGCCCGCGACGCTCTACAATTAAGACCAAATGGGAGGAAAAATCATGAAGACACTGATCGCCACCACCGCGCTCGCGCTGGCCGCGACCACGGCCCCGGCGCTGGCCGAAAACTGGACGATGACGACGACCTGGCCGTCGAGCCTCGAGCTGATCGAGATCGACCGCCACTTCGTCAAGCTCGCCAACGACATGATCCCCGACGATCAGCTGACCATCGAGTTCTTTGACGGCGGTGAGTTGGTTCCTGCAGGCGAAGTCTTCGGCGCGGTCGAATCCGGCACCATCCAGGCCGGCGGCGACTGGCCGGGCTACTGGGCCGGCCGCGACAGCGCCTTCTCGCCCTTGGCCACGACCTCGTCGCTTTTCAACGCGATCGACTACGTCAACTGGATCAAGGAATGGGGCGGGGCCGAGCTGTACAACGAGGTCTACGGCAAGTTCGGCATGGTCTACCTGCCCTACGGCGTGACCAACAACGAATCCGGCTTCCGCACCGTCGACAAGCCGATCAGAACGACCGAGGATCTGCAGGGTCTTCAGCTTCGCCTCTCCGGCTACGAGCAAGGCAAGCTTCTGGAGAAACTGGGCGGCAGCCAGGTCAGCATGGCCGGCGGCGAGATCTATCAGGCGCTGGAACGTGGCGTGATCGACGGGGCCGAATTCTCGACCCCCAATGTCGATTACTCGGGCGGCTTCCAGCAGGTCACCAAATACTGGTCCACGCCAGGCTGGCACCAGTCGGCTTCCGTTTTCGGTGTGATGATCAAGCAGGAGAACTGGGACGCGCTGAGCCCAGAGACACAGGAGATGCTGAAGGTCGCGGCCGATGCGAACCTGCTGTGGAGCCTGTCGTTCACCGAAAAGCGCGCGACCGAGGCCTATCAGAAGTTCAAGGATGACGGGATCGAGATCACCCGGCTGGACGACGCCACGCTTCAGAATATTCAGGAACAGGCCAACGCCACGATCGAGGAGGTCGCCTGCGAAAATCCGTTGGCGGCCAAGGTCTACGCCAGCATGATTTCCTACCTGCAGGATTACGCCCAATGGCGCGACGCCTCGGCGCCGTTCAATCTGGGTCGGACCCCGGCGGGGCCGGACCTTGCCGCAATCGAAGGCTGCGCGGGCTGACGCTGCGGCGATAAACCGCGCAAAACGCAAGATAATCGTGGGTGAATTCGACGGGGCGGCGGAACGATTCCGCCGCCCCTGTCGTTGACAGGGATACCAAAAATGACCATCCTCCCCGCAGTCGAAAGGTGACCCCATGAGCGACAACACCCTGACCCGCATGGATCTGGCCGAGGCTGTGTTCCGTGATGTCGGCCTGTCGCGACACGAATCGGCACAGCTTGTCGAAAGCGTGCTGGAACACATCTCGGATGCCCTCGTCCGGGGCGAACAGGTCAAGATCTCGTCGTTCGGCACGTTCAGCGTGCGCGACAAGAACGAGCGGATCGGCCGCAATCCCAAGACGGGCGAAGAAGTTCCGATCACCCCACGTCGTGTGCTATCGTTCCGTCCGTCCCATCTGATGAAAGACCGGGTGGCGGCGGGCAACCACGACTAGATACGGATCCTGCATGGAAAAGGGCGCTGACGCATTCCGATCCATCGGCGAAGTCGCCAAGCTGGTCGGGGTCGCGCCCCATGTCCTGCGATACTGGGAAACCCAGTTCAGCCAATTGAACCCGATGAAGCGACGCGACGGGCGCCGCTATTATCGCCCGGACGATGTTCGGTTGGTCGCCGGTCTATGCGAGATCCTGCGTGAAGAGGGACTGACGATCCGTGGCGCCCGCAAGATGCTGTCCCGCGATCGCGGCGAAGCCGTCCGGGCACGCGGCGCAGCGCGGCTTGGCGAAGCATTGGGGGCAGCGTTGCAGCCCGAGCCTTCCGCCGACCAGCCTCAAAAAACGCGACAAGCCACGCGCGATCATGCGAACGGAGCGGCAGCCTCATCACCGACCGACACGAGTCGACCGACGCTTAGCCGGAAGCGTATGCGGAGCCTGTCGTCGCACGACGAAGCGCTTCCGCTGTTCCGCGATTTGGGTGGGACGACGCCGCATGTCATCGACCGACACTGGCTTGTCCATCTGGTAGAAACTGCCGCAGCGTTGCGGGCCCATGCGGATGCAGGCGCGCTGCCCCACCTTGCCGTCAGGCCGGCACGAGATCTGCGCGACGCGCTATCCTCTCGCGACTGAAATGACAGTCCAGATTTCCGCCCGGCGGGCCTTGTGCAGACCGCACCCTTCGATCTATATGGCCGGCGTCGGGCTGTGGCGCAGCCTGGTTAGCGCGTCCGTCTGGGGGACGGAAGGCCGTGAGTTCGAATCTCGCCAGCCCGACCATTTCGCCGACGCCCACCCCTGCCCGGGGGTGGGCGTCGGTGTATTCGCAGAGGGTCCGGGATGACGAGCACGATGAACGGCGTCCTGCCTGACCGCGAATTGCGCGCGCTGATCGATGCGGGCGCGATCACGGCCGACAGCCCGATCACACCTGAACAGATCCAGCCTGCAAGCCTCGATCTTCGGCTTGGCACCCGGGCGTGGCGGCTGCGTGCAAGCTTCCTGGCAGGCAAGGGACGCAATGTGGCCGACCGACTGCCCGACCTGCAGATGCACGAAATGGATCTGACAAACGGTGCGGTCCTGGAAAAGGGCTGCGTCTATCTGGTTCCGCTGATGGAACGGCTGGCGCTGCCGTCGGGGCTGACGGCGCTCGCCAATGCGAAATCCTCGACCGGGCGGCTCGACCTGCTGACGCGGCTGGTGACCGATGACGGCACCGAATTCGACCGCCTGCCCGAAGGCTATGACGGTCCGCTTTATGCCGAAATTTGCCCGCGGTCCTTCAGCGTACTGGTGCGTCCCGGGATGCGGTTGAACCAGCTGCGCCTGCGCCGGGGCGACGCGATGCTGAACGACGACGCGCTGCGCGACCTTCACGCGCGTGAGCCGTTGGTCAGCGGCGGACCGGCACTGATCGATCAGGGGCTGGGATTTTCCGTGGACCTGAAGCCCAAGGCTGGCGACCTGGTCGGCTACCGTGCCAAACCACATAGCGGTGTGATCGATCTGGACCGGATCGGCGCCTATGACGCGCGCGAATTCTGGGACGAACTGCGTACCGCCGATGGTCGGCTGATCCTCGATCCCGGCGCCTTCTACATTCTCGTCAGCCGCGAAGCGGTTGCCATACCGGCGGACCACGCGGCTGAAATGGCGCCCTATCTGGCGATGGTCGGCGAATTTCGCGTCCACTATGCAGGCTTCTTCGACCCCGGCTTCGGCGTGGGCGAGGCAGGACGCGGCGCGCGCGGCGTCCTTGAAGTCCGCTGCCACGAGGCGCCGTTCGTGCTGGAACACGGACAGGTCGTCGGACGGTTGGTCTATGAACGCATGGCCGGACCGCCCGAGACGCTGTACGGCGCCGGCATCAAATCGAACTATCAGGGCCAAGGCCTGAAGCTCGCCAAGCAGTTCCGCTAGGTCTTGCGCTTGCGGCTGCGCGCGATGCCCGCGCCGGCCAGCAGCAGAGCCATCAGTCCCACGACCGGCCAGTCACCCCACCGCATCCAGAATGTCGCAGGCAGTGCGGCTGGCAGGACCGCGTCGATCTTGCCCTGTTGGTCCAGACCCAGCGTCGCCCGGACGTTCCCCCGCGCATCGATGACAGCCGAAACGCCGGTATTCGCCACGCGCACCAGCGGCAGACCCGATTGCACCGCGCGCAATCTCGCCTGCGCAAGATGCTGGTAGGGACCGGAGAATTGCCCGAACCACGCGTCGTTGGTGATCTGCAGCAGCCATCCGGGCCGCGTCTCGATCGCGCGAAGATGCTGGGGAAAGATCGCCTCGTAGCAGATCAGCGGCTGCAGGGGCGGCAGGCCCGGCAGGTCCAGAACCATCGGCCCCGGTCCGCTGGAATAGCCGAACCCTTCCTGCGCGGCAAAGGCGCGGATGCCGAAACGCGCGAGCGCATCGCCCCACGGAATGTATTCGCCGAAGGGGACGAGGTGGAACTTGTCGTAGATCGGTCCGACTGCGCCGTCCGCCGTGAGAACCGCGAGCGAATTGAAAAACCGCGCCTCCTCTCGCCGCTGGATGCCAAGGATCAGCGGCGCGCCGGCGGCGCCAGACATCTGGGACAGCACCGGACCGGCATCGTCGAGCAGGAAGTTGACCGCCGATTCCGGCCAGATCACCAGATCCCGCGCGCCGGGTTCCGACGACAGATCAAGCAAGCGACGGTAGAATTCGGCGGCCCATTGCGGGTCCCATTTGAGGCGCTGTTCGGCATTGGGTTGGACCAGCCGCAGCCGCACACCGGTATCGGGCGGCAAGGGTCGGTCCAGCCGTGAAAGCCCGCCGGCCCAGATTGCGCCAAGGATCAAGACAGAAAGACCCGCGCCCGGCGCGAAGCCGTAAACCGTGCGCTCTGACGGTCGCCACAGGATGACGGGCAAAGCAGCTGCGGCCAGGGACAAGGCCGACAGCCCCGGCGCGCCGATCCACGCAGCGGCTTGAGCAATGGGCGTTCCGATCCAGACATGCCCGATCGAGGCCCAGGGAAAGCCGGTGAAGATCCAGCCGCGCAGCCAGTCCGACAGCACCAGCGCAGCCGCGATCGCGACGATCCGCCAGCGCCACCCGGCAGCGATCCGCCAGCCGCACGCAACCGGCATCGCCCAGAACAGACCGCCGCCAAGCGCCATCAGGATCAGCGCGAACGGCGCCATCCATCCGTAGATCTCTGGCTCGACCAGAAACGGCTCGACGATCCAGCTAAGCGACAGGGCGAACCAGCCGACCCCGGCGGCCAGACCGGAGGCAAAGATGCCGCGCAGGCTTGCGGCCCGTGAAAACCGCCACAACAGGATCGCAAGCGCGATTAGTGTCGCGGCCCAAAGCGACAGCGGCGCCTGGCCGGTTGCGGCCAGTGCGCCGAGCGCTGCGTCCATCGCAAGCCCCAACCAACCCACGCGGCGGGCACGGATGCGCGGCGGTGTCAGGCGGTCAGGCAAACATTCACCCGAAGCGAAACCTCACCCTTCGGCTGGCGCGTCGGCGTCGGCCTTCTTCCGGCGGGTCCGACGCGGCTTGGCCGCGGGCTCGGCGAGCTCCGATGCGTCAGGCTTCGTCGCAGCCTCATCATCCGCCTTCTTGCGACGGGCACGACGAGGCTTGGGCGCAGGCGCCTCTTCGGACGCGGCTGCCGCATCTTCGGCAGGCTTGGCATCACCCTCGGCCGCATCGTCGGCCTTCTTGCGGCGTGCGCGGCGCGGCTTGGGTTTCGCCTCAGCTTCAGGTGCCGCTGGCTCCAGCGTGTCGGCCGCAGGCTCTGACGCAGCCTTTTCATCGACAGGCTTTTCCGCGATCTCGACGGACGTGTCCTCGGAAGGAGCAGTATCGGCCTTCGCCTTGCGCCGACCACGGCCACGCGCTGGTTTCGGCTCTTCCTGCTTGGGCTGTTCCGCCACCTTCACGTCGGCGGAAGAGCCCGCGTCCTGCGCGGCTTCATCTTCATCGGCCCCCGTCACGGTCGAGGGACGGAAGCTCGCGCGCATGAATTCCGGCACATGGTCACCCATCCCGACGACGCGCTCGCGCCCGCCATCACGGCCATTGTCACGGCCACCGTCGCGACGATCACGACCGCCGCGACCGCGATCCCGCTCACCGCGCTCGCGTCGGTCCTGCCCACGCTCGCCGCGATCACGGTTGCCCCGCCCTTCGTCACGACCGCTCTCGCGATCGTCACGCGGCGCTCCCTCATCGCGCCGGCTCTCGCCCGCTTCCTCTCGCGCAGGCTGCTGCGCGGCAGGCTGTTCCGCTTTTTCCTGACGCGCATCCTGCGTTTCGTTGTCTGCCCGCTCCTCGCGCCGGCCACCGCGGCCGCGTCCACGCCGTTCGTCGCGGCCACCACGACCCCGGCGTCCGTCGCCACGGTCATCGCCGCGATCGCCGCCGCCCTCGCTGGGCGAGAAACCTTCGGGCAGGTCCGCACGCGGTAGCGCCTGTTTCAGCAGGCTTTCGATCGCCTGCAGGTATTTCTCGTCCGCTGGCGTGGCCAGGCTGAAAGCCGTGCCCTGCCGTCCCGCGCGACCGGTCCGGCCGATCCGGTGAACGTAATCCTCGGCGTGGCTCGGCAGGTCGAAGTTGAAGACATGGCTCACCGCCGGGATGTCGAGCCCACGCGCCGCCACGTCCGAGGCGATCAGCAGCTTCAGCGTTCCTTCGCGAAAGCCTTCCAGCGTGCGCGTGCGCTGCGACTGATCCAGATCTCCATGGATCGGCGCTGCATCGAAACCGTGCTTCTTCAGCGACTTGGCGACGATATCGACTTCCGTCTTGCGGTTGCAGAAGATGATCGCGTTTTTCAGCGCGTCGCCTTCGGCGTTGATCAGGGCGCGCAGCAATTCGCGCTTCTGCTTGGCGCTCTGGTCACGGCGGGCGGGCCGGATCTCGATCAGCTTCTGGGTGATCGTCTCACTGGCGGTGGCCTGACGCGCGACCTCGATCCGCTCTGGCGAGTGCAGGAAGGTGTTCGTGATGCGCTCGATCTCGGGCGCCATCGTCGCGCTGAAGAACAAGGTCTGGCGGGTAAAGGGCGTCAATTGGAAGATGCGCTCGATATCCGGGATGAAGCCCATGTCGAGCATCCGGTCGGCTTCGTCCACGACCATGATCTGTACGCCGGTCAACAGAAGCTTGCCCCGTTCGAAATGGTCAAGCAGCCGGCCCGGGGTTGCGATCAGCACGTCGACGCCGCGATCGATCAGCTTGTCCTGCTCGCCAAAGCTGACGCCGCCGATCAGCAGAGCCTTGGTCAGCTTGGTGTGCTTCGCGTAGGTGTCGAAGTTTTCGGCCACCTGCGCGGCCAGTTCGCGCGTCGGGCACAGCACCAGACTGCGCGGCATCCGCGCGCGGGCGCGTCCGCGCCCCAGCAGCGTGATCATCGGCAGCGTGAAGCTGGCGGTCTTGCCGGTGCCGGTCTGCGCAATACCCAGTACGTCGCGACCTTCCAGCGCATGGGGGATCGCACCCGCCTGGATCGGTGTCGGGTTTTCATATCCCGCTTCCGCGATGGCTTTCAGGACCTTCGGGTCCAGTTTCAGGTCGGAGAATTTCGTCATTCGGGGCTTTCTTGATGCCTGCGCCGTGTCTGGCGCGATGGTCCCTGCCGTGACCCCGTCGATCGGTGTCGTGCCGGCGATCATGGGACGCATCTCGCACGCCCCGCCTTTGCCTGCCGGATGCAGGCATGCGCGACCTAGACGAAAGTGGTGCTCTCGTCAAGATTTCCCGGATTTCCGTTGCGGTTCCGGGGCATGATGGAACCAGCCCGCTGCGCGGGCGGTTGGCAGGCAACGACAGGACGGGGACAGATCGACACATGGCAACAGAAGCACTGGGCGGCCTGAGCCCGATCGAGGCGTTCGCCTGCGTGGGCGTCGCGGGCGTCGGCGCCCAGTGGCTTGCATGGCGGTTCAGGCTGCCAGCGATCGTCCTGATGCTAGCCGCCGGTCTGATCCTGGGCCCCGTCACAGGTATCTTCATTCCCAGCCGGGATATCGGCGCCCTCGTGCCGCCGATGATCTCCCTCGCCGTTGCAGTCATCCTGTTTGAGGGCGGGCTGACGCTGAGCTTCAAGAGACTGGCGGATGCGCGTCCGGCCGTCCGGCGTCTGGTCTATGTCGGGGCGCCGATGGGATGGGCGCTGTCCTCCTTGGTGCTGCATTACGGCGCCGGGCTCGGATGGGAATCGTCTCTCGTCTTCGGCGGGATCATGATCGTGACCGGCCCTACCGTCATCGGGCCGCTTCTGCGGCAAGCCAAGTTGACCTCGCGCCCGGCGCAGACCCTGCAATGGGAAGGCATCGTCAACGACCCGATCGGCGCGATGGTCGCGGTTCTTGCGATGGTCGGCGTGACGGTCTGGCACAGCGATCTGGCCATCGGGCGCGCGTTGGCCGAATTCGGCCTCGGGCTGGGTTTCGCAGCCGCACTTGGCGTGGCTGGCGGCGTCCTGCTGGTTCGGGTGTTCCGGCGCAACTGGGTCCCCGAATACATGAAGGTGCCGCTGCTGTTCGTGTCGGTCCTGGCGGTCTTCGCCGTCTCAGATTCGATCCTGCATGAAAGCGGCCTGCTGGCCGTGACGATCATGGGGCTGGTGATCGCGAATGCCGACCTGCCCAGCTATTACGAGATGCATCGGTTCAAGGAACACGCGACGATCCTGCTGGTGTCGGGTGTATTCATCCTGCTGGCGGCGGGGATCGAATTCGACACGCTCGCCCGCCTCGACTGGGCCCGCACGACCCTGTTCGTGGTTCTTGTGGTCTGCGTGGCGCGACCGCTGACGGTGCTGATCTCGCTGATCGGCACGAATCTCAGTTGGAACGAAAAGATCCTGATCGCGCTGACCGGGCCGCGCGGCGTGGTGCTGGTCGCGGTCGCGGGCATCTTCGCCGAGCGGCTGGTCGAAAACGGCATCGCGGACGGTGAACAGATCGCGCCCCTGGCCTTCGTGCTGGTGCTGGCCACGGTGTTGCTGCACGGCTTCACATTGAAACCGCTGGCCAGCAAGCTTGGCCTGACATCGGGCGAGAAGCCGGCGCTGCTGATCGTGGGCGGCTCGCAATTCTCGACCGGGCTGGCCGCGGCGCTGCAGCGGGCCGAGGTCAATGTGCTAATCACCGATTCGAACCGCGACCATCTGCGCGGCGCACGGGCCGACGGGCTGCCCACATTCTACGGCGACATCCTGGGCGAAGCGGCCGAAAACAACGTGGAGTTTCTCGCCTTCGGCGCCATCCTCGCTGCGTCGGACAACGACGCCTACAACACGCTCGTCGCTTCGGACCTGGGACCGGAATTCGGCCGCGACTCGATCTGGCAGGTCGCGCGCCACAAGGAGGATCGCGCCCGACACGCCCTTCCCAGCCAGCTTGGCGGTCAGCCCATCGCCGGCAATCGGACGCTTGCGCAGTATCTGGACATGCTGGCCGAGGGCTGGGCCTTTCGCACCACGCGCCTGACCGAGGAATACACGCTTGAGGATTGGCACGAAGCACGTCCCGGCGCCGTCCCGCTGGTGATCGTGGACCCCGACGGCGAAGGTCTACGCATGGTCGCCCCCGATGATGAGTTCGAGTTCGTGCCGGGCATGCGCATCGTCTCGCTTCTGCCGCCCGATCTGGTCGAGCGCATCAGCAACGAGGCAGAGGCGAAGAAGACCGAGGATCAGAAGGAAAAGGCCCGCGATCAGGCTGAGGCGGTGCGCAAGAACAACGGCGAGGCCGACTACCAGACATGAGCCTGCCCTGCCCGCGCGGTTGACCTTTCCGCCTGCGAAGCGCTAGTGCGGCACATCAGCAGGAATGATGTGATGAACCTCTTCAACGATATCCGCGCGCGGGTGATCGACGCGCTTGATGCGATGGTGGCGGCGGGCGATCTGCCGCAGGGACTGGATTTCGCGAACGTGACGGTCGAGCCGCCGCGCGATCCCGCGCATGGCGATATGGCGACCAACGCCGCGATGGTGCTGGCCAAGCCCGCCGGCATGAAACCGCGCGACATTGCCGAGAAACTGGCGGCACGGTTGACCGATGGTCCCATAGCCAGCGTCGAAGTCGCGGGCCCGGGCTTCCTGAACCTGCGCCTTGCGCCCGGCATCTGGCAGGACCAGGTTCGCGCGGCGCTGGACGGAGGGGAGGATTTCGGCCGCAGCACCTATGGTGCCGGTCAGAAGGTCAACGTCGAATTCGTCAGCGCCAACCCCACCGGCCCGATGCATGTGGGCCATCTGCGTGGCGCGGTCTTCGGCGATGCGCTGGCGAGCCTGCTGGGCTTCTCGGGGCACGACGTCACCCGCGAATATTACGTGAACGATGGTGGCGCGCAGGTCGATGTGCTGGCGCGGTCCGCCTATGAACGCTACCGCGAGGCCAACGGGCTGGAACCGCAGATCGCCGAGGGGCTTTATCCGGGCGACTACCTGATCCCCGTGGGCGAGGCGTTGAAGGCGCGCTACGGCGACAGCCTCATCGACAAGCCGGAAGAGGAATGGCTGGTCGAGATCCGCGACTTCGCCACCGCGCAGATGATGGACCTGATCCGGGGTGATCTGGCCCTGCTGGGCATCTCGATGGACATCTTTTCCAGCGAGCGTGCGCTATATGGCACCGGCCGGATCGAGGCCGCCATCGAACGCCTGCGCAGCGCCGGCCTGATCTATCGCGGCACGCTCGAGCCGCCGAAGGGCAAGCTTCCCGAAGATTGGGAGGCCCGCGAACAGACGCTGTTCAAGTCGTCGGAATTCGGCGACGACGTCGATCGTCCGATCCAGAAATCGGACGGTGCCTGGACCTATTTCGCGCCTGACATCGCCTACCACTGGGACAAGATCGACCGCGGCTTCGATCAGCTGATCGATATCTTCGGCGCCGATCACGGTGGCTACGTCAAGCGGATGAACGCGGCGGTCAAGGCGCTGTCCAACGGCCGCGTGCCCCTGGACGTCAAGCTGATCCAATTGGTGAAGCTGTTCAAGAACGGCGAGCCGTTCAAGATGTCCAAGCGGGCCGGCACCTTCGTCACGCTGCGCGATGTCGTCGAACAGGCCGGCGCCGACGTGACCCGCTTCCACATGCTGACGCGCAAGAATGACGCGCCGCTGGACTTCGACTTCGCCAAGGTGCTGGAACAGTCCAAGGACAACCCGGTCTGGTACGTCCAGTATGCCAGTGCGCGTGTGCATTCGGTCTTGCGCCGGGCCGCCGAACTGGGCGTCGATGTCTCGGACGCGGCATTGGCCAAGGCGGATCTGTCAAAGCTCGATCACCCGGCCGAACTGGAATTGATCCGCAAGGTGGCAGAATGGCCACGCCAGGTCGAACACGCCGCCCGCGCACACGAACCGCATCGCGTGGCTTTCTATCTCTACGATCTGGCATCGAGCCTGCATTCCCTGTGGAACCGGGGCAACGA
This sequence comes from Paracoccus albicereus, assembly GCF_024359525.1. Lineage (GTDB taxonomy): Bacteria > Pseudomonadota > Alphaproteobacteria > Rhodobacterales > Rhodobacteraceae > Paracoccus > Paracoccus albicereus. The sequence goes on from NZ_JAKZEU010000005.1 coordinate 125,032, forward strand.
CGAAACCGGGCTGCGCTTTGTCCAGGATGGCGATTTGGACACAACGGCATCGAAAATCGCCCTGGCGCGATCCGTCGGCGTTGTCATTTCGTCCGGTCTGGGTATCCTCGGCGTCACTCCTGCGGAAGAAATGCGCTGAAAATACAGCGCCTCCGCAGGCGGAACGAGCAGTCAACACAATGCCGGAACTGAACCGGCGGGGCAGGCAGAGATGGCAGTGATGGATTTCCGCGATGGCGGATTCGGCTTCACGCGTTCGCGGCAGCGGGCGCGGCGGAACGAGGATTTCGAACAGTTCGGCTGGGATGAGCAGGACGCGGAAGACGCGCCGCGGGACCATCGTCGATTCGCGGCCAATCCGTCCGTCGAGGATCTTCCCTCACGGTTGGGACGGCTGACGCATTACCTTGGCGCGGTCCTCTCGGTCGGTCTGATGGTCGGACTGCTGGGTTGGGGATGGCAGCTGGTGATGCGCGACGTTTCGGGCGTGCCGGTCATCGCGGCGCTGCAGGGCGAAGCTCGGACCTCGCCCGAGGAACCCGGCGGGGAGCTGACCGGTCATACTGGATTGGCCGTCAACGATGTCGCGGAAGGGGTAGCACGGACACCCGCCGATGAAGTCGCGATCGCCCCTGAAACGACCGGACTGGACGACAGCGATGTGGCGATGGGCGCACTGGGCGCAACCGCACGCGAACCGCTGGTCGACAGCGAAACACCGCTGAACTTCGAGGGCGCGCCCGAGATCGCGATGACGAATGCGCAGCTGGCCGCAGCCGAGGAGGCTCGCGCCGCAGCCGAAGCCGCGGCCCTCGCGGTCGAGGCAGCGCAGGTCAGCGATGCACCGGCCGCCGAAGGCGCCGTGACATCCGCCGTGACCGACGAGAACGGCCAGATCGCCGAACCCGACGCGATCAACGAGGCGCTGGCGCAGGCGCAGCGTCCGATCGCCGCCCCTGAAGCAGACACGGTCGCAACCGGCAGCGTGCAGGTTTCCGCCCGTCCGGCGCCGCGTCCGCGCCGCGCTGCCGTCGCAGCACCGGTGCAGACCGTCAGCGCAACGCCCGCGCCTGCCGCAGCGTCCCGTCCCGCATCGCGCGACCAAGCCGTGGCGCCTGCCGCGCCGGCGCCCGCCCCCGCTCCGGTCCAGACCGCGTCCGCCTCGGGTGGACCGCAGGTCCAGATTGGCGCCTTTGACAGCGATGCCATCGCCGCCAGCGAATGGGGCCGCGTCTCTGGCAAGCATGGCAGCCTGTTTTCCGGCAAGGGCCAGGTGATCCAGAAGCACGAATCGAACGGCCGCACCTTCTGGCGCCTGCGCGTCGCCGGCTTCGGCTCGCGCGACGAGGCACGTCAGTTCTGCAAGGCTCTGATCGACGCCGGCACCGACTGCATCCCCGCGGGCCAGTAAGGCGCGCGGATGGCCCCCAATGCGACCATTCTCGGCGGCATCGCCGGACTGACCCTCGAACCGGCCGAGCGGGACTTCTTCCGCTCGGCCGATCCGTTCGGCTTCATTCTGTTCGCCCGCAATATCGAGACGCCGGATCAGGTCCGTCGCCTGACCGCCGATCTGCGCGATGCGGTGGGGCGCGATGCGATCATCACCGTCGATCAGGAAGGCGGTCGGGTGCAGCGCCTGCGCGGGCCGCACTGGACCGAATGGGCCGCGCCGCTGGATCAGGCCTGGGCGGGCACGCGTGCGATGTGGCTGCGCTATCACCTGATCGGGCAGGAACTGCGTGCGATCGGGATCGACAGCGATTGCGCGCCCACGCTGGACGTGGCGCAGGATGAAACGCACCCGTTTCTGCGCAACCGCTGCTTCGGCACCGATCCGTCCGAGGTCGCGCGCCTCGGTCGCGCCTGCGCCAACGGGCTGCTCGATGCCGGTGTCCTGCCGGTGATGAAGCACATGCCGGGCCATGGCCGCGCGGTGGCCGACAGCCACCACGACCTGCCCCGGATCGGCGTATCGCTGGACGATCTGGATGCCTGCGACTTCGCCCCTTTCCGGGCGCTGAACGATCTGCCGATGGGCATGACCGGCCATATGCGTCTGGATGTTGTCAGCGATCGCGCCGCCACGGCCTCACCCGAGACGATCGCGGTGATCCGCGACCGGATCGGTTTCGACGGTCTTCTGATGACCGATGACATCACGATGAAGGCCCTGTCAGGGACCGAGGCCGAGCGCGCTGCCGCCGCCATTGCCGCGGGATGCGATCTGGCCCTTCACTGCAACGGCGACGTTGCCGCGATGGAGCCTGTCGTCGCCGCCGCCGGCGCGATGACGGCCGACGCACAGCGCCGCGCAGACGCCGCGCTGGCCTTGCGAAAGCCGCCCGCACCTTACGATCGGGCGGCCCTTGTCCGCGAGTTCATGGCGTTGACCGGGGTCGCGGTCTAGCCGCCCTTCCCTACGCTCCCCAGGTCCGTTCCAGCACCGAGATCCAGTTCTCGGCCGCGATCTTGCGCACCAGCGTCTCGCCATAGCCATGCGCCCGCATCGCATCCAGGAAATCCGGCAGCCGCGAGGGGTCTTCCAGATCCGTCGGGACCAGCGCCCCGTCATAGTCCGAACCAAGCGCGACCCCATCCTCGCCCAGCTTTTCCAACAGATGGTCAAGATGGCGCAGCAGCGGATCATATCCGTCGAACGTCTGCCGCCGGCCATCCTCGCGCAGGAAGCTGACGGCGTAGTTCAAACCGACGAGGCCGCCCGAATCGCGGATCAGGCCAAGCTGCCGGTCGGTCAGGTTGCGCGCGCTTTCGCTGATCGCGTGGACGCAGGAATGGCTGGCGACCAGCGGCGCATCCGACAGGCGCGCGACATCGTTGAACCCTTTCTCGTTCAGATGCGACAGGTCCAGCATGATCCGCAGCGCGTTGCATTCGCGGACCAGATCGTGCCCGGCCGGCGTCAGCCCCTCGCCCGTGTCGGGACTGGACGGGAAAGCGAAAGGCACGCCGTGCCCGTACGCCGTCGGCCGCGACCAGACCGGCCCCAGCGAACGCAGCCCGGCACCGTGCCACAGGTGCAGCGCATCCATGTCGGTGATCGCCTCGGCGCCTTCCATGTGCAGGATCGCGGCGATCTTGCCCTCGTCAATCGCGGCGCGGATATCGGCGGCGCTCCGCACGATCCGGACGGTGCCCGTCCGCTCCATCGCGACCAGCTTGCTGGCCTGTGCGAAGGCATGGCCCACCGCCTCGGCCACGTCGGCAGCATCGGGCAGCGGCATCGCGAAGGGCGGGTTCTGCATGATCTCGACGGCGCGGCCATCGTTCAGCCCCTCGGGCATCGGCACCCAGATGGCGAAGAAGCCGCCAACCATTCCGCCCGCCTGCATCCGCGGCAGATCAAGATGCCCGGTTCCGTCGCCGTTCAACCACAGGTCGGATGCGTTCGGTCCGGCCGCCACCATCCGCTGCAGGAAATCGTTATGTCCGTCGAAGACCGGGATCATCGTTCGCTCCTTCTTGCTCGGCGGCGACCCTGCACCCGTCGCGCGACGGCTTCAATGCCGCTTTGCAGGACCGGCCCTTTCGCCTTACCCTTGACCCAGGGCCAGCCAGGGAGGACCGCGCCATGCCTGACATCCGCCAAGATTTCGACGGCCAGACCGTGATCTGCACCTTCGAGGTGACGCCCGGATCAGCGCAGGACGTGGTCGATCTGCTGCAAGATGCTTGGTCGACCGTGATCAGCCGGCAACCGGGCTTCATCGCGGGCGCCGTGCATCTGAACGACGCGCAGACGCGCGTCTGCACCTATTCGCAATGGCGCGATCGCAAGGATTATCAGGCCATGCTCCGCACCCCCGAGATGAGAGAGCGCAACCGCGTCATCCACGGCATGTGCAAGAGCTTCGAGCCAGTCATGTACGAGGTTCAGGCGGTGTTCTGATCGCGCAATTCTCCGTGCAATCAGGATCTTTGCCACTTATGCTGCACTGCGGAAACTGCTGACAGGGGATCTGCCGTGGCCGGACGCATCATCACCATCGCCCAGCAGAAGGGCGGCTCGGGCAAGACCACGATCGCGGTGAACCTTGCCATCGCATTGCGTCAGCGTGGCTTTTCCGTGGCGTTGGTCGACACCGACCCACAGGGCAGCATGGGCCGCTGGTTCATGGAACGGATGGAGCGGACCGGCGAGGATGAGGAACTGGAATTTTCCACCTCGTCGGCCTGGGGTGCCAGCTACGAATCAGAAAAGCTGAAGAAGCGGTTCGATTTCGTGCTGATCGACACTCCCCCCAAGATCGACAGCGACCTGCGACCCGCCTTGCGCGTGGCCGATCTGGTCGTGGTGCCCGTGTCAGCCAGCCATGTCGATCTGTGGGCGACCGAGGGTGTGCTTGATCTGGCGCGGCGCGAAAAGGCCGACGTGCTGGTGGTGATGAACCGCACCCGGCAGGGCACACGGCTTGGCGCCGAAATCGCGGGCAGCGCCGCCGATCTGGGCGCGGCCGTCGCCACGGCAGAGCTGTCGAACCGCGTGGCCTTTGCCGAGATGCTGGGCCAAGGTCTAGGCGTCGCCGAACGCCGCGCCTCGCCCGCAAGAACCGAGATCGACGCCCTGACGGATGAGGTTCTGGCCCGCTTCGATTGAACGGGTGGGAACACCTGTGGGCCTGACGGGTTCACCCTTCAGCAAATGCGGGAGGATGAACCATGCGCCAGTTTCTTCTGACGACCTGTCTGATTGCCGCCCCGGCCCTAGCCGGTGCGCAGGAAGCCACGGAGGCGCCGCGCGTCGGCATCACCCCCGAAATGTCCGAAGTCACGGTCGAGACCACGCGCGGCCCCGTTACGATCACTCGCGAACAGACCGAAGGTGCCAAGCTTGAGGGCGAATGGGCGGTGGTCAATCGCGACTGTCCACCCTTCTGCATCCAGCCGCACGAGCCCGCACCCGGCGTCGAGACGATCGGAGAACTGGAGTTGCTCGACGCGCTGGAATCGGGCGACGCGATTGTCGTGGATTCACGCACCTCGGACTGGTTCGCGACCGGCACCATCCCCGGCGCGATCAACATCCCCTATCTGCAAGCGGTCGAGATGCTGGGCGAGTTGGGCTGCGACCCGGATTTCGACGGCCAATTCGATTGCACCAATGCAGAGCGGGTGATCCTGTTCTGCAACGGGTTGTGGTGCGGTCAATCACCCACCGCGATCCGCGCGATGATCGAGGCCGGCTTTCCGGCCGAAAACATCCGCTACTATCGCGGCGGGATGCAGACCTGGCGGCTTCTGGGGCTGACCGTGTCGGGCGGCGATGCCGCGGTTCCCGATGTGACGATGGCTGAGGAAGCCGCAGCCGCCACTAATGCCGATGCGACGATGGATGAGAATCCGGTCGTCGAAGGCACCGCTGAAGAGGCCGCCGAAACCGAAGCTGCGCCCGTTCAGGAGGATACGCCGGACCCCGCGGCCGAGGCGGAAGCGGCCGCCGATGTCGAGGCGGCCACGCAGGATGAGGCAGAGGCGAACCCGTATCGCGACGCCGCCGACGCGATCGAGGATGCGGCCGGCGCGGCGCTTGACGATGCAGGCGCTGCGGCATCTGGCGCGCTGGACCGCGCGCAACGATCACTCGACGCGCTGACCCAGCCGGAGCCCGAAGCGGAAACCGTCCCGACCAACTGATCTCGGCTTCAGCGATCCTGCATTGGCCGGGTCGCTGCCTCCAGCCATTCACGGTCCGCACCCTCAAGGCGCGGACCGATCTTCGCCAGAACGTCGGCGTGGTAGGCGTCGAGCCAGCCACGCTCATCGCGGGACAATGCCTCCGCGTCTACCAGTCGGCGGTCGATCGGACAGAAGGTCAGCGTCTCGAAGCCCAGCATCTCGCGGCCGGCTTCCGCCTCGACCCGCTGAACGACGATCAGGTTCTCGATGCGGATGCCGAATGCGCCCTCGCGGTAATAGCCCGGCTCGTTCGACAGGATCATCCCCGCCTCAAGCGCCATGTCGCTGACCCGGCTGATGCGCACCGGGCCTTCATGGACGCACAAGGCCGCGCCGACGCCGTGGCCGGTGCCGTGGTCGTAATCCAACCCTTCGGCCCACAGGAACTGCCGCGCCAGCGCGTCCAGATGCGCACCCGCGACCCCTTTCGGAAATCGCGCGCGGCTGATCGCGATCATCCCCCGAAGAACGGCGGTGAACGGGCCACGCACTTCCTGAGGCGCAGAGCCCATGTCGACCGTGCGGGTGATGTCGGTGGTGCCGTCCGGATACTGCCCGCCGGAATCGAGCAGAAGCAGCTCATCCGCCGACAGCGCGCGGTTGCTGGCGCGGTTGACCCGGTAATGCACGATCGCGCCATTCGGCCCCGACCCGCAGATCGTGTCGAAGCTGATGTCGGTGACCCCTGCCTCGGCCCGAAAGCTTTCCAGCTTCTCGACCACATCGATCTCGGTCAGGCCGTCCGGGCCATGCCGGTCCAGCCAGGCCAGCAGTCGAACCATCGCCGCCCCGTCGCGCAGATGCGCCTCGCGCATCCCGTCCAGTTCCGCGTCGTTCTTGCGCGCCTTGGGCAAAATCGCCGGGTCCGGCCCGCGCGCGATGGTCGTGCCCGCATCCTCCAGCAACCGAAACGCCTGTTCCGGTGCGGTCTGCGGGTCCAGCCGAACCGGCCCCGCCATCTCGCTCAGCGCGGCGGTCAGCGCATGGGGCTGCAGGATCGTCACCGCGTTGCCCAGATGCGCGCGCACCTGATCGTCGAACTTCGCCGGATCGGCGAACAGCGCCACATGGCCGTCCGCGTCGAGGATCGCAAAACCCTGCACCACCGGATTGCGCGGCAGATCGGCGCCGCGGATGTTCAGCAGCCAGGAAATCGAATCGGGAAGCGAGATCAGCGCTGCGGCCTGATCGGCTTCGCGCAGATCGGCCGCCAGGCGCGCTCGCTTGTCCGCTGACGTCTCACCCGCGATTGTGTCGTCATGGATGCGCGCGGCCCCTACCGGCGGCGCGGGTCGATCGGTCCAGATCGCGTCGATCGGATTTTCCTCGATCGGAACGGGCTCGATCCCGCTACCGGACAGGCCGCTTTCAAGTGTCTCGATCTCGCGCCGTGTGTGCAGCCAGGGTTCGAAGCCGACGCTGCCGCCGCCCGGCAGCGCGTCCTTCAGCCAGTCGGCGGGCCGAGTTTCGGGCCAGTGAACGGGCGTGAAGTGCTCGCCATCGATCTCGGCCCGGACCTGGACGCGATAGCGGCCGTCGATGAACACCCCGGCGCGGTCCTGCGTGATGATCGCGAAACCGGCGCTGCCGGTGAACCCTGTCAGCCAGGCCAGCCGCGCATCGGCGTCGGCCACGTATTCGCCTTGATGCGCGTCGGCGCGCGGCACGATGAACGCGTCGAGCCCCGCCGCCTCCAGCCGCGCGCGAAGGCCGCGCAGCCGCGCCGCGTGATCGCCCCCGGCACCCGCCTGATCGAAATCCTGAAATCCGCTCACAGCGTGATCGTCTCCATCACCTCGGGCGTCAGGACATCGACGCCGGGCAGGCCCTCGACCAGGGCGTCGGCCGATTGCTCCAGCAGCGGGAAAGTCTTGTAATGACAGGGGATCACGGTCTTGAAATCAAAATACTTCCTTGCAGCCCAGGCCGCACGTTTCATGTCCATGGTGAAATGCCCGCCGGCGCACAGGATGCCGATATCGGGCTGATGCAACTCGCCCATCCATTCCATGTCGGCCATGATGTCGGTGTCGCCCGACACATAGATCACGTGCCCCTCGCCCGCGATCATGTAGCCTGATTCGTGACCCGCATAGACAGGCCCGTCGCTCCCCTCGATGGACGAGGAATGAGTCGCGTTCACCATCGTGACCTTCGCACCGCCCAGATCGACGGTGCCGCCCTTGTTGAAGCCCGTGACCTCGATCCCCTCGCGCTTTTCCCAGGCCGAAGTCAGATCGAAGATCCCCACGACAGGTATTCCGAGTTCCTTGGCGATCGACAGCACGTCACCCGAATGATCGCCATGTCCGTGGGTCAGAAGGATATGGGTCGCATCCTTGATCGCCTCGTCCCGGCGCCCGTCGGGGAAGGTCGGATTGCCGCTGATCCAGGGGTCGATCAGGAGGACCGCATCCTCGATCTCCAGCCGGAATCCTGCATGGCCAAGCCAGGTCAGTTTCATCGCATTCTCCTTTGACGTTGTCCGGACCCTAGCGCTGCGATCCGGAGGGCGAAAGGCCCTCAGGCCGGCGCGGCGTCGTCCAGCCGCAGGCGGACCCGCGCGCGACCGTTCCACGTGGACAGCTCCAACTTTCCGGCCAAGTGGAACCGCCGACCCCGCGCGCCGACCAGTTCCGGCCCCAGCGGACCGGCCATCGCGTTCCAGCCGACCGCCTCCATCGCCGGACCGCCAGGGGCACGGAATTGCAGTCGCAGATGCCCGTCGCCCATCTGGCCCGCGCTGTCGATCAGGTGATCCGCAAAGGCAAAGCGCGGCGCGGGCGCGGCCTGCCCGAACGGTCCCGCATCCTCGATCTGCCGCATCAGTTCGGGCGTGGCCGCCGCGCCCTCGATCAACCCCGACAATCGCAGGTCGGCACTGCCCTGCCGCGTCTGCAACTGCGGCGCCAGCAATTCGGCCAGCCGCGCCATGGCAGGCTCGATCCGCGACTCCTCGACCGTCAGACCAGCCGCCATCGCGTGACCGCCGCCTTTCAGAAGCCAGCCTTCGTCGGCCAGGCGGTGGATCGCGTGGCCCAGATCGACGCCCGGCACCGATCGGGCGCTGCCCTTGCCGATCCCGCCTTCCACGCCGATCACGACAGACGGCAGGCCCGTCGCCTCCTTCAGCCGAGCCGCGACGATGCCGACGACGCCCGGATGCCAGCCCGGTCCCGCCGCCCAGGCCAGGCCCGCCTGACCGCGCGCCTCGGCCTGCGCGATCGCCTCCAGTCGCACCGCAGCCTCGATCCCGCGCCGATCACGGTTCAGCCCGTCCAGCTCGGCCGCAAGCCGCCCCGCCTCGACCGCCTCGGTCGCGGCAAGGCACAGCGCGCCCAGATCGGCGCGACCGACGCGTCCGCCTGCATTGATCCGCGGACCCAGAAGGAAACCCAGATGAAACGCGCTTGGCGGCCCGTCCAGCCGCGCGACATCCGACAGGGCGACGAGGCCAGGCCGTCGGCGGTCGGCCATCACCTGCAGCCCAGTGCGCACGAAGGCGCGGTTGACACCGACCAGCGGTGCCACGTCGGCGACCGTCGCCAGCGCCACCAGATCCAGCATCGGCAACAACGGCGGCTCTGGCAGACCCTGTTCACGCAGGACGCGTCCGGCCTGAACCAGCGTCAGAAAAACCACCCCGGCCGCGCACAAATGGCCCAGGGTGCCATCCTCGTCCTGCCGGTTCGGGTTTACCACCGCCAAGGCGGGCGGCAGCGTCTCGCCGCCCAGATGGTGGTCCAGCACGACCACATCGGCCTTGCCCGCTGCCGCCGCCAGCGCCTCATGGCTCAGCGTGCCGCAATCGACGCAGACGATCAGGTCGTGATCCGCAGCCAATGCGGCGATCGCGGTTGGGTTCGGGCCATAGCCCTCATCGATCCGATCCGGCACATACAGCGTCGCCGCCTTGCCCTGCAGCCGCAGCCAGTCGATCAGCAGCGCGGCCGAGGCGCCGCCATCCACATCGTAATCCGCAAAGATCGCGATCCGCTCGGACCGCGTCACCGCCGCGACCAGCCGTTCCGCCGCAAGCGCCATGTCACGCAGCGAAAGCGGATCGGGCAGCAGATCGCGCAGGCGCGGGTTCAGGTACAGCGCGGCGCCGTCGGGCTCGACCGCTCGTTCGGCCAGCACGCGGGCGACAGCCAGCGGCAGCGACGCGGCCTGCGCCAACCCTTCGGCGCGCCGTTCCAGTGCCGTGTCCGGGCCGATCCAGCGCCGCCCGGTCAGCGAGCGTTCGACGCCCAGAAATGCCGCCATGCGTGTCTCATCCGTCCAGAAATATCCCGGGGAGTCCCGCAGGGACGGGGCAGAGCCCCTTATTTCACCGGGTTGCGATAGATCATCCTGCGGACCGAACCTGTCTTTGACCGCATCAGGATCGTCTCTGTCGTCAGGTAGCCGGGCTCGCGCTTCACCCCTGCCACGATCGAGCCGTTGGTGACGCCGGTCGCGGCGAAAATCACGTCCGCCGTCACCAGATCATCGCGCGCATAGATGCGGTCCAGATCGGTGATGCCGGCCTTTTCGGCGCGGCCCTTTTCGTCGTCATTGCGAAACAGCAGCCGGCCCCACATCTGACCGCCCATGCATTTCAGCGCGGACGCGGCCAGAACGCCCTCGGGCGCGCCGCCAGACCCCATATACATGTCAATCCCGGTCAATTCGGCCTCGGCGCAATGGATCACGCCTGCGACGTCGCCATCGGTGATCAACCGGATCGCGGCACCGGTCTCGCGCACCTCGGTGATCATCGCCTCGTGACGCTCGCGCTCCAGAATGCAGACGGTGATGTCGCTTTCCTTGCAACCGCGTGCGGCGGCCAGTGCGCGCACGCGTTCAGCCGGTGCCATGTCCAGGCTGACGACATCGGTGGCGTAGCCCGGACCGATCGCCAGCTTGTCCATGTAGACGTCGGGCGCGTGCAACAGCGTCCCACGCGGGGCCATCGCGATCACGGTCAGCGCGTTCGGCATGTCCTTGGCGGTCAGCGTGGTGCCTTCCAGCGGGTCCAGCGCGATATCCACCTCGGGCCCCTGCCCGCTGCCGACCTCTTCGCCGATATACAGCATCGGCGCCTCGTCGCGCTCGCCCTCTCCGATCACCACGGTGCCCTTGATGTCGAGCATGTTCAGCTGGTCGCGCATCGCGTTGACGGCGGCCTGATCGGCGGCCTTTTCATCGCCGCGCCCGATCAGCAGCGCCGAGGCATGGGCCGCGGCCTCGCTGACGCGGGCAAGGCCCAGGGACAGCATCCGATCGTTGAAATCCGTGGTCTTCCCGTTCATCCGCGCGCGCTCCGATCTGATGTCATGGGCGTGTCTAGGCAGAAGCGCCCGGCACATCAAGCTCCAGCGCCAGCGCGTGGATGCGCGGCACGATGTCGCCCAGCGTGCGATGGACCAGCCGGTGTCGCTCCACCCGGCTCAGTCCCTCGAACGCCTTCGACGCCATGCGGATGCGGAAATGGGTCGAGCCGCCCTCGCGCCAGCCGGCATGGCCGCGATGCTGTTCGCTTTCGTCCACGATCTCCAGTCGCTCGGGGCGCAAATCCGCCAGCTTCGTCTGCATCTCGTCTTCGATCATCCTTGGCCCCTTCCTTCTGCCCCCAAAACACCTAAACTCCGTGTCCCGAGTCGCAAAGGGCCCTTCGCATGACCAACAACGACCCGTTCGGATTCGACCTCTCGGTTGCCAAGGACAAGAAACGCCGCTCCAAGGGCAGGCGCGGAATGTCTGGCGCGTTCGAGACCTCGACCCGGATCTGCGACAAGGAAGGCTGTGACGAGCCGGGTCAGTACCGGGCGCCGAAAAGCCCCAGAAATCTCGATGATTACTACTGGTTCTGCAAGGATCACGTGCGCGAGTACAACCTGAACTGGAACTACTTCCAAGGTCAGTCCGAAGCCGAGTTTCAAGAGTTTCTGGACAACGCGACGGTCTGGGAACGGCCGACCAAACCTTTCGGCAAGGCCACCCAGGAACAGGCCTGGGCGCGCCACGGCGTCAGTGACCCGCACGAGATTCTGGGCGCGAATGGCACCAACCCCGAAGCGCGCGCCCGCGTCAGCCGCAAGCTGCCCCCGAACGAACGCAAGGCGCTGGAAATCCTGGAAGCCAGGGACGGCTGGACGCGGACCGAAATCCGAAAGCAGTACAAGTCCTTGGTCAAGGATCTTCACCCCGACATGAACGGCGGCGACCGCTCGGATGAGGATCGGCTGTCGGAAGTCGTCTGGGCCTGGGATCAGGTCAAGGACAGCCGCTACTTCCGCGACTGAACGATCAGCGGTGCTTGTTGCGCTGCGCCGCCTGACGTCCGCGTTTGGCAGCCGCGCGGCTGGCGGATGCGGGCTTGGCGGCTGCCTGAGCGGCCGCCTGCGCGCGGGCGGCGGCTTCGGCGCGCACGGTCGATGCGGCCGGCTTGTCCGACTTGCCACCGGCTTTCCCATCGGCCTTGCCGCGCCGGAACAAGGCGGCGATCCGCTGGATCAGGTTCGGTTTCGGCATCGCGTTCCCCCCTTCGCATCGTCGCCCGTCGGCGGATCGAGGCTTAGTCGTCCTCGAACAGATCGCCGTCGATGGCGCCCGTCTCCTCCCCGGTATCCTCCTCCTCCGCGGCGCTAGCAAGGGGGGCCAGCGGACCATCTGGCCGGGATTCAAGCAGTCCTGCGGCGCGAAGCTCGGACAGGCCCGGCAGGTCGCGGGCGCTTTCCAGCCCGAAATGATCCAGAAATCCTTCGGTCACGACGAAGGTCGCCGGGCGACCGGGCGTCTGGCGCCTGCGGCCGACCCGGACCCATCCCATCTCGATCAGTTGATCCAGCGTGCCGCGGCTGACGGCGACGCCGCGGATCTCTTCGATCTCGGCACGGGTGACGGGCTGATGATAGGCGATGATCGCCAGCGTTTCGGTCGCCGCGCGCGACAGGCGCCGCGTCTCCACCGTTTCGGTCTGCATCAGGAAGGACAGGTCCGGTGCGGTCCGGAAGGCCCAACCCTCGCCCACCCGTTCCAGCACGACCCCGCGACCGGAATAGCGGGCGGCCAATGCGCGCACCGCTTCGGCCGGGTCGCAGCCGCGCGGCAGGCGTTCGGCCATCGCGCGCACCGAAAGCGGCTCGGCCGAGGCGAACAGCAGCGCCTCGACCATCCTCTCCTGCGCTTCGAGAGGGGGCGGCGGGAAGGACGAGCCCTGCGTCTCGTCCTCGACCTTGTCCTCTGCGTCCTCCATCGCGCTCAATGCGGTTTGCGCCGGATGGTGATCGGGCTGAACGTGCCGTCCTGCTGCAGTTCCAGCTTGCCCTCACGCGCCAGTTCAAGCGTGGCCGCAAAGGTCGCGGCGGTCGCGGACCGGCGCCGGGCGGGATCGGCGGACCAGCCATCAGGCAGAAAATCGGCCAGATCGGTCCAGTCGCCCGCAAAGCCGATCAGCTTGCGGACCCGATCCAGCGCCTGCTCCATGGTGAAGACGCCATCACGGTCGAAGGCGTAGGGACGGAACTCGTCCTTGGTCTTGACCCGCGCATAGGCACGCATGAGGTCGATCAGCCCGGCCTGATATTCCGTGCGCCTGCTGCGCGCGACGGCTTCGGGCGCGCCGCGCTGGAACCGGCTCTGGCCCAGGCGATCACGGCCCATCAGGCGCGACGCCGCCTGCCGCATCGCCTGCAAGCGCTCCAGTTGGAAAGCAAGGTGCGCGGCCATGTCCTCGGCGCTCGGACCCTCATCCTCGGGATCGGGCGGCAGCAGCAGGCGCGATTTCAGGAAGGCGAGCCAGGCGGCCATCACCAGGTAATCGGCGGCCAGTTCGATCCGCAGCCGCCGCGCCTGCTCGACGAAGGCAAGATATTGTTCGGCGAGCCGCAGGATCGAGATCTTCATCAGATCGACCTTTTGCGTGCGCGACAGCATCAGCAGCAGGTCTAGCGGCCCCTCGAACCCATCGACATCGACGATCAGCGCCTCTTCAGCGCGCCGCGTGGCGACATCGGCCAGCTGGCGCGCGGCATCATCGTCGCGTCCAGGATCGGTGTCCGGGACAGGACGAAGATGGGGAACATCTGCCGGCGGTCTGGTCATGGCGCACCTGCTGATCTGGGCGTTCAGCGTCGACCGAAACCCGCAGAAGGTCAAGCGCGGGAAGGGCTTGGCACGGCCGTTCAGTCGGCCTGCGACGCGCCCTCTTCGGGATCGACGGGCACCGGGCCCGCCTGCGCGACGGCGATCATCTCGGCCAGTTCGGGATCGGCCGCGACATCGGCGAAAGCATAGTTCGCCGTCAGGCTGCTGGCCGACAATTCCACGTTCTTGACCACCTGCGGTCCCGGCGCGGCCGGACCGTAGGTCCGTCCGTTGACCGCGAAATAGACGGCGCCCGAATTGCCCGTGCGCAGAAGCGACGGTTCTTCCATGTTGGGCAGGGTGAAGCGTTCGCCCGCGTCCATGATCTTTTCCAGAAGCACCGTGCCATCGGCCGAGGTCACGCGGACCCAGGCCGGGCGCGCGGCCAGCAGTTCCAGATCCGGCGCATCTGGTGCCACGGTGCGCACCGCAAGCTGTTCGGCGGGAAGCTGTGGGCCATAGGCCATCGCCTGCTCGGGCGACGCGCCCGCCGTCTGGGTCGCACCTTGCGGCGCGGTCCCGGTGTCGGCCGTGGCCGTCTGGACCGGCGGTTCCAGGCGCGGGTCGATGGCCGCGATCGGGCTGTCGCGCGCGGTCAGCACCGGCGCTTCAAGAATTTGCGGACGATAGGTCCGGTCCAGCGCCTCGGGCTGGGCCATGCCGCGCGTCAGTGCGGTCAGGTCGCTGTCATCGGCCGCCGGCCCGGACAGGTCGCCCCCGCCCGCGACGGGGTCCAGCGTCGCGATGATCTCGGGTGCGTCGTCACCGGGCGTCAGGTTGACGCGCTGCACCTCCTGCAGGACCGACCAGCCACCGAAGGCCAGACCGCCTGCGAGCAGCGCCAGCACCAGGACCGAGCCGATCGCCTTCGGCTCGACCGAGGACCAGAAGCTTTCCGGCTGCGGGATGAACAGTGCCTTGGGATTGGCCAGCGCCTCGACCGGCTCGGACGGGCGGCGCGTGGGTTTCGGCCCCGCGGCGGCCGGCGCCATTCCGTGGCTGGGCTGGAAACCCGATTCCGTGCAGAATCGACGGAACGTCCATTCCGCGTCCATCCCCAGATAGCGCGCATAGGATCGCACATACCCCGCGATGAAGCTCGGCGTGTCGAAGGCGGTGATGTCGCAATTCTCGATCGCGGCGATGTAGGACGCGCGAATGCGCAGTTCGCGCTGCACGTCCAGCAGCGATTTGCCCTTGGTGGCCCGCTCACCCCGCATCAGATCACCCAACCGGGTGTCTTCATCGAAATAGGCGTTGGTGTCCTCCATCGGGACATCCTCCCCCGTCGGGATCGTGGCCCGCAGCCCGCTCATGCCAAGGTATCCGTGTTCTTCTTGCAGCCCCGCGCGAATCGCAAGGCTATCACTGCCTCATTAAGCAATGGTTATCACGGAAGCGAGACTGCTACACCCTGGAAGTGTATTACGCGCTGATTTCCGCGCGGTTGAGTGCACAACGTGACCAAAGCGCATCCATCGCGCGCACCAGATGATCGATCTGCTTGGCGTCGTGGACCGGCGATGGGGTAAAGCGCAGACGCTCTGTCCCGCGCGGCACGGTCGGGAAGTTGATCGGCTGTGCGTAGATGCCGAAATCGTTCAGAAGCATGTCGGACAACATCTTGCAATGAACCGGATTTCCGACATGGACCGGGACGATGTGGCTGCCGTGGTCGATCGTCGGAACGCCCAGCCCCCGCAGCCGCATCTTCAGGATGCGCGCGTTGGTCTGCTGCTGCTCGCGCAGGCGCGCGCCGCCCAGCCCTTTCAGGAACCGGATCGAGGCCGCGGCCCCTGCCGCGACCGATGGCGGCAGCGACGTGGTGAAGATGAAACCCGGCGCATAGGATCGGATCGCGTCGACCATCTTCGCACTGGCCGCGATATAGCCACCGAACACGCCGAACGCCTTGCCCAGCGTGCCGTTGATGATGTCGATCCGGTGCGCTAGCCCGTCGCGTTCCGCGATGCCACCGCCGCGCGGGCCGTACATCCCGACCGCGTGGACCTCGTCCAGATAGGTCAGGGCGCCGAACTCCTCGGCCAGATCGCAGATATCGCCGATGCGGCCGAAATCGCCATCCATGGAATAGATCGATTCGAAGGCGATCAGCTTGGGCGCGGCCGGATCGTCGGCCTCCAGCATCTCGCGCAGGTGATCAAGATCATTGTGGCGGAAGATCCGCTTCTCGCCACCGTGCCGCTTGATCCCCTCGATCATGGATGCGTGGTTCAGCCGGTCCGAATAGATGATCAGACCGGGAAACAGCCGCGTCAGCGTCGACAGCGAGGCGTCGTTGGCGATATAGGCGCTGGAAAACACCAGCGCCGTTTCCTTGCCGTGCAGATCGGCGATCTCGGCTTCCAGACGCTTGTGATAGACCGTCGTGCCGGAAATGTTGCGCGTCCCGCCCGAGCCTGCGCCGGTCGCGTCCAAGGCCTCGTGCATCGCGTCCAGCACCACGGGATGCTGACCCATGCCCAGATAGTCGTTGCCGCACCAGACGGTAATCTCGCGCTCGGTCCCGTCCGGCTTCGTCCAGATCGCATGCGGGAACTGGCCCTTGCGCCGCTCGATGTCGATGAAGGTGCGGTAGCGACCCTCGTTATGCAGCTTGCCGAGAGCCCGGTCGAGGGCAGCGTCAAAGTTCATTCCGGGCGTGTCCCTTGCGTAGCTGGCTGGGTGCGATCATGGTCCGATCACGCGCGTGCCGACTTGTTACATTCCATTGATTGAAATTGACAGGCCAAAAACACCGCGTTGGACCAAAGGAGCATCCTGTTCCTTACGTCAATTGAACAAGTTGAGGTGAGCGATGGACAACAAGCGTGACGATTCGGCGGTGCTCGACCGCCTCGATCAGGGCCTGGACGCGGCCCTGGACCGGCTTCTGAACTTCCTGCGGATTCCGTCCATTTCCACCGATCCGGCGCACAAGAACGATGTGCGCGACGCGGCCAATTGGCTTTGCGCGGAACTGCAGTCGCTGGGGTTCGAGGCATCGGTCCGCGACACCGCCGGCCACCCGATGGTCGTCGCAACTTCGCCCCAAGGCGAAGGGCGCCCGCTTCTTTTCTACGGCCATTACGACGTGCAGCCGGTCGATCCGCTGCACCTGTGGAATCGCCCGCCCTTCGAGCCCGCTCTGGAAGAGGAAAACGGCCGCCGCCTGATCCGCGGCCGCGGCGCCAGCGACGACAAGGGCCAGCTGATGACCTTCGTCGAGGCCTGCCGCGCATGGAAGTCGGTCCACGGAAGCCTGCCCGCCAACCTGACCCTGCTGTTCGAGGGTGAGGAGGAATCGGGTTCGCCCTCGCTCGTTCCGTTCCTGACAGAAAATCGCGAAGAGCTGTCGGCGAGCCTCGCGCTGATCTGCGATACCGGGCTTTACGCCGATGGCCGGCCCGCGATCACCACGCAGCTGCGGGGCCTCGTCGGGGAAGAGGTGGTCGTCCGCGCCGCCGACCGCGACCTGCACTCGGGCAGCTTCGGCGGGCTGGCCGCGAACCCGATCATGATCCTGGCCCGCGCGCTTTCCGCGCTGAAGGACGAGAACGGCCGCGTCACCCTGCCCGGCTTCTACGATGGGGTCGAGGACCTGAGCGACGAATTGTCCCGCGACTGGCAGGCACTGAACTTCGACGCGTCGGAATTCCTGTCGCGTGTGGGTCTCAGGACACCGATCGGCGAAAAGGGCCGGACGCCGCTGGAAATGGCGTGGAACCAGCCCACGGCGGAAATCAACGGTATCGCCGGTGGCTATGCAGGCGACGGGTTCAAGACCGTCCTGCCGGGAGAGGCGCGGGCCAAGGTCAGCTTCCGCCTGACTGGACAGCAGAATCCGGAGAAGATCCGCAAAGCCTTCCGCGATCACGTGCAGAGCTTCCTGCCGGAAGATTGCAGCGTCGAGTTCCACGAACATGGCGGCGCGCCGGCCAGCGTGATGGACACGTCGGACCCCGCCTTTGCCGCTGCCAAGGCCGCGCTCAGCGAGGAATGGGGACGAGAGGCCGCCTATATCGGCGCCGGCGGCTCGATCCCGATCGCGGGCGATTTCAAGCGTATCCTCGGGATGGATTCGATGCTGATCGGGTTCGGCCGCGACGATGACCGGATCCACTCCCCGAACGAGAAATACGACGTCGAGAGCTTCGCCAAGGGCGCGCGCTCCTGGGCGCGCATTCTTGGGGCGCTGCGCTAATGCGCCGATGACGGCGGGGCTCCGCCCCGCTCGTCGCTGCGCTCCTCGCCCCCCGGGATATTTGCGGACGGATGAAACGCACACGCGCGCCCGTCCACAATTGGGCCGGGCGCGCGGCGTCTTCCGTCACGGTCATCGGCGTCCCCGCCTGTACCGTGACAACATCCTGTCCGATTCGGGTTGAGAAAGCCTTAAGCGCTCATCCGTCCGGAAATATCCTGGGGGTAAGGCCCGGCATGGGGCCGAGGGGGCAACGCCCCCTGCCCGTTCACGCCTTAGGCGAGCAATAGCTCTGCTGCTTGGTCCATGCTGCGATGTCCGCGCGTTTCGATGCGCTGCGCATAGGCGCCCAGTCGCGTGCGACCCCGCGCCAGCCGCCCTTGCCGCCCGCGACCGCGTTGTCGCGGCCGACCTGCTTGGACATGATCCGGACCGCGCAGGCCATGTTGTCGGCGCCGTTCATCATCTCGCCCGAGCAGCCATAGCTGCGCCAGGTCGCAGGCGAGATCTGCATCAAGCCCAGCCATTTGCCGCCGCCGCCGCTGGCCTTGGGGTTGTAGGTACTTTCATGCTTGGCCACAGCCGACAGCAGGCCGGCCCAGAACGCCTTGCGTCCGTTCTCGCCACGCGCGGCATAGCCGGGGCAATAGACGCCGATATCCGACGGCACGTTCGACACCATCTGAACGCCGTGACGGTCCAGCGCCTGCAGCGTCGCCTGCGTCCACGCGTCCGATCCGGCCTTGTTGCCCCACCGCATCGCGACGGCGGGGGCCGCGGCCGGTACATCGGCTTCGGGGCGCTTCACATCGCGGCTGACCAGCATGTTCATGCCGCCCTGATCCTGCATCGTCGCGTCGCATCCCGCGACGGCCAGGGCGAGACATGTGGCGAGGACGAGGCGGGGCGCGGGGCGGCGTAGGCGGGTCATGGACGCTCGAAGATCTGTTGCTCTTCGGGTTCGTTAGCCTGCCGATGGCCTTGCGCAAACGCTCAAGTCCCTCGCATTTCGGTGAATAGGCCTGCATCGGCAAGGACTTGCCGAAAGCCGTCCGCGACCGGCAAGGGATCGCCGCGCCGTCGCGCCCTTGCCGCATCCGCGGCCCTGCCGTAAAACCCGCCCGAACGAATACGAGGCCGCCATGCTGGATCATCTGTCCTATACCGCCCCCGAACCCAAGGTCATCGCCGGCGCGAAGGGGGATTGGGAGCTGGTCATCGGTCTGGAAGTCCACGCCCAGGTCGCCAGCAACGCCAAGCTGTTTTCCGGTGCCTCGACCGGTTTCGGGGCAGAACCGAACAGCCATGTGGCCTTCGTCGATGCGGCGATGCCGGGGATGCTGCCGGTCATCAACGAATTCTGCGTGGCGCAGGCGGTGCGCACCGGGCTCGGCCTTAAGGCTGCGATTAACCTGCGCAGCGCCTTCGACCGCAAGAACTATTTCTACCCGGACCTGCCGCAGGGCTACCAGATCAGCCAGCTCTACCACCCCATCGTGGGCGAGGGTGAGGTGATCGTGGACATGGGTCCCGGCGTCGCCCGCCGCGTCCGGATCGAACGGATCCACTTGGAACAGGACGCCGGCAAGTCGATCCACGACATGGACCCGAACATGTCCTTCGTGGACCTCAACCGCACCGGCGTCGCGCTGATGGAGATCGTCAGCCGCCCCGACATCCGCGGCCCCGAGGAAGCGGCGGCCTATGTCGCGAAACTCCGCCAGATCATGCGCTATCTCGGCACCTGCGATGGCAACATGCAGAACGGCAACCTGCGCGCGGACGTCAACGTCTCGGTCTGTCAGCCCGGCGCCTACGAGCGCTATCAGGAGACCGGCGATTTCGGCCATCTCGGCACACGCTGCGAGATCAAGAACATGAACTCGATGCGCTTCATCCAGGCCGCGATCGAGCATGAGGCACGCCGCCAGATCGCCATCATCGAGGATGGCGGCCAGATCGTGCAGGAAACCCGCCTCTACGATCCGGACAAGGGCGAGACCCGCTCGATGCGGTCCAAGGAAGAGGCGCACGATTACCGCTACTTCCCCGATCCCGACCTGCTGCCCTTGGAAATCGAGCAGGCCTGGGTCGATGGAATCGGCGCCGGGATGCCGGAACTGCCGGACGAAAAGAAGGCCCGCTTCGTGAAGGAACTCGGCCTGTCGGAATACGATGCCGGCGTGCTGACCGCGGAAGTCGAGAACGCCGATTATTTCGAAGCCGTGGCGCAGGGCCGCGACGGCAAGCAGGCCGCGAACTGGGTCATCAACGAGCTTTTCGGTCGGCTGAACAAGGAAGGGCTCAGCGTCGAGACCTCACCCGTCTCGGCTGCGCAGCTGGGCGGCGTGATCGACCTGATCGCATCGGGCGCGATTTCCGGCAAGATCGCCAAGGACCTGTTCGAGATCCTGTGGACCGAAGGCGGCGATCCGGCCGAGATCGTGGAATCGCGCGGCATGAAGCAGGTGACCGATACCGGCGCCATCGAAGCCGAGGTCGATCGCATCATCGCCGAGAATCCCGCGCAGGTCGAAAAGGCCAAGCAGAACCCCAAGCTCGCGGGCTGGTTCGTCGGTCAGGTCCTGAAAGCCACCGGCGGCAAGGCCAATCCGGCCGTGGTCAACGAACTCGTTGCCCGCAAGCTCGGCGGCTGAACCGCCCGGCCGGTTTTCGCCGACCCCTCCCTCACGCGGATAACGGCGCCACTTCAGGCGCTTGGCGGCGCATGCCGTTCTGCTGCGTCCGTCCCAGCCGAAGGACCAACAAATGATGATGGAACATCGGCCCATTCGGGACATTGGCTTCGCACACGCAATCGGAGGAGTTGCAAATGACCTTCAAGATGAAACTCGCCACGATGACCGCAATCTGTGCCCTGCCCGCCGGCATGGCGATGGCGCAAAGCGCCGACAGCAGCACCGGCGCCGGCATGGCCGGGATGGACCCCGCCAGCATGACCTGCGCCGACGTGACCAGCATGGACAGCGAAAGCATGCACGGCGTTCTCTACTACGTCGCAGGCTACAAGGCGGGTGAGGAAGCCGGCATGGCGATGAGCGGCGGCGGTTCGGGCGAGTCCACCGCCAGCGGCGGCACCGCGGCCGAGGTCGGCGTCGAAGAGCCGATGGACACCGCGGCCGAAGGTTCGGGCGAGGCATCGACTGATGCCGGCTCGACCGACATGGCGGCGTCCACCGATGCCACCGCTGGCGCCGATGCCGGCGCATCGACCGACACGGCGGCCGCTGACGCAGGAACGGATGCGACCGCGGCCTCGGACGGCAGCATGGACACCGCGGCCGACAGCGCCTCGACCGACGCCGCCACCACCGACATGGCAAGCGACAGCGCCTCGACGGATGCGGCAAGCTCCGACACCGCCGCATCGAGCGACATGGCCGCGACCGGCAGCGATCCTGCCTCTGCCGATGCCACATCGACCGACGCCGCATCGACGGACATGGCGTCCTCGGACAGCGCGTCGGGCGACAGCGCCTCGGGCAGCATGGACGCGTCCGGAATGCTGGGCTTCTCGGCCGAGGATGTCGCGTCGGCCTGCAGCAGCAGCCCCTACATGACGCTCAGCGACGCGATCGATCAGGCCAGCATGTAAGCCTGGCCATCGACGGCAGATCAAAGGCGGCGGGTCAAACCGCCGCCTTTTTCATGTCGTGCCCCTAGCGGCCCCTGATCCCGTCGATCGGTGGCAGCGGCGCGCGTTGCCGCACCAGATGGCTTTTCCGCTTCTCGTAGAAGGCATTGCCGCCCGCGGTCAGCACGTAATGCATGTTGTCATAGCCAAACCGATAGCCATGCGTATGGAAGAACATCGCATTGCCGATCCCCGGCGCACGCTCGCCGCGCATGACGGACACCGCTGCCGAATGGACGTCCGGCAAGGCCCGCATCTCGCGCCGCAGGACACCCGGCGCGAACTGGTTCTTCTGCCCCACCACACCGCAGATCGAGTTCGGAAACTGATCCGACCGGACACGGTTCATCACCACATTGCCGACGGCGATCATGCCCACGCGACTTGACCGGTTTGCTTCGAAGTAGATGGCACGCTGCATGCAATCCAGTTCGCGATTGCCGCCGCCACCTCGTGAGCAGCCGATCAGCGTCGCGCCGATCAGCGCCAGCGCGACCGCGCCGCGCAAACTTGTTCGAAAGTCCATGCCTGTCCCGTCATTCTGCCGGATTTTTGCCGATTGTGCGCCAGAGACCGGCGACAGCACAATGGAAAACGCGGCGCGACGACCGGCTCTATCGTGGCTCGCGCCCCAGATGGGCACGAATCTGCCGCAATTGCAGCTGCAGCGCGCGCAGCGTCTCGTGGCTCTGGCCGGTGGCCGCCACGGTGCAGGCGGGCAGATCGGCCAGCGTGGTCTGCAGCGCCTTGCCCTTGGTGGTCAGCTTCAGCATCACCTGCCGCTCATCGACCGAGGACCGTTCCCGCACCAGCAGGCCCGCTGCCTCCATCCGCTTGACCAGCGGGGTCAGCGTGTTGGACTTCAGGCTTAGCGCGGCCCCGATCTCGCCCAGACTCTGGCCATCGCGTTCCCATAGCAGGGTCAGCACCAGGTAGTTGGGATAGGTCAGCCCGTGCGGCTCCAGCCAGACCGAGTAGAATCGGGCAAAAGCCAGATTCGTCGCGTAGATGTCGAAGCAGATCTTGGCGTCCAGGCTGTCACTTCCAGCGCGCGCCATGTCAGATCGATCATCACTCATTCTTGCCCCATCGCTGCCTGTCGCGCATTCGCCGTCCCCTTTCGCATTTCCGCGACATCGATGTAAAAGGCATATTTTATCGGCTACGATTGGATCGCCCACGATAATAGTGCGGCATCCTTAAATCATTGGATACCGCACTCTTTCGAAATATAAAATTTTAATTTCGGACGGCACCTGACGGCGCCGCCCGACAGCGCTCATTCGCCCAAGGCGATGCCTTCGCGGCGGGGATCGGCGCCGCCTTCCAGACCGTCCGGGGTGATCGCGATGCCATGCAGACCGGAATTCAGCTCGGTCTCGCTCACCTCGAACCCGATATCGGTCAGCGCCTGCACCATCTCGACCGCGCCGGTCCCTTCCTCGACATCCATCGTTCCGAAGCGGTTCACCACGTTGGGAAGGCCGATCGCCTGCTGGACGTCCAGACCCCAGTCCAGATAACCGATCACCGCCTTTGCGACATAGCCGATGATGCGGCTGCCGCCCGGGCTGCCGATGACCAGGACCGGCTTGTCGTCCTTCATCACGATCGTGGGCGCCATGGACGACCGGGGCCGCTTGCCCGGCTCGACGCGGTTCGCGATCGGGTAGCCTGCCTCGTCATGGGTCTCGAAGCTGAAATCGGTCAGCTCGTTGTTCAGCAGGAAGCCGTTGGTCATGATCCGCGACCCGAAGCCGCTTTCGATCGTCGTCGTCATCGACAACGCATTGCCGTCACCGTCAACGATCGAGATATGCGAGGTCGAGGGGAACTCGATCGCGTCGTCCTGCCCCCACAGCATCGCATGGCTCCAGCCCGGCGATCCGGCGCTGACCTCGGGCAGGCTGTCGTCGCCCGACAGAAGCTGGCCGCGTTCCTCCAGATAGGCCGGATCGACCAGCCCTTCGGTCGGCATCGGGACGAAGTCGCTGTCGGCCATGTAGCGGCCCCGGTCGGCGAAGGCCAAGCGCGACGCATCGCCGATCAGCCGCCACGCATCGGGGCTGTCCTGTCCCAGCGCCGCCAGATCGTAGCCGCCCAGCATCCCCAGGATCTGTCCCACCGTCAGCGCGCCTGAGGACGGCGGGCCCATCCCGCAGACGTCGTGCTCGCGATATTCGACGCAGACCGGCGGACGTTCGACGACCCGATAGCGCGCCAGATCCTCGACCGTCATCACGCCGGGATTCCAGTCGGCACCCTTGATCGCGGCGACGATGTCAGACGCGATTTCGCCGGTATAGAAGGCCTTCGACCCCTGGGCCGCAAGCTGGCGCAGCACCTCGGCATATTCGGGATTGGTGATCGTCGCGCCTGCAGCGACCGCGGCACCGTCGGGGAAGAAGTATTCGGTCACGGCCGGATCGCGCTGCAGGGCCTCGCCCTCGCCCGCGACCAGTTCGGCCAGACGCGGACTGACCGCGAAACCGTCCTCGGCAAGGCGGATGCCCGCATCGAACAGGCCCGCCCAGTTCGACTTGCCCCAGCGCCGGTGCGCCTCTTCCAGCAGCGCGGGTGTGCCCGGCACCCCGACCGATCGGCCGCCGACCACCGCATCGTCGAATTCCATCGTGGTGCCGTCGTCGTTCAGGAACAGCTTCGGCGTCGCCGCGGCCGGCGCCATTTCGCGCGCGTCCAGCGTCGTCATCTCGCCCGAGGCCGCGTCGTACCACACCAGGAACGCCCCGCCGCCCAGGCCCGAGCTTTGCGGCTCGACCAGACCCAGCACGGTCTGGACCGCGACCATGGCGTCAGCGGCGCTGCCACCGGCGCGCAGCACCTCGGCCCCCGCTTCCACTGCCTGCGGATTCGCCGCCGTCACCATCCAGTTCTCGGCCGCGACCGGCTGGCCCGCCATCTTCGCGGCCATCGCGTCCCGGCCGGCCTCGCTCAGGCCCTCGAACGCGTCGGTCTGTGCCCCGGCCTCGGTGGCGGCTTCCGGCGCCACGGCGTCGGTCGCCTGCTGCGCCCCTGCCGCCGTTCCCGACAGCAGCAAAGCCAGCATCACGGATTGTCCCGCTTTCATCGTTCCACTCCCCGTTTCGATTGATCCGGTCAGTCTGAACCTCGCAACCGACACGTGCAAGCGTGGCCAGTGGCGGCACGCAACGGCCAGCGAGGCGTGGGATGCGGGTCAACCCTCTCATCCGTCAGGCAAATATCCCCGCCGGAGGCATTCCGGCACAGCCGGAAACCTTAACAATGTCCGAACCGCACGTCCGCAGCCTGTGTACAGGTTGTGTACAGCCTGTGTACGCGCGGTGTACACACTGTGACCCATCAGACCCAGCAAACGCTGGGCCTTTCGCACTCCAAGGTGTTGCGCTGTTGCGCACCACCGTACGCTGCCGTTGCACGCGCTTTTCTTAACGCCTGATCTGGACTATCACGAGCGCGACCCGAAGGCAGGACCGTCCCATGCGCTACGAATACACCGTCATTCCCGCCCCGACCCGCGGCGAGAAGACCAAGGGCGCCAAGACGCCGGTCGACCGCTACGCCGTCGCCTTTTCAGGCGAATTGAACCGCCTCGCGGCAGAAGGCTGGGAATATGTCCGCGCCGAGGTTCTGCCCAGCGAAGAGCGCACCGGCCTGACCGGCCGCACGACGATCTATCACAACATCCTGGTGTTCCGTCGCGCGATGCCCGCTCTCGACAGCGTGGCAGAGCCCGCCAAGTCGCGGACACCACAGCCCGAATATCCGGTCGAGGCCGCACCTCCCCCGGCCCCAAAAACGCCGCCCGCGACGCCCCCGGTCAGCCCTCAGGTCACTGACATACCAGCAGAAAAGCCGGCCGAGTCGACGATGCCAAGGCAGGATCAGATCCCGCGCGAGACGAGCTGAATCCGAACGCTCAGCCGTCCTGCGGCGTCTCCTCGACGATCACCAGATCGCGCTCTGACGCGCCCTTCGCATGGGCCAGCGCGGCCTGATATTCATCACTTTCATAGCAGGCGACGGCGTCCTCGAAGCTCGGGAAACGCGCGACGACATTGCGCGCGCGATCGTTCCCCTCAAGCTGCCTGTAGCGCCCGCCGCGCGCCAGAAATTTGCCCCCGAACGCCGCGATGGCCGGGCCCGCCGCCTTGGCGTAGCGGCCATAGGCCTCGGCATCCGTCACCGTGACATGGGCGATCCACAGGGCCGTCATGCGCTTTCTCCGATCAGCTTCTCGACCTCGGCGATGGCCGCATCGGCTGCCTGCAGGTCCGGCGCACCGCCCTGCGCGCGGTCGGGACGGCCGCCGCCGCCCTTGCCGCCAAGCGCCGCAGTCGCCGCCTGAACCAGGCTCACCGCGCTGACCCGATCCGTCAGGTCCGATGTCACGCCCGCCGCGACCGTGGCCTTGCCGTCAGCCTCTGCCAGCACCAGCACCGCGCCGCTGCCCAGCTTCGCCTTCATCTCGTCGACCAGCGGTCCAAGCTCCTTGCCCGAGACGCCCTCGACCCGGCGCCCGATGAACTTGATCCCGCCGATCTCCTTGGCTTCGTCCGAGCCACCGCCGCCCATGGCGAGCTGACGCTTCAGTGTCGCGACCTCGGCGGCGAGCGCCTTGCGATCGTCGGCCAGCGCACGCACGCGGTTGACCACGTCGCCCGCCTGCGCTTTCAGCAGACCCGCGATCTCGCCAAGCTGGCGGTCGGAATTGCGCAGATGATCCAGCGCCGCCTGGCCGGTCAAAGCCTCGATCCGGCGGACACCCGCGCTGGACGCACTGTCGCCAAGCAGCGCAAAGGCCCCGATATCGCCGGTGCGCGCGACATGCGTGCCGCCGCACAATTCCAGCGAATAGGTCTGGCCGTCCGTACCCTTGCCGGAATTGCCCTGCCGGCCCATGGACACGACCCGCACCTCGTCGCCGTATTTCTCGCCGAACAGAGCCTGCGCCCCGATCCCGCGCGCGTCGTCGGGCGTCATGATCCGCGTCTCGACGGCCGAGTTCTGGCGGATGAAATCGTTCACCTCGCCCTCGATCTTCGACAAATCCTCGGCGGACACAGCGTGATTGTGGCTGAAGTCGAAGCGCAGCCGATCAGGTGCGTTCAAGCTGCCGCGCTGCGCGACATGCTCGCCCAGCGACCGCCGCAGCGCCTCGTGCAGCAAATGCGTGGCCGAATGGTTGGCGCGGATCATCCCGCGCCGATCATGATCGACGGAAAGCTGCGCGCCCTGCCCGCGTGCGATCGTGCCCAACGTCACATCGGCCATGTGGACGAAGACGCCCGCGACCTTCTTCGTGTCTGTCACCCGCGCCGCACCGGTTTCCGTCTTGATCAGCCCGGTGTCACCGACCTGCCCCCCGGATTCCGCGTAGAAGGGCGACTGGTTCACGACGATCTGGACCTGATCGCCCTCGCCCGCCTCACCCGCCTCGGCGCCGTCGCGGACCAGTGTTAGGATCTGACCCTCGGCCTCTTCGGTGTCGTAGCCCAGAAACTCGGTCGTGCCATGCTTCTCGGCCAGATCGTACCAGATCGCCGCATCGCTGGTCTCGCCGCTGCCCGACCAGGCTGCGCGCGCCTTGGCCTTCTGTTCGGCCATCGCGCTGTCGAAGCCGGCGGTATCGACCGACCTGCCCTGTTCGCGCAGTGCGTCCTGAGTCAGGTCCAGCGGGAAGCCGTAGGTGTCGTAAAGCTTGAACGCCGCCTCGCCCGGCAGCGTCGCCCCTTCGGGCAGTTTTGCCAGTTCGTCGTCCAGCAGCCGCAGGCCCCTGTCCAGCGTCTGGCGGAAACGGGTTTCCTCGCTGCGCAGCGTCTCTTCGATCAGCGCCTTGGCGCGGCTGAGTTCCGGGAACGCCGTACCCATCTGCTGAACCAGCGCCGGCACCAGACGGTGCATGACGGGATCCTGTGCGCCCAGCATGTGCGCGTGCCGCATTGCCCGGCGCATGATCCGGCGTAGCACGTAGCCGCGCCCTTCGTTCGAGGGCATGACTCCGTCCGCGATCAGGAACGACGTGGACCGCAGATGGTCCGCGATCACGCGGTGGTGGACCTTCCCCGGCCCGTCGGGATCGCTGGAGGTCGCGTGCGCGCTCGCCTCGATCAGGCTGCGCATCAGATCGGTATCGTAATTGTCGTGCTTGCCCTGCAGCAGCGCGCCGATCCGCTCCAGCCCCATGCCGGTGTCGATCGACTGCATGTCGAGCGCGCGCATCGATCCGTCCTCGAACTGCTCGTTCTGCATGAAGACCAAGTTCCAGATCTCGATGAACCGGTCGCCATCCTCGTCCGGCGAACCCGGAGGGCCGCCCCAGATATGGTCGCCGTGGTCGTAGAAGATCTCGGTACACGGGCCGCACGGACCGGTCGGACCCATCTGCCAGAAATTGTCGCTGGTCGGGATGCGGATGATCTTGTCATCGGACAGACCCGCGACCTTTTTCCAGATTTCCGCCGCCTCGTCGTCGGTATGGTAGATCGTGACCAGAAGCTTGTCCTTCGGAATGCCGAAGTCGCGGGTCAGCAATTCCCACGCATAGGGGATCGCCTGTTCCTTGAAGTAGTCGCCAAAGCTGAAATTGCCCAGCATCTCGAAGAAGGTGTGGTGCCGCGCGGTGTAGCCGACATTGTCCAGATCGTTGTGCTTGCCGCCGGCGCGCACGCATTTCTGCGAGGTGGTCGCGCGGACGTAATCGCGGGTCTCGACCCCGGTGAAAAGGTTCTTGAACTGCACCATGCCCGAGTTGGTGAACATCAGCGTCGGGTCGTTGCGCGGAACCAGCGGGCTGGAATCGACGACGCGATGGCCGTTTCTTTCGAAATAGCTCAGAAAGGTCGAGCGGATGTCGTTCAGGCTGGGCATGGCGTTTTCCTTGGCTCGGGCGACCCTGACTGTTAGCCACTGGCCCGGCACGGGTAAAGTGGAAAGGGCCAATCCATGCAGACCGACTCGGGCAAGGCGGGACTGTCCTTCATGGCGGACACGACCGCGCTGGTGTTGTTCTTCACCGTCACCGGGACCCTGAACGAGCGTTTCATTGCCGGGATGGACTGGGGCGAGGTTGCTCGCGCGCGCCTGATCGGCGCGCCGCTGATGGTGCTCACCGCGCGACCCTACGGCGTGTGGCGCGACTGGATGATGGCACACGCTAGGTCCGGTTGGTTTCACAGGCTGGGCTGGGACACTGCGGCGTTGCTCCTGTTTCAGGTGCCGATCTACGCGGCGATCATCTGGGCCGGCGGCGCCAGCGCTGCCGAACTGCTGCGCGGCACGCTGGGTGCAGCGGCGTTGATGATGGCGCTTGGCCGACCCTACGGCGCCTTTCTGGACGCCGTGCGGGGGTTCTTCGGGCTGCCGCCCGGCGGCCAGAAGCCGATGTCGATCGACCCGGACCGCTAGGCGGCAGCAGCACTTATTCCTCGTCGAAAGAGGCTGCGATGGCGTCGAACATCACCAGCGGGTCCAGTGGCTCCTTGCCCAGCGGCTCGGGCTGCGCCGCGGTCATCGCGATCACCACGTTCTTCGTCGGGTTGATGTAGATGTTCTGACCCTGGATTCCGATCGCAAGATAGGCCTTGTCGGCGATCGAAGGCTCGGTCCAGCCGGGCCACCACATCAGGCCGTATTCGACGGTTTCGCCATTTGCCAATGTCACCGGCTGGCCTGCGGTATCCGTCCAGCCGTCGGGCAGGATCGACTGTCCGTCGATCATCCCCCCGTCGAGGAAAAACTGCCCGAACCGCGCAAAATCGCGCAGGGTCGCGGACAGACCGCTGCCGCCGATCTCGTGACCGCCCTCGGCATCCAGCCACCATTCGGCATCGGCTTCCATCCCGTAAGGCTGCCAGATCTTCTCGGCGAGGTAGTCGGCAAGGTTCTTGCCGGTCGCGCCAATCACGATCTCACTCGCGACCGAGGTCTCGCCAGTCGAATAGTTGTGCGCGGTCCCCGGTTCATGCGCCTGCGGCAATCCGGCCATGACCTTCATCAGCGCGCCGGGTTCCTGCGCGATCTGGGCCGCCAGCAGGTCACGGCGGTCGCTGTCAGGATCGGTGTAGGTTTCATCCCATTCGACGCCCGAAGACATCTGCAGGATCTGCTCGACCGTTACGCCGTCATACGCGCTGCCGGCTAGGTCGGGGACGTAATCGGTCACCAGCGCGTCCAGTCCCGAGATGCTGCCGTCCTTGATCGCTGCCCCGATTAGCGTCGAGGTCACCGATTTGGCGATCGACATCGACATCCAGCGCGTGTCGGGTCCGTTGCCACGTTGATAGATCTCGTAGGCGACCTTGCCATCCTTCAGGACGATCAGCCCGGTCACGCTGTCGAGCGCCACGAAATCGTCGATCTCGTAGGTCTGATCGTTTGCCTCTGCGGTGACGTCGCCCATCGGCGTCGCGGCGGGTTCCAGCGGATGCGGGTTGTCCGAGGCCGGCACGGTCCTTGTCGGAAACAGACGGTCGATGTTGCGGAACGTGCTGACGGCAAGATCGGGAAGCAGATCACCGTCATAGATCTGCTCGACGGTGCCGATCTCCTCTTCGGCGTGGCGATAGCCTTCCTGTGCAAAGGCCGGCCCGGCGGCCAGCGCAAGGCTTAGCGCGATGATGGAGACATGTTTCATGCTGCGTCCTTCCCTGAGATTTGCGCCAGCTTAGCGATCCGCTTCGGGGAAATCACGGGGCCGTGTATGGAAAGAGCAGAGATGGCAGGGGTGTGCCGATGTGAAAACACCGCCGCGCGGGGCGCGGCGGTGCATCAAGGGTCACATTCGTGGCGACTGCCGCCTCAATCCTCGGTCAGGTCTTCCTCGTCCGGGGTGGCGCCGAAATCGAGACCATGGCTCGCGCGGATCTTGTCCTCGATGTCATAGGCCATCTCGGGGTGGTCGCGCAGATACTGCTTGGCGTTCTCACGGCCCTGACCGATGCGCTCGTCACCGTAGGAATACCAGGCGCCCGATTTCTCGACCACGCCGGCCTTCACGCCAAGGTCGATCAACTCGCCGGTCTTGGAAATGCCTTCGCCGTACATGATGTCGAATTCGACCTGCCGGAACGGAGGTGCGACCTTGTTCTTCACCACCTTCACCTTGGTCGAGTTGCCCACAACCTCGTCGCGATCCTTGATTGATCCCGTGCGGCGGATGTCGAGCCGGACCGAGGCATAGAACTTCAGCGCGTTGCCGCCAGAGGTGGTTTCAGGACTGCCGAACATGACGCCGATCTTCATCCGGATCTGGTTGATGAAGATGACCATGCAATTACTGCGACCGATGCTGGCGGTCAGCTTGCGCATGGCCTGGCTCATCAGGCGGGCCTGCGCCCCGACCTGATGGTCGCCCATGTCGCCCTCGATCTCGGCCTTGGGCGTCAGGGCGGCGACCGAGTCGACGACCACCATGCTGACCGCGCCGGACCGGACCAGCGTGTCCACAATCTCCAGCGCCTGCTCGCCGGTATCGGGCTGGCTGATCAGCAACTCGTCCAGGTTCACGCCCAGCTTGCGCGCGTATTGAGGGTCCAGCGCGTGTTCGGCATCGACGAATGCGCAGACGCCGCCCTTCTTCTGTTCCTCGGCCACGGCATGCAGCGTCAGCGTCGTCTTGCCGCTGCTTTCCGGCCCGTAAATCTCGATGATCCGGCCCTTTGGAAGACCACCGATCCCCAGAGCGATGTCGAGCCCGAGGCTGCCGGTCGAGGTCGCCTCGATCTCCTGGACCGGGTTGTCGGCACCCAGCTTCATGATCGAGCCCTTGCCGAACTGGCGTTCGATCTGTGCCAGGGCGCTGTCCAGGGCCTTCTGCCTGTCCGCCGACCGCTTGTCGTTCATGTCAAGAATGCTCGCGATTGCCATGCTTTCTCACCCGTTATTTCACACCCCCTTTCTGGGGGCAATCTGCTCGACCCAAGCGGATGTTCGCCACTTGTTCTCGCCCTGAATGCGCGAAAAGCCCGGCAATTGCAAGCGGGATCGCATCTTCGCGGCCCGCGCCGATTCGCAAATTCATCTTTGTCGATCCGTGGTTAAGAAAGCGTTTACGCATGCGTTGTTCGCCGTTTACACGACCATCTGCGGCCGCTATCCAGCCTCGGCCCGAATTGGAAGGACGGACGATGCTGATCTTCTGGGACCAGCGACTGGTGTTTCTGGCCACGCCCAAGGCCGGGTCGACCGCGATCGAAGCCGCGCTGGAGCCGCTTGCTTCGGTGGCGATCACCCGACCCGCCGCGTTGAAGCATACCGGGATAGCCACCTGGCGCGCGCATGTCGCACCCTGGCTCGGCGCCGAGGATCGGCGTGAGTTTACCACCGTCGCGCTGATGCGCGAGCCGATCGACTGGCTACGCAGCTGGTACCGCTTTCGTCAGCGCGACGACCAAGACGATCCCGTTCATGCGATGGCCGGGATCACCTTTGCGGATTTCGCTCGCGACTATGCGGCCCTGGGCGGGCCCGACCGGCTCGGGATCGGCCGCCAATCCGACGTGCTGACCCAGGACGGTGCGAGGATCGATCGCATCTTCCGTTACGAGGACATGCCCGCTTTCGTCGACTTCCTGGAAGAGCGGCTCGACTGTGTGGTCGAGCTGCCTCGCCTGAACGTGCCGCCCAGCGTCGACGTCGCGTTGTCCGATGATCAGGCTGCGGTGCTGACGAAGGCGATGGACGCCGACGTGACGCTTTACCGGTCCCTGGGCTAAAAACGCGATCTCAGTGACGCGTCTCGCGCGTCGATGTCGCACTCAGCTGGCGTGACACGGAATCGGTCAATTCGACCAGCGTGAAGGGCTTGGCGAGAAAGGCCGAGTTCGGAACCGGCGCATGCCCCTCGCCAAAAATGTCCTCGGTATAGCCCGACATGAAGATGACCTTCGCCTCTGGCCGGTCCTTCAGCGCGCGGCGAACCCAGCTTGGGCCGTCCATACCCGGCATGACCACATCGGTGACGAAGATATCGACCTTGATGCGGTCGTCGGCCAGCAGGTCCAGAGCGGCTTCGGCGCAATCCGCCTCCAGCACGTCGAAGCCCTTCAGGCGCAATGCGCGCGCAGCGAAAGCGCGGACCGGCGCCTCGTCCTCGACCAGCAGAACGGTCGCGGGCTGTTCGGGATCGGGCGTCGGCCCGGCCTGAGCCTTGAGCGACGGACCGGGACGGACGATCTGATCGGGCGCGGCTTCGTGGATCGGGAAGAGCAATGTGAAGACCGTCCCCTGACCGATCACGCTGTCGCAGAAGATATAGCCACCGGTCTGCTTGACGATCCCGTAGGCGGTCGAGAGGCCAAGTCCGGTCCCTTCGCCCACGCGCTTGGTGGTGAAGAACGGCTCGAAGATCTTGTCGAGGATGTCTGGCGGGATGCCGGTACCTTCGTCACTGATCTCGACCTGCACGAAGGCTCCACGCGGCAAGGTGACCCGGCCCCGGGTTTCGCACTGGTCGAGATGGATGTTCCGGGTTCGGACGGTGATGTCGCCGCCCTCTGGCATCGCATCGCGGGCATTGACGACCAGGTTCATGATCACCTGTTCCAACTGCCGTCGGTCGGCGCGGATCGTCTGAAGCGCCGGTTCGTTCTGGATGCGCAGCGCGATCCGCTCGCCCACCAGACGGTTCAGCAGATGAGTCAGATCGGCCAGCGTGTCGCGCAGGTCCAGAACCTCGGGCTTCAGCGTCTGTTTTCGAGAGAATGCCAACAGCTGGCTTACCAGTGCCGCGGCACGGTTGGCGTTCTGGCTGATCTGGTCGAGATCGGCGTAATCCGGATCGGCCTTGTCGTGGCGCAGCATCAGCAGGTCGCAGTGACCTGAGATCGCGGTCAGCAGGTTGTTGAAATCATGTGCGATCCCACCGGCCAACTGACCGATCGCCTGCATCTTCTGGCTTTGCGCGAACTGCACCTCGAGCTTCTTCAGGGCGCTGGCATCGGTCAGTACCGCGATCAGTGCAGTTGGATCGGCCCGGTCCGCAGAAAGCGAAACCTGGAAATATTGTTCAGCGTCGTCGCGACGCAGTCGCAGGATTTCGACCCGGTTGTCCGCGCGACCCGCAGCGACGTCAGAAACCCAGTCCCCAACCGCGCGGCCCGGGCCTTCCAGCAGCGCACCCAGAGGCGTATCCGCAAAAAGACCACCGACCAGCGCGCGCGCCGCCGCGTTGGCCTGGCGCACGATACCGGCTGCGTCCAGTTGGACGAGTGCGACCGGCAGGTGCTCGAAATCGGCAGCCGGGCCAACGTCGCTGGCAATCTCGGGCTGCGGATCGGCCTCGACATGGGGCGGCACGACGTCACGCGGATGATGCGACCAGACCTGAAGATCAGAGCCGCCGACGCGGTTGACGGCCAGCGTCTCGCCATGGGGCAGGTCCAGTTCGGCGCGCCGACCCTCACAGGCGCGTCCCGAAAGGCGAGCCACGACATCCTGCGCATCCGCACGGAAACGGCCGACCAACGCGTCGACACGCCGCCCGGTCATCTCGCCGAAGGCAGAACGCGCGGACGGGCTTTCCAGCAGGACCAGCCCCGCCGTGTCGCAGATCCACAGCGCCTCGGGTGCTTCAACCACCTGCGCGCGGATCGCGCGCAGCGCCCGACGCGACGCGATGCCGCGCAGCGCGTGGCTGGCCGATATCGCCCCGCCCAGCAGGTACCAGGACAGCGCGACAGAGGCGAAGATGATCGCGGTGGTGCCGCTTGCGCTGCCCGGAAACGCGAGAAGGACCAAGGCCCCGATCGCTGCCGGCAGCATCAGCATCGGCACGAAGGACAACGCGTTGCGCGACAATCCCAGATGTTCATCCATATGCGCCACGACCTTTACCCAGCGAGCTTTCGACTGCTGCAGGTCTAGGGCCGGATTTCTTAAGATCGCGTTAATCGCGGGGGACGCTCGTCCGCGGCGCACCGGCTCAACCATCTTCGGTTCGCCGCAGCAAGGCGTGGAAGAAACCGTCGCTGCCTTTGGGAGGCAGAAGCAGGTCGCGCGAGACCAGGGTAAAGTCGTCCCGCGCGTCGAGGAACTGGTCGACGATCCCGTCGTTCTCGGCGCGGATCACCGAGCAGGTCATGTAGGCGAGATGCCCCCCCGGCCGGACATGGTCCGCTGCCTGGGAAACAATCGCCGTTTGCAGAGCCACGAGTTCGGCCAGACGTTCCGATGTCAGGCGCCACTTGGCGTCCGGCGTCCGCCGCCAGGTTCCCGATCCGGAACAGGGAACGTCGGCAACGACCAGATCGTAAAGTCCGTCAGGCCGGTCGACCGGTTTGACAGGTGTTCCCGCACGCGCTGCGCGCGCGGGCAGATCCCGCATCCGATCAAGATCGGCGTCGTGGGCTTCGATGTCGATGCGCGCCCGTGCCGCCAGTGCGAGCGCCTTGCCGCCGCCGCCTGCGCAATAGTCCAGCACGCGATCGCCGTCCGCCAGCGGCAATGACAGGCAGGCGATCTGCGGCGACAGATCCTGTAACTCGACCAGACCCTCGACATAGGCCGTCGCTCGCGTCATCCGCCGCGCACCGTCCGTCACTTCCAGAGCGGAGGGCCAGTCGGCATGGGCCGAAGCCGTCACCCCATCGCGGGCCAGCGACGCGGTTGCCTCTGTCGGGCTGCCGCGTCGCGCGTTGACCCGCAACCAAACCGGCGCGCGATCGCGGATCATTTGGGAGAAGCGTTCAAGATCGTCGGCCAAGTCATTGCTTAGGATCGGGATCAGCCAGTGGGGAATATCGCGCAGGGGCTCGACGGTCGCGTCACCGTACCCCTCTGTGTCCAGCAGGGGCAACGGGTCGTGCCCCGCCCCGGTAAACACGGCAGCGGGATCAATTCCTTCCTCGCGCAAACGGCCAATCATCAATGCGCGGGCATCGGGACCGCCACCAAGCGCGGCCCAGCTTCCACGACGGCGAAGTGCGTCGAAGACGAGATCGCGCACCGCCGCCCGGTCCCCGGATCCCGCGAAGCGGCTCGCGCGCGACCATCGCAGCAAGGCCTGTTCGGCCGGCGCCCCTGCGAGAACATCATCGAGGATCGCGATCGCGGCCGCGACGCGCGCGTTCGGCGTCATCGCCCCCGCCTCGCTGCGCGCATTGTTATGGTCGCCACGTGTCTGTCCCTTAGCCGGTTCAGCCTGTGGTATCACGCAGCACCGGAAACGACGAGAGCCGCTAGCGGTGAGGCGATGGCGCGTCGCGCCATGTCCCCGGCGCGATCCCGTCCAGCGTCCACTGACCGACAGCCCACCGGACGAGACGCAGGGTCGGATGCCCGACAGCGGCGGTCATCCGGCGCACCTGCCGGTTGCGTCCCTCGCGCAGGATAAGCGCGATCCAGCAATCCGGAACGCTTTTTCGTTCGCGAACGGGCGGATCACGGGGCCACAGCATGGGTGGCTCGATCCGTCGTGCCTCGGCAGGACGGGTCAGACCATCCTTCAGCGTGACGCCATCAGCGAGGGCCGCAAGGGCCGCGTCATCCGGAATCCCTTCGACCTGCACCAGATAGGTCTTCGGCAGCTTGTGTTCGGGATCGGCGATGCGGGCCTGCAGCCGCCCGTCATCGGTCAGCAGCAACAGGCCTTCGCTGTCCATGTCCAGTCGCCCGGCCGGATAGACGCCCGGCACATCGATATAATCGGCGAGCACGGGGCGCGGCGTGGCCGAGCGGTCCGTGAATTGGGGCAATACCCCGAAAGGCTTGTTGAAAAGAATGAGCCGCGTCACATGCGTCGGTCTAGCAACGCAGAGGGGACGCGGCCATCATCTTTACACCGTCTCGGTGGCGTTCTGCTTGAGACGGGAATCCACCGTCTCGACCGTCCGGTCGAGAACCGGGTGATTGCGCCCGATCGCGCCAGCAGCCAGCTTCGTCAGCTTGTCGACGCGCTCGATCCCGGTCGCGCCATCGTCTATGGCGCGTGCCGCTGACGAAGGCTTCAACAGCTTTTCCGCTGCGGCAGCGTATTTCTCGAACGGAACCATGTCTTCCGGCGCGGCGCCCAGACCGACCACGACGTCGTTGACGAAACCGTAAATCTCACGCGAGGCCGACTGATCCTTGTGAACCGCATCGCGAATCGGCTGGACACCGTCATCAAGGATGCAGCGGTAATTGCCGGTGGCGAGCATGGCCCATTTGGCGAAGGGCACATAGAGCGAGTCGAAGACGCGCAGCTTCACCGGAACGTCCTTGCCGTCGGCCCGCACGGCCTCGATGTCCGCTTCCAGGGTGCGCAACATCGCATCGTGCTTGTCATCGCCAAAGGTCGAAACCTTGAAGTTCGTTGGCAGTCCGACATGCAGCACGTTCGCGTCTTCCTCGGGCGGGCGGAAAGCCTGCGGATCGGGCGAACACAGGGTCATCAGCGCGGGATCGAACGCATCCCAGATTGCCGGATCGCAGAAGGCCTCGTCCAACGACGCATCCTTCAGCGCAGGGATCCGCTTCAGATAAGGCGGCGGCGGCATGTTCATGATCGACATGCAGGGCACGCGCGCCTTGGCGATCCGCTGCAGCAGATCCTTCAGTTCCGCGTGGGAATATTGCGGCTCCTGCATGGCCAGGCAGACCAGATCGTAAGAGGCGGGATCCGCGTCCTCGGGCGTGACCGCATCGAGCTTGCCGGGCAGATCGCCCGAGCGGAAGGCGCGATGATCATCCTCGTCACGCAGCTTGATGCGAACCTCGGTCCCCTTCTCGTTGATGAGGCGCGCGGTCTTGTCGCGGCAGACGAGCGTGGCGTCGTGCCCCGCGGCAATCAGCTTGGTGCCAAGCAGCGAGCCGTACGAGGCCCCCAAGATCAGAACCCGATAAGTCATGGTGAGCATTCTCCTCAAACCCGTGTCGGCCGTCACCGGCAGAACGTCTGACGGCGCATGGGAAACCTCTCCCCGACATGGCGCCTATGGTCAAATGCTAGCACATCATTGTGCGACCAATGAAGTAGGAAAAGTCAGTCTTTTCAGTATACTTAGGCGTACATTCGTCGGGCCGGCACGACTTTTGTCCGGCCCGACGAGAATTCAGCCCTTCAACTTCGCGACCAGCGTCTCGCCAAGCTTCGCGGGCGACGGCGACACGCTGATGCCAGCGGATTCCATCGCCTCGATCTTGTCCTCGGCGCCGCCTTTGCCGCCGGAGATGACGGCACCGGCGTGACCCATGGTCCGGCCCGGAGGTGCGGTCCGTCCGGCGATGAAGCCCACGACCGGCTTCGAACGCCCGGCCTTCGCTTCATCCTTCAGGAACTGCGCGGCATCCTCTTCGGCCGAACCGCCGATCTCGCCGATCATGATGATGGATTCGGTGGCCGGATCGGCCAGGAACATCTCCAGAATGTCGATGAACTCGGTTCCCTTCACCGGATCGCCGCCGATGCCGACCGCGGTGGTCTGGCCAAGGCCGGCGTTGGTGGTCTGGAACACCGCCTCATAGGTCAGCGTGCCCGAGCGCGACAGCACGCCCACCGAACCCTTCTTGAAGATCGAACCCGGCATGATGCCGATCTTGCATTCATCGGGCGTCATCAGGCCGGGGCAGTTCGGGCCGACCAGACGGCTCTTGCTGGCATCGAGCTTTTCCTTGACGCGGACCATGTCCTGGACCGGCACGCCTTCGGTGATGCAGGTGATCAGATCGATCTCGGCGTCGATCGCCTCCTCGATGGCCGCGGCAGCTCCAGCCGGGGGCACGTAGATCACGCTGGCGGTGGCGCCGGTCGCCTCCTTCGCCTCGGCAACCGAGGCGAAGATCGGAAGGCTTTCGCCGTTCGATCCGGTCCATTTCTCGCCGCCCTTCTTGGGATGCGTCCCGGCGACCATCTTGGTGCCGTGATAGGCCAGCGCCTGTTCGGTGTGGAAGGTCCCGGTCTTGCCGGTCAGACCCTGCACGATGATCTTGGTGTTCTTGTCGATCAGGATGGACATGCGCTTACCCTTTCACAGCCTTGACGATCTTCTGCGCCGCGTCGTCCAGGTCGTCCGCCGCGATCACGTTCAGGCCGCTTTCGTTGATGATCTTCTTGCCTTCCTCGACCTTGGTGCCTTCCAGGCGGACGACGAGCGGCACTTTCAGGCCGACTTCCTTGACCGCGGCGACCACGCCCTCGGCGATCACGTCGCAACGCATGATCCCGCCGAAGATGTTGACGAGGATACCCTTCACGTTCGGGTCCGAGGTGATGATCTTGAAGGCCGCGGTGACCTTCTCCTTGGTCGCGCCGCCGCCGACATCGAGGAAGTTCGCGGGTTCGGCGCCATAAAGCTTGATGATGTCCATCGTCGCCATCGCGAGACCGGCACCGTTCACCATGCAGCCGATGTCACCATCCAGCGCGACATAAGCGAGGTCGTACTTGCTGGCTTCGATTTCCTTGGCGTCCTCTTCGGACTCGTCGCGATAGGCCGCGATATCGTCGTGACGGAACAGCGCGTTTCCGTCGAAGCTGACCTTGGCGTCGAGAACCTGAACTTCGTTCTTCTTGGTCACGATCAGCGGGTTGATTTCCAGCAGGCTCATGTCCTTCTCGACGAAGGCCTTGTAGAGCGTCTGGAACAGCTTCATCCCCTGTTCGCGTGCGCTGCCTTCCAGCTTCAGCGCATCGGCGAGCTTGGCGGCATCGGCCTCG
Organism: Paracoccus albicereus; assembly: GCF_024359525.1. Taxonomy (GTDB): domain Bacteria; phylum Pseudomonadota; class Alphaproteobacteria; order Rhodobacterales; family Rhodobacteraceae; genus Paracoccus; species Paracoccus albicereus. The sequence goes on from NZ_JAKZEU010000005.1 coordinate 164,353, forward strand.
GTGCAGCCGTTGCTGGCATCGATCGGCTGAGTGGTGATCTTTTCGGGCGTGTCATGGGCGACCGTCTCGATGTCCATCCCACCTTCGGTCGAGACGACGAACGCGGTCTTGCCGACCGCGCGATCGACCAGGATCGACAGATACAGCTCGCGATCAATGTCCGCGCCGTCCTCGACATACAGGCGCTGGACCTGCTTGCCGCCTTCGCCGGTCTGCGCCGTCACCAGCGTCTTGCCGAACATCTCGCGGATGTTTTCAAGCGCCTCGTCGCGCGAGAAGCTGACGCGAACGCCGCCCTTGGCGTCCTGACCCAACTCCTTGAACTTGCCCTTGCCGCGACCACCGGCATGGATCTGACTTTTCACCACCCAGACAGGCCCGGGCAGCGAATCGACCGCCGCCTCGGCCTGCGACAGGTCGGTGACCGCCGCGCCCTTGGCGACGGGGGCGCCGTATCCTTTCAGGATCTCCTTGGCCTGATGTTCGTGAATGTTCATCCTGTCTCCCTTCCGCGTTGGCCGGGCCGGTCACTTGACCAGCGCCAGCATCTCCTTGAAAGCCGGCGTTCCGGCTTTTCCAAGCCACTCATAGATGACCATTTCTGTCGTCACCACACCCACACCGGCGGCATTCAGCCGCTGCAGGCAGGCGCGTTCGCTTTCCATCGTGCGCGATGCCGTGGCGTCCGAGACGACAAAGACCTGATAGCCCGCCTCGACCATGCTGGCGGCGGTCTGGACGACGCAGATATGCGCCTCCATCCCCGACAGCACGACCTGGCTGCGGCCGAGACCGTGAAACGCCGCGGCGAAATCCTCATCCTCCATGCAGGAGAAGTGGATCTTGGGCATGACCTGCACGCCCTCGGCCTCATTGGCGATCTCTGGGATGGTGTGACCCAGACCTTGGGGATATTGCTCTGTCAGCAAGGCGGGAACGCCGGTCAGACGCGCCGCGCGAAGCAGCAGGCGCGCGTTCTTGATCGTCCGAGCCGGCGCCTGCATCGCGGGCACCAGACGTTCCTGCATGTCAACGACGACCAGCGCCGAATCATTGGACCGGATGAGCATGAATCCTCCCCCTCCTGCTCATCTGGTATATTGTATGCCAAGCGTTCTCAAGTCAACGGCAAGCTTTGGCGTTGGCTTTAAAAACGCGAAGAAAAATCGGTTTGACGGGTCATGCGTTTGGTGTAAGGTATACCAAGAACACGCACCGGCCGGGGAGGAAACGGTCGTCTGCAGTGGAGTATTCGCCCGGGAGGGGCGTGGGGCGGGGAAGCCGATCATGTCGATCAACGACAAGCTGAAGCCTATCGACGAGACCTTCACGCTCAAGGACTATACCTATAAGGCCCTGCGCGCGGCGATCTTGGAAATCGACATCTATCAGCCAGATGCGGATCTGCGTCTGGACGAACGCAAGGTCGCGGACCGGCTGGGCGTTTCACGGACGCCGATCCGCGAGGCATTGGCGAGGCTGTCACACGAAGGTCTAGTCGAAAGCGTGCCGCGCCGCGGTGTCTTCGTGCGCCGCAAGACGCGCGAAGAAGTGCTGGACATGGTGATCCTGTGGGCGGCGCTGGAAAGCATGGCCTCTCGCCTTGCCTGCGCCAACGCCACCGACAAAGAGCTGGAATCGCTGCGCACCTACGCGATGAAGCACAGTGTCGAGGCCGACCGCGCTGATCTGCAGGAATATTCGGACGCAAATATCGCGTTCCACCAAAGAATTCTCGATCTGTCGGGCTGCAAGCTTCTGCGCAGCACGGCGGACGAGATGTTCGCGCACATGCAGGCGATCCGTCGCCGTGCCCTGCGCGAGAACGACCGCGCCCGGCGCTCGGTCGTCGATCACATGGGGATCATCGCGGCGCTTGCGGAACGCAACGCCGATCTCGCCGCGGAACGTGTGCTGGAGCACACGATGCGGCTTCACGACCATATCAGCCGCACCTGGTACCGCTGGGAATCCCGGTATCAGGATCAAGAAGACCACGACTGAGTACTCGACCGAGGGGGGATACACATGAGCAGCACGGCAACTGCCGAAAAGATGGAAACGGCCGCGGACGACCAGAGCCAGCGCGACCTGACGGATGGCTTCCATTTGCTGATCGACGCGCTGAAGCTGAACGGGGTCGAGACGATCTACAACGTTCCGGGCATTCCGATCACCGATCTGGGGCGCTATGCACAGGCGCAGGGCCTTCGCGTCCTGTCGTTCCGTCACGAACAGCACGCAGGCTACGCCGCGGCTGCCGCCGGGTTCCTGACCAAGAAGCCGGGCGTCTGCATGACGGTGTCGGCACCGGGCTTCCTGAACGGCCTGACCGCCTTGGCGCATGCGACAACGAACTGCTGGCCCATGATCCTGATCTCGGGCTCGTCCGAACGCGAGATCGTCGACCTGCAGCGCGGCGATTATGAAGAGATGGATCAGCTGGCCATTGCGCGCCCGCATGCCAAGGCGGCTTACCGGATCCTGCACGCCGAAGACATCGGCCTCGGCGTCGCCCGTGCTATCCGTGCTGCGCTGACCGGTCGTCCGGGCGGCGTCTATCTGGACGTGCCCGGCGCCCTGCTGGGTCAGGTGATGGATGCAGCCGAAGGCGCGCAATCGCTGATCAAGGTCGTCGATCCGAACCCAGCCAGCGTCCCGTCGCCCGAAGCGATCGACCGCGCGGTCGAGGTGCTGACGCAGGCGAAAAAGCCGCTGATCATCATCGGCAAGGGCGCAGCCTATGCGCAGGCCGACGACAAGGTCCGTGAGCTGGTGGAAACGCTGGGCTTCCCCTACCTGCCGATGTCGATGGCCAAGGGTCTGCTGCCGGACACCCATCCGCAATGCGCCTCGGCCGCGCGCTCGCTGGTGCTGAAGGAGTCGGACTGCGTGTTCCTGATCGGCGCTCGCCTGAACTGGCTGCTGAGCCATGGCCAGGGACCGGGCTGGGGCGAGAAGGGCGGCAAGAAGTTCGTCCAGATCGACATCGAGCCGACCGAGATGGACAGCAACCAGCAAATCGACGCACCGCTGATCGGTGACATCGGAAGCGTCGCTTCCGCGCTGCTCGAGAAGATGGGCGGCGACTGGAAGCAGCCCGACGAAAGCTGGACCGGCAAGGTTCGCGAGAAGGTTCAGGGCAACATCGAAAAGATGGCGCCGCGGCTGAAGAACAACAATTCGCCGATGGACTACCAAGGCTCGCTTGGCGTCATCAAGGATCTGATCGCCGAGAACCCGGACGTGGTTCTGGTGAACGAAGGTGCGAACGCGCTCGACCAGTGCCGGTCGATCGTCGACATCCACAAGCCGCGCAAGCGTCTGGACGTCGGCACCTGGGGCATCATGGGCGTCGGAATGGGCTCGGCGGTCGCCGCCGCGGTCGAAACCGGCAACCAGGTCCTCGCGGTGGAAGGCGACAGCGCCTTCGGGTTCTGCGGCATGGAGGTCGAGACGATCTGCCGTTACAACCTGCCGGTTTGCATCGTCATCATGAACAACAACGGCATCTATCGCGGTGACGGCGAAAATTGGGGCGGCGGCAGCGATCCGTCGACCACCGTCTTCGTCAAGGGTTCGCGCTACGACATGATGATGGAAGCCTTCGGCGGCGTCGGCGTGACCGTCGATAACCCGGACGCGCTGCGTCAGGCCGTCAAGGAAGCCTTCAAGTCCCGCAAGCCCACGCTGATCAACGCCGTCATCGCAGAAGGCGCCGGCAAGGAAAGCGGCAACATCGGCAATCTCAATCCGTCCTCGGTGGTGGCACAGAAGCGCTACCCTCAGGCCCAGAAAATCAAGTGAACGGAGCGCTCAGATGAAAGCACTCGAAGGCATCAAGGTTCTGGACTTCACGCATGTGCAGTCCGGTCCCACCTGCACCCAGCTACTGGCATGGTTCGGCGCCGACGTGATCAAGGTGGAACGTCCCGGCGTTGGCGATGCGACGCGCAAACAGCTCGTCGACGTGCCGGGCGCGGACAGCCTGTATTTCACCATGCTGAACCACAACAAGCGTTCGATCGAGATCAACTCGAAGGACGCCGCCGGCAAGGAAGTTCTGACCAAGCTGATCGAGACCTGCGACGTGCTGGTCGAGAACTTCGCCCCCGGCGCTTTGGATCGGATGGGCTTCAGCTGGGAAAACATCCAGAAGATCAACCCGCGGATCATCGTCGCTTCGGTCAAGGGCTTCGGCCCCGGCAAGTATCAGGACTGCAAGGTCTATGAAAACGTCGCGCAGTGCGCCGGCGGCTCGGCCTCGACCACCGGTTTCCGCGACGGCATTCCGATGGTGACGGGCGCGCAGATCGGCGACTCGGGCACCGGCCTGCACCTGTGCCTTGGCATCGTTACCGCGCTGTTCCAGCGCGAGCGGTCCGGCAAGGGTCAGAAGGTCCTGGCCGCGATGCAGGACGGTGTTCTGAACCTCTGCCGCGTCAAGCTGCGCGACCAGCAGCGTCTGGAGCGTGGTCCGTTGACCGAATACTCGCAGTACGGCGAAGGCATCGAGTTCGACGACGCCGTGCCGCGCGCGGGCAACGATTCCGGCGGCGGCCAGCCCGGTCGCATCCTGAAGTGTAAGGGCTGGGAAGACGATCCCAACGCCTACACCTACTTCATCACGCAGGCCGCGGTCTGGGAGAAGGTGTGCGACGTCATCGGCAAGCCCGAGTGGAAGACCGACCCCGACTACGCGACGCCCAAGGCCCGCCTGCCCCACCTGAACGAGATCTTCGGCGCGATCGAGGACTGGACGATGACCAAGACCAAGTTCGAGGTCATGGACATCTGCAACCCGCTGGACATCCCGGTCGGTCCGATCCTGTCCATGAAGGAGATTGCCGAGGACGAAGGCCTGCGCAAAACCGGCACCATCGTCGAGGTCGATCATCCCGAGCGCGGCAAGTACCTGACCGTTGGTTGCCCGATCAAGCTGTCGGACAGCGATGTCGAGGTCACGCGCTCGCCGCTGCTGGGTGAGCACACGCTGGAAATCCTGAGCGAAGTCCTGGGCTACGGTCAGGACGAGATCGACCGCATCGTCGGCTCGGGCGCTGTGGGCGAAGCCAAGGCTGTCGCGGCCGAATAGGCCGCGTCACCACCATCACGATCTGGGCTGAACGCCCCGACAAGGACCCGCGACTGCGACAGGGAGGATATCATGCGCATTGTCGTTCACGGACAACAGGCCTTCGGGAAGGCCGTACTGGAAAAGCTGCTTGAGCGGGGCGAGAACGTCGTCGCCGTCTGCTGCGCGCCGACCAAGGAAGGAAAGCCCGAGGACCCGCTGGCGGAACTCGCCCGCGAAAAAGGCCTGCCGCTGCACCAGCCCGCAAGCTGGAAGACGCCCGAGGCGCTGGAGCTGATGAAAAGCTTCGACGCGGATGTCTGCATGATGGCTTACGTTCTGCTGTTCGTGCCGGAAGAGGTGCGCGACGCACCACGCTACGGCACGTTCCAGTATCACCCGTCGCTCTGCCCAGAACATCGCGGGCCGTCGTCCATCAACTGGCCGATCGCGATGGGCAAGACCCGCACGGGCCTGACCATCTTCTGGCCCGACGACGGGTTGGACGAGGGTCCGATCATGCTGCAGAAGACCTGCGAGATCGGACCGGACGAAACCATCGGCGACGTCTATTTCAACAAGCTGTTCCCGATGGGCGTCGATGCGATGATCGAGGGTCTGGAACTGGTCAAGGCCGGCGTCATCCTGAAACACGATCAGCGTCTTGACGACGGATCCTACGAAAGCTGGTTCAAGAAGGCCAACGCCGTCGTCGATTGGTCGCAGCCCGTCGATCAGGTCTACAACATCATCCGCGCGGGCAACCCCGCCCCCGGCGCCTCGACCACCTTCAAGGGCGAGGAACTGGGCATCTTCGACAGCGAGAAGATCGACGGCGCCAACGATGGCCAGCCGGGCGAGATTGTCGCGATCGATGACAATGGCGTCGTGGTCCAGGCGAATGGCGGCCAGATACGGATGAAAAGGGTTCGTCCCGCCGGAGACAAGAAAAAGGTCCCGGCCGCGGAATGGGCTCAGGCGACCGGCCTCTCGACCGGCGTCACACTCGGCAACTGATAAATACCACAGGGACAAGGAACAAAATCATGTCCGATATCGAAATCGCCCGTAAGGCCAACAAGAAGCCGATCCAGGAGATCGGCGACAAGCTTGGCATCCCTTCCGAACACCTCCTGCCCTTCGGCCACGACAAGGCGAAGATCAGCGAAGAGTTCATCAAGTCGCTTGAAAGCAAGCCCAACGGCCATCTGGTCCTGGTCACCGCGATCAACCCGACCCCCGCCGGCGAAGGCAAGACCACCACGACGGTCGGCCTGGGCGACGGCCTGAACGCGATCGGCAAGAAGACCGCGATCTGTATCCGTGAAGCGTCCCTCGGGCCGAACTTCGGGATGAAGGGCGGCGCCGCGGGCGGCGGTCAGAGCCAGGTCGTTCCGATGGAGGACATGAACCTCCACTTCACCGGCGACTTCCACGCGATCACCAGCGCACACAACCTGCTGGCCGCAATGCTCGACAACCACATTTACTGGGGCAACGAGCTGGAGATCGACATCCGTCGTATCGCCTATCGCCGCGTCATGGACATGAACGATCGTGCGCTGCGCCAGATCGTCTGCAACCTCGGCGGCGTCGCGAACGGCTTCCCGCGTGAAGCCGGCTTCGACATCACAGTGGCATCGGAAGTCATGGCGATCCTGTGCCTCGCCAAGGACCTGCGCGACCTTGAAAAGCGGCTCGGCGACATCATCGTTGGCTATCGTCGTGACAAGTCCGCCGTCTATGCCCGTGACATCAAGGCCGACGGCGCAATGGCGGTGCTGCTGCAGCAGGCGATGCAGCCGAACCTGGTCCAGACGCTGGAAAACAACCCGGCCTTCGTCCATGGCGGCCCGTTCGCCAACATCGCTCACGGCTGCAACTCGGTCGTGGCGACCACGACCGCACTAAAACTGGCCGACTACGTCGTGACCGAGGCAGGCTTCGGGGCCGATCTGGGCGCCGAGAAGTTCTTCGACATCAAGTGCCGCAAGGCCGGCCTCAAGCCGGAAGCCGTGGTCCTGGTCGCCACCGTCCGCGCGATGAAGATGAACGGCGGCGTCAAGAAGGACGACCTCGGCACCGAGAACGTCGATGCCGTTCGCAACGGCTGCGCAAACCTTGGCCAGCACCTCGAGAACCTGAAGAAGTTCGGTGTTCCGGCGGTCGTCGGGATCAACCACTTCGTGTCCGACACGGACGCCGAAGTGCAGGCGATCAAGGATTTCGTCGCCGAGCAAGGCGCCGAAGCGGTGCTCTGCAAGCACTGGGCGAAAGGATCGGAAGGGATCAAGGACCTGGCCAATAAGGTCGTGGAACTGGTCGAAGGCGGCAAGGCCGACTTCAAACCGCTGTACCCCGACGACATGCCGCTGCTGAAGAAGGTCGAGACGATCGCGAAAGAGATCTATCGCGCCGACGACATTGTCGCCGACAGCTCGATCCGCAACCAGCTGAAGCAGTGGGAAGAGGACGGCTACGGCAATCTGCCGGTCTGCATGGCCAAGACGCAGTACTCCTTCACGACGGACCCGACCCGTCGCGGCGCGCCGCGCGGTCACAGCCTGCCGATCCGTGAAGTGCGGCTTTCGGCTGGCGCGGGCTTTATCGTGGTGATCTGCGGCGAGATCATGACCATGCCGGGCCTGCCCCGCAAACCCTCGGCGGAAAACATCCGCATCAATGAGGAAGGTCTGATCGACGGTCTGTTCTGATCGTCAGACGACCCTGATCGTCCAATGCAAAGGGCGGCGAAGCATGGCTTCGCCGCCCTTTTTCAATACGGTTTCGGCGGATGAAGCGCTGACTGAGTCGCATGCCATGGTGTGCAGATAACATTCCGCGCTGCAGCATTAGATTTTAAGCAATAGTTGAGACAAACCACCCCGTCGAAACGAAAAAATCTTTCGGGACGGTCCGGCTTTTATAACGAAATAGTGTATTTGGTATGGTGGATACCAGAAGTTTATGCCATAGTCGGACCAGGTAGATCGGCGAGGAGGAGTCGCCGGCCCACCGGATAAAAGACGCAAACATGGGAGGAGATTCCGTGAGTTGTGGAATGCAAGCCGGGCAGGTCGCCGCGATGTGCGGCCCGATGCTGCGGGCTCATCGGGCGGATGCCGCCCAACACCCGTCGCGGTGACGTCCCTTTGAGGATGTTCGGCGCCATGAGCGATCGCCCCGCCCGCCATCAGCGGCCGGCCAGGACGCGCTCTGCGATCGAAGCGCGATACTCACGGTCCATCTTCAGGGAGAAACGCAGTTGATCCGAAAGATTCTGGTTCCGGTCCGCGGCGACGGCAAGGGCGACAACGCCCTGGCACATGCCGCAGCCATCGCGCATCGCCACAACGCGCACATCCAGGTTGTCCATTGCCGTCCGCGGCCGCAGGACCTGATGCCTTACGGCGTCGCCATCCCCGAATTTCTGCGCAAACAGATCGTCGATCATTCCTATCAGGTCGCCGATCAGGAAGAGCAAGGCATGCGGGGCGAGCTGGAAGTGCTGGCGCGCAACCTTGATCTGGATCTGAACGGCCATGGAAGCGGCGACAGGGCCAGCGTGTCCTTTGCCGAGGAAGCCGGGCGTCAGGTGGACGTCATCAAGCGCCTTGGCCGGCTTGCCGACCTGATCGTCGTCCCGAAGCCCGATCGTGATCGCAACCTTGGGCACAACACGCTGAAGACGGCGCTGTTTCACGCCAGTCGCCCGGTGATGATGGCGCCGATGGCCAACCCGGCACCCAAGGTCCTGGGTGCGAAGGTGACGCTGGCTTGGAACGGCAGCGCCGAGGCCGCGCGTGCGCTGTCGCAGTGCAAAAGCATCCTGCGCGGCGCCGAGAAGATCTGGGTGCTGACCAACGGCTCCGACAGCGGGCCGGGAACGACGGCGGCTGATCTTCAGGCCTATTTGAAACTGCATGAGCTGACGGCAGAGATCCACGAGTGGTCGGCCTCTCAGCGCATCGGTCGCGCCCTTCTGGATGCGACCCGCGAACTGGGCGCCGATCTGATGATCATGGGCGCCTATGGCGAAAGCCACGAACGGGAAACCGTGTTTGGAGGAAACACGCAGACCATCGTGGATACCGCCGAGATCCCCGTCATGCTGAATCACTAGACCGACAGCGTTGGAATAGGAGACACTCGGGACGAGGATGGAGAGGCCGCCTGGAGAACGGCCGGAGCATGACGGGACAATCCCGTCAAAAGAACTGAACCCAAGGGAGGATTGAATGACCAAGGTAATGTCTAACTTCGCGAAGCTCGCCGGCGCGGCGGCCATCGGGGTGATGGGTCTTTTCGGGACCGCATCGGCCCAGGACTGGCAGCCGACCAAGCCCGTCGACTTCGTCATCATGGCGGGTGCCGGCGGCGGCGCCGACCAGATCGCCCGCTTCCTGCAGTCGGTGTCGGAAAAGCTCGACCTGACGAACCGGCCGCTGGTGCCGAACAACAAGGGCGGCGGCTCGGGCGCGGAAGCCCTGATTGCGCTGAACGGCGCGTCTGATCCGGATCATTCGATCCTCGTGACGCTGAACTCGTTCTTCACCACGCCGCTGCGCCAGCAGAACCTGAACATCGACATCAACACCTTCACGCCGGTCGCGATGATGGGCGTCGATCCGTTCGTGCTGTGGGTTCACAAGGACAGCGGCATCACCACGTTCGAGCAGTGGGTCGAGGCGGTGAAGGCAGCCGACGGCGAATATGTCATGGGCGGCACGGGCACCGGGCAGGAAGACAGCCTGGTCATCGGCTACCTGGCGAATGAGCTGGGCCTGAAGATCAAGTACATCCCCTATGCGGGCGGTGGCGAAGTGGCCAAGGAACTGGCCGGCAAGCAGGTCATGGCGACGGTGAACAACCCCGCCGAAGCACGCGGCTTCTACCAGTCGGGCGACGTGATCCCGCTGGTCGCGTTTGCGGCCGAGCGTCTGGAAACCTTCCCCGACGTACCAACGATGACCGAACTGGGTCACGATTTCGCCTACAACAACCAGCGCGCCGTGGTGGGCGCGCCGGGCATGTCCGAAGAGGCTGCCGCCTATTATCAGAACCTGTTCAAGACGATCTACGACAGCGAGGAATGGCAGAGCTACATGACCTCGGAAAGCCTCGCACCGATGTGGCTGAGCCCCGAGGAGCAGAAAGCCTACTGGGCCGAGCAGATCGAGCGCCACAAGCAGCTTCTGTCTGAAATCGAGGGCTGAAGCCCCGCCACCACCAACCCGGAAGGGAGGCCAAGATGCGTCTTGGAGAAATCGTCACGGCGGGCGTGCTGGCCCTCCTCTCCATCTACATGATGTGGAAAAGCACCGAGCTTGATATCGGCTACATCCGTGGAAGTGGTCCGGGGGGTGGTGCCTGGCCGTTCTGGCTGTCGGCGATCATGCTGCTCTGCTGCATCATGATCGCGATCAACTGGGCAAGGCGGACTTCTCCGCCTTCCCAATCCACCGAACCGGTTCTGGATGCCGAAGGCCGCAAGATGCTGATCCAGGTCGGCGGCGGGCTTCTGGTGTTCATCGGGCTCGTCGGCTTCATCTCGATGTACGGCGCGATGATGCTGTTCCTGTTCTACTACCTTTGGTTCCTGGGGCGACACAAACTGTGGCTGTCGCTGCTGATCGCCATCGGTGTGCCCATCCTGTTCTTCTTCTTCTTCGAAGGATTGATGCGGATCACGCTGCCCAAGGGCATGAGCTTCACCGACCCGTTCTTCAACGTGCTCTACGAGATCATCTACTGAGCCGCACCTGGTCAGTCCGCGTCAGGGTCCCTGCCCCGACCGGACAGAAAGTGGAAAAGATACGATGGAAATTCTTCAGCTACTGGGGCACGGCCTGGTACTGGCGTTGCAGCCGATCAACATCGCGCTGATCATCGCCGGGGTTACGGTCGGCCTGTTCATCGGCGCGATGCCGGGGCTGGGGTCGGTGAACGGGGTCGCGATCCTGCTGCCGATCACCTTCCTGGTGCCGCCCGACTCGGCCATCATCTTCCTTGCCGCGATCTATTACGGGGCGATGTATGGGGGCGCGATCTCTTCGATCACGCTGGGTATCCCGGGTGCCTCGACCGCGGTCGCGACAACCTTCGACGGACGACCATTGGCGCTGAAGGGACGGGCCAGTCTTGCGCTCGTCTCTGCCGCCATCGCGTCCTTCGTCGGCGGCACGGTGTCGATCATCCTCTTCACCGCCTTCGCGCCGCCGCTCGCGCATGTCGCGCTGAATTTCGGCCCGCCCGAAATCTTCGCGCTGATGCTGCTGGCCTTCGCCACGTTCGTCGGCCTCGGCGGCGACGACATCCCGAAAACGATCCTGTCGATCTGCCTCGGCCTCGTCTTCGCCGCCGTCGGCTTCGACCAGATCTCGGGCGCACCACGTCTGGTGTTCTTCGACATCTCGGGCTTCCTGCACGGCATCAACTTCCTCGTGCTCGCGATCGGCGTCTATGGCATCGGCGAGATGCTGTGGACCATCGACACGACGCGCGGGAAGATCACCACGACCGAAGCGAAGATCAGCGTTGCGGGCGTCGTCGCCGACACCAAGGAATATGCCCGTGAAGGCTGGCGGGGCACCACGATCGGGTCGTTCCTCGGCTTCTTCGTCGGCATGCTGCCGGCGGCAGGTGCCACGCCCGGCTCGCTGATGTCCTACGGCGTCGCGAAGATGCTGGGCAAGGATCCCAGCAGCTACGGCAAGGGCAACCCCGACGGCGTCGCCGCCCCCGAATCGGCCAACAACTCGGCCTCGACGGGCGCGATGCTGCCGATGCTGACGCTGGGCATCCCCGGCTCTCCCACCACCGCCATCCTTCTTGGCGGGATGGTGATCTGGGGCCTGACACCCGGCCCGCGCCTGTTCGCGGATCAGCCGGAATTCGTCTGGGGTCTGATCGGCTCGTTCTATGTCTCGAACTTCTTCGCGCTGATCATCAACCTGTCGTTCATTCCGCTCTTCATCTGGATGCTGCGGATGCCGTTCACCATCCTCGCACCGCTGATCTTCGTTCTGTCGATCGTGGGCGGTTACGCGGCGACGAACGATATGCACGATGTCTGGCTGATGCTGATCTTCGGGCTTGGCGCGTTCTTCCTGCGCAAGTTCGACTATCCGCTGGCGCCCGCGGTTCTGGCCATCGTGCTGGGTCCGATCGCCGAGCCGACGTTGCGCCAGTCGCTGCTTCTGTCGTCGGGTGATCCGATGATCTTCTTCAGCCGCCCGATCGCGGCCGTGACGATGGTGTGCGCGATCATCCTGATCCTGCTGCCGCTGTTCAAGATGATCTACGATCGCAGCCGCGGCAAAAGTGCCAAGACCGGCAACGTCTGAGGTCACGTCGATAACGTGCTAACCTAGCCATGACGGCGGGGCGGGTCCTTCGACCCGCCCTTCCAATTTCAGGGGGCCTGACCGTGACCAAGAAAGCTGATCAGCACGATGCCTGGTCGCCGGGAATCAGCTCGACCATCCCCGCGCATCTGCGTCCCCAGATCACGCTTTACCGACCCGAAAACTCATCCGTTTCCTATACCGAGGCGAAGGACGCTGCAGATTTCTGCGGCACCAACGCGCGCGAGATGGTGGCGTTCACCTTCGACCGGCTGGTGACGCACGAGACGCTGATCCGCGTCACCGCCGATCTGCATGTGCCCGACGGCGACGCCTATGAAGATCTGGGCCTGAACCTGCGTCAGATGGCCGCCAACATCGCCGATAAGCACGTTGCCCCGCATCGTGGCCGCCTGAAGGCAGAGTTCGATGCGCTGTGCGATCAGATCCGCCACACCATCGAGGCACGGCTGGACCAGAATGTCTTCGCACCCGCCCGGCCTGCAACAGCGACGCCACCGAAGGAAACCGGCGGGCTGTTTGGCCGGCTTTTTGGTCGCAAGACCAGCACCGCCCCTGCCCCGCAACCTGCACCGGATGCGGGCCAACCGCGCGACCAATCGGCACTGTCAGGCTGGCAGACCGAACTGCGCGACCTAGACGAGGGGTTGGAACGTGCCTGTCTGGAAGCGCTGTGTTTCGTCGCAGGCGGCATCATCAAGCGCCGCGGCAGGTTGCCCGCCGACCGCGACCTGATCGCGCGTCTGGCCACACATCGCGCCTGCAACCGCCACGGCAGTCGGGCCGTGGGCGAGATGATCCAGCCGCTGATCCGCGAAGCTGCCGAAGCCGGCGAATTTACTCTGTTGCCGCCGCAGGACAGGCCGGTGATCCTGAACGTCAAGGGCGCCTCTGCCTCGGGGAAAAGCACGCTGCGCAACCTGCAGCGTGAACTGGCCGAGCGGCTTGGCATTCCGTGGCAGGAATTTGCGCTGGTCAGCCCCGATTACTGGCGCAAGCACTTGCTCGATTACCGTTCACTGGGCGAGGATCACAAATACGCCGCCGTCCTGACCGGGGAAGAGCTGGAGATCATCGACCGCAAGCTGGACGAATACTTCGTTCGCAAGCAGCAACGTGGCGATGTGCCGCATCTGCTGATCGACCGCTTCCGTTTCGACAGCTTCGTGTCCACCGCGCAGGGCGAAGACGTGGGCAACCTGCTCAGCCGCTTCGGCGATCGGGTCTATATCTTCGTGATGATCACCCCGCCGGCCGAGACGGTCGAACGCGCCTGGAAGCGCGGGCTGACGACCGGTCGTTTCAAGGCGGTGGACGACCTTCTCTACCACAACATCGAGGCTTACACGGGTATTCCAAACCTGTTCTTCACCTGGATCAACAAGACCCAGCAGAAGGTGCATTTCGAGTTCCTGGACAACGGCGTCGCGCTTGGCGAACGGCCACGCACGCTTGCCTTCGGCTGGAACGGCCGGCTTGTGGTGCTGGACGCCGAGGGGCTGCGCAATCTGGACCGCTACCGGCACGTAAATGTCGATGCGACGCGTCCCGAAGACGTGCTGCAATCACCGCCTGAGAAAGCCGGCGATTTCCTGCGCGAATGTCTCGACAAGGTGGCAGAGGTCTCTTTTCTCGATGCCGAAGGAAAGGCGGTTGCGGCAGAGGTCAGGGATGGACGCTGCACCTACGCGACCGAGGGGGCGGCAGAACGGTTGAACCTGGGGCTGACCTGCCCGGAGGGTGGGGAACCTCCGCCTTTCGATGCCAAGGATGAACGCTTTCATACTCTGGGTGCCTGGCCTGGCGATCCCTGACACTTATCGAAAACCGCAACTGTCTGGCCCAACTTTTCAATCGCCCGCGCGAAAAGATTATGCGACAGTCTGCGCGCAAGGGGAATCGACACGATGGCGCAGGTTCTGATGCGCCCCTGGGGGGCCATGCATGTACGATTCGATGGGCCCGAGGATGGACCGTCGCTGGTCTTTGCCAATTCCCTCGGCACGGACTTTCGCATCTGGGACGCTGTGGTGCAGCAGCTTCCCGAATGGCGGATCGGACGCTTCGACAAGCCCGGCCACGGGTTGTCCGACCGCGCGCCGATCACGAGCATAGACAGCATGGCCGACGATGCCGCCGCGCTGATCGAGGTGATGGGCGGGCGCGCAGCCTTTGTGGGATTGTCCATCGGTGGGCTGATCGGCCTGTCGCTTGCCTCGCGCCATGCTGAATGCGTCTCATCACTGGTCCTGTCGAACACCGCCGCCAAGATCGGCACGACGGACAGCTGGCAAACACGGATCGACACCGTCGAGCAGGACGGACTGCCGTCCATTGCCGACGGCGTGTTGGAAAAGTGGTTTTCCCCCGCTTTCCAGGCCAGCGACGATATCGCCCCGTGGCGTAACATGCTGACCCGCACCGATCCGCAAGGCTACGCTGACGCCTGCCGCGCGATTGCCGACGCAGACCTGCGCAACGCGGCGCCGGGACTGGACCTGCCGGTCATGGCCATCGCAGGCAGTCTCGACGGCTCGACGCCGCCCGATCTAGTCCGTGAAACGGCCGCAATGATCCCCGGCTCCCGTTTCGAGATGATCGAGGGCGTGGGGCACATCCCCTGCGTCGAAACGCCCGACCAATACGCGACCCTGCTGCGCAATTTTCTGGAGACGACACGATGACCGACCGCCACGCCACCGGCATGAAGGTGCGCCGCGAAGTGCTGGGTGACGCCCATGTCGATCGCGCCGAAGCGGCCAAGACCGACCTCGACACCGCGTTCCAGTCATTGATCACGGAAGGCGCGTGGGGCACGGTCTGGGCCAGCGACGCGATCAGCCGGCGCGAGCATTCGATGCTGACGCTCGCCTTGCTGGCCGCGACCGGCAATTTCGAGGAAATTCCGATGCATATCCGCGCCACCGCCCGCACGGGGGCCAGCAAGCAGGATGTGCTGGAAGCGTTCCAGCATGTCGCAATCTATGCGGGCGTACCGCGCGCGAACCACGCCCTGAAACTGGCGCGCGAAACCTATGCCGAAATGGAGGCTGCACGATGAACGACGGTGAATTCTACCAGCGCGACCGTCGCCTGCATCCGCCGGCGCTGACTCCGGATTACAAGACCTCTGTGGCGCGCAGTCCGCGTTTCGCGGCGATCTCGCTGCAGCAATCGGCAAGCGAGATGACCGGCCCGACCTTCGGCCACGGCGATCTGGGCCCGCTGGACAACGACCTGCTGATGAACTTCGCGAAGGATGGCGAGGCGCCGGTGGGTGAGCGGATCATCGTCCACGGCCGCGTGCTGGATGAAAATGCGCGTCCCGTGCCGAACACGCTGGTAGAGATCTGGCAGGCCAACGCCTCCGGGCGTTACCGGCACAAGAAAGACACCTACCTTGGCTCGCTCGACCCCAATTTCGGCGGTTGCGGGCGCACCATCACGGATGCCGAAGGACGCTATCACTTCCGCACGGTGAAGCCAGGCGCCTATCCTTGGCGCAACTGGGTCAACAATTGGCGTCCCGCGCATATCCACGTGTCGGTTTTCGGTCACGCCTTCTGCCAACGGCTGATCACCCAGCTTTATTTCGAGGGCGACCCGCTGATCCCGAAATGTCCGATCGTGGCCACCATTCCGGACCCGGATGCGATCGAGCAACTGACCGCGACGCTGGACCTGAACGCGACGATCCCGCTGGACAGCATCGCCTACAAGTTCGACATCGTGCTGAGGGGACGGCGGTCGACCTATTTCGAAAACCGGCCCGAGGGGAACTGAGCATGCCGCAAAAGCTGCATTATCTGCGTGAATCCGCCTCTCAGACCGCGGGCCCATACGTCCATATCGGGCTTGCGCCGGGGGCTGCGGGTTTTGACATCTTCGAACAGGAGCTGGGCCGCGACATCGCCGGCCCGAATGCCGAGGGTGAGCGCATCCGGGTCGAGGGACTGGTCATCGACGGCACCGGCCACCCGGTCAAGGATGTGTTGCTGGAAGTCTGGCAGGCCAACGCGGCGGGGACCTATCCTGACACGGAAGGAAAGGGCGTCGAGGACGGCTTTCGGGGCTGGGGCCGGGTCATCACCGATTTCGCGACCGGCGAATGGAGTTTCGACACGGTGAAACCCGGTGCGGTCATGGGACGTCATGGCCGGATGATGGCGCCGCACCTGAATTTCTGGATCGTCGCGCGCGGGATCAATATCGGGCTGAGCACGCGGATGTATTTCGGCGACGAAGATCAGGCCAATGCCGAGGACCCGGTCCTCAACCTGATCGAATGGGAAGGCCGCCGCACCACGATCATCGCCCCGCGTCAGGACCGCGAAGGCACGCCCGTCTACCGGTTCGAGATCCGCCTTCAGGGCGAGAACGAAACCGTCTTCTTCGATATCTGAGGCCGACCATGTCCAACCCCTGCATCATCTGCGTCGCGATCACCGGCAGCTTGCCGACCAAGGAAAACAACCCAGCGGTCCCGATCACCGTCGCCGAGCAGATCGAGTCGACCCAGGAAGCGATGGAAGCCGGCGCCAGTATCGCCCATTGCCACGTCCGCGACGAGGACGGGAAGCCGACCAGCGATCCCGACCGCTTCGCCGCACTGAAGGAGGGGCTGGAAAAGCATTGCCCCGGCCTAATCGTGCAGCTTTCGACCGGGGGACGATCCGGCGCGGGGCAGGCACGCGGCGGGATGCTGTCGCTGTCGCCCGACATGGCGAGCCTGTCGGTCGGTTCGAACAACTTCCCCACGCGAGTCTATGAAAACCCGCCGGATCTGGTCGATTGGCTGGCCTCGGAAATGGTCAAGCATGACGTGAAACCCGAGATCGAAGCTTTTGATCTGTCGCACATCTTCCAGGCCGCCAAGATGCACGCGGACGGCCGGATCAAGGCCACACCCTACGTTCAGTTCGTGATGGGCGTGAAGAACGCGATGCCGGTCGACCGCGAGGTCTTCGACTTCTATATCCACACCGTCCATCGGCTCTTCGGTAACGATACGCCTTGGTGCGCGGCGGGGATCGGCGCCAACCAGATCGTCGTCAACGAATGGGCCGTGTCATCCGGCGGCCACGCACGCACCGGGCTGGAAGACAATGTACGGCTGGATCGTGACACGCTCGCGCCCTCGAACGCCGCCTTGGTCAAGCGCGTCGTCGAACTGTGCGAGACCTACGAGCGGCCCGTCGCGACCCCGACCGAGGCACGCCGGATCCTCGGTCTACGGGCGGCATGAATCTCGCCGACGCCATCCTCGGCGATCCCGAGACGCTGGCGCTGATCGACGGCGATGCGCAGATCAGGGCGATGCTGCAGGTCGAGGTGGCGCTCGCAACAGCGCAGGCACGTTTGGGGATGATACCGGACGACGCGGCTCGCGCGATCGCCGCCGCTGCGCAGGGTCTGATCCCCGACCCTGATGAGATGCGGAAAGGTACCGCCTCAGCGGGGATC
The DNA here is from genome assembly GCF_024359525.1 of Paracoccus albicereus. Lineage (GTDB taxonomy): Bacteria > Pseudomonadota > Alphaproteobacteria > Rhodobacterales > Rhodobacteraceae > Paracoccus > Paracoccus albicereus. The sequence goes on from NZ_JAKZEU010000005.1 coordinate 182,257, forward strand.
GCCGCGCAGCCGGTGGTGAATGCGCTGAAGTCCGCCTGCCCCGATCATGCCGGTCACGTGCATTTCGGCGCAACCTCGCAGGATATCGTCGACAGCGCGCTGGTCCTGGCGCTGCGCGAGGCGCTGACCCTTCTGGCCGCGCGGCTGCAAGCCGTGACCGACACATTGGATAGGCGAGCCGACGATTTTGCCGACCAGGCGATCCCCGCACGTACTCGGTTTCAGAACGCGATGCCCACGACGCTTGGCGCCAAGATCGCCGTCTGGCGCGCGCCACTGGTTCGCGACAGTGAGCGTCTGGAAGAACTGCGCCCACGGCTGCTGGTCCTGTCCCTGCACGGCGCCGCGGGGACCTCGGCCGCGTTTGGCGAGAATGGTCCGGCGCTTCGCAAGGCTCTCGCTGACAATCTGGGCCTGACAGCGCCCGATCTGCCGTGGCATGCCACGCGTGACACGATGGTCGAACTCGGGAATTGGCTGGCGCTGGTGACGGGCAGCCTTGGGAAGATGGGGGCCGACCTGATCCTGATGGGTCAGTCGGGCATCGGTGAGGTCATGGCCGGCGCGGGCGGCGCCTCGTCCACCATGCCGCAAAAGGCCAATCCCGTCGCCGCCGAAGCGCTGGTCAGCATCGCACGCCTGAACGCAGGCGCCATCGGCACGCTGCATCAGGCGATGATCCACGCGCAGGAACGCGATGGTTCGGCGCTGGCGATCGAGTGGGCTGTCTTGCCCGACATGCTGGTCCGCACCGGCGCGGCCCTGCGGCTTGCGCAGGATCTGGTCGAAACACTGCGCCCGAACGCAGACTTGATCGAGGCGAGCTTCGCGACCGATCGCGGCATGATGATGGCCGAGGCAGCAGGATTCGCGCTGGCCCGGGAGATGCCGCGCAAGGACGCATTGGCACTGGTCGCGCGGGCGTTGCGGGCTGTCGCCGAGGGTGCGGCTGCGACGCTTCCCGATGCGCTGGACGATATCGCCCCGAGGGACGGCGGCTGGAGCGCCTTTCTGACCCCTGACCACACCTGGGGCGAAGCGGCAGCCATGGCGCGGTCTGGCGCCGACAAAGGCAACGCCCCCACGACGTAGCCCCGTGGAAACCTGCAAGCAAACTGCGATAATGCGCCCGACGCATCACCGAACAGGCAAGTCATGCTGGATCGTCGGATCAAGTTTCGCCACATTCAGGCCTTTGTCGAGATCGTGCGCCAGCGAAGTCTGAAGGGCGCCGCAGAAAAGTTATTGCTGACCCAGCCCGCCATCTCACGCACGCTGGCCGAACTGGAAGAGATCGCCGGCGTCCCTCTGATGGCGCGCGGGCGCGGCGGCGTGTCGCTGACCCCGCCCGGCGAAGTGCTGCTGAGTTATGCGCGGATGAGCCTCGCAGCGCTGGAACAGGGTTTCCGGGGGCTCGACCGCGCGGGGCTCGGGGCGCCGCGACAGTTGCGCATCGGCGCCCTGCCCAGCGTCGCGGCACGGTTGATGCCCGAGGTTGCCGCCCGTCTGTCTGCCATGGACGCGGACCTGCAACTGACCATCGCCGACGGCGCCCACGACCAGCTGATCGAGGCGCTGAAGGCCGCCAGCCTGGACGTGGTGATCGGCCGCCTTGGCCCGCCTGAGACAATGAAGGGCCTATCGTTCACCCAGCTTTATCTGGAAGAGGTCGCGATGGTGGTGCGTCCCGGCCATCCCCTGCTGGCCACGCCCGATCTGCGCCTCATCGTCGACTGGCCGGTGATCTACCCGCCGCCGCAGGCCGCGATCCGCCCGATGGTGGAACGCCTGCTGATCGCCGAGGGCGTGGCAGAACCCGGCCGTCGGATCGAAACCGTCTCAGGCGCCTTCGCACGTGTCCATGTCCTGCGTTCGGATGCGGTGTGGATCATCTCGGCAGGCGTCGTTGCGGGCGATGTGGCAGAGGGTCGGCTGGCGCGCTGGCCCGTGCCGACGACCGGAACCGAGGGCCCTGTCGGGCTGATGGCGCGAACGGACGATGCGCCGCGACGCGAGCGGCAGTTGCTGGACCTGGCCATCGCCGGCGCGCTGGAGACGCTTGCCTTGGGCTGAGCGGCTTGCGCGCGCCTCACCGATCGGTGATGGATGGGGCGAAAGGATGCCCATGCTTGACGCTGCCCTGACCGCGCTGGTCCCGGTCATCCTGCTGATCGGCTTCGGCCATGCGCTCGGCCGCAGCGGTCGCCTGACTGCCGATTTCTGGCGTCAGGCGGAATGGTTGAGCTATTTCATCCTGCTGCCCGCGCTGTTTATGAACGGGCTTGCCACCGCCGATCTGTCGGGCGTCCCGATCGGGCGGCTCTTTCTGGTCCTGATCGCATCGCTGCTTGTCACTTCGGCGATCTTGATCGCCTGCCGGGGCCGGATGCCGGTGGACGGTCCGGCCTTCACCTCGGTCTTCCAAGGTGGGGTGCGGTTCAACAATTATGTCGGCGTCATGGTGGCGACCGGGCTCTACGGTGCCGAGGGCACGGCGTTGGCCGCCGTCGCCAATGCAGCCATCGTGCCGACGGTAAACATCCTCAGCGTGCTGGTCTTTTCGCGCTACGGCGAGACCCGGTTAAGCATGAGAAAGGTCGTCGCCAGTCTTGCGACGAACCCGCTGATCCTGTCCTGCCTTCTGGGTCTGGCGATGCAACGGGCCGGCATTCCGATGCCCGAGCCAGTGTCCGGTGCGCTGGACGCGCTTGGCCGGTCCGCGCTGGCGATCGGGCTGTTATGCGTCGGCGCGGCGCTGCGTCCGGACGAAGTCGGCCAGCACCGCCTGCCCATCGCCGCAAGCCTGATCTTCAAGTTCGCCTGCCTGCCCCTGGTGACGTTGGCGATCATCCTGCTAGCGGGCCTGTCAGGGCGCGAGGCGGTGATCGCGCTGATGTTCCACGCGCTGCCCACGGCGTCGTCCTCATATATTCTTGCACGCCAGTTGGGTGGAAATTCCGCGCTGATGGCCAATATCATAGCTGTCCAGACCATGCTGGGCGCCATCACCATTCCCGCCGCCGTGCTGATCGCCAGCACCGCGGTGCCGTAAGAAGGAGTTCGCCATGATCCCGATTTCGCTGCTGGAGCTTGTCCGCGTCCGTGAGGGCGGCACCCCGCGCGAGGCACTGGACGGTGCCCGTGATCTGGCGAAGGTCGCAGAGGATGCGGGCTACAACCGGGTCTGGGTGGCCGAACATCACAACATTCCCGCCATCGCCAGCGCCGCGACGCCGGTCGTGATCGGTCATATCGCCGCCGGAACCAGTACGATCCGCGTCGGTGCGGGCGGGATCATGCTGCCCAACCATGCGCCGCTGATCGTTGCCGAACAATTCGGCACGCTCGCCCGGCTGTTCCCCGACCGCATCGATCTGGGGCTTGGCCGCGCGCCGGGCACCGATCAGCTGACGGTGCGCGCGCTGCGCCGGGATCCGCAATCCGCCGAAGAGTTTCCGCGCGACGTGATCGAATTGCAAAGCTACTTCGCCCCCCTTCAACCAGGCGCGAAGATTCAGGCTGTCCCGGCCGCCGGAACAGAGGTGCCGCTGTGGATCCTCGGCTCCAGCATGTTCGGGGCCTATCTGGCCGCCGAGTTGGGACTGCCCTACGCCTTTGCCTCGCATTTCGCACCGGACCTGCTGATGCCGGCGATGGAAGCCTATCGCAGTCGCTTCAAACCGTCCGCGACGCTGGCAAAGCCTTATGCGATGGTCGCAGCGAATGTGATCGGCGCGGACAGCGACGACGAGGCGCGGCACCTGTTCACCACAGCCCAGATGTCCTTCACCAACATGGTGCGCGGGACGCGGATGATGAGCCAGCCGCCCATCGACGACATCGACAGCTATTGGACCGAGGCCGAGAAGGCGCATGTCGAGCGGATGCTGGCCTGTTCGATCGTCGGCGGGCCGGACTCGCTGGCGCGGGGACTGCGGGTCCTCGTCGACCAGACAGGCGCGGACGAAGTGATCGTCGCCTCCGACATCTACGATCCGGCCAAGCGCGCCCATTCGGTGCGGCTGGCGGGCGCCGCCGCGCGCGACGCTGCGCAGCTTGCCGCCTGAACGCTAGCGCCGCAGGGCCGCGACCAGCGCCGTGATCTCGGCCTCGGTCGTCGCCCAGCTGGTGACCAGCCGGATCGTCATGCGGGTGTCGCTGTCACCCGGCATCGGCCAGTCTGCTGCCCGCAGCCCCCCCTTGCGAAGGGCCTCGATCCTGCGCTGCGGAAGGCGGACGAAAATCTCGTTCGCCTCGACCGGGTTGAGGATTTCGGCAAAGGAAATCTGGGTCAGTTCATGCGACAGCGTCCGCGCCTTGGCGTTGGCGTGACCTGCCAGCCGCAGCCACAATTCGTCATCGAGCCAGGCCAGCATCTGCGCGGCCAGAAAGCGGTGCTTCGACCACAGATGGCCGGCCCGCATCCGCCGAAAGGAAAAATGCCTGGCGCGGTCCGGATCGAACAGGATCACCGCCTCCAGCGCCATACATCCGTCCTTCGTGCCGCCAAGGCTCAGCGCATCGACCCCCGACCGCCAGGTCAGTTCCGCGGGCGAGGCGCCGGTAGAGGCGACCGCATTGGCAAAGCGCGCCCCGTCCATATGCACCGCCATGTCCTGTGCATGCGCGATCGCGGTCAGCGGCGCGATCCGTTCAGGCGCATAGACCGTGCCCATCTCTGTCGCGTTCGACAGCGACAGGACGGCGTTCAGCCCGTCATGTTCATCATCCTGCGGATAAGTGGCCAGCGCATCGTTCAGCGCGGCCGGCGTGACGCGCCCGTCCGCGCCGTCGATCAGCGCCATCTGCGCGCCACCGGCCATGAAGCCCGGCGCGCCGGATTCGCTCGTTTCAATATGGGCGCCGCGATGACAGAAGATCCGGCCGAAGGGCGGGCAAAGCTGTGCCAGCGCAAGCGCGTTGCTGGCCGTGCCGACGCCCACGAAGAAGATCTCGGCCCTCGGCGCCTCGAAGACCGCGCGCACGCGCTCGACCGCTTCTTCGGTCAACGGATCGCGGCCGTAACCGCTTGCGTGGCCCTGATTGGCGGCGGCCAGGGCGTCCATGATCGCGGGATGCACGCCCGAGGCGTTGTCGGAGCCGAAATTCATGCCAGATCCTCGATGATGTGATCTTCCCACTCGTCTTCGCCCAGATCCGTCTCGGGGATCGTGCGGCCGCGCATGCTGACGCCGGCGCGATGAACGGATTCCGGATCGCCGGAAATCAGGTGATGCCACGGATAAAGCGGCTTGCCCTCGAACCGCAGCCGATAGGCGCAGGTCCGCGGCAGCCAATAAGCGATCTCGGGGAGCTGCGCGGGGCTCAGGACCACGCATTCCGGCACGAAATCGTGGCGGTTCGGGTAAGAGGTGCATCGGCACGTGCGCCCATCCAGCAGGCGGCAGGCGACGCGGGTGAAAGCCACCTCACCGCTTTCCTCATCCTCCAGCTTGTTGAGGCAACACTTGCCGCAGCCGTCGCACAATGCCTCCCATTCGGCGGGGTCGAGCTGTTCCAGCGGCAATTCCCAGAAGCGCGCGCGCATCGGGTCAGCGCGCCGACAGAACGGCCCGCGCCTCGGCCGCGTCCTTCGCAATCTGGTCGGTCAGCGCGTCGAGCGAGTTGAACGCCTTTTCGTCGCGCAGAAACTTGACCAGCGCGACCGACAGGTGCTGTCCGTAAAGATCGCCCGAGAAATCGAACAGATGCGCTTCAAGATTGGGGGTGTTCTTGCCGAACATCGGGCGCACGCCAAGGCTCGCGACGCCGCGATAAGCGCCCTTGTCAGGACCGGTCAGGATATCGACCAATACCGCATAGACGCCAAGCCGAGGCAGATGCAGTCCGTCAACCGACAGGTTCGCCGTGCGCCAGCCCAGTTCGCGGCCACGCTTTTCGCCGTGCAGCACCTCGCCCTCGAACCGGTGCCAGTGGCCCAGCATCCGCTCGGCGTCGTCCATTCGACCCTCGCGCAGGGCGGTACGGATCGCGGTCGAGCTGAAGTCGCGGCCGTCGGCATCGGACACGAGCGGCGCAACCGTAACCCCGAACCCCATCTTTTGTCCCAGCGTTTCAAGCATCGCGGCATCGCCGGCGCGATCCTTGCCGAACTGGAAATCCTGCCCGACCGTCACGTGGGCCACCCCGAGTCCATCGACCAGCACTTCGCGGGCAAAAGCTTCAGGGCTCAGCCCCGCCAGCACCGCGCCGAACGGAAGTTGATAGAGATGAGCGACCCCGAGACGAGCCAGCCGGTTTGCCCGCGCTTCGGCATTCATCAGCCTGAAGGTCGGCGCGTCGGTCCGTCCGGCACGCTCGGCAAAGAACTGGCGTGGATGGGGCTCGAATGTCATCACACCCAGTGGCGCGTCAGGCACGGCCGCGCGGGCAGCATCGATCACCGCGCGATGACCCAGATGAACGCCGTCGAAGTTGCCCATCGCGACGGTCGCGCCCCGCGCCGATGCCGGAAGCCCGGTCCAGTCGTCATGGATCTGCAATTGCGCGCCTCAAATCGTGCCGCCGCACGGATACGCGGATCGCGCGACAGGCGGCTGGGTCAGTCGAACTTGCGGCTTGGCGCCAGAACGACCGCCTCGCCTTTCAGCACGACGGTATCGCCGACGAGGCAGCGGGTTGCAAGCGTCACCCGGCGCCGCGAATGGTCGATCGTCTCGACCGTGACCTCGGCGCGGACCATGTCACCCGGCCTGACCGGCGCCATGAACTTCAGCGTCTGGCCCAGATAGACGGTCCCGTGTCCGGGCAACTGCTCGCCGATCACCGCGCTGATCAGACCTGCCGTCAACATCCCGTGCGCGATCCGGCCTTCGAAGATGGTGTCCTGCGCATAGGCGTCGTCCAGATGGACGGGATTGCGGTCGGTCGACACCTCGGCAAACAGCTCGATGTCGTGATCGGTGATCTGTTTCTGAAGATGGCGGGTCATCCCTACCTCCAGATCCTCGACCACAATCGTGCCGCGAGGCAGGTTGTCCAACATCATCGCCCTCCGTTCACTCGAACGGAATAGCAGTCGCTACATGCTCGCGCAATAAAATAACACCAATCGTTCTTTCTTAGACCGATTATGTCTCGGCAGACGCTTCGCTCAGAAGTGCTTGCAGGTCGAGCGGAGCGTTGATCATCTTGAGGTGCCCGTCGGGGTCCAGCGGCCATTCGTCGCTCGTGCGGTCGCGATACAACTCGACGCCGTTTCCGTCGGGATCGCGCAGATAGATCGCCTCGCTGACGCCATGATCGGCGGCGCCGTCCAGCGGGATGCCCGCCGCGATCACCCGGGCCAGCACCTCACCCAATGATTTGCGGTCGGGATAAAGAAACGCCGAATGGTAAAGCCCGGTCGTTCCCGGCGCGGGCGCCGGACCGCCCAGCGATTCCCACGTGTTCAACCCGATATGATGGTGATAACCGCCAGCGCCCAAGAACGCCGCACCAGCGCCGTAGCGCTGCGTGACCGAAAACCCCAGGACGTCACAGTAGAACGCAATCGACCGTTCCAGATCCGACACCCGCAGATGGACGTGCCCCACGCGCGCCGCGGGCGGTGCGGGCTCGGCGGGCTCTCGGATCGGTGTCAGGCTCATCTCAGTCGTCCGATCGCGAAGGTGGGGCGCAGTCCCTGCCCCGTCAGCCATTCGGCCATCAGACCGGGATCGGGGTTCTCGACATCCGGGCCCATCGCCTCGGCGGCAAGGCCGCCGGTCACGAAGATCGAGTCGATCCCCTGGTCGAGCGCTCCCTTCACGTCGGTCAGGATGCCGTCGCCGATGGCGAGGATCCGCGCGTCGTCATCAAGGCCCAGCCGGCGGCGGGCCAGATCGTAGATCGGCGCATGCGGCTTGCCGAAATAGAGGCTTTCGCCCCCCAGCAACGTGTAAAACTCGGCCAGCGCACCAGCGCAGTAGATCCGCGTCTCGCCCATGTCGACGACGATGTCGGGATTGGCGCAAAGCATCTTCAGCCCGCGCGCCTGTGCATCGGCCAGCTGATCGCGATAATCCTCGGGGACCTCGTTCACCTCATCGAACGGGCCGGTGGCCACGATGCCCTCGGCCTGGTCCAGCGGCACCCGCGTCACCTTCTCGGCGGCGGAATGTTCGGGCGGCACATCATCGAAGAAGCCGTCGTCCTTGTCAGTGCCGATATGCCAGACCTTGCGACCGACCACGCCCTGGAACATCGCGTCCTGCGCGGCATCGCCGGACGACACGATCACGTCGAAGGCGTCTTCAGGGACGCCCATGCGCTGAAGTTGAACGGCGACGAATTGCTGGGGACGGGGGGCGTTCGTCAGCAGACAGACCTTGCCACCGCCCCGCCGGAAGGCCTGCAGTGCCGCGACGGCGGCCGGATAGGCCTGCTTTCCGTTGTGCAGACAGCCCCACAGATCGCAGTAGAGCGCGTCGTAATCGCCGCCGATCTCGGCCAGCGTGCGGATCGTGCGGGTCATCAGACGGCCAGAACCGGAATGATCTGCTTCTTGCGGCTGACAACCCCCGGCAGCACCACGCTGTCACCGGTGACGGTCACGCCAAAGCTGCGCTCGGCCACCTGGCGCACGTAATCGTTCGGGACCAGCAGCGTCGCTTCCTCGTTCAGGATATCGACAACGAAGAACAGGACCTCGTCCGCGCCATCGGCAGCAGCGGTCGCAGGCATCGCTGCCATGATGGCGTCCTTGCGGGCCAGCACGACCTGCGGCGCGGTCGTTTCCAGGACAGAGACGCGCAGCTTCTTTTCGCCCAACTCATAGGACTTGCTGTCCACGCGCAGAAGCTGGTCATCCGAGAAGGATGAGACGTCCGACTTGGCGGCGAACATGTCGCTGGCATAGTCCGCGATCTCGATTCCCAACTCGCCCGCCAGCTTCTCGGCCACGGCGCGGTCATGCGCGGTCGTGGTCGGGCTGCGGAATTCCAGCGTATCGGACAGGATGCAGGTCAGCATCGCACCCTTGATGCCCTCAGGCGCCCGCGCCATGTCTTCGCCGATCAGGTCGTGCATGATCGTCGCGGTGCAGGCCAGCGGGCGGACGGTGATGTTGATCGGGCTGCGGGTCTTGACGCCGCCGGCCAGCAGATGGTGGTCGATGATCTCGATCACGTCGGCCTGGTCCAGCGAGGCGGGCAGTTCCGCAGGGTTGTTCGTGTCGACGAGCACGCACTGATCGCCCTCGGCGACGTCCGAGAAGATCTCGGGCTTGTCGAGGTTCCAGCGCGTCAGCATCCAGGCGGCTTCCGAGTTAGGCTCTCCCTGCAGCAAGGGCTGCGCCGGCGTTCCCCGAACCTCGTTCAGAAACCACGCCCAGATGATGGGCGAGCCGGTGGAATCGGTGTCGGGTGCCTTGTGGCCGAAAACCTTGATCATCGCATCTCTCGTTCGGGTCGGGAAAATTTGCGGGACGTATAGGACTGCACGCCCCGGATGTCCACGCACGACCGGTCCGGGACCGGCCCGACCAAAATGCGAAAACGCCCCCGTGCGATACACGGGGGCGCTGTTTTCGCGATGGTGTCTCGGCTTAGCCGACGACCATCATTGTCAGCACGTAAAGGCTGATGACGGCCATGCCGACGGTGCCGACCCAGGCCAGCCCCATCAGGATCGGTCCGGGCAGGAAGCTGCGCTCGAACTCGTCGTTGAAGTTGTCCTTGATGGCGCGAATGTTCAGCCAGTAGATCACCGGCGAGAACAGCAGCGCCAGAACCGACGCGATCTGCACGACCAGAACCGGACGCGGCAGACCGAAGATGATCAGCGCGCCGGTGACGACCCACAGAACCTGGAAGCCGCGATACAGCATCTTGCGCTTTTCCGGCGTGTCGAGGTTCTTGCGCAGACGAACCGCACATTCCTCGAACACACGCGCCTGACCGTCGAAATAGGTGAAGACGGTCGAGAACAGCGCAGCGATGCCGCCCGCGATGATGAACGGGAAGATCCAGGCGCCGAAGGTGTCGGTGTAGATCTTCGCGATCGTGGCACCCATCTCGCTGCCCTTGGGGACAAGACCGATCGGGTTCAGGACCGCAGCACCGATGATCAGGAAGATCATGCCGGTCACCATGGACACGATGTAGCTGATGTTCATGTCACGCTTGAACAGCAGCATCGAGTTTTTCATGTAGTTCTTGTCCATCGTGACCGTGTGGCCGGCTTCACGCAGCTTGCGGACCTTGACCATGCCGGACTGCTTGTCGACCGCCCAGTTGGACTGCATCGGCGACACCTCGGTTGTGGTCGGGAAATAGCCGAACATCGCCCCGAACAGGATCATCGCCCCGGCCGGTGCCAATGACGGCATCAGACGGCCCAGATAGTCACCCGGCGGCGGGGATTGCAGCGCGAAGGCGAAGAAGGTCGACAGCGCGAAGATGATGATCGCCAGCTTCACGACCTTTTCCAGCGCGTCGTACTGGCCCAGCCAGAGGATGCCAACGCTGAAGACAAGGATGAAGAGCGCCCAGTATTCCAGCGGAATGAACGGGAAGGCGGCGTAGAGCATCGCCCCGCAGCCCAATGCCCGGCCCGCGATCCCCAGCGTGTTCGCCAGCGATTGGAAGCCAAGGTACCAGAACGGCCAGCGGCCCACGCGACCGTAGGCCTCCATCACGCTCTCGCCCTTCACCATCGTGTAGCGCTGAGCGAATTCGAAACAGGCATATTTCAGCAGGTAAGCGACGGGAATGATCCACAAAAATGCGTAGCCATAAGTGGCGCCGGCGGTCGGTCCGTGAATGATGTGGCTCGCGCCGATGCCGGTCATGGCGGCGGCGACGCCCGGTCCCATGGCGCGCCACGTATCGGCGACGCCCGTGCCCGGTGCCTCCAGATGGATGCTTTCGGACTTCTGGTGAACGACGGACGCATCGGTCGCGCCAGCCCCTCTCCCAAAATCCTTGTAATCCGCGTTGGTATCGGTCACCCGTATCCTCCCTACGTTGGTTCTCGTCTTGTCGTGCCCGGGCCGCTCCTACCTCCTGAACGGTCCACACCAGCCGGATACAATCCTCGGACGAGTCTGGTATACCAAATTCCATATACTAGATTCACTCACATGGCTACCGCGAGAGGCGAAAAAATGCGGCGCGGCGCCTCGGCACGCAATTTTGTGAGCCAGTGCTGGTGTTTTGCGGCGCTCGCCTTGGCTAGCCATTGTCCGCAAAAGCTGTAGCTTGATGCGACGCTTCAGCTCTGAGTGGGCGTGAAAAACGGCGCCGCGACCCTAAGAAAAGCAGAAAGGGGCGCCATTGGCACCCCTTTCCCATTTCTGTACTGGCAGGATTCTGCCGGTCAGGCGGCGCGAGCCGTCAGAACATCGTCAACGCGCTTCTGGGCGCTACCTTCGTCCATACCGGCGACGGCGGCGACTTCACGGGTCAGGCGGTCCAACGCGGCTTCGTAAAGCTGACGTTCGGAATAGCTCTGCTCGCGCTGATCGTCGTTGCGGTGCAGGTCGCGCACGACTTCCGCAATGGACATCAGATCGCCAGAATTGATCTTCTGCTCGTATTCCTGCGCACGGCGCGACCACATCGCGCGCTTCACGCGGGCTTTGCCCTTCAGCGTTTCCAGCGCCTTGTCCACAAGGTCGGGGCTGGCCAGGCTGCGCATTCCAATCTCGCTTGCGCGCGCGGTCGGCACGCGCAGGGTCATCTTGTCCTTATCGAACGAGATCACGAACATTTCCAGCTTCAGCCCGGCGACTTCCTGCTCCTCGATCGACACGATACGGCCGACGCCGTGCGCCGGGTAAACGACGAAATCATCAGGGCGAAATTCGTTCTTCTTGGCTTTCGACATAGGCTTCCTCTCAGGTGGTGCACGGCTTCGCCGGTGCACAAAGGGCCCCGGGCGGGAAAATGCCGCCTTGGGCCGATTGATCTTGTTTTCATGCGTCCGTCCGCGCAGAAGGACGGAGGTGACAGTGGATCTTTCCGAAACCAGCCGAGGCATGTTCCGCCCCGGCAGGATTTACATGTCATGAATATATCATAAATTACGCTTGCAAAAAAGCCGCTTGCGCCTGTGCGACGTTGCGAAACGGACGTTCGATTATGCTCAGGCAATCAAGGCGTTGACGTTCCCAACAGCCGGAATGGCGAATCGCGTGGTCCCGAATCGCTTTCGAAAATTGCTCGCGCGCGACTCATTCTCCAACGCCGGATGCGTGCAGCCTCGCGCTTGAATTCGGGCCGGTTCCGATGTCATCTCTAACCGCCCATTCTTCTTGGCAGAGCGTCAATTGCCCAGCTCGATTGCTGTCATCATCGTCAATTACGGCACCGCCGATCTGTCCGCCGAAGCGGTCGAAAGCGTGCTGTCGGCGGACCATCGCGACCACCCGGTCGAGGTGCACCTGCTGGATAATGCCTCGCCCGGTCACGACGCCGAAACGCTGTCCCGCATCCATCGGGACCGTGGCTGGGGCGAGCGTGTCACCCTGTGGCCCGAACGTGAAAACCATGGGTTCGGTCGTGGCAACAACGTCGTTCTGCACGCGCTCGCCAAGCGCGACACACCGCCGGATTACGTCTTCCTTCTGAACCCAGACGCCGCGCTGGAGAACGAGGCGATCGCGATCCTCGCCGATCGTCTCGACGCCGAACCAGACGTCGCAGCGGTGGGGGCCAGCGTCACGCAGCCGTCGGGCAACCCGGTCAGCGCCAGCTTCCGCTTTCCGACCGCCCGCAGCGAATTCGTCGTCGCAATGAACTTCGGCCCGGTCGAGCGCCTGTTTGACGACGTCCGCGTCTCCCTGCCCCCTGACCAGCCGGACGGGCCCGTGGACTGGGTGACGGGGGCCGCGGTGATGTTTCGGCTGAGCGACGTGATGGCGGTCGGTGGCTTTGACCCCGACTTCTTCCTTTATTTCGAGGAGGTCGAACTGATGCATCGTCTGACACGCGCCGGACACCGCATCCTGCATGTTCCCAAAGCGCGCGTCCGTCACGTCGAAGGCGCAGCGACCGAGATCGGCGGTGGACGACCGCGCGTCGCGCGCAGACCGGCATACTGGTACAGGTCTTGGAGGCTTTATCATCTGAAGACGCGAGGCCGCCGCGGTGCGATCGGCGCCGGTCTCGCTGCCTTCACGGGCGCGCTTTTGAACGTGCCGGTCGCCGTTCTTCGCCGGAACCCCATGCTCGCGCCGAAAGGCTATTATGCCGATTTTCCCAAGATGGTCCTGTGGCCGCTGCTGACCGGCCGGGACCGCTCGTAAACAGGCGGGCTGGTCTCAGTCGCCCTCGCCCGGCGCTTCCGAGAAGAACTCCATCTTGCCCGACTTGCCGTCATATTCCTCGGCGGTCGGAAGCGGGTCTTTCTTGCGGGTGATCACGGGCCAGGCTTCGGAATACTTGCGATTGAACTCGACCCACTTTTCCATGTCCGGCTCGGTATCAGGTCGGATGGCGTCAGCGGGGCATTCCGGCTCACAGACGCCGCAATCGATGCATTCGTCGGGATGGATCACCAGCGTGTTCTCACCCTCATAGAAGCAATCGACCGGGCACACCTCGACGCAGTCGGTGTACTTGCACATGATGCAATTGTCGGTGACGACGTAAGTCATAATCTGCTCCGCGGGCCTTTGCCGCGACAGTTACGCGCGCTCCCGCGATCATTCAAGGGAGGGGCGCGGCGCCGCGCGTCGAAAAAGACGGCCATTCCCCGAACCTCGCGCGGAGGAGAACGGATTTGGCCAAACGGCCCCCGTGGGCGACGATCATCCGCCAAGGTGCCTTTAGCCTTCAGCCGTCACCGTCAGGTCGCGATACAGGGCCTGCGCCTCGGGCGCTGGTCCGCGGCGGGTGCCGAGCGACAGGATCTCCAGCGCACGAACCTGTCCCCGCGCCGAGATCGTCAGATGATCACCAGCCCTGACCGACCGTCCCGGCTTGCGGCAGGGCTGCCCGTTCACCCGGATGCCACCACCCTCGATCCGTTCGGCGGCGAGACCGCGCGACTTGAAGAACCGGGCGAAGAACAGCCATTTGTCCAGCCTAAGCGTATCCTCGACCGGTTCGGCCGTCTTGGCCATCAGCCGCGTGCCACGACTGAGGTCACTTCTTGTCCTTCAGCGCCGCCAGCACCGCGAACGGGCTGTCGGGATCGGCCTTCTTTTCGGGACGCGCGCTGTAGGTCTTGGTGCCCTGCGGCTTGTCGCCCTTGCGGAAGTTCCCCTTCTTCGGGCCACCCTTCTTGAAGCCGCCCTCGCCACGCCCGCCATCGTGATGTCCGCCGGCGCCCTTGGGCCCACGACGCTGGCCGCCGGGCGCGCCACCCTTCGCACCGTCGGACCGGGGACGCCGTCCGCCGCGACCCTCGCCCTGCTCGCCTGCGGCTTGGGGTTCGGCGCCCTCGGCCGCCGCTTGTCCCTGCCGGTTGCGTCCGCCGCCACCGCGCTGCGGGCGCTGACCGCGCGGGCGCGGCGCCCAGCGGAACGTATAGAAGGTCTCGGTCTCGGGTGCCGTCTCTGCCGCAGCCTCGCCCTCGACGCCCAAGGCTTCCGCCAATGCCGGATCGTCCCCCGTCGCCGGATCGGGCTCGTTCGCGGACGCAGCCTCGACGACCCGCTTGGCAGCCTGATCCGCTTCCCATTTGGCGCGAGTTTCGGCTGCCAGAACCGATTCCTCCTCGGTCATCGGTGCGTCCGACGGCGCGGCCTCGGGCTCGGGCTTGGGCAAGGGCTCGGTCGGCCGCGCCTTTTCGCGCTCGCCCTTCTCGGCCGCATAGCCGAGGCCCCCCATCAGGTCGGCGAACTGGTCCAGCGTCATGCCGGTGATCGACAGCATGTCGGCGCTGGCCTCGAACCCCGCGCGGGTGTCCTGCGTGCGGATCATGTCGGCCAGCCGTTCCAGCATGTCGATGCGGATCGCCCGCTCGCCCGCCGGGTGATAGCCCGACAACGTGTAGTAACCGTCCGGCACGGTATCGAGATGCGGGATCGTGACCAGACCGGGGGGCGGGCTTTCGGGGAATTCGTCCAAGCCTTCCGCCAGCGACCACAGAACCAGCCGCAGCCGCGTCGGCGCGGGTTTCAGCAGCGCCGGCATGAAGATGGTGAACTGGCCAAAGCGCACGCCGTGCTTGCGCAGCGCACCGCGCGATTCCTGGTCAAGGTCCTTGACCTCGGTCGCGACGCCGGTGCGGGGCAGCACGCCCATCGATTCAACCAGCCGGAAGGCGAAACCGCGGGCCAGACCCGTCAGCGCCTCGTCCTTCTGCATCGCCAGCAGCGGCTCGAACAATGTGGCGACCTTGCGGTCGATGAAATGCTGCAGCCGCCGCTTCACCTTCTCGGCGATATCAGGGCCGGCCTCTTCGTCGACGAAAACCTCGATCCCCGGCTTCAGCGGATCGTCCCCGCGCACCAGCTTGCCGATCGCGGCGCTACCCCACATCAGGCCGCCCTGCTCGGTGAAATCCAGCTCGGTATCGGGTGCGTTGTAGAACCGGTCCGCGCGCAGGTGGAACTCGGGCCGCAGGGCCTCGTGGCTGGCGCGGTTCAGCATCTTCGCCTCGTCGGCCGATCCGGTCTGATCGGGGCGAAAGCGGAAACCTTCCAGACGGCCGGCGAATTCGCCCTCGACCGTCACTTCGCCCTTGTCGTTCACTTCGGCCACAAGGCTCTCCTTCTGCTTGAGCCGGCGCAGCAGCACGGATGTGCGCCGGTCCACAAATCTCTGTGTCAGCGCGGCATGCAGCGCGTCCGACAGGCGATCTTCTACCGCGCGAGTCTCGCCCCGCCAATGACTTTCGTCCCGGACCCAGCCCGCCCGCTGCGCCACATAGGTCCAAGTCCGGATATAGGCGAGCCGTTTGGACAGCGTGTCGATATCGCCTTGCGTTTTATCAATGCGCGACACCGACCGTGCCAGCCAGTCGGACGGTATCCCGCCCTCCTGCAGGAAGCCGAAGATCCGCGACAGAAGCGTGACATGCTCGGCAGGCGAGATTCCACGGAAGTCCGGCACGCGACAGACATCCCACAACAGACGCACGTCGCGGGGATGATCAATGCGGTCGCGGATCTCGGGCAGATCGCGCAGCGCCTTCAGCGCCCGGATGTCGTCCGCCTCACGCCCACGCCCCAGCCATTCGTCGCCGGACGGCGCCTCGAGGCTTTCGACCAGACGGTCGATCGTGCCGAATTCCAGCGCACCATTGCGCCAGGTCAGTCGCCGGATCGGCTGAAAGCGATGGTTCTCGATCGCGTCGATCAGCCCTTCGTCCAGCGGCGAGGCCTCGCCGGTCACGCCGAAGGTCCCGGGATCGGTGTGACGTCCGGCGCGTCCCGCGATCTGGCCCATCTCGTGGGGAAACAACGGCCTGACCCGGCGGCCGTCGAACTTGTGGGTGCTGGAAAACGCGACGTGGCGGATGTCGAGGTTCAGCCCCATCCCGATCGCGTCTGTTGCAACGAGGTAGTCGACCTCGCCCTCCTGATACAGCGCGACCTGCGCGTTTCGCGTGCGCGGCGACAGCGCGCCCATCACCACCGCGCAGCCGCCCTTCTGGCGTCGGATCAGTTCTGCCATCGCGTAGACATCATCGGTCGAGAAACCGACGATGGCCGAGCGCGCGGGCATCCGGCTCAGCTTCTTCGAGCCGGCCCAGCTGAGCGTGCTGAACCGCTCGCGCCGCTCGAACCGCACGCCCGGAACCAGGGCGGCAATCGCGGGCCGCATCGTGTCAGAGCCGAGCAGCAGCGTCTCGTGCAGGCCGCGCATGTTCAGCAGCCGGTCGGTGAAGACGTGGCCGCGTTCGGGATCGGCGCAGAGCTGAATTTCGTCGAGCGCCACGAAATCGGCACCGACCTCTGGCATCGCCTCTGTGGTCGCGACCCAGTATTGCACACGGTCCGGGACGATCCGTTCCTCGCCCGTCACCAGCGCCACGACCGACGGACCGCGTGCCTTGACGATCCGGTCATAGACCTCGCGCGCCAACAGCCGCAGCGGCAGGCCGATCACCCCGGTCCGATGAGCCAGCATCCGCTCGATCGCGTAATGGGTCTTGCCGGTATTGGTCGGGCCAAGGACGGCCGTCACCCGGCGCGGGTGCGGGGAATCGAACATGATGTCAGATATTGGTGCCCGTCTCGGCCTGTTCCAGCCGCTCGACCGCATCCAGCACGTCCTGCTGATGCGGATGGATCGCCAGACTCTGGCGATAGGCGTCTAGCGCGCGCTCGGGCTGGTCCATGTCCTCCAGAAGGAAACCCAGTTGGGTCAGGGCCGGAAAGTGCCGCGGTTCAAGCTGCAGGGCGCGGGCCAGATCGGCCAGCGCCGGGCCGTAATCGCCTTCGGTCGCATAAGCCACGGCCCGCATGTGATAGCCGCTGGCGAAGTCGGGCGCGTGGTCGGCCAGCGCTGTCAGGTGACCGATCGCGGTGGCTGCATCGCCGCCGTCCAGCGCATCCTCACCGCGCTTGTAAAGCAGATCCATCGCCGCGGACCCGGACCGTGACCATTCGCGAAGGATATCCGATTCGGCGATCCGCCAGCCCTCGCCCTCGGGCTGCGCCAGTTCGGCAAAAAGCTGGTCCATCCGCGAGGGTTCGCCGCCGGTGTCAGGCGCCGCCGTCTTGGCAGCAGGATCCGCGCCATCGGTGCCGGTATCGGGAAGATCCTGCGCGTAAACCGGAACGTGATTTGCGGACGTCAACACAATCATAACGATTGCAGCGCAAAGTGCCGTCGTGACACGGTGCCGGCATGCCGTCACGGCATGGTGGAAATGGGGCGCGCGCCTCATCATAAATACGGTCTATCCCAAGGGGCGCTGCCAGCGCCAGTCAAAGCTCGAAGGGGAAATGGAAAATGAGCGAAGTTGTGAACGGCGCCGTCACGGCGTTGAACCGAAAAGTCGGCAAGTTCGATTCGACCGCGAAGTTCGTGATCGAGAATGAAGGCACGATCATGATGGACGAAAACGGCGCACGTCCGGGCGACGAGCCGGCGGACGTGACGATGACCGCCTCGGCCGAAACGTTCGAGGGTATCCTGGACGGCAGCGTCAATCCGACCATGGCCTTCATGTCGGGCAAGCTGAAGGTCGACGGCTCGATGGCGCTTGCCATGCAGCTTGGCGCCGCCCTGTCCTGATCGTGTCTTGCCTGCGCGGGTTCGCCCGCGCATAGAGCCATGATGCAGGACGCACCCTTTCATCAGCTTCCAGGCGATCCGCTGCCCGCCGCCACAGCCTACTGGGCGCGGGCCGAGGACGGCGTTCGCCTGCGCCTCGCCGTCTGGCGCGACGGCGCGGCTGCGGACGACCGGGCTGCGGGCACCGTTCTGCTGTTCCCGGGCCGGACCGAGTATATCGAGAAATACGCGCCGACCGCCGCCTGGCTGAACGAGCGCGGCTACGCCGTCATCGCGATCGACTGGCGCGGACAGGGCCTGTCGGACCGTCTGCAGGACGACCCGCGCCCCGGCCATGTCGGCGCCTTCGCCGATTACCAGCGAGACGTGGTCGAGATGGTCGTGGCCGCGTCGGATCTGGGCCTGCCGCGGCCGTGGCACCTGCTGGCCCATTCGATGGGCGGCTGCATTGGTCTGGGCGCGCTGCTGGACGACCTGCCGGTGGAAAGCGCGGTCTTCTCGGCACCGATGTGGGGAATCAACCTTCGCCAGATGCCGCAGCGGATGGCCCTGGGCGTGTCCTACCTCGCCGGGCGGATGGGCCGCGGCGGCCGTGCCGCGCCGTCCAGCGGTGGCGGCAAGGGTGGCACCTACGTGCTGGATGAAAGTTTCTCCGCCAACCTGCTGACCGGCGATGCGCAGGAATGGTCACGCATGGTGATCGAGGCTGCGAGCTGGCCCGATCTCACCATCGGCGGCGCCAGCTTCGACTGGGTGGCCCATGCCCTGAACGAATGCTCCCGCCTGTCGCGCGAACCATCGCCCAGCGTTCCCACCCTGGTCGCGCTCGGCGCGCTGGAACAGGTCGTCTCGAAGGCCGCGATCCGCGAACGCGTGTCCAACTGGTCCGGGGCCCATCTGCTGGACCTTCCCGACTGCCGCCATGAACCGATGATGGAAACACCGTCCGTGCGCGAGGCGTTTCTGAACGCGATGCTGGATCATTTCGAGGGGTGATCCCCTAATCCTGCATCCCCTTCCCGGCCCGGATCTTCGGCGCCGCCTTCTCGATCCGCGACACCACCGTCTTCGACTGCTTCGCCCCGGTGAAATGGATCAGCCAGCCGCGCCGCCGCCCCGGCGTCAGCGTCTCGAATGCCTCGCGCAGGCCGGGATCGTCGTCGAAAGCCGCCCTTAGTTCCGGCGGCCAGTCGAAATCGCCCGCTTCCATCGCGACCTTGCGCCCTGCCGCCTCGTTCTCCACCGCCTGCCGCACGAAGCCGCGGATCGTGTCGGCCAGCCCCTCGACCTGGGCGACCGACGTCACCTTCACCATCCGGGCCGAGCGAGAGTTCTGCCCCGGCGCGACCAGCACGCCGTCCGGGTCGTCCAGCAGCGCCCCCTTCAGGAAGGACACGACGGCGCAATCCTTCATCGCGCTGACGATCGCGATATTGGCATCGTGGGCGCGATAGCAGGGCTGGCGCCATCGCAGATCCTCTTCGACCGGGCCGTCCAGAACCACGGCGCGCAGGGCGCGCAGTTCCGGCCGCCACGGCGCATCGCGGTGAAAGAACCGGTCCAGCCGGGGATTGGGAACGCCCATCGTATGCTCCGCCGTGGCCGCGCCCTTGCACCCGGCCCTGCCACGGTCCACATCTGATGTAGCCCAGTCAAAGGAAATATCATGCAACGCAATCCGGTGTTCGATGCCGCCGAGCGCGTCACCTCGCCGTTCGGCGACCTGCCGCAATGGGACCTGACCGATCTCTATCCCGCTCCGGACGCGCCGGAGCTGACCCGCGATCTGGATCTGCTGCGCAGCGAATGTGCGGATTTCGCCGACACCTATCGGGGCAGGCTGGCCGATCTGGACGCGCCCGCGATGCTAGATTGCATAGAGCGCTACCAGCGCATCGACATCCTTGGCGGTCGGATCATGTCCTATGTCGGCTTGCGCTATTACCAGAAAACTACCGATGCCGCGCGCGCCAAGATGCTGGGCGACATCCAGTCGCGTGTGACCGAGGATACGACCCCGCTGGTCTTCTTCAGCCTCGAATTCAACCGCATCCCGGAGGCGGATTACCACGCCATCTTCACCGCGCCCGATGGCCCGGCACGCTACAAGCCGGTCTTCGACCGCATGCGCTCGATGGGGCCCTATCAGCTGTCCGACGAGCTGGAGCAGTATCTTCACGATACGTCGGTCGTCGGCGCGGCGGCCTGGAACCGACTTTTTGACGAAACGACAGCGGCGCTGGAATTCGATGTCGGCGGCGAAACGCTGGGACTGGAACCGACGCTGAACCTGCTGACCGATCACGACCGCTCGCGGCGCGAGGCGGGTGCCCACGCCCTGGCCAAGGTCTTTGCCAAGAATGTCGGCCTGTTCGCGCGGGTCCACAACACGCTCGCCAAGGAAAAGGCGATCGAGGACAAGTGGCGCAAGATGCCCACGCCGCAAACCGCGCGGCACCTGTCGAACCATGTCGAGCCCGAGGTGGTCGAGGCGCTGCGCGAAGCCGTCGTCGCCGCCTATCCGCGCCTGTCGCACCGCTATTACGCGCTGAAGGCACGCTGGCTCGGGCTCGACACGCTGCAGGTCTGGGACCGCAACGCGCCCCTGCCAACCGACGCCCCCCGCACCATCGGCTGGGACGAGGCGGAACGCACCGTGCTTGACGCCTACGCGGGCTTTTCCCCCGAACTCGCCGAACTGGCGAAGCCCTTCTTCGGTCGGGGTTGGATCGATGCGGCGGTGACGCCGGGCAAGGCGCCGGGGGCCTTCGCCCATCCGACGGTCACCACCGTACACCCCTACGTGATGCTGAATTACCTGGGCAAACCGCGCGACGTGATGACCCTGGCCCATGAACTGGGCCACGGCGTCCACCAGCGTCTGGCCGCGCGGCAGGGTGAACTGCTGGCGTCGACGCCGCTGACGCTGGCCGAAACCGCCAGCGTGTTCGGCGAGATGCTGACCTTCCGCGCGCTTCTGGCCCGCACGACCGACCCGGCGCAGAAGAAGACGCTGCTCGCCGGCAAGGTCGAGGACATGATCAACACCGTCGTGCGCCAGATCGCCTTCTACGATTTCGAGTGCAAGCTGCATGCCGCGCGGGCCGAGGGCGAGCTGACGCCCGACGACATCAACGCGCTGTGGATGTCGGTGCAGGCCGAAAGCCTGGGGCCGGTCTTCGAATTCATGCCGGGCTACGAGACGTTCTGGACCTATGTCCCGCACTTCGTCCACTCGCCCTTCTACGTCTATGCCTATGCCTTCGGCGACGGTCTGGTGAACGCGCTTTATGCCGTCTACGAAGACGGCCTGCCCGACTTCCAGGCCAAGTATTTCGACATGCTCAAGGCCGGCGGTGCCAAGCACCACAAGGAGCTGCTCGCGCCGTTCGGCCTCGACGCGTCGGACCCCGCCTTTTGGGACAAGGGCCTGTCGATGATCGAGGGGCTGATCGACGAACTCGAGGCACTGGAACGGTGATCTCGCTTCATGTCGTGCCGGCGGGCGAACTGGATCGCCTGTCCGGCCTGATGATGAACGCGGGGCCGCAATTCGCATCCAGCGGCGCGGTGGCGATCCAGGATCGGACGCCGGACCTGACCTTCCACGAGATCCGGGCCGAAGGTCGGACGGTCGGGATGTTCAAGCTGGACCCCCGCTATCACGAGCGCCACGATTTTGCGAAAGCGGATGAGATCGGCCTGCGCGGCGTGCTGATCGATCGCGATCATCAGGGGAAGGGCTATGGCCTTGCGGCGGTGCGGCTGCTGCCGGATCACGTCAAGATCACCCATCCGCTGGCGCGCGCGGTCCTGCTGACCGTCAACATCAAGAATGGGGGCGCATACCGGACTTACCAGCGCGCCGGCTTCGTCGATACGGACGAGCGGTATCTGGGTGGGGATCTGGGTCCGCAGCACATCATGCGCCTGTCGCTGGACCACGCATAGAAAAAGGGACCGGCTAGACAGCCGGTCCCTTCGTCGGTTCCGTCAAGCGATCAGACGCGCTCGTGACGCCCTTCGCGCACTTCCTCAATGATCTTGGCGCAGAAATCGTCCAGATCGTCTGGGTTACGCGAGGTGATCAACGCCTCGTCACACACGACCGAGGCATCCTGAACGACGGCGCCCGCATTCTTCAGATCGGTGCGAATCGACTTGTAGCTGGTCGCCTTGCGACCCTTCAGCACATCCGCCTCGATCAGCAGCCAGGGCGCATGGCAGATCGCGGCAAGCGTCTTGCCGCTTTCGAAGAAATCCTTCACGAACTTCACGGCCTTCTCCTCGACCCGCAGCAGATCAGGATTGATCTGGCCGCCGGGCAAGACGAGCGCGTCGAAATCGCTGACCGACACCTGATCCAGCGTCTTGTCGACGGTCACGCTTTCGCCCCAATCGTCCTTGTCCCAGCTTTTGATCTCACCGCTCTTCAGCGAGACGATGGTGATCTCGGCACCCGCATCGCTCAACTGGCGGCGCGGCTCGAACAATTCGGACTTCTCGAAACCGTCGGTGGCAAGGATCGCGATCTTGGCGTTTTCCATGGCAGGCATGATGCCCTCCTTTCCTGAATCTCCAGCGCCGCTGTGGGCGCGCAGGTCAGGGAAACGCGACGAAGCGCCACAGGTTCACCCGCGCTAACCAAAATCATTCCCATTCTCGCAACGCCGCCGGTTTCGGCTAAGATCAGTGCATCGAGAAAGGACGGGCCAGGACATGCTGCGACGGATATTGGGCGGGTTGGCGATCGTGATCGTGGTCCTGATCGGCGCGGTGCTGGTCTGGGGTCCCGGCTACGTCGAGGCGCAGCGCAACCCCGTCACCGGACCCGACGACGGCTGGCCCGTCAGCGAGCGGGCGCAGGCGCTGCACGACCGCCTGCTGATCGGCGACTGGCACGCCGATGCGCTGCTGTGGGACCGCGATCTTCTGGACAGGGCGGATCGCGGCCATACCGACATCCCGCGCCTTGCCGAGGGCAACGTCGCCGTGCAGGTCTTCACCACCGTCACCAAAAGCCCGCGCGGCCAGAACTACGGCGAGAACAGCGAAGACGCGCCCGATAACATCACGCCCCTCTTCATCGGCCAGCTGCGCCCGGTCCGCGCCTGGACCAGCCTGCGCGAGCGGGCGCTGGTCCAGGCCGCCGCGCTGCACCGCATGGCAGAGGACGCGCCCGACCGGCTTCGCCTGATCCTGACCCGGGCCGACCTGGAGGCAGTCTTGGCTGATCACCGCGCTGGCGGCCGGCTGGTGGGCGGCATTCTGGGGTCGGAAGGCGGGCATCCGCTGGAAGGCGACATCGCCAATCTCGACACGCTCTACGATGCGGGCTTCCGCCTGATCGGGCTGACCCACTTCTTCGACAACGAGCTTGGCGGCAGCCTGCATGGCGAGGACGACACGGGTCTCAGCGATTTCGGCCGCACGGTGGTGACCGAGATGATGGCGCGCAACATGATCGTGGACCTCGCCCATGCCAGCCCGCAGATGGTCCGCGACGTGCTGGCGATGGAGGGCACGCGCCCGATCGTCTCGCATACCGGCATCCACCGCCATTGCGCCAGCCCGCGCAACCTGCCCGACGACCTGATGCAGGCGGTCGCGGCGAAGGGCGGGCTGATCGGGATCGGCTTCTGGTCCGACGTCATCTGCGGCAAGACGCCGGACGACATCGCCACAGCGATCACAGCCGCCATCGCGCTGGTGGGCGAGGATCACGTCTCGCTCGGATCGGATTACGACGGTTCGGTCGACGCGCCCTTCGACGCGGCGCATCTTGCCGCGCTGACGCAGGCGCTGATCGATGCGGGGCTGACCGACCCGCAGATCGCCAAGGTCATGGGCGGCAACATGATGGCCTTTCTGGCCGAGATGCTGCCTAAATGACCTATTCCGCGGCGGTCTCCACCACAGGCGGGATTTGCGCGGCGTCGGGTTCGGGCTCACCGGCCGCGTTGCGCTCGGCCAGCCAGTGTTCCGCGTCCAGCGCCGCCATGCAACCCATGCCCGCGCTGGTCACCGCCTGCCGGTAGATCCGGTCGGTCAGGTCGCCTGCCGCGAAGACGCCGGGGATCGAGGTCCGCGTGGACCCCGGCTCGACCTTCACGTAGCCGCCCTCGTAGGTCTCAAGCTGATCCTTGACCAGCTCGCTTGCGGGCGCATGGCCAATGGCGATGAAGATGCCATCCGCAGTCACCTCGCGCTCGGTGCCGTCCTTCGTGGACCGCAGCACCGCGCCCGTCACGCCCAGCGGGCTTTCGGTGCCGCGCACCTCGGCCAGCTCGTGATCCCAGATCACCTCGACCTTGGGGTTCTTGAACAGCCGCTCCTGCAGGATCTTCTCGGCGCGCAGGGTGTCGCGGCGGTGGATCAGCGTTACCTTGGACGCGAACTTGGTCAGGAACAGCGCCTCTTCGACCGCGGTGTTGCCGCCGCCGATCACCAGAACCGGCTTGCCGCGATAGAAGAACCCGTCGCAGGTCGCACAGGCGCTGACGCCGAACCCCTTGAACTTCTCTTCGCTGTCCAGCCCAAGCCAGCGCGCCTGCGCGCCGGTGGCCAGGATCACCGCATCCGCCGTCACCACGCGCCCGCTGTCGCAGGTGGCCCGGAACGGTCGCTGCGACAGGTCCAGATCGGTGACCAGGTCGGTCACGATCTCGGTCCCCATCGCGCGGGCATGCTCTTCCATCTTCACCATCAGCTCGGGGCCCTGGATCTCGGTCTCGCCCGGCCAGTTCTCCACCTCGGTGGTGATGGTCAGTTGCCCGCCGGGCTGCATGCCCTGGATCAGGATCGGCTCCAGCAACGCGCGCGAGGCATAGACCGCAGCGGTATAGCCCGCCGGGCCTGAACCGACGATCAGAAGTTCGGTGTGATTGCGTTCGCCCATCGTGGCCCCCATCATCTGTCGGCCTTATCTATGCGCCGCGCCGCCGCCATGCAACGCATGGCCGACCTGACGCCCCGGCGTGGCTGGTGCCAAAACCGGAAACAATGTTGCGCAGATTGGCCCCGCAAGGTAGCTTCCCGCAAGCTCATTGAAGGACCTCCCGCCACATGGCAAGCGCACGACTGGACGAGATCGACCGCCACATCCTCGCCGAATTGCAGG
Organism: Paracoccus albicereus; assembly: GCF_024359525.1. GTDB lineage: Bacteria > Pseudomonadota > Alphaproteobacteria > Rhodobacterales > Rhodobacteraceae > Paracoccus > Paracoccus albicereus. The sequence goes on from NZ_JAKZEU010000005.1 coordinate 207,514, forward strand.
CTGACGGGAGGATGACCAATGTCGAGCTCGCCCGCCGCGTCGGCATCTCCGCCCCGCCCTGCCTGCGCCGCGTCCGCGCGCTGGAGGAACAGGGCTTCATCCGCGGCTATCACGCCGACATCGACCCGCGCGCGCTCGGGTTCGAGGTGCAGGTCTTCGCGATGGTCCGCCTCGCCAGCCAGTCCGAGCGCGACCTGTCCGCGTTCGAGGACCTCTGCCGCGGCTGGCCGCTGGTCCGCGAATGCCACATGCTGAATGGCGAGATCGACTTCATCCTGAAATGCGTCTCGCCCGACCTGAGCACGTTCCAGCGGTTTCTGACAGAAAGCCTGACGGCCGCGCCGAACGTGGCCAGCGTCAAGACCTCGCTGGTGATCCGCGGCGCCAAGGACGAACCTGGCGTGCCGTTCGAGGTGGTCGAGGAGCGGGTGCGCGAGGCGGGGTGAGACCAACTCCCGCCCGATGAGCGTCCTTCTCGCCCTTTTCGCGTCGTTGGCCTATGGCGTCGGCGACTTCATCGGCGGCCTCGCCTCCCGTCGCGGTTCAGCCTTCGCGGTCGCGCTCTGGGCCTCAATCGGAGGCGGGATCGCGATGTGTCTTGCCGCCGTGGTGGTGGGCGGACGCGCGGATCCGGTGGACCTTGGCTGGGGCGTTCTTGCGGGGATCGGCAACGGCATGGGCGGGACTTTTCTCTACCGCGGACTGGCCGCCGGACGGATGGGCGTCGTGGCGCCGCTGTCCTCGTTGACCGGGGCGCTTTTGCCCATTGTGGCCGGGCTGGCGTTGGGCGAACGCCCTTCCGCTCTCAGTTGGTGCGGAATTCTCCTAGCCCTTCCAGCTGTCGGCCTGATCTCACGCGAACCCGCCGCCCCCGGAAACGGCGGCGGCGGCAGGCTGGGTGCCGGGGTCGTGGACGGACTGCTCGCCGGGCTCGGTTTTGGCCTGCTGTTCATCGCGACGGGGCAGATTGCGCCATCGGCGGGCCTGTGGCCACTGGTCGCGTTGCAGATGGCGTCAATTGTCGTCATTCCGTTTCTCGCAAGCCTGCTACGCCAAGCCTGGTGGCCGACGCGCCGTGCTGAAGCGATCGGTCTGATTGGGGGCATACTGGCGGCGGCGGCTGTGCTTGGATTCATGCTGGCCGCGCAGCGCGGCCTCTTGTCGATCGTCGCCGTGCTGACTGCCCTTTATCCCGCAGCGACGATAGCACTCGCTGCGATCATCCTGAACGAACGACTGAGGCCGATCCAAGGGCTGGGCCTGATCTTGGCCGGTGGAGCGGTTGTGCTGATTGCCCTCGGATGACGACTGGCCGCGCTGGCCCGCAACTATCTCCGATCGCGTCGCAACACCCGTTAACCACTTCCTAACCGCACGCCCGCAGGCTGTGTACAGGTTGTGTACAGCCTGTGTACGCGCGGTGTACGGGTTGTGACTCGTCAAACTTAACAAACGCTGGGCAAAATAGAGCCGCAGGTGTTGCGCTGTTGCGCTGGCAACGCACGCTCGGTGCGCCGCGCAACGCGCGCCCGAAATTAACCATTCCGCTGACTAGAGAACCACCGCCGAGATCAGGCGGCCGTAATCCGCCGCGCCTTCATGCGTCGCGCGGCGATAGCTGAAGAAGCGCGCGGGGTCGGAATAGGTGCAATGGCCGGTCCATTCCGCCTCGGCCCCGGTCTCGCGCAGCCGCGAGAGGCCGAAGGACGGCAGATCGAACATCGGCCGCCCGTTTGGTCCGCCCGAGAAAAAGCGCGAATAGTCATCGTCTTCGGCGATGAAATCCTCCATGAAATCCTCGCCGACCTCATAGGCGCGCTGGCTGATCGTGGGGCCGATGACGGCGCGGATATTCTCGGCGCCGGCGGCACGCATCGCCGCGACCGTTGCCTCCAGAACGCCGCCGATCGCACCTTTCCAGCCCGCATGCGCCGCCCCGATCACGCCCGCCTCGGGATCGGCCAGCAGCACCGGCTGGCAATCGGCGGTCAGCACCGACAGCGCGATCCCAGGCCGCGCCGTGACAAGGGCATCCGCCTGTATTTCCCGCATCTTGTCGGGGTCATCACCCTCGGCGATCGTCACCACTGTCGCCGAATGAACCTGATGAACCCCCGCCAGATGGTCGCGCGGCACCCCCATCGCCTCGGCCACGCGGCCGCGATTCACCGCCACGATCGCTGCCTGATCCTCGGAGCCGCGCCCGCAGTTCAGCCCGGCGTAAAGGCCCGAGGACGCCCCGCCCTTCCGGGTGAAGAAGCCGTGCCGGACGCCGTCCAGCAGCGGGTGGGTCAGGATCTCAAGCATCGTCTGCATCCGCGTCCAAAGCCTCGAATCCGGGGACGGGCGGCGCACCGCGCGGCCACACCGCCAGCGCCTTGAACAATTGTCCCATTTCGCCGGCGTGGGTCAAGCGGCGCAACGCCGCCCCTGCCCCCGCATCGCCCGCCTGCGCCAGCCGCGCTGCCCGCTCTCCGGCGCCAAGCGACAAGAGCCAGGACCCCTGCATCACCGGTTTCGAGGCGACCGCCCCCGCTTGGATCGCCGCTGCTGCAAGCGGAGCGAAATCCACATGCGCGGTCAGATCCGCCTGCCCGGGCGCGTCCAGCGGATCGGCGTGGGCATGGTCGCGCAAGGCCTGGAACGTATCGCCGGTGCCGTTCCAGTCGCCGTAATCGATCACGATCACCGCGCCGCCATGCTCGGCAATGCGACGGGCAATCGCACTCATCGCCGTGACGGCCGAAGGGCGCGTTTCGATCACCGTTCCTTCGGCCTCTTCGCGCGGCAGCGGCATCGGCGGCGCAAGACCGAAGGTCAGCTTCTCTCCGTCGAAGCCCACCATGCGCTCGGCCCAGCCATCCGTCGTCCGCAGGTATTGATGGACCGGCAGAGCGTCGAAGAATTCGTTGGCGATCAGGAACAACGGGCGATCCGGAAGATCGTCCAGCCTGTCCAGATGCGTCACGGGACCCAGCCGATCACGCTGCATGTCGCGCAGATGCGGCGACGCTTCGATCAATGCGATCTGCGCGGCCTCGCGCATGCCGGACACGCGGGTCATCGCACGCAGCATGTCGGCCATCAGCGTACCGCGCCCCGGCCCAGGTTCGGCGAGGGTGAAGGGCGCGGACGAGCCTTGATCCAGCCACGCTTGCGCGAGCGCGAGGCCCGCGATCTCGCCAAAGATCTGGTGGATTTCCGGCGCGGTGATGAAATCGCCTCCCCGCCCGAACGGATTGCGCGTCGCGTAATACCCATGGTGAGGATGCAGCAGGCAGGTCTGCATGTAATCGGCTAGGCTGATCGGGCCGTGCGCGCCGATCCGCGCAGCGATGATCTGCCCAAGGGCGTTCATGCCCGGCGCGCGCGCCACAGGAAGAACAGCCCCAGAAGAACCATCGGCAGCGAGAGAAGCTGCCCCATCGACAGGCCCCAGACCGGGCCGCCGATCACGTGGCCCAACGGGTTGTCCGGCGCGATGAACTGTGCGTCTGCGACACGGAAGAACTCGACAAAGATGCGCGACAGACCGTAGCCCAGCAAGAACATGCCCAGCACCGTGCCCGGCCGCGCCAGCGCGCCGGCCCTGACCATCAGCCACAGGATCAGCCCCAGAAGCAGCCCCTCCAGACCCGCCTCGTAAAGCTGGCTGGGGTGGCGGGCGCAAAGGCCTTCGACACCGGGACAGGCCTGCGCTGCCTCACCGGGGAAGATCACGCCCCAGGGCAGGTCGGTCGGTCGCCCCCACAATTCGGCATTGATGAAATTTGCGACGCGCCCGAAGAACAGCCCGATCGGCGCCACCAGCGCCAGAGAGTCCGCCAGTTTCAGGGGCGCCGCGCCATGCTTCCGCGACCACAGGAAAGCCGCGACGACGACGCCCAGAAAGCCGCCGTGAAACGCCATGCCACCCTGCCAGACCTTGATGACATCCAGCGGATTGGCGAGGTAGTACGCTGGCTCGTAGAACAGAACGAAGCCCAGCCTGCCGCCCACGATCACACCAAGGATGATCCAGCTCAGCAGATCGTCGATCCCTTCGGCCGTGGCGGGCGGCGTGCCGCCCCACAGCGCCGGGCGGCGCATCAAGGAACGCACCGCCCACCAGCCAAGCAGCAATCCGGCAAGGTAGGCGAGTGCGTACCAGCGCAGCGAAAAGGCGAAATCGCCGAAGCGCAGCGTGAAGATCTCGGGGCTGATGTCGGGAAAGGGGATCATGCTGCCTCGGGGCTCGGTCGGCGCGCAGGCTTAGCGGGCGGGACCGCGAAGTCAACCGAGGCGCGGTTGACGAGCGCTTGATCCCCGCTTGAAGGCGAAGGCGCCGCGGCCCATATCAGGACGAACCGATCTGGAAAGGCCCGCCATGACCACGCAAAACCGCATCTTCGACGACATCTCGCGGCTGATGACCAACGCGATGGGCGTGGCCCAGGGCGCGAAGTCCGAGGCCGAAACGGCGATGCGGGGCTGGGTCGATCGCTGGCTGGCCGAGCGCGACCTGGTGACGCGCGAAGAGTTCGAGGCCGTGCGCGAGATGGCGATCAAGGCACGGTCCGAGAACGCCGAGCTGAAGGCGCGCCTCGACTCGCTGGAGGCAGCGAAGACCGATCAGGGCTGAACGCTGTCCTGCAGCCGGCCTTCACGGTCGTAAAGCAGAACCTCACCCGCATCCGTCACCACGACGATCCAGTCCCGCGCAAAGGTGACCGCGTCGGCCGATGCGCCTTCTGGAAGTATGATCGTATCGGGCAGTTGAGGCAGCGAGGGCTGGCCAAGACGCACCCACATCAGTGCGACCAGGGCGATCATGCCGCCGCCCATGACCGCCGCCAGGCCCGTCACCAGCCATTTCAGGAATCGCACCTCAGCGGGCATCGGCTGCGCTTCCGCTTCGCGTCCGCTCCCGCTATCATCGCCCATCATGCCCGACCTTCTCGTGACCATCCCGGCGGATCCGCCCGAGCGGCTTGATAAGGCGCTGGCGGCCGCTGTGCCAGAGGCAGCGGCCCTGTCGCGATCGCGCCTTGCTCGGCTGATCGCGGATGGTGCGGTCAGCGGTCCAGATGGCGTGATGCGCGACGGCAAGGCGCGGGTCGCCGAAGGGCAACAATTTCGCATCGTCTTGCCCGCGCCCGAACCGGTCACGGCCAGACCCGAAGCGATTCCGCTGTCGATCGCCTATGAAGATGACGAACTGATCGTGATCGACAAGCCGGCGGGGATGGTTGTCCACCCGGCCCCCGGCAATCCCGGCGGCACCCTGGTCAATGCGCTTCTGGCCCATTGCGGGGACAGTCTTTCGGGGATCGGAGGGGCCAGGCGCCCCGGGATCGTGCACCGGATCGACAAGGACACGTCGGGGCTGCTGGTCGCGGCGAAATCGGACCGCGCGCATCATGGGCTCGCCGCCCAATTCGAGGCGCATAGTGCGGCCCGCCGCTATCTTGCGCTGGCGCATGGGGTGATCGATGCGGCCGATGCACGTCTGCGCGGTTTGCCCGGCGTCAGCTTCGAAGATGGTGGTGTTCTGCGAATCGCGACGAAGCTGGGCCGTCACCCCACCGACCGCCAGCGGCAGGCAGTCCATGCAGAGCGCGGCCGCCATGCCGTCACGCGAGCGCGGATGCTCGAATGCTTCGGCGCGCCGCCTTCGGCGATGCTGGTCGAATGCCGCCTGGAAACCGGTCGCACGCATCAGATCAGGGTTCACATGGCCCATGCAGGGCTTGGGCTGATCGGCGATCCTGTCTACGGCGGCGCGCGCCGCGCCTCGGCCCGCGCGCTCGGTGCCGAGGCAGCGACTGCCGTCGCAGCGTTTCCCCGCCAGGCGCTGCACGCGGCGCAACTTGGTTTCGATCATCCGACGACCGGCGAGCGTCTGAGCTTCGACAGCCCGCTTCCCCGGGACTTGGCGAACCTGCTGGCATTGCTGCGCGGAACCCTCGCAACCAGCGGTGCGTTACCCCAAACCGACGAGAATCGCTGACCATGGTCAATTACACCCAGCTTCCAGCACCATCACCCGAACAGGGTCTGAACCGCTACCTGCAGGAAATACGCAAGTTTCCCCTGCTTGAGCCGGAAGAAGAGTACATGCTGGCCAAGGCTTGGGCCGATCACGAGGATAGCGAGGCTGCGCATCGTCTGGTGACCTCGCACCTGCGGCTCGCTGCCAAGATTGCCATGGGCTATCGCGGCTACGGGCTGCCGCAGGCGGAAGTGATCTCCGAGGCGAATGTCGGTCTGATGCAAGCGGTAAAGCGCTTCGATCCCGAAAAGGGCTTCCGGCTGGCCACCTATGCGATGTGGTGGATCCGCGCCTCGATCCAGGAATACATCCTCCGCTCGTGGTCGCTCGTAAAGATGGGCACCACGAGCGCCCAAAAGAAGCTCTTCTTCAACCTGCGCAAGGCCAAATCCAAGATCGGCGCACTGGAGGATGGCGACCTGCGCCCGGAAAACGTCGCGCAGATCGCCCATGATCTGAACGTGACCGAGCAGGAGGTGATCGACATGAACCGCCGCCTGTCCGGTGGCGATGCGTCGCTGAACGCGACGGTCGGTTCGGCGGAAGGGGAGTCGAGCGCGCAGTGGCAGGACTGGCTGGAAGACGAGGATGCCGACCAGGCCGAAGCCTATGCCGAACAGGACGAATTGCAGGCGCGCCGCACGATCCTGGTGCAGGCGATGGATGTCCTGAATGATCGAGAGAAGGACATCCTGATGGAGCGTCGCCTGCGCGACGATCCGATGACGCTCGAGGATCTTTCAGGCCGTTACGACGTCTCCCGCGAACGGATCCGCCAGATCGAGGTGCGCGCCTTCGAGAAATTGCAGGACCGCATGCGCGAGCTTGGTCGTCAGAAGGGGATGGCGATCCCCGAGGCGGAGTAACTTCCTTCTCACAGCCTTGGCTGCATTGACCGTCGCCCCGCCCCGGCTATGGTCGGGATCATGCGGGGGCGGATCGCGGCCAGATGACGGCGCTGACGGAATACGAGCGGCTGGAGGCGGCTGGATCCTGGCGCGAGGGTCCGGGCGAACGGTTGCGCGAGGTCATCGTCTCGGTCGGTGATGCGACCTTGATCCTGACCGATCCGAAATCCGACACGCCCCTGTCGCACTGGTCGCTGCCTGCGGTCATCCGCCTCAACCCAGGGGAAAGTCCCGCCCTTTTCGCACCCCAGGCTGATGGGGCGGGCGATGACGAAGTCTTGGAAATCGACGATGCCGTGATGGTCGACGCGATCGAACGCGTCCATCGCGCGATCGAATCGCGACGTGCCCATCCGGGCCGACTTCGGGGCGGGCTGACCCTGCTGGCAGTCGTGGCGATGCTGGCGGTGGCGATCTTGTGGGTTCCCGGCGCGCTTGTGCGACACGCGGCGCGGATTGCCCCGCCCGCGCAATCGCTTCAGATCGGCAAGATGGCGTTGGCCGATGTGATGCGCTCGACGGGGCTTGCCTGCGCCCATGGTCAGGGGCCGCTCGTCACTGACCATCTCGCGCGCCGCGTCCTGGGCGAGGGCGCAACGATCGTGGTTCTACCCGCAGATCTGAACGGCGCTCGGCAACTGCCGGGCCGCATCTTCGCCGTTGGACAAGATTCGCTGGCAGGATCCGCGAGCACGGAAAGTCTTGCCGGCGAATTGCTTGCCGCGGGAATCGTCGCTGGCGAGACCGATCCCGTCTACGGCGCCTTGGATTATGCCGGGTTTCGCCCCGTCATGTCGCTGCTGACAGGGGGGGACCTTCCGGCCGGTTCGCTTGACGGCTATGGCCAGATCCTGCTGAGCCAACCGGTCCAGCGCGCAGCGGACTCGTCGCTGCTTTCCGCATTCACCGAGGTGGGGATTTCCAGCGTCCCTTACGCGAGGCGGCTCGATCCCAGCGGCGAGGCGACGCTGGGCCTGATCGAGGCGGATCCCTTCCGCACCACCAACCCTCCTGCCCCGTTGCTGTCGGACGAGCAATGGCAGGCGCTGACGCAGATCTGCGAGACGAGCTAACCCAATTCAGCGAGCAACCGGGCGACCGATCCCACGCGAGCGCAGATCGTTCAGCGCCGCAACGAGCGAACGGCGATCACTGAACGGTCCAGCATAGAGGCCGGATGCGGACGCTCCCCGCCCGCGCTCCTGCGCGACCGGGTAGCCCAGATCGCGAAGTCGGCGGATGACGACACGGCGGCTTCCCTGATCTGGGAAAGAACCGACATGGACGAAGCGGGCGCCTGCCGGGATCATCTCGACATCAGCGGAACGGGTCTGTCGCGGCACTGACGCCGCAACCGACCTGGGCTTCGACCGTGTGGGCGGCGTGGGTCGGGCCGTCGCCGTTCTGGGGCCGCCCACCTCATCGACGCCAGCCGTTTGACCCTGCGTCGAGTTCATCGTCTGCTGCGGCATTGATGCGTCGGCTCGCGTCGCCGCCGTGCGTTGCAACGGTCGAACGTCACCCCCGCCACAGAAACCATGGGTCGCGTCCTCGCCCAGACCCGGCGTCGCAATTCCCTCCACTGGGTAACCCAGCAGATCGCAAAGCCGCCGGTTCGGGTTCAGGTCCGCAGCCATCTGTCGCTGCAGGGACGGCGCTGCGACGACCATCCGGGGCAGATCGGCCAGCGGGCTTGAGGCCGGTGTCTTTACCGGAGGGGCCGCCCTGCGCTCTTCACGAGGTCGGGGATCGGCCGTCAGTTCACCATCGCGGAGCCCATGCGCCAGCGTTTCGGCAAGCGCCTCTTCCGGCGATGGCGTTTTCGCATCGTGCACCCCGCCCCGATTGACAGAGAGAGAGGTCGGCGTTGGCGGATAGCCGCAGATTGTGGAGCCAGTCGCGTCAAGGCGGGGCGTCCAAGCGCTTCCGGTTCTTGTGAAGACGCAGCCTGTGCTGTCGATGTATTGCGCGCCGGTGAAATCGGCGGGCGGGGTCTCGGCGGGCGCGGCCAGCACCGCGCCGGCGGAGATCAGCCATACCATGATCGCGGCGCGCATTGGCCACCCTTTCCCGAAAGGACACCTGTTCCACCGGGGATAAACCGGAAACGCTAAGTCCCGGTTAACGGCTCACTTCGTGCCAAACATCCGGTCGCCAGCGTCGCCGAGACCCGGCACGATATAGCCGTGATCGTCCAGCCTTTCGTCCAGGGCCGCCGTCACGATGGGAACGTCAGGATGGGCCTCACGCATTCGCGCCACACCTTCGGGCGCAGCCAGCAGGCACAGGAAACGAATGTTCCTCGCCCCTTCCTGCTTCAGCACGTCGATCGCTGCGGCAGAAGAATTGCCGGTCGCCAGCATCGGATCGACGACGATCGTCATGCGCGCATCCAAGGCGCGCGGTACCTTCGAATAATACTGAACCGGCTGAAGCGTCTCGGGGTCGCGGTAAAGCCCGATGAAGCCGACCCGCGCCGCCGGGATCAGTTCCAGAATGCCATCCAGCAGCCCGTTTCCCGCCCGCAGGATCGAGATCAGGGCCAGCTTCTTGCCTTCCAGCAACGGCGCATCCATTTCGCACAGCGGCGTCTCGATCCGCTGCATCCCGATGTCCAGCTCGCGCGTCACCTCGTAGGCCAGAAGCAGGCTGATCTCGCGCAGAAGCCTGCGAAAACTGGCGGTCGATGTGTCCTTCTGCCGCATCAGCGTCAGCTTGTGCTGGACCAGCGGGTGGGTGACGACGGTCAGATGTTCGGTCACGCGAAGTCCTTTCTCAATCTCGTGCGGGTCGCCTCGTCGCAAAATGCGGCATCGGCGGCCCATTGGTTGATCTGCGAAAACTCGGCCTCGGTCCAGCCGAAGCTGTCGGCGAGCATGCGGTATTCGCGATCCATATCGGTATGGAAGAAGGGCGGATCGTCGGTCGAGACGGTGACGCGCACGCCGCGATCCATCAGTCGCGCAATCGGATGATCAGGCCAGCGCCGCCAAAGGCCCAGCGCGATATTCGATCCAGGGCAGACTTCCAGCGTAATCGCTTTTTCTGCCAGATCGTCCACAAGCGACGGATCTTCAATCGCGCGGACGCCATGGCCGATGCGCGTGACGCCCAACGCCAAGGCTTCGCGGATGCTGTCCGGCCCGCCCCATTCGCCCGCGTGACAGGTCAGTCCTAGTCCGGCCTCTCGCGCGCAGTCGAAGGACCAGGCGAAATCGGTCGCCTTGCCGACAGTCTCGGCACCGCCGAGGCCCAGTCCGGTGATCCAGCCGCCCGCCGTCTCGGCTGCGCAGACGGCTGAGGCTCGGGCGCGATCAGGGCTGAAATGCCTGATCGGGGTAACGATGCCGCGCGAATCGATGTCGGACCGCATCTTTGCCGCGACCTCTTCCATCGCCGCCAGATAGTCGCGCCAGGCTGACAGATCACCTTTGCCGCAGAATTCGGGCGAGACGAACAGTTCGGCGTAGATCACGCCGGTCTCGGCGGCACGCTCCAGAACCTCACGCAAGAGCCGTGCGTAATCGGCGGGGGTCTGGATGACCGAGGTCGCGGCCTCGTACACCCGCAGGAAATCGTTGAAATCAGCGTACCTATAGTGCCCACGCTCATCGAAGATACCGCTGAGATCGACACGCTTTTCCGCCGCCAGCGCGCGGATGAACGCGGGCGGCGCGGCACCTTCCAGATGCAGGTGCAGTTCGATCTTCTTGATGTTACTCACAGGAACGAGCGTCCTTTCTTGGGGGGCGGCAGGCCCAGATGCGCCATCACCGACGCGCCAATATCGACGAAACCGACCTGTCCGACGGCGCGTGTGCCCAGACCAGCGCCCAGCACCGGGACGCGTTCGCGGGTATGATCGGTGCCGTGCCAAGTCGGGTCGTTGCCATGATCCGCGGTGAAGATCGCCAGATCGCCGGGGCGAAGCCGGTCGAGAAACTGTCCTGCGACCACATCGAACCATTCAAGTTGCGCGGCGTAACCCGGCACGTCGCGGCGATGACCGAAATTGCTGTCGAATTCAACGAAGTTGGCGAATGTCAGGCTGCCGCCCTCCGCCTCATCGGCCAGTCGGATCAGGTGATCCGCCAGATCGGCGTCGGATTTGCCCTTGTGAAGATGCGAGATGCCGCGATGGCTGAAGATGTCGCCGATCTTGCCGATCGCATGGGTCACGCGCGCGGCCTTTTCGGCAATATCGAAGATCGTGTCGTCGGGCGGCGCAATAGCGAAATCGCGGCGGTTCGGCGTGCGTTTGAAATTAGCGGCGCTGGTTCCGATAAAGGGGCGCGCAATGCAGCGTCCGACGCGCATATCGTGCAGCATCGGCGCAAGTCGCTGGCAAAGGTCGATCAACCGGTCCAGCCCGAAAGCTTCTTCATGCGCGGCGATTTGCAGAACGCTGTCGACCGACGTGTAGCAGATCGGCTGTCCGGTCCGCAGATGCTTTTCGCCAAAGCGCTCGATCACTTCGGTCCCCGAGGCGTGGCAGTTGCCGAGGATGCCATCGACACCCGCGATCTCGCAGATCCGCGCGGTCACCTCGGGCGGGAACGCGGGGTCGGTGTCGGGGAAGTAATGCCAGTCCCACGGCACCGGCACCCCCGCGATCTCCCAATGCCCGGACGGCGTATCCTTGCCCTGCGAGATTTCGGAGGCCGCGCCCCACAGGCCTTGCGGAGTCTGCCCAAAACCCGGCGCATCGAGACCGGAAGCCAGCCGGATCGCCGCGCCGAGACCCAGGCGGTCGAGGTTCGGCATCGCCAGGGGCTGCGCCTGCGCGATGTGACCGACCGTGTTCGCGCCGGTATCGGGCTTACCCTCGTTGAAGAATTGCGCAGCGTCCGGTGCGCCGCCGATGCCCACCGAATCCATGACGATCAAGAAGGCGCGGCTCATGGCTCAATCCTTTCACGGATCAGCGCGCCGGGTTTGGCCGCGTGACCCAGCGTATAGGCGGCCCGGACGGCTGCGTCGGCCGCATCGGCGTCGGCTTCGGTGCGGGCATGAATCATCGCCAACGGACGGTCAGGTCCGACCTCCTCGCCCAGCCTGGCAAGCTTTGCCAGTCCCACGGACGGGTCGATCCCATCGCCAGCGTGGCGGCGCCCGCCGCCCATCGCAACGACGACATGGCCAAGGGCGGTCACGTCGATGGCAGTGACCGCCGTCGTCCTATCCGGCACCACGACCGGTCTGATCACCGACGCGCGCGGCAAGCGACGCGGTTCCTCCAACACACCGGCATCCCCGCCCTGCGCCGCAACCATCCGCGCGAACCGCTCGGCCGCGCCACCGCTGTCCAGCGCGCGGCGCGCCGCCTCCGGGGCTTCACCGGCAATCGTGAGGCACGCCTCAGCCAGTGCCAGAACCAGATCGCGCAGGGCGCCGCCCTGCCCGCGCAGGACCGCGATCGCCTCGGCCACCTCCAGCGCGTTGCCCGCGGCACGCGCCAGCGGCTGGTCCATATCGGTGATCAGCGCCGTGGTCCGGCAGCCTGCATCGTTTGCGGTTTTTACAAGGGCATGGGCCAACGCGCGCGCATCCTCATCACCGCCGATGAACGCGCCCGAACCTGCTTTCACATCCAGGATGAGCGCATCCAGCCCCGCCGCGAGTTTCTTCGACAGGATCGACGCGGTGATCAGATCGAGGCTGTCGACCGTCGCCGTCTCATCGCGAATGGCGTAGAGCCGCTTGTCTGCGGGCGCGAGATCGCCACCCGCCGCGACGATGGCGCAGCCGATATCAGCGACCGTGTGTCGAAAGGTGTCACCCTCCAGATCACAGCGAAATCCGGGGATCGCCTCCAACTTGTCCAGGGTTCCGCCGGTATGGCCCAGTCCCCGACCCGAGATCATCGGGACGTAGCAGCCGCAGGCGGCCAGAAGCGGCGCAAGCACCAGACTGGTCACGTCGCCTACGCCCCCGGTCGAGTGCTTGTCGACCACCGGCCCTGGCAGATCCCATTGCAGCACCGCGCCCGAATCCCGCATCGCGCGCGTCAGCGCGACGCGACCTTCAGTCCCCGTTCCCCGTAGCAGCGCCGCCATCGCGAAGGCGCCGGCCTGCGCGTCGCTGACACTTCCATCCGCCAATCCCTGCGCGATCAACCGCGCCCCATCCACGTCAAGGCCGCGACCCGCACGGAGCGCCGCGATCACGGGGCGCGGATCGCTCATCCCACCGTGCTCATATGCGACGGATCAAAGCGACCGGGTAGCAGATCGCCGATCGTCGTCGCCTGCGTGCGGCCTTCTGTGGTCGCCAGAAGCACCGGCGTCTCGCCGCTTCCGAACTCGGCCAGTTTCTGGCGGCAACCGCCGCAGGGTGGCACCGGGGACGGCGCATCGGCGATCACCGCGACCTCGACCAGCCGTGTCTCGCCCGCGGCCACCATCGCTGCGATGGCACCCGCTTCCGCGCAGGTGCCTTCGGGATAAGCCACGTTTTCAACGTTGCAGCCGGAATAGACCCTGCCCGAGGCGCCGCGCACGGCCGCGCCGACCTTGAAGTTCGAATAGGGCGCGTAGGCCGCCTCACGCACCAGGCGCGCCGCATCCAGCAATGACATCGTTCCCCCGACAAAAACCCGCCCGCAATGTTGCGCCGGGCCGTTGGGCAGTGCAAGAGATCGGTAAAGGCAGCCGTCTGGAGGGACAGCGATGGAAGAACGCAGGCATGACAACGCAAGGCAGGCGGCGCTCGATTATCACGAATTTCCGCGCCCCGGTAAGCTGGAGATCCGCGCGACAAAGCCCCTTGCCAACGGTCGCGACCTGACCCGTGCCTATTCGCCCGGCGTCGCCGAGGCCTGTCTGGAAATCAAGGCCGACCCGTCGACCGCAGCGCGCTATACCTCGCGTGGCAACATGGTCGCCGTCGTCACCAACGGCACCGCCGTTCTTGGCCTTGGCAATATCGGCGCACTGGCCGCCAAGCCAGTGATGGAGGGCAAGGCGGTTCTCTTCAAGAAGTTCGCCGCGATCGATTGTTTCGATATCGAACTGAACGAACCCGACCCCGAGAAGCTGGCCGATATCGTCTGCGCGCTGGAGCCCACTTTCGGGGCGATCAACCTGGAAGACATCAAGGCGCCCGACTGCTTCATCGTCGAGAAGATCTGCCGCGAGCGGATGAACATTCCGGTCTTCCACGACGACCAGCATGGCACCGCAATCGTGGTGGGCGCCGCCGCGACCAACGCGCTGCGCATCGCCGGAAAGCGGTTCGAGGACATCAAGATCGTCTCGACCGGCGGCGGGGCTGCCGGGATCGCCTGCCTGAACATGCTGATCAAGCTGGGCGCCAAGCGCGAGAACATCTGGCTCTGCGACATTCATGGGCTGGTCTACGAGGGCCGGACCGAGGACATGAATCCGCAGAAGGCCGAGTTCGCGCAGAACAGCGACGCGCGCAGCCTGGGCGAGGTTGTCGACGGCGCGGACCTTTTCTTGGGACTGTCCGGCGCCGGCGTGCTGACGCCAGAAATGGTGTCGCGCATGGCGTCGCAGCCGATCCTCTTTGCGTTGGCCAACCCGATTCCCGAAATCCTGCCTGAGGATGCGCGCAGCGTGGCCCCCGATGCGATCATCGCGACGGGCCGCAGCGACACCCCGAACCAGGTCAACAACGTCCTGTGCTTCCCCTTCATCTTCCGCGGCGCGCTGGATTGCGGTGCGACCACGATCAACGACGAGATGAAGATCGCCTGCATCGAGGCGATCGCGGCGCTGGCCCGGACCACGACCGCGGCCGAGGCGGCGGCGGCCTATTCCGGTGAAAAGCTGACCTTCGGACGCGATTACCTGATCCCGAAACCCTTCGATCCGCGCCTGAACGGCGTCGTCGCCAGCGCAGTCGCCAAGGCCGCGATGGATTCGGGCGTCGCGCTGCGTCCCATCCAAGATCTGCCCGCCTATCGGCGCAAACTCGACAGCAATGTCTTCCGGTCGTCCCTCATCATGCGGCCGGTCTTCGAGGCTTCCGCCACCGCGGCGCGGCGCATCGCCTTCGCGGAGGGCGAGGATGAACGTGTGCTGCGCGCCGCGAACGCGATGCTCGAGGACACGTCCGACCTGCCGATCCTGATCGGTCGCCCCGAGGTCATCGCGCAGCGGGCCGAACGCGCCGGGCTGCCGATCCGGCCGGGCAAGGATTTCGAGATCGTGAACCCCGAGGACGATCCCCGATATCGCGATTACTGGGGCACCTACCACAGCCTGATGTGCCGCCGGGGCGTCACGCCGGAATTGGCACGCGCAATCATGCGCACGAACACGACAGCCATCGCCGCGGTGATGGTGCATCTGGAACAGGCGGACAGCCTGATTTGCGGCACCTTCGGGCAGTACACCTGGCACCTTCGCTACGTGACCGAGGTTCTGGCCAACCAGCACCTCCATCCGCACGGTGCCTTGTCGATGATGATCCTTGAAGGCGGGCCGCTGTTCATCGCCGACACCCAGGTCAATCACGATCCGACGCCGGAACAGGTGATGCTGACCGCGATCGGTGCGGCACGTCACGTCCGCCGCTTCGGTGTGACGCCGCGCGTGGCGCTTTGCAGCCATTCGCAGTTTGGCAACCTCGACATCCATTCGGGCCGCAAGATGCGCGCGGCGATGGATCTGCTGGTCGACCGCGAAGTCGATTTCGAGTTCGACGGAGAGATGCACATCGACTCGGCACTCGACCCCGAGCTGCGTGAACGCGAATTCCCGAATTCTCGCCTGACCGAGGCCGCGAACATCCTGATCTTCGCGGGTACGGACACCGCATCGGGCGTTCGCAACATCCTCAAGACCAAGGCCAACGGGCTCGAAGTGGGACCGATCCTGATGGGCATGGGCAACCGCGCCCATATCGTCACGCCTTCGATCACCGCGCGCGGCCTGCTGAACATGTCGGCGATCGCCGGGACGCCCGTCGCGCATTACAGCTGAGCCTCTGGCAGGGACGGGTCGCGGACGCTAGAACGCCCGCGCCCCATCAAGGAGACGATCCATGTCGCACGACGCCCCCGCCCGCCCGATGTCGTCCCGTCGCGGCGGTCCGCTCAAGGGAACCGCACAGGTGCCGGGCGACAAGTCGATCAGCCACCGGGCGCTGATCCTCGGCGCACTGTCGGTCGGAGAGACGCGGATCACCGGGCTTCTGGAAGGTCAGGACGTGCTGGACACCGCCAAGGCGATGGCGGCGTTCGGCGCGCAGGTCGAGCGTGTCTGCGATGGCGAATGGTCGGTCCACGGTGTTGGCGTGGGCGGTTTTGCCGAACCTGAAGGCGTGATCGATTGCGGCAATTCGGGCACCGGTGTGCGCCTGATCATGGGTGCGATGGCGACGACACCGATCACTGCGACTTTCACCGGCGATGCCAGCCTGTCCAAGCGCCCGATGGCCCGGATCACCGACCCGCTTTCGCAGTTCGGCGCCCAGATCATCGCGCGTGACGGCGGTCGCCTGCCGGTAACGATCACCGGGGCCACCGATCCGGTGCCGCTGCGCTACAAGACGCCGGTCGCCAGCGCACAGATCAAGTCGGCCGTGCTTCTGGCCGGCCTGAATGCGCCGGGTGAAACGGTGGTGATCGAGGCAGAGGCGACGCGTGACCACAGCGAACGGATGCTAAGGGGCTTCGGCGCCCAGATCGCGACCGAGACGACGCCCGAGGGCCGCGTCATCACCCTGCGCGGCTGCCCCGAACTGATCGCCCAACCCGTCGCCGTGCCTCGCGATCCGTCGAGCGCCGCTTTTCCGGTCGCGGCCGCACTGATCGTTCCCGGATCAGAAATCCGCGTACCGGGCGTCAGTCGCAACCCGACCCGCGATGGCCTTTACGTCACGCTGATCGAGATGGGAGCCGACATCGTCTTCGAGAACGAGCGAGAGGAAGGCGGCGAGCCGGTTGCCGATCTTGTCGTCCGCCACAGCACCCTGAAAGGCGTCGAGGTCCCGCCCGAGCGTGCCGCAAGCATGATCGACGAATTTCCGATCCTGTCGGTGATCGCAGCCTTTGCCGAAGGCCCAACCGTGATGAACGGCGTCGCCGAATTGCGTGTGAAGGAAAGCGACCGGATCGACGCCATGGCACGCGGACTGGAAGCGAACGGAGTCCGCGTCGAGGAAACCCGCGACAGCATGACCGTCCACGGCGCCACAACCGTGCCGGGCGGAGCGGTCGCGACGACGCATCTCGATCACCGCATCGCGATGTCGTTCCTGATCCTCGGACTCGCGACCCAAAAGCCTGTCTCGATCGACGACGGCGGCCCGATCACGACATCGTTTCCCGATTTCGTTCCCTTGATGCGGAAGCTGGGCGGCGAGTTGAACGACGACTAGGCCATTAACCCGCGTCGCAGCGTCGCGGCACATTTGATTTGCATCACGGCCGGGCATGTTTAAGCCCAGAATTGGTTCACCTGAGGATTTCCAATGAAGATTCGTTTGATGCTTTCACTTTCGGCGATCGGCTTTGTCACAGCATGTGGCGGCGGGAGCAGTGATGGTGGCGGCGGCACACCTTCGTATCTGTCGCTTGTCAACCAACAGCGCGAGTTCGCCGTGCAATACGCAGCAGATGGCACGGTCGCCGACGATTTCACCCCGATCGCGCAACTGCCTCGTGGTGGCACGGCGCGCTATGAAGGTGCCGGCAGCTTTCGCGTGGGACCATCGGGCACCGCACCCCAAGCCGTCGGTGAGGCCGAGGTGGTGGCCGATTTCAGCGAAGACACGGTATCTGCGACGGTCGACAATTTTCGGCGGCGTGACAACAGCCCCACGAATGGCTCGATCAAGGTCGACGCCAATATGGAGGGCAGCCTTATGGTTGGGCGCGCACGGGGAACCGTAAACGTCAACGGTCGGAACCATAGTATTTCCGACCAGGCCGTGGGCGGGTTTCTTGGTAGCGGCGGCAAGGATGTCGTCATTACAAGCTCAGGCCGTACCGACCGACTCGACAATTACGGCCTTCTGATCACGGGCAGCCGGGACGACTGACCGTTGCCGGAAGCCGGGTCTCAACGGCGACGCACGCAATCGCGCCGCATCGCCGCGCTGATTCTTTGTCTCAGCCTGGTGCTCGGTGCAATCTCTGCGCCAATCCGGGCCGAGGCCCAAGCGAGCGGTGACCTGCCGGGATGGCGCGCTGCTCTGGCCTCGGGCTCAGACCGGCTGGCTCTGTTCACTTTTGGCCGGCTTGGACCCGATGTTCCACGCGCTGCGATCGCCGAGCTATCCGCGCGGACCGGAGGCGCGCATCGTGCTGGGGAAGGATTTCAGATCATTGCTCGGCGCGTCAGCGCACAGCCCATTCTCAGCTACAGTCGCAACTTTAATGGCGGCCTCGCAAACGAAAACATTACGCTCGGCGGTATCGACTTCGCTGTCGACCCCGCTGATCGCGCGAAATCGGGCGTTGTCGTCGGCGCTTCGGTCCTTGGTGGCGTGATTGGAAGCTACGCCGGTGGTTCGATCTTGCGTGTGTCGGGACTGGTCCGAACAGAGGCGCTGCCCGCCGAAGACTTGAGGCGAAACCGACTGGCACTTTCGGTCTGTGCTGAGCATTTCGTAGGTGGATGGACCTGGCTCGACGCCTGCGGCGGGGTCGGCGTGCTCGACCGGAATTATGGGGACACGCTGAGACAGCAAAACGCCTCCGTGGGCCTGACGCAGATCGCGCATATGGGCGGATTGGACCAACAGGTCGGCGCCAGCTTGACCTTAACCGATCAGGGCTACGGCCGACAGCAGGGCATTCTGGCTCGCTGGCTTGCAGCCGTTCCCTCAGTGGGTGCAGTCGGGATAGACGCGCACGCGAACCGGCGATTTGATGGTGAGTTGACCCGTCTTCGGCAGATCAACCTATCTCTCGCGCGCCCTTTGTTTGATCGGGATGTGGTTTTTGAGTTCGAGGCGGCGCGCGATGGGGGCATCAGTTTTTTTGGTGATAAGCGTACTGACGACACGCTGATCTTAAGTGTGGAGGCGGCAGTTACTGATAAATTTTCGGTCGAGGCCGCGATCGGTCGACGCAATTCATCCATCGACCTCTATGACGAGTCGCTGTTCAGCCTGAACGTCGAACTGACCGACTGGTAGTCAGTCCCAATCCAGCCCGATGGCGTCGCTCGTCCGCCGCGTGACGCGGTCGTCGAGCTTGGCTTCGATGTTGCTACCGTCGGGGTCCAAGAGGAATGCGGCATAGTAACCCGGGTGATAATCGCGCCAGCCGGGCTTGCCGTTGTCCCGCCCTCCCGCATTAAGCCCGAAAGCGTGGAAGCGGTCCACCGCGTCGCGATCAGAGGCCTGAAAGCACAGATGCACCAGTGACGGGGGGTGATCGACGTCGGCCGCGTCGATGAACAATTCGTCCAGTTCAAGCCAATCGCGTGATAGGCGGGCGCGCCCGTCGATGCCCAGCGCTTCAAAGATCGCACAGTAGAAGTCGGCGCTTCGCGCAAAATCCCGCACGCGAAGATGGACGTGGTCGATGAGCCTGCCCTGGTAATAGCGCATCTTGTTGCTCCTGCCCGTCAACGCCGAGCCATCGTCAACGGTTCGCTTGATAAAGGCGTAGAGGCGCCTGTTGTTTCCTCACGTCTTGGATATCGGGAAGCCGGCTACCTGCAATGCCACGCCGATCTCTTCCAGCACGGCAGGCTCCTCGATCGTTGCGGGGACGCGATAGGTCTGACCATCGGCGATGCTGCACATGGTTGCGCGCAGGATCTTGCCGGACCGGGTCTTGGGCAGGCGATCGACGATCAATGCCGTTCGGAAGGCGGCGACAGGTCCGATCCGGTCGCGGACCAATGCAATGACCTCATCCCGAATCCCGTCCGGTGTCGCGTCCACGCCCTTCTTAAGGCACAGGAACCCGACCGGAACCTGCCCCTTCAACGGGTCGGCAACGCCGATCACCGCGCATTCCGCGACCGCGGGATGGGAGGCCAGAACCTCTTCCATCGCGCCGGTGGACAGGCGGTGGCCCGCGACGTTGATGACATCGTCGGTGCGCGCCATGATGAACAGATAGCCATCGTCATCCACGTAGCCTGCATCGCCCGTCTCGTAGAAACCGCAAAAGCGCTCGAGATAGCTTTTTCGGAAACGGTCCTCGGCATTCCACAGCGTTAGCAGCGTTCCGGGCGGCAGGGGCAGTCTAACCGCGATCGGTCCCAGGGTTCCGGACGGCACAGGTTGGCCAGCCTCGTCCAGCACCTGAACATCGTAGCCCGGCATCGGGACGGCGGGACTGCCCTTGCGGATCGGCAGCAGCCCCAACCCCAGCGGATTCGCGGCGACCGCCCAGCCGGTTTCCGTCTGCCACCAATGGTCGATCACAGGCACGCCCAGCTTCTCTTCTGCCCATGTGACCGTGTCGGGGTCGGCACGCTCGCCTGCAAGAAACAGCGCCTGAAGAGACGAGATGTCGTAATCGCCGATCAGTGTGCCCTGCGGATCCTCGCGCTTGACCGCCCGGATCGCGGTTGGCGCGGTGAAGAACGACTTGACCTTATGGTCCTGGATGACGCGCCAGAACGTCCCGGCGTCGGGCGTGCCGACGGGCTTGCCTTCGAACACGATGGTCGTGGCGCCCGCAATCAGCGGCGCGTAGCAGATGTAGGAATGGCCGACGACCCAGCCCACGTCGGACGCGGCCCAGAACACATCGCCAGCCTTGATCCCGTAGATCGCGTCCATCGACCATTGCAACGCGACCAGATGCCCCGCTGTGGGGCGGACAACGCCCTTCGGCTGTCCCGTCGTCCCCGATGTATAGAGGATGTAGGCGGGGTGATTGCCCGGCACGGGCACGCAATCGGCTGGCTCGACGTTCCGCTGCACGTCGTGCCAATCGACGTCGCGGCCGTCGACCATCGAGGCAACCAGCTGGTCGCGCTGCAGGATGACACAGGTGTCGGGCTTGTGTCGTGCCGCTTCGATCGCGCGGTCTAGAAGCGGCTTGTAGGCCACGACACGGCCTGGCTCGATGCCGCAAGAGGCGGCAATGACGGCCTTGGGCTGCGCATCGTCGATGCGCACGGCCAGTTCGTGCGCCGCAAAGCCGCCGAACACGACCGAATGGACCGCGCCGAGACGCTGGCAAGCCAGCATCGCGATCAACGCTTCGGGAACCATCGGCATGTAGACGATAACGCGATCGCCGGTCACGACACGCTGCGCCCTTAATGCACCTGCAAGTCGCGCGACACGGTCGCGCAGGTCAGTGTACGTCAGCCGGAAGATCTGGCCGGTAACAGGGCTGTCATGGATGATTGCGATCTGGTCGCCGCGACCAGCCTCGACATGCCGATCAACGGCATTCCGACAGGTGTTGACCCTTGTGTCGACAAACCATTCGCCCGCTGGGCCCTGATCAAAATAGGCGCGCGTCGGCGCGCTGTCCCAGTCGATCAAATCAGCCTGCGCCAACCAGAATGCTTCAGGATCGGTGCGCCACGCTGAATAAACGTCTTTGTAAGTCATCGCCCCCTCCGCCGCGATTCGAAGGTTTAACGCGGCGGACTGGGACCGCGCAATATTCTTGCGCGAGAGTCAGGCCGGAGGAGTTGCCTTGTCGAGATCGGACAGATCGGGAAGGCCGTGGCGCTTGCGCAGGTGCCGTTCGATTTCCGAATTCAGCTCGGCCCCGACCATCACAACAATCGATGCGATCCACAGCCACATCATCAGGCCGACCGCCGCGCCAAGCGAACCGTAGGTCTCGTTGTAATTGGCAAAGTTCGCCGCATACCAGGAAAACAGCATGGAGGCGACGACCAGGCCCGCCGCCGCGAACAGCGCACCCGGCAGGACGCCCCGCCATACGCCTTTCCCCGGTTCACGCGCGGGGCCCCAGCGGTAAAGTGCGGCGAGCGTCACCACAACCACGGCGAACATGATCGGCCAGCGCAGGATGGCGACCATCCATTCTGTCGCGCTGGTCAGCGGCAGCATCCGCAAAACCGCTGGAATGACCGCGATGACGCCCAGCATAGTGATCAGCAAGATGATCCCACCAAGGGTGAAGCCGATGGCGATAAGGTTCTTCTTGATGAAGCTCCGCGTCTCGACGGTGAAGAAGGCGATGTTCAGCGCATCGATCATCGCCCTGGTCCCGCCCGTCGCCGAATAGAGTGCGATTGCGATTGCGATCAGACCCGCCGCAGACAGCGCGCTGCTGGGCGCAGAGGTGATCGACTGGATCTGGCCTTCGATGATGCCGTAGGCCCCCGACGGAAGAAACGCCTGCATCATCGACAGATGCTCGAGGATCATCCCGCGATCGGCCACAAGACCATAAATCGAAACCAGCGCAGTCAAGGCTGGAAACAGTGCCAGTAGGCTGAAGAACACGACGCCCCCAGCGACGGAGGTCACTCGATCTTCACTCGTCTCGGCCAGGGTGGACTTCCCGACAGAAAGCCAATCGTCCTTCGTCATCACCCACGGCGACGTCGGAGCGTCGTTTCGAACCAGATCGGATTTCGGAAGAACCGCTCGCTGTTCTGCCTCTGCGGCGCGGCGAGCGGCCTCATCGGCCGCCTGCTTGAGACGCGCGATATCCTCGTTCTCGGCCCTCGCGTCAGGGCCAATCCGCCACGCCCGACGCGTGTCCTCGTCGAGCGGTGCGAACAGCGCTTCGTAAAGGCCGGTGGATCGGTTTGCGGCCGTCTCGCTCAAAGCCGGTGCATCCGGTCAGCGCGAAGGTCATCGGCGGCGTCCTGCGGCCTGCGGGTGCGAGTTTCGGAAGGCGTGCGAGAGCGTGGATCTGCCGTGCGGTTTCCGACATTTCCCAACACACCACGAACGACATCGGCAGTATCGGAGAATTCGCGAACGATGCCCCCTGCTTGCGCAGCGACACTACGGAAGCCCGCGACTGCACCGGTCAGTGATGCGATCACACCGTTCAGGCTGCTCGTCAGTTCATTTGCGCGCCCCGTGATGTCGCCTGCCAGATCGCGGCGCCGCGATGCACCCGCACGGGCACGCGCGGCGCGTTCGCGGTCGGCGGCAGCCTGTGCACGCACGCGCCGACGAACCGCTTCCTGCTCATCCGAACTCAGATCGGCAAAGCGGGGGGCCATGCCGGCAGACCTCGGGCGGACGCGGGCCACCGGCTCGTCCTCGTTTCCGGCAATCGCCTCAGCCAGCTTGCGCGTGGCGAGAACCGTGGCCGTCGTCGCCGCCGCGGCGATGATTCCAATCCCGCCGTAGACCAGAAGCTGCGACGTCATCGTCTTGCCGTCATGCTCTGTCGTGCCGGGCTGAAGCCCCGGACGGGGAACAGGGCGCGGGCCGAACCTTGTCTGGCTGGTCACCCGCGCTTCATGGCCGGGTTCGCGGGAATCGTCGTCATGGGGTTGCTGCATCGGATGGCCTCGATCTGCGGTGGCAAAGTGTTGATGATAAACGGCGCTTCCCGGTCGGTTGTTCCACAGACTGACAAATCTTGCCCCCGGCCCCTACCCGGTCTATCCCCGCACCCGTCCGTCCAAGCCCGCCTTGCAGGAGTGCGCCGATGATCCCCCGCTATGCCCGCCCCGAAATGACCGCGATCTGGTCGCCCGAGACGAAGTTTCGCATCTGGTACGAGATCGAGGCTCATGCCTGCGATGCGCAGGCCGAGTTGGGCGTGATCCCGAAGGACAGCGCGGAGGCGGTCTGGGCCGCCAAGGACGCCGAATTCGATATCGCGCGGATCGATGAAATCGAAGCCGTGACCAAGCACGACGTGATCGCCTTCCTGACCCATCTGGCCGAGATCATCGGCTCGGAACAGGCGCGGTTCGTGCATCAGGGGATGACGTCCTCGGACGTGCTCGACACGACGCTGAACGTGCAGCTTGTGCGCGCGGCCGACCTGCTGATCACCGATGTCGAGCGGGTGATGGAGGCGCTGAAGCGTCGCGCCCATGAGCACAAGGACACCGTGCGGATCGGGCGCAGTCATGGCATTCACGCCGAGCCGACGACGCTGGGCCTGACCTTCGCGCGCTTCTACGCAGAGATGGACCGCAATCGGAACCGGCTGGAAAAGGCCCGGTGGGAAATCGCGACAGGCGCGATCTCGGGCGCTGTCGGCACCTTCGCCAATATCGACCCGGCGGTTGAAGAGCATGTCTGCAAGCAGATGGGCCTGCGCCCCGAACCGATCAGCACGCAGGTGATCCCGCGCGACCGCCACGCGATGTTCTTCGCGACGCTTGGCGTGATCGCCAGCAGCATCGAGAACATCGCGATCGAGATCCGCCACATGCAGCGCACCGAGGTGCTCGAGGCCGAGGAATTCTTCAGCCCCGGCCAGAAGGGCTCCAGCGCGATGCCGCACAAGCGCAATCCGGTACTGACCGAAAACCTGACCGGCTTGGCGCGTCTGGTGCGGATGGCGGTCATCCCGGCGATGGAGAACGTGGCTTTGTGGCATGAACGCGACATCAGCCATTCCTCGGTCGAACGTGGCATCGCGCCGGATGCGACGATCACGCTGGATTTCGCGCTGAACCGCCTGGCGGGGGTCATCGACAAGCTGGTCGTCTATCCCGAAACGATGCTGGCCAACATGAACAAGTTCCGCGGTCTGGTGATGAGCCAGCGCGTGCTGCTGGCGCTGACCCAAGCCGGTGTGTCCCGTGAGGACGCCTACCGTCTGGTGCAGCGAAACGCGATGAAGGTGTGGGAGCAAGGCAAGGATTTCAAGGAAGAATTGCTTGCCGACCCCGAGGTGACAGCAGCCCTGTCGCCGGCCGAGATCGAGGAGAAGTTCGACCTTGGCTATCACACCAAGCATGTCGACACGATCTTCCGCCGGGTCTTCGAGGACACTGCCGGATAAATTTTATGTTCCGGTAACGTTCCCTTAGCCAAGTTCCGGCATTGTTCGCGAAAGCGGACGATTCGACGGAGTGGTGAGATGGCGGCGGTGGCACTGACAACCCGGCAGAAGGCGGCGGTGATCGTACGCCTGCTGCTGGAAGAGAACGGCGACCTGCGGCTGTCGGCGCTGGACCGCGACACGCAGGCCTTGCTGGCGCAGGAAATGGCCGGGATGGAGCTGATCGATCGTGTGACGCGGGACGCGGTGGTGACCGAGTTCTGTGATCTTCTAGACGCCGTCGGGCTGGTCTTTCCAGGCAATCTGGATGGGACGCTGGACATTCTGGGCGCCTATCTCAGCGACGATACCAACGACCGCCTGCGACGGCTGGCGGCGCTGGCCGGCAAGGGTGATCCCTGGGAACGGATCGCGGCACTACCGATCGACAAGATCGTGGCACTGGCTCAGCAGGAATCGACGGACGTCGTCGCGCTGCTGCTGGCCAAGCTGCCGGTTTCGAAGGCGTCAGAGACGTTCACCGCCTTGGGGGCCGCGCGTGGCCGGCAGGTGGCCTTGGCGATGTCGATGGCCGGCAATGTGAGCGAGACGACCCTCCGCCGGGTCGGCACCGTTCTGCTTCAAGCGGCGGACGCCCTGCCCCGCTCGGCACTCGACTCACCGGTCGTGGACCGGGTCGGTGCGATCCTGAACTTCACGACCGCCGAGATTAGGGACAACGTGCTCGATGGGCTCGACGCCGACGATCTGGATTTCGCGGGCGGCGTGCGCAAGGCGATCTTCACCTTCGCCCATATCCCCGGCCGCATTGATCCGCGGGATGTGCCCAAGGTGGTGCGCGCGGTCGAGACGACGGTGCTGATCCGCGCCCTCGTCGCGCCCGGAGAGGCGGATGCGGCTGCGGGTGAGTTCCTTCTGGCAAACCTGCCGCAGCGTGTCGCCGAAAGCCTGCGCGACGACATGCGCGACCAGGGCAAGCTGCGCCCGCGCGAGATCGAAGAGGGCATGACCGCCGTCGTCGCGGCAATCCGCGACCTGCAGGCCAGCGGCGAAATTCAGTTCGTTCGTCCCGACGAGGATGCCGAGGCAGCGTAATCCGGCGCTGGCGCCGCAGACAGAAACGAAGCGCGCGGTTCGCCGCCTCGTTTCGGTTCACTGACGCCTTCATCCTCGGCCTTGCCTCAAACTGACGATCTGTCCTAGCTGCGGGCCACGGGATCGATGTCAAAGGACCCGCGCATGACCAATCAGATCGCGATCGCTCTGGGGGTGCTGATCATCGGTGTTCTCATCGCCGACCGGCAATGGCTTCAGGGCGATCTGCCGCTTGCTCTGGCGCGACAGATGGCCGCGCTGGTCGAATGGGTCAGTTTCTGGCGCTGAGCAGGGCGGACCGCCCGTCCCACAGGCCGTTTGCACCCTCGACGGGATCGGGCTATGGGATGGCCGACATCATTTTCGGGCGGAGTTCACCATGGCAGTCAAGGTTGCAATCAATGGCTTCGGCCGCATCGGACGCAACGTCCTGCGCGCCATCATCGAGTCGGGACGCACCGATATCGAGGTGGTCGCGATCAACGATCTGGGCCCGGTCGAGACCAACGCGCACCTGATCCGCTTCGACAGCGTGCACGGCCGCTTCCCGGGCGAGGTCAAGGTCAACGGCGACACGATCGACGTGGGTCGCGGCCCGATCAAGGTCACCGCTCTGCGCAATCCGGCCGAACTGCCCTGGGGCGACGTCGACGTGGCGCTGGAATGCACCGGCATCTTCACCGACGCCGATAAGGCCCGCGTCCACCTCGACAACGGCGCAAGCCGGGTCCTGGTCTCGGCGCCCTCGAACGGCGCGGACAAGACCATCGTCTATGGCGTGAACAGCGACACGCTGACGGCCGAAGACCTGATCGTCTCGAATGCGAGCTGCACCACCAACTGTTTGTCGCCGGTGGCGAAGGTGCTGAATGATACCGTCGGTATCGAAAAAGGCTTCATGACCACGATCCACAGCTATACCGGCGACCAACCGACGCTGGATACGATGCACAAGGATCTTTACCGCGCCCGCGCCGCCGCGATGTCGATGATCCCGACCTCGACCGGTGCGGCGAAGGCGGTGGGGCTGGTGCTGCCGGAACTGAACGGCAAGCTCGACGGCGTGTCGATCCGGGTGCCGACGCCCAACGTCTCGGTCGTCGATCTGGTCTTCGAAGCGTCGAAGCCCACCACGGTCGAGGCGGTGAACGAAGCGATCCGGGCAGCGGCCGATGGTCCGCTGAAGGGCGTGCTGGCCTATACCGATCAGCCAAACGTCTCGATCGACTTCAACCACGATCCGCACAGCTCGATCTTCGCGCTGGACCAGACCAAGGTCATCGACGGCAACATGGTCCGCATCCTGACCTGGTATGACAACGAGTGGGGTTTCTCCAACCGCATGTCGGACACCGCGGTCGCGATGGGCAAGCTGATCTGAGCATCGCGGTCGATGCGAGCCTTCAACGGCGGGGCGTTGGCCCCGCCGTTTCGCGTTTCACGGACGCTTTCGACCCAGACGACGCGAATTGGCACGCGTCCGCTTGCGGTAAGGGCGCAGGGCGGCGGACATGACGCGGTCGGCGCTGGCTCCACGCGACGCCGCTTCCGTCATCGCGAACAGCGATTCGGTGGCAGCCGCCTGCTTTTCCGCAACCATCCGGAAGGGCTCCCCCGGCGACTGATTGGTCAGTCCCAGCAGACCCATCATCCTCAAACCGATGATCATCTGCGATTCAGCCGCGATCCACGCCATTTCGGACCAGAGTGACCAGGGCAGGGCCACCTTGGCGATCGGTGAATGGGCCATTGTTGGTGCCTTTCGATAGCGAACACCCGTTCAGTAACGTCCCCGGCGCCGCTTTGTTCAACCCCTTCTTTCAGTCAGGCTCGCGCGCGGCTTGGCATCGACCGCAGCCCCGGTGTAAGGCCAGAGCCATGAGCGAGACCCTGACCCTGCGCCGTCCCGACGACTGGCACCTGCATCTTCGCGACGGCGCCATGCTGAAGGCCGTCACGCCCCATTCGGCCGATTACGGCCGCGCGATCATCATGCCAAACCTGGTGCCACCGGTCGTGACGGGTGCGCAAGCCGCCGCCTATCGCGACCGGATCCTTGCCGCGTTGCCCAACGGCGCGGTGCTGGACCCGCAAATGACGCTGTATCTGACCGATACGACCGATCCCGCGGATGTCGTCTCGGCCTTCCGGTCCGGCGTGATCCGCGCGGTGAAACTTTATCCGGCGGGCGCCACCACCAATTCCGCCAGCGGCGTGACCGATGTCGCGCGCGTGCGCCCGGTGCTCGAGGCGATGGCAGAGGCTGGTGTGACCCTGTGCGTCCATGGTGAGGTGACGGACCCCTCGATCGACATCTTCGACCGCGAGGCCGTGTTCATCGACCGCGTTCTGGCGCCCTTGCGCGATGCGACCCCCGGCCTGCGCGTTGTGATGGAGCATGTGACGACGAAGGACGGGGTCGATTACGTCCGTGACGGGGGCGAGGACATCGCCGCGACGATCACCACCCATCACCTTGTCATCAATCGCAACGCCATTCTCGCCGGTGGCATCCGTCCGCATTACTACTGCCTGCCTGTGGCCAAGCGTGAGGAACATCGCCTGGCCCTGCGACAGGCGGCGACCAGCGGTGAGGGTCGTTTCTTCCTTGGTACCGACAGCGCGCCCCATCCTGACACAGCGAAGCTGCAACCGTGCGGATGCGCGGGCTGTTTCACCGCGCCGAACACGATGTCGATCCTGGCCCATGTCTTCGAGCAGGACGGCGCGCTCGACCGGCTGGAGGCGTTCACCAGCCTCAACGGCGCAGCCTTCTACCGCCTGCCTCCGAACGAGGATCGGATCACCATGGTGCGCCATGACGATCCGATCGCGTTCCCGGAAACGATCGACGTCGGCGACGAGACGGTGACGATCTTCGACCCCGGCTTTCCCCTTCACTGGCAGATCGAGGCACCATGATCGCGACCTTTCCCCCGCGCGAGGAGATCGCGCGCCTCTCGGCCCGGATGCTTCTGGAAATCGGCGCGGTTCACTTCAACGCCGCGGAGCCCTATACCTACGCATCCGGCCTGAAGGGCCCGACCTATATCGATTGCCGCAAGCTGATCTCGTATCCGCGCATCCGCGCGACGCTGATGGACTTCATGGCGGCGACGATTCTGCGCGATGCAGGGTTCGAAGCCTTCGACAACATCGCCGGCGGCGAGACGGCGGGCATTCCCTTCGCCGCGATGGTGGCCGAGCGGCTG
Organism: Paracoccus albicereus; assembly: GCF_024359525.1. Taxonomy (GTDB): domain Bacteria; phylum Pseudomonadota; class Alphaproteobacteria; order Rhodobacterales; family Rhodobacteraceae; genus Paracoccus; species Paracoccus albicereus. The sequence continues at coordinate 236,614 of NZ_JAKZEU010000005.1, forward strand.
GCGCTGCCGATGACCTATGTCCGCAAGAAGCCGAAGGGCTACGGGCGCAACGCCCGGATCGAGGGCGTGATGACCGAGGGTCAGCGCGTCCTGCTGGTTGAGGACCTGACCACTGACGGGGGCAGCAAGCTGTCCTTCGTGGATGCGATCCGCGACACGGGCGCGACCTGCGCCCATACGGCCGTGATCTTCTATTACGGCATCTTTCCGGACACGATCGACCGGCTGGCGGACCATGGCGTCACGTTGCACCATCTTTGCACTTGGTGGGACGTTCTGGCCGAGGCTCGGGCGCAGAAAAGCTTCGACGACACCACCCTCGCCGAAGTCGAGCGTTTCCTGACCGACCCGCGCGCGTGGCAGGCGGAGCATCGCTGAGCCGCGGTTCTGCCCACAGGTTATCCCCAGAACCGACCACAAGATTCTTCGGGCAGGCAGTTCATATCCGCGCTATCCTGCGGCTATAACGCCCGGATGAATCGGGGGATCAGCGGCAGATGAGCGAAGTCAGGGCGATCACGGTGCGGCAGGCTGGCACCGAGGCCGAGACGCAGGCGGTACCCTTCTCGATCGAGGCCGAGCAGCAACTGCTGGGCGCGTTGCTGACCAACAACGACGTTTTCGACCGCATCACCCAGATCATCCGGGCCGAGCATTTCTATGACCCGGTCCATGCCCGGATATTCGAGATCTGCGCCGAACGGATTGCGCGGAACGCGCTGGCCAGCCCGGTCACGATCAAGGCCTTCATGGAGACCGACACCGGCCTGCGCGATCTGGGGGGGCCGGCTTACCTGGCGCGGATCGCGGCGGGCGCGATCTCGCCTTACGCGGCGCGCGATTATGCGCAGATGATCCGCGAATTCGCGCTCCGGCGCGAGCTGATCACACTCGGACAGGACATTTCGGCCCGCGCCGCGACCGTGCAGGTAGACGACGACGCCGAAGAACAGATCAAGCAGGCCGAGCAGACGCTGTACAAGCTGGGCGAGCAGGGCGTGGCCGAGCGTGGTTTTCAGTCCTTCCTCAGGGCGGTGACGAGCGCGGTCCACACCGCGAATGCCGCCTATCAGCGGGACGGCGGTCTGTCGGGGATTTCGACCGGGCTGGTCGATCTGGATCGCAAGATGGGCGGCCTGAACGATTCCGACCTCATCATCCTCGCCGGCCGTCCCTCGATGGGAAAGACGTCGCTCGCGACCAACATCGCCTTCAACGTGGCAAAGGCGCACAAGATCGGCGTGAAGGCCGATGGCAGCGAAGGCACCGTTCAAGGCGGGGTGGTGGGCTTCTTCAGCCTCGAGATGTCCGCTGAACAGCTGGCCGCACGGATACTGTCCGAAGCATCCGAGGTGCCCAGCGAGCGTATTCGCCGCGGCGATATGGACGAAGGCGAGTTCCGCCGTTTCGTCGAAGCCGCGCACGCGCTACAGAACTGTCCGCTGTACATCGACGATACCCCGGCTCTGCCGATTCACCAGCTGGCCGCTCGGGCACGCAAGCTGAAGCGGACCCACGGACTTGACGTCTTGATGGTCGACTACCTGCAGCTTCTGCGCGCCTCATCGGCAAAGGACAGCCGGGTGAACGAGGTGTCCGAGATTACCCAGGGTCTTAAGGCCGTCGCGAAAGAGCTGAACATCCCGGTCATCGCGCTGTCCCAGCTGTCGCGGCAGGTCGAAAGCCGCGAGGACAAGCGTCCGCAGCTGTCGGACCTGCGCGAGTCCGGCTCGATCGAGCAGGACGCGGACATCGTGATGTTCGTGTTCCGCGAGGAATACTACAAGGAACGCGAAAAGCCGTCGGACAGTGATTTGGACGCGATGGCCAAGTGGCAGCAGGTCATGGAGGCCGTTCACGGCAAGGCCGAGGTCATCATCGGCAAGCAGCGCCACGGCCCGATCGGCACGGTCGAACTGTCCTTCGAAGGCCAGTTCACCCGCTTCGGCAACCTTGCGCGCGAACGGCAGGGCGATTGGGGATGAACCTGCCCGTGCCGGTGATCACCATCGGCTTGCTGATCGCCTCGAACCTGTTCATGACCGTCGCATGGTACGGCCATTTGAAGTTCAAGACGGCGCCGATCGTCGCGGTGATCCTGATCAGCTGGGGCATCGCCTTTTTCGAGTACCTCATGCAGGTGCCCGCAAATCGCATCGGCTATGGCCATTTCTCTGCCGCGCAACTGAAGACCATTCAGGAAGTCATCAGCCTGTCGGTCTTCGCCCTGTTCTCATGGCTCTATCTGGGCGAAAAGCTGGGCTGGCAGCATGCGGTCGGGTTTTCGCTGATCTGTCTCGGCGCCTGGTTCGTCTTTCATGACTGGAGCTAGGCCGGCGGCAACCCGCACGCCGCCGCGGCTGGTGACGCTGGTCGCGTTGTCCGGCGTCGCTGCCCTGTCGATGAACGTGTTCCTGCCCTCGCTGCCCGGCATGGCGCGCGATTTCGGCGTGCCCTACGCGGTGATGCAGCTGTCGGTCTCGGCCTATATTGGGATGAGCGCGCTGGTCCAGTTGCTGGGCGGTCCGCTGAGCGATCGGATCGGTCGGCGGCCCGTCGTGCTGGGCGGGCTGGTGATCTTCCTGATCGCAACGGTCGGCACGCTGATGGCGCCAACCGCGGGTAGCTTTCTGGCGTTCCGCATGCTGCAGGCTGCGGTCGCCGTGGCGATCCTGGTGCCAAGGGCGGTCGTTCGCGATCTCTACGACGGAAGCCGCGCCGCCAGCATGATCGGCTACGTCACGATGGGGATGGCCGTCGTGCCGATGATCGCGCCCGTGATCGGCGGCATTCTGGACGAGCTGTTCGGCTGGCGGTCGAACTTCACCGTGATGGGGCTGCTGGCGCTGGCAGTCTTCGTCGCCGCCTTCCTCGATCTGGGCGAGACGGTCCGCGGCGGGGGCACGCCCCTGCGCCAGCAATTGCGGAACTATCCGATCCTCGCACGGTCGGTGCGCTTCTGGGGCTATTGCGCGGCCGCGACGCTCGCCTCGGGGACGTTCTTTGCCTATCTCGGCGGCGCGCCGTTCGTGGGCGAACGTGTCTTCGGCCTGTCGCCGGCCGAGGTCGGCTATTTCTTCGCCGCACCATCGATCGGCTACATGACCGGCAACTTCCTGTCCGGCCGCTTCGCCGGACGGCTGGGGATGAGCCGGATGATCCTGCTCGGCGCCATCGTCTGCGTCGTCCCGGTGACGCTGGCGTTGACGGCGGATGTCAGCGGCATCATCAGCCCGTGGGTGTTTTTCGGTGCCGTGGCGATGATGGGTCTGGGCAACGGTATGGTGCTGCCAAGTGCGAATGCCGGAATGATGAGCGTTCGGCCCGACCTTGCGGGCACCGCGTCGGGACTGGGTGGCGCGCTGGCGATTGCCGGCGGCGCAGTGCTGTCGGCGCTGGCCGGCGCGCTGCTGACGCCGGGCCGCGGCGCGACACCGCTTCTGTGTATCATGACATGTTCGGCCATAGGCTCGCTTCTGGCGATCCTGTGGGTGATCCGGCGCGAGAAACGCACACTCGGATGACAGGCTTGCGGCATCGCATTTGCAAAGGATAGACCGTCCTTTGCAAAGCAAGAGGCGAACGATGGCCGTCCAGAAGATCTACGCCGGGTCCGCACTGCGCGAGGCGCGGGTGCGCGCCGGTCTGGCGCAGCGCAGCTTTGCCGAGCGGCTTGGAATATCGCTGCCCTATCTGTCCCAGATGGAAAACAACCATCGCCCGATCTCGGCCGGGGTGCTGCTGCGTCTGGCCCAGGAATTCGGACTGGACATCACCGCCATCGCCGCGGGAGATGCGCAGCGGATGGTGATCGACCTGCAGGAGGCGCTGGCCGATCCGCTGTTCGACGCGACGCCGGCGCTGGCCGATTTGCGCCTTGCGGCAACCAACGCACCCGTCTTGGCCCGCGCATTCCTGGATCTGTATCGCGCCCATCGTCAGGGACAGGAACGGCTGGCGGCATTGGACGAGGCGATTGGCGGCGCGGCGCAGAACACCACGGTATCGGCGTGGGACGAGGTGCGCGACTTCTTTCACTACTGCGACAATTACATCGACGCGGTCGATCATGCGGCGGAACGTTTCGCCTGTCCTGACGGCCGACGTGGCGATCCTCTGACACTGGCACGCGCCGCGCTGGAAGAATGTGGGATAGGCGTCACCACTGGCGAACTGCCCGCCGGGTCCGTCTTCATTCGCAGTGGTACGGACATCGTGCTGAACGCCGCAGCCGAAGCTTCGACCCGAACCTTCCAACTGCTCCACCAGGTCGGGCTGGAGCGACATGGCGACCTGATCGATGCCACGCTGGATCTGGCGCGGTTCCGCAGCGAGACCGCAAGGCAGGTCGCGCGCGTTGGACTGGCCAATTACTTTGCCGGTGCGGCGCTGATGCCATATCGCGCGTTTCACGCTGCGGCCCTTGCTGAACGTCACGATCTTGAACGGCTTGCGCATCTGTTCGGCGCCTCGCTGGAACAGGTTGCACACCGACTGTCCACGCTGCAGCGGCCGGGGGCGAAGGGTCTTCCGTTCTTCTTTGTTCGCGTCGATCAGGCCGGCACGATCACCAAGCGCCACTCGGCTGCGCGGCTGCAATTCGCGCGTTTCGGCGGGGCCTGCCCCTTGTGGAACGTGCATCGCGCCTTTGAGCAGCCGGGACGATTCTTGCGGCAGTTGGCGCAAACACCCGACGGCGTCCGGTATCTGCTGCTGTCGCGCGATGTCTCGAAACCTGCCGGAGCCTTTGGCGCGCCCGTACGCCGTTTCGCCATCGGGCTGGGCTGCGAGATCGCCCATGCCCGGGATCTGATCTACGCTGCGGGGCTGGATCTGGCTAATCCCGACGCCTATGAGCCGATCGGCATATCATGTCGAATCTGTCCCCGGCCGGATTGTCATCAGCGATCGGTGCCACCGATCGACCGCGCGCTGTCCATTCCGCGCGATCGTCCCGGACCCCTGCCCTACGATCTGGCCTAAATTGCCCGTGTCCGCTTCGGCGGAATTCCGCCCCTTCTGGCACATATCCGCGCAACCGGCCGTTGCAGAGGCCAAGGGGTGTTGCGTCGAGACCACAGCTTTTGTTTACGAAAGGCAGAGCGGAACCAGAACGGGTCGGGTGCAACCGATCCCGAGAACCGGGGACAGACTTTGCCGAATATCGTGAACCGATTGAACTCGTCGCTGGAACGCTGGCTGCCCGAGCAGCGGCTGTTCCTGCGCTCTGCCAACGCAACTCGCTACGTCCGGCTCAGGCCGCTGACTCAGATGGTTGCCCTGGGCGGAACGGCGGCGATCTTCGGTTGGTCCATCGTGGCAAGCTCGATCCTGGTCATCGAATCGATCAGTTCCGGGACGTCGCGCGATCAGGTGATGCGCGCGCAATCCGCGTTCGAGGCGCGTCTTGACGAACTCTCGGCCGAACGTGACGCACGCGCCGCCGAAGCCGCGGCCGCGCAGAGCCGTTTCGCGGTGGCGCTGGATCAGGTGTCGCAGATGCAATCGCAACTGCTGTCCTCGGAAGAACGTCGACGTGAGCTGGAAACCGGAATGGGCGCTGTCCAGACGACGCTGCGCGACACGATCGAGCAGCGTGACAGCGCCGCAACGAAGGCCGAGACGCTGACCGCCGCGATCGAGGATAAAAGCGGGAAGCCCCTGCCCGAAGCCGATCGCGCCGAGGAGTTTTCCGTCGCCCTCGACATTCTCAGCGGCGAGTTGAAGGAAACCTCGGATCAGCGGGACGAGGCATTGGCCAGCGCGGAACAGGCCCGCGGGCAGGCCGAGCAGCTGACCGTCGAGCGCGATCTGATCGTGGCCCGCAACGAAGAGATCTTTCGCCAGCTGGAAGACGCGGTCGCGATCTCGGTCGAGCCGCTGGACAAGGTCTTCCGCTCGGTCGGCATGAACCCGGACGAGGTTCTGCGTCTGGTGCGCAGCGGCTATTCCGGCCAGGGCGGCCCGCTGACGCCGATGGCCTATTCGACCCACGGCAACGCGGCGATCGAAGCGGGCGAAACCAAGGCGAACCAGATCATCGTGACGCTGGACCAGGTGAACACCTATCGGATCGCGATGGAAAAGCTGCCGTTGGCCATGCCCGTCAAGGACAGCTTCCGCTACACCTCGGGCTTCGGACGCCGCTGGGGCCGCGCGCATGAAGGCGTGGACATGGCAGGCCCTGTCGGGACGCCGATCTACGCCACCGGCGATGGCGTCGTGGTCTTTGCCGGCCGTCAAAGCGGCTATGGCAATCTTATCAAGATCAAACATGAACTGGGCACCGAGACACGCTTTGGCCACCTGTCGAAAATCGGCGTGAAGGTCGGCCAAAGGGTGTCGCAGGGCGACAGGATCGGTGATATGGGGAACACCGGACGCTCGACCGGACCGCATCTGCATTACGAGGTGCGCGTGAACGGACGGGCCGTCGACCCCATGAGCTTCATCAAGGCGGCGAGCAATGTTTTCTAAGACCCGAGTGACCGACACCCCCGCGCGCAATCAGTCCGCGACTTCCACACCGGAAGCCGAACCGCGCCCCGCACCCCAGCCCACGCCCGAACGGTCCGAAGCGCCCGCCCCTGCGCCCACGCGCCAGCGCGGCACGCCATCGGTGATGTCCTCTGACCTGACGGTCACCGGCAACATCCGCACCGAAGGCGACATCGTCGTCGAGGGCACGGTCGAGGGTGACATCCGCGCCCACCAACTGACCGTCGGCGAAAGCGCGACGATCAAGGGCGAGGTCGTAGCCGAAGAGGTTATCGTCAACGGACGCATCGTCGGTCGCGTGCGTGGCTTGAAGGTTCGCCTGTCGGCTACCGCTCGGGTCGAGGGCGACATTATCCACAAGACGATCGCGATCGAATCCGGCGCTCATTTCGAGGGTTCGGTCCAGCGGCAGGAAGATCCGCTGACTCAAGGTGGAACCAAGAAACTGGCGCCTCCGTCCGACAACGCCTGATCTTCAGCTACAGCGAAAATGAAGGGCCCGGTTGGCGCGATGCCTTCCGGGCCGTTTGCATTCAGCGATCTGGTAGCGCCTAATCAGTCCGCTTCACCGCGATCGTCTGCGCCCGCAGGGTTGCGCGCTGCACCGAAGACAAGAAGGCCACGTCTGTCGCGTCACGCCCGACTGCGATGATCGCCATCTGATCCGCCGTCGCCATCCCTGTCGCGTCGATCAGATGCCACGCGCCGTCCAGGTAGACTTCGGTCACGGCGTGGAAATCGGGCGGATCGACATCGGGCGCATAGACGCTCGCAATGCGGGCGGGCAGGTTCGATGCCCGGCAGAGCGAGACGAGAAGGTGCGCGTAGTCGCGACAGACGCCCTGCCTATCCAGAAACGTGTCCGCGGCCGTCGTGTCGGCGTCCGACACGCCTGCGACGTAGGCGATGTTGTTCTCGATCCAGTCCCGCATCGCAGCCACGCGTGCACCGCCTGACAGATCGCCGAAGGTGTCCTGGACGAAGGTTCCGAAGCGGGTCGAGGGGCAATATATCGATGGCAGGGTATAGCGCAGCGCATCGCCGGGAAGCCGCTCGAAGGGCGTCGCCGCGAGGCTGGCAAAGTCCGGACGGTCGCGTTCGATGCTGACCGTCGCCGTGTAGTGGCAGACCAACTGACCCCGGGGGCGGATGATGATCCGCTCGCCGATACCCTCGTCCCCGGGAACGCGCGCGAAACTGTCAAGATCGCCCAGATCGATCCGGGCCTCGACGATGGTCTGACCCAATGCACCCGCACTTTCCACCGACAGGACCGCCGGACCCGGCTGCGCTAGGTCGTATTCGAGATTGGTGTCGATGGCGATCTTCACGGGCAAGGCTCCTTCGGGTCGGATCTAGGTCACCCGGCCCTGCGCGCGCATGTCATCCTGAAGATGGAGCGACGAGCGGCCTGACGGTGATGGCTGACAACGCCTCGGATCAGCGATCGTTCCGGCCGCCGTCCAGCCTCTCGACCAGCGCTTTTTCTACGGGCGGCGTCACAAAGTTCGATACATCGCCGCCAAGCCGCGCGATCTCTTTCACCAGCTTTGACGCGATGGCCTGCCGCCGGGCATCTGCCATCAGGAAAACGGTCTCGACGCTGGAATCCATCGCGCGATTCATGCCGACCATCTGAAATTCATACTCGAAATCCGCAACCGCTCGCAGCCCCCGCACGATGACGCCCGCGCCGACATCGCGGGCACAGTCGATTAGCAGGTTCTCGAACGGGTGGACGACGATCTCGCCGCCGGTGCGACCGGTGATCGCGGTGCATTCCGCCTCGACCATCGCAACCCGTTCCTCAAGCGAGAACAGCGGACTCTTGTCACGGTTGATCGCGACGCCGATGACCAGCCGATCGACAAGCGCCATCGCGCGCTCGATGATGTCGGTATGCCCAAGCGTCACCGGATCGAACGTTCCGGGATAAAGGCCGATGCGCATCAGAGATTCCTTTCGGCGCCGGGTCTATAGCGGGGCAGGCAGCACGCCCTTGTCGGTCGCGGACGACCGTCCGGTCGTTGTCAGTTCCCCATGATCATCCCGGTCAGGGCGTCCTTTTCAGCCGCCAGTTCCTTCAGCCGCCCGCTGACGGCATCGCCGATCGAGACGACGCCGATCATCCGACCACCGTCATCCACCACGGGCAGGTGACGGAAGCGACCCTTGGTCATCCGCTCCAGGATCGCAAGCGCATCTTCGGCTGTGGTGCAGGTCTGCACTTCACGCGTCATCAGCTCGCTGATCGGGCTGTCAAGGACGGCGGTGCCCTTCGCCGCCAGTTGCCGGACAACGTCGCGCTCTGACAGGATCCCGGTTGGGGTTTCGCCGTCGTCGGATACGACCACCGCGCCGATCCGATGCTTTGCCAGCATCTGGACCGCCTCTGAAACAGTGGCGTCGGGTTTGATGGTCAGGATCGTGCGGGATTCAAGCTCAGGCTTCCCGGCGGAGTCCTTCATCGACAGAAGCTGGCGGACGAGCATGGCGACCTCGCATTCACAGAGTGGTGACGTGCATCATTTGACGCGAAACCCGCTTCGTCAAGTGCGCGCAATTTGCCCTGCCCCCACGTCTGCGACCATCGTCGGTCCCGGCACGGTCATTCGCGCGCTGCCACAGGCAACCCGATGCGCGACGGAGCCTTTCATCCGCTTGGGCGCACGACTATCCTGCCGCCAAACGCAGGATGGAGGATGCCATGAAGGAATTGTCGCACTGGATCGACGGCAAGCGGGTCAACGGAAGCTCGGGCCGCTTTGCCGACGTATTCAATCCCGCCACCGGCGAAGTCCAGGCTCGTGTCCCGCTTGCCAGCCGGGACGAGATTGATGCCGCCGTGAACAGCGCTGCGAAAGCGCAGAAGGAATGGGGCGCGACCAATCCACAGAAGCGCGCGCGGGTCATGATGGCGCTGGTCGGACTGATCAATCGCGACATGGACAAGCTGGCAGAGGCGCTGTCGTCCGAGCACGGCAAGACCTTCCCTGACGCGAAGGGCGACGTGCAGCGGGGCCTTGAAGTGATCGAGTTCTGCATCGGCGCGCCGCATCTGCTGAAGGGCGATTTTACCGACAGCGCCGGCACGGGCATCGACATGTATTCGATGCGTCAGCCGCTGGGCGTGGTCGCGGGCATCACCCCCTTCAACTTCCCGGCGATGATCCCGTTATGGAAGATGGGTCCGGCGCTGGTCGCGGGCAACGCGATGATCCTGAAACCCAGCGAGCGGGACCCGTCCGTCCCGCTGATGCTGGCCGAACTGTGCAAGGAAGCGGGCCTGCCGGACGGTGTGCTTCAGGTCATCAATGGCGACAAGGACGCCGTCGATGCGATCCTGCAAAGCCCGGTGATCCAGGCAGTGGGGTTCGTCGGCTCGACCCCGATTGCGCAGTACATCTACGAAGAAGCGGCCAAGACCGGCAAGCGCGCGCAATGCTTTGGCGGTGCGAAGAACCACATGATCATCATGCCCGACGCCGATCTGGATCAGGCGGCGGATGCATTGGTCGGCGCCGGTTTCGGCGCGGCAGGCGAACGCTGCATGGCGATCTCGGTCGCGGTCCCGGTGGGCGAGGAGACGGCGGACAGGCTGATCGAGAAGCTTGTCCCGCGGGTCGAGAAGCTGAAGGTCGGCCCTTGGACAGCCGGCGACGATGTCGATTACGGCCCCGTGGTGACCGCTGCCGCGAAGGAGAACATCCTGCGGCTGGTCGAAAGCGGCATCGAGCAGGGTGCCGAGCTGGTTGTTGACGGCCGCGATTTCAGCCTGCAGGGCTATGAGAACGGGTTCTTCGTCGGCCCGCACCTGTTCGACCGCGTCACGCCCGAGATGGACATCTACCGCAATGAGATTTTCGGCCCGGTCCTGTCCACCGTCCGCGCGGGGTCCTACGAGGAAGCGATCGGGCTGGCGATGGACCACGAATACGGAAACGGCACCGCGATTTTCACGCGCGACGGCGACACTGCCCGCGATTTCGCCAACCGCATCAACATCGGCATGGTCGGCATCAACGTACCGATCCCGGTGCCGCTGGCCTACCACACCTTCGGCGGCTGGAAGAAATCGGGCTTCGGCGACCTGAACCAGCATGGGCCAGACGCCTTCCGCTTCTACACGCGGACCAAGACGGTGACGGCGCGCTGGCCGTCCGGCATCAAGGAAGGCGGCGAGTTCAACTTCAAAGCCATGGACTGAGCCCGGTCCGGGCGCGGGATGGGGCGGGCGCGCAAGCGTCCGCCCTTTTCGCGTCTTGCGCAGGCACCGCGATTGCGCGTTGATGCCCGCGATCAGCGGAGAGTGCGATGGCCGAGCCTGACTTCACCATAGGGATCGAAGAGGAATATCTTCTTGTCGATCGCGAAACCGGCGCGCTGAAGCCGGTGCCCGACGCGATGATGTCGGGCGCAGAGCGCGAGCTTGGCGACAACGTCAGCCCCGAATTCCTGCGTTGCCAGATCGAGGTCGGCACCCCGGTCTGCCGCACCATCGGCGAAGCGCGCAAGGAATTGCGCAAGCTGCGCCGCACCATTGCGGACAAGTCGGCGCAGCACGGACTGGCCCCGATCGCCGCATCCTGCCACCCGTTCGCGGATTGGCGCGACCAGTTCCACACCGACAAGGACCGCTACAATGCACTGTCGCAGGACATGGCGGGTGTGGCGCGGCGGATGCTGATCTGCGGCATGCACGTCCATGTCGGGATCGCCGATGAAGCCATGCGGATCGATCTGATGGGCCAGTTCGCCTATTTCCTGCCGCATCTGCTCGCCGTCTCGGCGTCGAGCCCGTTCTGGAACGGCGAGGATACCGGCCTTGCCTCTTACCGGCTGTCGGTTTTCGACAACATGCCGCGCAGTGGACTGCCACCACCGCTGGAAAGCTGGTCGGATTTCGAACGCTCGGTCACGCTTCTATCCGATCTGGGGCTGATCGAGGATTCGACGAAGATCTGGTGGGATATCCGCCCGTCCGGCAAGTTCCCGACGCTGGAGGCGCGGATCTGCGACGCCTGTCCTCGCATGGAAAGGGCCCTGACGCTGGCCGCGCTGGCACAGGCGACGATGCGGATGCTGTGGCGACTGTCGCGCAAAAACACGCGTTGGCGCGCCTATGACAACTTCCTTGTGGGCGAGAACCGTTGGAGGGCACAGCGATACGGCACGTCCGAAGGATTGATCGATTTTGGTGCGCGTCGGATCGTGCCCTTCGCGGAACTGGCCGAGGAATGGATCCAGATGCTGGCCGAGGATGCAGAGGCGCTGCAAAGCCAGGCCGAAATCGAGGCCCTGCGTGGCTTCGTCGCGGATGGCACCAATGCCGAAGGACAGCGCGCGACCCTGAGCAAGGCTATGTCGGCCGGTGCCCGCCATGACGAGGCGCTGCGCGCGGTCGTGATGGAACTGATCACAGATTTCGAACGGGATCTGTGACATCCGCCGTTCTGCGGCGCGCACTATGTGCCATGGCAGTCTCCAGACATTGTCAGACAGCCTGTTACGAGCCTGATGCTTGAACCGTGCGCGAGAGGTCGTGCCGTTTTGACCGCTCTGGTCAACGCAAACCTCCGATGCAAAAGTCTCGCAAACATTCGTCGCTAGTCAGCGAATGGGAATGGGAATGGGGGGAATGCCGATGGATTTCGCGCTGAGCGAGGAACAGCAGTCGATCTTCGAGATGGCGCGCGATTTCGGTCAGGCGCGGCTCGCGCCGAACGCGCTGGCATGGGAGGCGGAGGGCACGATCCCCAAGGAACTTTGGCGGGACGTGGCCGAGCTCGGTCTGGGCGGGATCTATGTGTCCGAGGAATACGGCGGCTCTGCCCTGTCGCGGCTGGACGGAACACTGATCTTCGAGGCGCTGGCGATGGCCGATCCGTCGGTCGGCTCGTTCCTGTCGATCCACAACATGTGCGGCGGCATGATCGAAGCCTCCGGCGATGCCGATGCCAAGGCACGCTGGCTGCCGCGACTATGCGCGATGGAAACGATCTTCAGCTATTGCCTGACCGAGCCGGGCAGCGGCTCGGACGCAGCGGCCCTGCGGACCCGGGCGTCACGGACCAATGATGGCTGGCGGCTGGACGGAACCAAGGCCTTCATTTCGGGCGGGGGCTATTCAGACGCTTATCTGACGATGGTGCGGACGGGCGAGGACGGGCCGCGCGGGATCAGCGCGGTCATCGTCGAGGCGGGCACGCCGGGTCTCAGCTTTGGCCAGCCCGAGGACAAGATGGGGTGGCGTGCGCAGCCGACGGCACAGGTCCAGTTCGACGATTGCGTGGTCCCGGCACAGAACCTTCTGGGCGAGGAAGGGCGCGGCTTTCGCTACGCGATGGCGGGCTTGGACGGGGGGCGGTTGAATATCAGCGCGGGCGCGCTTGGCGGCGCGCAGGCAGCGCTCGATGCGACGCTGGCCTATATGGGTGAGCGGAAGGCCTTCGGCCAAAGCCTCGACCAGTTCCAGGCGTTGCAGTTCCGGCTGGCCGAGATGGAGACCGCGTTGCAATCGGCGCGCATCTTCCTGCGCCAGGCGGCCTGGAAGCTCGACACCGGCGCGCCGGATGCCGGCCGCTTCTGCGCGATGGCCAAGCTGCACGTCACCGACCGCGCGTTCGAGGTGGCGAACCAATGCCTTCAATTGCACGGCGGCTACGGCTATCTGGCCGATTACGGGATCGAAAAGATCGTCCGCGACCTGCGGGTGCATCAGATCCTGGAAGGGACCAACGAAATCATGCGGCTGATCATCGCCCGCGGATTGCTGGCGGAAAGAGGCTGACCATGGAAGACCTGATCGTTCGAAAATCCGGCCGCGCAGGCCGGATTACCCTTAACCGCCCGCAGGCCATGAACGCGCTGACCCGCGAGATGGTGCAGGGCATCCACGCGGCGCTGCGCGACTGGCGCGACGATGCCGAGGTCGATCTGGTGGTGATCGATGGCGCGGGTGAGCGGGCCTTTTGCGCTGGAGGCGACATCGCCGCGCTGTATCAGGCGGCCCAGAACGGCGACCATGAAACCGGCCGCACTTTCTTCCGCGACGAATATGCGATGAACGCCGCGATCGCGGATTATCCCAAGCCGGTCGTCGTGCTGCTGCACGGCTTCGTCATGGGCGGCGGCGTCGGCATCGGCGGCCATGCGAGCCACAGGATCGTCGGCGACAGCACGCGGATGTCGATGCCAGAGGCGGGGATCGGCCTGATCCCGGATGTCGGCGGCACCTGGCTGCTGGCGCGGGCGCCGGGACGGATCGGCGAGTACCTTGCCCTGACAGGTGCGCGCATCGGTGCGGGCGATGCCATCTACGCCGGACTGGCCGACAGCTACATTCCCGAAGACGCATGGCCCGGTCTGATCGCCGAACTCGAACGGTCGGGCGATACCCGTGTCATAAAAGGCAGTCCCCCGCCGGACTCACCCTTGGCCGACCGCGATCTTTCCGTTTTCGGACGCCCGGACGTCGAAGCGATCCGGCGCGCCCTGCGGGACAGCGACGACGACGCGACCCTTTCGCTTCTCGAGAGCAATTCACCGCTGTCGATGGCGGCAGGATTGATGATGGTCCGTGCGGCCCGCGACGACGAGCGGCTGCAGGATGCGCTGTCGCGCGAATATCGCTTCACCCATCGTGCGACGCAGGAAGCCGACTTCCTGGAAGGCGTGCGCGCGGCGCTGATCGACAGGGATCGCACCCCGGATTGGCAGGCGGCCGCGTCCGAGGAGGATGTCGCCGCGATCCTTTCGCCCTTGGGCGACCACGAACTGACATGGGAGGACGAAACATGAAGATCGGATTCATCGGGCTTGGAAACATGGGTGGGCCGATGGCGGCCAACCTGGCACGCGCGGGGCACGACGTGGCCGGTTTCGATCTGTCGGCACCCATGCCGGATGGCGTGACAAAGGCTGCCAGCGCAGCAGTTGCCGCCAGTAGGGCCGAGGTGGTCATCACCATGCTTCCCAACGGTGCGATCCTGCGCAGCGTCGCGGACGAGGTCATTCCCGCGATGGATCAGGGCGGCGTGCTCTGCGACTGTTCGACCGTCGATGTGGACAGCGCCCGCGCCGTCGCCGGAAAAGCCGCCGCCGCAGGGCTGGGGTCGCTCGATGCGCCGGTCTCGGGCGGGATCGGCGGTGCCGAGGCGGGAACGCTGACCTTCATGGTCGGTGGATCGCCTGCCTCTTTCGCAAAGGTCGAACCGCTGTTCCAGATCATGGGCGCCAAGGCCGTCCATTGCGGTGACGCCGGCGCGGGACAGTCGGCCAAGATCTGCAACAACATGATTCTCGGCGTGACGATGATCGCCACCTGCGAGGCGTTCGCGCTGGCCGACCGTCTGGGACTGGACCGCGGCAAGATGTTCGACGTGGTCTCGACCTCGTCCGGGTCGAGCTGGTCGATGAACACCTATTGCCCGGCGCCCGGGGTGGGGCCGAAATCGCCCGCGGACAACGACTACAAGCCCGGTTTCGCGGCCGAGCTGATGCTGAAGGACCTGAACCTGTCGCAGGACGCCGCCGAAAGCTCGGGTGCGGACACGCCTATGGGACGGCTGGCACGCGATTTATATGCCACCTTCGTCGAGCGCGAGGATGGTCGGGGGCGTGACTTTTCTGCCATGCTGCCGCGCTTTGCCGCGAAAAACGAGGGCTGACAGGAACCTCGCCTGTGGGTTGCGAGCTTTTCCCTCGAATGCGGCGATGCTGCCGCGCGGACAAATGATCGGGGACAGCAAGCAGATGCGACGGACAATTCTTGCCATTGCGATCGTCGCGGCGGGACTTGCCTACGGGCTGTTCGATAGCGCCACGGCGATGGATGGCAGCCCGGCTGCAACGGCGGTTGCCAAGCCGCTTGCCCCAACCGTCGGCGAACGATTGCCCGCAAAAGACGCGCATCTGATCGTCGATCCGGGTCGATACGGGTTGGGGCCGGCCCTGCCCGGTACGCGGTACGCTGTGGCGAGCGGCTGGCTGGTCAGGGTCGATGCGGAAAGTATGGTGGTGCAATCCCGGCTTTGGCAGCGCGAAAAGCTGCGCTGAAACAGCGGTGGTGCGACCTGGGTCTTGCCTAGTACACACGTTCGCGCTTTTCGAAACCGGAACCTTGGCACGTGGACTCGTGTTCTGAAGCAGGATCAAGAAAAGGAAGCGTCATGACAATGCTGCAACACGCGTTGGCCGCCTCGCTTGCCTTGACGACCGCAATAGCCCCAATGGCCGCCACGGCCCAGGGCAATGGTCACGGGAAAGGCCAGGCGCACGCCAAGGCGAAGACGGCCCATGCTGGAAATCACAGCGCGATAGGGCAGAACAATCTGGTTGCACGACAGATCCGCGTCGATGCGACGCGTTGCCCGCCGGGGCTTGCGAAGAAATCGCCCGTCTGCGTCCCTCCGGGTCAGGCGCGGAAGCATGGCATCGCCGTTGGCGATGTCTTGGACTGGGGCAATATCCACGTCGTCACCGACCCCGGCCTTTACGGACTGTCATCTCCGCCGCGCGGATCACGCTACGGCGTCGTCGATGGGCAGTTGGTGCGATTGGATGAGCGGACAGGCCGCATCCTGTCGATCATTCGTCTGGTTGAGGCGATCCTCGACTAAGCCAAACTTCGGCTATCTGACTTCAGCGCGTGCCCTCGATCAGGGCGCGCGCTGCTTCTTCCGCCGCTCCCGTAATGCGATCGCCGGATAGCATCCTCGCAATTTCCGTGATGCGCTGAGCGTCGTTCAGCTGCTCGACGGTGGAGGTTGTCTCGGCCTCACTCGCCGCCTTGCTGACACGGAAATGCTGCGCGCCCAGGGCCGCAACCTGCGGGCTGTGCGTGACCACAAGGATCTGCGCATCGTCAGCAAGCCGCTGCAAACGCCGACCGACCGCGTCGGCTGTCGCCCCACCGACCCCGCGATCGATTTCGTCGAAGATAAGAACCAGCGCATCGTTGCCGCGTGACAGGCAGACCTTCAGCGCCAACAGAAAGCGAGACAGCTCGCCACCCGAGGCGATCTTGTCGAGGGGCCCCGCCGGTGCGCCGGGATTGGTGGCCACGGTGAAGGCCACCGCGTCGCGTCCTTCGGGTCCAGCCTCTGCCGGCGTCACCTGGGTCTGGAAGACCGCTCGTTCCATCTTCAGCGGCGCAAGCTCGGCCTGAACGGCAAGGTCGAGTTGCGTCGCCGCCGCCTTCCGGGATGAACTCAGTTTATCGGCTTCGGCGTCATAGTTCGCATCCGCTGCAGCTGCCGCGGCCCTCAGTGCGGCGATGCTGTCGGCGCCCGCATCGATGCCGTGCAGCCGCCCGCGCAGTTCGTCGGCCAGCGTTGCAAGATCGTCAGCGAGGACGTCATGTTTCCGGGCAAGCGCACGCAATGCAAACAGGCGTTCTTCGGCAGCCTCCAGATCCGAAGGATCGAATTCCATTGCGTCCAACGCAGCCTCGACCCCGGAGGATGCTTCTCCAAGCTCGATCAGGGCGCGAGACAGGGCCTCGATCGGCTGATCAAGGCGTCCCTCTGCCCGGTCAGAGGCCCCTTCCAACCAGCGATTGGCATCCAGCATCGCGCCCTCTGCGCCCTCCGGGCCCAGCAACGACAGTGCACGCGCGACATCCTCTCGGATGCGCGCCGCAGCCTGCATCCCACGCCGACGCGTGTCCAGCTCTGCCTCTTCACCCAATTGCGGATCGAGCGTGTCAAGCTCCTGAACCGCGTGGCGCAGAAAGTCCTCTTCCTTCCGCGCGGCCTCAAGCGTTTCTTCCGCTTCGGCGAGACGTGTGGCAGCCGCGCGTCGCGCTGCCCACGCCGCCCGAGCGGGCTGCGTGTCGATACGCGCGAAAGCGTCGAGCAGCAGCCGGTGACCGCGCGGGTTCAGCAGGCCGCGGTCGTCGTGTTGGCCGTGCAGTTCCACCAGCGTTTCTGCCAGCGTGCGCAGAACCTCGCCCGAGACACGGCGATCGTTGACCCAGCCGGTCTTGCGGCCATCGCCGCCGTTTACCCGCCGCAGGATGAGTTCGTCATCTTCGATCTCGATACCGGCCTCGGACAGGACGGTACGCGCTGGATGGCCGTCCGGCAGATCGAAGACCGCCGTCACCTCGCCCTGATCCGCACCCTGCCGCACGATGTCGGCGCGCCCGCGCCAACCCAGTACGAAGCCGAGACAATCAAGAAGGATCGACTTGCCGGCCCCGGTCTCGCCCGTCAGCACATTCAGTCCGGGCCCAAGGTCCAGCGCCAGCCGATCGATCAGCAGGATGTCACGGATGGATAGGTGACGCAGCATCGGCTGCCTTAGAGCCACTGGCCCTGGATGACCTGCCGATAGACCTGCGTCAGCCAGCTGTCGCCCTGCGGCGTCGCGGTAAGCCCGCGCCCGCGGAGCTGGTTGTAGGCATCCTGATAATAAGGCGTGGACTGGAAGTTGTGACCAAGAATGGCGCCCGCTGTCTGTGCCTCATCGTTCAGGCCGAGGGACAGATAGGCTTCGACCAGGCGCATCAACGCTTCCGGCGTATGGGTCGTGGTCTGGAACTCCTCGACGACGACACGGAAGCGGTTGATCGCCGCGGTGTAGTGCCCGCTTTTAAGGTAATAACGCCCGATCTCCATCTCCTTCGCGGCGAGATGGTCGAAGGCGAGATCGAACTTCAGGATGGCCGAACGAGCGTATTCGGTGTCAGGATATTCCTCGATCACCTCGCGCATCGCCTGCAGCGCGCGGAAGGTCAGACCCTGGTCACGGCCGACTTCGTCGATCTGGTCGTAATAGCTGAGCGCGAGCAGATATTTGGCATAAGCCGCATCCTCATCGCCGGGATAGGTGTCGATAAAGCGCTGTGCCGCCCCCCGCGCCTCTTCATAGTTCTTGGCACGGTGGTTGGCATAAGCCTGCATGATCAGCGCGCGCTTGGCCCATTCCGAGTAGGGATAAAGCCGCTCGATCTCGCTGAAATAGCGGACGGCGTCTTCAGGGCGACGAGTATTCTCCAGCTCGTATTCACCGCGCTTATAGATCTGCTCGGCGGTGAAATTCTCAAGGTTTTGCGGAGCATCGGGACTCCCCCCGCCCAAGCCAAGACGCGAACAGGCCGCCGTGCCGGACACGGCCATCGTCAGGGCCAGGATCAATGCGGCCGGTTTCCAAAGCGCCATGACGGTTCTGCCTATCGATTCTGTCGTTCCAGCGCCTGCCGCCAGGGCCAGCGTGAGGGTGCTAGCACAGAACATCAGCCTGCGCAAAATGGCAATCGGGTGAAGTTGCGAATGGAAAACAGTGACCGCGGGGAAGGACTTAGATGCGCCCCTTTGTGGAAACGGCCCGCTCAGACGACGAGCGAGCCGATACCGGCGGCTGCACCATAGAACGCCACGCCTGCGCCAGGCAGGCGATTTTCCTGCTCGGTCGTGCAGGTGGTCCATTCCCACGCGCTGCCGTCGGCGAAAAGCGCGCGCAGCAGGCGATTGGTCATTGCATGACCGGCGCGGTGGCCGGTGTAGCGCGCCAGAAGGGGCGCCCCGGCAAGAGCCAAATCACCCATCGCATCGAGCATCTTGTGGCGCACGGCTTCATCCGCGTGACGCAGCCCGCCGGGCGACAGCACCGTGTCCCCATCCACCACGACTGCATTCAGGTAGCTTCCACCCAGTGCGAGACCGCTCGCGCGCATCGCCTCGACGTCCGACTGACGGCAGAAGGTGCGGCTGTCAGCCAGTTCACGCAGGAATGCGCCATTGGCCATGTCTAGGCGCTTGGCCTGAACGCCGATCGCGCGATCCGCGAAATCGATGTGAAAGTCGATCTGCAGATGCTCTGACGGAGCGAGCCGGGCGAATGCCTCGCCATCACGCACCTCGACGGGACGAAGCACTCGAATGGCGTGAAGCGGGCGATCCTGCAGCAGGATGCCGGCCCGAAGGATGCCGCGAGCGAATGGCGCAGAGGATCCATCCAGAATCGGCGCTTCGGGACCATCGACTTCGACCAGCGCATTGGTGACGCCGGTGCCGGCCAGCGCCGCCATGATATGTTCGACGGTCGAAACCGTTACGCCCGCGCCGTTGTCCAGTACGGTGCACAGCTTCGAGGGCGTGACCATGTCCCACCGCGCCATGACGGTCGCATCATGTCCCAGGTCGGCCCTGTGAAAGATGATCCCGTGATCCGCAGGCGCGGGCAGGATCGTCAGGCTGGCCGGCGCGCCGGAATGAAGCCCGACCCCCTGGAATTTCGCCTTGTCCTTGATCGTCGCCTGCATCGTCAAATTCCATCTTGCGGTCGTGGCCGTTCGCGGCCGTCTGTTTCTATGCTCACCCCGCACGAGCCATTGGTGGCGTGCGCAAGGGAACAACCGTCAGCTAGGTCTTGCGTTCAATGGCTTCAATTAACGTTTTGTAACGGGGTGAAACATTCGAAACCGCAGGCGACCGACACCCGTGTGAACGCCAAACAACGGCCTGCTTATAAAAGAAAAAGGCCGCCCGCGGCGGCCTTGATCAACTGCTGATTGTGGCGGTTTCGTGAACGATCTCAGTTGGCCTGGCGGCGCAGGAAAGCCGGAATCTCAACGTTGTCTTCCTGCGTGTCACGGTTGCCCAGATCGTCGAAATCGGCGTCCTGATTGCGCGCGCGCGACGCGACACGCTCGCTGACACGCTCGGCGATGCTGCTGGCGGTCGGGCGCTGCGCGGCTTGCTGATCGCTCACGTGACCGGCCACACGCTCGAACAGGCGGCCCAGGCCGGCCATCCGGTTCGGTTGCTCTGCGACTGCTTCGGTCTGCGCGCGGGGGGCAGCACGTGGAGCACCTTCATTGCGGACAGCGCGGTCGAGACGTTCTTGAACCGCAGCCGACGGAGTCACGTCACGACGCGGTGCGCGCGGCGCGACGAAGCCAGCCGCATCATCCTCGACGCGCGGCATGGCGGCACGGGCACCGGCCGGCCGCGCGACGTAAGCGGGGGCGGGCATTTCGTCGGCAGGCGATGCGGCGGGTGTGGCTGCAGCAGCCGGACGTTCGGCGGGCATGCGCCGCGGCGGAACCGGAAGATCGTCGTCTTCTGCGGCAGCACGCTCTTCGGTCTGCGTCTGCGCGACTTGCGGGTTCTGGGTCAGCGGCTCTGCAATCCGGCGGCGCGGGGCGGGCGTGTCCACGATGGCTGCAGCCTCTGCATCGATGCCGGTCGCCACGACCGAAACGCGCAGCATGCCTTCCATTTCCGGGTCCAGCGTCGAGCCGACGATGATGTTGGCATCCTGGTCGACCTTGTCGCGGATGATGTTCGCGGCTTCGTCCAGTTCGAACAGGGTCATGTCGTGACCGCCGGTGATGTTGATCAGCACGCCCTTAGCGCCGTTCAGGCTGATCTCGTCCAGCAGCGGGTTGGCAATGGCGCGTTCGGCGGCTTCCACGGCGCGGTTGTCGCCGTCGGCCTGACCGGTGCCCATCATCGCCTTGCCCATCTCGTCCATCACCGCGCGGACGTCGGCGAAGTCGAGGTTGATAAGACCCGGGCGGACCATCAGATCGGTCACCCCTTTGACGCCCTGATACAGCACGTCATCGGCCATCGCGAAGGCTTCGGTGAAGGTGGTCTTTTCGTTCGCCAGCCGGAACAGGTTCTGGTTGGGGATGATGATCAGCGTGTCGACGACTTTCTGCAGCGCCTCGACGCCCTCTTCGGCCTGACGCATCCGCTTGGTGCCCTCGAAGCTGAAGGGCTTGGTCACGACGCCAACGGTCAGGATCCCCATCTCGCGCGCGGCCTGGGCGATGATCGGCGCGGCGCCGGTGCCGGTGCCGCCGCCCATGCCCGCGGTGATGAAGCACATGTGCGCGCCCATCAGATGATCGACGATATCCTCGATCGTTTCCTCGGCGGCCTTGGCGCCGATCGAGGGCTTGGCACCCGCGCCCAGCCCTTCGGTGACCTTCGGGCCGATCTGGATGCGGCTGTCGGATTTCGACTGCGCCAGCGCCTGTGCATCCGTGTTGGCGACCACAAACTCGACCCCGTCGAGCCGCTTGTCGATCATGTTGTTGACCGCGTTGCCGCCCGCGCCGCCGACGCCGAAAACCGTGATCCGGGGCCGCAGCTCGTCGTTGTCGTTCATCATCAGATTGAGGTTCATGGTGTCCGCCTGTTTTTCGCTGTCACGCCGGCCTTTCGCGTGGCCGGTCGAATCCCCCGCTATCCGTTCGATGGTAAGGGCTATAGCGCGGCGCGTCACCCGAAAAACACGATTAGGCCGCAAAATGTAGCTGCCAGAGGCTGGCTTTTAGGCGGCATCTTGCCGACCACACAGAATATGGTGTAGCCGCAATCGGAACGCGCTAACGCACGTTTATGCAATCACCAGTTGTTGCGGAACCAGCGATAGGCGCGCTTGAGCGAGCGTGCGGGATAGCTCGACACCGGCATCTCGAAATCCCACCATTCATCCTGCGGATGCGCCGCGAACAGCGCGAGGCCGATGGCGGACGAAAAGCTGGGATCGGTCATCTGGTGCGGCAGGCCATCGATGCGCAGAGGGCGACCATGGCGCACCTGCGGCCCGAGGATCCGGGCCGCCAAGCCATCCAGCCCTGGAATCTGGCTGCCGCCGCCAGTCAGCACGATCTGCTGACTTGGCATATGCTCGAACCCCGCGGCGTCGAGGATCTCGCGCACGCTTTCCAGCACCTCTTCGACACGCGGGCGCATCACCCCGATCACGTCGGCGCGGCTGACGGTGCGGCGATCCGCTTCCCAGTCACCCGTCTGCCCGCCAACCTCAATCAGGTCGCGATCGTCACGGCCGGTCGCCTCGACGCCGCCATTCAGGGTCTTCAGCCGCTCTGCCGTGGCCCAGGGCAGGCGCAGACCGTGGCTGATGTCCTGGGTTATCAGGTTGCCGCCGATCGGCACGCTGTCGGCGAAGATCATGTGCTTCTTGACGAAGATCGACACCGAGGTGCCGCCCCCGCCCAGATCGACGCAGGCGGCGCCCAGTTCCTGTTCGTCCTCGACCAGGCTCGCGCGGCCGGAGGTGTAGGCAGCCGAGGCGATCCCGGCCAGTTCCAGGTCGCAGCGGCGGATACAATGGGCGAGATTGCCGATCACGTCGGCATCGACGGTCAGCACATGCATGTCGCAGGCCAGACGATTGCCCGAATGGTCACGCGGATCGCCCAGACCCGAGCGGTGATCGACGGCGAAGTTGACAGGTTGCGCGTGCAGCACCTCGCGGTCACGACCGAAATCAGGTGCATCACATGCGGCAAGGACCGAGGCCACGTCCTGTTCCGTCACCTTGCCCGAAGCCAGCGTGATCTCACCCGCCAAGCCGTATGAAGCGGGGCGCCCGCCCGACAGGCAGGCGATGACGTGATCGACGCGAACGCCGGCCATCTTCTGCGCCGCCGCGACCACGGTCCGAACGGCCCGTTCGGTTTCGGCCATCACCTCGATCTCGCCGCCGCGCATCCCGCGGGCGCGCGTGGTGGCCGAGCCGATGACGCGGAAATTCGCCTGGCCGGCCATCGGGCCGACCCCATCCGCTTCGCGAGAAACTCCCGATCCGTCGAAGGTCAGGACCAGGCAGGCGATCTTGGACGTCCCGATGTCGAGGATGCCGATCACGCCACGTTGCAGCGCCGCGCGCCGAAGGTTCCGCATCGTCCGCTGCATCTGGTAAAGATCGCTCATCGCACCGCCCCTGCTGTGATCCGTCCCGTCATCCCCGATCCTTCGCCTTGTCGCCGCCCGGCTGCTGGTCATCCGGCAACAGGCTGCCATCCGCCGCCAGCAGCGGCAGGCCGCGCGCGGCGCGGATCGTGTTCTGTGCGTCGATACCCAACCGGATGACGATCTGCGACGGATCGCGCAAATCCACGGCGGCAACGTCGCGCCCCAGGAGATCGTCCTCGCGGTAGCGTGCCAGCAGCCGCTGGAAGGCCAGCAGCCCACCCTCTTCGGGCAGCATGATCCGTTGACCGCGATCCAGCACGATGTCCCAGCGCCGCTCGCCCCGGCGTACAAGACCGCGCAGTCGCGGCAGGATCGGGCCGGCAGCGTCGATCAGCTCCATCGCCTCTGGCGCGGCGAGATCGGCCCCCTGCCCCGCGATCAGCGGCAGATCGCCCCGCATGTCGCGCGAGGTGACGCTGGCGACGCGATGACCACCCGCGTCGAGAATGTCGATGCCGCGTGTGTGACGCCACAACAGGGCCGGCACGCGTTCGGTCACTTGGGCGGACAGGATGCCGCCCGGCCGGATACGCAATTCGACCGTCTCGACCGCGTCAAGCGCCATCACCTGTAAACGCAACGCGGTCAGATCGATATCAAAGCTGGATGCCGGCAGATCGACCGGCAGCATCGCGCGCAGCGCCTTGTCTACCGCGGGCGATGCGCCCTCGATCGTCATCATGCGAACCATGAACTCGTCACGGCTCTGGACCTTGTCGACCAGGCCGGCGATCCCTTCGTTCAGGGCGGCGCGGCGGTGTTCATCGGACAGCCAAAGCCCCACGACCATCGCCAGCAGAAAGGCGGGCAGGCCCAGCCGGACCAGCCGGCGCCAAAGCGGGCGCAGCCACATCCGATGCAATCGATAAGCCAGCCGCGAGGGCGCGGGGTCGCGTCGCTGCGGCGCGCGGCGGTGCGGCTCGGTCACGCTTGCCACAGCGCATCCTCCACCATCCAGGCCATCAGGGCAGGAAAGTCGAAGCCGACATGGGCCGCCTGTTCCGGCGCGAGCGAGGTCGGCGTCATGCCGGGTTGGGTATTCAGTTCCAGTATGATCAGGCCGTCGATGCCACGGCTTTCGTCCCAGCGGAAATCGGTTCGCGTCAGTCCGCGGCAGCCGAGCGCACGGTGGGCGCGCAACGCATAGTCGAGGCAGGCCGCCGTAATCTCGGCCGGAATTTCTGCCGGAATGACGTGGCGCGAACCGCCGGGACGGTATTTCGCATCGTAATCGTACCAGCCTTCGGTCACGATCTCGGTCACGGCCAGGGCGCGATCACCCATCACCGTGGTCGTCAACTCGCGGCCCGGTGCGTAGGTCTCGACCATCACCTTCGCTGGCATCGCATCGCTCAGCGCCGGGGGACCGTTGTTCTCGGCGGCAACGATGTAGACGCCGACCGATGAACCCTCGTCGTTCGGCTTCACGACATACGGGGCGGCCATGACGTGGCGGCTGCGCACCTCGTCGCGATCGGCGATGATGCTGTCTACCACCGGCAGCCCGGCCGCACGAAAGGCGTTCTTGGCGCGGGTCTTGTCCATCGCCAAGGCCGAGGCGAGCACGCCGGAATGGGTATAGGGCTGACCCATCCATTCCAGCAGTCCCTGCACCGAACCATCTTCGCCCAGCGGACCATGAAGCGCGTTGAAGACGACATCGGCCCTTGCGTCCGCGATCTGGCGGATGACCTCGGCGCCGCGCTGCGACCCGAGTTCGATTTCGATCACCTTGAAGCCCGCCACCCGCAGCGCGTTCGCGCATTCGCGCCCCGACGACAAAGACACCTCGCGCTCGGCCGAGGGTCCGCCCATCAGAACGGCTACGGTGTGGGCTGTCCTGCTCGACCTGCCCGCCACGATTTCGCCTTTCACACCCGGTATCTTCCGGGTTTCGATCTTCGCGGTCCGTCCGTTCGCCGGACGTGACCTGACCTTCACTCTAGCGGCAAAGCCACGATGGCAAAAGATGTTTTTCGCGTCCGGACGCTATTGCCGGTCGGTCTTGCGCGGCTCCAGCGCGCGCTCGCCTTCGGGGCGTGGCCGAACCATCCCGCCAAAGACTTCCAGCGGGCTTGGGACGTGGACCCGGACCCCCGGACCGACAGGCGCGTGAACCTGTTTCGACAGTTCCGCCAGCACGACGCCGGCAATCAGGACACGGCTGATCCGGGTACCGGTGCGCTCCCAGATCTCGGCGCTGCGCAACCAGAACCGGCGATCGGAAGGCGGGATATAGACCGCCGCGCCGTGCCACTCGGTGACGAGCCCCGCCTTTCGCGTCTGCGATTCAAGCTGGCCCGCGGTATAGCTGCGACCAAACCCGAAGGGCGTCCTTTCGGACGCGGCCCAAAGCCCCGCGCGGTTGGGAACCATCACCAGCATCCGCCCGCCGGGACCAAGAGCACGCGCCGCCTCGGCCAGCAGGACGGAGGGTTGGTCCGAGGTTTCCAGCCCGTGAAGCAGGACCAGCCGGTCAATGCTGCCGGTATCGACGGGCCATGCCCGATCCTCGCACAGCACGGAATGGTTCGGCGCCCCCGCGGGCCAGGCCATCACGCCCTGCGGGCCGGGCATCAGCGCGGTGACGCGGCGCGCATGAGCGAGGTAGGGACGCAGCATCGGCGCGGCAAAGCCGTAGCCCGCGACGTTCATGCCCTTGGTCCCCTCAGGTGGCCAAAGCGCACAAAGCCGCGCGCGCAGGATCCGCTGCACGACGCGGCCCAGGGCGCGCTGATAGTAGAAGCGCCGCAGATCCGTGATGTCATGGTGCATTGCGCGCGCCCCGTCGTTTTGACAGCCTGACCAGACCACAGGGGAAGGATTTTGCCAATGCCGCTGGAACTCGTCACAGTACGTTGCCTCAAGGACAACTACGCCTATCTGATCCACGGCAACGGTCAGACCGCGCTGATCGACGCGCCGGAGGCCGATCCGATCCTGCAGGCGTTGAAGGACCGCGGCTGGAACCTGGATATGATCCTGATCACGCACCACCATGACGACCACATCCACGGCGTCGATGAGATCAAGGCAGAGCATCCGGACGCACGGGTGATCGGCAATGCCGATGACGCCAAGCGCCTGCCGAAGCTGGATCACGCCGTCCGGCCCGGCGACAAGATCGAGGTCTGCGGCGAGGAAGCCCTGGTGATCGACGTCTCCGGTCACACGATCGGCCATGTCGCCTTTCACTTTCGCGACTCGGCGCTGGCCTTCACCGCCGACAGCCTGATGGCGATCGGTTGCGGTCGGCTGTTTGAAGGTGACGCGGACATGATGTGGGACAGCCTGTCGCGGCTGAACGCGCTGCCGGCCGAGACGCTGATCTGTTCGGGCCACGATTACTGCGCAGGCAACGGCGCCTTCGCGTTGTCGGTCGACGGGGACAATCAGGCGCTGAAGGACCGCCTGGAGGGCGTAAAGGATGGCGCGCAGCCATGCGCCCCCGCGACACTGGATGTGGAACGCGAGACCAACCCATTCCTGCGCATCGCCGCGCTGCGCGGATCACTGGGAATGGACGGCGCACCAGATGTCGAGGTCTTCGCGCGCCTGCGGAAGATGAAGGACGAGTTTTGACCTGGACCGTTCAACCGGCCAAGCGACGCTTGCCGCATCTTGAATATGCGCAGGCCCATGATCACATCTGCATCAACCGCCGGATTTTCAGGGCCGCGGCGCAGAATTTCCTTGAAGCCAGCCCAAATCCACCAAATCTTAACTGTACCGTGACAGTCTGGGCCGGTGAGCCAATCCGGGGCTCATACCGCCAGCCGACTGACAGGAGACGTGTCCGTGCCTAGCTTTTCGACCTCGCTGGAACAGGCGATCCACGCGGCCCTCGCGCTGGCGAATGAAAACCGACATGAACTGGCCACGCTGGAACACCTGCTTCTTGCGCTGACCGACGAACCCGACGCGGTCCGCGTCATGCAGGCCTGCAACGTCGATCTGGACGAGCTGCGCCGGATGCTGGTCGAATTCATCGAAGATGATCTTTCGACCCTGGTCACCGACGTCGAAGGATCCGAAGCGGTGCCGACCGCAGCCTTCCAGCGCGTGATCCAGCGCGCGGCGATCCACGTCCAAAGCTCGGGCCGGTCCGAAGTGACTGGCGCGAATGTGCTGGTCGCGATCTTTGCCGAACGTGACTCCAATGCCGCGTTCTTCCTGCAGGAACTGGACATGTCGCGCTACGACGCGGTGAATTACATCGCGCATGGCGTCGCCAAGAACCCGAATTTCAGCGAATCCCGCAAGGTGATCGGTGCCGACCAGCCCGAAGAGGAGAAGCAGACCTCGCAGGCCAGCGCCGAGCAGAAAGACGAAACCGCGCTCGCGAAATACTGCGTGGACCTGAACGCCAAGTCGAAGAAGGGTGACGTCGACCCGCTGATCGGCCGCGAGTCGGAAGTCGAACGCTGCATCCAGGTCCTGTGCCGCCGTCGCAAGAACAACCCCTTGCTGGTGGGTGATCCCGGTGTTGGAAAGACCGCGATCGCCGAAGGGCTGGCCAAGAAGATCGTCGAGGGACAGACCCCCGACGTTCTGGCGGGTGCCACGATCTTCTCGCTCGACATGGGCGCGCTGCTGGCCGGTACCCGCTATCGCGGCGATTTCGAGGAGCGGCTGAAAGCCGTCGTCAAGGAACTCGAAGCACATCCCGACGCGATCCTGTTCATCGACGAGATTCACACCGTGATCGGCGCCGGCGCGACGTCAGGCGGCGCGATGGATGCGTCCAATCTGCTCAAGCCCGCACTTGCCGGTGGCAAGCTGCGCTGCATGGGCTCGACCACCTACAAGGAATACCGCCAGCATTTTGAGAAGGATCGCGCGCTGAGCCGCCGTTTCCAGAAGATCGACGTGAACGAGCCCTCGGTGCCCGACAGCATCAAGATTCTCATGGGTCTGAAGCCGCATTTCGAGAAGCATCACGAACTGCGCTACACCAATGACGCGATCCGCACGGCGGTGGAACTCGCCAGCCGCTACATCAACGACCGCAAGCTGCCCGACAGTGCCATCGACGTGATCGACGAGGCGGGCGCGGCGCAGCATCTGGTCGCGGAAAGCCGCCGTCGCAAGACGATCAGCCCCAAGGAAATCGAGGCTGTCGTCGCCAAGATCGCGCGCATCCCACCGAAGAACGTCAGCAAGGACGATGCAGAGGTTCTGCGCGACCTCGACAGCGCGCTGAAGCGTGTCGTCTTTGGTCAGGACAGCGCGATCGAGGCGCTTTCCAGCGCGATCAAACTGGCGCGAGCCGGTCTACGCGAACCGGAAAAGCCGATCGGCAACTACCTCTTCGCGGGCCCGACCGGCGTCGGCAAGACCGAGGTCGCCAAGCAATTGGCCTCCACGCTGGGCGTGGAACTGCTGCGCTTCGACATGTCCGAATACATGGAGAAGCATGCAGTCAGCCGGTTGATCGGCGCCCCGCCGGGCTATGTCGGCTTTGATCAGGGTGGGCTTCTGACGGACGGCGTTGACCAGCACCCGCATTGCGTGCTGCTTCTCGACGAGATCGAGAAGGCGCATCCGGATGTCTACAACATCCTGCTGCAGGTGATGGACCACGGCAAGCTGACCGATCACAACGGCCGTCAGGTGGACTTCCGTAACGTGATCCTGATCCTGACCACCAACGCGGGCGCCGCCGACCAGGCCAAGGCTGCGATCGGCTTCGGCCGCGAGCGGCGCGAGGGCGAGGATGTCGAGGCGATCGAGCGGACCTTCACGCCCGAGTTCCGCAACCGCCTGGACGCGATCATCAGCTTCGGTCCGCTGTCTCGCGAGACCGTGGTCCACGTGGTCGAGAAGTTTGTCCTGCAGCTGGAAGCGCAGCTGATGGACCGCAACGTCCATATCGACCTGACGCCGGAGGCCGCCGACTGGCTGGCCGAAAAGGGCTACGACGACCGGATGGGCGCGCGCCCGCTGGGCCGTGTAATCCAGGAGAGCATCAAGAAGCCGCTGGCCGAAGAACTGCTGTTTGGTCGGTTGCAGAAGGGCGGGGTCGTTCGCGTGACGGTCGAGGATGGCGAGATCGCCTTCGACATCACCGGGCCGGACGCTCCGCGCATCTCGAAGTCCAAGCCTCCGCTGCTCACCGCAGGCTAAGCCTTCCAGGCAGTCCAAGAATGGAAACGCCGCATCTTCGGGTGCGGCGTTTCTGTTTCGAGCACGCTTTGATCGCGTTCATCACGCACCCCTTGATCGCGTTGCTTCTGATCGGCCGGAACTTGGCCTCCGAAACGCTTCAAACCTGTCGGAAAGTGCCGGTACGGCGCGGCATCATGTGTCTTTCCTTTTGCAGGCCCGCTATCTAACCTGCCGGCAGGACAACGTTCCAACTGGGAGATGAGATTATGAAGAAGCTGCTTCTTGCCACCGCCGCCACGGCCTTGACCGTCGGCGCCGCGGCCGCAGAAGACATCAAGCTCGGCATTGCGCTCGGCTTTACCGGGGCGCTGGAATCGCTTGCCCCGCCGATGGAAGCCGGCGCCAAGATGGCGATCGAGGAAGTCAACGAATCCGGCCTGTTGCTCGACGGCTCGACCGTCAGCACCGTCAACGCAGACACCACCTGCACCGACGCCGCCGCCGCGACCACCGCGGTCGAGCGGATCGTGACGGCCGAAGGCGTCAAGGGCATCGTCGGCGGCATGTGCTCGGGCGAAACCATCGCGACGCTGGAAAAGGTCGCGCTGCCGAACGGGATCGTCATGATCTCGCCCTCGGCGACATCGCCCGCGCTGTCGACGATCGAGGACAACGATCTGTTCTTCCGCACCTCGCCGTCCGACGCCCGCCAGGGTGAAGTGATGGCCAACATCCTGATGGATCGCGGCATCCAGACGGTCGCCGTGACCTACACCAACAACGATTACGGCAAGGGCCTGGCCGACAGCTTCCAGGCCGCCTACGAAGCTGCCGGTGGCACCGTCACCGTCAACTCGGCGCATGACGACGACAAGGCCGACTATTCGGCGGAGGTCGGCGCATTGGCCGCAGCGGGCGGCGACGCGCTGGTGATCGCGGGCTATGTCGACAAGGGCGGCTCGGGCATTCTGCGCGGCGCACTCGACACCGGTGCCTTCGACACGTTCGTCTTCCCCGACGGGATGGTCTCGAACGCGCTGACCGACCGCTTCGCGTCCGAGATCGAGGGCAGCTTCGGGCAGAACCCGGCCGCCGAAGGTGAAGGTCGCGACAAATACATCGCGATGGCCGAGGATGCCGGTTTCGACGGCTCTGAAGCCTTCTCGGCCGAGGCCTACGACGCCGCCGCGCTGATCCTGCTTTCGATGGCGGCCTCCGGCTCCAGCGATCCGGCGACCTACAAAGGCAGCATCATGGATGTCGCCAACGAGCCGGGCGAAAAGATTCTGCCGGGCGAACTGGGCAAGGCGCTGGAAATCATCAATGGCGGCGGCGACGTCGATTACGTCGGTGCGACTGCGGTTGAGCTTGTCGGCGCAGGCGAATCCGCCGGCGTCTATCGCGAGATCGAGTTCAAGGACGGCGCGATGGAGGTGGTCGGCTACCGCTGATCATCCAATCTGATGGGCGGCCCGGATCGCGCGAGACGCGGACCGGGCCGTTTAGCGAAAATCAACGACAAGACCGGCGCAAGGCCGGACGCCACGCCACAGCGGCAGGCAAACAGGGGGAACCATGATCCGCGTCGAGGATCTTCACCGGCATTTCGGCGGCTTTCGCGCTGTCGATGGCGCAAGCCTGACGATCGAGACCGGTTCGATCACCGGGCTGATCGGCCCGAACGGCGCCGGCAAGTCCACGCTGTTCAACGTGATCGCGGGCGATCTGGCGCCCACGTCGGGTCGCGTCATCATGGACGGCGAGGACATCACCGGACTGCCGCCGCATGCGCTGTTCCACAAAGGGTTGCTGCGCACGTTCCAGTTGGCACATGAATTCGCCTCGATGACGGTGCGCGAGAACCTGATGATGGTTCCGGGCGGCCAGACCGGCGAGACCATCGTGAACACATTCTTCCGCCGTGGGCGCATCGCGCGCGAAGAGGCGGAATTGGCGCGCAAGGCCGATGAGGTTCTGGATTTCCTGACCATCCGCCACCTGACCCACGAAAAGGCTGGCAATCTGTCCGGCGGTCAGAAGAAGCTGCTGGAACTGGGCCGCACGATGATGGTCGATGCCAAGGTCGTCTTTCTCGACGAGGTCGGGGCCGGCGTGAACCGCACGCTTCTGGGCACGATCGCCGACGCGATCACGCGACTGAACCGCGAGCGCGGTTATACCTTCTGCGTCATCGAGCACGACATGGACTTCATCGGCAAGCTTTGCGATCCGGTGATCGTGATGGCCGAAGGCAAGGTGCTGGCGCAGGGCTCTGCTTCCGACATCATGCAGAACGAACAGGTGATCGAGGCCTATCTGGGCACCGGTCTGAAGAACAAGGACATGGTTGGCGCATGAGCGGATCGGACGCCTTCGCGAACCGCGGCAACCGCGATGCCTCGGTCGTCAATCCGCGCCCGTCGGGCACGATCGACAGCACCCGCAGATCCGGCCCCGTGGGCGAGGGTCGCGCGGGCGATCCGTTCCTGATCGGCGAGGCGATGACCGGCGGTTACGGCACCGGCCCCGACATCCTGCACGATTGCACCATCGCGGTCGAACAGGGTGAGATCGCCGTCATCGTCGGTCCGAACGGCGCCGGGAAATCGACGGCCATGAAGGCGGTGTTCGGAATGCTCGACCTGCGGCAGGGCAGCGTGCGACTGAACGGGCGCGATATCACCGCGCTGAACCCGCAGGACCGGGTCAAGGCCGGGATGGGCTTCGTGCCGCAGGTCAACAACATCTTCCCGTCGCTCACGGTGCAAGAGAACCTGGAGATGGGGGCCTTCATCCGCGACGACGACATCTCGGAAACGATGGAGCAGGTGTTCGATCTGTTCCCTGCCGTCGCGGACAAGCGCAAGCAGGCGGCCGGCGAGTTGTCCGGTGGACAACGCCAGCAGGTCGCGGTCAGCCGTGCGCTGATGACGCGCCCGAGCCTTCTGATGCTGGACGAGCCGACAGCAGGGGTATCACCCATCGTGATGGACGAGCTCTTCGACCGCATCATCGCCATCGCGCGCGGCGGGCTGCCGGTGCTGATGGTCGAACAGAACGCCCGGCAGGCGATGAACATCGCCGACAAGGCCTACGTGCTGGTCCAGGGGCGCAACGCGCATACCGGTACCGGCAAGGAGCTGATGGCGAACGAAGAGGTGCGCCGCACCTTCCTGGGGGGCTGAGGCGGTGCGAATTACCATGATGACTTTGACGCCAGACCACGCTGAGGAAACACGCTGATGGACATCCTCAACGCGCTTGTCGCCTTCCTGAACTTCGTCTTCATCCCGGCCGCGTCCTATGGCGCGCAGCTGGCGCTTGGCGCGCTTGGGGTCACGCTGATCTACGGGATCCTGCGTTTTTCCAATTTCGCGCATGGCGACACGATGGCATTCGGGACAGCGATCGTCATCATCCTGACCTGGGGCCTGCAGGGGCTGGGCGTCAACCTTGGGCCGCTGCCGACGGCGCTGCTGGCGCTTCCCCTTGGTATCGCGCTGACGGCGCTGCTGGTGCTGGGCACCGACCGCGTTGTCTATCGCTTCTATCGCGTCAACAAGTCCGCGCCGATCATCATGGTCATGGCGTCGGTCGGCGTGATGTTCGTGATGAACGGACTGACGCGCCTGTTGATCGGGGTCGACGATCAGATCTTCACCGATGGCGCGCGCTTCGTGATCGATGTGCGCAGCTTCCGCGACTGGTCGGGCCTGGACGAGGGGCTTGCCCTGCGCACGACGCAGGTGCTGACGCTGGTCGTCGCGGTGCTGGTGGTCTGGGCGCTGTTCCGGTTCCTGAACCGCACCAAGTCCGGCAAGGCGATGCGTGCCTATTCGGACAACGAGGATCTGGCGCTGCTGTCCGGGATCGAGCCCGAGCGGGTGGTCCGCATCACATGGATCATCGCGGCGGCGCTGATGGTGATCGCGGGCACGCTGTACGGCTTGGACAAATCGTTCGGGCCGTTCAACTATTTCCAGATGCTGCTGCCGATCTTCGCGTCGGCCATCGTCGGCGGATTGGGCAATCCGGTTGGCGCCATCGCGGGCGGTTTCCTCGTCGCCTTTTCCGAGGTCGCGGTCACGTATCCGTGGCGAAAGATCGTGGGCTATCTGGCTCCAGACTGGCAACCGGATGGGCTGCTGCAGCTTTTGTCCACCGAATACAAATTCGCGGTCAGCTTCATGATCCTGATCGCCGTCCTGCTGTTCCGGCCCACCGGCCTGTTCCGCGGCAAGTCCGTCTGAGGGGGCGCCGATGTCCGGAAACCGTCAAGTCACCTCCGCTGCCAGCCGCTGGCGTGCGCCGGTCCTGTTCTTGATCCTCGCGGCCCTGTTCTTCGCCGAAGGCACGTTCCGCAACGCGATGTTCTCGGGCAGCTGGAACATCTCGCTGGCGATCCTGAACATGGGTCTGATCTCGGCCATCACTGCGCTTGGGCTGAACATGCAGTGGGGCTATGCGGGGCTGTTCAACGTCGGCGTCGTGGGCTTCCTTGCACTTGGCGGGCTTGCGCCGGTCCTGATCGCGCTTCCCCCGGTCGAGGGGGCCTGGGGCGCGGGCGGAATGCGGATCATCGCAGCGTTGGTGACCGGCATCGGCTCGCTGGCGCTGGCCTCGCTGGTCTGGCGGCGGGGCCGGGGCAAGGTGGGTGCGCTTGCGACCGCCGGTGTCCTGGTCCTTGGCTTCTTCCTGTTCCGCTGGGTCTTTGACCCCGCAGTCGCCGCGATCGAGGCGAACCAGTCGGCGCGCTACGGTAATATAGGCGGCCTCGGCTGGCCGGTTCTGCTGTCCTGGCCAATCGGCGGGCTCTTCGCCGCCGCGGCGGCCTGGGCGGTGGGCAAGGTTGCACTAGGCCTGCGGTCGGATTACCTCGCGATCGCCACGCTCGGCATCGGCGAGATCATCGTCGCGGTCCTGAAGAACGAGGAATGGCTGGCGCGCGGGGTCAAGAACATCACCTCGATCCCCCGGCCCGTCCCCTACGAGATCGAGTTGCAGCGCAACCCGGACTTCCAGTCCTTCGCCAATTCATGGTCGACGAGCGCGGCCGAGGCTTCGGGGATCTGGGTCAAGCTTTGCTACATGTCGCTGTTCCTGGTCGTCCTGCTGGCGATCATCCTGCTGGCCGAGTTGGCGTTGAAATCGCCCTGGGGCCGGATGATGCGCGCGATCCGCGACAACGAAACCGCGGCCGAGGCGATGGGCAAGGACGTCACCGCGCGGCACTTGCAGGTCTTCATCATCGGCTGTGGCGTGATCGGCATGGCCGGCGCGATGATGATCACACTGGACGGCCTGATGGCGCCGACAAGCTACAATCCACTGCGCTACACGTTCCTGATCTGGGTGATGGTCATCATCGGCGGGTCTGGCAACAACTGGGGCGCGGTGCTTGGCGCCGTCCTGATCTGGTTCTTGTGGATCAAGGTCGAGGTGTGGGGTCCCGAACTGATCGGGCTTCTGACCGCGCCCATGCCAGCAGGCGCGGTCAAGGATCACCTTCTCGATAGCGCCCCCCACATGCGCTTCATCGCGATGGGGATGATCTTGCTGCTCGTGCTGCGCTTCGCCCCGCGGGGGTTGCTGCCAGAACGGTGATCACCGGCAGTTGTCGCCCATGACGACCGACCACCACTGACGCCCGTCCGCGCCGGTGGTGACGCCGACGCCGATCTCGTCGGACAACTGACCCAGCACCTGCTCGCGGTGCGGGGGCGAATTCAGCCACGCATTGACGATGCCCGTCGGCGAGCCGCCGACCTGTGCCAGCTGGATCACACCGCAGGTCGGATACCCCACAGCGCGCGCACGATCCACGACGTTCGACCCGTTCGAGCCGGCGACAGTCGCCTGACCCATACGCACCATGTCGCAGGCATGGGACTGCGCCACGCCGTCCAGTGTCTCGTTGCGGTCTAGAAGCACCTTGCCCTCGACGCTGCGCGCCGCGTTGATCGCGTCGGCGAGCGCGTTGGCGCCAGCCGCGTCCGCCGTGCAGGACGCGGCCAAGGACTGGGACGCGGGCGGCACCGGTACGCCGGTCTCGACCTGCACGCCCTCGACCTCGGCCAGTTCGACCCCGTCCAGAACGTAGCCGGGTTCGTCGACCATGACGCTGCTTTGTTCGCAGGCCGAAAGTGCGGCCACCGCCCCCATGCCAAAAGCTGCGACGATCATGCGTGATGTCCGCATGGGCTGATCCTTTCCGTAAGGGCGCCGAACGCCTTGTTCCCATTGACGAAATCAAACGACTCTGGACCGCGGCCGGTTCCCGGCCTTGCGCGATGCCCCGCGCGCGCGTAAAGCCCGGCCATGACACAGCATCAGCGCCTTCTCGTCGTCGATTTCGGCTCTCAGGTCACGCAGTTGATCGCGCGGCGACTCCGCGAACTGAACGTCTATTGCGAGATCCATCCTTACCAGACGCTGACCGATGCGCGCCTTCGCGACATCGCACCGCAGGCCGTGATCCTGTCGGGCGGACCGGACAGCGTGACCCGCGACGGAAGCCCTCGCGCGCCGCAAAGCCTGTTCGAGATGGGCGTGCCGGTCTTCGGGATCTGCTACGGCCAGCAGGTGATGATGGAGCAGCTGGGCGGACGGGTCGAGGCCGGTCATCACGCCGAATACGGCCGCGCCTTCGTCACGCCCGCGCCGGGCCACCGCAAGGACGGCATCTTCGCGGGTCTGGCCGAGCGTGAGCAGGTCTGGATGAGCCACGGCGACCGCGTCACCCAGTTGGCACCCGGCTTCGAGGTGATCGGCACCTCGCCCAACGCACCCTTCGCGATCACCGCCGACGAGTCTCGCGGATTTTACGCCGTGCAATTCCACCCTGAGGTTCATCACACGCCGAACGGCCGCCAGATGCTGGAAAACTTTGTCCGGCTGGCGGGCTTCACGGGCGACTGGACCATGGCCGCCTACAAGGATGAGGCGATCCGCAAGATCCGCGATCAGGTCGGCGACCGGAAGGTCATCTGCGGATTGTCGGGCGGGGTGGATTCATCCGTCGCGGCCGTGCTGATCCACGAGGCGATCGGTGATCAGTTGACATGCGTCTTCGTCGATCACGGCCTGCTGCGGCTGAATGAGGCCGAAGAGGTCGTGACGATGTTCCGCGACCATTACAACATCCCGCTGATCCATGCCGACGAGGCCGACCTGTTCCTGGGCGCGCTCGAGGGCATTTCGGACCCCGAGGTCAAGCGCAAGACGATCGGCAAGCTGTTCATCGACGTGTTCCAGCGCGAGGCGGGCAAGATCGATGGTGCCGAGTTTCTGGCGCAGGGCACGCTTTATCCGGACGTCATCGAAAGCGTGTCGTTCAGCGGCGGCCCTTCGGTCACCATCAAGTCGCACCACAATGTCGGCGGCCTGCCCGAGAAGATGGGTCTGAAGCTGGTCGAGCCGCTGCGCGAGCTGTTCAAGGACGAGGTCCGCGAACTGGGCAGAGAGCTTGGCCTGCCCAGCACCTTCATCGGGCGTCATCCCTTCCCCGGCCCCGGCCTTGCGATCCGCTGCCCTGGTGAGATCACCCGTGACAAGCTGGAGATCCTGCGCAAGGCCGATGCCGTCTTCATCGATCAGATCCGGCGTCACGGTCTTTACGACGAGATCTGGCAGGCCTTCGTGGCGATCCTGCCGGTCCGCACCGTGGGCGTGATGGGCGACGGACGCACCTACGATTATGCCTGCGCGCTGCGTGCCGTCACCTCGGTCGACGGGATGACGGCCGATTATTATCCCTTTACCCACGATTTCCTGGGTGAAACCGCGACGCGAATCATCAACGAGGTCAAGGGCATCAATCGGGTGACCTACGACATTACCTCGAAGCCGCCGGGCACGATCGAGTGGGAATGAGCCACGCCTCTCATGGAAGATGAGTTGATCTTGCCGGGCTTTGCCGCAATTCTGTTAACGCTGGCGGCGCATCGCCGCCACGACCCTCGCCATCAAGGGAGAGCCCAATGCCCCAGATCAGCCGACGCCACCTTTTGCTGACCGCCTTTGCCGCGGCATCCCTTCCCGCGATGCCGGGCTTCCTGCGTCGCGCCGAAGCGTCGCCCGTCTTCGCCCCCGCCGTTTCGGATTGGCAGCGCTACAGCCTGCGCACGAATGTCACCCTGGCAAAGGCCGGTCCGGCCCAGGTCTGGCTGCCCGTGCCCGCGATCGACAGCGACTGGCAGCGCAGCGTCGATGACAGCTTTACCGGCAACGCCACCGAGGCCGCGATCGTCACCGATCCCGAGACCGGGGCACGCTATCTTCACGCGCGCTTCGACGGTGATGCGCAGCCGCAGATCGAATTGACCAGCCTGGTCGAGACTCGCAACAGGGTCGCCGACTGGGAGGCTGGAACCGAGCCGCAGGAAGATCCCGCCGTTCTGCAGGCCGCATTGCAGGGGTCGAGCCTGAAGCCGCTCGACGGCGTGGTGCTGGAGCGCGCGCAGGAGATCACCAAGGGCGCTGCGACCGACCGCGACAAGGTCGCCGCGATCTATGCCTGGATCGTCGAGAACTGTCACCGTAACCTCGACACGCCCGGCTGCGGCCCCGGCGATATCGAGGCGACACTGGCCAGCGCCGGCATCGGTGGAAAATGCGCGGACCTCAACGGTCTCTTCGTGGGCCTCGCTCGCGCTTCGGGCGTTCCGGCACGCGACATCTACGGCGTTCGCGTCGCACCGTCCGAATTCGGCTACAAGCAGCTTGGCGCGAACAGCCCGACCGTCACGGGCGCCCAGCATTGCCGCGCCGAAGTGTGGCTGACCGGTCTGGGTTGGGTCGCGATGGATCCTGCCGACGTGCTGAAGGTGATGCGCGCGGAAACCGACACATGGATCAAGGATGCGGCCGATCCGCTGGTCGCGCCGGTCGATGCGGCGCTGTTCGGGTCGTGGGAAGGCAACTGGGTCGGCTTCAACACCGCCAGCGACATCAAGCTGAGCGGCGGAAACGACTCCCTGCCCTTCCTGATGTATCCGCAGGGCCAGATCGGCTCGCAGTCGCTTGACGAACTCGATGCCGAAGCGTTCCGCTACGAGATGACTGCGACCGCGCTCTGACCCCCGATCGCCGGCCCGGATCACGGGCCGGCGTTTCTGCCTATCCAAGGAACATGCCATGATCCGCGTCGGAATCGGCGGCTGGAATTTCGATGAATGGCGCGGCGGCGTGTTCTATCCCGACGATCTGCCACAACGGCGTGAACTGGAATTCGCCAGCCGCGCGCTGTCGAGTATCGAGATCAACGCGACCTATTACGGCAGCCAGAAGCCGACGACCTTTCAGAAATGGCATGACGAAACGCCCGATGATTTCGTCTTCGCGATCAAGGCGAGCCGCTACGCGACGAACCGCAAGAATCTTGGCGAGGCCGGCGGCAGCGTCGAAAAGTTCCTGACGTCGGGGATCACGAAGCTGGGCGACAAGCTTGGCCCGATCAACTGGCAGTTGGCCGCCACCAAGACTTTCGATCCCGAAGAATTTGCCGCCTTTCTCGCGCTTCTGCCCAAGACGCAGGACGGCATCGCCCTGCGCCACGCGATCGAGGTGCGCCACGACAGCTTCGCGGACAACAAGGCGGCCGAACTGTGCCGCGACCGGAACATCGCACTGATCCGCGGCGCCGACAGCGAGTTCCCCGATATCGACGTCGAAACCGCCGACTTCGCCTATATGCGCCTGATGGGCACGACCGACCGCGCGAACGGCTATACACCAAAGGCGCTGGATCACTGGGCCGAGGAAGCGAAGCGCATGGCCAAAGGACGCGACCTCTTCCTCTATGTCATCTCCGGCCACAAGGCACGGAATCCGGCCTGTGCACAGGCGCTGATCGAAAGGCTGACATGAGCTGCGCATGCGGACACGACCACGGGCCACGCCCTGCTCTCGAAGAGACGGGCGAGCCGATCGAACTCGACCGTCCGATGATCGCGCTGTCAGGCCGGCTGATCTGCGCCGATCCGTCTCAGATGATGCTAGCGATGGACCTTCTGCCCGGTCATATCGAGGCAAGCCGGGCGGAACCCGGGAACCTGCGATTCGACATCCATCAGGACGACGATCCGCTGGTCTGGCATCTGAGCGAACTCTTCGCCGATGCGGACGCCTTCGCCGCCCATCAGGCGCGCACGAAGGACAGTGACTGGGGCCGCGACTCTGGCGACATCCGCCGCGACTTTCACAAGGCCGAAGCCGCGCCCTTCCTGCGCCCTGAGGATCGGGCGGATCGCCACGGCATCCACGCTTTGAACCATCTCGCCTTCGGCAGCGAGGATGAGGCGCGGCTGGTTGACCGGTTGCGCGAAGACGGTGATCTGGACCTGTCGCTGGTCGCGGCGCAGGGCGGCACCGTCCTGGGTCATATCGCGCTGTCGCGGGTCGAAGCACATTTTCCCGCGCTGGCCCTGGCGCCGGTCGCGGTCCATCCCGCGATGCAGCGGCGCGGGATCGGTTCCGCGCTGATCCGGGCGGCCATCGCGGCGCGTCCGGATCACGCGATCATCGTCCTGGGCGAACCGGCCTATTATGCGCGCTTCGGCTTTGCGCCCGTCGATCTGGACTCGCCCTATGCCGCTCCCGCGCTGCAGGCTACGGGCCCCGGAATAGAAACGGGCGCGCAGATCGTTCACGCGCCCGCCTTTGCAAGCCTCGGCTGAGAGGCTCAGGCCTTGTAGATGTCGACCAGCTTGCCCAGCATTTCCAGCGCGTCGGTGCGCGAACGCTGGAAGCTGTTACGACCGATGATGCTGCCGTTGCCGCCGCCGTCGCGGATCGCCATCGCGTCTTCGTAAACCGCGTCCGATCCCTTGGCCGCGCCGCCCGAGAAGATGACGATCCGGCGCCCGCCGAAGGCCGCCTTCATGCAATGCTCGACGCGCTTGGCCTGGGTCGAGATGTCGATCCCCTGCGCCTCGTAGACTTTCTTGGCCTCGCCCAGTTCCAGATGGTCGGTCGAAAGCTTGATCTTGATGATATGGGCGCCCAAAAGTGCCGCGATCTGGGCGGCATAGGCGGCGATGTCGATCGCCGTTTCCCCGTCCTTGCTGATCGCCTCGCCGCGCGGATAGGACCAGATCACCGTGGCGACGCCCTTCGACGCAGCCTCGCGCCGCATTTCGGTGATCTCCTCGAACATGTCGAGCGCCATGTCGCTGCCGGGATAGATCGTGAAGCCGATGGCCGAACAGCCGAGGCGCAGTGCGTCATCGACAGTGGCCGTCACCGCCTGGTTCTTGCCGGCGGTGTCCGACATCAACGAGTTTGCGCTGTTGCATTTCAGGATGGTCGGGATCTGACCCGCGAAGGTGTCAGCCCCGGCCTCGATCATGCCCAGCGGCGCAGCATAGGCGTTCAGGCCCGCATCGATTGCCAACTGGTAATGATAGTGCGGGTCGTAGCCGTCGGGGTTCTTCGCGAAGGACCGCGCGGGGCCGTGTTCGAAGCCCTGATCGACGGGCAGGATGATCATCTTGCCGGTGCCGCCCAGCTTGCCGTGCATCAGCATCCGCGCAAGCTGCGCCTTCACGCCGGGCGTCTCACCCTCGTAATTGGCAAGAATGCGGCGGACGGTATCGGTCATGGTCATCACTCTATCCCCTGTGGCTTGGCTGCTTCCTAACAGAAGGGCGCGGCAGGGCAACGCTGGTGACGCTAACATCCCTGCGCAGGGCGTCACTTCGTTAACGCCGAGATAACCATTAATAAAATCCTAAACACTCGGCGCAGGCGGGATCGATACCCTCGTGC
Organism: Paracoccus albicereus; assembly: GCF_024359525.1. Classification (GTDB taxonomy): domain Bacteria; phylum Pseudomonadota; class Alphaproteobacteria; order Rhodobacterales; family Rhodobacteraceae; genus Paracoccus; species Paracoccus albicereus. Next base: position 277,725 of record NZ_JAKZEU010000005.1, read on the forward strand.
TAACGCTGACCCATGGGAATGGCGAAAGGAGGTCAGACATGGTTATCAACGCATCCCTCAGTCAGTCGCAACTCGTTCTGTTTGGCAGGTCATACGTCCCGCCTTACGAACTGAATACCGCGACCGCCGGAGTCTTCCAGCAGGCAATCAGTGCCGCGGGCGAGGCAGAGGTCGGCGACACGTCGTTCCGGTTCGATCTTGGCGGGCAGGACAAAGGCTATCTGGCCTGGCAAACAGCGGCCAAGGGCTATGAGGCAACAGCCAAGGTCCGCGAATCCGCGAACGATCCGGCCAAGCCGACGGAAAGCGTGGCGAGCAGTGAGACGGTCGCCAGCAGTCCGCCGGACGAGCCTACGCCGGCAACCGGTGGGGTGCCTGCGGAAGCCGGTACGGACGGAGCGGAAGCATCCGCGGGCGCTTCGCCCGGTCAGGCATCCGATGCTATCGGTGACGGCGGTTCGACGAATTCGGGCGAGACAAGCGGCGGTGCCGGGGTCGGCGCGACCGGCGGCAGCAGCGCGCCTGCAGCCTCGGGCGGGGATAGCGGTGGATCCACCGCGACAAGCCCTGAACCAGCACCCGCTGGTCCAGCGCCTGGCCCAGCCGGTTCTACCAGCAATCCTGGACCCGCAGGCAGCGGCAGTGGTAACAACAGTACCCCGCCACAAGGAGGTGGCGGCGGACTTCTTGGCAAGCTCTTCGGTCGCTGAAGCAACTCCTGAAATCGACAAAGCCGGATCGGGCGACCGATCCGGCTTTGTCATTTGCGGCAGGTTACGCTCGGGCGATCAGCGAGCGGCAGCGACCAGCGCTGCGACGCCCGGAAGCTCCTTGCCTTCCATCCATTCCAGGAAGGCACCCCCGGCCGTCGAAATGAAGGTGAAATCGTCTGCGACGCCGGCGCGGTTCAGCGCCGCGACGGTATCGCCGCCCCCCGCGACCGAGATCAGCGTGCCGGCCCGCGTCGCTTCCGCAGCCGCCTGCGCCGCCTCGTTGGTCGCGCGGTCGAAAGGCTCTATTTCGAAGGCGCCGAGCGGCCCGTTCCAGATCAGCGTCTTGCACCGACCGAACAGATCCTTGATCGCTGTGACCGTTTCCGGCCCGGCATCCAGGATCATTGCGTCGGCAGGGCACTGATCGACCGGCAGAACCTCGCTTTCCGCACCCGCCTTGAACTCACGCGCCACAACGATGTCGGTCGGCAGATAAATCGTGCACCCGACCTCTGCAGCATTGTCGAGGATCGCGCGTGCCGTGTCGGCCATGTCGCGTTCGGCCAGCGATTTGCCGACCTCGACCCCCTGCGCCACCAGGAAGGTATTGGCCATCCCGCCCCCGATGACGAGGTGATCGACCTTGCGCGTCAGGTTGTCGAGAAGCTCCAGCTTGGTCGAGACCTTTGCACCGCCCACGACCGCAGCCACGGGCCGTTCCGGGTTGCCCAACGCGGCATCGAGCGCCTTCAGCTCTGCTTCCATCAGCCGTCCGGCGCCGGCAGTCATGATATGGGCCAGCTGTTCGGTCGAGGCGTGCGCGCGATGCGAGGCGGAAAAGGCGTCGTTGATATAAACCTGACCCATTGCGGCGAGAGAGGCGGCGAAAGTCTGGTCGTTGCCTTCCTCGCCCTCATGGAAGCGCAGGTTTTCCATCAGCGCGACATCGCCCGGTTTCAGCGCGGCGACCGCGCGCTTGGCGGCGCCCCCGGTCAGGGTTTCGATGAAGGTGACCGGCTGACCCAGAGCCTGTTCCAGCGCGGGCACGACCTGGCGCAGGCTCATCGACTCCACGACCTGCCCCTTGGGACGGCCGAAATGCGCCAGCAGGACCGGGATGCCGCCCGCGTCCTGGATGTCCTTTACGGTCGGGACGATCTTGTCGATCCGGGTCGTGTCGGTCACGCGCCCGTCCTCGACCGGGACGTTGATGTCCACCCGCGTCAGCACCACCTTGCCGTCCAGATCCAGATCGTCGATCGTCTTGAAATCAGCCATCACGCATATCCTTTCAGCCTGCTGCCGGGTTCGCGCCCCTGCCCTGCCGCGGCTTGTCCCGCATGATGACGCCTTCGTCAACAATGTGCTCGGCGGCGGATCGCCGGGCGCGTTGCGCTTGGTCGGACCACAACCTATGTCGGTTCCAGCCCATAGGAGAAGGAGAGTCCGGTGGCCGAGATCAAGGATCCCGAGAACACGATCATCATCGAGCTGAAGGACGGCCCGGTCGTCGTCGAGCTTCTGAAGGATGTGGCACCGAAGCATGTCGAACGGATGAAGGAACTGGCGCGCGCCGGTGCCTATGACAACGTGGCCTTCCACCGCGTCATCGACGGGTTCATGGCCCAGACCGGCGACGTGCAGCACGCCAACATGGAAAAGGACTACAACCCCGGCCGCGCCGGGACCGGCGGTTCGGACAAACCCGACCTGCCCGCCGAATTTTCCAAGCTTCCGCACGCCCGCGGCACGCTTGGGGCGGCGCGGTCGTCGAACCCGAACAGCGCCAACAGCCAGTTCTTCATCAACTTCAAGGACAACGATTTCCTGAACGGCCAGTACACCGTCTATGGCCGGGTGATCGACGGGATGGAGAACGTGGACAAGATCGCGCGCGGCGAGCCGCCTGCGTCGCCTGACCGGATGATCAGCGTCAAGGTGGCTGCCGATGCGTAAGCTTGCGTTGATCCCGGCCCTGCTGATGGCTGCACCGGCCCTCGCGCAGGAGCTGCCGGGCGTCACCGACGGCCCCGGCCCCAATATGGTGATCGAGGTCGCGGGCGCAGACGGCACCGCCAAGGGCCAGATCGTCATCGACTTGTATGCCGACAAGGCCCCGAACCATGTCGAGCGTCTGGTGACGCTCGCGCGCGACGGCGCCTATGACGGGGTGGTGTTCCACCGCGTGATCGACGGCTTCATGGCCCAGACCGGCGACGTCCAGCACGGCAAGCAAAGCGGTGATACCGCAATGGCCGGCATGGGCGGTTCGGATCTTCCGGATCTCGCTGCCGAATTCAACGATGTCTCGTTCCAGCCAGGCACCGTCGGCATGGCGCGCAGCGCAAGCCCTGACAGCGCCAACAGCCAGTTCTTCATCGATCTGGCGCCGGCGCCGTTCCTTGACGGGCAATATACCGTCGTCGGCCAGCTGGTCGAAGGGTGGGACGTCCTGAATTCGATCAAGAAGGGCGATCCCGCCGCCAACGGATCGGTGGAAGCGCCCGACTACATGGCCACGGTCACGATCGCCGAATAACCCCCTGACGGGCGGCGCGGAGGTTTCGCGCCGCCCGAATTCGCGCTTGCGGCATCGGCAGACCCGCGCCTATCCTCGCGCCGCCATGAGTGCCGCCGCCACCATCAGCATGACCCGGATCGCGCCGTCGGCGCAGATCGCGATCGCACGCCACGGCTGGCGCGCGAAATGCTTGCAAAGGCTGGTGCGGATGGATTTGCCGGTTCCGCCAAGCTGGGCCTTCGACAGCGGCTCGGTCAGCGCGATCGCCAATGGTCATCTGCCCGATCAGGACATGTTGCGCACGATCATCGCCGAAGGCGACGGTCTGGTCAGTATCCGTCCGTCGGCGCTGAACCCCGAATGGGGCGGCCCTGGCACTGTGCTGAACGTGGGCATCAACGATGAATGCCATGGCGCGCTTTCCAAGAAACTGGGCAAGGATGCCGCAGACGCGCTGTATCTGGGTCTGGTGCAGACCTACGCCGTTCAGGTGGCGCGGCTTGATCCAGACATGTTCACGCAGGACGGTCCCGGCGCGCTGGACGACGCGCTGCGCCTCTACCGTGACGAAATGGACGAGCCGTTTCCGCAAGATCCCGCACGGCAATTGGCCGAGGTGATGCGGTCGATGGCCCGAGCGTGGGACGGGCCGTCCGCCCGTCTGCTGCGTCAGGCCAACGGCGCACCGCCCGTCGCACCGCTGGGTCTGGTGGTGCAGAAGATGGCGCTGGCGCTTGGGCCCGGACTGACGGGGTCTGGCACGATCCAGTTCGTCGATCCGGTGACCGGCGTCCACCGCATCACCGGGCGGTTCCGTGGGCAACAGCACCAGAACACCAAGGGTGCCGAGGCCGAGACGTTGTACCTGACCCGCGACGAGCGTGGCCCCTCGCTGGAAGACGCAGCACCCGAGGTCTTTGCCGATCTGGTGCGCTTCGGCGTCGCCGCCCGTGAGCGGTTGCGCGAAGAGATGGTGATCGAATTCGTGCTGACCGACGGCCAACTTGCGATCATCGATGCGATCAGGCTGCAAAGGTCATCGCGCGCATCGGTCCAGATCGCCGTCGCACTGGCGCGGGACGGGATCATCCCCGAGGACGAAGCCGTGATGCGGGTCGAGCCCCGCGCGCTGTCCGAGTTGCTGCATTATCAGGTGGACCCGCGTGCGCCGCGCGACATCATCGGCCGCGGCATCAATGCCTCACCCGGCGCGGCCACGGGGCGGCTGGTCTTCTCGGCCGCCGCCGCGCAGGCGCAGGCGTCGCGGGGCGAGCCCTGCGTGCTGGTCCGTCGCGAAACCCTGCCCGAGGATATTCGGGGCATGCACGCGTCCGTCGCGGTGCTGACCGAACGCGGCGGCACCACAAGCCACGCCGCCGTGATCGCGCGCGGCATGGGGCTGCCCTGCATTGTGGGTGCGACCGGTATCTCCATCGACGGTCGCAACCGGGTGCTGCGCGCCAAGGGCCGCATTTTTTCCGAGGGCGACCAGATCACCATCGACGGCAGCTCGGGCGAGGTGCTGGCGGGTGCGGCGGAAATGCTGGAACCGGCGCTGGACGACGCTTTCAACCAGCTGCTCGACTGGGCCGATGCCGCGCAGACGCTGAGCGTCCGCGCCAATGCCGACACCGCCGAAGAGGCCGAGACGGCCCTGCGGTTCAAGGCGCAGGGGATCGGCCTGTGCCGGACCGAGCACATGTTCTTCAACGAAGCGCGCCTGCCCGCGATGCGCGAGATGATCTTTGCCGACACCGCGGAAGATCGCCGCATGGCGCTTCAGCGTCTGCTGCCGATGCAACGCGACGATTTCGTGTCACTGTTCAAGCTCATGGCGGGACGGCCGGTCACCATCCGGCTTTTCGATCCGCCGCTGCACGAATTCCTGCCGACCGATCGCGAGGCGCTGCGTGAACTGGCCTTCTCGCTGGACCTGCCGCTGTCCGACGTGACCCGGCGCGTCGAGGCGATGGCGGAGTTCAACCCGATGCTGGGCCTTCGCGGTGTCCGATTGGGCATCACCATGCCCGAGATCTACGAGATGCAGGCCCGCGCGATCTTCGAGGCGACGGTCATCGCAGGCTCAAAAGGCGACGCGGTGGTGCCCGAGATCATGATCCCGCTGGTCTCGGCCATGCGCGAGGTCGAACTGGTCAAGACCCAGGTCGATTCCGTCGCTGCGAGCGTACGAAACGCCATGGGCAAGGAATTCTCATACCGGTTGGGGGTCATGGTCGAAACGCCGCGCGCGGCGCTTCGTGCAGGCGACATCGCGCCCCATTCGGCGTTCCTGTCTTTCGGAACCAACGATCTGACGCAGATGACCTACGGCCTTTCGCGCGACGATGCGGGCCGTTTCATGGGCAGCTACGTCAATCAAGGCGTCTACGAAGAAGACCCGTTCCACATCCTCGACCAGGAAGGCGTCGGTGAGTTGCTGCTGCTGGGCGCAGAGCGCGCGAGGCAGGCACATCCTGGGATCACGATCTCGATCTGCGGCGAACACGGCGGCAATCCGGAATCGATCGATTTCTGCCATCGCGCCGGGTTCGATTACGTGTCATGTTCACCCTTCCGTGTACCCGTCGCACGCCTTGCCGCCGCGCAGGCCTCGATCCGTGGACGGCGCGAATCGCAGCCGTAAAGTGGTGATTCAGCCTTAGGATGAGCCCGAAGCGGTCCTTTCTTTCCCCGCAAATCGCTGTTTTTCGCCAATTTTTGCGTTAGCGGTCGGCAAGGTTTCGCCGGTTCCGCGTCGAAGCGCAGCAAATTGGGTCATTAACCGTTTGGGCAACTGGCATCTTGCCATCCGGTTTGCCTATCCACCGCGCTGATCTTTGCGGCGGTCATCTCTGCTTCACATTCGCCGTCGCGTTGCAATGAACCCGAACGGCCCAGAGCAGGGCCCACGACATAGGAACAATCATGCCAAAGCTGCCGCCTCGGCTGATGCGCGCCTGTTTGTGTTTAGCGCTCGCCCAGTCACTCTTTGTGTTCAGTTTTTCCCCCGCTGCCGCCGAATCCGACCGTTCGATGATGGCCGGCCATTTTGCCCACAGCGCCGCGCTGCACGGGATCGAGCTTGCCGACGGCGATTTCCCGGACCGGGACACCCCCCGCGTCCACCCCCTGCGGTTCGCCGATGCCAAGCCCGCACAGGTCCGTAACGGTCCCGAACAGGTCTATCTCGCCCGCGCCACGCAACGCTTCAGCGAGGCCGATCTGGCCTGCCTGACCGAGGCGCTGTATTTCGAGGCGCGCGGCGAGGGCAAGCAAGGCCAGGCCGCTGTTGCCGAAGTCATCCTCAACCGCGTCGACAGCCGCGCGTTCCCGTCCAGCGTCTGTGGCGTCGTGAACCAGCAATCACAGTTCAGCTATACGATCGGCGGGAAGAAGCGGATCGGCAACAAGGCTGCCTATCTGCGCGTTCGCAACATCGCCGAGGCCGCGCTGTCCGGCGCGCCGCGCACCCTGACCAACGGCGCAACCTATTTCCACACGCCTTCGGTCCGCCCGGCATGGTCGCACCGTTTTCAGCGTACGGTGCAGATCGGTCGTCACATCTTCTATCGGTCGGGCCAGCGTCTCGCGTCGAACTGATCCCGAGACTGTCTGTCCCAACAGGCCCGGTCATGCGCCGGGCCTTTTGCTTTGGCTTGCGTCGCTCAGGCATAGCTGCAACATCCCGCGGATGGACCAGCCCGATCGCATTCACCTTCGCGACCACGTCGTCTCCGCCGATATCGGCGCCTTCCAGTCGGAACGTGGGCAGGACCAACGCCTGCGCTTCAACCTGACCGTCGACCTGGCAGAGCCTGTCGAGGGTACGGATGATGAAGTCGATGCGATCCTGTCCTACGACGTGCTGACAGGCGCGGTCACCTCGGCGCTTGGCGATCAGCGCTACAATCTGGTGGAAACACTGGCAGAACGGATCGCTGCCGAGGTTCTGGCCCATCCGCGCGCTGTGCGCATCGAGGTCACCGTCGAAAAGCTGGATCGCGGCCCCGGCGCGCTTGGCGTCACCATCGCACGTCAGGCAGGCCGCGTGGCGACCGGTCCTTCGGCCGATGGCGCGGCGATCTTGTTTTTCGCGAACGACGTCCCGATCCCGGCCGGGCGTATCGTGGTCGCGGACGGCCAAGGCGACCCCCAGGCGTCCGCGACCGACCGGATGATCGCGCTGCTGGCGCTGGATCAGGCGGCCTGGCGGCTTGGGGCGCGTCTCGGCCTCGATGTCGTCGCCTCGCGCACCGAACTCGACTGGGCGGCGGCGACCGGCCGTTCTGTCATCTGGGCGCCGGCGCGGATGGCGGCCGATGTCGCAGGATTGGCAGCCGATCCGATGGCGCTGACACTTTGGCTGGCCGATCGGCTTCAGGCGCGGCGGTTGGAGTTCGCGCTGCCCGCAGGCCGGGACCTGCCCGCTTTACCCGAAGGATTTAGCGTTCCGGTCAGCGTCGCACCATGAGCAGAGTCTACTATCGCCCCATCCCCGAACCGGAAACCGGCAGCCTCATCATCGCGGGCGGCTGGACACGCGCCTCGCGTTTCGAACGGCTGGAGCGGGGATGTTCGCCCGTGATCGTCGATGACGCCCCCGACGCAGTGATTGAGGCACTGACCGCACCGCGCGCGCCGCTGGTCGGCTTATCGCTCGACCGGCCCCGACTGATGGGGATCGTCAACGCTACCCCCGACAGCTTTTCGGACGGGGGCGCCTACGAGCCGTTAGAACAGGCACGGCGCCTGACCGCAGACGGGACCGAGATCCTCGATATCGGCGGTGAATCGACGCGGCCCGGCGCCACGGAACTGCCGGTGGAGGAAGAGATAGCGCGCGTGCGTCCGGTGATCGCCTCGATGCGATACGCCGCGCCTGTGTCGATCGATACTCGGAAGGCTGCGGTCGCGCGTGCTGCCCTGGATGAGGGTGCGGTGATGGTCAACGACGTGTCGGGTTTCGATTTCGATCCGGCCCTGGCGGGCATCGTTGCCGATGCGGGTGTGCCGGTCTGCCTGATGCATGCGCAGGGGCTGCCAGACCACATGCAGGACGATCCACGCTATGACGACGTGCTGCTGGACGTCTACGACGCGTTGGAGCAGCGCGTTGAACGGGCCGAGGCGGCGGGAATTTCACGCGACAGGATCGTGATCGACCCCGGCATCGGCTTCGGCAAGACGATGGCGCATAATCTGGCGATCCTGCGGCGCATTTCGCTGTATCATGGGCTTGGCTGCGCGGTGCTTCTGGGCGCCTCGCGCAAGCGGTTCATCGGCACGATCGGTGGCGCGGAGAACGCAGCCGAGCGGATGCCGGGGACGCTTGCCGTGACGCTGGCAGCGGTGGCGCAGGGTGTGCAGGTCCACCGCGTCCACGACGTGGCAGAGGTGCGACAGGCCCTGGCCCTGTGGCGTGCGGCCGCGGGCGAGGACGGATACGGGCAGGCATGACGACAAGGGGCAAGGACAGATGAGCAGAAAGCTGTTTGGAACCGACGGGGTGCGCGGGCGGGCCAATACGCCGCCGATGACAGCCGAGATGGCTTTGCGGATCGGTGCGGCGGCGGGGCGCTATTTCCGTCGCGACGGGCGCAACCGCCACCGTGTCGTGATCGGCAAGGACACGCGGTTGTCGGGCTACATGCTTGAAAACGCGCTGACCGCCGGCCTGACCAGCACCGGGATGAATGTCCTGCTGCTGGGTCCGGTGCCGACGCCGGCGGTGGGCTTTCTGACCCGCTCGATGCGGGCGGATCTGGGGATCATGATCTCGGCCAGCCACAACCCGGCGCATGACAACGGCATCAAGTTCTTCGGCCCCGATGGCTTCAAACTGTCGGACGAGGCCGAGACCGAGATCGAGGCCATCGTCGAGCAGGAAATCGTCCCGGCGCAGCCTGACAACATCGGCCGGGCCAAGCGCATCGACGACGGGCGCGGACGCTATGTCGAATACGCCAAGACCACGTTTCCGACCGGCCAGCGGCTGGACGGGCTGAAAGTCGTCGTCGATTGCGCCAACGGCGCAGCCTACCGCGCGGCCCCCGACGTGCTGTGGGAACTGGGCGCCGAGGTGATCCCGGTCGGCGTGAAGCCCGATGGGTTCAACATCAACGATGGTGTCGGCAGCACCCATCCCGAAGCCTGCGCCGCGGCCGTGCGCGAGCATGGGGCCGATCTGGGCATCTCGTTGGACGGTGACGCCGATCGGGTTGCGATCATCGACGAGACCGGACGACTGGCCGATGGCGATCAGATCATGGCGCTTCTGGCCGGTCGCTGGGCAGAACAGGGTCGGCTGAAGGGGGGCGCGCTGGTGGCCACCGTGATGTCGAACCTGGGCCTCGAACGGTTCCTGACCGGGCGCGGCCTGCGGCTGGAACGCACCCGCGTCGGCGACCGCTACGTGGTCGAGAAGATGCGCGGCGCGGGCTTCAACCTGGGCGGCGAGCAGTCGGGTCATATCGTGATGACCGATTACGCGACCACCGGCGACGGGCTGATCGCGGGTCTGCAGTTTCTGGCCGCGATGGCCGATAGCGGCCAGCGTGCGAGCGATCTGGTTGCGCAGTTCGAGCCGGTGCCGCAGATGCTGAAAAACGTCCGTTACGCGGCGGGGGCCGATCCGTTGTCGGCGGCCGAGGTCAAGGCGGTCATCGCCGAGGCAGAGGCACGGCTGGAAGGTCATGGCCGCGTGCTGATCCGCAAGTCGGGAACCGAGCCGCTGATCCGGGTCATGGCCGAGGCCGAGGACGAACGCATGTTGCGCGAGGTCGTGGACGGCATCGTCGCTGCGGTCGAAAAGGCGGCCTGAGCCCGGTTAATCGCGCGAAGAGGGGGCCGACTGCCCCGATCTCAAGGCTCCATCCGTCAATGCGACGGTCAGACCCCGGCGATAGGGTCGTGGTCGTAGATCCAGTCGAAGCGCGACAGCAGGAATGACGGTCTGAAGGTCGACGCCGACCGCAGTGCCGCATGTGCGACCCGCTGTCGCAGACCGCCAAGATGGTAATGGCGCGCATTTGCATCACCCATCGCAACGATACGGGTGCACCGGTCCTGCCGCAGCACTTGGTAGCGTGCGAGAGCCTTCGCTTGATCCGGGTCTGTCCCAAGACAGGCGGCGAGCGCCCAGGCATCCTCGATCGCCATCGCCGCCCCCTGCGCCATGAAGGGCAGTGTCGGATGCGCGGCATCGCCGATCAGCACACGATTGTCGTCATGCCAGCGCGGCGCGACGCGGTGCCGGAACAGCCCCCAGAGATGCGCGTCGTGGACAGCATCCAGCCAACCGGGCACCGGACCGCGGAACGATGCGAAGGCGCTGCGGAGTTGGGCAGGATCGCCCGGCTGCGACCACCCCTCCTCCTGCCACTCGGCGCGTTCCTCCACCGCCACGATGTTGCGCAGGTTGTTCGCAAGCGGGTAGCTGACAAGATGCCGGCCGGGGCCCAAGAAGGCGTCGACCCAGACCTCCGGCTGCGGATCGGGATCGTCGATGACTGCGCGCCAAGCGGTCTGGCCGGTAAAGAACGGCGCCTCGGTGCCGTTCAGTTCACGACGGACACGGCTTTGCAATCCGTCCGCGCCGACGAGCAGACCGACGTCAGGCAAGGTCTCCACCCTCTCCCCCAGCCGCAGGATCACGCCCGCCTTGCTGATGGCCTCGGCCAAAACCTCGATCAGGCGCGCGCGGTGGATCAGGCGAAAGGGTGCGTCGGGCCGATGCCGCAGGAAATCGAGCGTCGCGACGGGCTTCCCGGCGCTGTTCCACAACCGAACCCCGCGGCTGCGCAGCGACACTGCGTCGAGCCCTGGTCCCAGCCCCAGCGCGTCCAAGACGCGACCGGCATTGGGAGAGATCTGGATACCCGCGCCCACTTCCGCCAGTTCTGGCGCCCTCTCCAGAACGGTCACAACTGATCCGCGCTGAGTCAGCGCCAGGGCCGCTGTCAGGCCGGCGATCCCCGCCCCCACGATCGTCGCAGCGGGCATCATGTCTTAGCTTGAAGTAGGCCGCATCGCTGCGGGAAGTCGGCGTTGTGCGATTGTCGCACCCGGATCAATCGTCGCGGTGAACCCGCTCACGCCGCTCGTGCTTTTCCTGCGCTTCCAGCGTCATCGTGGCGATCGGGCGCGCGTCGAGGCGCTTGAGGCTGATCGGCTCGCCGGTCATTTCGCAATAGCCGTATTCGCCGGTCTCGATCCGGCGCAGCGCGCTGTCGATCTTGCTGACCAGTTTGCGCTGGCGGTCGCGTGTGCGCAGTTCCAGCGCGCGGTCGGTTTCCTCGCTGGCGCGGTCGGCGATGTCGGGGACGTTGCGGCCGCTGTCCTGCAGGCCTTCCAGGGTCTCGGCCGACTGATCCAGAAGTTCCTGCTTCCACGCGTTCAGCTTGCGACGGAAATACTCAAGCTGCCGGTCGTTCATGAAAGGCTCGTCCTCGGCGGGGCGATAATCCTGCGGCAGAAACGTCTGGGCTTTCATTGGACCTCCGGCAGGCCGGTCGCGGTGAAAACCGGCACCTTGGCCGCCCCATTAAAGTATGAGCACCCTCTTGTCACGGGTCAATCGCGTTGACAATTGCGGCATCCTTGCGGCCTTTCCGGACGGCGGATAGGGTGCCGGCGCCCTGCCCTGAAGGATGATGACATGCGCTTTGCCGGTTCCGACACCTATGTCGCGCCCCCCGATCTTGCCATCGCCGTCAACGCCGCCGTGACGCTGGAACGGCCGCTGCTGGTCAAGGGCGAGCCGGGCACCGGCAAGACCGAGCTGGCCCGGCAGGTCGCGGCATCGTTGGGGCTGCCGATCATCGAATGGTCGATCAAGTCGACCACCAAGGCGCAACAGGGTCTTTACGAGTACGACGCTGTGAGCCGCCTTCGCGATAGCCAACTGGGCGATGCGCGGGTGAACGAGGTTGGGCACTATATCCGGCGCGGCAAGCTGTGGCAGGCTTTCGAGGCACCAGAAAAGGTAGTGCTCCTGATCGACGAGATCGACAAGGCCGACATCGAGTTCCCGAACGATCTGCTGCAGGAACTCGACCGGATGGAGTTCCACGTCTACGAGACCGGCGAGACGGTCGCCGCGATCCATCGCCCGATCGTCATCATCACGTCGAACAACGAAAAGGAACTGCCCGACGCCTTCCTGCGCCGCTGTTTCTTCCACTATATCCGCTTCCCGGATGCCGAGACGCTGAAGCGGATCGTCGAGGTTCATTATCCCGGACTGAAGCCACGTCTGCTGGAAGCCGCCTTGAGCCAGTTTCTGGAACTGCGCGAGGCGCCGGGTCTGAAGAAGAAGCCCTCGACCAGCGAGCTGCTGGACTGGCTGAAGTTGATCCTGGCCGAGGATCTGTCGCCCGAGGATTTGAAGCGCGAGCCGGGCGAGATGCTGCCCAAGCTTCATGGCGCGCTGCTAAAAAACGAACAGGACGTGGCACTGTTCGAAAAGCTTGCCTTCATGGCGCGGCGGCAGGGCCGGTGATGGAAATCCGCGCGCTGAGATCCGAGGATCGCCCGCAGTGGCAAGCGCTCTACGACGATTATCACCGTTTCTATGACCGTCCCGATTTGCCCGACGCGTTCTTCGACCAGGCTTTCACGCGGCTGATCGCGGATGATCCTTCGGATTTTCATGGGCTGGTCGCCGAGGCGGACGGCATTCTGCTGGGCCTGACCCATTACGTGTTTCATCCGCATCTGTGGCGGCCAGAAGGCACCTGCTATCTGCAAGATCTCTATACCGCGCCTGATGCCCGTGGGCGCGGTGTCGCCCGCGCGCTGATCGAGGCGGTCTATACCGCGGCCGACAGGTCGGGCACGCCCGCCGTCTACTGGCTGACGCAGGAAACGAATTATGCGGGTCGGATGCTCTATGATCGCGTCGGAAGACAAAGCGGATTCATCCGGTACAACCGACCGCTTTAGCCGCCTTGCCGAACTCCCCCCCGCCCCGGTATGACGGCCCGACCGTCCCGGAGCCGACCATGTCCGACCGCACCCAGCCCCAGCCGCAACCCGGCATCATGGAAATCGCCCTGTATGTCAGCGGCGAAAGCAAGCTTGCGGGCGGCGGCGAGGCGCTGAAGCTTTCGGCCAACGAAAATCCCTACGGCTGCAGCCCGGCCGCGACGGCGGCGTTTCAGGCAGCCGCAAAAGACCTGAACCGCTATCCCGCGACCGATCACGGCCCGCTGCGTCGCGCCATCGGGGATATCCATGGCCTCGACCCCGACCGGATCATCTGCGGTGTCGGCTCGGACGAGGTTCTGCAGTTCGTGGCACAGGCCTACGCAGGGCCCGGCGATGAGGTCATCACCACGCGCCACGGTTTCGCGATGTATCCGATCCTGGCCCATGCGGTTGGCGCGACCCCGGTGACCGTGGACGAGGCCGATCGGCGGATCGATGTGGATGCTATCCTGCGCGCGGTGACCGAGCGGACGCGGATCGTGTTCCTTGCCAATCCCGCCAATCCGACCGGGACGATGCTGTCCGGGGAAGACCTGCGTCGGCTGATCGCAGGACTGCCGGGCGACTGCGTCCTGGTCCATGACGGCGCCTACATGGAATTCGCCCAGCCCGATTACCGCGACGCCGATCTGGTCGATGCCTATCCGAACGTGGTGATGACGCGCACCTTCTCGAAGATCCACGGGCTCGGCGGGTTGCGGATCGGCTGGGGCTATGCGCAGCGTCCGATCATCGATGTGCTGGCGCGCCTTCGGCAACCGTTCAACCTGTCGAACGCGCAGATGGCCGCGGCAGAAGCCGCGATGCGCGATACCGAGTTCACCGCGCACTGCGCCGCCGAAAACGCTCGGCTGCGGCGCTGGCTGCGCAACCAACTGGTGCAGATGGGCGTTGCCTGCGACGAAAGCCACGCGAATTTCGTACTTGCCCGCCTTCCCGATGCCGAGCGCGCGCGCGCCTGCGATGTGGCGTTGCGCGATGCCGGGATCATCGTGCGCAACGTCGCCAGCTACCACTTGCCCGAGGCACTGCGCATCACCGTAGGCGATGAGGCTGGCTGTCGCCGGGTCATCGCGGCGATCAGCGAATTCATGGCTGGTGAAAGGGCTGCGCGATGAGCGTGATCTACGACCGCGTGGCCCTGATCGGGCTGGGGTTGATCGCCGGCTCGATGGCGCTCGCGATGCGCGAGAAGGGTCTGGCCGGTCAGGTCCACGGCTATGCCCGCAGCGCCGAGACGCGCGATGTGGCGCGCGAGATCGGCTTGTGCGACGCGATCCACAACGATGTTTCCGTCGCAGTGAAGGATGCCGATCTGGTCGTGCTGGCGGTCCCGGTCGGCGCCATGGGCGATGTCGCGGCCGAAATCGCGCCGCATCTGAAGCCCGGCGCGGTGGTCACGGATGTCGGTTCCGTCAAGCAATCGGTCATCGACGCGGTCGCCCCGCATCTGCCTGAAGGCATCCACTTCATCCCGGGCCATCCGCTGGCCGGGACCGAACATTCCGGGCCGCGCGCGGGCTTTGCCAGCCTCTTCCGCAATCGCTGGTGGCTGCTGACGCCGCTGCCCGATGCGGACGAGGCGCAGGTCGCTCGGCTCGAGGATCTGGTTCGTGGCATCGGCGCGAATGTCGAGCGGATGGACCCCGGTCACCACGATCTGGTGCTGGCCGTGACCAGCCACACGCCGCACCTGATCGCCTACACGATGGTCGGCGTCGCCGATCATCTGCGCCGCGTGACCGACGAAGAGGTCATCAAGTATTCCGCCGCCGGTTTCCGCGACTTCACCCGGATCGCCGCCAGCGATCCGACGATGTGGCGCGACGTGTTCCTGCACAATCGCGAGGCGACGCTGGATATCCTCGGCCGCTTCACCGAAGAGCTGTTCGTCCTGCAGCGCGCGATCCGTATGGGCGACGGCCAGCAATTGCACGATTACTTCACACGCACGCGCGCGATCCGGCGCGGCATCATCGAGGCGGGTCAGGACACCGACGCACCGGACTTCGGGCGCGGCAAGGGCTGAAGCGTTTCAGCGAAAGTGGCCGCCGAGTTCGTTTGCCCGATACGCGGTCAATAAAGTCTCACCAATGCGGCGGGCGCTGGTCGGCCAGCGGGACCGAGCCGCCGGCGTCAAGCTCGCGCTCCGCCTCCGCCCGACGCAACTGCTCGACCCGGCGGGTCAGTTGCGCGATTTCGGCATCCTGACGGGCCACGACCTCGGACAGGTCCTCAACCGTGCGGGTCAGGTGGGCCACCGCCTCTTCCAGCGTCTCGGTCCGCTTGTCCATGAAGGCGCCCTCCGTTAAAGCAGCCACGGACCGGCCGAAGGCGACCATCATGGCGAAAGACAAGAAACAACCCCGCCCCAAGGCGGAAACGCCGAAGGGCTTTCGCGACTATTTTGGCGCGGATGTCACCGAACGCAAGGCGATGCTGGACGCGATCGCCCGCGTCTATGCGCTGCACGGCTTCGATCCGTTGGAAACCAGCGCCGTCGAGACGGTCGAGGCCCTGGGAAAGTTCCTGCCCGATGTGGACCGCCCGAACGCCGGCGTCTTCGCCTGGCAGGAGGAGGCCGTTCCAGGTGGCGGTTCGGGCGACTGGCTGGCGCTGCGCTATGACCTGACGGCGCCCCTGGCGCGCGTCGCGGCGCAGTTCCGCAACGATCTGCCGAGCCCCTATCGCCGTTACGCGATGGGTCCGGTCTGGCGCAACGAGAAGCCGGGGCCCGGGCGGTTCCGGCAATTCTATCAATGCGATGCCGATACGGTCGGCAGTGCGTCCGTCGCGGCGGACGCGGAAATCTGCGCGATGCTGGCCGATGCGTTGGAAGCGGTGGGCATCGCGCGCGGCGATTACGTCGTGCGGATCAACAATCGCAAGGTACTGAACGGCGTTCTGGAAGCCGCCGAGGTCCGCGAGGATCAGGCCGATGACGTGCTTCGCCAGATAGACAAGTTCGACAAGGTCGGCCGCGAGGGCGTGCTGTCGCTGCTGACCACCGGACGCCGCGACGACAGCGGCGCCGAGATCGAAGGCGTGGGGTTGAGCGAGGCGCAGGCCAAGCCGGTGCTGGACTTCCTGACGGCGAAGGGTGGCGAGAACGGCGCCACGCTGGACAATCTGCGTGCGGCGGTCGGTGGCTCGACCATCGGCGCCGAGGGCGTGGACGAATTGTCGCAGATCGCCGCGATGCTGGCCGCGATGGGGATGAACGAGGACCGGATCGTGATCGACCCCGCCGTGGTCCGCGGCCTCGGCTATTACACCGGCCCGGTGTTCGAGGCCGAACTGACCTTCGAGATCCTCGACGAGAAGGGGCGCAAGCGGCAGTTCGGCAGCGTCGCGGGCGGAGGGCGCTATGACGGGCTGGTCGAACGCTTCACCGGGCAGAAGGTCCCGGCGACGGGCGTCAGCATCGGCGTGGACCGCCTGCTGGCGGCGCTGCGGGCCAAGGGGCTGACAGGGGCAGAGGCATCGGGTCCAGTCGTGGTGACGGTGATGGATCGCGACCGGATGGGTGACTATCAGGCGATGGCTGCGGAACTGCGCGCGGCGGGCATCCGTGCCGAAGTCTATCTGGGCAATCCGAAGAATTTCGGCAACCAGTTGAAATACGCCGACAAGCGCGCTGCCCCCATAGCGATCATCCAGGGCGCGGACGAGGCGGCGCGCGGTGTCGTGCAGGTCAAGGACCTGATCCTTGGCGCGAAGATCGCGGCCGAGGCTAGCCTTGACGAATGGAAGTCCCAGCCCGCGCAGACCGAGGTCGCACGCGGCGATCTGCTTGCCGAAGTGCGGCGCATCCTGGGATGATCGCCAAGCGCGACAAGCAGGCCGTTGGCCACCGTCTGCTGGCGGCGTTCCGAGAGGCAGGCGCGGTCGAGGTCGCGCCCGACATCCTGTTGCCGGCCGAGACTCTGCTGGACCTCTATGGCGAGGACATCCGCGCCCGCGCCTATGTCACCAGCGATCCGATCCGGGGCGAGGTGATGCTGCGTCCCGATTTCACCGTGCCGGTCGTGCAGATGCACATGGACGGCGGGGCCGAGCCTGCGCGCTACTGCTATCTGGGCGAGATCTTCCGCAAGCAGGATACCGGCGAGACCCGCCCCGACCACCAGCGCGACAACGAGTATCTGCAGGCCGGGTTCGAACTGTTCAGCCGAGAGCCGGGCGCAGACGCAGAGGTCTTTGCGCTGTTTCACCGGTTGCTGGCGCCCTATGGCCTGCGGGCGGTGATGGGCGACATGGCGCTGATGCTTGATGCGGTGGCAGGGCTGCCCCTGCCCGCCCCGCGGCGCGATGCGCTGATCCATCACGTCTGGCGGCCGCGCCGCTTTGCGCGACTGCTGGAACGTTTTTCCAGTCCGACGGCGCAACGGGATTTTCCCTCAGCATCAGGGTCTTGGGCGGGCCTTCGCGGCGAGGACGAGATGGAAGCGAGGATCGCGCGGATCGCGGCCGACGCCGGGACGCCGCCGCTCGATCCTGTCTGGACGACGCGGCTTCAGCGGCTGTTCGCCCTGAACGGTCCCGCCGACGAAGCGCTGCGCAACCTTCAGGCGCTGCAAGGCGAATTGCCGGCAATCGCGCCCGCGGTGGCGCGGATCGAGGCGCGGCTTTCCGCCATCGCGGCCCGCGGAATCGAGCCTGCAAGCGTCCATTTCGACGCCAGCCACGGCCGGACGACGATGGAATATTACGACGGATTCACCTTCACCTTCGTGGCCCGCGACCATGCCGGCTGGCCCCCGGTCGCATCCGGCGGACGCTATGACGCGCTGACTGCAGTTCTGGGAAAAGGCCAAAGAATTCCTGCCGTTGGCGGGATCGTTCGGCCGGGATTGCTGGCCGAACTGGAGGGCGTATGATCCGGCTAGGGGTTCCCTCGAAAGGGCGGCTGATGGAGCTGACCTTCGACTGGTTCGCTGCGCGCGGTGTCACGCTGTCGCGCAGCGGCTCGGATCGTGATTACGGGGGCCGGGTCGAGGGGATCGACGGGCTGCAGCTTGTCCTTCTGTCGGCGGGCGAGATCCCGCGCGAACTGGCGGTAGGGCGGATCGAACTGGGTGTGACCGGGCAGGATCTGGTGCGCGAAAGACTGGTTGGCTGGCGCAGCGATCTGGCCGAGATCGCGCCGCTGGGCTTCGGTCACGCCGACCTGATCCTGGCCGTGCCCGAATGCTGGCGCGATTGCGAAACGCTGGACGATTTTGCCAGTATTGCCCGCGACTTTCGCGCGGCGCATGGGTTCCGCCTGCGGATTGCGACGAAATATCATCGGCTTGTTCGCGCCTGGCTGGCCGAGGCCGAAGTCGCTGATTATCAGCTGGTGGACAGCCAGGGCGCGACCGAAGGCACGGTGGCGAACCAGACAGCCGAGGCGATTGCCGACATCACGTCAAGCGGCGAGACGCTGCGCGCGAACGCGCTAAAGATCATAGAGCACGACAATCCGATCCTGCGCAGCCAGGCGGTTCTGTTTGCCAATCGTGCGGCGATGGGCGCCGAACTGGACCGGGTTCTGACGCATCTGGGACTGGCCGCGCGTTAACCAACCTGAACGGCAACGGCAGCGAATGGTGGGGCGCAACAGCGCAACACCCTGGGCTACGCTTTGGCCAGCATTTGCTGGGTCCGACGGGTCACAGCCCGTACACCGCGCGTACACAGGCTGTACACAACCTGTACACAGGCTGCGAACGTGCGGTTCGGACTTGGTTAAGGATTTCCGGCTGCGCCGGAAGCCTCCGGCGGGGATATTTTCGTGAAGAAGAAGGGGGTTGAGGCGCGTCGGCTGGGGCGGCGGGTGTTGCGCGGGCCGCGAGGGCGTTCTGCGGTCAGGCGGCGGGAGGCACCACTGGAAGGACCTGCGGCAGCGGGCTCGCGCCGGTGACGACCGCCTGCCAGACCTGCTCGATCTGGCCGGCCTTGGCGGCCCATGTGAAATCGCGCATGACCCGCTGCTGGGCGGCCTGCGCCATCGCGGGCAGCCGCGCCGGATCGGCGGCGATGGCCGTCAGCGTTTCGCGCAAGCCCGCAACGATCGCCTCGCGTGAGCCGATAGGCACCTTGAACCCCGTCGTCTCGTCGACCAGTTCGCCCGGACCCGCATAATCGACGATCACCGGAACAACGCCCAGGGCCATCGCTTCCAGCACGACGCCACCCCCGAATTCGCGCACCGAGGGGAAGGTCAGAAGGTGACAGTTCGCCGCGACCTGCTGCACCTCACGGTGATCGCGCCAGCCGTGGAAGCGGACCGCATCGCCCAACCCCTCGCGCGCGACCAGCTGATCGAGTTCCGCGCGCTGCGGGCCGTCGCCGATGATGTCGAGCTGCAGGCGGCCGTCGCGCAGCAGATCGGCGGCGGCGGCGATCGCCATATCCGCGCCCTTGTAGGGCACGAGACGACCGATGAAGCAGGCACGCAGCGGCAGGGTGCCCGGCTGATCGGCGGTCAGGTTGAAGCGGTTCGGGTCGATGGCGTTTTCGGGCAGCCAGACGGTCTTGGATTGGAATCGGGCAGGGATTTCGGACTGTGTGTGGCGAGAGCCGCAAAGGATCGCGCTTGCTGCCTTCAGCATCGCCGTGCGGCCGGGCCGCAGCTTGTAGACGCCACGAATGTAGGACAGCCATTCCTTTTCGCGCCGCCGCTCGCTGTCGAAACCCTTGGGCCAGGGCACGCCGCCGTTCAACGGACCCAAGACGAAGGGGACGCCGGCTGCCGCGCATTTCGTCGCGAGCGCGGAATTGGCGGTCGGTGTCAGCGGGGTGACGCGGTGAACGATGTCGTAGTCGCCCCGGCGGATCGCGGGTCCGAATTCCCGCCAGATCAGACGCTCGAAATAGCCGTAGCTGAGAGAGGCGATGGCGGTCGTCATGGTCCAGCCGACACCCTTGCCCATTCGCAGCCTGTCGGCCAACCGCCACATCGGCGCAGCCAGCTTTTCGCTGTCGATGGCGGTGAAATCCTGCCCCTCGACCAGCCCGGCCCCAAGGATCGCATCACGGTTGCGGATCTGGGTGACGAGGTGGACCTGTGCCACATCCCGCAGAGCGTGCGCGATCGACCAGCCGACAAGCGGAACGGAAACCCAGTCAGGATTCGCCGCCTCGGCAATCACCAGCGCGCGCAAGGGTTTGGTCATGATCCGATCCCGGTCTTCGGCAATCCGGCGAGCTAGCCATGCGGGTCGGCGAAGGTCAATGCAAGGGGTTCAAGCGAAGGCGCGCCGGACAGCAAAAGGACCGACCGGACCCGTTGACAGCCCCCTGCCCCGCGACTAGATCACCGGCATTGGCACTCACCCTGTGTGAGTGCCAACAGACGAGACACTGCAACCTGCAACACCGGAGTGTTCCACATGGCATTCAAACCGCTGCACGACCGCGTTCTGGTCAAGCGCGTCGAATCCGACGAGAAGACCAAGGGCGGCCTGATCATCCCCGACAGCGCCAAGGAAAAGCCCGCCGAAGGCGAAGTCGTATCGGTTGGCGAAGGCGCTCGCAAGGATTCGGGCGAACTGATCGCACCCTCGGTCAAGGAAGGCGACCGCGTCCTGTTCGGCAAATGGTCGGGCACCGAGGTCACGCTGGACGGCCAGGAACTGCTGATCATGAAGGAAAGCGACATCATGGGGATCATCGGCTGAAACGCCGCGATCACCTGACAACCGCTTCCCATCACACGATTTTTTAGGAGAACACACATGGCTGGCAAGGACGTCAAGTTCAACACCGATGCCCGCGACCGCATGCTGAAAGGCGTGAACATCCTGGCCGATGCGGTCAAGGTGACGCTGGGCCCGAAAGGCCGCAACGTGGTCATCGACAAATCCTTCGGCGCCCCGCGCATCACCAAGGACGGCGTGACCGTCGCGAAGGAAATCGAGCTTTCGGACAAGTTCGAGAACATGGGTGCGCAGATGGTCCGCGAAGTCGCTTCGCGCACCAACGACGAGGCCGGTGACGGCACCACCACCGCGACGGTTCTGGCCCAGGCCATCGTCAAGGAAGGCATGAAGGCGGTCGCCGCCGGCATGAACCCGATGGACCTGAAGCGCGGCATCGACACCGCGACCCAGAAGGTCGTCGAGGCCATCAAGGCCGCCGCCCGTCCGGTCAACGACAGCGACGAAGTCGCGCAGGTCGGCACCATCTCGGCCAACGGCGAATCTCAGATCGGCCGCTTCATCGCCGACGCGATGCAGAAGGTCGGCAACGAGGGTGTCATCACCGTCGAAGAGAACAAGGGGATGGAGACCGAGGTCGAAGTCGTCGAAGGCATGCAGTTCGACCGCGGCTACCTGTCGCCCTATTTCGTGACCAACCCCGACAAGATGGTCGCCGAACTGGAAGACGCCTACATCCTGCTGCACGAGAAGAAGCTGTCGTCGCTGCAGCCGATGGTTCCGCTGCTGGAAGCCGTCATCCAGTCGGGCAAGCCGCTGGTCATCATCTCGGAAGACGTCGAAGGCGAGGCTCTGGCCACGCTGGTCGTCAACAAGCTGCGCGGCGGTCTGAAGATCGCGGCCGTGAAGGCACCGGGCTTCGGCGATCGCCGCAAGGCGATGCTGCAGGACATCGCGATCCTGACCGGCGGTCAGGTCATCAGCGAAGACCTGGGCATGAAGCTGGAGAATGTCGGCATCGACATGCTGGGCACCGCGAAGAAGGTCACGATCAACAAGGATAACACCACCATCGTCGATGGCGCTGGCGAAAAGTCCGAGATCGAGGCTCGCGTCGGTCAGATCCGTCAGCAGATCGAGGAAACCACCTCGGACTACGACAAGGAGAAGCTGCAGGAACGCGTGGCGAAGCTCGCCGGCGGTGTTGCGGTGATCCGCGTCGGCGGCATGACCGAAATCGAAGTGAAAGAGCGCAAGGACCGCGTCGATGACGCGCTGAACGCGACCCGCGCTGCGGTTCAGGAAGGCGTTGTCGTCGGTGGTGGCGTTTCGCTGGTCCAGGGCGGCAAGGCGCTGGAAGGCGTCTCGGGCGCGAACTCGGACCAGGATGCCGGTATCTCGATCGTGCGTCGCGCGCTGGAAGCGCCGATGCGCCAGATCGCGGAAAACGCGGGCGTCGACGGTGCCGTCGTGGCCGGCAAGGTCCGCGAATCGACCGACAAGGCGTTCGGGTTCAACGCGCAGACCGAAGAATATGGCGACATGTTCAAGTTCGGCGTGATCGACCCGGCGAAAGTCGTGCGCACGGCGCTGGAAGACGCGGCCTCGGTTGCGGGCCTGCTGATCACCACGGAAGCCATGGTTGCCGAGAAGCCCGAGCCGAAGGGCCAGGGCGGCGGCATGCCCGACATGGGCGGCATGGGCGGCATGGGCGGGATGATGTAATCATCCCCCCTGCCCTTCGTGGCGGAAACGGAAAGGGGCGTCCTGCGGGGCGCCCCTTTTCCTTTGGCCGGCTGGTGTGGTGAAGGGTCAGCCCCGGCGGCGCCTGCGGCCGATCGCGCCAACGCCCAGGATCGCGCCTGACATGAGCGCAAGGGTGCCGGGCAGCGGCACGGGGGTCGGCGAGGGCGCGGCGAGTCCGGTCGCCGTCATCGTGGCGCTTCCGAAGCTGTCGCCGAAATTCTGACGCGAGATCGCACCGAGGCTGGTGCCGTCGCAATAGGCGGGATCGTTCAGTTCCTGATAGCTGGGCTGGCTGTACGTCCCGTGGATCGCACCCCCGCCGATCTCGACCCGGCCCGCAGGCGTCAGGAAGTCGCGCTGAACGCCCTGCATGTTGAAGCAGCGATGCGCGCTGCCCGGAATGTCGAAGGCAACCCGGTCGAGCGCGTTGCCAAGGACCGTGCCGGACAGGCCGATGTCCAGCCAGCCAAGCGCCGTGCTGCCGAATTGTTGCCAGGAGGATGAAAAGGGCGTGCCGAAGCTCAGATAGGCTTCGAAGGCGGAGACTTCCTGATCGGTGATCCGGCCGTCGGCGTCGCTGTCATGGGCGTCGAAGCGAAGCCAGCCAAAGGCGCCGAGCGTCACGTCAAAAGTCGCGGAATTCGCTGTCGTTGCACTGAGGCTGGCAACGACAGCGACCGCTGCCCAGGCAGACAACTTCATTCGTAAAACCCAACCCACTCGCTACCCGATCAGGGTGCCGGAGGTGGGGCCATAAGCCAAGCGATTTACGAAGTTAACCTTAACGTCACTCGCGCAAAGGATGCACGGCGCGGTGCGGTACACAGGTCAGAGTGGAAGGAGGTTGCGAAAGGTTGAGCAAGAAAAAACTAATTGCAGACATATTAGTTTTAATTGTGGTTATTGCGGGCCCTGCGGACCCGGCGAATGGGATCGCCGGGCGGTCACGCATCGCGGACGACAGGCTCCACCCCCATCGATTTGCAAAGCGATTCGAAACGGGACTGCGCCACTTCGCCCATCAGGATGCGGCCCGCAGGCGACAGCCGCAGTTCCAGCCGTCCGGTCTTGCTGTCGAGCACAAGCTCTGCCGCGTCGGACGGGTCCTTGATCGAGAACATCGCCCCGAAGCGCATCGCCTTCCCAAGGATCTCGGCGTCGCGGATCCCGTCTTCGGGTAGCAGCGCGAACAGCGGCTCCATCGGATTGCCGTCGCGACTGTTCTTGTAGCGGTGCAGCAGCGACAGGCCCAGGAACACACGCTCTGGATGGCTGAGCGCCGCCATGTTGGCGCGGGTGACGTTGTCGAAGCAGGCCTGCGCACGGTAGTCGGGGTGCGCGCGCCATGTCGTGTCGTGCAGCAGGCAGGCCGCGCGCATCAGGCGCGAGCGTTCGGGCGTGATGCCCGGAAAGATCGGCAGCAGAAACTGGAACAGCCGCTTGCCGAAACCCGGCATCCGCGCCATCTGGCGTTCGGTGAAGCGCGCGGCTTCGATCAACGGATCGCGCTTGCGCAGACGGTCCGACATCTGTTCGTAAAGCAGTCCTTCACGGATCCCGTAGCTGCTGACGGCCAGTTCGCCCGGATTGAAGCCCCGGACCAGTTCCGCCAGCACCTGACTGGCCAGCGGCACAAGCTCCATCCGGCCGGATGAGATTCCGACGCGCTTGCGCAACTCGTCGGTGTCGTTTCCTGCGATCCACCTCACCGTCTTCATCACGTCGTCGACCGACATGCGGTATTCGTGCAGCACGGTCATCGGATAGTCGCGGCGTTCCATGTCCAGCCGCGCGATCGCACGCCAGGATCCCCCGACGAGGTAGATCCGCTCACGGTCCTTGCCGAACTGCTTGACCAGACCCTTGACGGTCGAGGCGATATGGTCCGCCAAGCCCTCCTTGCCGCCCTTGACCTGCTGCAACCGGAATGGCCCTAACTGCGACGTCGCGCGTGCGCCGACCTCTCCGCCATCTACTTCGGCCAGCTCCATTGAGTTGCCGCCGATGTCGCAGACAAGACCCTTGGCGTCGGGCCACCCCAGAAGCACGCCCTGCGCCGACAGCCGCGCCTCTTCCTCGCCGTCGATCACCCACAGTTTCAGGCCGGTCTCCTTCTCGACCCGCTTGCGAAAGGCGGGGCCATCCTCGGCTTCGCGGACGGCCGCCGTCGCCACGCAGGTCAGCGGCCGGATCTCCATCCCCTCGGCCAGGGCGGCGAAACGTTGCAGGGCGGCGAAACCGCGCTCGACGCCGCGGGGATTCAGGCGGCCGGTTTCGGCCATGTCCTGCCCCAGGCCGGCCATCACCTTTTCATTGTAGAAATAGGCGGGCGAACGCGCCGCCCCGTCGAACACGACCAAGCGGATCGAGTTCGAGCCAACATCGACGACGCCGACACGCTGCAATTCGCGTCCGGATTTTCGTTCGAAGGGGGATTCGTGGAAGGCCTCGATCTGCCGGCCGGAGGTCGTTCGGACGCTGTTCATGCCGCCTCGCGATGGTCAGGTCATTGACGGGTTTATGGAATCTTTCGGGCGCCGGGGTCAATCGGCGGTCCGTCCCGCCGGGGCGTCAACGTCGACTCGGCAGTTCGGTTTCATCATCAGGGGTCAGGCGGTCCAGCAATTCCGCCGCCATCGGCCGCGTCACGCGGCGACCTTCCGACAATGCGGTGCGATCAAGGGCGTGGACCAGATGCCGCGCCAGCCCCAGGTCGCGGTCCATGCGCAGCGCCAGCCAGTCGATCAGGCCCGGCCCGACGTCGAGTTGCCGATCCGCGAACAGCTTGACCAGCACCGCCGCAAGCAAGGCCTGATCGGGCGGTCCGAGCCGCGCCTGCGTCAGCGCGTCCACGCGCGAACGCAGGTCGGGAAGGAGGAGCCCCCAGTCCCGGGGCGGCGTGCGTGCGGTCAGAAGCAGCAGACAGTCGCGTGTGGGCGCAAGGTTCCACAGATGAAACAGCGCACGCTCGGCCTCATCCTGACCACCGATGCGGTCGGCGTCCTCGACCACCAGCGCACCGCGTGTCCTTGCAAGCCGATCCGCGTCATCGGCGTTCAGGTCGGTGGCGGCGATCGTCGATGCGTCACGCTCTGCCGCCCAGAAGGCGGCGACGTGCGACTTGCCGGCCCCTTCGGGCCCGATCAGCAGAAGCCGACCCTGCGGCCAGCTTTCAGGCGCATCCAGCATCGCCAGCGCATCACGGTTAGATCCGGCGACAAGCCAGTCTGCACGCGATTGTGCTGGCGGAATGTCGAGGTCGAGGACAAGCTGGCGCGACACGCGTTCCTAGTCCTCTGCCCTGTCCTCGCGACGGCGATCCTCGTACATGTGCTGGATCTGCAGTTCGGCAAAGGCGCGGTCGGCGGCAAGCCGGCCCTGCAGGCGCTCGGCCCTGACGGTGCCGCGCGGGACCAGTTCCACCAGCATGGGCGAGGTCGGCTCGGGCGGGGTGTCGCGGCCGGTATAGAGGCCGCTTTCGCGGTAACGCTCGACCAGGAAGCGGACGATCACGCCCAAGGCCGCAGCCAGCGGCACCGCCATCACCAGCCCGGCAAAACCGAAGAGCGCGCCGAAGACCGACAATGCCAGAAGAAGCCAGACCGGATGCAGCCCGACATGGTCGCCGACGATCTTGGGCTGCAGATAGTTGCCTTCGACGATCTGGCCCAGGATGAAGATGCCGGCGACGGCGCCGATCCACAGCGGATCACCCCAAAACGAGAACAGCGCGACGCCGATCGCGGTGGCGCCGCCGATGACGCTGCCGACATAGGGGATGAAGGACAGGACCGCCGCCATAATCCCGATGAAGAAGCCGAACGGCAATCCGACCACAGCCAGCGCGATCGAGTACCAGGTGCCCAGGATCAGGATCACCAGCCCCTGCCCGCGCAGGAAGCCGGACAGCGCGTGATCGATGTCGCGCGCGATGTGACGGATCGTCGGCGCGTGTTCCCGCGGCAGCAGCGTGTCGATGCGGCGGATCATCCCGTCCCAGTCCAGCAGCAGGTAGAACGCCACGACCGGCACGATGACGACCAGCGCGATGACGCCCACCACGCCCCGCAGCGAACCCATCACCGTCGCAAGCACGTTGCTGCCCTGTTCGGCGATGGTGCTGCCCATGTCGTTGAGGGCAGAGCGGACGGCGCTTTCCTCGGGCAGAAGGCCGGGGAAGCGCGTGGCGAAGAAAAGCTGAAGCTTCTCGATCATCTCGGGTGCCGCGGCGGTCAGGGCGGTCGCCTGCTTGATCAGCAGCGGCACCACGAAGGCCAGCGCCGCCAGCAGCAGCAGCGCGGCGGCGGCGGTGATCACGACGACGGACAGCGTGCGCGTCAGACCCATCCGCTCCAGCCGGTCGGCCACGGGGTCGAGGATGTAGGCCACGCCCGCGCCAAGGATGAAAGGCAGGATCGCCTGACCCAGAAGCCACATCGTCACCAGCAGGACGACAGCGGCGATTCCCCACCAGCGTAGCTGTTTCTGCACCGGCATCCGCATCGTCGGCCCCTTGTCCTGTCCCGCGCGATGGTATGTGACCGCAGGGGGGCCCGGATGCAAGAGTGACGGACCTAACCGGACGCGGTGGCGGCGGCGCCGATGTCGGTTTCCAGAAGCCGCTCGAACGCGCCAGGGTCGAGACGGCCGGGATTCGCGAACGGGTTCGAAAAGGCGTAGATCGTGAACATGATGAGACCGGTATAGGCCGAATAGGCGATCAGAAGCGACATGTTCAGCCGCGTCGGCGGGAACACGAAATAGGGCACGGTCACGAAGACCACGCCGGACAGCGCGACCAGCCAGAACACCCCGCTCATCCGCGACATGGCTGCATCCTCGCGCTGCTGGCGCAGGCTCGCGATGTCCTGGGCGCGGTCGATCATGTGATCGCGCAGCGAAACCTGGCGCGGCGTTTCGGGCACCAGATCCAGAAGCGTCTGGTAGACCGTCTCGCGCAGGGCCCAGCCTTCGTCGGCAAGCCGTTCCGTCTGGGCCAGGCTTTCCCATTCGGGATGGATGACGGTGTCCACGTACCGGGCCAGCTGGCCCTGCACGGCGCCGCTTGCGGGCGTGCCGTAGCGGTCGATGTCGTTGAAGATGTCGGCGACGGCCGTCGCCTCGCGCCCCATCGCGTCACGCAGCGCGTGGTAATCGTCGATCTCCTGCGCGAAGACCAGGGCGAGGATCAGCCCGTGCAGCGCGGCGACGCGGGCGATGACGGAACCGGCCAGATCGCGCGTATGGCTGTCGAATTCGCGGCCAAGGATCAAGCGGCTGCCGAAATACACCGCGAAGGTCAGCAGGGCCGTGCCCAGCACAAAGCCCGCACAGGTCAGAATCGTGTGCAGGTCCACCCGCCGCCCCCGTTTCGACGCAACCTGCAGCCGGCGATCCTAGCAGGCCCGAAGCGTCGCGTTAAGCCCGCGCCACCTTGCCCGACCGCCCCCCGTGCCCTAGAGGTGCGACAGCCAGTTTCAAAGGGTCATCTCATGCGTCTGTCCCGCTATTTCCTGCCCGTCCTCAAGGAAGACCCGAAGGAGGCGCAGATCGTCAGCCACCGGCTGATGCTGCGTGCCGGGATGGTCAAGCAGCAGGCGGCGGGGATCTATTCCTGGCTGCCCCTGGGCTTCAAGGTGCTGAAGCGCATCGAGGATATCGTCCATCAGGAACAGCAACGCGCGGGCCATATCCCGTTGCTGATGCCGACGCTGCAATCGGCCGATCTTTGGCGCGAAAGCGGCCGCTACGAGGCGTATGGCGAAGAGATGCTGCGCATCACCGACCGCCACAAGCGCGACCTGCTCTACGGTCCCACGAACGAGGAGATGATCACCGACATCTTCCGGTCCGGCGTGACCAGCTACCGTGACCTGCCGATGACGCTGTACCACATCCAGTGGAAGTTCCGCGACGAGGTGCGGCCGCGTTTCGGCGTGATGCGCGGGCGCGAATTCCTGATGAAGGACGGCTACAACTTCGACCTGACGCGCGAAGACGCGCTGCATGCCTATAACCGCCACCTGGTCAGCTACCTGCGCACCTACGAGCGCATGGGCCTGCAGGCGATCCCGATGCGCGCCGACAGCGGTCCCATCGGCGGCGAGGACACGCATGAATTCCTCGTCCTGGCCGAGACCGGCGAATCCGAGGTCTTCTACGACAGCGCGATCACCGATCTGACTTTCGGCGACCGCGAGATCGATTATGACGATGTGGAACAGTGTCAGGCGGTGATGAACGAGTTCACCAGCCGCTATGCCCGCACCGATGAGACCCACGACGAGGCGGTCTTCGCCGAGATCCCCGAGGATCGTCGTCGGTCAGCGCGCGGCATCGAGGTCGGGCAGATCTTCTATTTCGGCACCAAGTACTCCGAGCCGATGGGCGCGACGGTCGTCGGCCCCGACGGCAAGAAGGTGCCGGTCCACATGGGTAGCCACGGGATCGGCGTCAGTCGTCTGGTCGGCGCGATCATCGAGGCCAGCCATGACGACAAGGGCATCATCTGGCCCGAGGGCGTGACGCCGTTCCATGTCGGCATCGTCAACCTCAAGCAGGGAGACGGCAGCACCGACAGTTCCTGCGAGGCGATCTATGCCGAGCTGAAGGCGCGCGGCATGGACCCGCTATACGACGACCGCGACGAACGCGCAGGGGCGAAATTCGCGACGATGGACCTGATCGGCCTGCCGTGGCGGATCACCGTCGGGCCGCGTGGTCTGGCCAACAACAAGGTCGAACTGACCAGCCGCCGCACCGGAGAATCCGAGGAGATGTCGCCCAAGGAAGCCATCGCGCGCCTTGAGAAGATCTATCGCCCCGTTCGGGATGCCGGGCTCGACACGGGCGCGGGCGTGGCGCGGTGATCTCGCTGCTGCGACTGGTCTTCGCGGCGCTGATCGGCGCCGCCCTGTCGCAGTTTCCGGCGTTCTCGGATCAATATGTTCAACGCCTGGGCGGACAGGTCGATGCGCTGACCCGCGTCGCGGCCGAGTTCGACGCCAGCGCGGACCGTGCCGGACTGAGCCGCGAGGCGGCGCTGGCCGACCTGTCGGGCAGCGAGTTTCGCGAGATGCATCAGGGCGACATGCGGCAGGTCTTCACCCGCCTGTCGCGGGCCGCGAACGACCTGCAGATGCTGCGCATCGCCGGGCCGCTGGAACGGATGCTGCTGCCGCATCGGCTACGCGACACCGAGACGCTGGCCGCGACCTGGGGCGATTTCCGGCCGGCGATCCCGGTCACCTCGGCGGGGCTGATCGCGGCAGGGATCGGGTTTCTGATCGGCTGGGTGATCTGGGGGCTGGTCGGCGTGCTGTTCCGTCGCCGCAGCCACGCGCGACCATCCCGCCGGGAGCCGGGTCTGCGCTAGGTGGCGGGATCGAGCGTCGCCGGGATCAGCCCGCGCAGCGCATTGCCCATATAAAGCGCGCCGTCATCCAGATCGTCGGGATAAAGCGCGGCTTCGACTGCCTCGCCACCCGAAATCAGGCTTTCGCGCAGGACACCCGGCAGCAGGCCCGCCGCAAGCCGCGGGGTCAGAAGCTGTCCATCCCGGCTGAGAAACAGGTTGGTGATCGTGCCTTCGCAGACCTCGCCGGCTTCGTTCAGCAGCAAGGCTTCATCAATGCCGGCGATCAACGCGGCGCGCGCGGCGTCATAGGCGGGACGGTGCGAGGTCTTGATGCGCAGCCACGGATCGCCACTGCGCAAGCGGACAGAGGCGATCTCGATGCGCCAGAAGGGCGGGTTCGGCGGCAGCGGGGCGCGGGTCGCGCCGACCCGGCCGGCCGAATCGACGGTCAGACGAAGACGGGTGGTCGCCTCGGGTCGATGCGCCAGGACCGCGGCCACCGCATCCTCGTCCAGGGGGAAGCCCACGGCCGCGCAGTCGCGACGCAGGCGGGACAGGTGCATCGGCCAGAGGGCGATCGAGCCATCCGGCTCTTGCCGCATCGTCTCGATAACGGTCAGCCCGTCGGGGACAGGTTCGCGAATCTGGCTTTCCACAATGCCTCGTCCCACTCGCCCTCGGCCCGGCTGTCATTGACAATGCCGCCACCCACGTTCAGCCGCAACCGCCCGGGCGCGGTCATGACCGGCGAACGGATGGCGACGTTGAAGCGCATCGGACCGTCCGGATCGGCCCAGCCGATCGCGCCGCAATAGATGTCGCGTGGGCCGGATTCCAGTTCGGAAATTATTTCCATCGCGCGCACCTTGGGCGCGCCCGTGATCGAGCCGCAGGGAAACAAGGCGCGAACGATCTCTGTCAGCCCGGCATCTTCGGCCAGTTCGCCGCGAACGGTCGAGACCATCTGATGCACGGTCGTGTAGGTTTCGACGGCAAAAAGCTGCGGGACATGAACCGAACCTGCGCGGCAGACGCGGCTGATGTCGTTGCGCAGCAGGTCCACGATCATCAGGTTCTCGGCCAGGTCCTTTTCGGATGTCTTCAGCGCCTCGACCGCCGCCTCGTCTTCGAGGCTGGCGACATGTCGGGCGCGCGTGCCCTTCATCGGTCGCGTCGCGATCATGCGGTCCGCATCGACGGTGAAGAACAGTTCCGGGCTTCGCGACAGGATCGGCGTGTCGCCAAGCATGACCAGTGCACCTTCGCCCACCGGCTGACGGGCGGCGAGTGCGGCATAGATCTGCTCGGGCGTGCCGTCGCACGTCGCCTCCATCGGGAAGGTCAGGTTGATCTGGTAGCAATCGCCCGCCTCGATATAGGCGTGAACCCGCGCAATGGCCGCGTCGTAGGTGGCGCGATCCCAAAGTGGATCGGGCGTGCCGATCCGTGCCCGTCCGGGCGCAGGCAGTGGCGGCGCAGGCCGGGGTGCATCGTAGATGCCCATCAGGATCAGCGGCATGTCGCGGCGGGCCGGCATCAGCGGCGCGAGCTTCGGGGTCAGCGCATAGCCCAGTTCGTAACTGAAACAGCCAGCCAGCCAGAGACCATCGCGGCGCGCCGCCTCGATCGCGGCGAAGGCGTCCGAAACCTGATCAGGCGTATCGGCCCGGATCACCGCCACCGGATCGGCGAACAAAGTCCCGCAACCGTCCGGCCCCCGCCCCAGCGGTCCCGTGTCGAACCGAACGCTTCCCCGCATCAGGCGGCCTTCGCCTCGCGGATCTTCGCGGCCAGATCGCGGGCCAGGCCGAAGGCGCCCTTGATGCGGTCGGCATCGGCCTTCCATTCGCGCTTGATGACGATCTTGTTGCCGTCGACCTTGGCCTGACCGCGCTGGTCGTTGAGGAATTCGACCAGGCCTGCTGGGTTCGGAAACTTGTCGTTGTGGAACTGGATCGTCGCGCCCTTCGGCCCCGCATCCAGACGCGCGATGTTGGCGCGCCGCGCCATCGCCTTGATGCGGATCACCAGCAAGAGCGTGTTCACCTCGCGCGGGAGCTTGCCGAACCGGTCGATCAGCTCGGCCGCGAAGCCCTCCAGCTCGACCTTGGTGGTCAGCTCGGCCAGGCGGCGATAGAGGCCGAGGCGCACGTCCAGATCGGGAATGAAGCTTTCGGGAATGGTGACCGGTACGCCGAGGTTCAGGACCGGCGCCCATTCGTCTTCGGGCGCGCCCTCGATATCGCCGGATTTCAGCTTCGCGATCGTTTCTTCCAGCATCTGCTGGTACAGTTCGAACCCGACCTCGTTGATGTGGCCGGACTGTTCCTCGCCCAGCAGGTTGCCCGCGCCGCGCAGGTCGAGGTCTTGGCTGGCCAGGTTAAAGCCGGCACCCAGGCTGTCGAGCGAGCCGAGGAATTTCAGCCGCCGGACCGCCTGCGGGGTCAGCGGCACGCGGGGCTTGGTGGTCAGGTAGCAATAGGCGCGGGTCTTGGAGCGGCCGACGCGGCCCCGGATCTGGTAAAGCTGCGCCAGACCGAACATGTCCGCGCGCCAGACGACCATCGTGTTCGCGGTCGGGATGTCGAGGCCGCTTTCCACGATCGAGGTCGCCAGCAGCACGTCATGGCTGCCGTCGTAGAAGGCGTTCATGCGCTGGTCCAAATCGCCCGCGGCCAGCTGGCCATGGGCGGTGATCGCCTTCAGCTCGGGGCAGTTCTCGGCCAGCCAGTGTTCCACGTCGGGCAGGTCCGACAGGCGCGGGACGACGAAGAAGCTTTGCCCACCGCGGTATTTCTCGCGCAGCAAGGCCTCGCGGATCGTGACCGTGTCGAATTCGCTGACATAGGTGCGGATCGCCAGTCGGTCCACCGGCGGCGTGCCGATGACCGACAGGTCGCGCACGCCGGTCAGCGACAATTGCAGCGTGCGCGGGATCGGCGTCGCGGTCAGCGTCAGCACGTGGATGTCGCTGCGCAGCGCTTTCAGCCGTTCCTTGTGGCCGACGCCGAAATGCTGCTCCTCATCGACGACCAGCAGGCCGAGACGCTTGAAGCGCACCGACTTGGCCAGCACCGCATGGGTGCCGACGACGATATCGACGCTGCCGTCGGCCAGCCCCTTGCGGGTCTCTGCAGCCTCCTTGGTCGAGACGAAGCGCGACAGCGGCCGCACGGTGATCGCGGTGCCGCGGAAGCGGTCGGCGAAGGTGCGGTAATGCTGGCGCGCAAGCAGCGTCGTCGGCGCCACCACCGCCACCTGCCGGCCCGAGGCGGCGGCGACGAAGGCCGCGCGCATCGCCACTTCGGTCTTGCCGAAGCCCACGTCACCGACGATCAGACGGTCCATGGGTCGGCCCGCGGACAGGTCTTCCAGCACATCCTCGATCGCCGCCGCCTGATCGTCGGTCTCGGTATAGGGGAAGCGGGCGGCGAAAGCCTGCCAGTCGTGATCCTCGGGCTCCATCACCGGGGCATTGCGCAGTGCGCGTTCGGCCGCGACGCGCATCAGCTTGTCGGCGACCAGCTTGATGCGTTCCTTCAGACGCGCCTTGCGCGCCTGCCATGCGCCGCCGCCCAGCTTGTCGAGCAGCCCTTCCTCGTGCCCGTAGCGGCTGAGAAGCTCGATATTCTCGACCGGCAAGTACAGCCGGTCCCCGCCCGCATATTCCAGCGCTACGCAGTCGTGTGGCACACCGGCGGCGGTGATCGTCTCCAGCCCGGTATAGCGCCCGATCCCGTGTTCGACGTGAACCACCAGATCGCCGGGGCTGAGGGTCTGGGTGTCCTGCAGGAAATTCTCGGCCCGGCGGCGCTTCTTGGCACCACGGATCAGCCGATCGCCCAGCACGTCCTGTTCGGAAATGACGGCAAGGCCCTTGGCGGTGAAGCCCTCCTCCAGCGGCCAGATCGCCAGACCGACCGCGCCCGAACGGTCCGGCAGGTCACGGATGTCGTCGATGGGTTTGGCGTCGGCCAGACCTTCGTCCGCGATCAGACCCGACAGACGGTCGCGCGCACCTTCGGAAAAGCTTGCGATGACGACGCGGGCGTCCTTGCGCAGCGCCTTCACATGCGCCGCCAGCGCGCCGAAAAGGTTCGCCTTCTCGGCCTGACGCTCGGGCGCGAAGTTGCGGCCGACGCGACCGCCGGCGTCGAGCACGCCCGGCCCGGTCGGCTGCGGCAGCGCGACAAGCTGGATGGTGCGGTGGCTGCCAAGCCATTCGGCCCATTCATCCGCTTCGGGGAACATCTGCGCGGGCGCGACCGGTCGGTAGGGGCTGTCGGCGCCCTTGCGGCCCAGCGCCTCTCGCCTTGCGTCATATTGCTCTGTGATCGTGCCCCAGCGGGCGTCACGGACCTGTCCGACGCGGTCGTCCAGCGCGACCGTCGCGTCGGGAAGGTAATCGAACAGGCTTTCCAGCCGTTCATGAAACCACGGCAGCCAGTGTTCCATGCCCGCGACCTTCTGGCCGGCGCTGATCGCCTCGTACAGCGGATCGCCGGTGCCGCCGCCGAATTCCTGACGATAGGTGGTGCGGAAGCGGCTGATCGCGTCTTCGTCCAGGATCACCTCGGACATGGGCGCGATCTCGACGCGGTCCAGCGTCTCGGTGCTGCGTTGCGTCGCGGCATCGAAACGGCGCGCACCATCGAGCACGTCCCCGAACAGATCGAGACGGATCGGACCGCCCTCGCCCGGCGGATAGATGTCGATGATGCCGCCGCGAATGGCATAGTCGCCCGGTTCGGCGACCGTGGGGCTTTGCGAAAAGCCCATGCGCACCAGAAAGGCCCGCAACGCCTTTTCATCCAGACGCTGCCCGACCTTGGCCGCGAAGCTTGCGTCCTTCAGAACCTCACGCGCAGGCAGGCGCTGCATTGCCGCGTTGAGCGTGGTCAGCAGAACGAACGGCCCCTTGACCGCACCTTGCGCCAGCGCCGCAAGCGTCGCCATCCGCGCCGCCTGGACCGCGCCCGACGGCGAGACGCGGTCGTAGGGCGTGGTGTCCCAGGCCGGGAAATCCAGCACCGCCGTGCCCGGTGCGAAGAAGGCCAGGGCCGCGCGCATCGATTCCATCCGGCGATCGTCGCGGGCGATGTGAATCACCGGCTGTCCGCGTTCCAGTTCACGCGCGATCAGCGCGGCGTCATAGCCCTCGGGGGCGCCGGAAAGGGTAATGCGTTCGGCCATGCGCGGTCAGGTAACCCGCGCGCGGGCGGAGTCAAGTCGGTCGGGGCGGCTCATAGCCCGTTGGGGTGCATCAAGCCCCACAGCGTGCCCCACATGGCGGTGATCGTGACCGACAGGATCGAGAGCACCGTGAACAGCCGACGGTGCAGCACGATCCGACGCAGCGCGGCCGTCACCGTGTCCGCCGGGGTCGCGTCGCCCCTGCGCGCGGCCTCGACCAGCGGCCACAGCTTGCGCGCAAGACGGACGCGCATCGCGAACAGGACGCATAGCGGCACGATCAGCAGCACCGCCGCCTGCGCCATCTCAAGCCCATAGCCAAAGCCGAGGATGCCGAGCGAGGTGACTGCAAAGAGCGACAGTCCGAGCACCACGGCGCCCTCCCGCGGTCCAAGCTGCCAGCGCGGCAGGCAGAGCGAAAGCCAGTCGAGCAGGATCAGCCCGGCCTCGCCCGTCGGATCGCGGCGGGCGCGCGCGATGACGTCCCCCGGCACGCCCAGGGTCGAGCGGCCCAGCACCGACCAGAGGCCGATCAGGACGACCCAATACCAGATCGTCATGAAACTGGCGCTGTCGAGCAACGACAGGAATCCGTTGAATTGTGGCAAGTCGCCTTCCTTGTCGTCGGTCGCGCGCGACCTTAGAACGGGGCCCAAGCCAAGGAAAGGCCCCGAAATGGCAAGCCCTATCATCGCCCCCTTCCCCGCCGGTCGGTTGCGCCGCCTGCGCCGCACGTCCGCCCTGCGCGACATGGTGTCAGAGGTGAACCTAACCGCCGCGAACCTGATCTGGCCGATCTTCGTGACCGAGATCGCGGGGGGCGAGGGTCCCATTCCCTCGATGCCCGGTGTGGACCGGCTGACGCTGGACGGCGCCCGGCGTGCGGCCGAGCGCGCGATGGAACTGGGCATCCCCGCAATCTGCATCTTTCCGCATTCCGACCCCGATCTGAAGGACGAGAGCTGCGAACGGGCATGGGACCCCGAGAATATCGGCAACCGCGCGATCCGCGCGATCAAGGAGACGGCGCCCGATCTGGCGGTGATGACCGACATCGCGCTCGACCCCTACAACATCAACGGCCATGACGGCTTCGTCGTGGATGGCAAGATCCTGAACGACGAGACGGTCGAAGCGCTGGTCAAGATGGCGCTGGCGCAGGCCGAGGCCGGCGCGGACATCCTTGGCCCCAGCGACATGATGGACGGGCGCATCGGGGCCTTGCGCGGCGCGCTGGAACAGGCGGGCCACAAGGACGTGGCGATCCTGTCCTACGCGGCGAAGTTCGCCAGCGGATTCTACGGACCGTTCCGCGACGCGGTCGGCGCGTCGGGGCGGCTGGTCGGCGATAAGAAGACCTACCAGATCAACCCGGCCAACCGCGGCGAGGCGATCCGCTGCGTCGCCCGCGATCTGGCCGAGGGCGCGGACATGGTGATGGTCAAGCCGGGGATGCCCTATCTCGACATCTGCCGCGCGGTGAAGGACCAGTTCGGCGCACCGACCTTCGCCTATCAGGTCAGCGGTGAATACGCGATGCTCGAGGGCGCGATTCGCAATGGTTGGCTGTCGCGCGACGTGGTGATCGAAAGCCTGCTGTCATTCCGCCGCGCGGGCTGCGACGGGGTGTTGAGCTATTTCGCGCCCCAAGTCGCCGAGGCGCTTGCCGGCTGAGTGCCGCCGACCCGCGCCCGGATCATGCGCACAGTGGATGACATGCCCCTGACTTTCCCCTAGAATCAGCACCGAACCGGGCCGACAGTCGCCCGGACTGACGAGAGGCGAGGGACATGAGCAGAACAGGCGGGATGACCCGGCGCGGCATGATGCTGGCCGGCGGCGGTGCGGCGGCGGCCTTTGCGCTGTCGGGATGCACCAATGCGATCGGATCGAATGCCAGCGCGCAGCTGGATGCGCGGGTCGATGCGACCCATCAGTATCTGATCCAGTCCTATCCGTCCTCGGCGGCGCTTTTGCAGAACGCGCGCGGCGTGCTCTACATGCCGCTGATGACCGAAGCGGGTCTGGGTGTCGGTGGCGCCTATGGTCAGGGCGCGCTGCGCATCGGCGGGGCGACGGTCGATTACTATTCGGCCACGCAGGCCAGCGTCGGCTTTCAGGCCGGTGCGCAGCAATACGCGCATGTCCTGGTGTTCCAGTCCGAGGCTGCCCTGGCCGCGTTCCGTGCTGCACCGGGCTGGGTCGCAGGTGCGGATGCCTATTATGCGGTTCCGACCATGGGCGGCGCCGCGATCGGTGCGGACACGATCACCGCGCAGCATCCGGTTGTCGCGATGATCTTCGGTCAGACCGGCCTGATGGCAGGTGCCACCATCGAGGGCACGAAATATTCGCGTATCGTGCCGTCCGCGATCACCGCACCATCGTTCGGGGGCGCAGGAACCGGCGTGACGGTCGGGGGCAGTCCCGGTGGCTTCCGGCTGCCGTGGTTCGGCAACGGCGCCTAGAGCGCGACACCGATCACCATCGCCGCATCGATCCCGTCGGGCAGTTGCCTGACGCGCGCGTAGGCCCCCTCGCCCGCCCGCCGCGCAATGCCGTCTGCGGCATTGCCGATCCGTCCCGCATTGGTGTCACGGCGGTAGGCCGGATCAGCGCGTTCGATGGCATCCGCGACATCGTCGGCGAAGAATGCCTGTCCGGTCAGCGCCTCGCGCTGTCCGAGCCAGACCTTGAAGTGGACATGCGTCGTTCGACCGGGATACCAGCCCGGAAAGATCGTGCGGAACCGGACCGCGCCGGTCCGATCGCTGAACTGGCTACCGCGCAGGAATTGCCCGCCGACCCCCGCAACGCCGGAATAGCGACCCTGCGCGTCACAGTGCCAGACATCGACCCGTGCGCCGCTGATCGGGCGGCAATCCTCAGTCACGACCTGAAGCGCGAGATCCATTGCCGCGCCTTCGCGGTCTTCGCGGATATCCGCGCGGTTCAGCACCGGGTCGAGGTAATAGGGACCTTCAGTCGATGCTGGCGTCAGACGGCACACATTCGCCGCGATCAATCCTGCGCCCCGCGCCTGCGCCAGCGCGATGGCAGGCCAGAAGCCAGAACCCAGCGTGGCAGGCGCGGCAGCAGCGAGCATCCGCAACAGGTCACGTCGGTCGGTCATGGCATCCCCCTTGCTCATCGCGCACCCGGTGTAGCATGCGCCAGGCAAACTACGGCCCAACGATAAGATCACGCCTGCGCGATGTGGCGAAGCCCGTGGGTCACATCGGCACGAACGGCAAGGCGCAGCGCAGGCTCGTCGCCGGCTCGCAGCGCCGACAGGATCATGCGGTGATGGCGCGGCGGTTCCTGCTGGCCCCGCAGGCGCAGATAGACCGCGTGCATCGTCGGGCCAAGTTGCAGCCAGACCGTTTCCAGCATGGCCAGCATCAGCGGCGCCTGCGCGCGCAGGTAAAGCGTGCGGTGGAAATCGAGGTTGCAGCGGATATAGCCGGTGGCGTCATGACGCTCGACCGCATCGGCGATCTGGCCGTTCATCACCGACAGCCGGTCGATCAGCGCGTGGTGGGCGCGCGGCAGCGCACGAGCGGCCAGTTCCGGCTCGATCAGTGCGCGCATCGCGGCCAGTTCCTCGATCCGCTCTTCGGAAAGCGCAGTGGTCGAAACACGGCCAGAACCAGACAGCGACAGCGCGCCTTCGGCCACCAGCCGCCGGACTGCATCACGCGCAGGCGTCATCGAGACGTGATATTCAGCCGCCAATCCGCGCAGCGTCATCGCACGGCCGGGCGGGATCTCGCCCAGCATGATGCGCGATCGCAACGTGCGGTAAAGCCGCTCATGGGCTGCGATCTCGGTTGGGCGGGGTGGCGTCATGGTCGGTTTGTGATCACAGGATGCGCGTCGGTCAATCCCGGAATCGCCACGCCTGCACCGACGGGCCGTGCTGACGCAGCCAGCCCCGCTGACGGGCGTGATCCGGGCAAAGCCGCGCGACGGTCGCCCAGAAGCGGGGCGAATGGTCCATATGGGCCAGATGCGCAACTTCGTGCGCTGCGACGTAGTCCAGCACCGGGTGCGGTGCCATTGCCAGCCGCCAGGAAAACATCAACCGCCCGGCGCTGGTGCAAGAGCCCCAGCGAGACCGCGTGTCGCGCAACGCAATCGCGCTGAAACCACGTCCCAGCGCCTCCGCGTGGCGGTCACAGGCCGGGGCGAGCCGCGCCTGCGCCAGATGCTTCAGAAACGCCGCCACGACGGGTCCGGCAGGCCGTCCGTGGGGAATGAGAAGATTCGGGCCGTCGATCGCCGCGCTTCGGACCGAGGCCGGGGTCAGGATCAGGTCCCGCCCCTCGACCGGCAGGACCGCGCCGGGGGCCACGACCTGCGCAGCCGGAAGGTTCGCGCGGACCCGTTCGACCCAGCCGGCCTTCGTTTCGACGAAAGCCTGCGCTTCGGCCAGCGAAGCCCGGCCCGGAAGCGTCAGCATCACCGCGCCATCGGTGCGCGCCACCCGCAACACCATCCTGCGCGCCCGCGCCGAGCGACGCAGAGAAACCGGAATCCCGTTGCGAAGCGTGATCTGATCGGGCAAGCGGAAAGCCTTTGACTATCGCCCTCCCCTGT
The DNA here is from genome assembly GCF_024359525.1 of Paracoccus albicereus. Classification (GTDB taxonomy): domain Bacteria; phylum Pseudomonadota; class Alphaproteobacteria; order Rhodobacterales; family Rhodobacteraceae; genus Paracoccus; species Paracoccus albicereus. The sequence continues at coordinate 317,484 of NZ_JAKZEU010000005.1, forward strand.
GGCACGGGGACGCGATTTTCCTAACCGCGGCTGAAGGAGATTGCCATGCCCAAAGAGGAATGGGGCACCAAGCGCCTGTGCCCGCAATGCGGGACGCGATTCTACGATCTGCAGAATGACCCGATGACCTGCCCGGCCTGCGGGGCGCAGATGACCGTCGAAAGCCTCGTCAGCGGACGCGGCAAGGTTCTGGCGGCCGAGAAGACGACCAATCGGCGTGACGACCAGAACGACAGCGACGACGACAGCGATGATCTGGACGACGACGACAGCGGCGATCTGGACGACGATCTGCTTGAAGAGGATGACGATGACGGCGACGTGTCGCTGGACGACATCGCGGATGTGTCCGACGACGACGAGGACTGATCTGGTCGCCCTGTCGTGACTGATCCGGAAAGCGGGGCCATTCAGGCCCCGTTTTGCGTTTCGCCGCTGCGATTTCTCGTCTGGGACCGTCGTCGCGTCCGCGCCAAGTTTTCCGCTTGCGCCTTGCAGCGACGCCCCCTATACGACCCCGACGCGACGGCCGGTCAGGCCCGATGCGCGACCTCCGGTGGGGCCATAGCTCAGTTGGTAGAGCGCTTGAATGGCATTCAAGAGGTCAGGGGTTCGACTCCCCTTGGCTCCACCAGTTCAACTTTATTCGATCGCTTATTTTTATCTAAGTTTCAGAAACTTAGATGATCGTTAGGCGCGCAGCGTTCGCATAACGCTACAAATTCTGCTACAAGAATTGCTACAGACGAGGCTCGACGCAGTGTGCTCGAGCAAGACTGATGGTTCGCCGACCGACAGTTCTCCGATAGCGTCACGATCTTGGAACAAGCTTACTGCCGAGTGAGACTATGTCTCGCGTTTTTCAAGCCTCACCAATGCCTTGAGGCGCGCTTCAGCTATTTGGCCTTCGACGAGTGTTCGGCCGACCACAAGCGCCGGTGTTCCAACGATTCCGAAAAGTCGAGCAAGTGCGCGTGTTCGATCAAGAACGGCCGTGACGGCCGGTGTGTGCATGGATCGAGCAATATCCGGCCAAGGCAACTCAAGACTGTCGGCTAACGTCTCGAGATAAGGCAGGGTCACGCGAACCCTCGCTTCCTTCAAACGATTGTGGAGAGGCTCAGCGTCGCCCCAAATCCCTGCAGCAAGGACAGCACGGGCAGCCAATACCGAGGCCTCTCCGAAAATGGGCCAATGATGGTGGGTAAGGGATATCTCGGAGGTCGAGACAAGATTGTCGAGATGGTCCGAGACAATCCGGCAGTAGGGGCAATAATAATCAAAAAAATAGGCGACCGGAGTCGCTTTGGCTGACAAATCATTAAAAAGAAAGGTCGCTGGCTCGGATTCGATGCTTTCAAGCAGGCCGGGGGGAAAGGGATCTGCAGGGTCAAGACCCGTCGTGATGTCGAAGTAACCTCCCGTAGCCGGCGTACCGCGGCCGGACGATAGTGCCCGGAAACCTTCAGGCTGGACGAGGTCAACGAATGTAAAGCCGGCCAGTCGATCGCGAAGATGAGGGAGCGCTCTGATCCCGCCGAGCCAGAGCGCAGTAGCTCCGCCAATGATCATAAGCTCTCGCCGCGTCGCCATGAGAGTTCTCCGAAAGATCTAGTGCAAGCCGAGATCAAGGCAACAACCACCAGCGCCGTTCAAGGCTCAAAGCTAAACTCGCGCCGGCGCTGTCTGATATAAACCCGGATCCAAAGCGTTCTTTGATACTTGTGGTTACCTAAGCCACAATCTTGCCCGGCTCGGTGAGCGCCTTCCATGCGTCGTATTGTGACAGGAAGATCTGGCCGTTGAGCTCGTGCAGCAGGTGAGTGGTCTTGAGACGGTCCATCACCGGGCCCTTCACCTCCGAGAGATGCAGCCCGACACCCATATCCCTGAGCCTGTGATTGATTGCCTCCAGACTCTCGAGCGCCGAATAATCGATCTCGTTCACCGCCGAACACATGAGCACCACGTGGCGGAGGGCCCCCTTTTCAGTCACACGATCCTGAATCAGATCCTCGAGAAAGCGGGCGTTCACGAAGTAGAGGCTCTCGTCCACACGTAACGTCAGGACATGGGGATCGGTCTGCACCGCGTGGCGGCTGATATTGCGGAAGTGGTTCGTTCCTGGAACGAGACCAACCTCGGCGACGTGCGGCTTTGACGTCTTGTAGAGATGCAGCGCGACGGAAAGGATGACACCGCAAGCGACGCCGATCTCCACCCCTAGGCCCAGCGTTAGAAGGATTGTTACGGCGACCGCCGCGAAGTCGGTGTGCGAATAGGACCACGTCTTTTTCAGGATGGAAAAGTCGACGAGGCTGAGGACGGCGACGACGATGGTCGCAGCCAGCGTCGCGATTGGCAGATAATAGATAAGCGGTGTCAGGACCAGCGCGGCGATCGCAAGACCGATCGCCGTGAAGGCACCCGCTGCAGGCGTCTCGGCCCCGGCATCGAAGTTTACCACCGACCGGGCGAAGCCGCCTGTGACAGGATAGCCGCCGGTGAAGGCTGCGCCGAGATTTGCGGCGCCGAGGCCGATCAATTCCTGATTCGGGTCGATGCGCTGCCGCTTCTTTGCGGCCAATGTCTGCGCGACGGAAATTGACTCCACGAAGCCGATGATGGAAATCAGGATTGCCGGTATCACGAGTTGGCGAAGCAGGTCTGGCGCGACGCTCGGTAGGGTCAGCGGCGGCAGTGCCTGCGGCACTTCGCCGACGACAGAGACGCCGCGGGCTTGAAGACCGAAGGCCCAGACCGCGAGCGTGGTGACCAAGACCGCCGCCACAGGCCCGGCCTTGGTGACGATGTCAGCCAGAAGAGGCCCCGCGCCGAAACTGCGCAAAAGAGGTTTCAGCCCCTTTCTAACCCAGAAGAGAAATGCCGTCGCCGCGATGCCGATGACAAGCGTGATCGGGTTGGTCTCCCCAAGATGCGACAGCAGCGCCACGATCATCTCGATCAGCGTATGACCGCCCGCTTCGATCCCGAAGATGTGCCCAAGCTGGCTTGTGGCGATCAGGATGCCGGACGCGGTGATGAACCCAGCAATCACGGGATGGCTGAGGAAGTTGGCCAAGAACCCAAGTCTGAAGACGCCAAGCAGCAGCAGGAAGCTGCCTGAAAGTCCTGCGAGCGTCAGTGCGGCGATGGCGTATCCCGCTGTGCCCTGTTCGGCCACCTGCCCCACCGCAGTCGCGGTCAGAAGCGAGACCACCGCGACGGGTCCTACTGCGAGAGCGCGTGAGGTGCCAAAAATGGCATAAAGAAGAATCGGTGCGATAGAAGCGTAGATGCCGGCCTCTGCTGGCAATCCCGCAAGAAGTGCATAGGCCAGCGACTGCGGGATCAGCATGATCGTCACGATTACCGCCGCGACAAGGTCATTCGTCAGTGCAGATCGATCATAATGCCGGCCCCACGTGAGAATCGGCAGATAACGGGCAAGTCTTGGCTTCATCACATGCTCTCGGGAACTGGACGAACGGGGCGCCAATCGTGCGCCCCGCTCGCCGTGGCGCAGCCAGCGGGAGGGATGCCGGCGCGCTGTTCGGTTATTCAGGTACGAATTCTAGCCTATCGGGCTTCGCCATCCACTCACGACCCTTCAGCATCGCCTGCCAGTAGATCGGCGGTAGTAACTTTTCTTTCAGAAACCAGGCAGCGCGGCTTGGCTTCGTGCCGTCGATCAGGAACGAGGGAAAGCTGGGTTTCACCACGCCGCCATAGCCGAACTCTGCCAGCACGATCTTGCCGCGCTCGACCGTCAGTGGGCACGAGCCGTAGCCGTCATATTGTGCAACCGCGGAGCGTCCGGCGATGTCAGCAACGAGGTTCTCGGCCACCGTGGGCGCCTGCTTGCGCGCCGCAGCCGCCGTCTTGGCGTTGGGCGCGTTCATCACGTCGCCAAGTGCCCAGATATTATCAAAGCTCTTATGGCGCAGGGTCGCCTGATCCACGTCGACCCAGCCCGCCTGGTCAGCCAGCGGAGAGACGCGGATGAAGTCAGGCGCGGTCTGCGGCGGGCACACATGCAGCATGTCAAATGCCATTTCGATGCGCCGCGGTTCCTGCTCGGGCTCCTTAACCTCGAAGGTTGCAATTTTCCCCGGTCCGTCCACCGCCACAAGATTGTGGAAGAAATCGAGCGTCGCATCGTACTTCTCAACGTATTCCATCAGCGCGGGCACGTAATCCTTCACGCCGAAAAGCACGCCTCCCGCATTGCAGAAGTGGATGTCGATATCCTTCAGCCGACCGGAGCGGTGCCAGTGATCGGCCGAAAGATACATCGCCTTCTGCGGCGCGCCGGCGCATTTGATCGGCATCGGAGGCTGCGTGAACAGCGCTGTCCCACCGCGCATCTGCTGCACAAGCTGCCAGGTGTAAGGCGCGAGGTCGTAGCGATAATTCGAGGTCACGCCATTTCGGCCCAGCGTCTCAACAAGACCTTCGACCCTGCCCCAGTCGAGTTTGAGTCCGGGACAAACGACGAGCCTGTCGTAGGTCACCACGCGACAGCCATCTAGAATGACGGCGTTGTTCTGCGGCTCGAACGCCGCGACCGCGCCCTTGATCCACTTGACCCCTTTCGGGATCACGCTGCCCATCGTCTTGGCGGTGTCCTGCGGCTCGAAGATGCCGGCGCCGACCATCGTCCAGCCGGGCTGATAATAGTGAATGTCGGCAGGGTCGATGATCGCGATCTCAAGGCCCGGCTCGCGCGCCTTCAGGCTAGCCGCGACCGCGATGCCACCGGCACCCGCCCCGACAATCACCAGCTTGTAATGGACATCAGCGTTGTCGGTCGGGGTCTTGCCGCCGTTGGCGACACGGCGCGCGACGCCGTTCATGTCATAGCCGGCCTCCTTCGCCATCGCGAGGATTTCGGGAAGGGGCCGCGTCTTCGCCTCATTCAGCGACCAGAGTGTCGCCGAGCGCATACCGCTACGGCAATAGGCCAGAACCGGGCGCTGCATCGAGGCTATCGCCTCGCCAAAGGCCGTCACATCCGAGTCCGTCACCATGCCAGACTGAACCGGGACGTAGCGCGCCTCGATCCCCTCGGCCTTGGCAGCGGCTTCGATCTCTTGGAAGCTCGGCTGATCCGCACCTTCCCCGTCGGGGCGATTGCAGATGATCGCGCGGTGACCGGCCGCCCTGATCGCGGCCATATCGGTGACTGCAATCTGCGGGGATACCGTGACTTGCGGTGACATTCTGCTCAGTTCCATGACTGATTCCTCCCTTTGATCGTGCTTAAAGACCGTTCAGCGGCACCTTCAGCATAGGCTTGCCGTCCTTGTCGGTCGGCACCTCGCCTGCGCGCATGTTCACCTGCAAAGAGGGGATGATGAGCCGGGGCATCGCGAGGGTGGCGTCGCGTTCGGTCCGGAACTTGACGAAGTCCGCCTTGGACTTGCCGCCGCCGACATGGATGTTTTGCGCCTTCTCCTCGCCTACCGTGGTTTCCCACTGGATGTTGCGCCCGTTCGGCCCGTAATCGTGGCACATGAACAGTCGCATCTCGTCTGGCAGGGACAGCACCTTCTGGATCGAATCGTAAAGCGTCGCGGCATCGCCACCGGGGAAATCGGCCCGCGCCGAGCCACCGTCGGGCATGAACAGCGTGTCGCCGACAAAGGCCGCATCGCCGATCACATGGACCATGCAGGCCGGGGTGTGGCCCGGCGTGTAGATCGCGAAGGCGCGCATGGCGCCGATCATGTAGGTGTCGCCGTCCTCGAACAGCCGGTCGAACTGGCTGCCATCACGCTGGAATTCGGTGCCCTCGTTGAAGACCTTGCCGAAGGTCTCCTGCACGACCATGATCTTGCTACCGATGCCGATCTTTCCGCCCAGCTTCTGCTGAATGTAGGGCGCGGCCGACAGGTGATCGGCGTGGACGTGGGTCTCGATGATCCACTCCAGCTTTAGCGCCTGGGACTGCACCTGACGGATCAATTCATCGGCATGGTCGTAGGTGATGCGACCCGCCGCGTAGTCGATGTCCATCACGCTGTCGATGATGGCGCAGGCGTCCGAAGACGGATCCTTCACGATGTAGCTGATCGTGTTCGTGGCCTCGTCGAAGAAGGCCTGGACGTCTGGTTTGATCGTCATGTCGACGGGATAGGTCATCGGGTGATCTCCTGAAGGAATGCGGTGGTTCAGGCGGCAGCGCGCGGCTGATGCAGCGGCGCCACGATGCGGCGCAGCCAGAAGCCGAGGATCACGGCGCCGAGGAACAGGGCGACTTCCCAGCGTCCGGTGCCAAGGGCCGGGATCGCCGCGCCTGGGCAGAAGCCCGCGATGCCCCAGCCGATCCCGAACAGCGCCGATCCACCGACCAGCTTCATGTCGATCTGGGTGCCGGTCGGAACCTGGAAGCGCCCTTCGAACAGTGGGGCCTTGCGCTTCCAGACAAGGCGATAACCGACGGAGGCCGCGACCAGCGCGCCGCTCATGACGAAGGCCAGGCTCGGGTCCCAACTGCCCGCGAGGTCGAAGAAGTTCAGAACCTTTGCCGGGTCCATCATGCCCGACAGGGCGATCCCCGTGCCAAAGACGAGGCCGGTCAGAAGGGCGAAGAGAAGCTTCATGGATCAGCCTCCGAAGACGTGTCGGATCAGGAAGACCGTGATCGCGGCGGTGGCCATGAAGGTGGGCACAGCGACCAGCGACCGGACTGACAGGCGCGACAGCCCGCAAACCCCATGTCCCGACGTGCAGCCTGAGCCGAGACTGGCGCCAAGACCCACGATGACGCCGCCCACGGCGATAGACGCCGGGCTCACCGGCACCGTCAGCGCGGGCATCGTGCCGATGACCGCGAAGATCGCGATCGGCGAAAGGACCATGCCGGCGATCAGCGCGAGCCGCCAGCTCAACTCCTCGCGGCTTTCCGGAAAGATCGCGCCCGACAGGATGCCGGTCGCGCCAAAGATCCGGCCAAGGGCAAGCATCAGAAGGACCGCACCAAGACCGATCAGCAGACCGCCGCCGAAGGATGAAAAAGGTGTGAACGCGGTCTCCATGTCAGCACTCGCGGCAGGTCTTGATCCCGAGGATGGCATAAAGCGGGCACATCCTCAGGACCGAGGTCGCCAGCATCACGACGCCGATCGCGGCGGCGCCATACTTGAACAGCGGCCCGGCGAAAAGCGGCGATGCGCTGAAAAGCGCAAGGGAGAGCAGGATAAGCCCAAGCGCCGCGCGCAGGATACGATCGAGAGTTCCAACATTGGTCGTCATGGCGTCCTCCGGACTTGAAACCTGACCATGGCGTATCGCTTCGGCGACGCAGGTTCAGTGATATTGTCACCCAACTGCGTTTTTTCCGGGTGTCGCTAGTCGCTGTCGGCAAGCGCCCGCAACGCCGGTTTGTCTATGATCTCGATCCGTCCGCGCGACTGTGCGATGTAGCCGCGCTTCTGGAAATCGTGCAGCACGCGCGAGATGACTTCGCGCGCCGTTCCTAATTCGCTCGCGATCTGCGCATGGGTCGCGGCGATCTCCCTGTCGCCACCCACCAGGCTCAGAAGACGCTCGGCAAGCCGGACATCGATCCGGCCGAACGCGACATCGTCAACCACGCGCAGAAGGTCGATCAACCGCCGCGAATAAGCCGCGAAGACGAAGTTACGAAAAGCCGCCTCGTCGGCGACCAGGGCGTCGAATGCCGGCCTTGGAAGAACGACGACGCTGATGTCGGTTTCTGCCAGACCTTCGGCATTATAGGCCTCTTCCGCCAGCATGCAGGCCGTCGTCAGAACACAGCTTTCTCCAGCATCAACGCGGTAAAGAACGATGTCCCGGCCGTTCTCTGATGACTGCGAAACGCGAATCGTGCCTTCAAGGAGGAACAGCAAGCTGTCCGGGATGTTGCTCGGGCCGAAAACCTCTTGGCCTTTGCGGTATGTGCGGATCTGCGCGACCTTGAGCAGCCGATCTCTCACGGCGCGCGGCAAGGCTCTGGTCCCCTGAAATTGTTCCGTCCAGTCGCCGATATTCATCCTTCCCTCCCCAGGGAGGAAGCGATACTTTCTTCGATCGGCGTGATGCGCGCCAAAAGATCGCCCTTGTTTGAGGCAATATCGGCCAGCGTCAGGTCATCTAAGACCGCCATGAATGCTTTGGTCGCCTGCTGTAACGCACGCGATAGCTTGCAAATGCCAATCAGCGGACAAGTGTTCTTTTCAGGATTGAAGCACTCGACGACCTCAAGCGACCCCTCGGTCAGCCGGATGACGTGTCCCACGACGATTTCATCGGCAGGACGTGCCAGCTTAAATCCGCCGCCTCTTCCCCGCCTTGTTTCCAACAGCCCTGCCTGTCCCAGTTCGTGCACGATCTTCACGATATGTGGCCGGGCAAGCCCATGCACCCTGACTACGTCATCCACCCGGACAAGCTCGGGAGACCTGAGCGCGGCAAGCTGCAGCGATCGGAGCGCGTAGTTCGAGTATGCCGTGAGCTTCATCGATGCCTCCCGGTTAAAGTTCTAGTCGCGATATATCTTTTTCACAAGCTGAGTGACAATGTCACTGAAGCGCTCACCGCGACGCAGTAGCCGGCGATCAAGCCGCTGAAAGGAAACATCATGCCTTCGCTCTTTGGTGACATCGTTCTGGACTTCACCGCCGACACGGCCCTCTGGCCGATTTCCGCTGAATGCACTTCAGCGTGGGATAGCCACCAAATTGGCCCTGCCTGCAGAGTAGCGACCCAGCGATGAGGTCATCATGCCGCCCCGATCGACGACGACACGCCGAAAAACTTGCTCTCGAGGAGTCTGGCAATGCATTGCCCCTATCGGCGGATAACTCACATCGATGATCCATTGCTGGCGCACCGTTGAACGCAGATCGCACATTTTGTTCTTCCGAGCCAAACCGGACAGACGGCTGTGTCGCCTGTTCCGCAACCTTCCCCGGGAGTTGACCCATGCTGGAATCCTTTGACGCGGTGCTGCTGGCGCGGATCCAGTTTGCCTTCACGGTCAGCTTCCACTTCCTGTTTCCGGCCTTCACCATCGGTTTGGCGAGCTATCTGGCGGTCCTGAACGCGCTGTGGCTCTGGACGAAAGAGCATCGCTACCTCGATCTCTTCCGCTACTGGGTCAAGATCTTCGCGCTGGCCTTTGCCATGGGCGTCGTTTCCGGCATCGTCATGTCCTACCAGTTCGGCACCAACTGGTCGGTCTTTTCCGACAAGGCCGGTCCCGTGATCGGCGCGCCGATGGCCTACGAGGTGCTGTCGGCCTTCTTCCTGGAAGCCGGCTTCCTCGGCGTGATGTTGTTCGGGCGCGACCGCGTCGGCCCGACGCTGCACATGATCGCCTGCGCCGCCGTGGCCGGGGGAACGTGCCTGTCGGCCTTCTGGATTCTCAGCGTGAACAGCTGGATGCACACGCCCGCGGGCTTTTCCATCGACCCCGAGACCGGTCAGTTCCTGCCCGAGGATTTCTGGCAGGTCATCTTCAACCCGTCCTTCCCCTACCGGCTGATGCACACCGTCACCGCGGCCTACCTCACCACCGCCTTCATCGTCGGCGGCGTCGGGGCCTGGCACCTGCTGCGCCAGCGCCATCGCGGCGACGAGATCACGCCCGCGACCCGCACGATGTTTTCCATGGCGATGTGGATGGCGGTCTGCGTGGCGCCGGTCCAGATCTATCTGGGCGATCTTCACGGGCTGAACACGCTGGAACACCAGCCGGCCAAGGTCATGGCGATGGAAGGCCATTACGAAAGCCACGAAGACGGTGCGCCGCTGTATCTGTTCGGCATCCCCAACGATGCCGAACAGCGGCTGGATTATGCCGTCGGCATTCCGAAACTGTCCTCGCTGATCCTCAAGCACGATCTGAACGCGCCGCTTGCCGGGCTCGACACGATCCCGGACGAGGATCAGCCGCCGGTCTTCATCGTCTTCTGGGCGTTCCGGGTGATGGTCGCGATCGGCTTCGCCATGCTGGGCCTGGGCGCCTGGTCGCTGTGGGCGCGCTGGCGCGGCAGGCTTTACGACTGGCCTGCGCTGCATCGCGCGGCCGTCGTGATGGGCCCGTCCGGCCTGATCGCGGTGCTGGCCGGCTGGATCACGACAGAGGTCGGACGCCAGCCCTTCACGGTCTATGGCCACCTGCGCACGATCGACAGCGCGGCACCGCTGGCCGCACCGGCAGTCGCGGCCTCGCTCATCGCGTTCATCGTGATCTATTTCGCGGTCTTCGGGGCCGGCACCTTCTACATCATGCGGCTGATGTCGCGCGCGCCATCCTCGCAGGAGCCGCGGCTGAAGGACGCGACCGGCGGGCCGACCCGCGCGGCGGGGATCACGCCCGCCCCGCAGCACGCCCGCCAGCATCCCGAACACGTTCAGCCCGGAGAGTGACATGCCGATCGTGGACAACATCTCGTTCGACCTGACCTTCATCTGGGCGTTCCTGATCGCCTTCGCGGTGCTGGTCTACGTCATCCTCGACGGTTTCGACCTCGGGCTCGGGATCCTCTTCGCGACGGAACGCGAGCGGGGCGACCGCGACATCATCATGAACACGGTGGCGCCGGTCTGGGACGGCAACGAGACCTGGCTGGTCCTGGGCGGCGGCGGCTTGCTGGCCGCCTTTCCGCTGGCCTATGCGCTGATCCTGCCCGCACTCTACGCGCCGCTGATCGCGATGCTGCTGGCGCTGATCTTCCGCGGTGTCGCGTTCGAGTTCCGCTGGCGCACGACGCGCTGGCGCGGGGTCTGGGACATCGCGTTCATCGGCGGCTCGACGATGGCGTCCTTCGCGCAGGGCGTGGCGCTTGGTGCGCTGCTGCAGGGGATCGAGATCGACCAGACCGGCCGCGCCTATGCCGGCGGCTGGTGGGACTGGCTGACGCCGTTCTCGATCACCGTCGGTCTCGGCGTCGTGGTGGGCTATATGCTGCTTGGCGCGACGTGGCTGGTGATGAAGACCGGGGGAGAGTTGCAGGACCGGATGCGCACGCGCGCCTGGTTCTATGGCATCGCCACGGTCGGGTTCATCATCGTGGTCAGCCTGTGGACGCCGTTCCTGCAGGAAGGATATTACGCGCGCTGGTTCTCGGGCTGGGGCATCCCGCTGGCGGGGCTGGTCGGGCTGTCGGTCATCGCGCTGGCGCTGTTGATGTTCCGCGCGCTGCATGTCCACCGCCACGATTACTGGCCATTCTTCCTGGCGCTGGCGATGTTCGCGCTGTGCTTCGTGGGCCTGGGCGTGTCGATGTTCCCCTATATCGTCCCCGTCGAGGTCACGATCTGGGAGGCCGCGGCCCCCCGCAACGCACAGGTCTTCATGCTGATCGGCGCCTCGATCCTGATCCCGATCATCCTGGCCTACACCGCCTATGCCTATTGGGTGTTCCGCGGCAAGATCGACGCCGACACCGGCTATCACTGATGGCGAAGCGGCCCAAGACCTGGCTCCGCCGGCTGGGCTGGTTCGGCCTGCTGTGGCTGGCCGGTGTCGCGGCGGTCGGCACCGTCGCCCTGATCCTGCGCATGTGGATCGCCTGAACGC
>NZ_JAKZEU010000006.1 GCF_024359525.1 Paracoccus albicereus
GATGCGCTCCCGCAAGCGCGAATGGCCCCACGCGCCCATGACGATCATGTCCGCATCAAGATCGGTGGCGTGCCGGGCAAGAACCTTCTCGATCCGCTCTCCCTCGCTTGGAAGTCGGTCGACGATGACCTTGACCCCATGTCGTGCGAGATAGGCAGCGAGGAAGCGTTCTGATCGAACGGTGCTCATCTTCATAGGGCTGAGGTTGTCATCCGGTAAGATTTCCACCGAGGCCACTCACGCTGCTGCCAAAGACGGCTGAGCACCACCACAAGCGACCCACCGAAGGTCATCAGCTATTGCGGTCGAGCCTGCGCAGAAACCTGATTGACAGGTCGAACAAAGGGAACCGATGCCACATACGACGCTAGCTGGACCGCAAGCTACGGATCAGCTCGCCTGTGGGAGAACCCAGATGCCGTCAGCCGGCACGCAGTTCCTCACGATCTTGATATTATAGACATCTGAGAGATTACGGTCGGTCATGACGTCCTGGGGCGTGCCGCTCGCCACGATCCTGCCAGCGCACATCAGCATGACGTGGTCGGCAAACATCGCTGTCAGGTTTAGGTCGTGCATGACGGCGATAACGCCGCCGCCGTCGCGGGCATAGGCCTGAACGGTTTCCATGACATGCATCTGGTGCGCGATGTCGAGGCTGCTGACGGGTTCGTCCAGAAACAGCCAGCGCGGCCCGTCGCGACCCGTCGGGGTCCAGACCTGCGCCAGCGCTCGGGCAAGTTGCACGCGCTGCTGCTCGCCCCCGGAAAGCTGCTGATACAGGCGACCGGAATAGCCCGGCAGGCCCGCCTGTGACAGGGCGCTGCGGACGAGACCGGCCCGATCCGCCATCGGGGTCGGACTCGCCGTTAGCGCGATCGACACGACCTCGGCGACGGTGAAGGGAAAGCTCAGCGTCGTCTGCTGCGGCAGCACCGCGCGAACCGAGGCAAGGTCCTCGGGGCGCATCAGGGCGGTGTCCCGTCCGTTGAGGAAAACCGTCCCGGACGTCGCGGCGATCTCGCCGGTCAGGCAGCGCAGCAACGTGGTTTTGCCCGAGCCGTTGGGTCCGATGATGGCCGTCAGCTGACCCGCCGGCGCGGTCAGGTCGATGCCGCGAAGAACGCGACGCTTGCCCAGGTCGACATCAAGACCGCGCGCGACAAGGCTCATGCGTCCAGTGTCCTTCGGTTCGACAGCAGCACCCACAGGAAGAACGGCCCGCCGATCATGGCGGTGATGATCCCGATGGGCAGTTCGGCAGGCGCTATGATCGTGCGGCTGATCATGTCGGCCCCGACCAGCACGGTTGCGCCCAGCAAAGCGGAGTTGATCAGCAGCCAGCGATGCCGGGGACCGGCGACCAGCCTCAGCAGATGCGGAACGACGATGCCGACGAAGCCGATCCCACCGGAAATCGCCACGGCGGCTCCGGTCGCGCCAGCTGCGGTCAGGATCGCTGCGGCCTTCACGCGCTGCACGCGGATTCCCACATGCGCGGCCATCGCCTCGCCCAGGGCCAGACCGTCCAGTCCCCGCGCGATCAGCGGGCTGGCCGCAAGCGCAACCAGCATCAGCGGCGCGGCGGCAGCCAGCTTTGTCCAACTGGCCCCTGCAAGCGAGCCGAGGCCCCAGAAGGTCAGGTCGCGAAGCTGGTCATCGGTAGCCCGGTAGACGATCAGGCCTGATACCGCGCCGACCATCGCGGCCAGCGCGATCCCAGCCAGCAGCATGGTCGCGATCGAGGTGCGTCCTTGCCGCGTCGAGATCGCGTAAAGCGTCAGCATAGCGATCCAGCCGCCAAAAAAGGCTGACAGGGACACCAGATGCCAGCCCGCCGCGGCAGCGACGGCCGGGGGCAGCAGGCCGCCCATAACGAGAGCTGCGATCGCCCCCAGTCCCGCGCCGGCGCTGACGCCCAGCAGGCCCGGATCGGCCAGCGGGTTGCGGAACAATCCCTGCATGATCGCGCCCGAGACAGCTAGGGACGCGCCGACCAGGATCCCCGTCGCCAGTCTCGGCAAGCGGATGTCGAACAGGACGACACGATCCGTCACATCGACCGTTTGCCCGGTCATCCAGTCAATCAGGACCGTCCACGCCGAGACGCCCGACGCGCCATGACCAAGAGACAGGATCGCGACGCTTAAAAGCAGAACGGACAGCAGGATGGCGATGTTGCGACCCAGATGCGCGCGGTCTCCGTCGAGCCGTCCGGCATCGGCCTCAAGCGCCACCATGGCCTGATCCATAGATGGCCCGGTGCAGGTCGCGCGCCGCTTGGCCCGTGCGGGGACCGAAGCCCAGCAGGTAAAGCCCGTCCATGCGGATGACCGCCCCCGCCTTTGCCGCAGGCGTCGTCGAGATTGCGGGCATCGCCAGCAGGTCCGCATAGGCGGCGTCATGGCTGCCGGTCGCTTCGCCACGGTCCATCATCACGATGACATCGGGCGCGGCAGCGGTGATCGCCTCGTCGGTCAGCGGCTTGTAACCCTCGAAGGCTGCAATGGCGTTGTCGGCTTTGGCCAGCCGGATCATCGCATCGGCTGCGGTCCCCGTGCCGGAGGCCATCACTCGCCCGCCCTGCAGCGACAGGATGAACAGGACCCGCTTGCGATCCCCGTCGAGGGCCGATGCGTCCAGGGCCGCCAGATCGGCGCGCAGATCCGCGACCGGCGCCTTGGCTGCATCGGGGACACCCAACGCATTGGCGACGGCTTCGATCTTTGCCGCCAGACCGTCGGCGTTGGTCCCGGCCGGGATCGTCTCGAACGGAATGTCGGCCTGCCGCAGAACGGCGATCGTCTCGGGCGGTCCGGCCCCGTCTTCCGACAGGATCAGATCCGGTCTGACCGACAGAACCCCTTCGGGAGACAGGGCGCGCATGTAGCCGACATCGGGAAGCGACTGCGCCTCGGCCGGAAAGCTGGACGTCGTGTCCCGCGCGATCAGCCGATCCTGCTGTCCCAGGGCATAGACAATCTCCGTGACCGAACCGCCGATCGACAGGATGCGCTGCGCTTCGGGATGCGGGTCGGCCGCTGCCGGCGTTGCGAGAGCAAGCAGCGCGGCGACGGTCAGGCGGATCGTCATGGCGCCACCGGCGTCGGCAGGTCTTCGACCAGCCGCGCCCAGCCTTCGGCATCGCCGCCCTTTTCGGGGCGCATGCCGAAGCACTGGAAGATCAACGCGCCTTCCGCGTCGAACGCCTCGACCGAGATGGCCGCGCCCCGCTTGGTCGGCTTGTCGACCAGCCAGACCTCGGCCACATGGTCGGCGCGCAGATGAAGGTTGAAGCGGTCGTCCATCACGTTCAGCCAAGGACCCATCGGTTTCAATTCGCGGATCGGCCCGGAATGGATCTCGATGCACCCGGCGTTTCCGACGAACAGCATGACCTGCTGGTCACGGTCGCGCACGGCTTCCAGCATCGCGGGGACCGCATCGGTCACAAGCGGCTTCACGAACGGCTCGCCCACCGCTCGGTAGGCGCCGAGACGGTTCATCTTCAGGCGGCGCACGAGCGTGTTGAACTGGTGCGTGTCGGTCATCCGCGACCATTCCGCGCGCAGGATCCCGACCTTGTCGTCGGCCATCCGTGCACCTTCCGGCGCCGGACGCTCGGCAAAATCTGACATCGTCTTTTGATCCGGCAGTGCGAGATCGGTCAGCAGCGCGTCCCACATCGCCAAATCGGACTCAGTCCGAAGATGGACCTTGTGGATCGCATCGCCCGCCGCGTCGAAGACCTGGATCGAGCGTCTGGTGCCGCTGTCGTCCTTTGCCTCTACCGCATAAGCGTGGACCCATTGGCGGGGAAACATGCGAAGGTCGATCTCGGCGTCCACGGTCATCGCCGCATGATCGCCGTCATGGAACTCATTGTAGGTTCCCAGCTTCTCGATCACGCAGGACCGGTTGCGCGTCAACGCCATGACCTCGCCCAATCGCTGAACGGCCGGGATCAGCCGCCCGATGGTCGAGTCAAGCCGGACGGCTCCCAGACTCAGATCTGCCTCGACCAGAGCGGCCTCTGGGATGGAAAGCTGTTGGGCCAGATCGAAGGGACGAACGGTGGCGTCGCGCTTCAGCTCGCGAAGGCGGGAGGGCGTCAGGGCGTTCATGCAAAACCTCTGGTCAGGAAGCCCGAAAGTGGGGCAACAATACTTGACAGTTTTAATCAGGCTGTTAATCGAACGCAAGATGCCAGCATCGGGCCAGCATGTTTTCCCATTCATGCTGAACGGAGTATCCGGCGATGTCTTTGCGAATTAACGTTTTTGTTCTGTTGCTCGGCACGACCGCGACCGCTTTGCCAAGCTTCGCGCAGGAGGGCGCTGACCCCTACATTCTCGACCCGCTGATCCTTCGGGCGGGCGTCGACAAGGTCGCGTCGCAGGTCCCGCAATCGACAAGCGTTGTAGACTCTGAAGAGTTGGAACAGATCCGGCCAGGCACCATCGGTGACGTGCTGGCGACGATCCCCGGGGTCTCAGGCGTCGGTTCCAGTAGCTTCTTCGGCCAAGGGTTCAATATCCGCGGCTTCGGCTCATCCGGCACCGCAGCGTCCGAAGCCGGGATTGTCCAGCTGATCGATGGTGAAAAGAAATACTACGAGTCGTATCGCCAAGGGTCTCTCTTCGTCGAACCCGACTTTCTCAAGCGCGTCGAAGTTCTGCGTGGACCGGGTGCATCAACGCTTTACGGCTCGGGTGCGTTGGGCGGGGTGATCGCGATGGAAACGATCGATCCGGGTGATCTGATCGCGCCGGGTCAGACCAGCGGCGGGCGGGTTAAGCTGGGCTATGCGTCGAATCCCGATGGGGCGCTGTCCAGCGTCGCGTGGGGCTGGCGGCCCCGCGAGGATTTCGAGGCGCTGGCCGCCTTCGCTTACCGCACACTGGGCGACACGACCGACAGCGACGGCGACACCATCATCAGGGCCAATGCCGACACGGCGAACCTGCTTCTGAAGGCGCGCAAGACCTTCGGTGACCACCATGTCGAGCTGTCCTATCAGCATTTGGAAGCCGAGGGTGACGATCAGGACTTCAACCAACTCGAGGGCGCACAGATCGGATTGTTTCCGGGCTTTACCGGCTGGGGTCTTGGCGACATCCTGACCCGCGATCAGGTCGCGCGCCTGGAATGGGGCTGGGATCCGCAGAACAACCGCTACATCGACGCGACAGTGACGCTGTCCTATACGAACACGATCAAGGATGTGCAGCAGGGCAGCGTTCCGGCGGAACCGATCATGGACAGCCTTCTCGGGCGACGCGACTATGCGTTGTGGCGGCTCAAGGCGCAGAACGTGGCCGATCTGTCCGGGTCAGGCTACAGCCACTACCTGACGGCGGGGGTCGAGACGTTCCGGCAGGATCGGTCCAGCACCACCCCATCCTCGTCTCACCCGGAGGGGCTGACGCGCTCAGCAGCGGCCTTCGCTTGGTCGGAACTGGAATGGGGCCGTTTCACGGTCAACAGCGGCCTGCGCTATGAACGACAGCGCACAGAGCCGAAGGACAGTGTTGCCATCACCTCTGACCGGGTCGACTCGGAGGCAATCGAGCCCCAGATCTCGGTCCTCTACCGGCTGACAGACAATTGGTCGGCCTTCGGATCGCTGGCATTCGTGAACCGGATGCCGACGGTTGACGAGCTTTATGACGGGTTCGCGGGCGGCGCAGCCTCACCCGACTTGAAGGACGAACAGGGCAAGAATGTCGAGATCGGCGTCAGCTATCGCGCACAGGACCTCGTGCGGCCGGGCGACGAGGCCGCGCTGAAGTTGACCCTCTTTCGCAACCATATCGACGATCTGATCGTGCGCACCAACGCCCCTGCCCCGACTCCGGCCTATGTCAACGTCGAGCGCGCCTACCTTCGCGGTGGCGAATTGGAAGCAAGCTACCTGACGGGAGCTTGGCAGTTCGGGGGCGCAATCTCCGTCGTCGATGGCGAGGATCAGGACGGCACGGTTCTGGATACGCTTCCGAATGATCGGGTGATCCTGTCTGCCGACTGGAACGCGAGCCCCGAATGGCGGATCGGCGGCCGAGGGATCATTGCAGATGGCCGCGACAAGCCTAGCGGGGACCACAGGGGCGGTTACGGTGTCTACGACATCTACGCCATCTGGTCGCCGGAGAATGGTCCGCTGCGGGGTGTCGAGGTCAATATGGGTATCGATAACCTGACCGACCGCGACTATGTGCCTGCGACCTATCTCACTGGCCCAGCACCGGGTCGCAACCTGAAGCTGTTCCTAACAAAGAGCTTCTGAGGCGACGGCGAGGACTTAGTAGGGCCAGCTAAGTGACCGTTACGACACGAACTCGCTGGGAGCGGTGTCTTGCTCCCAGCCCTCAATGATCCTGACGAGGCCAGGGTAAACAGACACGCCAAACAAATCCGTCGGCCTCGACTGCAGCCGTGTCCTCCAAAGCCGTCGGATCCGGACCTCCGTGTCACGCTGGACGCTAAAGTGCTCCAATTCGTCGGTGTGGCGACGGTTCACACTCACCCGACGCGAACCGTCAGTATCGTGTCATCATTGCTGGGCCAGGGATCGACGCGCAGGTTCGTCACCAGACACTTAATGATTACCGCTGGGAGTGGTGTTCTCGAACCATTGCACAAGGGCGCGACGGATCATCTCCGGTCGCGTCGGAAGGTCCTTTTCGAGCCGCCGCCTGTCGTCAATCATCTCGATAATTTCGCGAGGTAGGCGCAGAGTGACAGGCTCGGTATCGACCCGTGGGCGCCCAACCAAAGTTTTTTTTACCATCTCACGATATCATTATTGATTTTTCGAATTTACAACGTCATATTTAGGCGGTCCTAGGCAGAGATTGGGCTCTTGCCGAGGACCTACCATCGAAACTCGTCGAAGGAGCTCCCATGGCTACCAAGTTCAATACCACTCCCCCTGCTGCAATTGAAGCGCCTCCCCTTTCCCCTCTCGCGACTGCGTTCGCGGCCCTTCTCACCGTCCTCGAAGAACACGTCACGGCTGAGCGCGACCTCGCGAAGGTCGATGCGGTTGACGCCGCATACCAGGACAAGCTCGACGCCGCCGACGACGCGCAGGACGCGCTTTACGCGGAACTGGCGGCGATCACCGCTCTCACCCCGACTTGCGCCGAGGATGTCCCACTTCGCCGGATGACGCTGATCCTCGCGACGCTCGTCCGTGAAGGCACCGCGTCGGCGTTCCGGCGCTATGCAGATTGCAAGCCGGAGTTCGCCACCTATCTGGCCGTCCCCGGCGAGGGCACCGCAGCGTTGCATGTCGCGCATCTGCTGGCCGCGGCCGACCGGCGCATCTCGCAGATGGCTGGCCTCCCTCTCTACCTGCAAGATGGCGTCAGTCTCGAAGCCGAGACTGAACGCGACGCCGAGCTCCTGGCGGCCTGACCTCCAACTTCCCCCCTGACAGCATCGGCTGAACTAGCCCGGTTTCTGACCGGGTCCGGCCTGTCCTCCAGCCTGCCTTCGCCGCAGGCGTCACGCGCCTGCGCGGTCGCTGGATGCTGTCTTCCTCTCACCTGATCACAGGAGGGCTTCCCATGCCCAACTTCACCCTGCGTCCCACCCTCACCGTCTGTGGCCATTCTTATCCGATCTTCGATCGCGACATCCCGGATCTGTGGCACGGCTTTGCTGACGAGAAAGGCTACGAGATCACGGCTCGTGTCCGTGACAAAAACCACCTTGTGCTGCGGCACGAGATCTGCGGCTTGGAGATGGTCACGAAGATCTTCGTGCTTCGCACCTGTGTGCCGATCTGCCCGCATTGTCTCGAGGTAGCTCGCCGCGAGCTATGCCGCGCAGCCGATGTCACCTATCTCGGCCGCGGAGATCGCTCGCAATATCTCCGCATCCGGCTCGCCTGCGGTCATGAGACGGAGCGCCAGACAGAGCTGCTGCAACGGGTTCGGCAGGAGCAGACCGCAATCCGCTGCGCCGTGTGCCTTGAGGAACGGCTCAAGCGGGAAGCAGCCGCACGCGATTGGGCGCTGATCGGCAGTGATCCTGACGGTAACCTGAACTACCGTCTCTACCGCCACGATTGTGGCCATGTGCAGCGTGTCGCCATCGCGAACATGCGCACCGGCCGCTTCGCGTGCGGCGGCTGCAGCGATGGCTGGACGCGGGACCCAAGCTACATCTACGCGATGCGCTTTGTCCTGGCCGACGGGACGGATGCGATCAAGGTCGGCTTCTCGCGCGATCCGCGTTCTCGGCTGCAGTTCCAGCTAACGACCGAACGGGATCAATATGCGATGCTGCTGCGCACCATCGAGATCCCGACGGGTCGCGACGCGATCCGGATGGAAAAGGATCTGCACCTGACATTGCGCCGGCTTTACCCCGACGCCGTTCTCGATCGCACCGTCTTCGCGGGCCAGGTGAACTGCGTGAGCGAGCTCTACGACTCGGTCATCGAGGCGGAGATCATGAGCCTGCTCGATGCGCTCGAGATCCGGGTCAAGGGCGTGGTCGCACGGCGGGCGAAGGCTGCGAAGAGTGCGGCAGCTGCGATGGAGGCGGACAAGGAGACCGGGCCCGGTTCGCGCAGCAAGCGCAAGACGCGCAAGCAGCGTCGCGGACGCTTCCGGCAACGTAACAAGATGCGGCGCTGAGCCTCCGGGAGCCGGGGTTGGGACGCCCGATCCCGGCTCTCGCCCTGGTTCGGCCTTGGCCGTCTCGCCCTCGTCCTCGCCCTCACTGTGAGACGGAGTTGAGTGCGAGGAGCCGGCCAGGCTCGCTCCCTTTCCCTTCACTAACCTTCCGGAGGTCGCCATGACCGAGACTCCAGCATCCACGTCCAACTGGCGCGCCTTCGCGGCGGAGATTCGCCAGAGCCTGCTCGCCAAGCCGACCGACACATCTGCAGCGGGCTTCTATGAACTCGGCGAGACTCTCGATCGTCGCGCCAGCGACGAGACAAGCACGTCATCGCGCGATCGTGGCAAGGCGCCTCAAGCGCCGGCGTCTCTGACCCATCGCCAGAACCTTCTGATCCTCGCGCTCGCCGCGACACTTGGCAGTCGCGCGACGCTCGAGGCGGCGCTGACGAAGAACGCGCTGATCGTGCTCGGCAATGTCGATGCAGCGTTCACGCACGAGATCACCATGCTGCTGAAGGCGGCGCTGCCCGCAGGGCTGACTCTTTGCGACGACCCGATGGGCCGATACCGTCCCGGTGCTGTCATCCTCGTCAACGGCGCGCATCACGTCCGCGGCGAGAGCAAGCTTCTCGACTTGCTGGCGAAAGATCTCGCGGCGGCTTTGGCTTACGCCGCGCCGGTGATCCTGCTGCTGCCACCCGCGATCGCGCCTGAAGAGATCATTGGCGCCGCGCCGGCCACGGTTCTGACGATGCGCGGCTTCGACCGCGAGATCGTCGCCGCGTTGCTCGCGGGCGCATACCCAGGAACGGACGCAGCTGCGGTGCGCGAGCTGCTGCCCTCCGATATGGAACTTGCACAGCTGCCGATGCTGCAGCTGATGCTGGCCCTGCGCTGCGACAGCGCCGAGGCGGCCGCGGCACACCTGCGCGAGCCTCTGGCCGCGGCAGGGCCAGCAGCTGAAGGAAAGATCCCCGGCAAACCGTCCTCCAGCGTTTCGACCGGGGATTGCGGCATTCGCCTCGCCGATCTCGCTGGCCTCGGTGAGGCACAGCGTATCGCAACCGGCATCGTCACGGATCTGCGAGCGTGGCAGGCGAACGAGTTGCCTTGGCGCGACGTCCATCGCGGCCTGCTGATCGCCGGCCAGCCCGGCTGCGGCAAGACCGAGCTCGCCCGCGCGATGGCTCGCGAGCCGGGGATCCATCTCGAGGCCGGCAGCTACGGCGCGTGGCAAGCGAACGGGCACCTCGGCGACATGCTGCGCGCGATGCGCGAGAGTTTCGAGCGCGCTGTCGCACAGGCGCCCGCCATCCTCTTCATCGACGAGATCGACGCTTTCGGCAGCCGCACGTCGAGAAGAAGCTCGAGCAACCAGGCTTACGAAGAGAAAGTCATCGCCGGCCTCCTCGAAGAGCTCGATGGAGTCGAAGGCCGCGAGGGCGTCGTCGTCATCGGCGCCTGCAACAATCCTGACCGGATTGATCCGGCGATCCGTCGGGCGGGACGCTTCGATGACCTGGTCTACATTCCACTGCCGGACGTCGCGGCACTGGCCACGATCCTGCGCCAGCACCTTGCCACTGATCTGCCCGATGCTGACCTGGCCATGCTTGCCGAATTGGCGCTTGGCCGCACCGGTGCCGATTGCGCGGCGGCCGTCCGCAACGCGCGGGCCAGCGCGCGACGCGAAGCGCGTCTGCTGACCGAAGCGGATTTGCGTCGGGCGCTGGCTCCTGATGTCACCGATATGCCGCAAGCGATGCGGCGCCGTGCCGCGATCCATGAAGCCGGCCACGCCGTGGTGATGACCGCGCTCGATCTTGCGGTGGTGAAGGCTCTGCGCATCGGTCGCGAGGGCGCGGAGACGCTGGCGCGCTGGCATCGCACGGACCTGACCGAAGCGGAAATCCACCGCCACTGCATCGGTCATCTTTCCGGCCGCGCCGCGGAGCGCCTCGTCCTCGGCGATATCTCTGGAGGCGCGGGAGGCGAGCCACGCAGTGACCTGGCGAAGGCGACGCAGCTTCTCATCGCCGGTGAACTCGCCTTCGGCCTCGGCGATCATGGCCATCTCTCGGTCGATGACATGCCCGAGCGCCGGATGATCCTCGATCTGCCCGCGCATGTCCGCGCCCGATTGCAGCGCAAACTCGACCACGCCCTCGACGAAGCGACCGCGATCCTGCGCGAGCACCGCGCGCTGCTCGAGCGCCTGGCGCGTGATCTGGAGGCGCGCGGTGTGATCGGCGAGGTGGAGTTGGCGGAGCGGCTTGCCGGGGTGAGCCAAGACCATAGTCGCCACTCTCTCGTTATCACCCGCGAAGCTAGCCGAAGCGCCGAACGCAAGCTGCGGAGCAATGACCGTCTCGACGGATAAATCGGGACGGCTGCGCATCCGCCGGCCCGCAACCCGCTTGGGCTTAGGGCGCGGGTTACTCCTGGCTCTGCGATAAAGGCTGCTGCACGTCATCTCTCAATCCCGCTCTCGTCGTCGGCAGAGCAAGCCTAATCGTTCGGAGCGAAAGCTCAAAGCGATGCACAGCTTGAAACTGTGGATATCGCTGAAAACGAGCGAAAAGAGCGACCGTTACGGCATGAGCTGACGAGCTGTTACACCGAAATCGTTTCAAAACAACGCTGTAACGGTGTTACGCCTGTTACGCGGGGTGAATGTATCTATGTGCGGGTATGTGTGTGTACGTGTATATATATAATTCTGTATTTATCTGTAACAGTGTAACAGATATAAATATATACAATACTTACATACACTTAGGGTGTTACATCGAGCGTTACAGAAGCGTTACAGGTGTAACGCTCTTGACAATTTTGAGGCCTCGTGGGGCCGGGAGAGCCAATTGCAGACACCAGTCGGCAGCGCGCGTCCTGGTTCCTATGAAGGTAACGACTTCGCGGCGCGCTATCCCTCGGCTGACAAACAGATGATGGGCCGACATCACGCTGCCTTGACTTTGCTTCTCAGCCCGCGAGGCACCTTTCGCGCGGTCAGGCGCCCGGGTCGCGATTGTGTCAAGAGGGTGTATAGCACGCGTTGAGAACGACGCTTCAACCATGTCGGCAACCGTCGGTAATCCGGAAACTGGAAGGTCTACCTCTTTTTTGCAGATGTGTCCTTAGGTCAAGTTAGCCCAGCATTGCGAGGACGCAGCGGCTTGCAGTTCACTCATGGACGATCACTATCCGAAAGAGAAACGGCGTTATCGGGGTAACCGCAATAGCGCAATTATGAGCCATGTCGGCACCTACAGTGTCTCTGCGTAGCCAACACTGATCAGGCGAACATCACGTCGTTCCGAAGCACGTTTCATTTTAGAAACTTAGTTGCAATGGCTCCGACCATTGCCAAAGGCGGAGTTTAGGATCAGCAGACGCTGGCTTAGGAATCGATATCCACAGGAACATCAGGACGTAATGGCAATTCGCGTTTCAGCCTTTAAGCCCTGATCGCTATAATGTCTGTGCTGTGCAGGAAAACTCCGGCGCAGCCGCCACTTCGGCAGCCGCACAAGTGAGAGTCTCGACATCTCTTTCTCTGCGTCCGGAGGGCGATTGAGTCAAACGATATTTGACCCACATTCGGTAGGGCGAAAGAGGATGGAATGACGAAAGACACGCGCTTCGCGGGCGACGACCTGCGCCTCATCAACAAGAATGAACTCTGCAAGATCCTCTCTGCGAGCGAGGCGTCTGTCGACCGCTGGCTGCGTTCTGATCCGAGTTTCCCGCAGCCGCGCCGTCTTGGGCCTGGTTCTATCCGCTGGGTTCGCGGCGAAGTGACCGGTTTCATCAAGCAGCTTGCCAAGGTGGAATATGCCGATCACGCCTTCTCGTCGGATCTTGGCTGAACACCGTCAAGTTCCAGGTGCGGCGCCACCCGAGTGACCCGGCGCGCGCTATGGAGAACGTGCGTAGCTGTGGGCTCGACAAGAGGGCGGAACATTTGTGCCACTGCCTTCTCTCCGACTGCATCTGTCGATCGACCGCAATCGCGGTTGAGTCGTCCACGATCGGGATTGCTTAGGGCCCCCTACTACGGTCAGGTTCTCGACCCTATATAGTCGAGCAAGGCAGGACCAATCTGCCTCGTTGAGCCGAATGCTACCCAACTGCTACCGCAGAAAGCTTGGCGTTAGGAAATACATTAAATTTTAAACCGATAGGAAGGAAGAATGGCGGACGGTGAGGGATTCGAACCCTCGAGACGGTTCCCCGCCTACACACTTTCCAGGCGTGCGCCTTCGACCACTCGGCCAACCGTCCGTGGCCGCGCGTGTAGCGCGGCGTGACCGGGCGTGCAAGTCAGAGCTTGGAGACGCGCTGCTGCAATTCGGTCAGCTGGCGACGGATTTCCGCCATGTCATCGCCGTCGCCTGTCGGCACGGCGTCGGACGCAGGCTGGGTGCGCGCGGCCGGCCTGCTTGGCGTGGCCCGGCTGCGATCCGCGTTGCCGCTTTCTCCCGATGGAGAGGTCGCCTCATCCATCTCATCCGGTTCGGGGCCGGAGCTACCGCTGCGCCATCCGCCCATCATCGTGCGAAGGAACATCTGCTGCTGACGCTGCAAGGCCTCAAAACCGGGCATGGCGGTCATGGGCGTCTTCATCGCCGCCATGTTCTCCATCACCTTCGACTGACCCTCACGCAGCATTTCGAAACTCGCGGCGAGGAATTGCGGCACGACGGATTGCGCCTGCGTCGTATAGCTGCGCACCAGGTCGGTCAGCACGTCGATGGGAAGCACGCTTTCGCCGCGGCTTTCATGCTCGGCGACGATCTGCAGCAGGTACTGACGGGTCAGGTCGTCACCGGATTTCAGGTCGACAATCTTCACCTCGCGTCCGGCGCGGATGAAGGCCGCGATATCCTCGAGCGTGACGTAGTCGCTGGTCTCGGTATTGTAGAGCCGCCGGCTGGCATATCGCTTGATCAGAAGCGGGCTCTGGCTGTCATTCATGGATTGCGCCCCGGCATCTGTTGCACTTGCAGCATGATGGCGCCCGCTTGGGCGAAACGCAAAGAAAATTCGCAGAACATGAACGGATCGACAGGCGCCGGTCTGGTTCAGGCAAGAAAAAAGGGACGGTCTCCCGTCCCTTTTTCTGTTCTCTGGCCTCAAAGGGTCAGATCATTCCTTGGCGGCAGCAGTCGTCTTGCGGACGGCGGATTGCGTGTCGCGGGTCGCTTTTTCAGCCACCTTCTGCGCGTCCGACGCCATGTCCTTGCCGGCCGACAGCATCAGATCGACGGTGTCCATTTGCAGCTTCTTCGCGACTTCGGCGAAAGCGGCCATGTGCTCGGCGGTCATCTCGGCCGAAGCAGAGGCGAAATCGCTCATCGCCTTGGCGTAGTCGGACGGGTCTTCCTTGGTCGAAGCCAGTTCGCCGACGCGCGCGATCGAGTCCTTGGCCCACTGGGCGGAGATCTCGGTCGAACGCTCGGCGGCCGACAGCGCGGCGCGGGTCATACGCTCGCCCAGCGCGGTCTGCGAACGGAACGCGTCCTGCATCGAGCTGGTGTCGATCGGGAAGTTCGACATCATGTCCTGGAAGTTCTTGGTGTAGTCGGGGGTCTTGGCCATGTCATTGCTCCTTTCGATGCTTGGGCCGCGTCACATTCGGCGGCCAGCGGAATTCATTGTTTCGATGACAGGAATATGGATGCTGCGGTGCAGCATTGCAAGGGTTTTGCTGCTGCACCGCAGCAAAAATCCGCCGAGCCAGCGAATTTTCAGCCTAGATAATTGTTTTCGAAGAATTAATCAGGTTGCGCGCTCATGCACGTATTCGCCGGGTGCGTCCCCCAGGTCATCTTCCGGCTGCCGCGCCGGGACCATGTCGCCCGAGCGCGCGGCCAGCCATTCGCCCCAAAGCGGCCACCAGCTGCCCTCTCGGAACGTGGCGGCATCCTTCCAGACTGCGTGATCCGCGCTAAACCCACCGTCGCCCGCATAATGGCCGTACTTCTTCTTGCTTGGCGGGTTCACGATCCCGGCGATGTGCCCTGATTCAGACAGCACGAAGGTCTTGTCGTCCGCCCCCATCTGCGCGACGCCCTTCCAGCAATCCTTCCAGGGCGCGATATGGTCCGTTTCGCAGGCGACCGAGCAGAGCGGGACCGTCACGTCCGCCAGCGTCACCGTATGACCAAGCACCGTGAAGCCGTGCTTCGGAAGTCGGTTCTGCACGCAAAGCCCGTCGATATAGTCCAGTGTCATTCGGCCCGGCAGGTTGGTGCTGTCGCCGTTCCAGTAGAGCAGGTCGAAGGCGGGTGGCGTCTCGCCCATCATGTAGCTGCGGATCGCAGGGCCCCAGACCAGATCGTTCGCGCGCAGAAAGCTCATCGTGCGCGACATCAGCTGCGCCGGAAAGATCCCGCGCCGCGAGACTTCCTCGCGGATGCCCTCGACAAAATCGGGCTGCAGGAAGGTGAGAAACTCGCCCAGATCGGAAAAGTCGGTCAGCGTGGTGAGGAAGGTCGCACTGTTGACCCGATCGTCGCCGCGCTGCTTCAGCACGCCCAGTGTCGCGGCCAGCGTGGTACCGGCGATGCAGTATCCGGTGATGTTGAGCTTCTTCTGGCCGGTTCGCTCCATCACCCGCTCGGACGCGTCCAGGTAGGCCGCGACGTAGTCTTCCATCCCCGTCTCGGCGAAGGACGGATCGGGGTTCTTCCACGACACAACGAAGACCGTATGACCCTGATCGACAAGCCAGCGGATCAGGCTGTTTTGCGGCTTCAGGTCGAGGATGTAGAACTTGTTGATCCAGGGCGGAAAGATCACCAGCGGCAGCGCATGGACCTGTTCGGTGCGCGGCGCGTACTGGATCAGTTCGTAAAGCGGACCTCGGTGGACCACTTTCCCTTCGGTGGTGCCGATGTTCCCGCCCACGGTGAAGGCGTCGCGATCGGCCAGCGATACGACCAGATCGCCCCGGTTCTGCTCCACATCGCGAACCAGATTTTCCAGCCCTCGGACAAGGCTCTCACCCTCGGTCTGGACCGCCTTTTCCAGCGCGTCTGGATTGGTAGCGAGAAAGTTCGTCGGCGCCATCATGTCGATGATCTGCCCGGTCAGCCAATCGAGCCGTTTCCGCGCAATCCGGTCCGGCATCTCGAGATCGGCGGCGGCTGATTGCATGGCCTTCGCGTTGATGCGGTATTGTTTCTTCACGTAGTTGAAGAACGGATGCGTGTTCCAGAGCGGATTGGAAAACCGCTTGTCAGGGCGCGCCTCGGCTTCGTCGGGATCGTCCTCGGGCGCGGTCATGCGGCCCTTGACCAGCGCGTCCTGTGCCTTGGCGTAATGCTTCAGCGTCTCGCCCCAGAAGTTCACCTGCTGCTCGATCACCCGCGCCGGCTGTTCGGTCAGCATCTTCATCCAGGCCGATGCGGCAGAGGCGTAGAGTTCGGGGCCCGGTCCATCGACGCCCGGATTGGGTGTCGGACGCTGCGCAAGCCCCGCGATCAGCCGCTGGCTCAGCGACTCGATCCGTTCCAGATTGGCGATCAGCCCCGCGCTTGCCTTGGCGCCCGCATCCGGCCCGTCATCGCCCGGTTTCTCCTGATGTGTCGCAGTCGGTGGGTTCGGTGCGCCCGCAGCATGTGCCGTCCGCGCCTCACTTGCTCGCGTCGAGGCATCCGACGCGATCTGGTCCGGCGCCCTGCCCTCGTCCGCACCTGTGGAGAGACGTGCCCTCGATGGCGCCACGGCTTTTGCCTTGGTGGAAGCGCGTGTCCCGCGGGTCGGACTGGCCGACATCTCGGCCACAGCCTTGCGCGACGATCCGGCACGCGTCGTCGCAGTCTTGCTGCGGCTTTTCGGTCCCGCGCCATCCTTGCCTTTGGCGGACGAGGGCGATCTTTTCGATGGCTGCTTTACGGCTTTGCTGGACTGTGAGGCTCCCGTCGCCTTGTCGCCTTTTTCTGCACTGCGGCGCGGCGGTTTTTCTGCCTTGGCGGTCGAATTATCGGACTTAACCTGCGGTTTTTCGGCAGCTTCACCCGGCTTCGCGGCCTTGTCTGCGCGCCCGACGTTGCGACGTGAGACCCTTGTCGTGCTTGCCATGATGCGTCTTCCCCCTTACGCCTTGTGAATACTACGCGCACGGCCCCCTTTGGGTAAAGCCGACTCCCGACGCGAAATGCGGCTGTCGACATCCCCACCCATTCTGCCGCGACGCAGCAAGAAGGCTGGAAAAGATGGCATACAGAGGCTTCAGCGGTATCGCGTCCTACGACACGATGGAAACGATCCGGAACACCAACGAATGGCTAGGGGCCACGGCACGGGCCTTCGCGTCCTACCCGGCGTTCGCACTGACACCGAACCCGATGCTGAGGGTCTTGGGCGCTTGGGGCGAGGTGACCGAGCGCAGTTTTTCGCGGATGGTGATCAAGCCCGACTGGGAAATTCCCCCGATTTCCGGCGAGGCGGGGCAGGATCACATCGTCTATGTCGAGAAAGAACTGCGGCGCCCCTTCGGCGATCTGGTCCATTTCCGCGTCGCGCGGCGGGACCCCAAGCCACGCAAGGTGTTGCTGGTCGCGCCGATGTCGGGCCATTACGCGACGCTGCTGCGCTCGACGGTCACTTCTCTTCTGCCGGATTGCGACGTCTACGTCACCGACTGGCACAATGCCCGCGATATCCCCGTGAGCGAGGGCAAGTTCGACATCGAGGATTACACGCTCTACCTCGTGGATTTCATGCGCCATCTTGGACCCGATACGAATGTCATCGCGGTCTGCCAGCCCGCGCCGCTGTCGCTGGCCGCCGTGGCGATGCTGGCCGCAGAGGAGCCTGCTGCCCAGCCCCGGACGCTGACGCTGATCGGCGGACCGGTCGATCCGGATGCCGCCGCGACCGAGGTGACCGATTTCGGCAACCGCCTGACGATGGGACAGTTGGAACATCTCGCCATCCAGTCGGTCGGCTTCAAGTATCGCGGTGCGGGACGGATGGTCTATCCAGGGCTGGCGCAGCTTTCGAGCTTCATCGCCATGAATGTCGAGACACATACCAAGGCGTTCGTGGACAAGATTTTCGCCGATGCCCGTGGCGAGGGCAGCGAGGGCGACCGCCACAATCGCTTCTACGACGAATATCTGGCGGTGATGGACATGACCGCCGAATTCTATCTCTCGACCGTCGAACGGATCTTCAAGAACCTCGAAATCGCGCAGAATCGCTTTACCGTGCAGGGCAAGCCCGTCGATATCAGCAGCATCCGCGACGTCGCGATCATGACCGTCGAGGGGGCTGACGACGACATTTCAGCACCCGGCCAGTGCGTCGCGGCGCTGGACATGTGTTCGGGCGTCCCGGCCGAAAAGAAGACCCAGCACCTGGAACCCGGCGCGGGCCATTACGGCATCTTCGCCGGAAAAAGCTGGCGTCTGAACATCCGACCGCTGGTCCTCGACTTCATCGACGAGAACAGCAGCCTGCAGCCCGAGGTCGGGCGGAAACGCCGCCGCGCAAAGACCGAAGAGACGCCGAGTTCGGATTGCGGCATCTCGGATCCGCTGGCCGACAGCCGGAAGATCGCCATCTGATCGACGAGCGCCCGGCGGCGGGGAACCGTCGCGCGCGCGCCACCGTTGATGATCGACGCCGCGAAGGTCGCGGCCGCGAAAGGATCATCATGGCCGATCATGACGAAAAGTTCTGGGACCGTCTCGACGACATCAACGCGGGCATGCTCGGGTTGAAATCCGACGCCCGCTTCATCCCGATGTCGCACTATGCAGAGCGTGACGAGCGCGCATTGTGGTTCATCACCGCAAAGGGCACCGATCTGGTCGACGCCCTGCAAGGCGGTGCGCAGGAAGGCATCCATCTGGTCAGCGACGGCGGCGAGGGGCTTTACGCCCGCGTCTCGGGACGGCTGGCCCTGTCCGACGATCGCGCGAAGCTGGACGAATTGTGGAATGCGGTCGCCTCGAGCTGGTTCGAGGATGGCAAGCAGGACCCCGATGTCCAACTGGTTCGCATGGATCTGACCGATGCCGAGGTCTGGGCGACGGGTGGCAAGGTCTCGTTCCTCTACGAGATCGCCAAATCCAAGGTCACCGGATCAAAGCCCGACATGGGCGAACACTACACGCTGAGCTTCTAAGCGGCTCAACGCAGCGCGGTCGTCACCCAATCGACGATCGCGCGCGTAACCTCTTCGTTCAAACTCGGCGACAGGATGTCCCCGGCAACGACATGAGCAAAGGGGTCGTCCTCGGGACCGGGATAGACCGCATGCAGGGTCACAGCTCCCCCCCAACCCTCCAACTTCTGCAATGCTGCGTTCGGATCGACGACCTGGTCGCGATCCGACCAGATCGTCAGCACAGGCTGGTCCGCTTCGGCGTAGTCGCCTTGCGACGCGTGCGCGACCAGTGCTGCCATGGGCAGCGCCGATACGGTCGGATAGCAGCTGGTCCAGGCCGCTCCATGCGCGTCGTTCAGCACCTGAAAGCAGCGCTCGCGCCCGGCGAGCAACGGCACCCAAAGTCGCGCGAAGGGCCAGGTCAGCATTCCGGCGGCAGGGTTTCGGACCCTAAAGTTTGGTGAAATCATCACCACCCCGGCGATCTGCTCTTTCTGATCAGGATCACGCGCTGCCTCGGCCGCGAGCGTCGCACCTGTGGACGTGCCGATCAGCACCACCTGTCGCCCCAGCTTCCGCGCAACTGCTATCGCTTCGGCGGTATCGCGCCACCAGTCGGCGACGCTTGCAGTCGCCATCGCAGCGCCGTCCTGCCCCTGCCCGGTCAGCCGCGCAAGGTAAAGGTTCGCGCCAAGTGTCCGGGCCACATCCTGCGGCACGGGTGCGATTTCCTGTGCGCTGGCCGAAAAGCCGTGCAGATAGACAAGCGCGATATCGGTGGGCTGCCCCACCGTTTCGGCCCAGACGATCCGGCGTTCCGCGCCCGGGCGAACGTCCGTCTCCGTCGATGCGGCCCAGTCATCCAGCGCCTCGACCCCGGGAACATCGACGGCCACTGGCCCCAGCACGGCAGGCTCACGCGGGCCGAAGAACCAGACCAGAGCGACACCGATGACGATTGCGCCAAGGACCGCCAGCATGCGTTTCATCGCCGCGCGCGGTGCAGGACATCCTCAATGCTGGCCTCGATCAAGCCAAGACATTCCGGGGTCGAAAACCGATGATCGGCGCCCTTGACCAATATCAGGCGCAGATCGTCGCCTTCGGCATGCTCCAGCAGTCGCATCGCCCAATCGACCGGCACGTCCGCATCCGCAGCCCCCTGCAGGAACCGGACCGGAAACGGCAGAGGCAGGGGATGGTTCAGCACCAGATGCTCGCGCCCATCCTCGATCAGCCGACGGGTGATGACATACGGCTCATCGCCATAATCGCTGGGCAGTTCGATCCGCCCCCTATTCAGAATGGTCGCGCGATCGGCGTCGCTGAAGCCCTCCCAGAAGCCGTTTTCGGTAAAGTCCGGCGCCGCCGCGATGGTGACCAGACCCGCGACGCGTTCGGGAATCGCGCGCGCCAGCAGCAGCGCGATCCACCCGCCCATGGATGAGCCCACCAGAACCTGCGGCCCCTCGGTCAGACCTTCAACAGCAGCGGCCGCGTCGGCGAGCCAATCGCCGATGCAACCGTCTTCGAACGCGCCCGAACTCTGGCCATGGCCGGAATAGTCGAACCGCAAAAAGGCGCGGCCTTGGGCCTTGGCCCAGGTCTCCAGATGCAGGGCCTTCGTCCCGTCCATGTCGGACTTGAACCCGCCCAGAAACACGATCCCCGGCCCCGTGCCGTTACTCTTGTTGTAGGCGAGGTCGCGCCCTTGCGGCGTCATCAACCGGTCTGCCATGATGAGCTTTCTTCCTGGATGTCACGAGAGCGTCGCACCTTCCGTGCATAGCGACGGCATCACATGTCTTCAACGAGGTCATCATGGTCATCCCCCGTATCCGCCCGCTTGCCGCTGCCGCCTTCTGTGTCGCGATGTCCCTTGCCGGTACCGGTGCAAGCGCCGCGACAAGCCCCGCCGTCACCCTGAACAACACGCCGGCGACCGTCGTCGAGACGCAGGATTTCAGCGTTGGCTACCGGTTCGAAGCGCTTGAAAACCTCAACGTCACGGCGCTTGGCGCCTATGATGCGGGGCTGGACGGCTTCGCGGGCCGCGCGGAACTGGGCCTGTTTTCGCTGTCGGGGACGCTGCTGGCCTCGGCCACGATCACCGGCGCGCAAGGGACGCTTGTCAGCCAGTTCCGCTATGCGAACCTGCTTTCGCCGGTGTCCATCAGCAAAGGCACCGAATACGTGCTCGGCGCCTGGTTCAGCGAACGCAACGGCATCTTCAATTCGAACTACGGCGCGCAGGAGGGCGGGCGGGTCAGCCTGACCAGCGACGTCATCAGGCTGCTGCGCAACCGCGATCTGCCGAATACCGGACAGCTGGTCTTCCCGTCGCGCGAGCCGTCGAATTCGCATCTGGGGACGTTCGGGCCCAACATGCTGGCGGAAATCGCGCCCGTCCCGGTTCCAGCAGCGGGTCTGCTTCTGCTGGGCGGCATCGGGACACTGGCTGCGATGCGGCGCAGAACGCGCCGCACGTGATCCGCAAATTCTGGTCCTTACAGGCGGCCGCCCGTTGACACGGGCGGCCGCTTTGCGCATGTCGCCAGTCACATACCCGCAACCGGGCGTTCCGTGGGCGCCGAACCGACGAGGAGCCGATATGGCCGACCAGATCTCCCTCACCTTTCCCGATGGCAATGCGCGCGACTATCCTGCCGGCGTGACGGCGGCGGAGGTCGCGGAAAGCATCGCGCCAAGCCTCGCCAAGCGTGCGATCTCGGCCAGCCTTGACGGGCGGCACATTGACCTCGCCTGGCCGATCGAGACGGGCGGCGCGATCGCCATCAACACGATGAAGGACGACGGCCCCGCGCTGGAATTGATCCGCCACGATTTCGCCCATGTGATGGCGCGGGCCGTGCAGGCGCTGTGGCCCGACACGAAGGTCACGATCGGCCCGGTCCGCGATCAGGGCTGGTTCTACGATTTCGACCGCACCGAACCGTTCACGCCCGAGGATCTCGGCTCGATCGAGGCCGAGATGAAGCGCATCATCGCGGCCCGCGACGACGTGCGCACCGAAGTCTGGGATCGCGACCGCGCCGTTGCCTATTACGAACAGCGCGGCGAGCCGTTCAAGGTCGAGTTGATCGACCGGATTCCGGGTGACGAGCCGCTGCGTATGTACTGGCACGGCGACTGGCAGGACCTCTGCCGCGGCCCGCATCTGCAATCGACCGGGCAATTGCCGGCCGACGCCTTCAAGCTGACCCATGTCGCGGGCGCCTACTGGCTGGGCGATGCCAGCCGCCCGATGCTGCAGCGCATCTACGGCGTCGCCTTCCGCAACCGCGACGACCTGAAGGCTCATCTGACGATGCTGGAAGAGGCCGCCAAGCGCGACCACCGCAAGCTGGGCCGCGAGATGGACCTGTTCCACATGCAGGAAGAGGCGCCGGGCCAGGTGTTCTGGCATCCGAACGGCTGGGCGATCTACACGACGCTGCAGGATTACATGCGCCGCCGCCAGCGCGCGGGCGGTTATGTCGAGGTCAACACGCCCCAGGTCGTGAACCGCAAATTGTGGGAAGAATCCGGCCACTGGGAGAATTACCAGCACCACATGTTCATCGTCGAGGTGGACGAGGAACACGCCAAGCAGAAGACGATCAACGCGCTGAAGCCGATGAATTGCCCCTGCCACGTGCAGATCTTCAATGTCGGCCTGAAATCCTACCGCGACCTGCCGCTGCGCATGGCCGAATTCGGGTCGTGCAACCGCTACGAACCGTCGGGCGCCCTGCACGGGATCATGCGGGTGCGCGGTTTCACGCAGGACGATGCGCATATTTTCTGCACCGAGGACCAGATCGAGGCCGAGACGAAGCGCTTCATCGAGTTCCTGTCGGCCGTCTATCGCGATCTGGGATTCGAAAGCTTTCGCGTGAAATTCGCGACGCGGCCCGAAGAACGCGCCGGCAGCGACGAAGTTTGGGACAAAGCGGAATCGGCGCTGATGTCGGCCACGCGCGCCGCCGGGATCGAGCCCGAGGTGAATCCCGGTGAAGGCGCCTTCTACGGACCCAAGCTGGAATTCGTGCTGACGGATGCGATCGGGCGCGACTGGCAATGCGGCACGCATCAAGTCGACTTCGTCCTGCCGGAACGGCTGGACGCCAGCTATATCGGCGAAGATGGCGCCAAGCACCGCCCGGTCATGCTGCACCGCGCGACCCTGGGCAGCTTCGAGCGCTTCATCGGCATCCTGATCGAGAACTTTGCAGGCAAGTTGCCGCTGTGGCTGGCGCCGCGCCAGGTCGTCGTCGCCTCGATCGTCTCGGACGCCGATGATTATGTCCACAAGGTCGTCGCAGCGCTGCAACAAGCGGGCTTGCGCGCGGAAGCAGATACGCGCAATGAGAAGATCAACTACAAGGTGCGCGAACATTCGGTCGGAAAAGTGCCGGTGATCCTTGCAATCGGGATGAAAGAGGTCGAGAATCGATCTGTCTCGATGCGCCGGCTGGACCGGCAAGGAAGCGAGACCATCGACCTTGATACGGCGATCAGCCAGCTTTCGGCCGAGGCATTGCCGCCCGACCTGCGCTGAAAGTCGCCTATGGGCGCCCTGAAGTGGTGCGCGAACTCGCCGTCGGCGGGATTCCTCTTGCGTTTCTTAACGAATCGTTCATCTTTTCGTGCGTGAGCCCTTTCTACCGCCTCCCTCTATCGGGGCAGCCGGACGACCAAGACAAAGGCTGCACGGCCCGCGGCAATCCAGCCCGGGAGACTGATAAGGAGAATGGTCATGGCGACCGGAACGGTGAAATGGTTCAATTCCACCAAGGGCTACGGGTTCATCGCACCCGATGACGGGGGCAAGGACGTGTTCGTCCACATCTCCGCCGTCGAGCGTGCCGGCCTGACCGGCCTGCAGGACAATCAGAAGGTCAGCTACGAGCTGCAGGCGGGCCGCGACGGCCGCTCCTCGGCCAGCGACCTGCAGCTGCTCTGAAGGCAACCGCCTCGGAACACTGGAATTGACGCGCGCATCCGCGCGAGCAAACCATCGACGGCCCGTTTGCGCGGGCCGTTTTTCTTTGCGATGAAGCCTGCATGAATCTAGCCGAACATGTGCTGCGCGCAGGCGCTAAGACACCGGACAAGACGGCGCTTGCAGTCATCGGTCCGGCCCGGGCGGAGCGCTGGTCCTACGGACGCTTGCAAGCTGCGATCCTCGGCGCCGCAACAGGGCTGACCCGCGCGGGACTGCAACCCGGTGACCGCATTCTGCTGCGGCTGGGCAACCGTCCGTCGTTTCCGATTGCCTATCTTGGCGCGATCGCGGCCGGGATCGTCCCGGTCCCGACCTCGGCAATGCTGACAGAGCGCGAGACGACCAAGATCGCGGCCGAAATCCAGCCTGCGATGATCGTGGCCGGCCCGGGCATACCTCTTCCCGACGATCCGGCCCCGGTGCTCGACGAAGCCGCACTGGCGGGTTTCGCCGACCTTCCGCCGGCAGAATACGATCAGGGTGACCCCGAGCGTCTGGCCTATATCGTCTACACCTCGGGCTCATCGGGTCAGCCACGTGCGGTGATGCATGCGCATCGCGCGATTCGCGCTCGGCGGCTGATGTTCGACGGCTGGTACGACCTGCGACCCGACGACCGGCTGTTGCATGCGGGCGCGTTCAACTGGACGTTCACGCTGGGCACCGGACTGATGGATCCGTGGACCATCGGCGCGACGGCCCTGATCCCCGAGGAAGGCACGGCGATCGAGCAGATCCCGCTTCTGGCCGCGCGCCACGGTGCGACGATGCTGGCAGGCGCGCCCGGCGTGTTCCGCCGGATGCTGCGGGCCGGCTGGTCACCCATCAAGACGCTGCGCCATGGACTGACCGCCGGTGAAAGGCTTGACCCCGGCCTGCGCCAAGCCTGGCGTGAGCGGACCGGCACCGACCTCCACGAAGCGATGGGGATGTCGGAATGCTCGACTTTCCTGTCCGGCTCACCCGCACATCCGGCGCCGGACGGTAGCGCCGGCTTTGCGCAGACCGGGAGGCACGTCGCGGTCCTGGGTGACGACGGCCCCTTGCCTGCAGGCCAGACCGGTGCGCTGGCGATCCGACGCGACGATCCCGGCCTGTTTCTAGGCTATCTGGGCCAACCCGATGAAACGGCCGCGCGATTTCGTGGTGACTGGTTTCTGACCGGCGATCAGGCCGTGGCGGATGGCGACGGCGCGGTCACCCTGCTCGGCCGCGCGGACGACATCATGAATGCCGGTGGCTTCCGCGTCGCCCCGCCCGAGATCGAAGAGCTGCTGGCCACCGCCCCGGACGCCGGTGATGTTGCCGTGGCCGAGATCGCTGTCGGTCCGGGCAGCAGCATCATCGCCGCCTTCTGGACCGGCTCGGCCGAGGCAGGCTCGTTGCGCGCGCTGGCAGAACGCGGTCTTGCCCGCTACAAGCAGCCGCGCGACTACATCCGCGTGGACAGCCTGCCGCGCACGCCGACCGGCAAGATCAATCGCCGCGCCCTGCGCGAGGCGCACAGCAAGGACCGGATATGACCCAGCAACCCGTCACGCTCGACATCGTCTCGGACCCCGTCTGCCCGTGGTGTCTGATCGGCAAGGCCGAACTCGAGGCAGCGCTAGCCGCCCGTCCGGACCATCCATTCACGATCGCATGGCATCCGTTTCAGCTGAACCCGGACATGCCGGCCGAGGGGATGGATCGCGGTGACTACCTGCGCGCTAAGTTCGGGGACGGTGCCAGCGGCATGGATCAGCAGATCGCCGAGCGTGCGGCAGCGCTTGGGCTGACCCTGGCCCCGGTCGTGCGCCAGCCGAACACGTTCGATGCGCACCGGGTCATTCACTGGGCCGGCGTCGAGCATCGGCAGGGACCGGTGGTCGATGCCATCATGCGCGCCCACTGGCAGGAAAGCCGCGACATCGGCGACGCCTCGACGCTGGCGGACATCGCCGGCGAGGCGGCGATGGACCGCGAGATGATCGCGCGACTTCTGGCCTCGGACGCGGATCGCGACACGATCGCCGCACGCGAGACGCATTCGCGCGAACGCGGCATCAGTGCGGTGCCAACCTTCATCATCGGCAACCGCCACGCCGTCCCGGGCGCGCAGCCCGCAACGCTGTGGGCGCAGGTCATCAAGGACCTGACGGGTGAGGCGCCTGGCCGGGCTTGAACATCCCGCGCGGCGGGTCTAGGGGCCGGGGGTAATCGAAAGGCTCTGCCGCGATGTCCC
This sequence comes from Paracoccus albicereus, assembly GCF_024359525.1. Taxonomy (GTDB): domain Bacteria; phylum Pseudomonadota; class Alphaproteobacteria; order Rhodobacterales; family Rhodobacteraceae; genus Paracoccus; species Paracoccus albicereus. The sequence goes on from NZ_JAKZEU010000006.1 coordinate 25,992, forward strand.
CCATCGACCATTCCCCTGTCCGGCGCCTGCCGCTGCCGGAATTCATCGGCATGCTGGCGTTCCTTTTCGCCACCCTCGCCTTCTCCATCGACGCGATGCTTCCGGCCCTGCCCGAAATCGCTCAGGCGCTGACCCCCGACAACGTGAATCGCGCCCAGCTGATCCTGACCAGCTTTGTTGGCGGCATGGGCGTCGGCACGCTGATTGCGGGACCGTTGTCGGACGCGATGGGACGAAAGCGGACGATCACGCTGGGTTTCGCAATCTACATCGCAGCGGCCATCGCCGCGATGTTCGCCAACTCACTGGAATTCCTTCTGATCGCCCGCTTCGTACAGGGGCTGGGCGCCGCCGGGCCACGGATCGTGGGACTGGCCCTGGTTCGCGATCTCTACGCGGGGCGAGAGATGGCGCGGATCACCAGCTTCGTGATGATGATCTTCATCCTCGTTCCGGCGATGGCACCGTCGGTGGGCGCGGTCATCATCGACGCGTTCGGCTGGCACGGGGTCTTCGCCGCATTTGTCCTTTTCGCGCTTGGCGGTGCGACATGGCTGAACCTGCGCCAGGCCGAGACGCTTCCGCCAGAACGGCGTCGTCCGTTGCGCATCGCGACCCTGCGCGCCGCCGCGATCGAGGTGCTGAGCGACCGGCAGGTCATGCTGGCGACAATCGTGATGACGCTGGGCTACGCGCAGATGTTCGGCCTGCTGAGTTCCGCTCAGCAACTTTTCGGGGAAGCCTACGGCAGGGGCGACGAGTTTCCGTTGTGGTTCGCGGCGATGGCGTTGCTGTCGGGCATCGGCACGATCTTCAACGCGACCTTCGTGATCCGCTTCGGCATGCGTCGAATCGCCAAGGCGGCCTATATCATGCAGACCTGCGTCTCGGCGGTGATGCTGATCCTGCTGCTGACCGATGCGGTGCCAGCGCCGCTGCGTTTTCCGGTGTTCTTCTTCTGGGTCACCAGCGTGTTCTTCATGGCGGGCGTCACCTTCGGCAACCTGAACGCGCTGGCGCTGCAGACCATGGGACATATCGCCGGGATGGCAGCCTCGATCGTGTCGGCGGTCGCGACTATTCTGTCGGTGCTGATCGCGGCACCGATCGGGCTGTTCTATAACGGCACCGCCATCCCTGCGGCGACGGCGACCCTGATCTGTTCAGCCTTGGCTTGGCGCCTGATGCGACGGCTCAGCGACTAGCCCCGCAACACGATGTCGGCCGGTCGCGACCCGCCCGCGACCAGCGCCGCGTTCGCAAGGTCGTTCTTCAGATGGCTCGCAATCGCCTCCGCTTCCTTGCCATAGCTTTGCCAACGCGCCGTGAGCCTTGCGGCCAGAACCGGTTGAGGCCGGTCCAGAAACAGCGTCAGGTTGTATCGGGCAGCGGTCCACGGTGCCCGGTTCAGCAGCAGGTAATTGCCCTCCACGACCACGAGCGGCGTGTCGCGGGCAATCACACCGGCACCTGCAACCGCCAGATCACGGGCGCGGTCGAAAATCGGAAAGACGACCTCGCCACCCTGTGCCAAGCGCTGCACCAAGGTCACGAACCCCTCGGCGTCGAAGGTCTCTGGGGCACCCTTCCGCGCGCGCAGACCGCGCGCATCAAGGATCGCATTATCCAGGTGGAAGCCGTCCATCGGCAGCAGCACCGCCCCAGGAATTCGCGCGACCAGCGCCTCGGCCAAGGTCGATTTGCCCGATCCAGGCGCGCCTGCCAGCGCGACAACCGCGCGCGAGGGCAATGCGGAAAGGTGCGACAGAAGCCGCGCCCCTTCATCCGTCTTGAAATATTCTGCGGGGAGTCCGGAGGAGGGGGGGCGGTGCCCCCCTACCCCGTTATCCTGGTTCACGCCATTGCCTCTTCCGGGACCTTGGCGCCGGTCATGAAGGCGACCGCGTCCGACATCGAGTAATCCGAAGGCCGGATCACCGAGAGCCGCCGGCCCAGCCGGTGGATATGGATGCGGTCGGCGATCTCGAACACATGCGGCATGTTGTGGCTGATCAGGATGATCGGAATGCCACGCGACTTCACGTCCCGGATCAGGTCCAGCACGCGACGGCTTTCCTTGACACCCAGCGCCGCCGTCGGCTCGTCGAGGATCACGACCTTCGACCCGAAGGCCGCCGCCCGCGCCACCGCGACGCCCTGACGCTGGCCGCCCGACAGCGTTTCCACCGCCTGATTGATGTTCTGGATCGTCATCAGCCCCAGTTCGTTCAGCTTCGCGCGGGCAAACTTTTCCATCGCCGGACGGTCGAGCTGGCGCAGATACTTGCCCATGAAGCCCGGTTTGCGCAGCTCTCGTCCCATGAACATGTTGTCCGCGATCGACAGGGCGGGCGACATCGCCAGCGTCTGGTAGACGCATTCGATACCATGCGCTCGCGCGTCCAGCGGCGTGTCGAACTGGACCTTCCTGCCTTCCAGCGTGATCTCGCCCTCATCGGGCTGGACCGCGCCGGACAACGCCTTGATCAGGCTCGACTTGCCGGCACCATTGTCCCCGATAACGGCCAGGATTTCGCCCGGCATTAGGTCGAAGTCGCAATGGTCGAGCGCGGTGACCTTGCCGTAGCGCTTGACGAGATTGCGGGCGTAAAGGATGGGTTCGCTCATGACGACACCTTTCTGATCCACTGGTCCACGGCGACGGCGAAGATGATCAGCACGCCGATGAGGAAGAACGTCCATTGCGGGTCGGTCCCGACCAGGCGCAGGCCCATCTCGAACACGCCGACGATCAACGCGCCGAAGAACATGCCGATGATCGAACCGCGTCCGCCGAAAAGCGAGATGCCCCCGATGACGACGGCGGTGATCGACTGGATATTGCCCAGCTGCCCGGTCGACGCGGTGGGCGAGACGGAACCGAAGCGCCCGATCATCACCCATCCGGCAATGGCGCAGAACAACCCGGCCAGCGTATAGACCTGCAGCACCATGCGCTTTGTCTGGACGCCGGCCAGCTGGGCCGCCTCGGCATCATCGCCAACCGCGTAGACGTGGCGGCCCCACGCGGTCTGGCGAAGGACATAGGACATGACCGCGACCAGCGCGATCATCAGGAACACGGCGTAAAGCACCTTGACCCCACCGGGCTCGATCGAGAGGCCCCAGAACTGCAGGGCGGGCGCCTGCTCGCCGATCTCGCGCGAGCGGATCGTCTCGTTCTGCGAAAAGATGAAGTTGGCGGCCAGATAGATCTGCCAGGTGCCCAGCGTGACAATGAAGGGCGGCAGCTTGAGGCGCGAGATCAGCAACCCGTTGATCGCACCCATCGCGGCCCCGGCCGCAAGGCCAAGCGCGATCGCGGCCGGTGCCGGAATGCCAAATCGGAAGGTCAGCTGGCCCATCAGCACCGATGAAAACACAGCGATCGCACCGACCGACAGGTCGATGCCTGCGGTCAGGATCACCAGTGTCTGCGCACAGCCGATGATGCCCACGATGGCGATCTGCTGCAGGATCGTCGACATGGTCGTGGCGCGGAAGAAATTGTCGGACAGCAGAGCGAAGACGATCACCGATGCGATCAGGACGATCATCGGGACCGCCGACGGCGTCTGGTGCAGCCAGTGCTGAAGTTTCTTCAGCGGCCCTTCGGTCGCATGGAATTCGGCGACGTTCTCGGCCGCGCCCTGGAGCCCGTCCTCGAAATTCGTGCCGACAGGCTGCTTCTCGTTCGCCATCTCGGCGCCTCCCTTTTTAGGAATGCGGCGGGCCGACCGCGCTTGGGCCCTTGGCGAAACGGGCGGCGCGATGGCCGCCCGATCCGATATCCGCGCTCAGCGCGCGGCGTCTTGCGGGATCAGCCCCAGCAGAGTTCCAGCCCCTCGGCGGACGAGATCGACTCGACGCCGTCGACGGGCTCGTCGGTGATCAACCGCACACCGGTGTCGAAGAAGTCCTTGCCTTCGGTCGGCGCCGGCTTGGTGCCGTCAGCGGCAAAGGTCGCGATCGCCTCGATCCCCAGCGAGGCCATGTCCAGCGGGTATTGCTGGCTGGTCGCGCCGATGATGCCGTCCGCAACGTTCTGAACGCCGGGACAGCCGCCGTCGACCGACACGATGGTCACGTCATTCTCGCGGCCAACGGCCTTCAGCGCCTCATAGGCACCGGCGGCAGCGGGTTCGTTGATCGTGTAGACCAGATTGACGTCGGGGTCCTGCGCCAGCAGAGCCTCCATTGCGGTCAGGCCGCCTTCCTCGTTGCCGGCGGTGACCTCGTTGCCGACGATCCGGGGGTCTTCCTCGTCGCCCCACTTGTTCTCGTCGCCAAGCTCGATCCCGAAGCCCGACAGGAAGCCCTGGTCGCGCAGAACGTCGACCGAAGGCTGCGAGATGGCCAGATCCAGCATCGCGATCTTGGCGTTGGCGGCTTCGTCACCCATCTTGGCGGCGGCCCACTGGCCGATCAGCTCGCCGGCCTTGAAGTTGTCGGTGGCGAAGGTGGCGTCGGCCGCATCAATCGGGTCAAGCGGCGTGTCAAGCGCGATGACAAGGATGCCCGCATCGCGTGCTTCCTGCACCGAATCGACGATTGCCGCGGTGTCGGACGCAGTGATCAGGATGCCCTGAGCGCCGTCGGCGATGCAGGCTTCGATTGCCGCGACCTGCGCCTCGTTGTCGCCATCGACCTGACCCGCATACGATTTCAGCTCGACGCCCAGTTCTTCGGCTTTGGCCTGCGCACCTTCCTTCATCTTCACGAAGAAGGGGTTGGTGTCGGTCTTGGTGATCAGACAGGCCTTCACAGGCTCCTGCGCCTGCGCGGCACCCGCCGCCAGCGCCAGAACAGATGCGGCGATCGACAAGCGGAAAGCCGACTTCACGGTGTTCTTCATGGGTGATTCCTCCACAGCAAGGGCCCCCGCCCTTCATGCGCCTAAAATGCACCAGCTTTGCCACTTGTCAATAAGTCAGTTTGGTGGATTAATATAGGCAGAAGGAAGGAGGCCGTCGCGATGATCCTGCCGGAGCTTAGCCATAACGAGCGGCTGCTGCTGTCGATGATCCGTAAGGAACCGCTGCCGCGCATGGCGCTGGCACGGTTGATGGGGCTTTCCGCCCAAGCCTTGACCAATATATCAAGACGCTTGATCGATCTTGGGTTGCTGACCGAAGGTGAGGCGGTGAGGGGCAAGGTCGGTCAGCCGCGCACCCCGCTGGCACCGGCACCCGACGGGGCACTTTTCCTGGGACTCAAACTAGGCCGACGATTGATGGAGCTTGCGCTGATCGATTTCGCTGGCCGGATCCGGGTTCATCGCCAAGAGGTGCAGCCCCACCCCGAGCCCGACCGCATCATCGCCTTTGCCCGCCACGGCTTCGAATCGATCACCGCCGGTCTTCCCGACGGATTGCGTGACCGCATCGCCGGGCTGGGCATCGCAGCGCCGTTTCGCTTGTGGGACTGGGGTCGCGAATTCGCCGGATGGCGCGACCGCGACATCTGCGCCGAACTGGCGGCGGAGCTTCCGTTTCCGGTCTTACTGGAAAACGATGCCTCCTCGGCCTGCGCAGGCGAACTGGTATTTGGCCGATCCGATCTGCCCGCAGACTTTCTTTACCTTTATGTCGCGCATTACGCGGGCGGCGGCCTGGTTCTGGACGACCGATTGCGGCTTGGGCCCAAGCGCAACGCGGGTGCCGCAGGCTCTATGCCGTTGCCGGGTGGCGGGCAACTTCTGGACGTGGCGTCGGTGGACACGCTCGAATCGACGCTGGGCCGTGCGCTACCGCCTGATGATTCCGGCTGGGACGTCCCGTCCACGCTTCTCGACGCGTGGATCTCGGATGCCGGCAAGGCGCTGGCCTTCGCGGGCTTTGCGGCGACGACGATCTGCGATCTGGATGCGGTGGTGATCGACGGTGCCGTCCCGACCGCGATCCGAAGCCGGATCGTCGCCGCGACGCAGAATGCGATGGCCGACCTGCCGCAAGCCGGTGTCGATCCGCCGGCCATCGTCGAAGGCAGTCTGGGCCGCAGCGCGCGCATCCTCGGCGCGGCGGCCTTGCCGCTTGCGCAGGGGTTTTTGCCGGAAGGTTGACAGCGCCGGAATCACGTCTATAAGCGCAGCCTTCATTGGTGTTGGCGGCCCCCGCAAGGGGATGCCTGTCGGGTCGACCGAATGATCGGGAACCAAAGGACAACGCCCTTTTGACATGACAAAAGGAGATCAGCCGTGACCAAACGCACGTCTGCCAAGTACAAGATCGACCGCCGGATGGGCGAAAACATCTGGGGTCGCGCGAAATCCCCGGTCAACCGCCGCGAATACGGCCCCGGCCAGCACGGCCAGCGCCGCAAGCAGAAGCTGTCGGACTTCGGCACTCAGCTGCGCGCGAAGCAGAAGCTGAAAGGCTATTACGGCGACCTGACCGAAAAGCAGTTCCGCCGCATCTACGCCGAAGCCGAGCGTGTGAAGGGTGACACCAGCGAGAACCTGATCGGCCTGCTGGAGCGCCGCCTCGATGCGGTCGTCTACCGCGCCAAGTTCGTGCCGACGATCTTTGCCGCACGCCAGTTCGTGAACCACGGCCATATCGAGGTGAACGGCAAGAAGGTGAACATTGCCTCCTACCGCGTGAAGGAAGGCGACGTCGTCTCGATCCGCGAGCGTTCGCGTCAACTGGCGATCGTGCTGGAAGCCGTCGGCCTGCCGGAACGTGACGTGCCCGACTATCTGGACGTCGACCACAACAAAATGACGGCAAGCTTCGTCCGCACACCCGCTTTGGGCGACGTGCCCTACGCGGTGCAGATGGAACCGAACCTGGTCGTCGAATTCTACGCCAAGAACTGATCAGACAGACCGCTTGGAAGACTGTCGAAGGCCGCCTGCAGGGCGGCCTTCTTTCGTTTGAACCTGGAAATTCTTAAAGCCTGTCATTGGGTTGCGCCCGTAATCCATATTTAACGTTAAAAAGCTGCAAAGACTAATGGCGGGTTAACCAGGCTATTTCTCTCAAGACGACGTTGTCGTGGCATGATCGCGGAAAGATCAGTGAGGAGCAGCGAACGTGGCCATGTTCGAGCAGTTGGAAACCGTTTCTGACGTCCGCGTCAGACAGTCAGAACCCGCGCAGATTGACGCTGCGCTGGTGGAAGGCGGCACACTGGCCAAGGAAACAAGGTATGATTCTATCGACCTTGATGCAGTCGACGATTTCATCTTTCTCTGACGATGGAAAAAAAACGGCAGCGCCCTAAGGCGCTGCCGTCTTTGTTTGGGCCGACTATGACCATGAAGGCCATGCCCGTCAGATCAATTCGCCGGCGCTGTCGCGGCGTCCGTGCTTCCTTCAGTCGTCCCTTCTGCGGGATCGGTTGAAGGGGCATCCGCGGGCATCTCTGCGGCTGGCTCAGCTGCCTCGCCAGCAGCGTCCGGAGTGCCAGACTCCGGCGCTGCAGTTTCCGGGGCGGCCGCAGGATCGGTCTCCGGCGTCGGCGTCGGTGCAGGTGCCGACGCGTCGGGCGCAGTCGGCGCGTCGGGGGCAACTGGTGCATCACCCGGCGCTGCCGGCGCAGGCTCTATTCCGGGAACAGGCGGGTGGCCCGGCGGCAAATCGGGCGCGCCCTCAGGTCCCGAGCCCTCACCCGGCGCACCGCCCGGACCGTCGCCATTTCCGCGACGCATCTCTTCAGCGCATTCCGCGCTGATGAGCGCGTAGGATACTTCTACCGAGGCGTTGATCGTCAGTTCACCGGCCTGAATTGGAACCGCCTGCGCATCGGCCGCTTCGCGCGCCATCATCATCGGACGCGGCGGGCCGCTCATCTGCGGCGTATCGCGAATTTCCATCAGCGGTCCCAGGACCATCCCGGATGCCGCGGCCAGAACCTCGGCACTGTGGCGCGCAGCCTCGACGGCTTCGGTCCTCGCCTCGTCTTCGGCAGGGCTTGAATCCTCTCGCATGAAGCTGATGCCGTTCATCTCGTTGGCCCCTGCACCGACCAGCGTGTCGAGCGTTCCGCCAAGCGCCGCCAAGTCACGCACCCGGACGGTCACCATGTTCTGCGCCTGATAGCCGGTCACGCGGGGGGGCTGACCTTCTGGATATTCCATCAGTGGCGACAGGTTCAGCCCCGATGTCTGGATGTCGCGCGCCTCGATCCCCTCGGCGGCAAGGGCGTCGATCACCTGCGTCTGCTGCGCCGTGTTCGCGTCCATCGCCTCGGCGGCGCTGGCGGCCTGCGTCGTGACGCCCAGGTTGATCATCGCCAGATCGGGCGCGATCGTCGCGTCGCCCGCACCCGTCACGCTGATCCTCGCGGGGCGACGCATCTGCATGTGGCAGGCACCGCCACCCTCGCCGTGACGCATCTCATGACCCTTGCCGCCATGCCCGTGCGGCGCTGCAGCGGCGCCGTGGGACAGGGAGAGGACCAGCCCGACGGCAGTGGCCATGGCGGTGGGGAAAACCCGGAATTGTCGGTTGCGCATCGAGGACGTCCTTCTGGCTGAAACGATGGTGCGGTGAGAACGCTGGGGCGGGCGTTTCGTTCACTGAAAAGCGTTCACGGATTCGGCAGTTTTTCTTTTCTCATACATCATTTTGCGGTACTTGATGGAAAACTCCACCACATCGGGCAACGGGTGGTGATAATGGCGAGACAGGCACAGATGACACGACCGGCGGCACCGCGCTTCGCGATGAGCTTCACCCAGAATGCCGTGATCCTGGAGGGTCACGGACCGCAGGGCTGGCGACGGCTCGGTCGCGCGGTGTTCGACGATGGCGATGTCGCCGGGCGCCTTGGTGCGCTACGCGATGCAGCGCTTGACGCGGATCACGACGGGGTCGAGTCCGGCGGTCCGGACACTCTGGTCGTAATCCCGGACGATCAGGTTCTTTATACGACGCTGACCGTCGCGCCGGGTCTGGAGCCGCCTGTCGCCGTCGCCCGCGCGCTGGATGGCCTGACCCCCTACCGGGTCGAGGATCTGGCCTTCGCCTGGGCGCAATCCGGCGAGGCGCGCGAAGACACGATGCGGATCGCCGCCGTCGCGCGTCAGACCTTGCTGGAGGCCGAGGATTTCGCAGTTCGCCAGGGCTTCCGCCCCTCGCGCTTCGTCGCGCGCCCTTCGCCAGAACGCTTCCCGGGCGAGGTCGATTTCGGCATCAGCAAGCTTGCACGCGATGATGAGGAAGCGAGTGCATCGCCATCGACGGTTGTCGATCTGGCGCAGGCAGGGATCACGGCGGCGGGCATCGCCGAGCCGGCCGCCCAACCCGGGCCGGATGCGGTGCGCGTCGACCCGGTGATGTCGCGGATCGTGCCGCATCATGTGTCTGCCCCCGAACCATCACCGGCACCTGCAGCGGACGTCGCGGCGTCGACCCCGGTCACAGCACCTGTCGGACCTGTGGTTCGTCACGATACACCCAGCCCCACGGCGTCCCGACGACTGCCGCCGCGTGCCGAGGCCGTGCACGCCCGCGCGGCCGAAGCGCGTGCCCGTCGCGACGCCATCGCGGCAGAAGCAACGCCCGTCGCGGGCTGGCGGGCCCTTCTGAACCGGAAGGCGCGTCGCCGGGCGCCGATTGGCGAGGCGCGCACATCGCTGATACCGCAACTCGGCACCTTGCCGGTGATGCTGTCTTTGCTGGCGCTTGGGCTGATCGCGGCGTGGCTGATGCTGGGATCGCCCGCATCGGACACAGCGCCTGTCGAAACGGCGACGATCGACACGACGACCGAGGCTCCTGCAGCGACGGTCACGACGACGGAGCCAGAAGCAGAGGTGGCCACGTCGCCGGCCGAGCCTGCCCCGCTCGCGGTTCCTGCGACCGATCTGGCCGTCGCGCCGACCGAAGAGCCAGTCGTGCCGAGCGAGGACACGACAGCGAATGCTGACGAGCTTGCTGCCTCGACACCGGATCCGCAGGACACCCCGGCGGACGTCCCTGCAGAACCGGCCGAGATTCCGGCGGAAACGGCGACCGCTCCTGAAGCTGACCTCCCTTCGACGACAGCAGCGACGGAGGTTCCTCAGGATGCGCTGATGGCAGCGCTGACCGAGGCGATGGGCACAGACACTGCCCCGAATGCGGATGCCGCGCCGACCACCGCTCAAGGCACGTCCGGGGTCCCTGCGACAGAGACCGCCCGTCCGGCGGCCACGCCCGCCGACACCGCGCCGCGCCTGCCTTCGCCGCCCGGCACGGCCACGGAAACAGCAACGGTCAGCGTTCCCGGAACGCGTCCGCCGGTACGCCCAGCACGGGTCACGGCGCCTGTCGCCGCGACCGCGCCGGCCCCGGCCCCTTCCGCTGTCAGTGCGCCCGCTGCTACGGGAGCGCCGACTCCTGCCCCGGCGGCGGTCCAGACGACACCGCCGCCGAACACGCCGACCGTTGCCGGAGGCTTGTCGCAGCGTCCGCCGTCACGACCCGCGACCCTCGATCAGGGCAGCGCGTCCGAGCCGGCGGAAGAGGCTGCGCTGACCCCTTCGGAAATCGAGTCGCTGAAACAACTTCAGCGCGACCTGCGCACGGCCAGCCTTTCGACCGGCCTCGATCCGGCGCCGCTCACCGCGACGGAGCGTGAATTCCTGCACCGCTATGCTCAGGCCCGACCGGAGCGGCGACCAGGCGGCACGCGGTCGGACGCTGCGGTGAACGGCGCCTTGCAGGCGGCGATGGCCCCTGAATCGCGCCCGGCAGCGACCGCGACGCCGGTTGCGGCGACCGCTTCGCCGCGCGGCGGCAGCCTTGCCCAGTCCAATCGTCCCCGCTCGCGCCCCGGCTCCGGCTCGGCCAGCACCAGCAGTGCCGCGGTCGAAGCGGCGATTGCCGCTGCGGTCGATGCCAGCACTGCCCGGCCCGGTGCGGTTCCGCTGACGGCGCTGACATCGTCGTCGATCCCGCCCCGCCGCAGCGGTGGCACTTCGGCACCCTCCGCGCCTGCGATCGACAACTCTGCCGGTTCGGCCGCAATCGCAGCGGCTGCGGCGGCCGCCGCGCAGACGTCGAGCCTGGCTGCACAACAACAGCGCGACGCCGCGATCGCGGCGCAGCGCGCGCAGGACGCCGAATTGCAGGCGCAGGCCGAAGCCCGCGCCCGTGCCCGCGCTTCGGCCGATGCCGCGGCAGAGGCCAAGGCACGCGCCGCCGCGGAAGCCCGCGCCCGCGCGCAGGCCGAAGCCGAGGCACGTGCGGCCGCCGCGCGCAACCAGCGGTATCAGCCCCCGGAAGCCGAGGACGAACCAGAGGTCGCGGCGATCCCCAACACCTCCAGCAGTGGGACTGTCGCGGCGACCGCCACGGTCAAGGACGGCATCACGCTGAATCGGACCCAGATCATCGGGACGATCGGCGCCGGCAAAGGCAGCCGTGCCCTTGTCCGGTTGTCGAACGGACGCGTCATCACCCTTCGACTTGGTGACCGGATCAACGGCGGTACCATCACGGAGATCGGGTCCAGCAAGATCACCTTCAACAAAGGAGGCCGTGTCCAGGAACTGCCGATGCTCGACGGGCGGTAATGGACAACTTCCTTCTGCTGGCGACCGTCTATCTGATCACCATGGTGATCGCCGTGCCGCTGTCGGCGCGGTTCGGGTTGGGGTCGGTCCTGGGATATCTGGGCGCCGGCATCCTGATCGGTCCGGTGCTGGGCCTGACCGGCGGCGCGGTCACCGAATTGCAACATGTGGCCGAGTTCGGCGTCGTGATGATGCTGTTCCTGATCGGTCTGGAACTTGAACCCCGCGCCTTGTGGAACATGCGCAAGAAGCTTGTCGGCCTGGGCGGCGCGCAGATCCTTCTGACCCTGACGCTGATCACCGGCATCGCGATGCTGCTGGGCCAGCCCTTCCCGATCGCGCTGACGCTGGGGATGATCCTGTCGCTGTCCTCGACGGCGATCGTCCTGCAGACGCTGACCGAAAAGAACCTGATGCCGACGCCCGGCGGGCGCAACGCCTTCTCGGTCCTGCTGACGCAGGACATCGCCGTGATCCCGATGCTGGCGCTGATGCCGCTACTGGCGGGCGCTGGCGCGCATCAGCCGGCGACGGGCGCCGATCACGGCGAGCATATCGGCGATGTAGCGATGGCGACGCTGCCGGGCTGGGCGGCGGCACTGGCCACGCTGGCGGCCGTGGTGCTGGTCATCGTCGTGGGCCAATATCTTGTCCGGCCGGTCTTCCGCTATGTCCATGCGGCCCGCCTGCGCGAGATGGATACCGCCGTCGCGCTGCTTCTTGTCGTCGGCATCGCCTCGCTGATGATCCTTGTCGGTCTGTCGCCCGCGCTCGGGACCTTTCTGGCCGGTGTGATGCTGGCGGGTTCCGAATTCCGCCACGAACTCGAGGCGCAGATCCAGCCGTTCAAGGGACTGCTGCTGGGTCTTTTCTTCATCACTGTCGGCGCGGGGATGGATTTCGTAATGCTGTTCGACCAGCCCGTGCGCATCCTCGCGATCACCGCAGCCCTGATCGCGATCAAGGCCGGAGTGCTCAACCTGATCGCACGACGCATGGATATTGCCGACCGCGACCGCAGCCTGTTCACGCTGTCCTTGGCGCAGGCCGGAGAGTTCGGTTTCGTGCTGATATCCTACGCAGTGACACTCGCGATCCTGCCCACGGGGATCGCGCAAGGGTTTCTTCTGGTCGTTGCGCTGTCGATGCTGGCCACGCCGCTTCTGTTCATCGCCAATGACCTGATCGCCAAACGGATGGGCGATGGAGCGTCTGAAACGCAGCACCCCGACGATATCGAGGATCAAGCACCGATCATCATCGCCGGGATCGGACGTTTCGGTCAGGTGGTGAACCGGCTGGTGACCCTGTCGGGTTTCAAGACCACGGTGCTGGACCATGATCTGAAGCTGATCCAGCTGATGCGTCGCTTCGGTTTCAAGGGCTATTTCGGCGATCCGACCCGGCCCGAGATCCTCGACGCCGCGGGGCTTGCCAAGGCGCAGATCCTGGTGGCGGCGATGGACGATCCCGCGGCCAACCTCAAGCTGGTGCGATACGCGCGCGAACAGCGGCCCGACCTGCGCATCATCTCGCGCGCCCGCGACAGGGTCACGGTCTATCAGCTTTACGCGGCGGGGGCCGACCACATCGTGCGCGAGATGTTCGATTCCAGCCTGCGCGTCGGCCGCTACGTGCTGGAGAATGCGGGCCTGTCGGAATACGAGGCGGCCGAGCTGGAGCGAATCTTTTACAGGTTGGACCGCGCGAGCCTGCGCGAACTGGCAGAGGTGTGGGAGCCGGAAGTGCCGCTGGACCAGAACGCGGCCTATGTCGAACGCTCGCGCGATCTGAACAAGGTGCTGGAAAACGCCCTGATGGAGCGGTTCTCGCACGGGCCCTCGGCCGGTCCCATTGACCCCGACGACGGCGAAGAGCCCGAGCACGGTCTGACCGATCCCGACCCGAAACCCAAACGCGAAGGTCGGCCGGGCGGACGCTGAAGGCTGGTCAGCCGTCCAGTCTTTCGACCGTCCAGCCGTCCTTTTCCAGCAACCGCAGAACGCCGCTTTCACCGGGCAGGTGCAGTGCGCCGAAACCCGCGAGGACGCCCTTCCCGGATTGCGCGGCCTTGTCAGCGGCATCGGTCAGGGGCGCGATCCAGGCGCGGTTGCGTTTGTCCATCAGCTGGGTCTGCGCCAGATCAAGCTGGGCATCGACCTCGGCGTTGGTCATGCCCGACTTGTCGTAGGCGTCGAAGCGGCCGAATTCCCAGATCGTCCAGACGTCGCCCCTGAAATACGCGTCGGTCAGGGTGATCGCGTAATCGTCGGCGTAATCGGCGGCGGGCAAGGCCGCGCGGATCATGTCCTCTTCCTCGTCAGGCGTCAGGTCGGCGAAAAGCGTGAAGACCGTGTCCCATGGCTCCAGCGCTCGAACCGGGATCGACAGTGCCTCGGCCCGCGCGACAAGGATCGAGTCGAGCCCGCCATCATCGCCTGCGGCCGTCATCGTCTCGATCATGCAGGGCGAAATCCCCAGCATCATCGCGACATACCAGGGCCGCATCTTGGCGGTGACGACGGCGGGGCTGCCGCGTTCGGCCATGGCCGTCGACAGGGTCTGCCATTCATCGTCGTCCAGCCGTTCGGGCAGCGTCGGCCCGTCGGGGTCGATCATCAGCGATGGGTCCTCGGTCAGGGCCTGCGTCAATCGGGCCTCTTCCTCTGGGCCGGCCTCGACGAACAGCACCTCGGCATCGGTCAGGTCGTCTTCCAGCGTGGCAACCGTCTCAAGATGGCGCGGATCGCTGAAATGGTAGGTTCCGACCATCGTGATCGTCGCCTGTCCGCGCGTGGCGCGCCACAGGATGCCCTCGTGATAGGGAACGTCGGCGACCGCCGCCTCGATCTGCGTGCGCTTCGCATCGGGCAGCGCGTCGATGAGATTGCGTCCTTCGCAGGTCGATGCGCCGGCGGTCGCAGCCAGAAGCGACATAGCGGTCGAGATCAGCGCAATGGTCGGACGACGCACCATGTCAGGCCCCCACAAGGGCGCGGGCGAAATCGCCCGGCTCGAACGCGTCAAGGTCATCGATCTGCTCGCCCACACCGATCGCGTGAATCGGCAGGCCGAACTTGTCCGCCAGCGCGACCAGAACGCCACCCCGCGCGGTGCCGTCCAGCTTGGTCATCACAAGACCGGAAACATCGGCAAGCTTGCGGAACGTCTCGACTTGGGACAGCGCGTTCTGCCCCGTGGTCGCGTCCAGGACCAACAGCGTGTTGTGCGGCGCCGAAGGGTCCTTCTTGCGGATCACGCGGACGATCTTGGCCAATTCCTCCATCAGGTCGGCACGGTTCTGCAACCGCCCGGCGGTGTCGATCATCAGCAGGTCCGCGCTCTCGGCCTCGGCCCGGGTCATCGCGTCATAGGCGAGGCTGGCGGGATCGCTTCCCTCGGCCGCCTTCATCACCGGCACGCCCGCGCGGTCGCCCCAGACCTGCAATTGCTCGACCGCCGCGGCACGGAACGTGTCGCCTGCCGCGATCACCACTGACTTGCCCGCCGCGCGGAACTGGCTTGCGAGCTTGCCGATCGTCGTGGTCTTGCCAGAGCCGTTCACCCCCACGACCAGCACCACCTGCGGCTTCTTCGGATAAAGCGGCAGGGGCCGTGCGACTGGCGCCATGATCCGCTCGATTTCCGCCGCCAGCCAGCCCTTGAGTTCCGAAGACGAGACTTTGCGTCCAAGCCGTCCCTCGGCGATGTTCGACACGACGCGCAGAGCGGTATCGACGCCCAGATCGGCGGCGATCAGCATGTCCTCCAGTTCTTCCAGCATTGCGTCGTCCAATTCGCGGCGCGGCTCGGCCGGGGCATTGTCGCGACCGAACAGGCGGCCGACGAGGCCCGTGCGCTCGGGTTGCGGCTGCTGGGCTGGCGTCGGCGCAGGCTGCAGCTTTTCATCAGGCGCGGGTTGCGGAACGGATGTGGGGGCAGGCGGTTCCGGCGCAGGTTCGGCTCGCTCCGTCCCGGTCCGGGGCGCGACCTCGGGCGCCTCTCCCACGATATCGTCAAGCCCCTGCCCGATCTTGCTGGACGAGCGGGTCAGACGATCCTTCAGTTTGGAAAAAAACGACATGGCCCGCATCCTTTCACTGCACCGCGACCCTAGAGGGCTGCGGAGCCGAGGAAAAGCCCAAGCGCGCCCGCTCTAGTCCCGCATCTGCCGGAAAAGCTGCGCCAGATGGCGGGTCGACGCGTCATGGCCCGGCGCGTCCTGCCCCTTCAGCAGCGGCTCGACCTTCAGCGCCAGTTCCTTGCCCAGTTCGACGCCCCATTGATCGAAGCTGTTGATGCCCAGGATTACGCCTTCGACGAAGACCCGGTGTTCGTAAAGGGCGACGATTTGGCCCAACGTATAGGGCGTCAGTTGCGAAATCAGCAGCGTGGTCGACGGGCGGTTTCCTGGAAAAACCCGGTGGCGAGCCTGCTTTTCCAGTTCGTCACCGGTCAGACCCTTGGCCTTCATCAGCGCTCGTGCCTCGTCCAGCGTGCGACCGCGCATCAAGGCTTCGGATTGCGCAAGGCAGTTCGCGGCCAGAAGGATGTGTTGGTGCGCGAGGTCAGGCTCATGCCCCTTGGCGGCGAGGATGAACTCGCAGGGCACCACCTGCGTGCCCTGATGGATGAGCTGGTAGAAGGCGTGCTGGCCGTTGGTCCCCGGCTCTCCCCAGACGACCGGGCCGGAGGCGCGGCCAAGATCGCTGCCATCCAGCCGCACGCCCTTGCCGTTCGATTCCATTTCCAGTTGCTGCAGATAGGCAGGCAGCCTCGCGAGGCGATTGTCATAGGGCAGGACCGCGCGCGTCGGATAGCCGCAGACCTGATTGTGCCAGATGCCGACCAACGCCAGCAGGACCGGCATATTTTCGGCCAGTGGCGCAGCGCGGAAATGCGCGTCCATCGCGGCACCGCCTGCAAGGAACTGGTCGAAATCGTCCGGTCCGATTGCCAGCATCAGCGACAGGCCGATCGGACCCCAGACCGAATAGCGCCCGCCGACCCAATCCTCGAACCCGAAGACGCGGCTTTCCTCGATGCCGAAGGCGGCGGTCTTGTCCATCGCGGTGGACACTGCGGCGAACTGGCTGCCGGGGTCGCTGACGCCCGTGCCCATCCACGCTTTCGCGGTCTCGGCATTGGTCATCGTCTCGATCGTGGTGAAGGTCTTGGAGGCCACGATCACCAGCGTCCGCGCGGGATCCAGATCTTTCAGCGTGTCGGCGATATCGGCGCCGTCCACGTTGCTGACGAAATGCACCCGTGGTCCGTCGGCGTAAGGAGCCAGCGCCAGTGTCGCCATCGCGGGACCAAGATCCGATCCACCGATGCCGATATTGACGACGTCGGTGAAGGCCCCACCCTGCCCCGCGATCTCGCCCGACCGCACTGCATCGGCGAAAGCCCGCATCCGCGCCAGACCGTCGCGCACTCCGATCGACACATCCTTGCCGTCGACCGTCACCGCGCGGCCGGGATTGCGCAGCGCAGTGTGCAGGACGGCGCGATCCTCTGTCTCGTTGATGCGCTGGCCTGCGAACATCGCCTCGCGCCGCGCTTCCACCTCAGCTTTGCCCGCAAGGGCCAACAACAGCGCGCGCGCGTCGTCATCGATGGCGGTCTTGGACCAGTCGAAGGCAAGGCCATCCGCGCGCAGGCAATGGCTTTCCGCACGGCCGGGATCTGCGTCCAGCAGGTCCGCGATCCTTGTCCCCATGCTTGCCTTGCGGTGATCGTCGAGCCTGCGCCAGATGTCGCCCATGTCCGCCCCCTTCATTCCGCCCAGTGAACCGTCGCATCGTCCAGGAAGGCGCGGATCGGCGCATCAACCGGGTCCGCCTTGCGTGCTCGTTCCAGCGCTTCGCGCTTTTCCGGTCCCATGATCAGCACATGGGTGTGGATCGCGTTTCTCAGCAACCGCGCGGTCAGCGTCACGCGCGGCTCGTCGGCGCCTTCCGCCCGTATCGCCATCAGCGGAGGCGCGTCAGGCGCCAGTGCCTGTTCCAGCCCCGGCGCGCCCGGAAACAGGCTCGCCGTATGCATGTCGGTGCCCATCCCCAGAACCACGACGGTAATCGGCAGATGCGGCTCGATCCGCTGACCCAGCACCTCGATCGCGTCCTCGGGTGTGGGATCGCCTGTGTAGAGATCGACATAATCGGCCGCGGCAGCCTTGTCCTTCAGCAGATGACGACGCAGCAGGCGGCTGTTGGAACGCTTGTGGTCCCCGTTCACCCAGCGTTCGTCGCCCAGAAAGACCGTGACCCGGCCCCAATCGAGGTCGTTGCCCGACAGGTTGTCGAAGACCGGCGAGGGGGTGGTGCCACCCGGGACGCACAGGCTTGAACGGTCGTTCGTGCGCAGGTGCTGGCCCAGTTGTCCGGTCAGCTTGTCGGCCAGCATCAGCGCCAGCATCTCGCGGTCGGGATATTCGACGAATTCCATGGCAGGCTTCCTTGGCTCAGGCCCGTATTTCTCTCCAGCGACGATTGTCGCGGTGCATCAGGCGCAACGCCTCCTCAGGGCCGGAGGATCCAGCATCGTAAGGTTCGGGTCGGATCTTCGAGCCTTCCCAGGCCTCGATGATCGGGTCGGTCCACGCCCAGGCCGCCTCGACCTCGTCGCCACGCATGAACAGCGTCTGGTTGCCACGGATCACGTCCATGATCAGCCGTTCGTAGGCGTCGGGCATGTCGGTGCCATCGTCGCCGAGCGCGTCGGCGAAGGACATGTCCAGCGGGACCTGGGTCAGGCGCATCCCGCCCGGACCCGGCTCCTTGATCATCACTTTCAGGTTCATGCCTTCGTTCGGTTGCAGGCGGATCACCAGCTCGTTCGCCTTCGGCCCGCCCTCATCGTCGAAGATCGAGTGCGGCGGCTCCTTGAAGGTGATGGCGATCTCGGACGTGCGCGCCCGAAGCTTCTTGCCCGTGCGCAGGTAGAAGGGCGTTCCCTGCCAGCGCCAGTTCGAGATGCGGACCTTCAGCGCGACATAGCTTTCCGTGCGAGAAGCCGGATTCTCGGCATCGTCGGTATAGCCCGGCGCGTCCTCTGTCGCCTGATACTGACCGCGCACGATGTCGCCGGGCTCCAACGGCTCAAGCGCGCGGATCACCTTCAGCTTCTCGTCACGCACGGCGTCGGGGTCGAAATGATAGGGCGGCTCCATCGCGATCAGGCACAGAAGCTGCATCATGTGGTTCTGGACCATGTCCCGGATCGCGCCGGACTTGTCGTAATAGCTGCCGCGCCCGGCCACGCCCACCGTCTCGGCGACGGTGATCTGGACGTGATCGACATATTCGGACTTCCACAGCGGCTCGAACAGGATGTTGGCGAAGCGCACGGCCATCAGGTTCTGGACCGTCTCCTTCCCAAGATAATGGTCGATCCGGTAGATCTGCTCTTCCTTGAAGTGCTCGCGCAGGACGGCGTTCAATGCATGGGCGCTGGCCAGATCGCGGCCGAAGGGTTTCTCGACGACGATGCGGGTGTGGTCGTCCGCGATCCCGAAGCGGGCGAGATGTTCGGCCAGATCGCCGAAAAGCGAGGGCGCGACCGAGAAGTAGAAGGCATGGATCGCGCCCGCGCGCATCCGCGACTTCAACTCGTCCCAACCCCCGTCGCCCTTGGCGTCGATCGAGACGTAACCCAGATGACGCAGGAAATCGGCGAGCGTATCCGAACCTTCATCGACCTTGCCGAACTCGACGATTGCGGCCTTGGCCTCGGCGCGGAAGGCGTCGTCGTCCTGTTCGGTTCGTGCCGCGCCGATGATCTGCGCCGTCTTCGGAATCTGGCCGGCGACAAAGCGGCGATAAAGACCGGGCAGGATCTTGCGATGGGCCAGATCCCCCGTGGCGCCGAAGATCACTAGGTCGAAATCATCGACCGGAATGACGCGCGAAACCATCAAACTCTCCTTCGCTGTCCGGCTTTGCTCTAGCCTATGTTAGCGTTAACGACAACCCGGATCAGCGCCGCAGCGCCCGACCCAGACGGGGCAGCCGCGCGCGTTTCATCAGGTTGGACAAGGGCATTGCCCCGCCCAGTCGTTCGGCTTTGGCGTGCGCGGCAACAACGGCCGCAGTGACCGCATCGGGATGCGCGGCCCAAAGATCGGTCAGGAACGGGTCGGGATGGATGGCACGCAGCCCCAGGGGCGCGATCACCCGACGCGGAAAGTCCTGCAGATTGGCAGTCACGATCAGATCGGCATCCGCGTTCAGCGCCGCCTCGATCACATGCGCGTCGGCGGGGTCAGGCAGGTCGAAGCCGGCGGTGCGGACACCTGCGTCGGAAACCTTCGCTTCGGGAAACGCGTCGACCATCAGGGCGATCTCGGCGCCCGCCACCGTCTCGCCCTCCGGGCCGAGCCGCGCGGCGACGTGGCGCCATTCGTCCAGAATCCGCTGTGACCAGGACGGTGTGTACAGACCGGCCGCCGCGACCCCGATCAGGATCTCGCGCAGCACGGTCGGGTAAAGCACGTTGGCGTCGAGAAGCGCCTTCATCCGTCCAGCCGGAAGAACAGTGCCTTGAGATAGCCGGTCTCTGCCAGTTGCGGCAGGACCGGGTGGTCGGGTCCGGCCTGCCCGGTCTGGATCAGTTGCGCCCGACGTCCGCCGCGACCGATCCCGCGGGCCGAAGCATTGCGGAACGCGGTCAGGTCGGCCGCGTGGCTGCAGGAACAAAGGACGAGATAACCGCCCGGCGCGACCAGCGGCGCGGACAGACGCGCAACGCGTTCATAGGCGCGCAAGCCTGCCTCCAGTGCCTGCTTGCTGGGCGCGAAAGCGGGCGGGTCGCAGATCACCAAGTCGAAGCGCTCGCCATCGGTGGCCATGCCCTCCAGCGCCTTGAACGCGTCCGACTGCCGCGCTTCCAGCCGCTCGGCCATGCCCATCGCCTGTGCCCCCCCGCGGGCGAGGTCAAGCGCCGCGGCGCTGCCGTCGACGCAGACGGCGCCCGCCGCGCCCGAGGCGAGTGCCGCCAGCCCGAACCCGCCTACATGGCTGAAGACATCCAGCACCCGGCCGCCGCCATGCAGGCGCTGTGCGAAGGCGTGGTTGGGGCGCTGATCGAAAAACAGGCCGGTCTTCTGCCCACCCATCAGGTCGGCCAGATAGATCGCGCCATTCATCGGCACCGGGATCGGCGCATCGGGCGTGGCCCCAATCAGCACCTCCATCCGCTCGTCCAACCCTTCAAGACTGCGCGCCCGCCCCTGCCCGTTCAGGATCACGGTCGAGACGCCCGTCACCGCTACCAGCGCGGCTGCCAGATCGCCGGCCATGCGATCCGCCCATGCGGCGTTCGGCTGGATCACCGCATGATCGCCGAAACGGTCGATGATCACGCCGGGCAGCCCATCCGCCTCGGCATGGACCAACCGGTAGAAGGGCCGATCGAACAGCCGTTCGCGCAGCGCCAACGCGCGGGACAGGCACGTGGTCAGCCAATCAGGATCGATCCGCGCATTCGGATCGGCGTCCATGACCCGGCCGGTGATCTTGCTGTCGGGATTCACCGTGACCAGCGCAAGCGGCCGCCGCTCGGCATCCTCCAGCACCGCGAAGCTGCCGGGCGTAATGCTGCGGCTGCGGCGATCCAGCACGACCTCATCGGCATAGACCCAGGGGAAACCGTGGCGGATTGCCAGCGGCTTGGATTTCGGACGCAGGCGGATGACGGGCAGTTCGGCGGTCGTGTCGCTGGACATGGCGGGCTCCTTCACCGCGACCTGTGGCACGGGCGCGCGCGTGCGTCCAGCTACAGCCAGCGCCGCACGCGGGCGGTGTAGTCGCGGAACTCCTGTCCGAAGATCGTCTGCAGATAGCGTTCCTCACGACGGACGACGCCCACATGAAGGACAGAAGCCGCGACCAGCCACATCAGCGCGATGCCGGGACTGCCAAACCACAGCCCGAAACCCGCAAGCAGCAGCAGAAGCCCGACGTAGATGGGATTGCGGGTCCGCCCGAAGATCCCGGTCGTGACAAGATTGGTGGACGGCTTCCACGGCTCGATCGCGGTCTTCGCGCGGTGCATCGTCCACGCGGCAAGCCCGGCGAGCGCGAACGCCGCGAGTCCCGTGATGACGCCGAGGGCGCGCATCCAGCGGGTGCAGCGCCGCCCCATCCAATGGCGGAATCAAGCCCGAGGCCGAGGAACAGTGCCGCAAGAACGATCAGCGGCGGCGGTGCGATGACGCCCGCGTTCCGCGGCACCTCGCTCACTCGTCCTCCATCTCGATCAACAGGTCCTTGGCGTCGATCTGCTGGCCGGCCTTGACGTGAACCGCCTTGACCGTGCCGTTGCGCTCGGCGTGAAGTCCGCTCTCCATCTTCATCGCCTCGATGGTCAGAAGCAGGTCGCCCTGTGCGACCTTGGCGCCCGCACTGGCCGCGACCGAGGCGATGACACCCGGCATCGGCGCGCCGATATGGGCGGGGTTCGCGGGATCTGCCTTGGGCATCACGCTCGCTTCGGACTTCACCTTGCGGTCGGGCACACGGACGACGCGGGGCTGGCCGTTCAATTCGAAGAAAATCTTGGCGTCACCCGATTCATCGGTCTCGCCCACGGCCTGCAGCCGGATTTCCAGCGTCTTGCCGGGGTCGATCTCGGCCGTGATCTCTTCACCCGGCTCCATCCCGTAAAAGAAGGTGCGCGTCGGCAGTGAACGGACCGGGCCATAGATGCGGCGCCGCCCCATGTAGTCGAGATAGACCTTCGGATACATCAGGTAGGAATTCAGGTCCTCGTCATCGACGGCCAGACCCTCCAGCTCGTCGCTGACCTCCTGCCGGGTCGCTTCCAGATCGACCGGCTTCAGCTGAGCACCCGGCCGCCCCTCGATCGGTTTCTCGCCCTTCAGGATACGTTTCTGGATCGCTTCGGGCCAACCGCCGGGGGGCTGGCCCAGCTTGCCGCGCATCATGTCGATCACGCTGTCGGGGAAGCTGACGTCGCGCTTGGGGTCCAGCACGTCCCTGGTGGTCAGGCCCTGGCTGACCATCATCAGCGCCATGTCGCCCACCACCTTCGAGGACGGCGTGACCTTCACGATATCGCCGAACATCGCGTTCACGTCGGCATAGGTCTGGGCGACCTCGTGCCAGCGATCGTCCAGCCCCATCGACTTGGCCTGAGCCTTGAGGTTGGTGAACTGCCCGCCCGGCATCTCGTGCAGATAGACCTCGGAGGCGGGCGATTGCTGGCCGCTCTCGAACGCCGCGTAATTCTCGCGAACACGCTCCCAGTAATTGCTGATCTCGCGGATCGCACCGATGTCGAGGCCGGTGTCGCGATCGGTGCGCGCCAGCGCCTCGACCACCGAACCCAGCGTCGGCTGGCTGGTGTTGCCCGACAGCGCGTCCATCGCGCAATCGACCGCATCGACACCCGCTGCGGCGGCAGCAAGGATCGAGGCGCCGCCCATCCCGCTGGTGTCGTGGGTGTGGAAGTGGATCGGCAGGCCAACCTCTTCCTTCAGCGCGCGGACCAGCATCCCGGCGGCGGTCGGTTTCAGCAAGCCTGCCATGTCCTTCAGGCCCAGGATATGCGCGCCGGCGTCGCGCAACTGCTTGCCCATGTCGACATAGTATTTCAGATCGTATTTGGACCGGGCCGGATCGGTCACGTCACCGGTGTAGCAGATCGACGCCTCGCAGATCTTGCCGCTTTCGACCACGCTGTCGATCGCCACGCGCATCTGCTCGGTCCAGTTGAGCGCGTCGAACACCCGGAACACGTCGATTCCGGTTTCCGCCGCCTGCTTGATGAAGGCGCGAACGACATTGTCGGGATAGACCGTGTAGCCGACACCGTTGCTGGACCGGAACAGCATCTGGGTCATCAGGTTCGGCATGCGCTCGCGGATGTCGCGCAACCGCTGCCACGGACATTCCTGAAGGAAGCGATAGGCCACGTCGAAGGTCGCACCGCCCCAGCATTCGACGCTGAAGAGTTGCGGAAGATTCGCGGCATAGGCGGGCGCCACGCGGACCATGTCGATGGATCGCATCCTCGTTGCCAGCAGCGACTGGTGCGCATCACGCATCGTGGTGTCGGTGATCAGCAACTGCTTCTGCGCGGCCATCCAGTCGGCCACGGCCTGCGCACCCTTTTCCTCCAGCATCTGGCGCGTGCCCGGCGCCGGATCGGCGCGCAGGGCGGGCGGCTCGGGCAGGGTTACCTCGGCGGCCGGTTTCGGTGTCCCCGCTGTTTCGGGATGTCCGTTCACCGTCACGTCGCCGATATAGGTCAGGATCTTCGTGGCCCGGTCGCGGCGCTTGCGGAACTGGAATAGGTCCGGCGTCGTGTCGATGAACTTGGTCGTATAGGTATCGTTCAGAAAGGTCGGATGCTTCAGCAGGTTGATGACGAAATCGATGTTCGTGCTGACGCCGCGCACGCGGAATTCGCGCAAGGCGCGGTCCATCCGCTTGATCGCCTGGTCCGGCGTCTGCGCCCAGGCCGTGACCTTCACCAGCAGTGAATCGTAGAAGCGGGTGATGACGCCGCCCGCATAGGCGGTGCCGCCGTCCAGGCGGATGCCCATGCCGGTCGCGCTGCGATAGGCGGTGATGCGGCCGTAGTCGGGGATGAAGTTGTTCTGCGGATCCTCGGTCGTCACACGGCACTGGACCGCATGACCGGACAGCGTAATGTCGGCCTGGTTGGCGACACCGGTGGCTTCGGCCAGTGTCGCGCCTTCGGCGATCTTGATCTGGGATTGGACGATGTCGATCCCGGTGACCTCCTCGGTTACGGTATGCTCGACCTGAACCCGCGGGTTCACCTCGATGAAGTAAAACTGGTCGTTTTCCATATCCATCAGGAACTCGACCGTGCCGGCGCATTCATAGCCGACCGCCTGCCCGATCTTCAGCGCCAACCCGCAGACCTCTTGCCGTTGCGCTTCCGTCAGATAGGGCGCGGGCGCGCGCTCGACGACCTTCTGGTTTCGGCGCTGCACGGTGCAGTCGCGTTCGTAAAGGTGATAGAGTCCGCCATGCGTGTCGCCAAGCAACTGCACCTCGACGTGCCGGGCGCGCAGGATCATCTTTTCCAGATAGCCCTCGCCGTTGCCGAACGCGGCCTCGGCCTCGCGCCTTCCCTCGCGGACCTTGTCGATCAGCTCTTCGGGCCCGTTGATCGGACGCATCCCGCGCCCGCCGCCGCCCCAGGACGCCTTCAGCATCAGCGGATAACCGATCTCGGCGGCCTCCGCCTTGATCGCTTCGAAGTCCTCACCCAGCACCTCGGTCGCGGGGATCACGGGGACGCCGGCCTCGATCGCGACCTTGCGCGCGCTGGCCTTGTCGCCCAAGGCGCGCATGGTTTCGGCCCGCGGGCCGATGAAGGTGATGCCCGCCTTGTCGCAAGCGTCCACGAATTCGGGATTTTCCGACAGCAGGCCGTAGCCGGGATGGATCGCGTCGGCGTGGCATTCCTTGGCCACGCGGATGATTTCCGGGATCGACAGATAGGCCGCGACCGGCCCCAGTCCTTCGCCGATCCGATATGCCTCGTCCGCCTTGAAGCGGTGCAGGCCCAGCTTGTCCTCTTCCGCGTAGACAGCGACGGTTCGCTTGCCCAGCTCGTTTGCGGCACGCATTACC
Source organism: Paracoccus albicereus (assembly GCF_024359525.1). Taxonomy (GTDB): domain Bacteria; phylum Pseudomonadota; class Alphaproteobacteria; order Rhodobacterales; family Rhodobacteraceae; genus Paracoccus; species Paracoccus albicereus. The sequence continues at coordinate 51,129 of NZ_JAKZEU010000006.1, forward strand.
CGGATCGCGATCTCTCCGCGGTTTGCCACGAGGATCTTCTTGAACATGCGCCACTCCTGAAGCTGGTTCGTCGCATCCTAGCAATGCCGCAATGCAGCGCAAGCGTCAGCGCGAACGGCTCGTCTGAAGGGCTGAGCCGCGCGGCAAGCTGCCGCCAGGACGATCAGGCGGCACTTTCCGATAGAAACCTTGTTCGGATGTTCTAGATATGTTCCCATGCGCCGGTTGCGTTTTCGACCTGCGTGACTATCTGATGCGCTTGACCTGAAGGGGCGCGGTCCATGGAACAGAAGTTCATCGAAATTCGCGGCGCGCGCGAACACAATCTGAAAAGCGTCGATATGGACATTCCGCGCGACCAGCTGGTGGTGATCACCGGCCTGTCTGGCAGCGGCAAGTCCAGTCTCGCCTTCGACACGATCTACGCTGAAGGTCAGCGCCGTTACGTCGAAAGCCTGTCTGCCTATGCGCGGCAGTTCCTCGACATGATGGGCAAGCCGGATGTGGATCACATCAGCGGCCTGTCTCCCGCCATCAGCATCGAACAGAAGACGACCAGCAAGAACCCCCGCTCGACCGTCGGCACCGTCACCGAGATCTACGATTACCTGCGCCTGCTGTTCGCCCGCGCGGGCACGCCCTTCTCGCCCGCGACCGGCCTGCCGATCGAGGCGCAGCAGGTCCAGGACATGGTCGACCGCGTGATGGCGATGGAGGAAGGGACCCGCGCCTACCTGCTGGCGCCGATTGTCCGGGACCGCAAAGGCGAATACCGCAAGGAATTCATCGAGCTTCGCAAGCAGGGTTTCCAGCGCGTCAAGGTGAACGGCGCCTTCCACGATCTGGACGAGCCGCCGACGCTGGACAAGAAGTTCCGCCACAACATCGATGTCGTGGTCGACCGGATCGTCGTGCGCGAGGGGCTGGAAACCCGTCTGGCCGATTCGTTCCGAACCGCGCTGGACCTGGCCGACGGCATCGCGGTGCTGGAAACCGCACCGACCGAGGAGGGCGCCGAGCCCGAACGGATCACCTTCAGCGAAAACTTCGCCTGTCCGGTGTCGGGCTTCACGATCCCCGAAATCGAACCGCGCTTGTTTTCGTTCAACGCCCCATTCGGCGCCTGCCCGGTCTGCGATGGCCTGGGCGTCGAGCTGTTCTTTGACGAACGGCTGGTCGTGCCCGACGCGGCGCTGTCGGTGGAAAAAGGCGCGCTCGCGCCCTGGTCCAAATCGAAATCGGCCTATCTGACGCAGACCGTCAACGCGCTGGCCAAGCATTACGGTTTCGACAAGAAGACGCCTTGGAAGGACCTGTCCGAAGACGTCCAGCAGATGTTCCTGCGCGGGTCGGGGAAGGATCAGATCAAGTTCCGCTTCGATGATGCCGGCCGCGTCTATGAGGTCAGCCGCGTGTTCGAGGGCGTGATCCCGAACATGGAGCGCCGTTTGCGCGAAACCGACAGCGCCTGGGTGCGCGAGGAGTTCGAGCGCTATCAGAACAACCGCCCCTGCGGTGCCTGCAACGGTTACCGCCTGAAGCCCGAGGCGCTGGCGGTCAAGATCGCCGGCAACCATATCGGCGAGGTCGTGGAATTGTCGATCCGCGACGCGCTGGCCTGGATCGAGGAAGCGCCGGCCGCGCTGTCCAAGCAGAAGAACGAGATTGCGCAGGCGATCCTGAAGGAAATCCGCGAACGGCTGGGTTTCCTGGTCAATGTCGGTCTCGATTACCTGACGCTCAGCCGGGCGGCCGGGACGCTGTCAGGCGGCGAAAGCCAGCGCATCCGGCTGGCCAGCCAGATCGGCTCGGGCCTGACAGGCGTGCTTTACGTCCTCGACGAACCCTCGATCGGTCTGCACCAGCGCGACAACGACCGGCTTTTGCGCACCCTGATGAACCTGCGCGATCAGGGCAATTCGGTGCTTGTGGTCGAACATGACGAGGATGCGATCCGCCACGCTGACTATGTCTTCGATATGGGTCCGGGCGCAGGCGTTCATGGCGGCACCGTCGTCGCGAAAGGCACGCCGGACGAAATCGCGGCCGATCCCGACAGCCTGACCGGCCAGTATCTGTCCGGCGCGCGCGAGATCGCGGTGCCTGCCGAGCGTCGCAAGGGCAACGGCAAGAAGGTCACCGTGGTCAAGGCCACCGGCAACAACCTCAAGGACGTGACGGCAGAGTTTCCGCTGGGCAAGTTCGTCTGTGTTGCCGGCGTCTCGGGCGGTGGCAAGTCGACGCTGACCATCGAGACGCTGTTCAAGACGGCGAGCCTGCGGCTGAACGGCGCCCGACAGACCCCCGCCCCCTGCGAGACGATCAAAGGGCTTGAGCATCTGGACAAGGTCATCGACATCGACCAGCGTCCGATCGGCCGCACGCCGCGCTCGAACCCGGCGACCTATACCGGCGCGTTCACCCCAATCCGCGACTGGTTCGCTGGTCTGCCCGAGGCGAAGGCACGAGGCTACAAACCCGGCCGCTTCAGCTTCAACGTCAAGGGCGGCCGCTGCGAGGCTTGCCAGGGTGACGGCGTCATCAAGATCGAGATGCATTTCCTGCCTGACGTCTATGTCGAATGCGAGACCTGCAAGGGCAAGCGCTACAACCGCGAGACGCTGGAGATCCAGTTCAAGGGCAAGAGCATAGCCGACGTTCTTGATATGACGGTCGAAGACGCGCAGTCCTTTTTCGCCGCGGTACCGTCGATCCGTGAAAAGATGGATGCGCTGATGCAGGTGGGCCTTGGCTATATCAAGGTCGGCCAGCAGGCGACGACGCTGTCGGGCGGCGAAGCGCAGCGCGTGAAGCTGTCGAAAGAGTTGTCGCGCAGGTCCACGGGCCGCACGCTCTACATCCTCGACGAGCCGACGACCGGCCTGCATTTCGAGGATGTGCGCAAGCTGCTGGAGGTGCTGCACGAGCTGGTCGATCAGGGCAACACGGTGATCGTGATCGAACACAATCTGGACGTCATCAAGACCGCTGATTGGATCATCGACATCGGCCCCGAGGGCGGCGATGGCGGCGGCAGGATCGTGGCCACCGGCACGCCCGAGGATGTGGCCGGCGTCGAGGCCAGCCATACCGGGCACTACCTCGCCCCGATGCTGAACCACGCGCGGGTGAAGGCGGCCGAGTGATCGCTGACAGCAGTGCGCCGTGGCAGATGCTGGCCGTCAGCCGCCGTCGCGGTACATGGCCTCGGGGATGTTGACGACGCGGCATCCCTGATCGTCGAATTCGCGATTGAACGGACCCCTAGCCCGATCAGGCGCAGTTTCGAACGTCGCGCAAAGCCGCAGGTTCTCGTCGTCAATCGGCTCGATCCGGTAGGCTTCGCCGGTCTGGCGATCGGCCCGTTGCGGGATGTCCGGACAGGATTCGGTCGCGGTCGGATCGGTGACGAAGGCGCGTGCTTCCATCGACAGGCAGCGAAGCTGGTTCTCGATCTCGCTCAGATCGACGCGCCGCTGGTCGTCACGCCGCTCAGCGCGGCCCTGTGCCGGACCGCCTGCAATCATGATGCCGCCTGCGATGGCAACCACCGCAAGGGCGGAGATCGCCGCAGTCGCCCATCCCTGCGCGGCCCTAGCCATCCAACTCCTCCCGGCAATAGGCCAGCACCAGCGCTCCCTCTATCGCGACCAGCGCGACCTTGGCGATGAAGCGCGACGACAGGTCACCGTTCAGGAACACATAGAGCACGGTCACCAGATCGCAGACCAGCGCGAGAATCGCGATCAGCGTCACCAGCGAGGCGATCCAGCGCCGCACCAAGGAACGCTGCCGCGCGGCCTGATCGTCACCACGCCGGTTGGCCCGGTGGTTCAGGTACAAAAACAGCGGCAGGAACGCGATCAGCGCCGCGATGGGCCAGCGCAGGACCCCCTGCCCCGAATAATAGATCTCTGTCGGGTCGGGCAGAAGCCGATTGATGATCCCGAAACCCAGCATCACGGTGTAGATGACGACGTTGGCCAGCGCGATGAACAGAAGCCCGTAAAGCAACGCTTCCCGTGCCGATACATAGGCCGACGGCCGTGGCACCGGCGGCAGGCCCGGAGAGACGGCCCAGCGGTCCAGCGCCCCCTCGATCTCGCGCGCCGACCAGCCGGCATCCGTCAGCGCGGCGGTGACATCGGCCCGGTCGCGCCCCTCCGCCAGTGCCTGCCGCACGAATTCGCCAAGCACGTCGCCGCTTTTCATTCCGCCTCCATCCGTCTCGCGATCATGCGTCAGCGACCCGACGCTCGCCAGTCGGAAAATTTCCGACTTTTCGCTTGCGCCTTCCGCCGGACTTTCATACATCACCCTCCACCGGCGGCTGAGGCCATCGGGACGGAGTGCGGGCGTAGCTCAGGGGTAGAGCATAACCTTGCCAAGGTTAGGGTCGTGAGTTCGAATCTCATCGCCCGCTCCAAAACAAAAAGGCCGGACCTTCACGGGTCCGGCCTTTTTGTTTGGCATCAGCTCCTGCAATGGACGGCGTCAGCCGTCCACCCGGATACGCGCATTGGTGGGATCATAGGGCGAATCCTCGGCCACTTCGGCATCGTAAAGGTTGCCCAGCATCCGAACCTTCAGCTTCGTGCCCGGTGTCGCCAGATCGGGGCGGACATAGCCCATGCCGATCTGCTTGCCGAATCCCACCGAATATCCGCCCGAAGTCAGGCGCCCGACCCGCTCGCCATTGGCGAAAAGCCCTTCACGACCCCAGGGATCGGCATCGTCGGGCCCGTCGATCAGCAGCGTCACGCAAAGGCTGCGGATACCCTTGTCCTGCATCGCCGCCTTGCCGTTGAAATCCTTGTCCAGATCGACGAAGCGGTCCAGCCCGGCCTCCAGCGGTGTCGCGTCGCGGCCCAGCTCGGTTCCGAAGGCACGATAGCTTTTCTCCTGCCGCAGCCAGTTCTGCGCCCGCGCACCGACCAGCTTCAGCCCGTGCTTCTCGCCCGCCTTGATCAGCAGATCCCACAGGTAGCGCCCGAATTCGATCGGATGATGCAGTTCCCAGCCGAGTTCGCCCGTGTAAGCCACGCGAATCGCACGGACCGGCGCCATCATCAGTTCGATCTCGCGCATCGAAAGCCACGGAAACCGCTTGTTCGACAACGCCGTCTCGGGCTCGGCATCGCGGATCAGGTCGGCGAGGATCGCGCGGCTGTTCGGACCGGCCAAGGCGAAGACACCCCACTGGTTGGTCACATCGTGGATGTCGACCGCGCCGAATTCACCGCCCATCTCTTCGGCCATCTTGCGCAGGTAGTCGCTGTCATAGTCCGCCCAGGCACCGGCGGAGATCAGGTAGTAGCGGTCTTCGGCCAGCCGCACGATCGTGTATTCCGTCCGCGTCGTGCCGGTTTCGGTCAGCGCGTAGGTCAGGTTGATGCGACCGACCTTGGGAAGCTTGTTGGTGGTGAACCAGTCGAGGAATTGCGTCGCGCCGGGTCCCGAAACCTCGTGCTTGGCAAAGGCCGAAGCGTCGATCAGGCCCGCCGTCTCTCGCAGCGCCTGCGCCTCGTCACGCGCGTATTGCCACCAGCCGCCGCGGCGGAAGCTGCGGGAATCGTGATCGCTGAAACCCTGCGGCGCGTAATAGTTCGGCCGTTCCCATCCGTTCACCTGACCCATCTGCGCGCCCGCCGCAATCTGGCGGTCATAGGCGGGTGCGGTGCGCAGCGGACGGCAGGCCTCTCGTTCCTCGTCGGGGTGATGCAGCACGAAGACGTTGGCGTAGGCTTCCTCGTTCTTGCGCGCGGCATATTCCGTGGTCATCCAGCGCCCGAACCGCTTGGGGTCGAGGCTCGCCATGTCGATCTCGGCCTCGCCCTCGGTCATCATCTGGGTCAGGTAGTGGCCAATGCCGCCCGCCGCGGTGATCCCGAAGCTGAACCCTTCCGCCAGCCACATGTTGCGCAGGCCGGGCGCCGGGCCGACCAACGGGTTGCCATCGGGGGTGTAGCAGATCGGGCCGTTGAAATCGTCCTTGAGGCCGACTTCCTCGGACGAGGGGATGCGGTGGATGAAGGACATGTATTCCTCCTCGATCCGCTCCAGGTCCAGGGGGAACAGGTCGGCGCGGAAGCCTGCCGGCACCTCATAGGGGAAGCGCGCGGGGGCGCCGTCCTCATAGGGGCCGAGAATCCAGCCGCCGCGTTCCTCGCGCACATACCATTTCGCATCGGCGTCGCGCAGGACCGGATGTTCGGGGTGGCCTTCAGCGCGAAAGGCGGCCAGGGCCGGGTCGCGATCCGTCACGATGTATTGGTGCTCGACCGGGATCGCGGGGATCTTGATGCCCAGAAGCCGCGCGGTCCGCTGCGCGTGGTTGCCGGTCGCGGTGACGACATGCTCGGCATGGATCTCGAACGTCTCGCCCGCGCCGACCAGGTTGCCGCCGCGATCGACCATCCGCTCGCAGGTGACGATCCATTCCTCTCCGGTCCAACGATAGCCGTTGACCTGGATCTTGCGCTCCAGCGTGGCGCCCGCCATCCGCGCGCCCTTGGCCATGGCCTGCGTTACGTCGGCGGGGTTGATGTAGCCGTCGGTCGGGTGGAACAGCGCGCCCTTCAGATCCTCGGTCCGGACCAGCGGCCAGCGGTCCTTGATCTGCTGCGGCGTCAGGAATTCGTGCTCGATCCCGATCGTCTCGGCGGTCGAGGAATACAGCTTGTATTCGTCCATCCGCGCATCGGTCTGGGCCATGCGCAGGTTGCCACAGCGGGTAAAGCCGGCGTTCAGGCCGGTTTCTTCTTCCAGCCGGGCATACAGTTTGACCGAGTAATCGTGGATGTGCCCGGTCGCGTAACCCATGTTGAACAGGGGCAGCAGCCCCGCCGCGTGCCAGGTCGAGCCCGCGGTCAACTCGTCGCGTTCAACCAGCATCGTGTCCCAGCCTGCCTTGGCAAGATGGTAGGCGATGCCGCATCCCACCGCGCCGCCGCCGACAACCAAGGCCTTTACATGGGTTTTCATGGCGCATGCCCCTCATATTTCACGCAACTCTCTTGCCAGAGCGCGCCTGATCGCGAAAGTTCGGCGCGACGGTTTGCGACCGAAAGCGACCTCTGACGACAAATGGAAGGACAGCCCATGCAACTGACCATCGACGAAGCGCTGACGCGCGGCGGTGCGGGGGCGTTCCAGAAGCGTCTGCTGGGCATCTTCGGGCTCGTCTGGGCGGCGGACGCGATGCAGGTCATCGCCGTGGGCTTCGCCGCCGCATCGCTCGCCTCGACCTTCGGGCTGTCCATTCCCGAAGCATTGCAGACCGGCACGATCTTCTTTCTGGGCATGTTCGCGGGCGCCTGGCTTTTCGGTCGACTGGCCGACCGGATCGGGCGTCGCAACGTGCTGATGCTGACGGTGGCCTGCGACGCCATATTCGGCATCGCCTCGGCCTTCGCCGGCAATTTCGAACTGCTGCTGATCCTGCGGTTCCTGACCGGCGCGGCGGTGGGCGGCACCCTGCCCGTCGATTACGCGATGATGGCCGAATTCCTGCCGCCGAAAAACCGTGGCCGCTGGCTGGTCTTCCTGGAAGGCTTCTGGGCCGTTGGCACCATCGTCATCGCCCTGACCGCCTGGATCGCATCCAGCATGGGCATCAAGGAAGCGTGGCGCGTGATCTATTTCGTCGCGGCCGTGCCCGCGGTCATCGGAATCTTCCTGCGCCTCTGGGTGCCGGAATCGCCGATGTACCTGCTGCGCCGCCGCCGCGAGCCCGACGCGCGCGAGGTGATGAACGCGGTTCTGGCAGAAAACGGGGCCGAGCGCCTGCCTGACGACGCGCGTCTGATCCTGCCCGCCCCGGACAAGGGCGTCGAAAAGGGCGGTATCTTCGCCCCGATCCTTCGTTCGCGCACGATCGCCATTCTGCTGGTCTGGCTGCTGGTGTCAGTTTCCTACTATGGCATCTTCATCTGGATGCCGCTGCGGCTGGCCAGCGAGGGCTTCGGCTTCGTGCGCGGCTACGGCTTCCTTGTCCTCGTCGCACTGGCCCAGATCCCGGGCTACGCGCTGGCCGCCTGGGGGGTCGAGCGGTACGGTCGCAAGCCGACGCTGCAGGCCTTCCTGATCCTGTCGGCGGCCGGATGTTTCCTGTTCACGCTGACCTATTCGCCGATCCTGATCGCGACCTCGATGCTGCTGATGAGCTTCGCGCTGCTGGGTACCTGGGGCGCGCTCTATGCCTTCACCCCAGAGCTTTATCCCACCCGCCTGCGCGGCACCGGCATGGGCACCGCAAGCGCAATGGCCCGCCTGGGCGGCCTGGCCGCACCGACCATCGTGGCGCGCGTCGTCGAACAGGGCTTTGGTCTCGCCATCGGCATGTTCGCCGCCTGCCTCGTCGCGGGCGCGGTGGCGTTGATGCTGGTGAAGACCGAAACGAAGGGCCGCGTGCTGGGCTAGAGCATCGACGGAAGAACCAGATCCGGGGGGCGGTGGCCGTCGGCGAAGGTCTTGATGTTGATGATGACCTTCTCGCCCATCTCGGCGCGGCCCTCGATCGTGGCGCTGCCCATATGCGGCAGAAGGACCACGTTCGGCAGTTCGCGCAGGCGGGGATTGATCTCGTGTCCGTGCTCGAAGACGTCGAGGCCGGCGCCCGCGATTTCGCCCGCGCGCAGCATCCGGGTCAGGGCGTTCTCGTCGATCACCTCTCCACGTGAGGTGTTCACGACGACGGCCGAGGGTTTCATCAGCTTCAGCCGCCGGGCGTTCAGCAGATGGAATGTCGACGGCGTATGCGGCGCGTTGACGCTGATGATATCCATCCGCGCCAGCATCTGGTCCAGGCTTTCCCAGTAGGTCGCGGACAGGTCCGTCTCGATCTCGGGGCGGAGGCGCTTGCGGTTGTGGTAATGGACCTGCATGCCGAACACGTTGGCCCGCCGCGCGACCGCCTGCCCGATCCGGCCCATCCCAAGGATACCCAGACGCCGCCCGCCGACGCGTCCGCCCAGATGCGCGGTCGGTGACCAGCCGCCCCAGCGGCCTGCCTGCATCTCAGCCAGACCCTCGGGAATGCGGCGGGTCACGGCGAGGATCAGCGCCATCGTCATGTCGGCCGTGTCCTCGGTGACCACGCCCGGTGTATTGCTGACCAGGACGCCACGCTGGCGGGCGGATTGAACGTCGATATGGTCCACGCCCGCGCCGTAATTCGCGATCAGTTTCAGACGGTCGCCCGCCTGCGCCAGCATGTTCGCGTCGATCTGGTCGGTCACGGTCGGCACAAGAATGTCGGCGCCGCGCATGGCCGCCACGATTTCATCGCGCGACATCTTCGCGTCGGTTTCGTTCAAGGCGACGTCAAACAGCTCCTTCATTCGCGTCTCGACCGTCTCGGGCAGGCGGCGTGTCACCGCGACACGCAGCCGCGAAGAGGGCGAGGCGGATGGGGGCATGAACGAACCTCTTCTAGCTGTCGGCCGTGCGGTGGCACGCTTTCATTGGCAAAGCGCTTATGGCAAACTGCCCGTGATGTGCGACCGGCACAAGTCCCCGACAGACGGGACGGCACCAAGGTCGCGATCGCCAAGAAAAAGACGACGAGCGGGCAGGACATGAACAAACTCAACGGGCTGGCGCCGTGCGCCACTGCGTTCGCATGGGCTGTGATGGCGGTGCTTTGGTCGGGTCCTGCCGCGGCGCAGGATCCCGGCATGACCCCCGAAGCGCAGGCAGCACAGCTGATCCAGGCGCAAAGCGCCGATGCGCAGATCACACGACGCACCGATCCCAACCGTGGCGCGATCACCAATCTGCCCCTGCCCCGCTATGTCAGCCTGAAGGGCGGCGAAGGCAACGCGCGGCGTGGCCCCAGCCTGTCGCACCGGATCGATTGGGTGTTCCGGCACGCCGGGATGCCGCTGCGGGTGGTCGCCGAATTCGGTCACTGGCGCCGGGTCGAGGATCGCGACGGCGCCGGGGGCTGGGTGCACTATTCACTGCTGTCCGGTGTGCGCACGGTGATCGTGGAACAGGACATGACCGAGTTGCTTGCGCGCCCCGCCACCGGTTCCGATGTCGTGGCCCGTGCCGAGGCGGGTGCGATCCTTCGCCTGGGCGAATGCGAGCCAGATTGGTGCCGGGTCTCGGGTGGTGGACAGCGCGGGTGGGTCCCGAAGACGACGATCTGGGGCGTCGATCCCGACGAGACCCGCGAATAGTCCGGAGGAGCGCTACATCACGGAAGCGGTGATCGCGGCCGACCGTGCGGCGGCGCCTGCCGCATCGATCGTCCGTTGTGCATCGGGTGCGGCACAACTGAGATAGGTCAACGTCACACCGTCATCCGTCATGTGAAGTTCACCCGGCGCGCTTTCCAGCCGGACGTTCCGGGTGAAGTTGCTCCCCTCGCCGGTACAGGCCAGGACCGCATCGCCCGTCGTCTGATCGTAAGACGAGACCGTGCAACTGGATTCGTAGAAGCGGAAGTTGCCGCCCGTGACCGACAGGCTGGTCAGCGAGTTGGGCTGGCCGCATTCGGTTCGCGCAAGGTTGTAGTCGCCCGCCAGCGCGGCGATCCCGGCGGGAGGCGTGCCCTTTCCGTCGGACGGCGCGACGGCACATCCCGCCAGACCCAGGGTCGCGGCAGCAACGAGATAGGTGATCTTCATGGTCATCGTTCCCTGTCTGGGCGGCGCTCAGTTCAGGCCGCGTCCTTTCAACAAGGCATCGACCCCCGGCATCCGTTCCCTGAACCGCGTCCAAAGTTCGTCCGCTGGTGCCGATCCGCCACGCGACAGGATCGTGTCTTCCAGCCGTTTCGCGGTCTTGGGATCGAAGATGTCTCCCGCCTCCTCGAACGCGGCGAAGGCATCGGCGTCCATCACCTCGGACCAGAGATAGGAATAATATCCACTGGAATAGCCGTCGCCCGAGAAGACGTGGCTGAAATGCGGCGTGCCATGACGCATCGGGATCGCGGCGGGCGCGCCAAGCCTGTCCTGCAATGCACGCTGACGCGCCAGCGGGTCGGCAGGCGGCTCGCCCGAGTGGAAGTCCAGATCGACCAGCGCGGATTGCAGATACTCTGTTGTCGCGAAACCCTGCTGGGCACGGTCGGCCGCGACGATGCGCTTGCGAAGATCCTCGGGCAGCGCTTCGCCCGTCTCGTAGTGTCGGGCATGCGCATCGAGCACCTGCGGCTGCTCCAGCCAGTGTTCGTAAAGCTGGCTCGGCAACTCGACGAAATCGCGGGCGACTGATGTCCCCGAGATCGAGGGCCAGGTCACGTCCGACAGGATGTGGTGCAGCGCGTGGCCGAACTCGTGGAACAGGGTGTGGGCGTCGTTCCAGGACAGGAAGGCTGGCTCGCCCGGTTCGTCCGGGGGCGTGAAGTTGCAGACATTCACGACGATCGCGCGCTGTCCCCCGCCCGGCGCAGGCCGGGCATCGTCAGGACCACCCAGCTTGTGCTGAACCTGCAGGCTGGAACACCACGCGCCCGACCGCTTCCCCGGACGCGCGAAGAAATCACCGATGAACGTCGCCATCGGCTTGCCGTCCCGCGTGATCGTCCAAGCCCGCACATCCGGGCGCCACAGGGCGGCGTTGATCGGATCGAATTCCAGCCCGAACAACCGGTGCGCGGTATCGAAGACCGCGCCGATCATCGCGTCGAGCGTCAGATACGGCTTGACCGCGCTGTCATCCAGATCGTGCTCCGCCTTGCGCCGCCGCTCTGCGTAATAGCGCCAGTCCCACGCTTCCAGCGCGCCGTTGATGCCGTCACCGTGCAGCATCTCGGTCAGCTTCGCCTCGTCGTCGGACGCGCGGCGCATCGCCGCCTCCCAGACCTCGGTCAGAAGCGCGCGGACCTTTTCCGCGTCGCCGGCCATTTCGGGTTCCAGCTTGTAGGACGCGAAATCGGCATAGCCCAGCAATTGCGCGCGTTCGTGGCGCAGGGCCAGGATCTCGGTCAGGATCGGCAGGTTGTTCGTTTCCTCGCCGCCCGCGCCCTCTCCGCTGCCGCGCCGGGTCCAGGCGGTGAAGGCCGTTTCACGCAGGGCACGGTCGCTGGCATGTTCCAGGAACGGCACAATCAGCGAGCGGTTCAGGGTGATCACCTGCCCCGTCAGCCCGCGCTCGCGCGCCGCCGCCCGCATCGACGCCACAAGCCACGCAGGCAAACCCGACAGACCGCTATCGGGCACAGGCAGGACGTAATCGCGCTCATCCGTCAGCACGTTCTGCGAGAATTGCGTGGTTAGGACCGCCAGCCGGCCACGGATCTCGGCCATACGCTTGCGCGCATCGGTCCCCAGCCCCGCGCCCGACCGTTTCAGATCGCGCAGCGCCAGTTCGGTTACGCGGCGATCCTCGGGCTCCAGCCGCTCCAGATGCTCGGCCACCTGCGCCACCCGGTCATAAAGCCGCGGGTCCATCCCTACCTTGCTGCCGTAAGCGGCAAGCTTGGGGGCGAAATCCCGTTCCAGTTCCTGCCGTGCGGGGTTCGAGTCGGTGCCGGCCAGCGTGTAGAAAACCGCAAGGACACGGTTCAGACCTTCTTCCGCCATCTCCATCGCTGCGATCGTATTCTCGAATGTCGGCGAGGTGGGGCTGGACGCGATCGCCTCGACCGCCGCTTCGGCGCGGGCCAGTTCGGTCTCGAAGGCGGGGGCGAAATCCGCATCCTCGATCAGATCGAAACGCGGCAACCCGTGCGGGCCGCTCCATTGCGTGAGTTCGGGGTTCATCGCTTGTCTCCTGCCGTTCGGAGCGCGACCCTAGGCCCTATGCGCGGCAGAGGAAAGCCGACCCGGCAGCATCATTTCGCAGCCGGGCATAACGACCCCCGTAAGGGATCGTCCGCTGCCAGCGGCTGCCATTCGGCGACATCGCCATTCGCCGCGACCAGCCCCTGCCGATTGCCCGCGCAATCGGCCACGATCCGCATGGTCAGCGTCGGACGCCAACGCTCGACCAGAAAGACCCGCGCGCGGGCTCCGCCTCCACCGGGCTGCACCGTCGCCCTGTCCAGCGCGGCGAAACGGGTGGTGGCGGGGATCACGAAGCTCCAGGGTCGGAACGCCTTGCCGCCGGCCCCGGTGCTGAGGATCTGAACCGTATCGGGCAGCTGCGCCTTCAGCCTCGGATACCACGTGTAATCGTTCCATATCGCGTAGCCGAGCATCGCGGCCCCGATCGCGGCGGGCATCAGCCAAGCGGGCAGACCACGGCCTGACAGCCCAGCCCAATGGCGCAGGATCAGCACCAGCGCCGCCGCACCGACGCCGACGGCAACCACGCCCAGAATGTCCAATCCGACACCGCTCATCTTGACCCCTCGTCCGTTCGAAAAGCGAAAGCCGGCACGAGGTCCGCGCCGGCTTTCCCGTCATGTCACCGATGCCGATGTCAGTGCATCGCGGTCGCGCCCGAAGCACCCTGGGGCACGCGGATCGACTCGACCAGTTCCTGCACCTCGACCGGCGGCTCTTCGGTTGCGTTTGACACCAGATAGGCGACGCCGAAGTTGATGATCGCGCCGATCACCCCGAAGGATGCGGGCGAGATCCCGAACAGCCAGTTTGCCGCGTTGTCTTCCAGCATGTTGGTGCCGGCGATGAAGAACCAACCCTTGTAGATGAAGACGTAGATCAGCGTCGAGACGATGCCCGCGACCATGCCCCAGATCGCCCCCTGCTGATTGATGCGCTTCGAGAAGATGCCCATCATCAGAACCGGGAAGATCGAGGACGCGGCAAGCCCGAAGGCCAAGGCCACGGTCTGCGCTGCGAAGCCCGGCGGGTTCAGACCCAGCAGCGTCGCCACAAGGATCGACACCGCCATCGAGATCCGGGCAGCGAGCAGTTCGCCCTTTTCGCTGATGTTGGGATTGAACGCACCCTTCACCAGGTCGTGGCTGACTGCACCCGAAATGGCGAGCAGCAGGCCTGCCGCCGTGGACAGGGCCGCGGCCAGACCGCCTGCCGCCACGATGGCGATGACCCAGCCGGGCAGGTTCGCGATTTCAGGGTTGGCGAGAACCATGATGTCGTTGTTGACCGTGGTCAGCTCGTTCCCCTGCAGCCCCTGCGAAGCGGCCATTTCCGCCGCCGGACCGTCGGTTGCGGCGTCGTTGTAGTGCTGGATCAGACCGTCGCCGTTCTTGTCTTCCCAGTTCAGCAGACCGGTCACCTGCCAGTTGCGCATCCAGCCCAGCTGATCGCTGTTCTCGATGTCTTCCAGCGACACGGCCGGCTGACTGAAGGTCTCGCCCGTCGCGGCTCCGGGCCACATCGTCGTGGTCAGGTTGAAGCGCGACATCGAGCCGACGGCCGGCGCGACGGTGTAGAGAAGTGCGATGAAGACCAGCGCCCATCCCGCCGATTTGCGGGCGTCCGCCACGCGCGGCACCGTGAAGAAGCGGATGATCACGTGCGGCAGACCCGCGGTCCCGATCATCAGCGCCAGTGTGAACAGCACCATGTCCAGCGTCGACTTGTGGTGCCCCGTGTAGGAGGTGAAGCCGAGATCGGTCACCACCCGGTCAAGCGTGGTCAGGAACTTCTCACCCCCGCCGTTGAGCGAGCCGAAAAGCCCGGTCTGCGGCAGCACGTGCCCGGTCAGATTCAGTGCGATGAAGACCGCCGGGATCGTGTAGGCGACGATCAGGACCAGATATTGTGCCACCTGCGTGTAGGTGATGCCCTTCATTCCGCCCAGAACGGCATAGACGAAGACCAGCGCCGCACCGATCCAGAGGCCGGTCGAATTCGACACCTCCAGATAGCGCGAGAAGGTCACGCCGACGCCGGTCATCTGGCCGATCACATAGGTGATCGAGATGATCAGCAGGCAGACCACCGCGATGATCCGCGCGGTGCGCGAATAAAAGCGCTCGCCGATGAACTCGGGCACGGTGAACTTGCCGAACTTGCGCAGATAGGGCGCAAGCAGCAGCGCCAGCAGCACGTAGCCGCCGGTCCAGCCCATCAGGTAGGTCGAGTTGTCGTAGCCGGTGAAGGCGATCAGACCGGCCATCGAGATGAAGGACGCCGCCGACATCCAGTCGGCCGCTGTCGCCATCCCGTTCATCACCGGGCCGACGGACCGATTGGCTGCATAGAATTCCGAGGTCGATCCCGCACGGGCCCAGATGGCGATGCCAATATACAGCGCGAAGCTGAGGCCGATGAAGATCAGGTTAAGGGAATACTGGCTCATGTTTCGTACTCCCTACTCTTCCACGCCGTAGTCGCGGTCAATCTTGTTCATCCGCGCGGCGTAAAAGAAGATCAGCACGATGAAGACCAGGATCGAGCCTTGCTGCGCGAACCAGAAGCCAAGGTCCGTGCCTCCGATCTTGATCCCCGACAGAAGCGGGCGAAGGATGATGGCGAAGCCGTAGGACACCAGCGCCCAGATGGCGAGGCAGATCCAGATGACCCTGACATTGGCCCGCCAGTAGCCCATGCGGTCAGATGTTTTCGTGTTCATGTCCCTCGGTTCCCTCCCTTGTCGGACATTTCCCTCCCGGTTCCGCCGCTTTTATGATGTCCGCCCCGGTCACCGGCGGCGTGCCGGGGCGCTGGACCCGCTTGCTGACGCAAGCGGGTAATAAAATTACTTCCCGCGATTCATGCGGTTTGCAATCAAATCATCGACGACTTCGGGTTCGGCCAGCGTCGATGTGTCGCCAAGGCTACTATAATCGTCCTCCGCGATCTTGCGCAGGATGCGGCGCATGATCTTGCCGGACCGGGTTTTGGGCATTCCGGGTGCCCACTGGATCAGGTCGGGCTTGGCGATGGGGCCGATTTCGGTCCGCACCCATTTTTCCAGATCGGCGCGCAACTCCTCGCTGGGCTCGACTCCGCCCATCAGCGTGACATAGGCGTAGATGCCCTGCCCCTTGACCGGATGCGGATATCCGACGACCGCGGCTTCGGCGACCTTTTCATGGGCGACCAGCGCGCTCTCGACCTCTGCCGTTCCCATCCGGTGGCCCGAGACGTTGATGACATCGTCCACACGGCCGGTGATCCAGTAATAGCCATCCTCGTCGCGACGGCAGCCGTCGCCGGTAAAGTAGTAGCCCGGATATTGCTGGAAATACGTCTCCATGAAGCGTTGGTGATCGCCCCAGACCGTGCGCATCTGCCCCGGCCAGCTGTCGGCGATGCAGAGCACGCCCTCGGCGGGATCGCCCTCCTGAACCTTTGCGGATTCGGCGTCCAGAATGACCGGCTTGACGCCGAAGAACGGCAGCGTGGCCGAACCGGGCTTCGTCTCGATGGCACCCGGCAACGAGGTGATCATGTGCCCCCCGGTTTCGGTCTGCCACCAGGTATCGACGATCGGGCAGCGGCCCTTGCCGATATTCGTGTCGTACCAGTTCCAGGCCTCGGGGTTGATCGGCTCACCCACGGTGCCCAGAACCTTCAGACTGGACAGGTCGTGCTTTTCGACGAACTCGGTGCCCTTGCCCATCAGTGCGCGGATCGCCGTGGGTGCGGTGTAAAACTGGTTGACCTTGTGCTTGGCGCAGACCTCCCAGAAGCGGCCAGCATCGGGGAATGTCGGCACCCCCTCGAACATCAGCGTGGTCGCACCGTTGGCCAGCGGGCCATAGACGATATAGCTGTGCCCCGTGACCCAACCCACGTCGGCGGTGCACCAGTAGATGTCGCCGTCATGGTAGTCGAAGACGTATTCATGCGTCATCGCGGCATAGACCAGATAACCGCCGGTCGTATGGACGACGCCTTTCGGCCGTCCTGTCGAACCGGATGTATACAGCACGAACAGCGGATCCTCGGCCCCCATCGCCTCTGGCTCGCATTCTGTCGACGCCTCGTTCATCAGCGCGGTCAGGTCGATGTCGCGTCCTTCGGTCCAGGTCGTCTGGCCGCCGGTATGTTTCACCACAAGGCACTTCACCCGGTCCGAACAGCGCAGCAGCGCCGCGTCCGCATTCGACTTCAGGGCCGTGGCCTTTCCGCCGCGCGGCGCTTGATCGGCCGTGATCAGGATGTTGGCGCCGGAATCGTTGATGCGGTTGGCCAGCGCGTCCGGCGAAAAGCCCGCGAAGACGATCGAATGGATCGCACCGATCCGCGCGCAGGCAAGCATCGCATAGGCTGCCTCGGGGATCATCGGTAGATACAGGACAACGCGGTCGCCCTTGGCCACGCCCTGATCGCGCAGCACGTTCGCCATCCGGTTCACCTGCTCGGACAGTTCACGATAGGTGATGTGCTTGTGATCGTTCTGGGGGTCGTCCGGCTCCCAGATGATCGCCGTCTGGTCGCCGCGGCTTTCAAGATGGCGATCGATACAGTTGACCGAGACGTTCAGCTGTCCATCTTCGAACCACTTGATGCTAACATTGCCGAACGTGAAATCGGTGTTCTTGACCTTGGTGAAAGGCTTGATCCAGTCGATCCGCTTCGCCTCGCGCGACCAGAACCCGTCGGGATCGTCGATCGACTCCGCATAGAGCCGCGCATAATCGTCGGCCTTGGCGCGGGCGTTTTCGAACCCCTCCGGTATCGCGTGCTTGGCGACCGTGTCCGTCATCGCAGACCTCCCTCTCTGTGTTCCGGACGCCAAACACGAGCCTTAGCCAACGATGGCGCCCCCTCATCCATCGCATGCAATCTAGTCGGCTTGTTGCAGGGGGTAAATGTCTTTCTTTTTTGGCGATACTTCACTCATAGGATTGATGTTAAAAGAGAATCGAGTGGAGGCTGGGCACCTCAGTTATCGTCCGCAAGCGTCGAATGGTGCCCCGCCGGCAGAGGCAGTGAAAAACGAGCGAACAAGAATCGATCTTGGCGAGGCATAATCTGGAAACAAAAGAACGCCGTCGCGAATGATCGCGACGGCGTCGATGGCGTCTTAGGAGGTCGGCTAACGCGCCCGGCTCAGCCCGGCATATCCATCCTCACCTGCATCGCCACGGTACCCTTCACCGCGCTTTTCCAGTTCAGCCGCAACTGGCGGTGGCTCGCGCCGATCATCGTCTGCGTCCATGGCATTTCAGCCACGCGCGCCCCCGCCGCATTTGTGATTGGCGTTTCCGCCACGACTGATCCGATGGACCTGACCCAGCCCATGAAAGGCAGCCCCCGCACGACGGCCGGCGTCCAGGTCACGGCAGCGGCGGCTTGCTGATGGCGCACAAGCAGTGGGTTGGCCACGTAGGTCTCGATCCCGTTGAACGTGTTTCCGTCGAACTGGATGTTGCGCATGCTGTTGTAGTCCAGGTCGGCAAAGGACGTATCCACCCGCTCGATCCGTTGAACCGCGCCATCCAGCGCCTTGAACACGTTGCCCGATACGGTCAGCCCGTGAATGAAGTGCCCCGGACCATAGGGCTTCACGGTCAGCCAGGTGAACCAGTTCACGGTGTTTGAACACAGGAAGGTGTTACCGGTGATGGTCAGCCCCCCGAAACTGTACTGGCTTCCGGTGAATCGCGGTCGGGCCGAATGTTCGTTCGTCCATTCGATCGAGGAATTGTCGACATAATTGCCGGTGATCGTGGTCTGCACGTTGGTCAGCGTCAGCACCAGCCCGGCATAGCGCAAGCCATCCTTGCGGCCGTCGCCCTGAAACCAGTGGTTGCCGCTGATGATATGGCCGCCGCCATTCGCGACCATGAAATGGCCGAAGCGGACGAAGCGGTTGTCGCGGATCTTGGTGTCGTTAGCGTTCACGTTGATCGCGATCGACGTGCGGTCCTGCGCGTTCTTCTCGGACTCGTTCGAGATGAACTGGCAGCGATCGACCAGCAGGTCCTGACATCCTCGCCCGATCGAGGTGATGCCGCGGTCGCGCGGACGGGTGACGTAGCAATCGCGGATCGAGAACATCGACCCCGACGGCGGCAGCATGATTCCGCTGGCGACGCCGTTGCAGTGCAACTCAAGATCGACGAACTGCAGCCGGTCGAAATTGGTGCAGCCCGAGAAATCGAACAGGTAGCGATACCGATGGAAGGCGTAGGTTCGCGTCGCCGAACCGCCGTAAAGAGGCTGCGACAACGTCAGCGATTTGGCCGCGACGTTGCGGGCACGGACATAGACCTCGCGCCCGACGCCGTTGCCGATCACCCGGCTGCCGACCTCGATCGCAGCGACGTTCGCCACGTTGGTCAGCTGATAGGGGCTGTTGATGTCGTATTTGGCGGTGCTGGTGGCCGTTCCGGTGCGAAAGGCTGCTGTGTTCAGCGCAAGGATCTGACCGTTTGCGATAGACCGCCGGCTTGACCACGACCGTCCCTTGACCAGGTTGTGGATCTGGATCGGCCGCGCCAGATCCACGCGCCGACCGCGCAGATCCAGCTCGACGTGATCGACATAGCCGAACATGGCTTGCAGCGCCTTTTCCAGACCCAGCGTCTCGTTGCCGAAGGCGTCGGCGTAGGTGGGGAAATCGAAGCTTTGCATGAAGGCGATGCGGACCGCGGCGGGCGCGGTCAACGTGCCCTTGAAACGGATCGGGGCGTTGATGCTGAGATCCGAACCGATCCGATAGCGTCCTTCGGGAACAAGGATGCCGCCGCCCTTGGCAGCCCTGTCGGCGGCGATGAAGGCCGCGCGGTCGTCCGTCGTGCCGTTACCAATCGCCCCGTAATCGCGCACATCGACCCAGTCGATCATCGATGGGACGAAGGCCGCAGTGATATCCTCGATCCTGACCGACTCGATGCGGATCGAGCCGCCGTTCGCGCCGACCAGATCCAAGCCGAAATGCCCGAAGACCGGCACCGTGCCCCAGCGCATGTCCACGCCCGGCCGTGCCCCGACGCCGACGATGGCGCTGACCTCGATGATGTCGCCGTAGCTGCGCATGGCGACGGCGGGGCCGACCTCGACGAGCCCGCCGACATGGGTGCGCGAGGCGGTGCCTGCCCACCCCGCGATCCGCGCACTGCAAAGCGGTCCGGCGATGGCTTTCAGGCGGGCCGAGACGCGCAGATAGACGCCGGGGATCATCGGGGTCTCGCCCACGAAGCGCAGGCGGGTGATCGTGTCGGTCTTGCTGATCTCCATGCACACGCCGAAATCCTGATCGCCCGGCACGATTCCGGCATTCGGCGCATCCGACCAGCGTGGTGAACCCGATGTGCCATCGGTGCGCGACCAGACACGCAGCCCCGCACGGAAATCGGGCGGCATCAACTGCAATCCGTTGGTGATGGCAATGTTCATCGCGACGTCTCCCAATCAAACCGGCCGCCCGGGGCGGCGTGATTGGTCAACAGATAGTTTACGAACGGTTAACGCGGCCTGAATCGCCCGCGCGGCGCAACGGCGCGCCGCGCAACTGTCGTTGCGGTAAACCCGGCCGTGGCAGGGGTGCTCAGTCTTCGGCGGTCGCAAGCTCTCCGGCCAGCGCGCGTTCGATCAGCGCACGAGTCTCATCGACGCCGTAAAGCGCAATGAAGCCCCCGAAGCGCGGTCCCTGATCGGCACCCAGCAGCACCTGATAGAGGGCCGCGAACCAGTCGCGCAAAGGTTCGAACCCGTGTTCCTTGCCGACCGCGAAGACCATGCTTTGCAGTGCTTCCGGATCGGCGGGCTGATCCCATGCGGCCAGCCGCCCGGCCAGATCCTCCATCGCCCGACGCTCGACATCGGTCGGCACACGGAACGATCGTGTCGGTGCGACGAAATCGTTGAAATAACGCACCGCGAACCCTGCCGCCTTATCAAGACCGGGATTGGCTTCCGGGCTCGCATCGGGCGCATAGCGGCGGATGAACCCCCACAGACCGTCCTTGTCCGAAGCACCCGCGACCGAAGCGAGATTCAGCAGCATCTGGAACGGCACGACCATATCGCTTGCGGGAACGTCGCCACCGTGGATGTGCCAGACCGGATTCGCCGCCTGCTGTTCCGGCGTCTGGTCGGGATAGGCGCGCAACTGCTGATGGTATTCGTCGACGGCCTTCGGGATCACGTCGAAATGCATCCGCTTGGCCGTTTTTGGCTTCTGGTACATGAAATAGGACAGGCTTTCGGTCGCCGCATAGGTCAGCCACTCGTCGATGCTGAGCCCGTTGCCCTTCGACTTCGAGATCTTCTGTCCGTGCTGATCGAGGAACAGCTCGTAGGTGAAATGCTCTGGCTTGCGACCGCCGAGGATCTCGCAGATGCCGTCGTAGATCGGCGTGTTGGTGCTGTGATCCTTGCCGTACATCTCGAAATCGACGTCAAGCGCGGCCCAGCGGGCGCCGAAATCGGGCTTCCACTGCAGCTTCACGTTACCGCCGGTGACGGGCAGCGTCGTTTCCTCACCATCCTCGTCGAAAGTGATCGTGCCGTTCGCCGCATCGACATGCTTGATCGGGACGTACAGCACGCGACCCGTCTTGCGGCTGATCGGCAGGAAGCAGGAATAGGTCTGCTGACGCTCTTCGCGCAGACTGGCCAGCATAACGTCCATGATCGCTTCGTAGCGTTCGGCGGCCAGGCGCAGCGTGTCGTCGAACCGGCCCGAGCGATAGAATTCGGTCGCGCTGATGAATTCATAATCGAAGCCGAACGTGTCGAGGAACCGGCGCAGCATGGCGTTGTTGTGATCGCCGAAGCTCGCATGTTCGCCGAACGGATCGGGCACCGATGTCAGCGGTTCCTGCAGATGCTCGCGCAGCATCTCGGTCTGCGGGACGTTGTCGGGAACCTTGCGCATTCCGTCCAGATCGTCCGAAAAGCAGATCAGCTTCGTAGGGATGTCGCTGATCATCTCGAAGGCGCGGCGGATCATCGTTGTCCGCGCGACTTCACCGAAGGTGCCGATATGGGGCAGACCCGAAGGGCCGTAACCCGTCTCGAACAGCACGAAGCCCTTTTCGGGCGGCGCCTTCTCGTAGCGTTTCAGCACCCGGCGCGCCTCTTCGAAGGGCCAGGCCTTGGAGGTCATCGCGGCATCGCGCAGGGTCGTCATCTGAAAAACTCCGGTCACGGGGATCGACCGGGGCTTATTGAAACCCCGCGGGATCGTCAATAATTTGCCCCGCAAGCCCATTGGGAGTGGACCCATGACCCTCGATCTGCCCTCGTTCTCGCCCGCCGACACGCTGGTCGCGGTCATGGTGGCCGTATCGGCCTCGGACCAGAACATGCGCACCGCCGAACTGATCGCGATTCAGCGGATCGTCGATCACACGCCGGTCTTTGCCAATTACGACACCGACCGCATCCGGGGCGTCAGCCAGACGGTGATCTCGCTTTTCGAAGAAGAGGACGGGATCGACGCCTTGTTCGGTCTGGTTCGCGACTCGCTGCCAGAGCGGTTGTACGAGACCGCCTATGTCCTGGCCTGCGACGTCGCCGCATCCGACGGTCAGGTAAGCGAGGGCGAAGCGGCACTGCTGCAGGAAATCCGCGACCAGCTTGAGATCTCTCGCCTGCACGCCGCCGCGATCGAGCTTGCGGCGCAAGTGCGTCACCGCCGGCTTTAGAACCCCTCTTCAGGCGGCAGCGACGGCGTCGATCAATGCGCGCTGCAGGATCTTGGCGCGCCGCGTCCAGGTGCTGACGCCCGCCGGCAGTTCCTGACCTTCGGTCGCGGCCCTGCGGTCCAGATCGGCACAGAAGATGGTGAAGGCGATTTGCCGGCCATCCGCGTCCGTCGCATAACCCGCAAGGTTGGAGACGAAATTCAGCGTCCCGGTCTTCGCCCGGACCGCGGGAGACCGGGCGTCCGCGTCGCCGAGGTCTTCGTCCAGCGGATGCGCCTTCATCAGGCGTTGCAGATCCGCGGCCTTTCCCGGCCCCGCCATCACCCGCGCCATCGTCATCGAGGTGATGCGGCTGTCCGGCGACAGGCCGGAATGATCGGCCAGCACCATCGGATCGCCGATCCCCTTCCCGGCCAGCCAATCACGCATGGCTGCGCCTGACGCCGCCAGCGTCGATGCGCCGCTGGCGTGCAAGCCGACGACTTCCGCCGTCAGGTTCGTCGAATAGGTCATCATGTCGCGCAGGATCACCTGCAGGGGCGGGCTTTCGACCGCCGCGACCTCCGATCCCGCGGGCAAGGTGTCGATCACCTCTGGCGTAGGCAGAACCAGCCCACGTGCGCGGCACAGTGTCTGGAAGACATCGCCCGCATAAAGCTCGGGCAGGCGCACCGGCAGCCAGCGACTGCCCGAGCGGCCCATCGCTGCCCGTGAGACGGCCCAGGATTCCTGCGCCTCGTCGGCATGATAGGTGAAAAGCACCGCTTGATCCGCGGCGCGCGCGGTCACCGTGTAGGCGCGCGGCGAGTTGGATGCAGCCCGTGCCTCGAGCGAGATCTGATAGTCGCTGCCTGCCTGCCGCCAGTCCAGATGGACACGGTTGAAATTCAGGATCATTCCCGACAGCGCGGGATTGTAGGCGACATGGATCGCTTGCTCGGGCGCGATCGACTGGATTGTCGGCAGCGCGCCGCCCCAGACGGCGAAGCGCGCGGGCGAAGGTTCGCCGGCTTTTACAAGCTGATCGGCGAGCAACGCAAGATCGTCGGTGCTGAGCACGGGATCGCCGCCCCCGGCCAGCACCAGCATATCGCCGGCGCGGACCACGCGCGTGCGAAAGCGATGGTCCGGCCCAAGCCTGTCCAGCGCGTAAAGCGTGGTGATCGCTTTCATCGTGCTCGCCGGCGGAAAGGCCTGCGTGCCTAGCATGGCCATAACGTCGCCCGTCGCGGCATCGATGGCCGCAAAGCTGACATCGCCCGCCAGCCCCGCCGCGGCGATCAGCGACGTGGGATCGGGCGCGGGGCGCAGTGGTGGCCGGGCACCCAATGCTGTGGACGAGATCTCTGCGCGCAGCGCGGCCGGTGCCAGGAACGCCCCGATCAGAAACGTCCGGCGATCAAACATCGCTGCGTCCATTGCTGCGCTTGCGTCGGGCGCGGATCGCGCTGGAGGAAAGGTTCGACATCGGAACGTCGATCAGGACCCAGGCCGGCGCCGTCGTCCATGCCAGTTCCCGCGCGCGCCACTCTGGCAGCCGCCAGCGGCGCATGATCGACGCCGCCCGAGATTGTCGTGCCGAAAGCCGGGTGCCGGGCCGCGCGAAGACCCCGATGGGCACGCGCGCGGCGATCTCGCGCCATCGCGTCCAACGGTCGAATTGCACCAGATTGTCGCTGCCCATCAGCCAGACGAACGCGACGCCCGGATAGCGCCGCTGCAGCGCCGCGATCGTGTCGGCGGTCAACCGCGCGCCAAGCCGCGCCTCAAGCCCCGTAACCCTGACCCGAGGATCGGGCATCAAGGCACGAGCTTGCGCGACACGATCTTGCATCGGGGCTGGCCCGTGAGCCTTCAGCGGATTGCCCGGACTGACCAGCCACCATACCCGGTCGAGACCGAAGCGGCGCAAAGCCTCCTCGGTGATCATGACATGACCTTCATGGGGCGGATCGAAAGACCCACCCAGCAGGCCAATCGTCTGTCCAGGCAGGGCGATGGGGAAATCCGATGACATCCGCAAAGGTGTAAAGCGCGTTGCCCGACCCGCCAAGCGATTACGGGCGGTTTTGCGAAGCGAGCCGGCGACTTGGGCAGCGGCTTACCACCGTCGCGGAATGGTCTCGCTCACACTGGTTCGCCCGCTTCGTCATGGCCGTGCAGGCTGGCCCGCCCGCGCCCCGCATGTTTCGAGCGATAAAGCGCCGCATCCGCCGCCTCCTGCATTTGCTCGACCGCCGGGATCGCAAAGCTGGTCGACAAGGCGATCCCGATGCTGGCGGACACCCGGCAGGTCACACCCTCGACCGTGATGGGTTGCTCGATCCCCGCGATGATCCGGGCGGCCAATGCCTGCAATGCGGCGGGCGAACCGGCGCCTGACAGGATCAGCACGAATTCATCACCGCCATAGCGCGCGACCGTGTCGTTATTGCGAGTCTCGCGCAGCAACACCTGCGCCACCTGTCGCAACACCTCATCACCCGCGGCGTGACCGTGCTGGTCGTTGACCTCCTTGAAGAAGTCCAGATCCAGATGGGCAAGGGCGAACTCCCCCCGGGTTCCTTGCGGCCGAGACGCCTCTACCGACCGCAACGCGACGTTCAGCGCCAGTTCCAGACCGCGCCGGTTGTAGAGACCCGTCAGCGGATCGGTGAAGGCCTGCACCTCGGCCTGTTCGCGCGCCTCGTCCAAACGAAGGTTGAAACGCGACAATTCGGCCATCACAGCGCGATTTGCCTCGTGCAGGAACAAGAGCTCCATCGCCAGTTCGTGCGGCGCGAAGTCGCCGTCGGTCAGACCAAGCTCGCGCACCGCTTCGGCCAGCGCGATGCCGAAACCGAGGTTCAGAAGAAGCGTGCCGTCGCCCAGTTCGACCCCGTGTCCGCGCAGCGTCAGGCGCGGCCCGCCCAGCATACGCAGAAAGATCCGTTCGCCCAGATGCGCGGCGTGAAACAGCGTCGCGACATCGTCTTCACCGGTGCTGGGACGGGTCAGTTGAAAGGCATCGCCAAACCGATGCCCATCGGGCGGCAACAGCTTGCACATGGTCGGCCCGGCCGAAACGATGCTGCCTTCACGCCCCATCTGCAGGTGCATCGGCATTAATTGGGCCAGGGCGAGCGCATCCAGCGTGGCACCGGGAAACGAGGGCGACTCGACTGCGGGAGCCCTCGCGGTCGTGCCCGAGGTCAGATCCGGTGTGTTCTTCACGATGCCGCCGCTGCGTCAGGACCGGTCCATGCGCCGAGCTCGAACTTGCGACCCTCCGCAAACGCATCGTCCGAGATGCGGACAACGACCGCTTCCCCCTCGACCAGTATCAGACCCAATGCGCCGTAATCGTCCGCCATCGCGCGGATCAACCCGGCCATGACGCTGCGCCATTCAGCGAAACAGCCGGTCATCGCGACGTGGGTGTCCTCACCCTCGCCGGCAGTGACGCGAATCCGCGGCATGCCGAGGCTTGGGATCACCATCTGGGCGCGCCCGGGCAGCTCGTCCAGCGAATGCAGGAACTCCTGGAAATCGCGCCCCGAAAATCGCAGAAGACGGCGCACCGGCTCTATCTGTGCCAGCCACGCGCCCAAATCCTCCAGCATCTCCGCCTCGGGCTTGTTGCGCCGCAGCGCCGCCTGATTGATCAGCGCATGGCTGATCGCATCCGGGTAGTCGCGCATCGTCTGAAAGCCACGCGCGTCGATGCCCGACGCCTCGGCCACGCCGAGCCAGAACGCGTCACCATAGGTGCCGCGCAGAAATCCTTCGATCGAGCGATTGATCAAACCGTGCATCTTGCCCTCTGAGGCGAGTAATAGGACAAAAGCGTTAAGAATTCGGAAACGCGCGATCAGTCCGCGCTCCACCCCTCGCTCCCCGGTCCCGCAAGAATGGTCCGCGCGCGCATGATCCGGTCGGGCGACAGCCGCGCTGCCTGCGCAAAATCCAGCAGACGCCTGTCGTCTGCCGTCACGAAATCCAGCACAAAGACCGTGAAATCCGGATCGTGGGCGGCCTGTCTCAGCTGGCTGGCATCGATCCCGGCATTGGCCAAAAACTGCTCGCACATCTCGTTGTCGCCCGCGATATGGGCGAGCGCCTGCGTGGCCACATCCTGTGCTGCGGCTTTCTCGTCGCGCATGTTGAACCCTTCCTCGTGCGATGAAGCTTCATGTGTCTCGAAAAGGTGGGGCGAAACACTTTGTTAAAGGTTTGATGCGTATCCTTGAGCAAGACAACCAGCAGTTGGGAAGAACGCGTCGTCATGACCGGCCAGATCCTCATCGCAGATGCGCAGGCGACGAACCGAATCACGCTGAAGGTTCGGCTGTCTGCCGCCTGTTATGACATTCTGACCGCCTCCGGCGTCGATCAGGCGATGCAGGCGGCGGAAACGCAGCGTTGCGACCTCGTGATCGTGGGATCGGGGCTTCCCGATGATGAGCAGGCTCGGCTTTGCGCCGCGTTGCGTCAGATACCCAGACAGCGCGACATTCCCGTTCTGGTTCTTTGCCGGGACGATATGCGCCTTTCCGCGCTTCGCGCCGGTGCCAGCGCGGTGCTGGATCCGCAGGGTGACGAATTCATGCTTCTTGCGCGTGTGCGCGGTCTTCTTCGTGACGCGGCACAGGGTCTGGGGACGCCGCTTGATGCGATATCCGGTTTCGCCGAACCCCGCGCGGAATTCGGCGGGCAGGCAACAGTCGGGCCTGCCGTGGCGCAGCGTATCGCCCTGATCGCGGACCGCCCGGCGCGGGCGCTGGCGTGGAAATATGCGCTGGCACCGTATCTGGCCCATCGATTGCAGGTCCGCGACCCCGATCAGGCACTGACCGACGTCGCGGCGGGTCGCGCGGCTGATCTGTACCTGCTCGCCGCCGATATCGATCAGCCGGGCGAAGGTCTGCGGTTGCTGTCCGAACTGCGCTCGCGTCCTGCCTCACGCCACGCGGCCTTCATCGTCGCCACCCCGACAGAGCGGCCCGATCTGGCGGCTATCGCGCTGGATCTGGGTGCGGGCGACACCGTGCCGCTTCTGCTGGCCGCGCCCGATCGGATCGAGACGGCGGTCATCGCGATCGACCGTCAGCTTGCGCAGAAGGCGCTGACCGATCAGCGCCGGACAGCCGCAGAGCGCTCGCTGACCTGGGCCATGACCGATCCGCTCACCGGGCTTTACAATCGCCGCTATGCACTGCCGCGTCTTGCCGAGGCGATGCGCGATGCCCAAACGCGCGGGTCGGCGCTGTCGGTTTTGGTGATGGACATCGACCGCTTCAAGCAGATCAACGACAGGCATGGTCATGCGGCGGGCGATGCGGCGCTGCGCGAAACCGCGTCACGCATCGAACGCGTCGTGGGGCTTTCAGGTCTGGTTGCGCGGATGGGCGGCGAGGAATTCGTGGCGATCCTGCCGGGCGTTTCGGTGCGCGAGGCCTGCGCACAGGCCGAAGCCATCAGGGCAGAGGTCATGGGGGCAGACATCGCGCTGCCCTTCGAAAAAGCCAAAGGCCCGGTGCGTCTGACGCTGTCGATCGGCGTGGCGTCGCTGCGCGAACGCGATCTTTTCGAAGAGGCCGACGCAACGGCCGAGGCGCTGCTGGACCGTGCCGATCGCGCGATGATGGCTGCCAAGAGCAAAGGCAGGAATCGCGTGATTCCCGATCGGGGGCATATCGCTGCCTGACCTGAACAAGGGTGACATCCCGATTGGATTCCAGCGTCGAACTGGCTCCGCATGGCTCGCGGCACTGGAATTTGTCGCGCTGAAAGCCTAGATAGAAGACGGTTCCACGACAGGCCGAAAACACGCCATGACCCAGACCGTCACTTCACGCATTTCCGAAACCGAACGTCCGACCGGCAGGGCCGTGCTTCGCGGCGCCCTCGGTCGCTGCCCTGCTTGCGGCGAGGGTCGGATCTTTTCGTCATTTCTGAAGGTTCGCGACACGTGCCCCGAATGTGGCGAGGCGCTGCATCATCAGCGCGCCGATGACGGACCGGCCTATCTGACGGTTCTGATTGTCTCGCATCTGTGCGCACCGGTGCTGCTTTGGGTGTTCGTTGAATGGCGCCCTTCGGTGGCGGTGATGCTGGCGATCTTCGGGATCGGGGCCATCGTTGCATCGCTGGCGATGCTGCCGCGGATCAAGGGCGCGCTGGTCGCCTTCCAATGGGCGCGGCGAATGCACGGATTTGGTGGCGACATCGGTCCTGCAACGACCGTGCCTGACCCCGCCAGCGCGTGAGCGATCAGGGACCGCCCATCCGCGACGCGGCGACGATCATCGCGATCCGTCGCCAACCCGGCCCGCCCGCCGTCTTGATGGGGATGCGCGGTGCCATGGCCGCCTTCATGCCATCGAAATACGTCTTTCCGGGCGGCGCGGTTGATCCGGGCGATGCTGACCTGCATCTCGCCCGCCCGCTCGCCTCCTCAGACCAAGCGCGCCTTCTGGCAGAACCGCGTGATGGCGTCACTCCTGACCCTGCGGCGCTCGCTGCCGCCGCGCTGCGTGAACTGGCCGAGGAAACGGGGCTGCTGATCGGCCGCTCCGGAGCCGGCTGTCCCCTGCCCGGTTACGCCGAGGCACAGTTGATCCCGGATGCCGGATCGCTGATCTATCTGTTTCGCGCGATCACGCCGCCGGCACGTCCGCGCCGGTTCGATGCGCGGTTCTTCCTGATCGACGCCGCCGAAATCCACGGCGACCCCGAGGATTTCAGCCGCGCCTGCGACGAATTGTCGCACCTGCACTGGGTTCCTCTGCCCGAGGCGCGGGCACTGGACCTGCCCTTCATCACAGAGGTCGTCCTGGCCGAATTGGCCGAGCTTCTGGTCGAGGTC
This sequence comes from Paracoccus albicereus, assembly GCF_024359525.1. Taxonomy (GTDB): domain Bacteria; phylum Pseudomonadota; class Alphaproteobacteria; order Rhodobacterales; family Rhodobacteraceae; genus Paracoccus; species Paracoccus albicereus. The sequence goes on from NZ_JAKZEU010000006.1 coordinate 80,414, forward strand.
GGTGACGGCCCGCTTCGCGCGCCGGACACGGTGCCGTTCTTCGACAACCGGACCCGCACCCCGCGCTTCTCCCAGATCGCTTAGCGTCCGGTGAAGCGCGGTTTTCGCTTTTCCAGAAACGCCGTGACCCCTTCGCGGAAATCGGCGCTGCGCCCGGCTTTGCCCTGCAACTTCGCCTCGAGCTTCAGCTGATCTTCCAGGTCGTTGTCGAAGCTCGCGGACAGCGCCTCGCGGATCGAGACATAGGCACCGGTCGGTCCATCCGCGATGTGGCGCGCGCGCGCCGCGACGCCCTGGGCGAATTCGGCGTCCGGCAATGCCTCCCAGATCAGGCCCCAATCGGCGGCCTGCCGCGCCGGGATCTGGTCGGCGAACAGCATCATTCCCATGGCACGCGCATGACCCACCGCCCTCGGAATAGCCCATGTTCCGCCTGCATCGGGGATCAGCCCGATCCGGGTAAAGGCCTGCCCGAACACCGCACTTTCCGCCGCGATCACGACATCGGCGACCAGTGCGAGATTGGCCCCCGCCCCGACCGCGATACCATTCACCGCCGCGATGACCGGCACCGGACAAGAGACGATGGCGCGCAGCATCGGCTCGTATTCATCGCGCAACACCGCCTCCAGATCGGCGCTGACCGCACCGTCCGCCAGATCCTGCCCGGAACAGAAACCACGCCCGGACCCTGTGATGACGACGCACCGCGTACCTTCGGGAAGATCGGTCAACGCCGCCGTGATCTCGGCCCGCATCGTCCGGTTCAGCGCGTTCAGCACGTCGGGACGGTTCAGGATCAGCGTCGCGATGCCACCCTCGGCGTTGAAGCGGATCGTTTCCTGACTCATCGTGACCTCCTCTGGCATGTCGGCGGTCATCATGCGCAGCGAGGCGAGCAAGGCCAGCGCGACGGCGCGTCAAGCGCGCGTATCGTCTTCCATCAGCCGGTCGAGACGCGACCGTTCGGCATCGCTCAGTGGGACCGGCGCGGCAATCTCGCGACGCGAGCGCAGGAAGCTCCACGCGATGATCAGCCCGATCAACGCAAGGATCGGTCCGGCCAGCCACAGGATCAGGTTGCCGCCACGCGCACGCGGTTCGAACAGGACGAACTCGCCGAAGCGGTCGGTGACCGCGTCGATGACCTCATCGTTGCTGTCGCCGTCCACCAGCCGCTCGCGCACGTAAAGTCGCAGGTCCCGGCTGATTGGCGCGTTCGACTCGTCGATGTTCTCGCCCTGGCAAACCGGGCAACGCAGCTTCTGCGAGATTTCCCGCGCGCGTGATTCAAGCGCAGGATCGTCCAGCACCTCGTCGGGCTGCACGGCCAACGCCGCCGATCCGAGGCTCAACATCAGCGCCAGGATCAATCCGGCACGTTTCATTCCGCGGGCACCGCTGCAAGCCGCCGCGACCGCGCACCGGCCGCAACGCGATAGCGCCGGTCGGTCAGGCTGACCAATCCGCCCACGGCCATCAGGCCCGAGCCCAGCCAGATCCAGAAGGCGAAGGGTTTGACATAGGCGCGCACAGCCCAGCCCCCGTCCGCCTGCGCGTCGCCGATGACCAGATACAGGTCGCGGAACAGCCCGCCATCGATCGCGGCCTCGGTCGTCGGCATAGCCTGGACGGGATAGACGCGCTTTTCGGGATGCATCACCGCCACCTCGCGCCCGTCGCGCCTGACCCTCATGGTCGCGGTCGTGGACAGGTAGTTCGGTCCCTGCACCTCGGCCACATCGACCAGCGTCACCTGATAGCCTGCGATGTCGAAGCTTTCACCCGGGCGGGCGACGCGGATATCCTCGACCTGCCACGCAGTCAGAAGGCTGACCCCGATGAAGGTCACACCGACGCCTGCATGGGCTATCGCCTTGCCCCAGTCGGCGCGCGGCAGACGTGCCAGACGCCCTAGACCCGCGCTGCCGGTACGGTGCCACAACTCGGCCGCCGCCCCGAAGATGAGCCACGCCCCCAGACCGGCGCCGATCACGGCGATGGAGGATCGTCCGGTCGAGACGGCAAAAACCAGGGTTGCCACAGCCAGCGCCAGTACCAGTGCCGCCGCCAGCGGGCGCGCGGCGCGCGCGATCTGCCCGCGCTTCCACGGCAGGATCGACCCCAAGGGCAGAACGATCGCCAGCACGATCATGAACGGCGTGAACGCCTTGTTGAAGAACGGCGCGCCGACCGACAGCTTTCGGTCCCATAGCAGTTCGGCCAGCAACGGCCACATCGTACCGACGAAGACGACCAAAGCCGAAACTGCCAGCAGGACGTTGTTCAGCACCAACGCCCCTTCGCGCGATACCGGCTGGAACACGCCTTTCGCCGTCATCGCGCCCGCCCTCGCCGCATAAAGCGTCAGAGCGCCGCCAACGAAGAAGGCGAGGATCGCCAGGATGAACACGCCGCGCGCCGGATCGCTCGCGAAGCTGTGGACCGAGGTGATGACCCCGGACCTCACGATGAACGTGCCGATCAGCGAAAAGCCGAAGGCCATGATCGCGAGCAGGATTGTCCAGCTTTTCAGCGATTCCCGCTTTTCCACGACGATTGCGGAATGCAGCAGCGCGGCTGCCAGAAGCCATGGCATGAAGCTGGCGTTTTCAACCGGGTCCCAGAACCAGAAACCGCCCCAGCCAAGCTCGTAATAAGCCCACCACGAGCCAAGGGCGATGCCGACCGTCAGGAACATCCAGGCGGCCAAGGTCCAGGGCCGGACCCAGCGGGCCCATGCCGCATCCACCCGCCCCTCGATCAGGGCGGCGACGGCAAAGCTGAATGACATCGAAAGCCCAACATAGCCGAGATACAGGAACGGCGGATGGAAAGCCAAACCGGGGTCCTGCAGCAGCGGGTTCAGGTCACGCCCGTCGAACGGCGGATTGGTGAAGCGCAGAAACGGGTTCGAAGTGAGGATGATGAAGGCCAGAAAGGCCACGCCGATCGCGCCCTGCACCGACAGCACCCGCGCGCGCAGGCTGGGTGGAAGATTGCCCCCGGCGACCGCCGCCGCCGCCCCGAACAGCGCGAGGATCAGCACCCAGAGCAGCATCGAGCCCTCGTGGTTCCCCCAGACGCCGGTGATCTTGTAAAGCATCGGCTTGGCCGTGTGGCTGTTCTCGTAGACCAGCCGGACCGAAAAATCCGAGGTCACGAAGGCCTGGGTCAAGGCCGCGAACGAAATCGCGAGCAGCCCAAATTGCGCGATCGCCGCAGGACGGGCACTGTCCATCCAGGCGGGCGAACCACGATACGCGCCCACCATCGGCACCACGGTCTGAAACAGCGCGACCCCCAGTGCCAGGATCAGCGCGAAATGCCCAAGCTCCGCTACCATCGGCGTCTCCCCTTGTCGGGGCGACCATAAAAGCTGGGCCAAGGCGGGGAAAGCCCCACCTTGGCCCGAACCTGTCAGCTTTGCGTGTGTTGCGGCCTCAGCCGCGCAGCGATGCGGTCCAGTCACGCAGCGCGGCGTTGTCGGCGAAGCTGTCGGTCTGCGCAGGCGCGGACGCGATCGGCGTCGGGAAGATCGAGTCGGAAGCGGTCGTGCCGCCGCTGACCTGAGCGGCGTCGTTCCTGACCGTCGTCTTTGTCACCGATGTCGGCCAGACCCGACCGCGAAAGTAATGTGCCTCGCGTGCGCCGAAATAGAAGCTGACGATCGCGCCCAGCAGCCACCACAACGGCTCGGGCACCAGCGCGAGCCCCTCCATTCGCAGCGAGAATCCCACCGGCTCGGCCATCGCGTAGACGAACAGACCCAGCACGCCCAGCGTCATCATCGGTCGTGGCAGACGGTTCATGCCGTTCACCAGGCTGTCGAACCAAGTTTTGGGCGCCTGCCCGAACTCCTGCCCGTGCTGGCTGATAGCGCGGGCATAGGCCTCCTCGTCCAGCTCCATCCGGCGGGTGGCATTCTGGGTGAAAACCTCTGCGACGTTGCTGGCGGCGGTGCCGACCGCGCTGACCTGCGCGCCGACATTGATGAAGCGGTCGATCACGCCCATTGTGCGGTCCTTTCGCGATGCTCTGCGGCAGTCAGGTGATACTGCGGTGCGATAAATTCCTCGGCCCGCGTGATCCAGCCGCCCTTGCCGCCGTTGCGGGCGCGGGCATATTTGCGGCTGGCGGCGCGGGCATCGGCCAGCGCGTAATAATAATTCCGCCGCGCGATCCCGTAGGCGTCGGCCAGATGCAGCGGCGCGGCTGCGGCCGCCGCATTGCAGGCCCCCAGCGTTTTCGGACCGACGACACCGTCATCCTTGGCGGCAAAGCCCATGCGCGACACCAGCCGTTGCAGGATCTTCACCGCGTTCGCGCCGGCATTGACGTACATGTCGAAAACGCTTGGCTGGATCGCCGGCGGCAGACCGGCGATGCCGGGACGACGGAAATAATGCTCGACGAAGATCTGCGTGGCCTGGTCGCGGGTCAGCGCCTTGACGTCGGCGGTATCGACCTTGCCGTCCCCGGTCAGATCCAAACCCAGCCTGCGCATCGTCCCGATCGTGACGCCGTATTTCGTCGCACCACCGGGATCGTCGGGGTCGTTGACGTAGCCCCCTTCACGCGCGACGATTTCCGTCGCGATCTCTTCGACTGTGCGCATCACGCCCCCTTTTTCGGCCCATCCGAAAAGGTGGCGGAACAGGGTTAACGCGCCCTTAACCCCTCGCCCGTTGCGCGCCGCATCAGGAGTTGGGGTCCTGGTAGACGCCGGCTTCCTTCAGCGTGTCGACGACTTCGCGTGGCATGTAGCTTTCATCGTGCTTGGCCAGCAGGTCGCTCGCTTCGAAGCGGCCCTCGCGGAAATGGCCCTTGGCGATCGTGCCCTGCCCTTCCTTGAACAGATCGGGGCGCGGATCGCGGCCAACATAGGCGACCGGGATCTCGGTCGCGCCGTCGGTCACGACGAAATCGAAGGCCACGCCGTCACGGTTCACGATCGAGCCTTCCTTGACCAGACCACCGATCTGGAAATACTCGTCAGGCGAGGGTGGCGCCTCGCTGACCTGGCTAGGCGAGCGATAAAGGTTGATGCCGTCGCGAAAGCCGTAACCGATCAAGCCGGCCGCGATCACCAGCGCCAACATAGCCGCCGTGATGACCTGAATACGCCGCCGCTTCTTCAGCGATTTCATGCCTGCCATGTTCGCCTCCTCAGGCCGCCTCGAACCGGATCGCGCTGCGCAGGAACTGCGTCGCCTTGCCCGAGACCCGCACCGGATCGCCCGTGGTCAGGAACCGGGATTCCGTTCCGGTCCCCATGAATTCGGGCCTGCGCTCAAGATAGTCGGCCAGGCTGGCCGCGACCAGACCCGCCTGCGAATAGACCGCGACCTTGGGGCCCAGGGCCTGCCGGAACGCGCCCTCGACAAGCGGATAGTGCGTGCAGCCCAGCACCGCGGCTTCCGGATGCGGCATCCGGCGCAACAATGCCTCGACGTGTGAGGCGACAAGCGCCTCTGCCAGAATTTCGTCGCCCTGCTCGATCGCATCGACGACGCCGCCGCAGGGCTGCGCCTCGACATCCACACCGACCGCGCGGAAGGCCAGTTCGCGCTGGAAGGCGCGGCTCGCGACCGTCGCGGGGGTCGCGAACAGCGCCACATGCTTCACCGCCACTTCGCGCGGGGGCGAATTGTCGCCCCATTGCCGTTCGGTCAGCGCCTCGATCATCGGGACGAAGACGCCCAGCACCCGCTTGTCGGAAGGCAGCCACTTTTCCTGCATCCGGCGCAAGGCGGCGGCCGAGGCGGTGTTGCAGGCCAGGATCACCAGATCGCAACCCTCGTCCCACAGCCGTTCGACGCCCGCGCAGGTCAGGGCATAGATGTCGTCGGCGTCGCGCACGCCATAGGGCGTGTGCGCATTATCGCCCAGATAGACCAGCGGCAGGTTCGGCATCCTTTCGCGGATGCCCTTGAGGACCGTCAGCCCCCCAAGCCCTGAATCGAATACGCCAACCGCCATCGCCCGTTCTCCTGCCCGCCGAAACCATCCTTTACGCGCAGGGGGCCAAGGTGAAAAGCGCGACCTTATTCCGCCGCTTCACGCATGGGCGAGCCACCAGCGCGAAACTCGGCCAACAGTTCCGCCCGCCGCACCGCCGCCTTGTCGGCCGCCGCGTCCTTGACCGGGCCGTAACCCAGAACGGTCAGCGGCAATTCGGCCAATTCCAGCGCTTGCGGCATCGTGGCAGACGTCACGCTTGGCAGAATCTCTGCCATATCGGCCTCGTATTCCGCGATCATCGCGCGTTCGCGCCGCCGTTCCGGCAGGTAGCCGAACGGGTCCAGGCGCGTGCCCCGCAGCCGCTTGCCGCGCGCCAGGACGCGGAAGACATTCAGCATCCACGGCCCGAATTCGCGCTTCTTCGGGCGCCCTTCGGCGTCGCGGCCGGGCAGCAGCGGCGGGGCGAGGTGGAAGGACAGCTTCGTGTCTCCATCCCATCGCGCCGCGACCTGATCTGCCGTCGCCAGATGCAATCGCGCGACCTCGTATTCATCCTTGTAAGCGAGCAGCTTGTAGTAACCGCGCGCGACGGATTCGCGCAGCTCGGCCGGCGCCCGCGCGACCAGATTGCGGAAGCGTCGCGCCAGCCGCTCGTCCTGATAGCCGACCAACCGCTCGGCGCGGTATTCGACCGGATCGACCGTGTCCTCTGCGGTCTCAACCGGCGCCAGCATCCGCCGCGCGGCCTCGGGCTCGGCGACGGCCCAGCGGCCGATCGCGAAGGCCCGCTGGTTTTCCTCGACCTTGGCGCCGTTCAGACGGATCGCCTCGGCGATGGCCGATTCCGACAGTGGCAAAAGGCCCTGCTGCCACGCCGCGCCCAGGACCAGCATGTTCGAATAGATCGAATCGCCCAGCAGCTTCAGCGCCAGTTCGTTGGCGTCGAAGAAGGCGACGTGATCGCCCAGACGCGCCTGCAGCGACATCTTCAGCCGCTCAGCCGGAATGTGGAAGGTTCGGTCGCGGGTGAACTGTCCGGTGATGATCTCATGGTCGTTCACTACCGCGCCGGTACGGTCCTTGGTCATCAGCCCAATGGTCTTAGCGCCCGCCGTCACCACAAGATCGCCGCCGATCACGCAATCGGCCTCGCCCACTGCGACGCGGATGGCGCTGATGTCTTCGGGACGATCGGCCAACCGCAGGTGGATGTGGACCGCGCCACCCTTCTGGGCCAGCCCCGCCATCTCCATCATGCCGGCGCCCTTGCCGTCGATATGCGCGGCCTGCGCCAGCACCGCGCCGATGGTCACGACGCCGGTGCCACCAACGCCGGTGATGACGACGTTATGCGTGCCCTGGATCGTGGGCAGCGATGGCGCGGGCAGGTCCGGCAGATCGAAGGCAGCGGCCTTGGGCTTCTTCAGCGTGCCGCCGAGGACCGAGACGAAGCTGGGGCAGAACCCCTTCACGCAGGAGTAATCCTTGTTGCAGGACGACTGGTCGATCTTGCGTTTGCGGCCCAGTTCCGTGTCGTTCGGGACGATCGAGACGCAGTTCGACTGCACTCCGCAATCGCCACAGCCCTCGCAGACTTCCGGGTTGATCCAGATGCGCCGGTCCGGGTCCGAGAACGCGCCCTTCTTGCGCCGCCGACGCTTCTCGGCCGCGCAGGTCTGGACATACAGGATCGCGCTGACGCCCTTGACCCCTTCCATTTCGCGCTGGACGGCCATCATCTCGTCGCGTTCCTCGAACCGCATGCCCGACGGGAACTGGCCGCGATCCACGTCCTCCTTCTCGTCATAGACGACGACCACAGGATCGACGCCCATCGCGGCCAGCTCGCGCGCGATCTGTGGCGCAGTCAGCCCGCCCTCGTTCGGCTGGCCGCCGGTCATCGCGACCGCATCGTTGTAGAGGATCTTGTAGGTGATGTTCGTGCCCGCCGCCTTCGCCGCGCGGATCGCCAGAGAGCCGGAATGATTGTACGTCCCGTCGCCGAGGTTCTGGAACACATGGTCGCGGTTGCTGAACGGCGCCTCACCGATCCAGTTGGCACCCTCGCCGCCCATATGGGTGAAGCCCTCGGTCTCGCGACCCATCCACTGTACCATGTAGTGACAGCCGATCCCGGCATAGGCACGGCTGCCCTCGGGCAACCGGGTCGAGCTGTTGTGCGGGCAGCCCGAACAGAACCAAGGGGTCCGGGTCGCGATCTCGGGCGCGTTGTCATTGCGGCGCACCTCGGTCAGCCGGGTCAGGCCAGCCTTGATGCCTTCGGTGCCGCGTCCCTCTTCGATCAGGATGCCGCCGATCTTCTGGGCGATCATCACCGGGTCAAGCGCATAGCGGGTCGGGAACAGTTCCTCGCCGGTGCGGTCGTGCTTCCAGCCGTGGACGCGGCGACCGTGGCGATTGTCGAAGATCGCCTCTTTCACCTGCACCTCGATCAGCTTGCGCTTCTCCTCGACCACCACGATCACATCCAGGCTCTCGGACCATTCCTGGAACGACTTCATGTCCATCGGGAAGGTCTGGCCGACCTTGTAGGTGGTCAGTCCGAGCCGATCGGCCTCTGCCTCGTCGATGTCCAGCAGTGATAGTGCATGGACCAGATCGAGCCAGTTCTTACCCGCCGCGATGAAGCCGATCCGCGCCCCCGGCTTTCCCCAGACCGGGCGGTCGATGCGATTGGCGCGCGCGAAAGCCTCTGCCGCGAAGCGCTTGTAGTCGATCATCCGCGCTTCCTGCGCGACCGGGGTGTCGCCCAAGCGGATATTCAGCCCCCCGTCGGGCATCGTGAAATCAGGTGTGACGAAAGATTGCCGGAACGGGTCGCCATCGACGACACTGGTCGCCTCGACCGTGTCCTTCATCGTCTTGAGGCCGGTCCAGACGCCCGCGAATCGCGACAGCGCAAAGCCGTACAGCCCGTAATCCAGAATCTCTTGCACGCCAGCGGGCGAGAGAACCGGAACATAGGCATCGACCATCGCCCAGTCGGACTGATGCAGCACGGTCGAGCTTTCGCCGGTGTGGTCGTCGCCCATCGCCATCACGACGCCGCCAAGTTTCGACGATCCCGCCATGTTCGCATGGCGCATCACGTCGCCCGACCGGTCCACCCCCGGCCCCTTGCCGTACCACAGCGCGAAAACGCCATCGTATTTCCCCTCGCCGCGCAACTCAGCCTGCTGGCTGCCCCAGATTGCAGTCGCTGCCAGATCCTCGTTGAGACCGGGCTGGAAGCGGACCTTCGCATCCGACAGCCGCTTCCGCTCACGCGTCATCTGGATATCGACGCCGCCCAACGGGCTGCCGCGATAGCCGGTGACCAGCCCGGCCGTGTTCAGGCCGGCGGCCTGATCGCGCGCCGATTGCATCAGCATCAGCCGAACCAGCGCCTGTGTCCCGTTCAGAAGAACGTGGCGCTTGTCCAGATCGAAGCGGTCGCCCAAGGAAAATTCGGTCTTGCTCATCTGGCGCTCCTCCTCAGCGGCTGGATGGCATTTCCGCCATTATAGGTCAGAAAAGCTGACCGATAAAACGAAATCGTCAGGTCCCTAGATATTGGCACCCTGCCGCGCAAAGTTTAGGGTTGCGTCCGCTGCATGGCTGATCGCGCAGGATTGTGACCGTGATGGACTGGGACAAGCTTAGAATCTTTCACGCCGTTGCGGATGTCGGCAGCCTGACCCATGGCGGTGAGAGCCTTCACCTGTCGCAATCCGCCGTCAGCAGGCAGATTCGCGCGCTTGAAGAATCACTCGGCACGACCCTGTTCCACCGCCACGCGCGCGGCCTGATCCTGACCGAACAGGGCGAATTGCTTTACGCGGCGACCGCTGCCATGGCGCAGACGCTGGACACGACGGCCGCGCGCATCCGCGACAGCGAAGAACATGTCATCGGCGAATTGAAGGTGACGACGACCACCGGCTTCGGCACGCTGTGGCTGGTTCCGCGCTTGGCCAAGCTCTACGACCGCCACCCGGACCTGAAGATCGACCTGATCCTGGAAGAGCGGTTGCTGGATCTGCCCATGCGCGAAGCGGACGTTGCCATCCGCATGAAGGAGCCGAGCCAGTCCGACCTGATCCGCCGCCGCCTGCTGAACATCCGCATGCGTCTTTACGCGACCGAGGACTACCTCGCCCGGACAGGGACACCGGAAGGTCTGGCCGATATCGCCAATCACCGGCTGATCTGCCAAAGCCCTACGACGCCTCAGGTCAGCTCCGGCGCGGTGCTGTCGCAGATGCTGCTCAGCTACAATCTGAACTCGACGCTGATGGTGAACAACTATTTCGGTGTCCTGCAGGCGGTTCTGGGGGATGTCGGCGTGGGCATCCTGCCCGATTACCTGACCGCAGACTTCCCGCAGCTTGTGAGGGTCCTGCCAGAGGTCGAATCGCATGAAGTGCCAGTCTTCCTCGCCTTCCCTGAAGAATTGCGGCAGTCGAAACGCGTGACGGCGTTTCGCGATTTCGTCCTGGAAGAAATTCAGTCCTATCGCAAATGGCAGAGCGAATCCGGCACAGCTTGATCCGGCAATTGTCTGATTTGCTTGATCAACCGTGCCGAGTTTCGCGGCCCTTCCAATGTTAACCTACAACTTTAGCGTGTCGCTATTCAGCAACTGCATACCCGCCATGCTGCATTTGCAGCATCCTGCGTCTTGCCTAATAGGCATCGTGCCCATAGATCGATCATGAAGGCGATGGCAGCCTTGTGGCGCATCATCTTCTACCTCCCTGTTGGACTCAGGCCGGGCCTCGTGCCCGGCTTTTTTTTCCGCTGCGTTGGGGCACCCTGTCCATGCAGGCTGATCGTTCGGTCCGCGTCCCCTTCCCTCGCGGCCTCTCCACCCGTAAAAGGCGCTGACTTCTCGGGCAGGAAAGGCCGGACATGCAGGAACCGTCGATCACCCCCGATCTGATCGCCGCGCACGGGCTGAAACCCGACGAATACGACCGCATTCTCGACATCATCGGGCGCGAGCCGAGCTTCACGGAACTCGGCATTTTCAGCGCGATGTGGAACGAGCATTGTTCCTACAAGTCGTCCAAGAAATGGCTGCGCACGCTGCCCACCACCGGCCCGCAGGTGATCTGCGGCCCCGGCGAGAATGCGGGCGTCGTCGATATCGGCGACGGTCAGGCGGTGGTCTTCAAGATGGAAAGCCACAACCATCCCAGCTACATCGAGCCGCATCAGGGTGCCGCGACCGGCGTCGGAGGTATCCTGCGCGACGTCTTCACCATGGGCGCGCGTCCCATCGCCGCGATGGATTCGCTCAGCTTCGGGCGGCCGGACCATCCCAAGACGCCGCATCTGGTCAAGGGCGTGGTCGAAGGGATCGGCGCCTACGGCAATGCCTTCGGCGTCCCGAACGTTGGCGGAGAGGTGCGGTTCCACCGCAGCTATGACGGCAACTGCCTTGTCAACGCATTTGCTGCCGGCCTCGCGGATGCCGATGCGATCTTCTACTCCGCCGCGTCGGGCGTTGGCATGCCGGTCGTCTATCTGGGGGCCAAGACCGGCCGCGACGGCGTCGGCGGCGCGACGATGGCCAGCGCCGAGTTCGACGACACGATCGAGGAAAAGCGACCGACCGTGCAGGTCGGCGATCCTTTCACCGAAAAATGTCTTCTGGAAGCCTGCCTGGAGCTGATGGCCTCGGGCAGCGTGATCTCGATCCAGGACATGGGTGCCGCCGGCCTGACCTGTTCCGCCGTCGAGATGGGCGACAAGGGCGGTCTTGGCATCAAGCTGCAGCTCGACGCGGTCCCGCAGCGCGAGGCGGCGATGACCGCCTACGAGATGATGCTGTCCGAAAGCCAGGAACGCATGCTCATGGTGCTGAAGCCCGAGAAGGAGGCCGAGGCGCGCGCGATCTTCGAGAAATGGGATCTCGATTTCGCCATCGTGGGCGAGACCATCGCCGAGGATCGCTTCCTCATCCTGCACGGCGACGACGTGAAGGCCGATCTGCCGCTGTCGAAACTGTCCTCCAGCGCGCCGGAATACGACCGGCCGTGGATTGCGACGCCCGCAGCCTCGGCGATGTCGCCCCTGCCGCCTATCCGCCCGATCGAGGGATTGCGCGCGCTGATCGGCAGCCCCTCCTACGCTCACAAGGGCTGGGTCTGGGAACAATACGACACCCAGGTCGGCGCCGACACGATCCGCCGCCCTGGCCTTGGCGCGGGCGTGGTCCGCGTTCACGGCACCAGCAGCAAGGCGCTCGCCTTCACCAGCGATGTGACGCCGCGCTATGTGCGTGCAAACCCGGTCGAGGGCGGCAAGCAGGCCGTCGCCGAGGCGTATCGCAACCTCTGCGCCGTGGGTGCGGTCCCGCTGGCCACCACCGACAACCTGAACTTCGGCAATCCTGAAAAGCCCGAGATCATGGGCCAGTTCGTTGGTGCCGTGCAGGGGATCGGTGAAGCCTGCCGGGCGCTCGACTTCCCGATCGTGTCGGGCAATGTCTCGCTTTACAACGAAACCGACGGCAAGGGCATCCTGCCCACGCCCACCATCGGTGGCGTTGGCCTGATCGAAGATCTGGACGACCTTATCGCCGGTTTGCCCGAAGACGGCGACATCGCCATCCTGATCGGCCGAACCGAGGGTCATCTGGGCCAGTCGGCGCTGGCGGCCGAAGCCTTTGGTATCGAAGAAGGCGACGCTCCGCCCGTCGATTTGGCGACCGAACGCAAACACGGCGAATTCATCCGCGCGAACCGCGCCCACTTACGTGCCGCGACCGATCTGTCGGATGGCGGCCTGGCGCTGGCTGCATTCGAGATGGCGGAAGCCGCGGGAATCGGCCTTCGCCTGGACAGCGGCGACATCGGTGAGCTTTTCGGCGAGGATCAGGCCCGTTATCTGGTCGCCTGTTCGGCAGACGGGGCCGAAGCGCTGCTGCAGGCAGCCCGCGACGCCGACGTACAGGCCGCCCAGGTCGGCCAGTTCGGCGGGCTTGCGGTGCAGATGGGCGATGATGCTGGCGATCTGGCCGACCTCTCGACGCTCTATCGCGGTGCCTTCGTCGCGGCGATCCAGGGCACGACGCCGGATCACGCATGAGCGTGATCGCACCCCCGGGTTATGCCGCAATCGTCACCGCAGCCGGGCGCGGCACCCGCGTGGGTGATGGCGATCCAAAGCAATGGCGCGACCTCGCCGGACGTCCCGTTCTGGAACATGCGCTCGACGCCTTCGCGGGCTTCGACCGGGTGATCCTTGTCGTCCATCGCGATGAAATGGACCGCGCCATCGACGCCTTTGCAGGACGTGCCACCATCGTCACCGGCGGCGAGACCCGCAGCGCCAGCGTCCGCGCCGCACTCGACACGCTTTCGGGCAGCGACGTCACCCATGTCCTGATCCATGACGGCGCCCGCCCCCTGGTCGACGACGCCGTTATCAAGGGGGTCATCGACGCGCTTCAATCGGGCGCCCCTGCCGCAGCGCCAGCGCTGCCCGTTACCGACGCCCTGTGGCGCGGTGTCGATGGCAGGGTCAGCGACAGCGCCCCGCGCGATGACCTTTTCCGCGCGCAGACACCTCAGGGTTTCGCCCTGGGTGAGATATCCGACGCACACGGGCAGCATCCGCAGGACGCGGCCGACGATGTGGCGCTGGTGGTGCGCGCAGGTATTCCCGTCACGATCACGCCCGGCAGCGAGGACAACCTCAAGATCACCTTCGCCGAGGATTTCGCCCGCGCCGAGCGTATCCTTGCATCCCGAAAGGATGGCACGATGGATATCCGGATGGGCAACGGTTTCGACGTCCACGCCCTTGGGCCGGGCGATCACGTCACGCTTTGCGGCGTGCGGCTTGATCACGATCACGGGCTGGTCGGTCATTCGGACGCCGACGTGGGCATGCACGCCTTGACCGATGCCATCTACGGCGCGCTGGCCAAGGGTGACATCGGGCGCCACTTCCCGCCGTCCGAGGCGGATTGGAAGGGCGCAGACAGCGCGATCTTCCTGCGTCACGCCGCGGATCTGGCACGCGAACACGGGTTTCGGCTTGGCAACGCAGACGTCACCCTGATCTGCGAGGCACCAAAGATCGGCCCCCATGCCGGCGCTATGCAGACGCGATTGGCCGAAATCATGAATGCGGATCCTGGTCGCATCAGCGTCAAGGCCACGACTTCGGAACGGCTGGGCTTCACCGGCCGTGGCGAAGGCATCGCGGCACTGGCCACCTGCACGCTTCTGAAAGGCTGAAGGCATGATCACCCTCATCGTGACGTTCTTTGGGATCGGCCGCCTGCATCCGGCACCTGGCACCTGGGGCTCGCTGGCGGCGACGATCCTGGCTGTCCTGCTGTACCGTGCGGGGGGCGCCTATCTGCTGCCCCTGGCCTTTCTGCTAGTGACGATGCTGGGCTTCTGGGCCGTTCCGCTGGCCCTGGTCGACTCGACCGAACCTGACCCGGGCGAAATCGTGATCGACGAGGTCGCAGGCCAATGGCTCGCGCTTTGCTTCACGATGATCCCGCTGGCACGCCACGGCGTTCCGATTATGTCTGCCTGGCCTGCTTTCGTGGTGCCGTTCCTGATGTTTCGCCTGTTCGACATCTGGAAGCCCTGGCTCGTCGGTTCTGCCGACAGGCGGGGCGATCCGGTCGGGCTGATGCTGGACGATCTGTGGGCCGGGCTCTTCGCGGGCCTGACCTCTGTGGTGCTGGCCGGGCTGTATCACGGGCTGATGCGATGAGCCTTGCGGCCGAGGTCTTGGACGCCGCACGCCGCGCCGGGGCGATGATCGCCACCGCGGAAAGCTGCACGGGCGGATTGATCGTGGCGGCGTTGACCGACATCGCCGGATCGTCGGACGTGGTGGATCGTGGTTTTGTCACATATTCCAACGCCGCCAAGATCCAGATGCTGGGCGTCAGCCAAGCCACCCTGGACGTCCATGGCGCGGTCAGCGAAGAGATCGCGGCCGAGATGGCGTCGGGCGCGCTGAAACGTTCCACAGCGGATTTCGCCGTCGCCGTGACGGGCA
Organism: Paracoccus albicereus; assembly: GCF_024359525.1. Classification (GTDB taxonomy): domain Bacteria; phylum Pseudomonadota; class Alphaproteobacteria; order Rhodobacterales; family Rhodobacteraceae; genus Paracoccus; species Paracoccus albicereus. The sequence continues at coordinate 95,414 of NZ_JAKZEU010000006.1, forward strand.
TCGCTGGCCCGGGCGGTTCCGAACACAAGCCCGAAGGACGCGTCTGCTTCGGGCTTGCCGGACCGACTGGAGTAATGGTCGAGACAGTCGAATTCGGCGCCTTGGGCCGGTCGAACGTCCGGGCAAAGACCGTCGAGCACGCGCTCGACCTTCTATTGAAAGCCCTGTCGAATCAACGCGCTTCGGATAAAACCTGATCCAGACTATCAAGTGCCACGTCGTCGTTGACGAAGGCCTCGCCGATCCGACGCGCCAACACGAAACGCAGCCGGCCGTCCACGACCTTCTTGTCCTGCCCCATCAGCGCGATAAGGGCCCGGTTGTCGGGCAGATCACCCGGGATGTCAGCCAAGCGCGCGGGCATCCCCATCGCCGCAAGATGTGCCGCGACGCGGGTCGGATCCTCCTGCGGGCAAAGCCCCATCCGTGCCGACAGATCGAAGGCCAGCGCGCAACCGATCGCCACGCCTTCACCGTGCAGCAGGCGATCGGAATAGCCGGTCGCGGCTTCCAGCGCATGACCGAACGTGTGACCCAGGTTCAGATGCGCGCGCTCCCCTTGCTCGGTCTCGTCGCGCTCGACGATGCGGGCCTTCATGGCGACAGAATGGGCGACCGCGTGCTGCAACGCCTGCGGATCGTCGCGCAGGCGCGGACCGTTAGCTTCGAGCCAGCCGAAAAACGACGCGTCGCCCAGTAGCCCGTATTTCATGACTTCCCCGTAACCGGCGCGGAAATCGCGGTCGGGCAAGGTGGACAGAACGTCGATGTCGGCCAGAACCAGTGACGGCTGATGGAATGCGCCGATCAGGTTCTTGCCATGCGGGCTGTTGATCCCGGTCTTGCCACCGACGGATGAATCCACCTGCGCCAGCAGCGTTGTCGGGATCTGCACGAAGCGCACCCCGCGGCGCAGAATCGCGGCGGCAAAGCCTGCAAGATCACCGATGACGCCGCCACCAAGGGCGACGACGATATCGCTGCGCTCGATCCGTTGTTCCAGCAGCCATTCGACGGCGCGGGTCAATTGCGGCCAGCCCTTCGTCGCTTCGCCGGCGGGCAATGCAAGCGCCTCTGAAGCGATACCCTCGGCGGCGAAGGCGTCTTGCAACGGGCGCAGATGATACGACGCGACGGTCTCGTCGGTCAGGATCGCGACGCGCTTTCGGCGCAGCATCGGCGCGATCTCGGAACCCGCGCGCGCCAGAAGACCGCGACCGATCCGCACATCATAAGCCCGTTCGCCAAGCGCAACGTGAACCGTCGAGGTATCGCTCATCTTTTCTCCAGCATCTTGGGCGCGGCTTCCGCAATCTGCGTGGCAAGCCGTGTCGCCGACGCCTCTACCGTGTCGCTGGACCGGCCCTTGAAGGTCAGGTCCGCCAGACCATAGATCGGCGCCCGCTGCTCCAGCAGGCGGGCAAGCGTGCCGCGCGGGTCCTCGGTCTGCAGAAGCGGCCGCGTCGGGCGCTGTTTGACCCGGTGCCACAGCGTATCAAGATCGCAATCGAGCCAGACCGACATGGCACGGTGCGAGATCAGATCGCGATTTTCTGCACGGATCCACGCCCCGCCGCCGGTCGAGATGACGCGCGGGCGCCCCGCCAGCAGACGGGTCAGCACCTGCGTCTCGCGCGCACGGAAGAACGCCTCGCCATCGCGCTCGAATATCTCGCGGATCGACATGGCTGCCGCGATCTCGATTTCGGCGTCGGAATCGGTGAATGGAACGTGCAGGCGTCGCGCAAGCTCTGCCCCGATCGCGGTCTTGCCCGCGCCCATCATGCCCACCAGGACGATGTGCCGATCCACCTTGCGACGCTCTCCCTTGCGTGTGGCACCCATTCGCAAGGGGCGCCCTTATCCCGTTGGCTTGAATGGCGTGATCTTTCTGCGATTGCCATATATATTCGACCCCGACCGGCCGAAGACCGGAGAATGATCGAGCAGTTCAAGGACGAATCATGCGGATTCTGAAGCTTCTTCTGGTGTTGGTGATCCTCACCGCGATCGGCCTTGTGGGCTATGCCTATCTGGGCGACATGGACGCCGACCCGCAGGAGACGCGCAACCCGGTCCAGCTGGAGGGACTGCGTGATTGAGCGAGCCCGGCGCACGCTGGCACTGCCCTTCCTGATCGGCATAGCCGGCTCGGCACAGGCGCAAGAGCCGCTGTCGGCCAGCGACTGGCTGTCGGGGTCTGTCCGAAACCCGCCGCGCGAAAGCTCGGCTTGGCGGCCAGGAACACGACCACCCCCGACGCTGCCCGGACGCACGATCGATCCCGTTGCCGAAAGCGGCGCCGTGGGTGACGTCGCGGTCAGCCGTCTTGATCGTCCCGATCCCGATACCAGCGGCACGCTTGGCGCGGCCGACGCCGCGCTGCCCGACGATCTGTGGAATGGCAGTCAGGCCGAAGACGTCGCAAGGCTGATTGCCCAGACTCCGACCCGACTGCCCGCGATGGATGCGCTGATGCAGCGGTTGCTGCTGGTCCAATCATCGCCGCCTGCTGCGACGGATGCGACACGGGGCGCGTTCTTCCTTGCGCGCGTCGACCGCTTGCTGGCGACAGGGCATCTGTCCTCGGCCCGGGCACTGCTCCACGCGGCGGGGACAGCGGCGCCCGAGGCGTTCCGGCGGCTGTTCGATATCGCGCTGCTGCAGGGCAACGAATCGCAGGCCTGCGACCTGATGGACCGCACGCCGGGCATCGCGCCCAGCATCGGGGCACGCATCTTCTGCCTTGCCCATTCCGGCGACTGGTCGGCTGCGGCGCTGACCATGCACGGGGCCGAGGCACTGAATTTGATCGAGCCAGAGCGGGTGACGCTGCTGCACCATTTCCTTGACGATTCATACGTCGATCGGGGCGAAACGCTGGACCCGCCCGACCCGGTCACACCACTGGATTTCCGCATGCACGAGGCGATCGGCCAGCCCCTGCCGACCGCATCGCTGCCACTGGCCTTCGCGCATTCCGATCTGCGCGACAATGGTGGCTGGAAGGCACGGATCGAGGCGGCAGAGCGGTTGGCCCGTCAAGGTGCGATCCCGCCCGACCGGTTGCGACGCATCTATGCCGAACAGCAGCCTGCCGCGTCCGGCGGTGTCTGGGATCGCGCGGCGACGCTGCAGGCCTATGAGACGGCGCTCGCAGGTGGCGATCCGCTGTCGGCCCTGCCTGCGGCTTTCGACGCCTTCGCATCGGCGGGGATGGGGGGTGTTCTGGCGACCCTGATCGGGGCCGAGGTGGAACCGCTGTCCCAGCAAAGCGCGGGGCGCGGCGCCGAAATCGCTGGCTGGCTGGCCGCCTGGCAGGGTCTGACCAGGCCGGCCGATCTGCCGGGCAAACCCTTGCCGAGCGTCGAAAACGCGCCCCAGATGCCGAAGAGCCGGTTGGGTGAGGCCCTGCTTTCCGCGATGGCCGATGTCGATGCCGGCCTCGACGGAGACGAGGCGCGCGCTGCGAACGGCATCGCGATGCTGCGCGCCCTCGGGCTTGGGCGCGACGCAGATTTGGCCGAGACGCAGCTGCGCCTTGCGCCGCAGATGATGTCGGCGATCCAGTCGGCACGGAACTGATGGGCGACGCGTCGGACATATCCGCCTTTCTCGACGCACAGGCGGCCGAGTCTGGCGCCGCGCGCAACACGTTGCTGGCCTATGGGCGCGACCTGCGCGACTTCGCCGGTTGGGTCGCGGGACAGGGCGGCTGCCTGCGCGATCTGACGCGCGAACGGATCGAGGATTACCTGACCGCCTGCGACGCAGAGGGTCTGTCCCGCGCCACTCGCGCGCGGCGCCTGTCCTCGATCCGCCAGTTCAGCCGCTTCGCGCTGGAAGAGGGCTGGCGAGACACCGACCCCGCAATCCGCATCAGCGGTCCGGGGCGCGCACAGCGATTGCCCAAGACGCTGTCGCGCGACGAGGTGTCGGCGATGCTCGGGGCAGCCCCCTCCGTCGGCCGGACCGCCACCGATCGTGCCCGGACGACGTGTCTGATCGAGTTGCTTTATGCGACGGGAATGCGGGTGTCCGAACTGGTCTCGCTGGCCGTGGCGACCTGCCGTGGCAATCCGCAGATGCTGATGATCCGTGGCAAGGGCGACAAGGACCGGATGGTGCCGCTGACCGAACCCGCCCGCGCTGCACTGCGGGACTGGATCGCCCATCGCGACGGCGCCGCGGACGACAGCCCGCTGGGGCGCCTGGTCGCGGGCCGCGGCGCGCGCTGGCTGTTTCCTGCCCCCGGTGCGGCGGGCCACCTGCCCCGTCAAAGCTTCGGCCGCTTGCTGTCCGACATCGCCGCTGCCGCCGGGATCGATCCGGCGCGCGTCAGCCCGCATGTCATCCGTCATGCCTTCGCCACGCATCTGCTGGAAGGCGGCGCCGATCTTCGCGCGATCCAGACGCTGCTCGGCCATGCCGATCTGGGCACGACCGAGATCTACACTCATGTCCTTGACGAACGGATGCGCGATCTGGTGCTGAAGCACCATCCGCTGGCTCAAACCCCAACCCGAGATTGATGCGAACCCCATGACCGTGACCTACTGGCTGACCTGCGCCGCGATCCTCATCCTGCTGATGGCCTCTGCGTTCTTTTCCGGGTCAGAGACCGCGTTGACCGGGTCGAGCCGCGCCAAGTTGCGCGCGCGCGCCGACCGAGGCGACGGCGGGGCGGCGGCGGCCCTTGCGCTGACCGAAGACAGCGAAAGGCTGATCGGGTCGATCCTTCTGGGGAACAACGTCGTCAACATCCTGTCGGCAAGCCTTGCCACCGCGCTGTTCACCCAGGCCTTCGGCAGCAGCGGCGTTGCCCTGGCCACGCTGGTGATGACCGTGCTGGTGCTGATCTTTTCCGAGGTGATGCCCAAAACCTACGCCATTTCGGCGCCCGAAGACGTGGCACGGCTGGTCGCGCGACCGATCCGCATCATCGTCGTCGTGCTGACCCCGATCGTCGCGGTGATCCGGGTGATCGTGCGCGGTCTGATGGCGGTTCTGGGACACGAAACCGCGCCGGGCGGTCATCTGTTCAGCGTCCACGAAGAAATCGCGGGCGCGCTGTCCATCGGCCACGCGACGGGCGCTGTTCAGAAAGAGGATCGCGACCGTCTGCTGGGCGCGCTGGATCTGGGTGAACGCACGGTCGAGGAGATCATGCTGCATCGATCGGAAATCCAGATGATCGACGCCGATCTGGCGCCCGACGCGCTGATCGAGGCGGTGCTGGCCAGCCCGCATACCCGGCTGCCGGTTTTCAAGGGAGAGCGCGAGAACGTCGTCGGCGTCATCCACGCCAAAGATCTGCTGCGCGCCGTCAACCGCGCCTTCCGTGATGCGGGGGACGAACCGGGTTTGGCGCATTTCGACCTGATGTCGGTCGCGATGCAGCCTTATTTCGTGCCCGACACCACCGCGCTGGACGAACAGATGCGCGAATTCCTCGACCGCCGCGCGCATTTCGCGCTGGTCGTCGACGAATATGGCAGCCTGCGCGGACTGATCACGCTGGAAGACATTCTGGAAGAGATCGTGGGCGAGATCGCCGACGAACACGACACCGAGGCCGACCAGACGCTGACCCCAAACGCGCAGGGCGATTATACCGTCGACGGCGGCATGACGATCCGCGACCTGAACCGCGCGCTAGACTGGTCGCTGCCGGATGACGAAGCGAATACAGTCGCGGGGCTTGTGATCCACATGGCACAGTCGATCCCCGAACAGGGTCAGGTGTTCAGCTTCCATGGGTTCCGGTTCGAGGTTCTGTCGCGGCGGGACAACCGCATAACCCGGCTTCGCATTCGACCGCTGACGCGACGGGCCGCACAACCGGCGATCGAGGCGGACTGATCACGTCTTTCGGGGCCGCGTTAAGGCGCGCTCGACCAGCTTGCGCTGCTGCGCCATCAGATCGAGCCCGGGCCAAAGCCCTTCGGCGCGTGACAAGTGAAACAGCGCCGGCTTGGGTCTTCGCTGCTGGGCCATCCGACGCGCTTTCGACAATTGCATCAGCGGGTTTTCGCGGTCGAGCGCCAGCGCGCGGTCCAGTGTCTCCATTCCCGCCTGCAGGTTTCCGATGCGAAAGCAGGTGTCTGCAATGCGTTTCAGCGTCAGCACATCACCCGGCTGTTGCCGATCGAGCCAGTGCAGCAATTCGAGAGCCCTGCGGTAGCGACCGTGAAGCGACAGGCAGGCGGCGTGCAACCCGACGCGGTCGCCGTCCGCGCTGGTGAGGGTCGACACGGATTGGTCGGCAGTGATCGCCTCGATCATCTCTGCCCCGCAGCCGACATGGCTCAACTTGCCATTCAGCCCGGGTGATAACCGCAACGACTGACGGGCACGGTCGTTGGGCAGCAATTCCTCCCAGTCTGAAAGATAGCACCATTCGGGCAGTAGATCAGGCTGTGTCGAACGGGGCTCGTCGGCCGGCGCTGGCGCGGACAGACCTTTCGCCAGCCGTACCGGCAGCAGCAGGGCCTGTCCGGCCCTGCCCGTCCGTCCAAGGGCGCGGGCGGCAAGCTGCGGCAAAAAAGGCCTGCCGTAATTGCGTGGCAGGAAGATCTCCGACAGGAAGGCCGCGTCGATGCGTGGATCGTCGTCGGAAAGATTCACAAGGTCGGCCATCGTCTTGACATGCTGGCATTGCAGCCGATCACGTCGCTGCAGGCGCGGGTCCTCCAGTGCCAGCCTTACCTGCGTCATCGCAGCCTCATGGTCGCCATCCGACATCGCCGTCGCGGCCAGAAGTCGGCGCACGAAGGGATGGGCAGCACACAGCGTCTCCTGCGCCGCAAAACTCGCCATGACATCCCCCGCCCGACCCGCGGCAACCGCATGGGGTGCAGCGTATTGCAGCGATTGTGCAAGGTCACCGGGCGCGAAGAAGCTGTCAGGCCGAGACAGGGCGCGATCAAGCAGCGCGTCATGCGCAGCCTCCCGCAGATCGGTCGGCAGATCGGCGGGCAGACTGTCCACCGTGGCGAGGCCGACAATCTCGGCCGCGCGGGAAAAGGCGCTGCCCGACGGCGCGCCGACCCGTGTGCAGCCTGCCATCAGCATCAGGTCCAGCACATCGCGTTGCGCAGGCAGCATTCCCGCATCATCCAGAAGATCGCCGACCGGCACGATGCGTGGGTTACCCTGCGCCAGATGGGCGATCGCCGCGGGCGTATCGCTGAAGGCGATGACCGGGCCGTCATGGCTGGCGACCCAGGCCCGAAAGAATTCGTCCGGGACATACTTCGCCGGCCAGGAACTTAGCGACCAGGGCAGTCCGTCCAGCAGATCGCCGCGCCGGACGTGGATCGCCAGCGGTGCGGTGCCGCCCCAGTGCTGTGCCAGCCGTTCGCGCGCCCGATCGAGCGCGGCTGCAAGCCGCGGGGCAAGCGGCAGGTCGGCGGTGATGCGGGCGACGGACGCGCGCACCTCATCCGGGCTTTCGTCGATCATGCGCAAAATGCCGAAGGCCGCGTCGCTGTGAAAAAGCGCGCCCTTCGCCAAGGCGTCTTTAAAATGCGCCCTGTCCATCCGCGCGGCCTCGGCCATCAGGTTGCGGCGCGCCGACAGGTCGGCACGCTCGCCGATCAGCGTGATGTGGCGGTCAACGAAATCCGCGTCGAGAAAATCGCGCGGGTCGGCCAGTTCGGGATAGGGTCCGTGAGGCTCGGCCAGCCACAAAAATTGCGCCTTGGCACCGAAGTCCCGTTCAAGCCGCAGCACATTCAGCAGACCGACGATCCGGGCCCCGATACGATCCTGACGGAAGCCTGCAATGGAAGATTGGGGGACCGGGTCGGCGGGCAAGAACACTCCCCATCGGATCGGGGCGAAAGGGCGGTCGGCCTTGGATGCGGCCGAAGGCAGCGTAGCCCCGCCCCCATACGCTTGCAACCGCGCGCGCCCGAACCTATCAGGACCGCAACGCTTTCCATCAGCATACGCCCCGGAGGACCTATCATGGACATCGCCGATCGCCGCACGGCTGCCGACCCCGATATGTGGAACCTCGCGACCGCGATCCGCGCGCTGGCGATGGACGCCGTTGAGCAGGCCAATTCGGGTCATCCGGGTATGCCGATGGGCATGGCCGACGTGGCGACGGTCTTGTTTCGCAACCACCTGAAATTCGACGCCAGCACGCCCGACTGGTTCGATCGCGACCGCTTCGTCCTGTCGGCAGGCCACGGCTCGATGCTGCTGTATTCGCTGCTTCATCTGACCGGCTATGAAGACATGACGATCGAGCAGCTGAAGAATTTCCGCCAGCTCGGCGCGATCACCGCGGGCCATCCCGAGTACGGCCACGCTGCCGGGATCGAGACGACGACGGGACCGCTGGGTCAGGGTCTGGCCACCGCCGTTGGCATGGCGATCGCCGAAGAGGCGATGCGCGCCGAGTTCGGATCGGACCTGTGCGACCATCGCACCTGGGTCATCGCGGGCGATGGCTGCCTGATGGAGGGGATCAGCCAGGAGGCGATCGGCCTTGCCGGGCGTCAGGAACTGGGCCGGCTGATCGTGATGTGGGATGACAACAACATCACCATCGACGGCCGCGTGTCGCTGTCCGACAAGACTGATCAGAAGGCGCGGTTCGAAGCGTCGGGCTGGCGGGTTCTGGAATGCGACGGTCATGATGCAAAGGATATCGACCGCGCGCTGACCGAGGCCAAAAAGGACGATGGCCGCCCGGTGTTCGTGGCCTGCAAGACCATCATCGGATTCGGCGCCCCGACCAAGGCCGACAGCCATAAGGCACACGGCTCTCCCCTGGGCGGTGACGAGATCGCGGCGACGCGCGTGGCCTTCGGCTGGAACCACTCGCCCTTCACCATTCCCCACGATGTCGCCGACGCCTGGCGTGCGATCGGCGCCAAGGGTCGCGACACGCGTGAGGCATGGTCCGCCCGCGTCGATGCGCTCGGCGATGATGAACGTGCGGAGTTCACCCGCCGCATCGGCAACAAGGTCAGTCCCCATCTAGCGCCGACGATCCACGCGTTGAAGGAACAGACCATCGCCGGTGCGCCCAAGGTTGCGACCCGCAAGGCCAGCGAGAACACGCTGGAGGTGCTGAACCCCGAGATGCCGGAAAACTTCGGCGGCTCAGCCGACCTGACCGGGTCGAACAACACCTTCACCAAGGATCTGGGCATCTTCAGCCCGGAGAACCGGACCGGACGCTACATCAACTACGGCATCCGCGAACACGGCATGGCGGCGGCGATGAACGGGATCGTGCTGCATGGGGGCTTCCGCCCTTACGGTGGCACCTTCATGTGCTTCACCGATTACGCACGTGGCGCGATGCGGCTGTCGGCGCTGATGGGCGTGCCGACGGTCTACGTCATGACGCATGACAGCATCGGGCTGGGCGAGGATGGTCCGACCCACCAACCTGTCGAACATCTGGCGATCTGCCGGGCGACGCCGAACACACTGATGCTGCGGCCCTGTGATCAGGTCGAAACCGCGGAAGCCTGGGAAATCGCGCTGTCGCGCGAAAGCACGCCCAGCGTCTTGGCGCTGTCGCGGCAGAACCTGCCGACGTTGCGCAACGAAGCGGGTGATGAAAACCTGTCGATGAAGGGCGCCTATGTGCTGCGCGAAGCCTCTGCAGAGCCGAAGGTCGTCCTGATGGCCACCGGGTCCGAGGTCGAGATCGCAGTCGCCGCGCGCGAGACACTTGAGGCCGAGGGCACGCCGACTCGCGTCGTCTCGGTCCCCTCGATGGAGCTGTTTCGCGAACAGGATCCGGAATACCGCCGTCAGGTTCTGCCCGGCGACACGGTCCGCATCGCGGTCGAGGCGGCCATCCGCCAGCCCTGGGACTGGCTGCTGCTGGGCGAGCGCGGCCGCGAGGAGCGCTCGGACTTCGTCGGCATGACGGGTTTTGGCGGATCGGCCCCGGCGAAGGATCTCTACAAGCATTTCGGCATCACCGCTGAAGCCGTGGTTGAAAAGGCCAAGGCGCTGCTGTGAACCGCCGGTCCGCCCTTGGCGGGGATAGCCTGAAGACAAGGGCCTGCGCCCCCATACGGGGCGCGGCCTGATGCGTGCCCTGCCCCGCGCCTTCGCGCTGATGGGGCGCGAGCGTGACGGGCTTCGCACGCCACCCGACAGCCAGACGCTGGGGATCCTGCTTCTTCTGGCCGCGATCTTCACCTTCACGCTGATGGACGCGACGGCCAAGTATCTGACCCAGACCTATCACCCCGCACAGGTCGTCTGGGCGCGCTTCGCGGGCAACATGGTGCTGCTGGCGCTGGTCTTTCGCACTAGGCTTCCCGGGCACCTGAAGACGCGTCAGCCAGGGATGCAGTTCCTGCGTTGCCTGACGCAGATCGCGTCGGTCGGGCTGTTCTTCAGCGCGCTGCAGCATATCGGCCTCGCCGAGGCCACGGCGGTCATGGATCTCAATCCCGTTCTGATCACCCTGGGCGCCGCCCTATTTCTGGGCGAGAAGATCGGCATTCGTCGCATCTTGGGAATCGCGGCGGCGCTGGCGGGGGCGCTGATGATCATCCGGCCCGGCCTCGGTGTCTTTCAACCCGCAGCGATTCTACCGCTGATCGGCGCCTTCACCTATGCGGCGGGCGCACTGCTGACGCGGATCGTCCGAACGGACAGCACCGCAACCTCGCTGCTGTGGTCGACGATCTTCGGCACCATCATCGCAAGCTGCGTCGTGCCCTTCGTCTGGCAGCCTGTCGCCTGGCAGCACCTGTGGGCGTTCCTGCTGATCGGTTGCCTTGGCGCGGGCAGCCAGGCAATGCTGATCCGCGCCTTTTCGCTGGCCGAAGCGGGCGCGGTCGCGCCCTTCGGCTACACGGGGCTGATTTGGGCAGGTCTCTGGGGATGGATGTTTTTCGGGCAAATCCCCGATGGCTGGACCATCACTGGCGCCACGATCATCGTGGTCGCTGGCATCTATGTCTGGTCCAGAGAGGCGCGCACGGCGCGGCTGGCCCCATGAGCGACGCGCCAGAGGAAAAGGTCCCCTTGCGCGACCGGCTGGCCAGCGGACTTTTCCTCGGGGTCATGCGGCTGGCCGGGATGCTGCCCTATGACCGTCGGATTCCGGCAGTCGGTTGGTTCTTTGCGCAGGTGGTCGCACCGGTCGCGGGATGGCGGCGACGTATCCACGACAATCTGGCGCTGGCATGGCCCGACCTGCCCGATTCCGAGGTCGCGCGGCTGACCCGCGCGGTGCCGGACAATGCCGGACGGTCGATGGCCGAGATCTATGCCGGAGAGGCCTTTTCAGCGCGCATTCGCGAGGCCGATCCTCTGGAAGGTCCGGGCCTGCCTGCACTGGAAGAAGCGTTCGAGGCGGGTCGTCCGGTCATCCTCGCCTGTGCGCATTTCGGGAATTACGACGCGATGCGGGCTGCCTTGTCGGCACGGGGCTGGCCGGTCGGCGCCTTGTACCGGCCGATGAACAACGAGGCGTTCAACGCCCATTACGTGCCCGCCATAACCGCCATCGCCGAGCCGGTATTCCCGCGTGGGCGAAGCGGTCTGACCGCCATGATCCGGTTTCTGCGCGGCGGCGGCTGGATGGCGTTGGGGTTCGATCAGCACGATCGGCACGCCCCGCATCTGTCGTTCTTCGGCCAACCCGCCCGCACGGTCCTGACACCCGCAGAGCTGGCCCTGCGTCACGACGCATTGATTCTGCCAATCCATGGCATCCGCCAGCCTGACGGATTGAGCTTCCGCGTCCATGCCGGCGCGCCTGTCGCCCATGCCGATGCGATAGCCATGATGCAGTCGTTGAACGACGATCTCGAGACGCTGGTCCGCCGTCACCCCGACCAGTGGTTCTGGGTGCACCGGAGGTGGAAGTAAAAAGCGGCCTGCCTAGGGGCCGACCGCATTCCGTGTTCGTGTCGTTTGCTTCTACCCAGCCCGGACTTGGGGCATGGCGCCGCCGTTCTGGCGGCGGTCGCGCAGTTCCTCGGCCACGAGGAAGGCCAGTTCCAGCGACTGGCTTGCGTTCAGGCGGGGGTCGCAGGCCGTGTGATAGCGGTCAGACAGGTCCTCGTCCGTGACAGCACGGACGCCGCCGGTGCATTCGGTCACATCGCGGCCGGTCATCTCGAAATGGACGCCACCGGGGATCGTGCCCTCGGCCTTGTGGACCGCGAAGAACTCTCGCACCTCGCGCAGAACCGAGTCGAACGGACGGGTCTTGTAGCCAGAAGCCGACTTGATCGTGTTGCCGTGCATCGGGTCGCAGGACCAGACGACGTTCGCGCCTTCGGACTGAACGGTCTTGATCAGGCGCGGCATGTGATCGCCGACCTTTCCCGCACCGAAGCGCGCGATCAGAGTCAACCGGCCGGCCGCGTTGTCGGGGTTCAGCTTGGCCATCAGCACCTTGAGGTCGTCCTCGGTTGTCGAGGGGCCGCATTTCAGGCCGATCGGGTTCTGGACGCCGCGACAGAATTCCACATGAGCGCCGTCAGGCTGACGGGTGCGATCGCCGATCCAGATCATGTGGCCCGACCCCGCAACTGGCAGACCGGTGGTGGAATCGGTGCGTGCCAGCGCCTCTTCATACTCCAGAAGCAGCGCTTCATGGCTGGTGTAGAAGTCGACCTTGCCCAGTTCATGCGCGGTTTCCGATGTCACACCGGCGGCCTGCATGAAGGCCATCGTGTCACTGATCCGGCCCGCGATGTCGCGGTATTTCGCGGCCTCGGGTCCGCCGACGAAATCGGCGATCCAGCTTTGGACACGATGCATGTCGGCGTAGCCGCCGGTCGAGAACGCCCTCAGAAGGTTCAAAGACGCGGCCGCCTGCGTATAGGCCGCCAGCATCCGCTGGGGATCGGGGATACGGGCCTCGGCGGTGAAGTCGAAACCGTTGATGATATCGCCACGGTAGCTGGGCAGTTCGGTCCCGCCGACAGTCTCGGTCGGTGCGCTGCGCGGCTTCGCGAACTGGCCCGCGACGCGGCCGACCTTGACGACGGGCAGCTGCGCACCCCAGGTCAGCACGACGGCCATCTGAAGCATGACCTTGAACGTGTCGCGGATATTGTCAGCCGAGAATTCGGCGAAGCTTTCGGCGCAATCGCCACCCTGCAGCAGGAAGGCACGACCTTGTGCGACCTCTGCCAGTTCATCCCGCAGGCGGCGGGCCTCGCCTGCAAAAACCAGCGGCGGGAACCGGGACAGTTGCGCCTCGACCGCTTTCAGCGCGGTCTCGTCCGTATAGTCCGGCATCTGGACGCGCGGATAGGCGCGCCAGCCGGCCTTGTCCCAGGTCTGGCCGGCGGTGCTTTGGCGGTTCGCTTGCGTCATGGCGCTGTCCTCGGGTTCGAATGATCGGCCTTCTATAAGGTTTTGGCGGGCGAAGGAAAAGCCCGCGCCCCCTTGCCGCGGCGCGAATTCCCTGCTGATCTGCCGCAACGACCTGCGATGGACCGCAAGATGAGTTCCGAGAAGCCGACCCTGTACACCTTCGTGCTGCTGAATCGCTTCACGATGATGCCGTTTGCCTCGGCCATCGAGCCTTTGCGGTTGGCAAACCGCGCCGCAGGCCGAACGCTTTACGAATGGCGGCTGGTTGGTCCCGGTGGCGAGTCCGCGACCTGTTCGAACGGCGCGCGCTTGATCCTGGACGGGGGGCTGGATGTCGAGCCGCGCGGACATGAATTCGTCATCGTCTGCGGTGGGATCGAGGTCGCGGCCGAAGCGACGAAGCCGGTGCTGGCCTTTCTGCGACGCATGGCACGGGGCGCGGGTGGGATGGGCGCATTCTGCACCGGGGCATGGGTCCTGGCGAAGGCCGGACTGCTGGACGGGCGAAAGGCGACGATCCATTGGGAATATCATGATGGCTTCGCCGAAGAGTTTCCCGAGGTCGACCTTTTCCGCTCGGTCTTCGTGGATGACGGGAACCGGATCACGGCTGCCGGTGGAACGTCGGCCATCGACCTGATGCTGCACCTGATCGCCGAGGATCACGGCGATCCGCTGGCGACAGAGGTGGCCGATCAACTGCTCCATACCGGCATCCGCACCGGGCAAGACGACCAGCGGCTGTCGATCCCGACCCGGATCGGCGTCCGTCATCCGCGCCTGACGGAGGTTATCGCACGAATGGAAGCGAACCTGGAGGAGCCGATCAGCCCAGCGCAGCTTGCGGCCGATGCCGGCATGTCCACGCGACAACTGGAACGCCTGTTCCGTCGCTATCTGAAACGCAGCCCGAAGCGATATTACATGGAGACGAGGCTGGGCCGGGCGCGCAAGCTGCTGATGCAGACCGAATTGTCGATCATCGAGATTGCGTTGGCCTGCGGCTTTTCCAGTCCGTCGCACTTTTCGAAATGCTATCGCGCCCAATATGGCAGCACACCCTATCGCGAACGTGGTACCGGCAGCGCCTGACGACGCCATTTGGCGCGCAGTCGCAATTTAATCGCGCGCGACACGTGAAGTTAACGAACCCTTAACCATTCCACCCGTAATTCTCTGTGCAAAATCAGGGACAAAGTCCCGTGTTTGCGTGGCGTATCGGCCGTGGAGGGCAGTGTTGGACTACAAGATCCTGGTGCTCACGATCAGCACCCCCGTTCCGACCGGAAGTTCGTCACCCGGCCGGTACGAACCCTGGTTCAATGCCAGCAGGATCACAATGCCTGACGCGAAGCTGTCCACGATCACCGTGAGTGACAGCGACGGCAAGCTGGAAAACGTCCAGCTTGCCGTAACTGAAACCGAACAGAGGCTGGTTGAGTCGGCAACCTTCGGATCGGGCGGCAACGCCACGACCATCGCGGCCGGGACGCAACTGAACTACGCCTTCAATTCGATCATTCGCGACGATGCAGGTAACGAGTTTCTTGTCACCTTTCCGCGCATCGGGACGGGGCTGACCCCGTCCGAGATTGGCGGCAAGACGTCGGTTCTGGTATTCCCGCGGCCGGTGAAGAATGCAGATGGGACCGTGAAGCTGGGTGCCGATGGTAAGCCAGTCTTTCCTCAGTTTGATCCAGCGCGTACCTTCACCTATGCAGGCCGCGACCAGTACTCCAGCACAAACTATGGACTTAGCTATTCCTATCCCAGCGCGGTGGATTGCTTTGCAGCAGGCACGTTGATCGACACGCTGTTCGGTCCGCGACCGGTCGAGCAGTTGCGTGTGGGTGACATGATCCGGACACGGGACAACGGCATGCGCTGGCTGTCGTGGATCGGCGGAACCAGGGTCGACGCCGCGCGGCTTGACCTGCAGCCAAACCTGCGGCCGATCCGCATCGCGGCGGGTGCGCTTGGCCACAGACTGCCCTTTGCCGATCTGATCCTATCCCCTCAACATCGGGTACTGGTCCGCTCGGCCATAACCCAGCGGATGTTTGGCGAGGTCGAAATATTGGTGGCTGCCAAGCATCTGGTTGGGATGCCGGGGATCGAGGTGATCGTCCCCGATGATGGTGTGACCTACTTCCACATGCTCTTCGACGGCCATGAACTGGTGCTGTCAAACGGAGCCTGGACCGAAAGCCTCTTCACCGGGGCGCAGGCTCTGGAAGCAGTGGGGGACTCCGCGCGGCGCGAGATTGTCGCGTTGTTTCCGCACCTGTCCGATCCCGACTTTCGCCCCGAAGGTGCCCGCCGATTCCTGAAGGGTCGCGAAGGCCGGCAACTGGCCGAGCGTCACCGAAAGAACGGCAAGGCGCTGTGCGACACGCTCGCTATCTGACGTGAATCCGCCGCGTCACCGGATGGTGCGCGACGGATCCGGATGCTCAACGCGTCATTTGACGGTGATGCGATCGTCCAGTTTGGGTGTGTAGTCTGCACCTTGCTGAGCCAGGTAATCGGCCACGACCTCTGCCAGATCCGGGCCGAAATCGTAGGCATTCTGGGCATTTGCCGCGAACACGTCATAACCGTCGCCGCCGCCGCGCATGTAGTTGTTCGAGACGACACCGTAGGTCGCCTCGGGATCGATCGGCGCCCAGTCTCCCCCGTCCATCACCATCACGTCGCTGATCCGGCTTCCGACCTCGGCCGCAGGATCGACCGTATATTTCAGCCCGGCAACCTGAGCGAAGCGACCGGCGGCCTCTTCATACTGACTGGCACCGTTTTCAAGTGCCGTGACGACGTCGGCCCCCTTTAGCTGGAACGTGGCAAGCGTGTTCTGGAACGGAAGGACACTGTAAACCTCACCCATCGTGACCGGACCCGCATCAATTGATGAACGCAGTCCGCCGCCATTGGTAATCGCTATGCTCATGCCCTGATCGGCGACTCTCGCCAGCATCGCGTCGGCGACCAACACCCCCATCTCGCATTCCTTTGCCCGGCAATTCGCGCGGTCGCCATCGATCGGGGCCGCAGTTTCGGCCACGACCTTCTGCCTGAGTTCTTCGATCGGGGCAGCCATCTCGGCGACACGAGCCTTGATCGCCTCGTCCTCAGGCACCGAATTGTCCAGAAGGATCGGCTCACCCTCGGCACTGGTCAGATTGCCGTCGTCATCGAAGGTCAGGACCAGATGGCCGAGATATTTGGAATAGGCATAGGCGGTCGCAATCGGAACCTCGGACCCGTCGGGCCCCGCCACCATGGTCGGGTAAGCACCTTCCGCGCCGTCCATGTCCCCCAGCAGCGTGTGCGAGTGACCGCCAATGATCGCGTCGAGCCCGGCAACCTCGGCAGCGTATTCCTGATCACGCAGGTATCCGACATGGGTCAGCGCGACGATCTTGTTCACGCCTTCATCGGTCAGCGCCTGAACGTCCGCCTTCAGGCTGTCCATGTCGTCCATGAAGATGACATTAGGACCAGGCGACGCCGTCTCCGGCGTGTCCATTGCCAGCGCCGATACGATGCCGATCTTCTCGCCGCCAACATCGAGCGTCACGGTGTCCGCGACCTTGTCGTTGAGGATGTTCGATTGCGACAGATCGAGGTTGCCTGATGTCACCGGAAATTCGACACCCTCCAGCAGAACGTCCAAACCCTCGGGCCCGTCGTCGAATTCATGGTTGCCGACCGCCATCGCGTCGTAGCCGATTGCGGTCATGAACTCGGCCGTGTCCTTGCCCTTGTAGGTCGTGTAGAACAAGCTGCCCTGATACTGATCACCCGCGTCCAACACGATGACGTTGCCGCCCTCGGCCGTGATCTGGTCGCGCAGTTCCTTGACCTTGGCCGCGACCCGCGCGACGCCGCCGAAACACTCGCCCGCGTCCAGCGTCTCCTGATCGCAGGTACTGTCGTAGGCGTTGATCGGCTCGATCCGGCTATGCAGATCGTTGGTGTGCAGGATGTGCAGCACCATCTCGGCTTGTGCCGCGCCAGCGCCAAGCGCGATGAATGCCGTTGTGGCAAGGAGACGGTTCAGCATCGGGACACCTCTCGATCAGGTTTGAAAGACGCCGATACATTGACGCAGCCCCCCTGAGGGGTCAAACGCTGTTTCCGGATGAAAGCGGAAAGGGCGCGATGCTGATCTATAAGGTTCTTCGATCGGAGGAATGGGAAGAGTTGCGCGGCAATGGCGCATCCCAAGGCTCACCTGACGACCAGCGCGACGGCTTCATTCATCTGTCCGGGGCAGACCAGGTTCAAGGGACACTGGACAAGCATTTCTCAGATGAGAACGATCTTGTGCTTGTCGCGGTCGATTCCGGTGTGCTGGGCTCGGCCCTACGATGGGAGGTGTCACGTGGTGGGGTGCAGTTTCCGCATCTTTACCGCGCAATGACCTTGGCGGATGTGGCGTGGACCAAGCCGATCACGGCCAGCCTGCAGGCGGGATCGCTGCTTTGAAGATGATCGAGCGCGCCGGCCTGCATCTTCTCCACCGTCTTGATCCTGAGCGAGCGCACGATCTGTCGCTCCGAGCACTGCGGATGGGGATCGTTCCCCTGCCCAGGGCGCCATTCACCTCTGACCGCCTGCGTCTGCGTCTTGCCGGGATGGAGCTTCCAAATCCGGTGGGATTGGCGGCGGGTTACGACAAGAACGCGATTGCAATCGCCCCGCTGAGGCGTGCGGGCTTCGGCTTCATCGAGGTCGGCGCTGCCACGCCGCGTCCGCAATCGGGCAACGACAAACCGCGCCTGTTCCGGCTTACAGCAGACGGCGCGATCATCAACCGCTTCGGTTTCAACAATGATGGCGTGGCTGTCATCGCACAGCGTTTGGCGGCAAGAGTGCACGGCATCGTTCCGGTCGGCCTGAACGTCGGCGCAAACAAGGACAGTACGGACCGTGCTGCGGATTATGTGGAAGTTGTGCGGCAGGCGGGGGGAGCTGTTGACTTCGTGACCGTGAACGTCAGTTCACCGAACACCGGCCGCCTGCGCGATCTGCAGCAACCGGAGGCGTTGGTCGCGTTGCTGGCACAGGTGAATGAAGCGCGTCGAGACCTGGTCAATCGGCCAGCGCTATTTTTGAAGATCGCGCCCGATCTCGACGATCCGTCCGTCCGCGACATCGCCGCCGTCGCGGCTGAGGCAGGGATCGATGGGATCATCGCCACCAATACTACAGTCGCGCGTAATGGTCTGAAGGATCCACAGGCATCAGAAACTGGGGGATTGTCCGGCGCGCCGCTGTTTGACCGCTCTACAAGGGTTCTGGCGCAACTGTACCGCGAGACTAATGGAAAGATGCCGCTGATCGGTGTCGGCGGCATTGCGAACGTAGATCAGGCTTGGGCCAAGTTGTGCGCCGGCGCAAGCGCGGTTCAAGTGTACTCGGCGCTGATCTACCACGGATTTTCGCTCGCGACCAAAATTGCACAAGGCCTTGATGCGAGGCTTAAATCGACACGCATGAGCCTCGAGGAGATCAGAGGAAGCGGTGCGGACGAATTGGTTTAGCGCCTCTGCTTTCAGAGGTAGTCGTCCAGTCCGAGGAGCTGATTCATGCTATGTGCCGGCTCCGAACAGCCAGCATCGCCTATAACACGTGCCGGAACGCCGGCGACCGTCTTGCAGGGTGGCACTTCGTGCAGCACCACCGAACCTGCGGCGATGCGCGAATGATGCCCGATCCGGATATTGCCCAGAACCTTCGCACCAGCGCCGATCAGTACGCCATTGCCGATCTTCGGATGACGATCGCCATCTTCCTTACCGGTCCCGCCGAGCGTCACAGAGTGCAGCATCGACACATCATCGCCGACCACAGCCGTTTCACCGATGACGATGGAATGGGCGTGGTCAATCATGACACCAGTGCCGATGCCTGCCGCAGGATGAATATCGACGCCGAAACATTCCGAGCAACGCATCTGCACGAAGTAAGCCATGTCGAACCGCTCGTGCGTCCACAGCCAATGGCCGATTCGATAGGCCTGTAGCGCCTGAAAACCCTTATAGAACAATAGCGGCTGGATCAGACGGTGTGTCGCAGGATCGCGATCATAGACTGCCATCAGGTCGTTTCGTGCGGCATCGCCAAGCGCAGGCGAATCCGCATAGGCATGGTCGGCCAATTCCCGCAGGATCTGCTCGCTCATCTCGCCCGAGGCAAGCTTGAGCGAAAACCGATACGCCAGTGCCGCCTCGAGACTGTGATGGTGCAGCAACCCCGCATGGATCAATGCACCCAGCAGCGGTTCGTTTCTCACAGCCTCTGACGCTTCGTCGCGGACCTGGCTCCAGATCGCCTCACGGATCGGGGCGCTCTGACTGGAAGCTTTGGTCTGAAGATTCATAGCGGTTCCGCCCCAGCTGCGTCGGTACCGTCTTACTCTTTAATCGGCTGAACGAAAACCCGTTCGTCGCTCATGCCGATGGCAAGCGGAGTTCAAGCCAGTGTACCGCAAGCCGGACCTTTCCCGAGCCAGAAAACGTACCTGCACTGGCCGTCATCAGAAGTTCGGCAGGCTGATAATAGGTCATTGGCTGCCCTAGCATTCCACGTGCCCAGGATCCGGTCGACGTCCCGAGACCGCTTCCAAAGCGATCCTCGGCACCATCCGTGCCAAGCTTCCAGCTTGAGAGGCTGCCGCCGATTGCGGTTACAACCCTTGCGACCGCCCCGATGACCATTGCCCCCGCCGGAATAACAACTCCCGTGGCGACGGTCTCGCCTGCGCTCACCATGATCTCCGCTTCCTCCATCCCCTCCAGCATCGAGGAACCGAGCATACCAAGCGACGCAGCACCGAGGCTCCAAGCTGTGCCCGTGTGAATCGCCCTGACTCCTCGATCCAGCACGAACGCCTGCATCCCGCGGGTGATCCGTACAAAGACCCATCCGCCGTTACTCGCAATCGCGATACGCCCGATTTGGCCTGACCATGCGCCGGTGGCACCACCGGGCACGCCCCAGCATTCACCATCCTCAGGATCCGCAGGCGGAACGCCGACGCTGATGCTTTGCAACACCAGATTCGTCAGTCCGTCGATCCGCATCAATGCTTCGTTGACGGTGACGTGCTTCTGAGCCTGCGCCGGCTGCAGCAGAGGCAACGCAAGACGATTGGTTTCAGTAATCGACATGGTCAGAAAACCTCTTTGATGAACGGCCCGGCACCCACAAGCTCGGACAATTGCGCGACAGCGATCGTGATCGCCCCTGTTGTCCGTGTCTCCGTCCAGACCGTCTCCGGGATGGTATATTCGGGGCGGGTGACGGTCGCCTCATGGACGGTCGCGCCACCGCTCTGAATCCGAACAAGATACTCTTCTCGGCTCTCACCCAGCGGGACATCGGTTCCTTCCCAGCCATCGCCCTCTATGCGGGTCCTGCGCACCCACGATATGCGACGCCCATCAAGACGAAGATGACAGGGCGCGTAGGGCCGCAGGCCGATCCCGCGAAGGCTCAACGGCAGCGAACGATAACTCGGGTCATCGGCAGCCTTCTTGGCTGGACCAATCCGCCAGAAACGTTCTTGCCCACGCCAGGCAGGCGGTACTGAGATCTGCTCAACAGCCTTGTTTAGAAGGACGACGACGCTACCAGCCGGCCACAATTCGGGCATGATCCCATCGGTGCCTGCCTGACCGCGAAGCCTGTCGCTGATTTCCCAGCGTCCGTCACCCAAAGGTGTGGCAGTTCCGAACTGGAAAACTTCCCAAGATCCGCCCTGTCCGTTACCGATAGCCATAGCGTTGGCGCCAGCCAGCAGGCCCGCCATCGAAGCGGCTGACAAGTTTCCACCCTTGATACGAACGCGTAAAGGCGATCCCCGGTCCACCAGACCGATACGCGCGCGTCGTAAGCCGGTCTCTGTCACACCCACGACGGCACAGCGCGTTGCAACGCCTTGGTATTCATAGCCGCCTGCTGGATCAACTGACGCAAAGGCAGCGACGCTGCCCTGCCACGGTGTCGCCGTCGCCGCGAGATACGGAGCATGCGGCAATTCATCCCCGCGCAGAAGTGGCAGATCTAGGAACGTCGCCCAAACAGGCATCAGCGGACGATAGGCGGGCCCTCCCGCAACTTCGAGAAGCGACTCAGCCGGTTGGTAGGCTCCATCATCAACCCTAACTGCATCGACCAGACCAACACCGGCCCTTTCAACTCGGTCGATACGCCAGCGATAATGCTCAGCGACGCCATCTTCGAAGCGAATGATGTCACCCGCCCCCAACTGCGCCCGCGACGGAGGTAACGCAAAGCGAACACTATCCCTGGCCACTCTGGATTCGGCGAGCCAGCGCTGCGCGATTGCACGACCTTCCGGGCGCGTAAGGGCAAGCGGATACTCGGTCTCGGACGTGACTGAGGATACATCGTCCGGCAGCATTGTCTCTGCCGTAGTCGTTTCGTAATCGCCCCCCGCTTCAATATGCGTCAGGCGAATCTGCCCCGCGAGTTCTGGCTCGGGTGCCCGGGTCAACTCCAGCCCGCTCAGGTCATCGGAGAGCGCCAGATCGCTCGCCTTCAAGGTTGCTATCGCCCGCGCGGACCGGGTCACAAAGCGGATCATGCCATCCCGTTCGATCGCGTCGAAGCCGAAGGCAAGCATCAGCGGCTGCAGCGCCGAGCGTCCTGTCTCGGCACCCTCGAGCGCGAAACCGCGAACGAGTCCTTCAAGCCTTGTAACATCAATTTCGGTCACGCCAGCATCGACGCAAATATCTGTTACAACACCTGACAGCGGGACCGCGCCTGCACGACCGTTGAGCCAATGACCCCGCTCCCACGCCGGACCGTCGGACCACAGGTCGTGCCGCTGCGGGAATGCGGGGTAAGGCCGCGCATCCCAGCACCAGACATGGGCACGCCCCATATCGACTATCGCTCGTCCGTCAGCCATCCGCGGATTGTTAGCGGGATCGGCCCAATAGGCGTTGACAGCCTCAAGATAGGCAGCTTGCAAGGCGTCGTCGCGCATCCCGTTCGAGAAATGCGGCAACGCGCTTTCCGAGCTGAATGCATCAAGGAACTTGTTCGGCTGGTTGGTAGCCTTGTCCAGTGCCGCGCAGCCATACTCGGTAAACCAGAACGGCTTGGAGGCTGGCACCCATTCAGTAGGGGTCGACTTGCGAACGCCTCCGATCCGCTCGTGATGCGTGTTACCCCACCAACCGCGCAGATCCTTGTACCGCCAGACCCAAGGCTCATCGTGCGCGCCGTCGGTAATCGATACACGGCGCTGCGCCCGGCGGTCATCTTCGGATGGGTAGTACCAGTCGTAGCCTTCGCCACCAGCCACGTTCGCGGCAAGATAACGCGGATTGCGCACGCTGCCCCAGTGCGCATCGAGATGGTCGTCTCCATCCCGCCAATCGGACAGCGGCATGTAATTGTCGATACCGACAAAGTCGATATTGGCGTCAGCCCACAGCGGATCGAGGTGAAACCGCACGTCCCCGCCGCCCGGGTGGTGCCCAAAATACTCCGACCAGTCCGCAGCGTAGCTGAGCTTGACATCGGGCCCCAGGATTCTACGGCAATCAGCCGCGAGACGGACCAGGGCGGCCACCGCAGGGTAACGTCCGCCCGACGTCCGGATCTGGGTCATCCCAACCATTTCCGACCCGATCAGGAAGGTGTCGACACCGCCTGCCGCCGCACAAAGATGGGCGTAGTGTAGAATGAAGCGTCGATACGACCATTCGGACGGCCCGCTATATAGAATGCGAGTACCGTCACGCTGAAAATCCTCCACCTTCGCTGTGCCGAAAAACTGCGCCACTTCTGCGGCTGCAGCGGCGCTCCCGTCGGTTGAGCCGGCCTGCCCCGGAGCCTTCTCAGTGGTGATGCGTCCTCGCCAAGGCATGGGCGCCTGTTCGCCTCCACCGTAGGGATCCGGCAAACCGTTGCCCTCCTGCTGTTCCATCAGAATGAACGGATAGAACACGGCCTTTCGTCCGGATGCCGCAAGCGCTCGCAACGCCTCCACAACAGACTGATCGCCCGGCGTGCCGCCATAGATCGGTCGACCATCGCGCCGCGCAACCTCGCGCGCGCTTTCACGTGCAATTCCGCCTGCCCGCCACGGCATGTTGCCGCCATCACGCTCCCGGTATTCGACCTTGGGCCTCACCTCGCACCGGCCGATCCTCAGATCGTCGCCGAACCAGGACACAACCAGCGATACCGATTTCGCTCGCGGCAACTCTCGTTCTAGAACCTTGAGCGAGGCAGAGAAATCCGTCCCTCCAAGCGGCGTGTTCTCATTGAATGCGACGGTCTCACCAAGACCAAGGTCAGCCTCGACTCGACTCGTAGCCAACGCATATTCGCCCGTACCGGGGATCATCGCGACGGCGCGAACGTCGCGGCTGACACCGCCTCCAGTCTGGGCCGGTCGCGTGACCTCGAAGGACAACTGCGGCATGCGGTTGCCCCATCGCTCAAGGCTCAGGTTTTCCAACACGACGTAGGCGATGCCACGATAGGCCGGGGCCTCTGCTCCTTCCCACGAAACAATGGCGGAATCAGGCAGCTGGCTCTCATCGCCTTCATAGACGCGCATGTTGAGGTCGTCGGCGGTGACTTCCTCTCCGTCAGCCCAGACTCGACCGACACCATTGATCGCACCTTCGCAGAGCGCCAACGCGACCGACATCGTGTAACTGATTTCGGTGACCTGCGGCTGCGGGGCACCCTTTCCCGCGCCGCCCTGCGACGTGCGCACTTCCTCCAACGGCGACGCCCAGATGACATGGCCAGGCACCCGCATCTGACCCCAGACCTTTGGGATGTGCATGCCTTCGCCTGCCGACTGAAGGCGCAAGCGGTCGATCCGCCCCGTCTCGACCGGCTTCGAGCCCTGCCCCAGCAGGCGCTGGTCGATGACGCGTCCCACCGACGCACCGACTGCACGACCAACCACTGCCCCGGAAAGGCCCAGCAATGTTCCACCGAAGCCGGAACCCAGCGATGCTCCGACGGCAGATAGGACCAACGTGGCCATGGGCGTTCTCCTGAAAGTCAGGTCATGGGAAAAGGAACCTGGCGGCGATGCGTCGTCGCCAGGGCGTACTCAGCGGGCTCTCGACAACGCCATGACGGTCGTAAGCGTGAATGAAGGCCGCGTGCTCTCCCGTCTCGGACAGCACGCCCAGATGTTTCGCAACGCCGCCTTGACGCATCCGGAACAGAAGCACCTCACCCGGCACCTCGACCGCTGCCGCATGCACCGGTCGCAGGTGCCGCAACGCACCGGCCAGCAACACTTCTTCTCGGCCGCATTCGCCCCAATCTGGGGTGTAGGCCGGCGCCACTTCTGGTTCAGAGCCGTAGCGCTCACGCCACAAGCCGCGGATCAGACCAAGACAGTCCGTTCCGGCGCCATTTGCGCTGTGTTGATGAATGTATGGGGTCCCGATCCAGCGCCGCGCCATATCAACGACGTCAGCTGTCATCGCCCGACCTGCCGCTGTAAGGCTGAAACTGCGCAACCACGGCAACATCCTTGCGGCGCTTTTCGACCTGAGGCGCGACTAGCCAATCCTCTCCCGGCATGTGCGGAAAGCCACGAAAATTCAGATAGTTGTCGAACTTATCGCGACAGCAGGCCCCGCTCTTGTCGCAGCCCGCGGTCAAGCTTACCCTGTCGCCCACCGCCATAGGTGCGCTTGCAGCAGCCCAAAGTTCGATCTGCCGGCGCCCAACTGAAAGCAGACGGTCGTTTTTGATGGGCGCCGTGACACCCGAGCAGGCGCCACTAAGGACACTCATCGACCCATGGTCGAACCAACGCGCCCTGTAACCCACCAGGGTATCGATCCGAAACGTCCTGTCATCGTCAATCGCGACGATACTCGCTTCGACCCGCAATTGTGCCTGCTCAAGATCGACCTTGCACCAACGATCGCCCAAGCGGGCCGAACAACGCGGGTGATAGGCCCGTCCCATGGACTTGTTTAGCGCCTCGGACAGGCCACGCAGCTCGGCACGAAAGCCGCCACCTCGTCGTGACACCTCGCCGATATGACCACGAAATGCCAAACGCCGCTGAGAAGGATCGCTCCAGTCTACTTCCCACATGCTCAGTTCCGCACCATCCCATCGCCCAGCGATCAGGTCGGTCTCGGTGATGGCTTCGTCGCTCAGCGCGCCTTCAGCCTCGGTGTTGTCGACCGAAAGTCCGACCGCCTGCACAAGAGCGCGCGCCGACAGTCCGCTATCCGGTCGAAAGACCACACCATCGAATTCCAAGGGGCCGTCGTGATCAGTAAACCCCAATGTGGTGCCGTCTGACCGGTTGATCCGCCAAGCGCGCGCGATCGTTGTCGTCGTCATATCCGCACCTCGATGATGGGAACCTGCGGCAGATCGCCTGCTCGGAAGGACGCCACCGATACCGCGATCCGGTCGGTGTCGAAGCGCACGGGCACGTCGAACTCGAAACCAGCCGTAACGCTGGCGCCGACGTCCGGCGGAACCGCAAAAGTGCAGGTACCCGTGTCATGGTCGATGGCGTAATCGAGCGTCTGAACTCTTTCGACGCCGCCAACACCAGCTCGGACACTGTTAAGAACCGGCTTCTGGATCGGCCGCAGGTAACTCACCCCGCCGGACGAATAAGCCTTCGTCAGCGAGAATTCACGCCGGACTCCGTCGCCGATGCCGATGACCTGATCTTCGAATCCCGGTTGGACCGAGGGCGCACAGCTCTTGTGATCGGCCCAGTCCTTCCAGCGAAAGCCATGCATCTGTCCGCCGCGCGCCTCGAAGAAGGCCAGAAGCTCGGACATGTCGTCCAAGGATCGCAGTCCCATTCCCGCATCGTAGCGCCGACGCGAGTGCGCCCAAGGACTGTTGCGCTCTTCGAAGCCACTGGTCAGCGTGACGATCTCGGTCCGGCGCTCAGGACCTCCGATCGACCCCAGTGACAGGTTTGCGGGAAAGCGCACATCATGAAATGCCATTCTTGGACCTCACCCGTTCCGTTCACCACGAGCCAGTGCGCGGCCCAATTGCGCCGCGATTTGCGACTGACTTCGGCGGAATCCTTCGACGTCCGGTGTCGAGATGTTGATGGTGACCTGAGTTGCGCGACCACCTTGCGTCGCGACACCCAATCGACCGTCGGCGCCACGGGTCAGTGGCATGATCGCTTCTGGTCCCGCCTCGCCCATGAGCCCCGTGGCGCCGCGCATGGGGAAATGCGTCGGCTGCGTCACCACGCCGCCCTTCGCAAAGGCCATCACCCTACCCTGGCTGAAGGCGCCGCCATCGGCGAAGGGTTTGACGCCTGAGATCATGTTGCCGAGACCGCCAGCGATGGAACCTGCCAGCGCCTGCTCGACGGGCTTCATGGCGATGGAATAAATCGTGTCGGCCATCGTTCGCGCGACGCCCTTCAGCGCGTCTGATAGTTTAAGTCCATCAAAGGCCACCCCCTCGAAGGCTCTCCTCAGACCGCCTTCGAGACCCGAGGACAAAGTGCCGACCTCACGGCTGGTGAACATCATGGATTGGCGCAGCCGCGCCAGTTCACGCTCGAATTCCGCGGTCACGCGGCCACCTTGATCGAACCCCTCGTCCAGACGGTCCGACGCGCTGTCGAACCCGCTTCTGTCTGCCATGTCCGCGCTCCTCGTCATGCTTCCGGATCAAGCCTAGCGTTGGTCCGGATATTTAGCGGCAAGTTCGGCCAGCCGATCCCGCGTCATCATCTTGGGGTGCGCATCAACGCCCAGCATCATCGCCAACTCCGCTGGGCTGAGCGCCCAAAAGTCGGCGGGCTTCAACCCCAGTCCGCGAATGCCCGCTCGCATCAGTCCGGGCCAGTCGAGCCCATTTGCTTTCGCGTCCGAGCCGACACTCATGCGAAGCGAAACGCTCGTGCGAGCAATTCAGCCGCCGAGCGTGCAGCGCCGAGTGGCCCGCCACCGATATCCGCGTTGAGCAAATCGCCGGTGTCGCCTCTCCAGCCGCCGCCGCGCAACCCGGCGACCAGAACCGCCAGAACGTCCCGGCTGCGAAACTGACCACTCTCGAAGCGCTCGACCATCGCCAGTAGGCTGTCATCTCCCAACGATGCCTCCATCTCAGCCAATGCGCCGAGCGTCAGCTTGGCGGTCTGCGCGCGGCCATCGATCACGACCGAGACCTCCCCGGATTGCGGGTTAGCCATCACATCGCCTCGAATGTCAGGGCCCCGGCCGAGGACATGCTCAGCTCGTAGGTCGCCTCGCCGTTGTAGCTGCCGGAATACTCCAGACTGGTGATCTGGAAGGGACCTTCGACAGTGCCGAAATCAGGGATGATGACCTGATAGCGCGGCATCTCTCCGTCAAAGAAAATCTGTCTTGCTCGTCCATCCGTGCTGGCGTCACGGAACACACCCGAGCCTGACAGGGTCGCGCTGCGCATCCCCGCACCGCCCAGCAACTCGCGCCAGCCGCCCTCGCTCTCCAGGCTTGTGACGTCGACCGTCTCGGCGTTGAACGACAGTCGCGTTGCGCGCAGTCCGGCCACCGTTTCGAACGCGCCGTCGCCGGTCATGTCCATCTTGATCAGAAGATCACGTCCATTCTGTACAGCCATCGGTCCCTACTCCTCAGCCTAGATCAATTCGGGCGCGGAAGGTCAGATCGACTCGCCGCGCCGCGCCGTTTTCAACCCGTCGCGCCTTGGCGCGTTGGAACCAGATCGCCGTCAGATGTCCCTGCTCCAGTTCGACACCGCCGTTCTCCAGCGCGTCCGACACTGCAGCCGCGACGCGCTTGACCGAATGGAAGCCAACGCTCTGATCGCTTCCGGCTAGAACCGACACGACGAAGTCATGACGTGAACCGCGTCCGGTCATATCACCCGCATCGACGGCATCTTCGGGGCCTAATGAGACATAGGGCCCGCTTGGAGCCTCGACCGGCATCGCGTCAAAGATCGAATCCCCGATCAGATCCGACAGGGCCGGATCGTCGCGCAGATGGCGATATACGGCCGCCTGAAGCGCCACTGACGATGAATAGCTCATGCCTCAATTCTCCTCGTGCGCGAAGCAGGTCAGCCAGCGTCCATCAGCGCCATCTTCGGTCACCGCATCGATCAGGAAGAACCGTCCCGCCATACGCAGCCTCTGCCCTGGACGGGGCCGCCTGGGGTCGCCCGGACGGGCGCCGCGCAGTGTGATCCGCCAGTTGGCCACGCTGACCGGCCCAACCTCGCCGCCGCGTTCGCGGCCGCTGCCGCTTTTCAGCTCGGCCCAAAGCCGCGCGACGGGCCGCCAGTGCAGCCCGTGTCCGCCCATTCCGTCGGAAACCCGCTCGGCCTCTTCCAGGATCAGCGGGGTGCAAAGCCGTGGTGCGACCATCACCGGGCCTCCCGGCTGCCGCGCCCGGCAAGCGTGCGGATCTGCCTCCAGCGGTCGATCAGCGCGCTCACGCCATGCGGTACGCCGCTACGCGACCCATCAAATCCGCGATCCTCGTAATAGCGCGATGCCAGCATCAGCACAGCCTGCGCCAGATCGCCCGGCACGTTCGACCAAGCCTGTCCGAAACCGGCCGTGAAGGTGATCGTGACCATGCCCCGACGCGGCACATGAGGCAGGATCACACCGGCAGGCAGGATCGTCGGCCGTTGCAAGTCGGGAACCAGACGCCAGTTCTCGACCGGCAATTCCGTGACCGTTCCGTTGCCGTCGTCGATCTCGATCCGGTCGACGGATAGGACCGGAGCAAGCGGCAGCGTCTGACCCAGCCGGTCGCGCCAGTCATCCAGCTGCATCCGGAAGCGGCGCGTCAGAAGCACCTTGCCTGTCCGCGCCTCGATCGTCGCGATCGCGGCACGCAGGAAGCCAGCCAGCGCCGCGTTCTCGGCCGCATCGTCCACCAGGTCGAAGCCCGAGCCGAGCCGCAAATATTCCGCGAGTTCGGCGATGGGCAGGGCATCCGCCGCAAGCGCCGCTTCTTCGATCAACATCATCCCTCGACCCTTCCGTCCTGCGTCAGCCCGCGTCCAAGTTGTCGGTAGCCGGGCGGCATCCGCCCGGCACCTTGACTAGATGCGAAAAGAGTGGGGCCGCGTCGCGCGGACGATTCCTGCACGCGCGGACAGCTGCAGGCGCCGCCTGTTCCGCGTGATGACGCGGCCCCTTTTTCGCCTGACGGATCGTCAGACGAACTTCATCAGCTTGATGGCCTTGAAGTCGGTCACGCCGCCGCCCACGCGCTTGGTCGCGTAGAACAGGACGTGGGGCTTGGCGCTGAACGGATCGCGGAGCACGCGCAGGTCGGGACGCTCGACGATCGTATACCCGGCGCGGAAGTCGCCGAAAGCGATTGCGGTCTCGCCGCTGTCAACCTCGGGCATGTCCTCGCTGGTTTCGACCGGATAGCCCAGAAGCAGCGCGGGCTGACCTGCCGCCAGCGAGTCGGTCCAGATGTAACGACCGTCGCTGTCCTTCAGTTTGCGCACCTGCGCGGCGGTCTTCGAGTTCATGACGAACGACGCATTGGCCCGGTACTCCGCCGCCAGGGCATAGACGAGATCGATCAGCGCATCGGCGGGATCGGTATCGGCAAAGCCGCCGATCGCACCGGAATCGACGGTGCCCAGCTGCCCGTCACCCTCGGTGCCGTTTGCGGCGGTCGGGTAGAACAAGATGCCTTTCGGCTTGTCGATGCCGTCGCCGTTGATGAAGGCAGCGGACTCGGCGCGCGCGAATTTCTCGCCGATCCGCTCGGCCAGCCAGCCCTCGACGTCGAACGCAGCGTCGTCCAGCAAACGCTGGCTCGCCTTGGGCATGGCCGACAGCTCGTGCAGGGGAATGGTGATGCGGTCGATGCCACCCGGCGCAGTCTCGGCGCTGGCTGTCTCGGTGGCCCAGCCCGCACCGGTGTCACCCTTGTCGACCAGCACTTCATAGGTCGCACTTTCGACCGTGACGACATTGGCCAGCTTGCGCAGCGAAGCGCTGGCGCTCAGCACGCTCTGCACGGTGTCGGCGACCTGCGGCGCAGCAAGAAAGCCGCCGTCGCCGGCGACAGTCAGGCCCTTTTCCTCGATGGAAAGGCCACGCAAGCCGTCATCAGCACCGCTGCGCAGATAGGCGTTGAAGGCTTTCTGATGCGGCACTTCGATCTCGGCTTCCGTCGACAAGGGCGCACGGCCCCGGAAAGCGGTCTTGCGGTCCAGCATGGTCATGCGTTTTTCCTGTGTTTGCAGACGATTTTCGATTTCTTCGCGAAAGGTCCTGAGCTCGTTGACGAACCCAAGCATGGCCCCCTTCAACTCACCGGGCGCATTGATTTCGGTGGCGCCGGTGGCGGATTTGCCCTCGGTCATGTCGGTCTCCTTGCGTGATTGGGTGGCCATCGCCTCCCGCTTTCGATGCTGCCCCCGCAGCGGTCGAACTGTCCGGACGCCGGGCGTCCTTCATCCTTCAGGCGCCGCGCAGCACCTCGGTCGCCGCAGCAAAGATCGCCGCGAATTCGCGCATATCATCGACGTCCTTCTGGCCAATTTTCGCCTCTGGCAGCATCGGGAACGTCACCAATGAGACCTCCCACAGATCCAGCTCGACCAGTTGACGGCGGCTCTTGCCGTCACGTTCGGCCCGCACGGTGCGATAGCCGATCGACAGACCGTCGATTGCGCCGGCCTTGATCAGCGCAGCCGCCTCGCGGGCCTGCGCGACGTCGGGCAGCAGTCGCCCCTTGACCCACAGCCCCTTGCCGTCCTCGCGGACCTCGTCCCAGACGCCGATCGGACGGGTCGGATCGTGCTGCCACAGCATCCGCACCTTGTCGCCTTTACCGGCAAGTCGCTTGAGACTTGCCGCGAATGCGCCGGGAAGCACCGAATCCCCGCCTTGATCGGTGACACCGAACAGGCTCGCATAGCCTTCGATGACCGAGTCATCGCTCAGCACCGGCGGACCGCCCACGAACTTCACCTCTAGCCCCAGATCCATCTCAGCCCCCTTTCGGCGCAAATTCCAGAATGCTCTGAACGGCCTGGGTCAGGATCACGGCAACGACGCCGTAAACCGTCATCCACAACCGCCGTTCCAGCCCCTCGATCAGCGACTCGATCTTCTCCAGTCGCTTCTCGACCGCACCAAACTGCAGCGCCATGATCCGCTCCTGGGTCTCGAAGCGCTGGTCGTGCCAGCCGAACGCGTCCTTCGCGAACCGCGACCCCTCCATGACCTCAGCCATCCTGATCCAGCGGCGGCAGCCCCAGCAGCGCGCGCTTCTCCGCGTCGGTCAGGAAGGAGGCCTCGCCGATCCGCTTCCACTGCTGGTCACGTTCCTCCGCCAGGGCCGGGATCTTGTCGGGATCGGGACGAAGCTCGATGACTTCGCCCAGATGTTCGGACAGCCACCACGCCACAGCCGCAGACACCCGTGTCGCAAGCGGCAAGACGGTCAAGCGGTAGAACGCGCGGTGCGCTTCGGCGTAATTGGCGTAGGTGGCGTCGCCGGGTATGCCCAGCAGCATCGGCGGCACGCCGAAGGCCAGCGCGATTTCGCGCGCGGCGGCCTGCTTGGTGGCATGAAACTCCATGTCGCTGGGGCTGAACCCCATCGGTTTCCAGTCCAGCCCGCCTTCCAGCAGCATCGGTCGGCCGGCGTTGCGCGCGCCTTGGTGATGCATCTCCATCTCGCCCACCAGACGGTCATACTGGTCGGGCGACAGGCTCCCCTGCCCGTCCAGCCCCTTATAGATAATGGCCCCCGAGGGCCGCGCCGCATTGTCCAGAAGCGCCTTGGACCAGGCGCTGGCGCTCGAATGCACGTCCAGCGCCACAGCCGCCGCCTGCATCGGGGACAACCCGTAATGGTCGTCCTGCGGATGGAAGCTCTTGATGTGACAGATCGGATCGGGACTGCCGGTCATGTCGAACCGGTGCTTGCGCCCCCCCACCGCATATTCGTAGGCGACGGGCCAGCCGTCCGCACCGGGTACGACGCTCATCCGGTCGGACCGCAGCACGTGCAGCTCCTCGGGCATCCCGGCCTCGGTCAGGCCCGCCGCTTCCAGATAGCCATTGCCCGACAGCAGCAACTGCCCGAACAGCGCCTCGAACAGTTCCGCCCGCCCCTGACCAGGATTGGGGCGGCGCAGCAGGTCCAGCACGGGATGTGTGTCGAAGCGGCGCTCGGCGTCCTCGCAAATCAGCGGGACAGCCGCCGCAGCCTCGGCGATCAGCTTGACAGAGCGGAAGCCGACCGGATTTCCGACAAAGCCACCCCGCGTCAGGCTCGACGTGTCGCGCGGCGACCAGGCGACCCGGCCCGAGCCGCTCGCGAAAGCCACGATCCGCCCGGTTGCGCTCGCCTTCTTCTCAACCACCGGGGCTGGCGCCGCGTCCGCCACGCCATTCCCCCGTGAAAACAATCGAAACGCCATGCCTTGCCTCCTGGCCTCCAGGTACGAAAAAGGGCCGCCCCGCAGGGCAGCCCTTTGCTTGTCTTCGATGTCGTCTCGGCCCTACAGCGAGCGCATCTGCGGCCGCCGATAACTCGCCGCCGGCTCGATGATCAGGTCGTGGAACGCCCAGACCATCGCATCCAGCCGGTCGGGGCTGCCGCGCCCCTCGAAACCGCGCACCGTCATCTGGCAAAGCTGATCCTCCAGCGCGCCCAGATTGCCGCGCCGCAGATGCTTGATCCGCCCCTGCTCGTACAGCGCCGCCACCGGTTCCGCCCGCAGACCCTTGCCGCGCCCGGCCCGCAGGCCGCGGAACGGCACCAGCGGATCGATCTGCCGAATAACCTGTTCGACCAGATCGCCGCCCTGATTCACCTCGGCCACCAGCCTCTCGGCGCCGTGCCGGTCCATCGCCGCGATCGCGGCGCGCGCCCAGTCGGTCGGCCCGCCCTTCACAGTCGCGTCCTCCAACACATAGCCGCGCCACGCGCCCGGCTCGCCGTCACTGACCACGCCCGCGACCACGATGCCGCATTCGTCGCTGGCCTTGCCCGCTGTCACCGCCGGATCGACCGCGACGACAACGCGGCTCAGCTTCGGCGCCTCGTCCACCCGGCAAGCTTCCAGCATGGCGGTCGTCCACAGCGCGCCTTCCACGTCGTCCAGCAGCACCCCGTCCAGCTCCTGCCGGCCCAGCCGCGTGCCGCCATAGCGCTGCTCGACCTCGGCGAGGAAGCTCTCCGCCAGATAGGCGCGGTTTGCATCCGTCGGCGCGTGGGTCGTCACCGTGCTCGCGTTCTTCAGGATCCGCTTCAGCACGCCCACATTGCGCGGCGTCGTCGTGATCACCTGCTGCGGATGCTCCCCAAGACGCAGTGCGAATTGCAACATGTCCCAGGTGTCTTCCGCCTTTTTCCACTTCGCCAGCTCGTCCACCCAGGCCGCGTCAAATTGCGGCCCGCGCAGGGCTTCGGGCTCATGCGCCGAATAGACCGTCGCGGTCGCGCCGTTGGCCCAGACCAGCCGACGGCGTCCCGCTTCCCAGAGAGGGCGGCGGTCGGGCGGCGAACAGGCGAGAATACCGCTCTCGCCCATCACCATCACCTCGCGGGCCTGATCGAACGTCTCGCCGACCAGCGCCACGCGATGGCACTTGCCGGGTGCGACGGGGGTCGAGCCTTCGACCAGCCGCCGCACCCATTCGGACCCGGCGCGGGTCTTGCCCGCACCGCGTCCGCCCATGATGACCCAGCTCTTCCAGTCACCTTCGGGCGGCAACTGATGCGGCAGCGCCCAGAACTCGAACAGCCATGGCAGGCTCATCAGCGCGTTCTCGCTCAGCCCGCCCAGGAACTCGTCAACTTCCCGCGGCTCGGCGGAGGCAAGCCAGGCGGCGCCCGACCTCATCTCGTGCCGCGTCAAGGTCGAGGCTTCCGCCGCCGATGCTTCCGGCAATGTCCTTGCGAAGTTTGTCAACCTTATCCCTTTCCCGTCTCAGGTCGGTGAGAGCATCACGAACCTCGCGCGCCGACTTGACTGCCTTCTTCAGGGCGTCCGCGTCGATGTGAACATGACGCCCAGCGCGCATGTCCTGATAGTCGCGCTGCATGTCTGCGACGTAGCTGAGAAAAAGCGACGAGATGAAATTCACCTCGTCGACGTTCTCGGCTTCCTTGGATTTATTCATCGCCTCGAGGATGACCTTACGATCTTCCTCAGGCAGATTTTCAAGGCCCGCCAAGGCCCCCACGGAACCGTCACCGGGCCCGCCCCACTCCATATCGTTCATGCAATCACTGTCCCGCCTCGTGTCTTTGTCCGCACGAGCGAGAAATGAAAAAGCGGCCCAAGGGGTGATGCCCCCGGCCGCCTGCCCACTTCTCCCAGCTTGCTTGTGTTCTACTCTAGGGCGTGCGGTGAGTCAATCGCAAACGCAGAGTGCGAGCCTTTAGCATCAGATTAAGACGATAAAACAAACCGTTAACCGCACGCAACACCAACAGTGCGCAACCGTGCAACGACGCAACCGCTGCACGGAAACTCAACCTTAGCGCGAATCCTCAACCCTTGCCGCTTGCCTTTGCGCGTGCCTCTGTCGCCGCTGCCACCGCGTTGCTGGCCTCTTCCTGCACCTTCTGCGCATAGGCCACCATATTGGCGGCATAGGCCTCGGCCCAGTCCGCCGCGGCATCCTCAGCCATGCCGCTTGCCCGGGCGCGCATTTCGACGGTCTTGCCTTCCATGCGGGCCGCCTCTGCGTCCCATTCGGTCTTGGCCTTCTGCCATTCCGCCCGGACCTTCTCGTCGGCCTCTTCGAAATAGCCCTTGATCTGCGCGTTCAGGTCGTCCTGCCGCTTCGCCGCCTGGTCACGCCAGCGACGCGCGTTTTCCATCAGGTCCTCGCCGCTCTTGCCAAGATCCTCCTGCCATTTCGCAACTCGCTTCTCCAGTTCCTCGGCATTGCGCGCCAGGGTCGAGAACATGTCGGACAGTTTCATCGCCGTCTCCCTCCACGGATGAAAGAATCATGACGCGACAACGGTTCGGCCCGCCCGGCAGTTCCGGGCGGCCAGCGCGATCAGCCGTCGCCCTGAACCGGCGAATCCGTGGCTTCGCCGCGCTGCGCCTCGATCTCGCGCCAGCGCGCGACGGCGGCGTTATGTTCCTCAAGCGTGCGCGAAAACTGATGCCCTCCGCTGCCATCGGCCACAAAGAAGATGTAGTCGGTCTCGGCCGGGTTCAGCGCCGCACGGATTGCCGCGACACCGGGGTTCGCAATTGGCGTGGGCGGCAGCCCGTCGATCCGGTAGGTGTTGTAGGGCGTCGTCGTGTCCAGTTCCGACCGCCGCAACCCGCGATCCAGGATCCCCTCGCCGCCCGTGACGCCATAGATCACCGTCGGGTCCGTCTCCAGCCGCATCCCCGATTCCAGCCGGTTGACGAAGACGCTCGCCACCGTCTCGCGCTCTTCGGCGATGCCGGTCTCCTTTTCGACGATCGAGGCCATGATCAGTGCCTCTTCAGGGCTGGCATAGGGCAACCCGAACGGCCGCGCGTCCCATTCCCGCTGCAGGATTGCCGTCTGCCTCGCCTGCATCTCGTTCAGCAGCGCGGTCCGATCGGCGCCGGCATCGACCTCGTAGGTATCCGGGGCAAGGCTGCCCTCGGCCGGCACCTCTGCCACCTCGCCGGACATGAACGCCGCCTGCTTCAGCCCTTCGACGATCTGCCAGCTTGTCACACCTTCTGCGACCGCAAAGCGCAGCCGGGCATCCGCCTGTTCGGCCGCCTGGGCGATCGCCTCCGGCACCGCACCATCGGCCGGATTGTGCCGCGCGATATCCTCGTAGGCGCCGGTCGCGGGATTGATGTCGCGCAGGATCACGTTGTTCTCGCGCACGCCGACGCGGAAAATCACCTCGGTCCCGCAGGTGGACGGGCCGCCCGCGGTGATCGTGCCGACGATGTCTTCCATGCTGGCGCCCGGCGGCACCATGTAGCTGCCAAACTTCAAATCGCGCGACTTGCCTGCGTAATCCGCCCCTGTCCGGAACACGTAGGCGGACGAGATCGCACCCTGTTCGGCCAGCTGCTGGCTCACCGCGTTCAGGCTCGCCCCCGGCGCGACCTGCACGCACTGCGCCACCTCGCTCGGGCCCGGCCCGGCATATTCACGCTTGCCCCACGCCACCGCCGCCGCCGCCGCGATCAGCAGCACGACCATCAGCGTGAACAGGTTCGAGGCGAGGTTGCGCCACATCAGCCGGCGACCTTGCCCAGAACCAGGCTCGCATTGGTTCCGCCGAAGCCGAAGCTGTTCGACAGCGCCACATCGACCTTGCGCCGCACCGCCGCGTTCGCCGCCAGATCGAGCACCGGCTCGACAGCCGGATCGTCCAGGTTGATCGTCGGCGGGCAGATCTGATCGCGGATGGCGAGGATGCAGAAGATCGCCTCGACCGCGCCCGCTGCGCCCAGCAGGTGCCCGATGCTCGACTTGGTCGACGACATCACGACATCCTTGGCGTGATCGCCCAGCAGCCGCTCGACAGCGCCAAGCTCGATCGTGTCGGCCATCGTGCTGGTCCCGTGCGCGTTGATATAGTCGATCCGGTCCGCCTCGATCCCGGCCGAGCGCAGCGCGTTCTTCATCGCCCGGAAGCCGCCATCGCCATCCTCGCTGGGTGCGGTGATGTGATAGGCGTCGCCAGACAGCCCATAGCCCAGCACCTCGGCATAGATCGTGGCCCCGCGCGCTTTCGCGTGTTCGTATTCCTCTAGCACGACGACGCCGGCGCCTTCGCCCATCACGAAGCCATCGCGGTCGTTGTCATAGGGCCGGCTTGCGGCCTTGGGATCATCCGCGCGCTTGGTGGACAGCGCCTTGCAGGCGTTGAACCCGGCGATCCCGATCTCGCTGATCGGCGCCTCGGCCCCGCCCGCGACCATCACGTCGGCATCGCCGAGCGCGATCAGCCGCGCCGCATCCCCGATGGCATGGGCGCCCGTCGAACAGGCGGTGACGACCGCATGGTTCGGCCCCTTGAAGCCGAAGCGGATGCTGACCTGCCCGGATACGAGGTTGATCAGCGCGCCCGGAATGAAGAAGGGAGAAACCCGCTTCGGCCCGCGCTCCTTGATCAGGACCGCCGTTTCCGCGATCGAGGTCAGACCGCCGATCCCGGACCCAATCATCACGCCCGTGCGCTCGCGATCCTCGTCCGTTTCGGGCTTCCAGCCGCTGTCCTCGACCGCCTGCTGGGCAGCGGCCATCCCGTACAGGATGAAATCATCGACCTTGCGTCGGTCCTTCGGCTCCATCCAGTCGTCGGGATTGAAGCTGCCGTCGCTGCCGTCGCCAAACGGGATTTCGCAGGCGTATTTCGTGACCACGTTCTCGGGGTCGAAACGCGTGATCGTGCCGGCACCGGACTCGCCCTTCAGCAGCCGATCCCACACATGTTCCACACCCGATCCCAGCGGCGTGACCAATCCCAGCCCGGTGACAACGACCCTGCGCATATGCCCGATCCTCACTTTGTTCTTTTGAAAACCTGATACACGCGGGTCGCAAAGGGCGCAACGACGCGCTGGCCGCAAAACCGGGACCCGCTGGGCCGCATTCCGCCCATTGCCCTGGAATCGGCGCGGTTTGCGGCCGTGAACAGACGCGTCACGCCGCCACGCGGGCCTCGTCCTGAACCGCACGGCGCAGATAGCCACCGAACTCGCCTGCCATCGCGGCGACCTTGCCCTTGGTCAGATACATGTTCAGCGACGCCGAGGGCAGCGGCGGCAGAGCGCCCCCGTGGTCGATCCGCTGCAGACCCTCGCGGGTATGCGTGCGCAGCAGGATGTTCACCCCCTGGTCGGCAGCCGTCATCATCAGGTTTCGCTCGCAACTGCCGACGCCCGAGGCGTGCTGCCATGCGATCCCGGCGCGGTTCAGCGCGGCGGTCCCCATGTGAAGGAACGCGCACCACAAGGCGTTGGTCAGCATCAAGGGCCGCTGCCGCCACGCGGTGCCATCGACCGCACCGACCCAGACCAGCGGGATCGTCATCAACACCGTGCCGTCCATCCCGCAATCCGCCTCGGTCGTCAGGATCACGTCCAGCTCACCCTGCTCGAACTGCTTCAGCAACGCGACGCTCGCGCCGTCGTTCAACACGATCTCGACGTTCGGATGCGCTTCGCGGAAACGCCGCACCGCCTGCGTCAGGTGCAGCGGCGGCCAATCCGTCGTCAGCCCCACCCGCAGCCTGCAATCCGGCGTCACGCCGGTGAACCGCGCAATGATCGCGTCGTTCTGGGCGACGAGCTTGCGGCTTTCTGTCAGCAGCAGTTGCGCGAATTCGCTGAGCACGATGCCCCGTCCCTGCTTTTCCAGCAGCGGTCGGGCAAAGACTTCCTCCAGCCGCTTGATCTGCATCGACAGCGCGCTTTGCGTCATGTTCAACGCCTCGGCCGCGCGAGTGACGGCGCCATATTCCGCCACAGCCTGAAGCGAGCGCAGGGTGGCGATATCCAGGTTCCGCATTGCCCAATCCTCGTGATGCCTGGGATCAAAATCATTCATTTTACGAATGTGCTAAGCAATCCCATCATATCACTAAAGACGATCAATGAAAGACAATCATTCATCGATGCTGATGATACGATTGATCAGGAGGATTGAACGATGACGACCCGCTCGACCGCGCTTCTGCGCGTTGTGACCGGCACGGGGATCATTCCACGGCCGCGCTGGCTGGAACGCGTGCTGACTGCCTTCGATGTCCGGAAAAGCCGCATCGACCTTGGCCGGCTGACCGACCAGCAGCTGCAAGATATCGGGCTGACCCGCGAACAGGTTGCGGCGGAAATCCGTCGCAATGCCTGGGACGCGCCGGAATACTTCCGCGCCCGGACATGCTGACCTAGCCGCCTCCGCCGCGTAGCGTGGTGGCGGGGGCGCTCAGCCGATCAGCGCAAACCCGTTCGGACCCAGCGCAAGCATGTCGCCCTTGACCCCTGACGCCTCTGCCAGAAGGATCTCGCCCTCGGGGGCAGAAGTCTCGACCGACTCGGGCGACAGGTTGAAGACACACGCAACCGAAGCGCCGCGGCGGAATGCCAGCACCGGATCGGCCGCGTCGATCCATTCCGTCGCGCCGGTCCGCAGCGCCTCGTTGCCACGCCGCAGCGCCAGCATCCGGCGATAGAAGTCCAGCACCGAGCCTTCACCCTGCATGTCGACCGCGACCGCCGCCTGCTCGGGTTTCACCGGCAGCCACGTCCGGTTCGCCACCGAAAACCCCGCATTCGGCGCTGGCGCTTCCCAGACCATCGGCGTGCGGCAGCCGTCGCGGCCCTTTTCCTCGGGCCAGAAATTGATCCCCGCCGGGTCGGTCAGCTCGTCGAAATCCAGGTCGGTCTCGGTCTGACCCAGCTCCTCACCCTGATACAGGCACACCGACCCCTGCAGCGACAGCAGCAACGCTGCCGCCTGCTTCGCCAGCGCCTCGCGCGAGGCCCCATGCTCCGCCCAGCGGCTGACATGCCGCCGCACGTCATGGTTGGAAAACGCCCAGCACGGCCATCCGCCCGGCGCATCGGCGAAGAAATCCCGCACCGCATCGCGGAAATGCGCGGGCGTGAACTGCGGCCCCAGCATCTCGAAACTGTAGGCCTGATGCAGCCGCCCGCCGGTCGTGTAGGCGCCCATGATCCCGATCGGATCATGACTGTCGCCAACCTCGCCGACCATCATCCGCGCGTCGTACTCGTCCGTTACCGCGCGCATCCGACGAAGGAAATCAAGGTTCTGCGGCTGGTTCTTCGAAAACAGATGATATTGCATCTCGTAGGGATTGGTGTCCGGTCGTTCCTTGATCCGGTAATCGGCCGCGTCATCGCGCAGCCGCGAATCGTGGAAATAGTAGTTCACCGTATCCAGCCGGAACCCGTCCACGCCCCGGTCTAGCCAGAAGCGCATGGTGTCCAGATGCCAGTCCTGAACCTCGGGGTTGTGAAAGTTGAAGTCGGGCTGGCTGGGCAGGAAGTTGTGGAAATAATACTGCCGCCGCCGCGTGTCCCAGGTCCAGGCGCTGCCTCCGAAGATCGCAAGCCAGTTGTTCGGCGGCGTTCCGTCGGGCTTCGGATCGGCCCAGACATACCAGTCCGCCTTCGGCCCGGTCCGGCTGGCCCGGCTTTCCGCGAAGAACGGGTGCTGGTCCGAAGAGTGCGAGATCACCTGGTCGATGATCACCTTCAGCCCCAGATCGTGCGCGCGGGCGACCAGCGCGTCGAAATCCGCCAGCGTTCCGAAGACCGGATCGATGTCGCGATAATCGCTGACATCGTAGCCCATGTCGGCCATGGGCGAGGTGAAGACCGGTGATAGCCAGACCGCATCGACGCCAAATCCGGCGATGTGATCCAGCCGCCGCGTGATCCCCTTCAGGTCACCGATCCCGTCGCCGTCATCGTCCTGAAAGCTGCGCGGATAGACCTGATAGGTAACAGACCCCTTCCACCACTCGCTCACGTGATGACATCCGGCTCGCTGCGCCCCGAGGTCGCGCGCAGCCCCGACAGGTCCTCGGCCGCGGCGATCAGCGGCGCCAGCGCCTGCTGGACGTCTTGGTCCAGCCCGTCAGGCCCCGCGACATAGCGTTCCAGATACAGCCGCAGCGTCGCGCCTTCTGTCCCCGTCCCCGACAGCCGCAGCACGATCCGAGAGCCGTCGGTAAAGACCACCCGCAGCCCCTGCCCTTGGCTCACCGATCCATCGACCGGGTCGGTATAGGCGAAATCGTCCGCGCTTTTGACGCGCATCCCCTGCACCTCGGTCCCCGGCAGGTCTCCCAGCTTGTCGCGCAGCCCGGCCATGATCGCCTGCCCCTGCTCCAGCGGCAGCGCCTCGTAGTCATGGCGAGAGTAATAGTTGCGACCATACTCCCGCCAATGCGCGTTCAGGATCTCGGCCACGCTTTCGCCCCGCGCGGCCAGGATGTTCAGCCACAGCAGCACCGCCCACAGCCCGTCCTTCTCGCGCACGTGGTCGGACCCGGTGCCGAAGCTTTCCTCGCCGCAGATGGTCACACGCCCCGCATCCAGCAGGTTGCCGAAGAACTTCCAGCCGGTCGGCGTCTCGAAACAGTCAATGCCCAGCTTCTCGGCCACCCGGTCGGCGGCGCCCGAGGTTGGCATGGATCGTGCCACCCCCTTCAGCCCGCCGGCATAGCCCGGCGCCAGATGGGCGTTCGCCGCCAGCACCGCGAGGCTGTCCGAGGGCGAGACATAGATCCCTCGCCCGACCACCATGTTGCGGTCGCCGTCCCCGTCGGACGCCGCGCCGAAATCGGGCGCGTTCGCGCCCATCATCTCGTCCATCAACGCCTTGGCCCAGGTCGGGTTCGGGTCGGGATGTCCGCCGCCGAAATCCGGCAAGGGTGTGCTGTTGATGACGGTGCCCTTTTCCGCACACAGCCGGTTTTCCAGAATCTCGGTCGCGTAAGGACCGGTGATCGCGTGCATCGCGTCGAACCGCATCCGGAACCCGCCTGCGAACATCGCGCGCAGGGTGGCCATGTCGAACAGGCTTTCCATCAGCGTGGCGTAGTCTGCGACGGGATCGACGACCTCGACCACCATCCCGCCCAT
This sequence comes from Paracoccus albicereus, assembly GCF_024359525.1. Lineage (GTDB taxonomy): Bacteria > Pseudomonadota > Alphaproteobacteria > Rhodobacterales > Rhodobacteraceae > Paracoccus > Paracoccus albicereus. The sequence goes on from NZ_JAKZEU010000006.1 coordinate 137,357, forward strand.
CGACTGCTCTCCCAAGCGCGACAGATCGGCGTCATCGGCGCCGAGCAGCCGGTATTCGGTGATGTCCTTCGTCCTCGCGAAGATCGCGTCGGTGACGCTTTCGGGCGCAGGACCGCCATTCGACGTGTTGAACTTCAGCCCGAAATCCTCGTCCTCGCCGCCGGGATTGTGGCTTGCGGACATGATGAAACCGCCATCGGTCCCGCGCTTGCGGATCAGGTTGCTGGCCGCCGGCGTCGACAGCAGCGCGTCGCGTCCCACGATCACCCGTTCGGCGCCATTGGCCGCCGCCATTTTCAGGATCACCTGCGCCGCGCGCTTGTTGAAGAACCGCCCGTCGCCGCCCAGCACGTAGGTCTTGCCTTCCGCCCCGCCGGTCGCGTCGATGATCGCCTGCACGAAATTCTCGACATAGCCCGGCTGCATGAAGACCTTCGTCTTCTTGCGCAGGCCCGACGTGCCGGGCTTCTGTCCCTCGATCGGCTGGGTCTGGATCGTCGTCATGGCAGCTTCATCCTATGGACGGGTAAACAGGGTGACGGAACGGGCGGCGATGTCCGCCTGCGGTTCCGCCTCGGGTGCAGGTTCGTCATCGGGCGCGGCGGTGTCCAGCGCGCGCAGCCAGGGGCCATCGGGCAGCGTGACAGCGGTCGCTTCACCGGAATTCAGGCAGACATAGACCTCGGCCGCGCCGGTATCCTCGTCGCTTTCGGCCGAGCCGCGGATGACGGCGCACAGCGCGCGGAAGTTCGGGTCGTGCCAGTCCGCCTCCGTCGGATGCCGGCCATCGGCGCGGTGCCATTCCAGATCGGGCAGCCCGTCCTGCGGCCGGATCCGGCTGTGCAGGAAGCCGCGCTGACGCAGCACCGGCTGCGCGCGGCGCAGGGCGGTCAGGCGGGCGACGAAATCGGTCAGCCCCTGATCGCCGGGCCAGTCGAGCCAGGTCGTCTCGTTATCCTGCGCATAGGCGTTGTTGTTGCCGCCCTGGCTGTGGCCCATCTCGTCGCCGGCCAGCAGCATCGGTACGCCCTGGGACAGGAACACCGTCGCCAGCATGTTGCGCTTTCGCTGGGCTCGGGCGGCGTTGATCCCGGCATCCTCGGTCGGTCCCTCGGAACCCAGGTTGTCGCTGAAATTGGCGTGGTGCCCGTCGCGGTTCTGTTCGCCGTTCGCCTCGTTGTGCTTGCCGGCATAGCTGACCGCATCGTTCAGCGTGAAGCCGTCATGGCAGGCGACGAAGTTGACGCTGCTCGACGCAGACCTGCCATCGTGGTCGAACACCTCGGCCGAGCCCAGAAGCCGCTTGGCAAGGGCCGCGGGCGTCCCGGCGTCGCCGCGCCAGAACCGGCGCACATCGTCGCGAAAGCGGTCGTTCCATTCCATGAACGGCACCGGAAACTGGCCCAGCCGGTAGCCGCCCGGCCCGATGTCCCACGGCTCGGCGATCAGCTTCACCCGCGCCAGCACCGGGTCCTGCCGGATCGCGTCGAGAAACCCTGTCGCGAACCCGTCCCGACCGCGGGTCAGTTCGCTCGCCAGATCGAAGCGGAAGCCGTCCACGCCCATCACCTCGGTCCAGTAGCGCAGGCTGTCCATGACCAGTCGCAGCACGGCGGGATGGGTCAGGTTCAGCGCGTTTCCGGTACCGGTATGGTTGACGTAATGCCGGCCGGTTCCGCTGAGATGATAGTAACTCGCGTTGTCGAGACCGCGGAACGACAGTGTTGGCCCCTTCTCGTCACCCTCGCCCGAATGGTTGTAGACGACGTCGAGGATCACCTCGATTCCGTCGCGATGCAGCGCGTCCACCATCGCCCGGAACTCGGCGACCGGGTCGCCGCTGCCGTAACGCGCGGCCGGCGTGAAGAAGCCGATCGTCTGATAGCCCCAGTAGTTCCGCAATCCACGGTTCACCAGAAACCGGTCGTCAAGGAAGGCGTGCACGGGCAGCAATTCCACCGCCGTCACGCCGATCCGGCGCAGATGCGCGCGCACGGGGTCGCTGGCCACGCCCGCATAGGTCCCGCGCTGATCCTGCGGAATTTCGGGGTGACGCATGGTCAGACCGCGGACATGCGCCTCGTAGATCACGCTGTCGCGTGCGGGCGTCAGCGGTGGCACGGCCTCCAGCGCGGGCAGCGCCGCGCAAACCACGCATTTCGGCACGAACGGTGCGCTGTCGCGCGTGTCGAAGGACAGATCGCCCTCGGGATCATCCATCGTGAAGCCGTAAAGCGCGTCGTCCCAGACGATCTCGCCGTCGAGCGACCTTGCATAAGGGTCGATCAGCAGCTTGTTGACGTTGAAGCGGTGCCCTTCGTGCGGCGCATAAGGCCCGTCGGCGCGAAGCCCATAGCGCGCGCCGGCCTGCAATCCGGGCACGAAACCGTGCCAGACGTCCCCGTCGCGCGCAGGCAGGCGCAGCCGCGTTTCGGCGCCGGTGGCATCGAACAGGCACAGGTCGATCGCCGTGGCGTTGGCGGAAAAGACGGCGATGTTCACGCCCTCGTCGGTGACGGTGGCGCCCATCGGCCAGGGACGTCCGGCGCGGATGGTCAGATCGGCAGGCAAGCCCGCGGCGGGTTTTCGGCTGTGGTTCAAGACATCAACGATCGGTAAAGCGCGGCGTAACGAGCGGCGGGTTCACCCCAGCCGACCGGCGCCTTCATCGCCCGTTTGACCAGGGCCGTCCAGCCGCGCTGATCCGCATGAAGTCGTGACAGCTGACGCAATGCGCCGGTCAGCGCGATCTGATCGACCGGGTGAAAGCTGATCCCGGTCGAGGCCTTCGCCGCCAGCGACGCCGGCGTCGTCCCGATCACCGCGTCGTTCAGCCCCCCGGTCGCCGCGACCAGCGGCACCGTGCCGTAGCGCAGCCCGTACATCTGGGTCAGCCCGCAGGGTTCGAACCGCGATGGCACCAGCACGGCGTCGCCGCCCCCGAACAAGCGGTGGCTCAGCGCCTCGTCATAGCCGATGCGGACCCCCATCCGGTCGGGGAAGCGCCCGGCCAGCGCGATCATCTCTGCTTCCAGCCGGGGATCGCCCGAGCCCAGCAGCACCAGCCCGCCGCCCTGATCGAGAAAACCGGGCAGCGCACGGGCCAGAAGGTCGATCCCCTTCTGCTCGGTCAGGCGGCTGACCACGATAGCCAGAGGCCCGGGCACATGGCCCAGCCCGAACTCGGCGATCAGACGGGCGCGGTTCTCGGCCTTGCCGTTCAGGTCGGCGGCGGAATAGGGCGCGATGTCCGGATCGGTCTCGGGCGACCAGATTCTGTCGTCCACCCCGTTGAGGATACCGTGCAGATCGCCCGCCCGTGCGGCCAGCACGCCCTGCAGGCCCATGCCGAATTCCGGCCGCATCAGCTCTTCTGCATAGGTGGGCGAGACGGTGGTGATCGCGTCCGCCGTCACCAGCCCCGCCTTCAGGGCCGAGATGCCGCCGTAATATTCCAGCGCATCGCTGGTGAATTGTGATTGCGGCAGGCGCAGCGCCCGCAGGCGTTCGGCGGGCGCGAAGCCCTGAAAGGCGACGTTGTGGATCGTCATCACCGAATGCGCGGCACCGCCTTCTCCGCCGCCACCATAGTGCAGATAGGCGGGTGCTAGCCCCGCCTGCCAGTCATGCGCGTGCATGAGATGCGGGACCCAGCCGTCCGTGCCCGCGCCCATCGCAAGCTGCGCCCCGGCCCAGGACAGGGCCGCGAAACGCTCGGCATTGTCGATGTAGTCGCCCTGCGGCCCCGAATAGGGCCCGCCCGGCCGGTCGAACAGATGCGGCGCATCCAGCAGCAGCAGATCCAGACCGGCAGCCTTGCCGCTCAGAACGCGACCCGGCCCGCCGAACAGGTCCCGCTCACCCCAGATCTCGCGCGCGCCTTCCAGTCGCTCGGTCAGCCCGGGATAGGCCGGGATCAGGACCCGCATCTCGATCCCCAGCGGCGCCAGCGCGGCAGGCAGCGCGCCGACCACATCGGCGAGCCCCCCTGTCTTGACCAGCGGTACGCATTCGGAGGCGACGGACAGGACGCGCATCGCCGCTATCCCAGCTTCGCCGCGCGGGCGTCGATCATCTCCTGCGTGATCAACACGATGCCGTTCTCGCTGCGCCGGAACCACTTGCCGTCCTCATCCGGGTCCTCGCCCACGACCAGCCCTTCGGGAATGATCACGCCGCGGTCGATTACGCAGTTCTTCAACTGCGATTTGCGGCCGACCTGCGCGTAGGGCAGCACCACCGCATATTCGAGGGTCGAGAAGGAATGCGCCCGAACCCCCGTGAACAGCAGCGAATTCTTCACGTCCGAGCCAGAGACGATGCAGTCGCCCGCGACCAGCGAGCTTACGGCCATGCCGCGCCGCCCTTCCTCGTCGTGGATGAACTTCGCCGGCGGAACCAGTTCGGCATAGGTCCAGATCGGCCAGGTGTTGTCGTAGATATCCAGCTTGGGGACGAAATCCGTCAGGTCGATATTGGCCTGCCAGAAGGCGTCGATCGTGCCGACGTCGCGCCAGTAAGGCTCCTCCTCCAGCCCGGACCGCACGCAGCTTTCCGAAAAGCGGTGCGCCATCGCCTTGCCGTTCTTGACGATGTCTGGGATCAGATCGTGACCGAAATCGTGGCTGGAATTGGGGTCCTCGGCATCGCGGATCAGCAGATCGCGCAGGAAATCCCAGTCGAAGACATAGATCCCCATAGAGGCCAGCGTGTGATCGGGATCGCCCGGCATCCCCGGCGGGTCCTTGGGCTTTTCCAGAAACGCGGTGATCCGGCCGTCATCGGCGATATCCATGACGCCGAAGGCGCTGGCCTCGGCGCGTGGCACGGTCAGGCAGCCGATGGTCACGTCCGCGCCGCTGTCCACATGCGCGGCCAGCATGATCTCGTAATCCATCTTGTAGATATGGTCGCCGGCCAGGACGATGATGTATTTCACACCGTAGCTGTCCACGATGTCGATGTTCTGCGTCACCGCATCGGCGGTCCCCAGATACCACTTGTTCTCGGCGACCCGCTGGCTGGCGGGCAGGATGTCGAGATATTCGTTCCGCTCGGCCCGGAAGAAGGACCAGCCGCGCTGCATGTGGCGGATCAGGCTGTGAGCCTTGTATTGCGTGGCGATCGCCATCTTGCGGATGCCTGAATTCAGCGCGTTCGACAGCGCGAAATCGATGATCCGCGTCTTGCCGCCGAAATAGACGGCGGGCTTGGCGCGCTTGTCCGTCAGCTCTTTCAGGCGCGACCCGCGCCCACCCGCCAGCACGAAGGCCATCGCCTGCGACGACAGCCGCCTGTTCGGTCCGTGATCCATCCCAATCCCCTCCCTTACGCGTGCCGTTTGAAAAACAGGACCGACAGCGGCGGCAGCACCACTGTGGCCGATTGCGCCTGCCCGTGCCAATCGGTCGGCTCGGTCGTCACGGTGCCGTTCGTGCGCCCGCCGCCGCCGTATTCACCGGCGTCCGAGTTGAGCATCTCCTCCCACATCCCCGCTTCCGGAAAGCCCAACCGATAATCGCGCTGCACCGGCGTCAGGTTCGCGACGACGACGACCGGCGCGTCGCCCGACTCGCCGCGACGAACGAAGGCGAGAACGGAATTTTCGGAATCCCCCGCCTCGATCCAGGCGAAGCCTTCGGGGCGGCTGTCGTGGCGATAAAGCGCGGGCGTGTCGCGATAGAGCGTGTTCAGCGCCCGCACCCATGCCTGCACGCCTTTGTGCGGCGCTTCCGCCTCCAGATGCCAGTCGAGGCTCTGGTTGTGGTTCCACTCGCGACCCTGTGCGAACTCCTGGCCCATGAACAGCAGCTTCTTGCCCGGATGGCCCCACATGAAGCCGTAATAGGCGCGCAGGTTGGCGAATTTCTCCCAGTCGTTGCCGGGCATCTTGCCCAGCATCGAGCCCTTGCCGTGGACCACCTCGTCATGGCTGATCGGCAGGATGAAATTTTCCGAGAACGCATAGACCAGCCCGAAGGTCAGCTGGCCGTGATGATGCTTGCGGTGGATCGGATCGCGCTGGAAATAGCTCAGCGTGTCGTTCATCCAGCCCATGTTCCATTTGAAGCCGAAGCCCAGACCCCCGTCATGAACGGGGCGCGACACGCCGGGAAAGGCCGTCGATTCTTCGGCCACCGTCATCGCACCCGGCGCTTCGGCATAGGCCGCGACGTTCATCCCCTTCAAAAAGTCGATCGCTTCCAGGTTCTCGCGTCCGCCGAACTTGTTGGGGACCCACTCGCCGTCCTTGCGCGAATAGTCGCGGTAGAGCATCGAGGCGACAGCGTCCACGCGCAGCCCGTCGACGTGGTATTCTTCCAGCCAGTACAGGGCGTTGGCGGTCAGGTAATTGCAAACCTCGGTGCGCCCGTAATTGTAGATCAGGGTGTTCCAGTCGATATGGAACCCTTCCTTCGGATCGGCATGTTCGTACAGCGCGGTGCCGTCGAAATGCCCCAGGCCATGCGGATCGGTCGGAAAATGGCCCGGCACCCAGTCCAGGATCACGCCGATCCCTTCCTTGTGCGCCGCCTCGACGAAAGCCGCGAAATCCTGCGGCGTGCCGTGGCGGCTGGTCGGCGCGTAAAGGCCGACCGGCTGGTAACCCCATGATCCGTCAAACGGAAACTCACTGACCGGCATCAGCTCCAGATGCGTGAAGCCCATCCACTTGGCGTATTGCACAAGCTGATCGCCCAGTTCGGCATAGGACAGCATCCGGTCGCCCTGACCTCGCCGCCAGCTGCCCAGATGCACCTCATAGACCGAAGTCGGGGCATCGACCGATTGCGCCCGCGCGCGCATGTCCATCCAGGCACCGTCGTCCCACTGCGCCTGCCCCGCGCGGCGCACGATGGATGCCGTCGCCGGCGGATGTTCCGCGCCGAAGCCGCAGGGATCGGCCTTCAGCGGCTGGATCTTCCCGCCCGGTCCGCGGATCTCGTATTTGTAGGCCGCGCCCTCGCCGACACCGGGCAGGAACAATTCCCACACCCCTGTCGCGCCGCGGCGACGCATCGGGTGGGCCAGCCCATTCCACAGGTTGAACTCACCAACGACCGATACGCGTTCGGCATTCGGCGCCCAGACCGCGAAATGTGTGCCCGCGACGCCCTGATGATCGACCGGGTGGGCGCCCAGAACCTGCCACAGCTTGCGGTGGCTGCCTTCGCCCAGCAGGTATTCATCCATCTCGCCCAGGACCGGGCCGAAGCGGTAGGGATCGTCCCACTCCCATTCGGTGCCGTCGGCAGACCGCGCGCGCAAGCGATATGGCCCGCCCGGAAAGGCGCCGCTGAACACGCCCGGCGCGTCGGTCCCGCCGGTCAGTGCCACGGAATCGCCGCCCTCGGGCACCGCCCAGACCTGCACCGCGCCCGGAACCATCACGCTCAGCCGGCCGTCATGCCAACCCAGCACCGCGAAGGGATCGCCGTGCCGCCCCTCTGCCAGCGCGCGGGCAGAGGCCGGGTCGATCGCTTCTGTCTTCGCTTTGCCGGCCGCCATGTCGCCCCTCCCCAGGGTCGTCCCCTCTCGCGGCCCGCCAGGCTCAGATGGCGGGCTCGGTCCTCCAGATATCGTTCATGTAACCACGGATCGCGCGATCGGACGAGAAGAAGCCCATCCGCGCCGTGTTCAGCGCCGCCTTGCGCACCCATTCGTCGGGCGTGCGCCACAGGTCGGCCACCTGCGCCTGCGCGGTCTCGTAGGCATCGAAATCGTCGGCGACGAGGAAGTAGTCATGGTGCCAGATACGATCCACCACGCCGTGGTAGCGGTCGGGCTGATCGGGGCTGAACACGCCCTCGGCCAGCATCTGCAGCACGTCGCGCAGGGACTGGCTGGCCTCGATCGCGTGGCGCGAATGAAGCGCGTCCTTGCGGCGTTGGATCACCTGATCGGCGGTCAGCCCGAACAGGAAGAAGTTCTCGGCCCCGACCCTCTCTCGGATCTCGACATTGGCCCCGTCCAGCGTGCCGATGGTCAGCGCGCCGTTCAGCGACAGCTTCATGTTGCCGGTCCCCGAAGCTTCCTTGCCCGCGGTCGAGATCTGTTCCGACAGGTCCGCCGCCGGGATCACCACCTCTGCCATCGAGACATTGTAGTTGGCGGGATAGATGACCTTCAGAAGACCGCGCACCTCAGAATCGTTGTTAACGACCGCCGCCACATCGTTGATCAGGTTGACGATTTCCTTCGCCACCGCATAGCCGGGCGCGGACTTGCCGCCAAAGATCTTCACGACTGGGACATGATCGGCGTCGGGGTTTTCGCGGATGCGCTTCCACAGGGCGATGGTCTGCAGGATGTTGAGCAACTGACGCTTGTATTCGTGGATACGCTTGACCTGCACGTCGAACAGCGCGGCCGGATCGGCCTGAACGCCGGTCCGATCGGCCAGCCAGTCGGCGGCGCGTTCCTTGTTGGCGCGCTTGGCCGCGGCGAAGGCGTCGCGGAACCCGGCATCCTCGACATGGCTCTCCAGCCCCGCCAGACGGTCCAGATCGGATTCCCAGCCCTCGCCCACCGTCTCGGTGATCAGCCGCGACAGCGCAGGGTTCGCCATCCGAATCCAGCGGCGCGGCGTGACGCCGTTGGTCTGGTTGACGATCCGCCCGGGATGCAGCCGGTCGAGATCGGGGAACAGGTTCTTCTTCACGAGTTCGGTGTGCAGCGCCGAGACGCCATTCACCTTGTCGGCCATCACGAAGGCCAGTTCGCCCATCTTCACCTCGTTCTGGGCGACGATGCCGACATGGGCGGGGCGGTCGGGATGTGCCTTCGCATGGTCCGCGTCGATCGCCTCGATGATCTGCATGTGGCGCGGAAGGACGTTGCCCATCAGCCAGGTGGACCACCGCTCCAGCGCCTCGGGCAGCAGGGTGTGGTTGGTGTAGCCCAGGCAGGACCGCGCGATGCCGATCGCCTCGCCCATCTCGATCCCGTGGTCGTCGACCAGCAGCCGCACCAGTTCCGGCCCGGCCAGCGCGGGATGGGTGTCGTTCATCTGGATCGCGACCTTGTCGGGCAAGGCGCGCAGGTCGGAATGGGTGGCAAGATAGCGGCGCAGGATGTCTTGCAGCGCGGCCGAGGTCAGGAAGAACTCCTGCTTCAGCCGCAATTCCTTGCCGGCATAGGTGGTGTCGTCGGGATAAAGGACGCGGCTCAGCGTGCGGGCCAGCGTCTCCGGCTCCGCGGCGGCGGTGTAATCGCCGCGGTTGAAGCGGTCCAGATCCAGCAGCGTCGTCGGTTTCGCCGCCCACAGCCGCAGCGTGTTGGCCCAGCGCCCCTGCCAGCCGACCACCGGCATGTCATGGGCCGAGGCGATGACCGTCTCGCCCGGATGCCAAACCGATCGTCCATCGATCACCTCGACATGACCCTTGAAACCGATCGTGTAGGCGGATTCGACGCGGTCGAATTCCCACGGGTTCTGCACCGTCAGCCAGTTCTCGGGCATCTCGACCTGACGGCCGTGATCGAAGCTTTGCCGGAACAGGCCGTGTTCATAGCGGATGCCATAGCCGTAGGCCGGGCAGCCCAGCGTCGCCATGCTTTCCAGATAGCAGGCCGCAAGCCGCCCCAGACCGCCATTACCCAGGGCCGCGTCGGGTTCCGCATCGGCTAGCGTGGCAAAGTCCTGACCCAGTCCTTCCAGCGCCTCGGCGGCGATGTCGCGCAGGCCGAGGTTTATCGCCGCATCCTCCAGCACCCGGCCGATCAGAAATTCCATCGACAGGTAATAGACCCGCTTGCGGTCCTGTTCCCATGTTTGGCGGGTCGAGGCGAACCACGGCTCGACCACCCGGTCACGGATCGTCAGCGACAGCGCCATGCGCCAGTCATGGGTCGAGGCGTGGTCGGGATCGGTGCCCAGCGAATAGGTCAGATGGCGCAGGATCTCGGCCCGGAAGGTCTCGGCGTCGATCTGCATGGGCTCGGACTGGTCTCTCATCGGGCTCTCGGTCAGGCAGCAGCGGGTTACGGAACGCGGACTCCGGGTAGGGCCGACGATTCCCTTGACCCACTGTTATCGCAAACATCCTGCTGCGGGAAGGGCCGCGGACCTGTGGCGCCATCCGGACGCGAAGCGTGGCGGCGTCGGTGCCACAGGGCGCTGCGGGGCAATCACGACGGGAATTCGCTTGCATTTTTTACCATTGGGCCTATGTCTCGGCGGTCCGCCAAGGGGCGGACGCGAGATGGTGACCGGGCCCCTCTGGGCGGCGTGGCGGCACGTCGCCGATGTCGGCACCCCATTTCCGTGACCTGCCGCCCGGACCCTTTCCATGACTGCCTGCATCCGCCCGTGCGCCGCGACCCTTCGGTCGGCGCCTGACAACCGCGCGACGACGCCCCGCAAGGATCGCCGCCATGCCTGAACTGCATTTCGATTTCCTTCTCAGCGTCGAGGGTTGGGCCGCGATGCTGACCCTGATCGTGATGGAGGTGGTGCTGGGGATCGACAACCTCATCTTCATCTCGATCCTGACCAACAAGCTGCCGCGCGAACATCGCGTCAAGGCGCGGCGGATGGGCATCCTGGCCGCGCTGGTGATGCGGATGATCCTGCTGGCCACGATCGCGGTCATCGTGACCATGACCACGCCGATCTTCCACGCCTTCGGCCACGGCTTTTCCTGGCGCGACCTGATCCTGATCGCGGGCGGGCTATTCCTTGTCTGGAAGGCCACCAAGGAAATCCACGAGGCGGTGGACCCCTACGCCCATCACGACGAGGAAGCGGCCGCCGCCAAGGCGGTCAGCAACACGCTGGCCGGTGCGGTCTTCCAGATCCTGCTTCTGGATCTGGTGTTCTCGGTCGACTCGATCATCACGGCGGTCGGCATGACGGACGAACTGGCGATCATGTATATCGCCGTCATCGTCGCGATCTCGGTGATGCTGTTCGCGGCCACCCCGGTTGCGAACTTCATCGAGAAGAACCCGACCATCGTGATGCTGGCCCTGGGGTTCCTCTTGATGATCGGGACCACCCTCATCGCGGACGGTTTCGGCTTCCATGTGCCCAAGGGCTACATCTACGCCGCGATGGCGTTTTCCGCGCTGGTCGAGGCGCTGAACATGATGGCCCGCAGGCGCGACCGCAGGGTCGCCGAGGCCGAGAGCCGAAGAGGCGGGTCCGACGCGACATGAACAAAAAGGGCGGCACCTAGCGGTGCCGCCCTTTCCGTTTGACGCTTTGGATGGCGTCAGCTCGGGCAGGCCGCGCCGGTGTCGATCCAGGCGCGCGTCAGCTCGCCAAAGATCTCCTGGCTGCCCGGTGCGGGGGTGCGTCCTTCGCCCGGCTCCCAGCCCCAGCCGACCAGACCGTCCTCGGCATTGTGCTCGTAGAGCGCTTCCAGGTCCTTGCCGCCATTGCGCTCCGGGTCCTTGATCTGCTCGCAGATCTCGCCCAGCGACTTGCCGACCCAGCCCATGCTGACCGGGGCCAGCGACCACGGCTCATGTCCGGGGATCGAGCCCTCACCCGTGGTGAAGGGGACGTTCTCGGCACCGTGGCAGGTGTTGCAGTTCATCCCATCGGGGCCGAAATCAGCCGCGCCGCGGATCATCGGCGGCATGTGCGGATGCATGTCGTCGCCCTGCAGCGGCCCGCCGGTGACCGGGTGGCAGTTCAGGCAACGCGGGTGCTGCAGAACCTTGCCCATCTCGTTGAACAGCGCCACCGAGCGTTCGCCTTCATCAGCGATGTCGGCGAAGGCGTCGGGGCCGCTGAGGTCGGTCGCCATCTCGGGTGCGGTCGCCTCTGCCGCCTCTGCGTCGGTCGCGCCCTGTTCGGGCGTGACCCCTGCGGTTGCTGCAGTTTCCTCCAGCTCTTCCTCGGTCGGGGTCTCCGTCCCGGCCGTCGCTTCGCCTTCAGCGGCCTCCGCATCCGAAGCGGCGGGTTCGGCCCCTCCGGTCTCACCCTCTGCCATCGGCTCGTCCGGCGTGCTGCCGTCCGCCATCGCGTCGGGCGGCGGCATCTCTCCGCTCGCCTCGGCCGGGGCTTCGGTCGCGTCCTGCGCCCAGGCAGGCTGCACCAGCATCAGGGCGGCGAGGATCGCCGTCGTTCGCATCCTTCCGGTCATGTCCGTTTCCCCCTCAGACCATCGGCTGCACGATCGGCAGACGCCTGATCTTCTGGCCGGTCAGCCCGCGCCAACCATTGATGACAGCGGGCGCGATCGGCGGCACGCCCGGTTCGCCCACCCCCGTCGGATCGGCCGTGGAATCGATGATCGCCACCTCAACCGCCGGCATCTCCGCGATGCGCAGCATCCGGTAGTCGTCGAAATTCGACTGCACCACCTCGCCGCCCTCGGCGATCACGATCTCGTCGAACAGGGCTGCGCCCAGCCCATAGCCGATCCCGCCTTCCATCTGCGCGCGGATGACGTTGGGATTGACCGCGACGCCGCAATCGACCGCGCACCAGACCTTGGTGACATGGGGCACGCCGCCGCGATCCTCGACCTCGGCGATCTGCGCGACATAAGTGCCGAAGCTTTTGGCATAGGCCATGCCATAGCCCTTGCCGTTCGCGCTGCGGCCCTGCCAGTTCGCGATCTCGGCCACCTTCTCGATCACCGCGCGTTCCCGCGTCGCGTCCTCCTTCAGCAGGTCCAGGCGGCCCTGCACGGCATCCTTGCCGCCGGCTTCCAGCAATTCGTCCAGGAAGACCTCGACCGCCGTCGCGGTATGGCTGCTGCCGACCGAGCGCCACCACAGCACCGGCACGCCGGCATCCATCTTGGTCCAGCTGACCCGCCGCCCGCCGAAATCGTAGGGCAGCATGTTCGAGCCCTCGAACGAGGTCGGATCGATCTCCTTCGCGCCCATCATCTCGCCCATGGGCGAGCCGATCATGATCGACTGGTTGGCCAGGTCGTTCTGCCAGCCGGTGATGTTGCCATCCCCGTCCAGCCCCGCGCGCAGGTAATGCGCCGTCATCGGGCGATAATAGCCACCCCTGATGTCATCCTCGCGCGTCCAGACCAGCTTGTAGGCGCCGTCACCAGCAGCCTTGGCGACGCTGGCCAGCTCGGCCGCGAAATGCGCGTCCTGCTGAGCGCGCCGGCCAAAGGAACCGCCGGCCAGCGTCACCTCGACGGTCACGGCGGTCGGATCGATGCCCAGCACTTGCGCGATGGTCATCTGGTCGCCGCCCGGGAACTGCGCGCCATACGAAGCGCGCGCCTCGCCGCCCGAAACCTCGATGATGCCGTTCAGCGGCTCCATCGGGGCGTGGGCGAGGAAGGGGAACATGAACTCCGCCTCCATCACCTCGACACCCTCGGCTTCCAGTCCGGACAGATCGCCCTCTTCCTCGACGACGGCACCGCCGGCCTTGGCTGCGGCTGCCCATTCCTGTTCCATCGCCGCGCTGCTGCGCGTCTCGGCCCCGGATTCGTCCCATTCGATGCTCAGCGCGTCGCGGCCCCGCAGCGCCGCGAAGGTGCTGTCGGCATAGACCGCGACCCCCTGAGGCAGTGTGTGGACGGCATTGACGCCGGGCACCGCAAGCGCCGCCGCATCGTCGACCGATCCCGGCGTCGCGCCGAATTTCGGCGGGCGGGCCAGCACCACGGTCTGCACGCCGTCGGGATACTGGTCCATCCCGAAGATCGCGGACCCGTTCGTCTTCTTCTGGGTGTCGAGCTTCGGCAGATCGGTCCCGATCAGGGTGAAGTTCGCGGGATCCTTCAGCACCGGTTCGGCCGGGGGCTGCTGCTGGGCCGCCGCCTCGGCAAAGGCGCCGAAGCTGGACGACTGGCCCGAGGGGTGGCTAATCTTGCCCTTCTCGACCGTGATTTCTTCGGCCGGGACGCCCCATTCGGCGGCTGCAGCGGCAACCAGCATCGCACGCGCCATCGCGCCGACCTGCCGCATCTGCATATAGCTGTTCGCCATCGCCGTGGATCCGCCGGTCCCCTGCGAACCGAAGGCGAAGTTCTTGTAGGTTTCGTCATTCGCCGGCGCGGATTCGGCGCGCATCTGCGACCAGTCGGCGTCCAGTTCCTCGGCCACCAGGGTGGCGAGGCCGGTATTTGGGCCCTGCCCGAATTCGATATGCTTGACGATCACGGTCACCGTGTCGTCGGGCGCGATGCGCACGAAGGCATTGGGCTGCGGCAGCGGATTGCCGCCCCCGCCCGCGGCGGCTTCCTGCGCGCGCAGGCCGCGCGGCGCCAGATAGGTGCCGATGACCAGACCGGCGGTGCCGGCAAGGAACGCGCGGCGAGAAGTTCGGATTGACTTGTTCATCGCCTAGCCCTCCATCGTCTTGGCGGCGTCATGGATCGCCTGACGCACGCGGACATAGGTCGCGCAGCGGCAGACATTGCCGGCCATCGCGTTGTCGATATCCTCGTCGGTGGGCGCGCCGTTCATTTGCAGCAGCGCGGTCGCCGACATGATCTGGCCGGATTGGCACCAGCCGCATTGCGGCACGTCGATACCCTGCCAGGCGGTCTGGACGGCCTCGAACTCGGCGCCCTCCATCCCCTCGATCGTGGTCACCTCGGCGCCTTCCAGCGTCCCGATCGGGGTCACGCAGGACCGCCGCGGCATGCCGTTCAGCATGACGGTGCAGGCGCCGCATTGCGCCACGCCGCAGCCGAACTTGGTGCCGGTGAGTTTCTCGTGGTCGCGAAGCGCCCACAACAGAGGTGTCTCGGGATCGATGTCCCAGGTGACCTCTTTTCCGTTGACTGTCAGATTGGTCATGGTCTGGCCTTCTCGCTGGACCCGTGATCCACCGATCCTGCACCCAGGCTTGGGTGAAGTCCAGATGCGGTCGCGTGTCAGTTGTGCGACAGGCGGCGCAGATCCTCGGGCCGGTCGATGTCGTGACGTGCGCGGGGTGCCAGCGGGATGGTCAGCGCGCCGGCATCGGTCAGCAGGCGCCGCGCGCCCATGTCGCCGGACGCCGCGAGCGCCGTGGAAAACAGCCGGGCCGGCAGGCAGGCGGGCACGCCGGGCCGCCCGTCATGACCGCTGGCCGCGGGGCGGCTGTCGGTCGCGCAGCGGACCAGCCGCATCAGGTGCGTGACCGGCACGCAGGGCATGTCGCCCAGGACGACCAGCGCCCGGCCCGCCTGGATCTCGGCCGCGTGGGCGATGCCGCGATGCAGGCTGGCCGCCATGTCCTGAGCCGGCCCCGTCATGCGCAGGATGATGAACCCCGGCAGCAGCGCCGCCACGCGGGCATCGCGCACGACCGCGACGCAGGGACCGTCCACTGCGCGCCGCAGCGCAAGCGCAGCGGCGGTAACGACCGGGCGCCCGTCCCAGTCGGCCAGCAGCTTGTTGCCCGACCCGAAGCGCGTGCCCTGCCCCGCCGCCAGCAACAGCCCCATGACCGCGGGTCCGCTCGTCGTCGTCATCTTGGCCTTTGCCCCGAAGATGCCTAGGTTCGGTGTCAGAGTGCCGCCCCCGCCAGCCCGAGGCAAGATGATCCCCCAGAACACCCTGACCGGTCATTCGGCCGATTACATGGCCGACCCGCTGCCCGCCCTTGTGCCGGGATCGGTTCTGGCCGTCCTGACCGGCGTCGAGGGGCCGCATTACCGCCGACCCGGCACGGTGATGGCCTTCCTGCCCGATGGTCGACGCGTGGGACAATTGTCATCAGGCTGCATCGAGGCCGACATCGCGATCCATGCCGGCAGGCTTGCACCGGGCGATGCGCCGCTGTCGCTGCGCTATGGTCAGGGCTCGCCCTTCCGCGACCTGATCCTGCCCTGCGGCGGCGGAATCGACGTGGCGCTGGTGCCGGTCGGTGATGTCGCGCCGGTCAAGGATGCGCTGGCGCGGCAGGCCTCGCGACAGACGGGCCATCTGGGGATTGACCTGAAAACCGGCGCGATGGCGGCAGGCGGTCCCGGATTTGCGGTGCCGCTGCCCCCAAACCTCCGCTTCGCCGTCGCAGGCACGGGGATCGAGCCGGTGCGTTTTGCGGCCCTCGCCCGCGCCTCGGGGTTCGACGCGGTGCTGCACAGCCACGACGAGACCACGCAGGCTGCCGGCGCAGCGGCAGGTGTGGGCGCGACGGGGACCGAGGCGCTGGATGCGGACCCCTGGACCGCGGTCGCGCTGTTCTACCACGAGCACGACCTGGAACTGCCGCTGTTGGTCCGCGCGCTGGCCGGACGCGCCTTCTGGATCGGTGCGCAGGGCAGCAAGCGTGCGCACGAGACGCGGGTCGCCGCGCTGACCGAGGCGGGGGTCGGACCCGATGCCATCGAGCGGCTGCGCAGTCCGATCGGCGTCATCCCCTCGGCCCGCGATCCTGCGGTGCTGGCGGTGTCGGTGCTGGCTGAAATCGTCGGCGAATATGCGGGCCGCGCCGCTACACCCTGACGGCCAGCACGGCGAGGCAATCGCCAGACTGGATCAGTCCCGGAAAATGCCGCGCGGCGATCAGCCCGTCGCGGTTGGCCGTCACCTCGACAGGCTCGACGCCGGTGCGGTCGGCGGGCCAGATGCGGGCGATCGGCTGGCCGGCCTGCACCTGATCGCCCAGATCGGAAAGCATCTGGATCAGCCCGTCGCGGGTGGCGAAATGGAAACAATCGTCGCCCGGCATGTCCAGCATGACACTGTCCGCTGCCTCGACCGCGCCCTTGAGGATGCCGGCGTGTCGCAGCACGTTTTTCGCGCCACGGATCGCGATGTCGGCCGAGCGCGCGGTCGCCGTCCCGCCGCCACCAAGCTCGGTCGTCACGAAGGTCTTGCCCTGCGATTCCACCGCGGTGTCGAACATGCCCACCGCGTCGATTTCCAGCATCATCATGCTGTAGGGCGCACCGAAGGCCCGCATCGCGGCGACGCAGCGACCCTCATGCTCGGCATCCTCCAGCCGATGCGCGGCGGCGTAGGGCAGGAAATCGAGCGTCTTGCCGCCGGAATGATAATCCAGCACAACATCCGCCATCGGCACAAGCACGTCGTTGAAATAATTGGCGATCTTCTGGCTGACGGTGCCGTCAGGCTTGCCCGGAAAGGCGCGGTTCAGGTTCACTTGGTCGACCGGGCTGACCCGCGTGCCGGCGCGAAAGGCCGGGTAATTCATGTAGGGCACGATGATGATCCGGCCCGTCACATCCGCCGGATCGATCTCCCATGCCAGATGCTGCAGCGCGATCGGGCCTTCGTATTCGTCGCCGTGGTTCGCCCCGGTCAGCAGCGCGGTCGGCCCGTCCTCCCCGCCGACGATCACCGTCAGCGGGATCATCACCGACCCCCACGCGCTGTCGTTGCGGCTGTAGGGCAGCCGCAGGAAGCCATGCGCCTTGCCGGGCGCATCGAGTGGGATCGTCGGCCGGATCGGACTGGCGCTCATGCCTTGACCAGCATCTTGCGCGGCAGGGTGCAGAACATCTCGGGCGGGCCGTCTTCGGTGATGATGATCGACTCCGTCGTCTCATAACCCCAGTTTTCCATCCAGAGGCCGGTCATGAAGTGGAAGGTCATTCCCGGCCGCAGCACGGTCTGGTCACCACGGCGCAGGGACATCGTGCGCTCGCCCCAGTCGGGCGGATAGGACAGGCCGATCGGATAGCCGGTGCGGTTGTCCTTGGTGATCCCGTGCGCCTCGAGGACGGAAAAGAACGCGGCCGCGATATGTTCGCAGGTATTGCCCGCGCGCGCGGCTTCCAGACCCGCCTCCATCCCGTCGAGCACGGCCTTTTCGGCCTCGACCATTTCCTTCGGCGGGGTGCCCAGAAAGATCGTGCGCGACAGCGGGCAATGGTAGCGCTGGTAGCAGCCGGCGATCTCGAAGAACGTGCCCTCGTCGGGCTTCATCGGCTGATCGTCCCAGGTCAGATGCGGCGCCGCGGCATCCGGCCCCGAGGGCAGCAGCGGCACGATCGCCGGGTAATCGCCACCGTGCCCCGCCCATTCGTCATAGCGCAGGCCGGCGTCGTAGATTTCCGCCACCAGATCGCATTTGCGCATCCCCACCTCGACCTTGTCGGCGATGCGTCGGTGCATCCGCTCGACGATGCGGGCGGCCTTGCGCATGTAGTCCAGTTCTTCCTCGGACTTCACCGCGCGCTGCCAGTTCACCAGCCCGGTCGCGTCAAGGATCTCGGCTTCCGGCAGGCCGTGAACCAGCCGTTCATGCGCCTTGGCGGAATACCAGTAATTGTCCATCTCGACGCCGATGAAGCCGCGGTGCCAGCCCTTGTCGGCGAGCGTCGCCCACAGGTAGTCCATCGGATGCCGCTCGGTCGATTGGACGTAGTAATCGGGATAGCCGATGATCGCGCCGTCTTCCTGCATCCAGCAGGTGCGCAGCGCGCCTTGCGCGTCCTGTCCGCGCCCGAACCAGATCGGGCTGCCGGTCGGTCCCACGATCACGCATTGGTGGACGTAGAAGGACCAGCCGTCATAGCCGGTCAGCCAGGCCATGTTGGACGGGTCGCTGACGATCAGCAGGTCCAGTCCCAGCTTTGCCATGCTCTCGCGCGTCTGGCGCAGGCGGCGTTCGTATTCGGCGGTGGAGAAGCGTTCCGGTGTGCGCTGGAGTTCTGGCATGATGTCACTTCACGAGGGCCAGCACGTGGCTGGCGATGGCGGTGTCCTGGACGCCGGTCCCGGTGAGATCGGCGATGGTGATCTGGTCATCCCCGACGCGACCGGGATGACGCTTTGTGATGATGTCGCCCAGTTCGGGAAAGTCCAGCGGTGGCGCGACGATGCCCGCGGCGAGCGCGGCGCGCAGCTCGCCCATCGCCTCGGTCTGGCTGATGCGGTCGGCGACATAGAGGTCCGCGCGGTCCAGGCAGCGCGGGTCGAGTTCGTTCTTGCCCGCCTGATCGCTGCCCATCGCGGTGACGTGCTGTCCGGGACGCAGCCAGTCGGCCTGCAGGATCGGCTGGCTGGCAGGCGTGGTGGTGACGATGATGTCGGCGTCCGCGAGGGCGGCTTGGGGATCGGCCTCGGCGCGGGTGGGCAGGCCAGTCTGCGACATCTCCGCCGCCAGAGCCTCGGCCTTGGCCGGGTCGCGTGCCCAGATCGTCGCGGCATCCAGCGGGCGCACCAGCCGCAGCGCCCGCAGTTGAAGCTTCGCCTGCATACCTGCGCCGAAGATCGCGGCGCGGCGCGCATCCTTGCGCGAGAGCCAGCGCGCAGCGACGCCGCCCGCCGCCGCCGTCCTCAGGTCGGTCAGGTAGCCGTTGTCCAGCAGCACCGCCTGAACCCGGCCGGTTTCCGCGGACAGCACCACCATCAACCCGCTGGTCGAGGGCAGGCCGCGCGACGGATTGTCGAAGAAGCCGGGGCTGATCTTGACCGCGAAACCCGGCAGCCCGGGAACATAAGCGGTCTTCACGTCCACCTCGCCATTGGCGTCGGGCAGATGCATCGACAGGACCGGTGGCATGACCACGCCGCCCTGCGCCAGCCCGGCGAAGGCGCGCTCGATCACGTCGATCAGCGCGCCGTCGAGCGAGACCGTGCCGCGCAACGTCTGCTCATCAAGGACGCGGATTTCGCTCATGCCTCGCCCCGGACAATGGCGGCGTGACGGGCAAGGTCGATGTTTCCGCCCGACAGGATCAGCACCAGCGGCCTGTCCGACACCAGCTTGCCCGCCAGGACCGCGCCAGCGCCGACGGCGGCGGCGCCTTCGACCACTTCGCCTTCGGCCACGGACAGGTGGCGGATGCCAGCCGCGATCTCGTCCTCGCTGAGAAGGATCAGGTCGTCCATCAGGTCGCGGACCATCGGGAAGGTCAGCCGGTTCTGCATCCCGATCCCGCCGCCAAGGCTGTCGGCCAGCGTCTCGACCTCGGTCACGTCCACGGGATGACCGGCCTTCAGGGCCTCAGACATCGCGGCGCCGTTTTCCATGCTGATGCCGATGATACGGATGTCGTGGCGCAGTGCCTTGGCCGCCGCCGCGACACCGGCCAGCAGCCCGCCGCCCGACAGCGGCACCGCGATCGCGCCCACGTCGGGGATCTGGGCGAGAATTTCCAGCCCCAGGGTCCCCTGCCCCGCGATCACGTCAGGATGGTCGAAGGGCGGGATCAGCGCGAAGCCTTCTTCGGCCTCAAGCCTGTGCGCCTCCTCGAAAGCCTCATCCTGGGTCGCGCCGATCACGCGGGCCTCGGCGCCGAGCGCCTCGATCGCGTCGATCTTGTTTCTGGGCACCAGACGCGAAACGCAGATCACCGCGTCCATCCCGTGATCGCGCGCGGCCTGTGCCAGCGCGCGGCCATGATTGCCGGTCGACGCGGTGGTTACGCCCTTGATCCCGCCCGCCTTGCCGTCATCCAGTCGCGCCACCGCGTTGCTGGCGCCGCGCAGCTTGAAGGCGCCCGTGTCCTGATGGTGTTCGCATTTCAGCCAGACCGGCGCGCCCGCAAGCCGCGCAAGGCTGGCCGATTGCCGGACCGGCGTCTCGCGCACCTTGCCGGCAATCCGGGCCTGCGCCGCGATGATGTCCTCCAGACCTACCATGTGCGGCACCCCATCAATCGGAACGGTCCCGCACAAGGCACCTGGGCCCGGTCCAGCATCGACCAGAACAGCGCGAGGTTCGAGGACAGGACCGGCTTGCCCAGCATCGCCTCCAGTCGCGGGATCACCCGCAGCGCCGGCAGCGCAGTGCAGGACATGAAGATCGCCTGCGCATCGGGAGTGTCGGCACGCGCGACCGCGTCGATCATCGCCTGATCGCTCAGCCGCGCCATGTCGCGATCATCGCCGTGACCCATCGAATGCTGCGACACGACCTCGATGCCACCCTTGGCGAAGCTTTCGGCGACCGGCACCGTGGTTTCCGCCAGATAGGGCGTCATCAACGCCAGTCGCGACAGGCCCATCGCCTTCAGCCCGCGCACGGCGCCGTTGACCGGCGTGCTGACCGGCGCGCGACCGTCATCCAGAAGCCGCGGCAGATCGTCGCCCAGAACCGCGCTGGCCGAGGTGCAGCCAAAGCCGATCCCGGCCAGATCGACACCCGGCACCAGCAGCGCCGCTGCCGCGGCGAGACGCGGGCCGGTGGCGCGAAGATTGTCGGGCGTGGTGGGGTTCGCGAATTCGATGCGGGTGACATGCAGCGCCGTGCCCTCGGGCATCAGGCGCTGCGCGTCACGCTCGATCGTCATGTCGGTCGCAAGCGCGATCAGTCCGAAGCGGGTCAGAAGGTCGTCCATGAGGACGGTCTAGCCCGCCGAGCCGGGGAAGGCGAGATCACGCAGGAACAGGGCGATCTGCGGGAAGAAGATCAGCAACACCGAGGCCGTCAGCAACATCAGGATGAAGGGTGGCGTGCCGCGGATGACCTCGGCATAGGGGCGCTTGAACACCGCGATGGCCGTAAAGATGTCGCAGCCGAAGGGCGGCGTCGCGGAACCGATCGCCACCTGCAGCGTGATGATCGTGCCGACCAGAACCGGGTCCAGCCCGACGGATTGCACGACCGGTGCGAAAATCGGCACCAGGATCAGGATCACCACGATCGGATCGACGAACATGCAGCCGATGAAGAAGGCGATCGAGATGGTGAAGAGCACGCCGTACTGCCCCATCTCGTCGATGCCGATGGCGCCCAGTATCTGCTGCGGGATCTGCGCAAAGCTGATGACATAGCTGAACGCGGCCCCGGCACCGACGAGGATGAAGACCACGGCGGTGATCAGACCCGTCGATTTCGCGGTGGCATAAAGCTGTTTGAACGTCATTTCGCGAAAGATGATCATTTCCAGGAACAGCGCGTAGAGAACGCAGGCCGCGGCAGCCTCGGTCGGCGAGAAGATTCCGCCATAGATGCCGCCCACGATGATGACAGGGAAGCCCAGCGGCCACAGGGCGCGCAGGATCGCGTCGCGCCGCTCGCCCCAGCTGGCCTTCGGTTCGGTCGGAACGTTGTGGCGCTTGGCATAGAACCACGAATAGACCGAAAACATCAGCAGGATCAGCAGACCGGGTCCGATGCCGGCGATGAACAGTTCGGAAATCGAGGTACCCGAGACGACGCCGTAGATGATCATGCCGATGGAGGGCGGGATCAGAAAGGCGATGTCGGACGCGTTGATGATCAGCGCCAGGGTGAAGCTGTCCTTGTAGCCCGCTTTCAGCATCCGCGGGCGCAGTGGTCCGCCGACCGCGACCACGGTCGCCTGGGTCGAGCCCGAGACGGCCCCGAACAGCGTGCAGGCGGCGGCGGTCGAGACGGCCAGCCCGCCCCGCAGATGGCCGACGAAGGCCATCACGAGGTCGATCAGCCGCGTCGCCGATTGTCCCCGCGTCATGATGTCGGCGGCGAAGATGAACATCGGTACCGCGATCAGGCTGGCGGGACGAATGCCCGCAAGCACCTGCTGGACCATCGTGTCGAGCTGGGAAAAGCCACCGAACAGCGCCACGAACCCGATCAGCGATCCCGCGATCAGCGGCACCATCATCGGAAAGCCCAGAAGAAGCAGCACGATCATCGTGCCGAAGATGGCCCAGGTCATGACTGCGCCTCCTTGTTTTCAGGGCTGCCGGGTGCGGGCGCATGCTGGTCGGGCGTCGAGGTCGACAACCAGATCTCTGGCTCGATCAGGTTCTTCACCGCGGTCAGCGCGTACTGGATTCCGGTCAGGGCAAAGCCCAGCGGCGTCCAGACGATGATCCACCATTGCGGAATCTGCAGCGCCGGGAGCACCCGTCCCCGCGAGGCCTGCGTGGTGACGTAGTCGAAGGCGTACCAGGCCAGAAGAAACATCGCGGCGGCGGTGACCGCGGCGATCAGGATCATCATCGCCTTGCGCATCCCGTAGGGCATCGCATCGTAGAAAGCCGACATACGGATATGGCGCCCGTGCCGCGCGGCATAGGAAATGCCCGCGAAGGTGATCAGCACGATCAATGCCTGGTTCAGTTCCTCGGAAAAGAAGATGCTTTCGCCGAACACGTAGCGCCCGACGACATTGGCGATCGTGTTGATCGCCATCAGAAGAACGCCTGCCGCGAGCAGAACCGCCTCGATCCGGGCGATGGCGACATCGACGATCCCAAGCGGACCCGGCAGGCCGGAGCGATAGGTGGAATCGTCGATGTCGTCATCCGTGACCGAGACTTCGGCTGCAGCGATGATGTCCGGGTCGACCTGATCGTCCCGCGACGTGGGTTTGGGCATAGGCTGTCCCCGCCTGTTGGTTGTCCGTGAAGAAAAAGGCCCGACCGTATTGGCCGGGCCCATCAAGTTCGTTCAGTTGGACGGCTGTTCGCCCTCGGCGGGCATGGGCTCGGCACTGGCGTCACCTTCGGCAGCTTCGCCTTCGGCCATCTCGCCCTCGGCCGCCGCGGTGTCGGTGCCGGCCTCCGCTGCGGCCTCGCCGCCGGCGCTGCCTGCCGCCATCTCGAGGTCGGCCTTCATCTGGTCAAGGATCGCCTGCGCCTGTTCGCCGCCGATCTCGAGATACTCCGCCTCGACCGATTCCGCCGTGTCCATGAACGGCTGGCGCTGTTCTTCGGTCAGCGTGGTGATCGTGATGTCGGGCTTCGCTTCCTTGATCTTGGCCAGCGATTCCTCGGTCAGGCCCTGCTGGTATTCGAGGATGTAGTCGAAGGCCGCCTGGCTGGCGTTCTGGACCACTTCCTTGTCCTCGTCGGACAGGCCGTCATAGAATTCCTTGTTGGCCATCACCGCGGTGGTGAAGTTGTTGTGGCCAAGGCGGGTGATGTGGTCCGTCACCTCGTACATCTTCGTCGACTCGATGAAGAAGGCGGGGTTTTCCTGACCCTGGATGATGCCGGTCTGCAGCGCGCCGTAGACTTCCCCCCAGGGAAGCGGCGTCGGCGTCGCGCCGAAGGCCTGATAGCTTTCGACCAGAAGCGGATTGGTCATCACCCGGAACTTCACCTCGTTCAGGTCCTCGGGCGAGGTGACCGCGTTTTGCGTGGTCATCATGACCTCGCCTTCGGGGAACATGGTCAGCAGTTCCAGGCCCTGCTCGACGTAAAGCGGTGGGAACAGCTCCTTGATCGCCTTGCTTTCGCGGAAGAAGGTGTTCAGCTCTTCGCCATCGGCGGGCAGCAGATAGGGCACGAAGAAGACCTGCGCCTCGGGGATCAGCGCGCCGGTGAAGCCGGGCGACTGGTCCACGAATTGCAGAATGCCCGACTGTGCCTGTTCCATGATGTCGGCGGATTCACCCAGCGTGCCGAACGGGAACAGCTGTACCTCATGGTCGGAATTGGCCTCGACCTCTTCCTTGAATTTCTGGGCGTACTTGCCCTGCACCTCTTCCATCGCCTCTTCGAAGGCATAGCGCCAGGTGTCGGCGCTGGCGGCACCTGCGCCGAGCATCAGCGCGACAACGCTGGCGGCGGTGAGGGATTTGTAGGTCGTGATCGCTTTATAGGTCATTGAACCTCCTGTTGCGGGCGATCCCTGCGGCTGTTGCCGGGGCGCCCTGCTTTTCGGTTTGGACGGACCCGGTGGGACCGCCGCCGCGAGTGGCCGACGATCCGGCCACACGGCATCCACGTCAGTTTTCACGTTGAAATCATGACAATTCGGCCGTTGGGTGTCAAACAACCGGTCGTGAACAATGGTTCCGACCCTTTCCAAGGCGCTTTTTGCCGCACCTGTCCTGACGCATGGATGGGCAGCGTGCCGACGACGGTCGCGCTGATTGACAAAGCACCGGGTCGGGACAACAAGCGGACATGAGCAAGCTGCGCCTCGACGATCGCGACATCGCCATTCTCGCCGTCCTGACGCGCGAGGGGCGCATCGCGAAGACCGAGCTTGCAGGCCGCGTGAACCTGTCACCCACCCCCTGCTGGGAACGGATGAAGCGACTGGAAGAGGCGGGCCTGATCCGCGGCTACCGGGCCGAGATCGACCTAGCCGCGCTTGGCCCGCACGTGCAGGTCTTCGTCACGGTGGAACTGGACAGCCACAAGGCCGAAAGCTTCCAGACCTTCGAGCGTGTGGTGGCGCGGATGGACGCGGTCGTTGGTGCGTGGGCCGTGGGCGGCGGGCATGATTACCTGCTGCAGGTCATCGCAAAGGATGTCGCGGCTTTCCAGGCCCTGATGGACGGCCTGCTGGAAAGCCCGGCCGGCGTCAGGCGGTATTACAGCTACATCGTGACCAAGACCGCGAAGGAAACGCCGCCCGCCTCGCCGCTGCTGGGCGGCTAGAACAGCAGGGAAAGTCTCGGCTGTCCGCGCCATTGCAGAGGATTCCTCTGCCGCGATGGCGGTCTTTGGTGAAATCCACCCCGTGGTCGGCGCCATCCTTGCACATATGATGCAAAGGAGTTTCGCCATGCTCGACACGATGCCCGACCGTTTGCCCGATCTGCTGGACGATGCGGACCTGCTGCCGGGGCGCGGCGATTTTGCCGGCGACGGGCGGCTTGCGGTGCGTGATCCCGCGACCGGCGGGTTGGTGGCGCAGGTTGCGATCAGCGGCGCCCCGCAGGCGCGCGAGGCGGTCGATGCCGCGCAGGCCGCGTTTCCCGCCTGGTCGGGAATGCTGCCCCAGGACCGCGCGGCGATCCTGCATCGGTGGCACCGCCTGATCCTCGACGCGAAGGAAGACCTTGCGCGGATCATGGTCGCCGAACAGGGCAAGCCCATCGGCGAAGCGCGGGGCGAGATCGACTATGCCGCGAGCTTCGTCCAGTTCTACGCCGAAGAGGCGCTGCGCCCGAATATCGAAGGCATCACCAGCCATCTTGCCGATGCCGAGGTCGAATTGTGGCGCGAGCCGGTGGGTGTCGCCGCGCTCATCACGCCGTGGAACTTTCCCTGCGCGATGATCACCCGCAAGGCCGCAGCCGCGCTTGGCGCCGGCTGCACGGTTGTCATCCACCCTTCGGCCGAGACACCGCTGTCGGCACTGGCCTTGTCGGTGCTGGCACAGCGCGCCGGATTTCCGGACGGCGTCGTCAACACGGTGATCGGCGATGCCGCCACGATCGTGGGCGAATGGACGGGTGACAAACGGGTGCGCGCGCTGTCCTTCACCGGCTCGACCGAGGTGGGTCGGCTGCTTTATCGCCAGTCGGCCGACACGGTGAAGCGGCTGGTGATGGAACTGGGCGGGCATGCGCCCTTCATTGTGTTCCAGAACGCCGATCTGGACCGCGCCGTGACCGAGGCGATCAAGGCCAAGTTCGCGACGTCCGGGCAGGATTGTCTGGGCGCGAACCGGTTCTACATCCACCGCGCCGTCTATGACGCGTTCTGCGAGAAATTCACCGCCGCGGTCGAAAAGCTGACGCTTGGAATGGGCATGGACGATCCCGATCTGGGTCCGCTGATCCACGACCGGCAGATCGACAAGCAGAAGGCGCATGTCGCCGACGCGCTGGAGAAAGGCGCGCGGTTGCTGACCGGGGGCGAGGTCGACGAGACGCTGGGGCCGCTGTTCTACAAGCCGACGGTGCTGGCCGATGTGCCTGACGAGGCCGCGATCATGCGCGAGGAGACCTTCGGCCCGGTCGCCGCGCTGACGCCCTTCGACGACGAGGACGAGGTCTACCGCCGCGCCAACGACAGCGAATACGGGCTGGTGGCCTATGTCCACAGCCTCGACCCGCGGCGGATCTATCGCGCGACGCGGGCGTTGCAGTACGGCATGGTCGCGGTGAACCGCACCAAGGTCACCGGCGCGCCGATTCCGTTCGGCGGCATGAAGCAATCCGGTATCGGCCGCGAAGGCGCGCGCCAGGGTCTGGAGGCCTTTACCGAGATCAAGTACGTCTGCCGCGATTGGGGGTGAGCCGCGCCCGGAAAAAGGTCCAGTGGACCATTTTCAGCGGCGAACGCGCGAAGCGCCGAGCGGCCTATAACTGCCCCCCCCACACGAAATTTCAGAAAGGACCCCACATGCTGACCAACGACGAACTCGCCAAATGGGACCGCGAGAGCTTCTTTCACCCCTCGACCCACCTGGGTCAATTCGCGCGCGGCGAAGCGCCGCAGCGGATCGTGACCGGGGGTGAGGGCAGCTTCATCACCGACCGTGACGGCAACCGGCTGCTGGACGGCTTCGCGGGCCTCTATTGCGTCAATGTCGGCTATGGCCGAACCGAAATCGCTGATGCGATCGCGAAACAGGCTCATGAGCTTGCCTATTACCACGCCTATGCGGGTCATGGATCGGAAGCGAACATCACGCTGGCCAAGATGGTCATGGACCGGGCGCCGAAGGGCATGGCACGGGTCTATTTCGGGCTGGGCGGCTCGGATGCGAACGAGACCAACATCAAGCTGGTCTGGTACTACAACAACATCCTCGGCCGGCCCGAGAAGAAGAAGATCATCAGCCGCTGGCGTGGATACCACGGCTCGGGCCTGATGACCGGCAGCCTGACCGGGCTGGAGCTGTTTCACAAGAAGTTCGACCTGCCCTTGGCGCAGGTGATCCATACCGAGGCGCCCTATTACTTCCGTCGCCCCGAGGATGGGATGAGCGAGGAAGATTTCTCGACCTATTGCGCCCAGAAGCTGGATGCGCTGATCCAGGCCGAAGGGCCCGAGACGATCGCGGCCTTCATCGGCGAGCCGGTTCTGGGCACCGGGGGCATCGTTCCCCCGCCCGCAGGGTACTGGACCAAGATCCAGGCCGTGCTGGAGAAATACGACATCCTGCTGATCGCGGATGAGGTCGTCACCGGCTTCGGACGTCTGGGCACGATGTTCGGCAGCGATCACTATGGGATCACGCCGGACCTGATCACCTCGGCCAAGGGGCTGACCAGCGCCTATGCGCCGCTGTCGGCGAGCATCGTCGGCCAGAAGATGTGGGATGTGCTGACCGAAGGGACCGACGAGTACGGCGTCCTGGGTCATGGC
This sequence comes from Paracoccus albicereus, assembly GCF_024359525.1. Lineage (GTDB taxonomy): Bacteria > Pseudomonadota > Alphaproteobacteria > Rhodobacterales > Rhodobacteraceae > Paracoccus > Paracoccus albicereus. The sequence continues at coordinate 165,182 of NZ_JAKZEU010000006.1, forward strand.
TGGACCTATTCGGCGCATCCCATCGGTGCGGCTGCGGGGATTGCGAACCTGAAGCTGATCGACGATCTGGGCCTGGTGAAGAACGCGGGCGAGACCGGTGCCTACCTGAACCGCGCGATGCAGGACGCGGTGGGCAATCACGCCCATGTCGGCGAAGTGCGCGGCGAGGGGATGCTGTGCGCGGTCGAACTGGTCGCGGACCGGGACGAGCGTCGCTTCTTCGACGCATCGGAAGGCAAGGGCGCGAAGGTCGTCGCCGCGATGCTGAAGCGCGGCGTGATCGCGCGCGCGATGCCGCAGGGCGATATCCTGGGCTTTGCGCCGCCGCTTTGCCTGTCGAAGGGCGAGGCCGACCAGATCGTCGCCGCCACGAAGGACGCGATCGAGGAAGTGCTGGGCTAAGACGCCCGCTTAACAGAAAGCCCCGCGCAGTCGCCGCTGCGCGGGGCTTTTTCCTGCGCGGATCGGGTCAGCCGGTGGGGGTTTGGTCCGCGACGCGTTCGGATTCCTCGACCTCGGGGTCGGGCCGCTCGATGTGGTTCACCACCGCGTCGATCACCAGCGGGTCGAGCCCTTCGCCGCCATCGTGGACGTAGGCGATGAGCTGCGCCAGCATCCGCGGCTCCCAGAAATCGTGCAGATGGCCCGCGATGCTGGTCGCGGCGTCGATCTTGGGCTGCGTCTTGAAGAAGCTCGCGATCTGGTTGCACATGTGGATCATTTTCTCAGGCGACATCGGAAACCTTCGTCTGGATACGTTCAGGATGGGTGAAGATGGAAAAGCCGCCGTTGCGGGCTAGGGCTATCAGCGTGATGCCGGCATCCTCGGCCAGACGCAGGGCGTGCGCCGTGGGGGCCGAGACGGCGATGATCGCGGGGCAGCCCGCGATCGCGCATTTCTGGACCAGTTCGACCGACAGGCGGCTGGTCATCACGAAGGCGCCGGAGGCCGGGTCGATCCCCTGCCGCGACATCGCCCCGATCAGCTTGTCGAGCGCGTTGTGGCGGCCGACATCCTCTCGGGCCAGCACGATCCCCTGCCCCGGCACCAGAAACCCCGCCGCATGGGTGGCGCGGGTCTGGTTGTGCAGCGGCTGCAGATCGCGCAGCAGATCCGTCGCGCCCGCAACCTGATCGCGGCTGAGCCGAAGACCGTCATCCGCAACCTGCGGCAGCGGACGGATCGCCTCGGCCAGAGAGTCGATCCCGCACAATCCGCAGCCGACCGGACCAGCCAGAAGCCGGCGCCGCGCGGCCAGCGCATCGCGCCGATCCTCGGACAGCCAGAAGCGCGCCTCGATCCCCGCCGGATGGTCGGCGATCTCGAATTTCTCGATCTGGCATGGGTCGGTGATCACGCCTTCGGTGATGGCGAAGCCACGGGCAAAATCCTCGATGTCAGCGGGGCTGGCCATCATCACGGCCAGCGTGCTGGCATCGAAAACCATCGCCACGGGCACCTCTTCGGGCAGCGCGTGATGCACGTTCAAAGCATTCTCGCGCTGCACCGAGAGGGCGGCGCTGCTGACCGCTGGAGGGAAGCGGTCGGCCATCGCCTTATTCCGCCGCGGGCAGGATCCGCCGCGACATTTCGGCCTGGGCGTTGTACTCCTCCTGCCAGTCGGTCGGACCGTTGGACGGGCTGACCTGAACCGCCGTCACCTTGTATTCCGGGCAGTTCGTCGCCCAGTCCGAGAAGTCGGTGGTGATGACGTTGGCCTGCGTGACCGGGTGGTGGAAGGTGGTGTAGACCACGCCCGGGCTGACCCGATCGGTCAGCGTCGCGCGCAGCGTCGTCTCGCCCGCGCGGCTGGCCAGCTTGATCCAGTCGCCTTCGTTCACCCCGCGGCTTTCCGCGTCATGGGGGTGAATCTCCAGCACGTCTTCCTGATGCCAGATCACATTGTCGGTCCGCCGGGTCTGCGCGCCCACGTTGTACTGCGACAGGATGCGCCCGGTCGTCAGCAGCAGCGGGAAGCGAGGGCCGGACTTTTCGTCCGTCGCGATGTATTCCGTCACCACGAAACGACCCTTGCCGCGCACGAAGCCGTCGACATGCATCAGGGGCGTGCCTTCGGGATGTTCTTCGTTGCAGGGCCACTGGACCGAGCCGCGCTCTTCCAGCAATTCGTAGGTCACGTTCGCGAAGGACGGCGTGGTCGCCGCGATCTCGTCCATGATCTGGCTGGGATGCGTGTAGGTCCAGTTGGCGCCCATCGCGTTGGCCAGCATCTGGGTGATTTCCCAATCCGCATAGCCGTTCTTGGGCTTCATCACCTCACGCACGCGGTTGATGCGGCGCTCGGCGTTGGTGAAGGTGCCGTCCTTTTCGAGGAAGCTCGACCCCGGCAGGAAGACATGCGCGTAGTTCGCGGTCTCGTTCAGGAACAGGTCGTGGACGATGACGCATTCCATCGCCGCAAGACCGGCCGCCACGTGATGCGTGTCCGGGTCGGACTGAAGAATGTCCTCGCCCTGGCAGTAAAGACCCTTGAACGTGCCCTCGACGGCCGCGTCCAGCATGTTCGGGATGCGCAGGCCCGGCTCGGGATCGATCGGAACGCCCCAGACTTCCTCGAACATCGCACGGACGTCGGGATGCTTGACGTGGCGATAGCCGGGCAGTTCGTGCGGGAACGAACCCATGTCGCACGAACCCTGCACGTTGTTCTGGCCGCGCAGCGGGTTCACGCCGACGCCTCGCCGACCGATATTGCCGGTCAGCATGGCGAGGTTGGCGATCCCCATCACGGTGGTCGAACCCTGCGAGTGTTCGGTGACGCCGAGGCCGTAATAGATCGCCCCGTTGCCGCCGGTCGCATAGGTCCGCGCCGCGGCGCGAAGCTCGGCCGAGGGAACGCCGGTCAGGCTTTCGGTCTGTTCCGGGCTGTGACGATCCTGCGAGATGAATTCCGCATATTCCTGGAATTCGTTCCAGTCGCAGCGCTCGCGGATGAAGGCCTCGTCGTAGAGCTTCTCGGTCACGATCACATGCGCCAGCGCCGAAACGACGGCGACGTTCGTGCCCGGACGCAACGGCAGGTGATGCTGTGCGCTGATATGCGCGGATTTCACCATGTCGATGCGGCGCGGATCGACGACGATCAGCTTTGCACCGGCCCGCAGACGCTTTTTCAGGCGGCTGGCGAAGACCGGGTGGCCGTCGGTCGGGTTGGCGCCGATGATCATCGCAACGTCAGTATGCTCGACGCTGTCGAAATCCTGCGTCCCGGCCGAGGTGCCGTAGGTCTGGCCCAGGCCGTAGCCGGTGGGCGAGTGGCAGACGCGGGCGCAGGTGTCGGTGTTGTTGTTGTGGAAGACGGCGCGTGTCAGCTTCTGGACGAGGTAGGTTTCCTCGTTCGTGCAGCGCGAAGAGGTGATCACGCCGATCGACTTCTTGCCGTACTTCTCCTGCAGGCCGCGCATCCGCTTGGCGGCGAAGCCCAGAGCCTCTTCCCACGACACTTCGCGCCACGGCTCGTCGATCGTGTCGCGGATCATCGGGTTCAGGATGCGGTCGGTATGGTTCGCGTAGCCATAGGCAAAGCGACCCTTGACGCAACTATGACCGCGGTTGGCCTTGCCGTGCTTCCAGGGCGTCATGCGGACCAGTTCGTCGCCCTGCATTTCCGCTTTGAAGGAACAGCCGACGCCGCAATAGGCGCAGGTGGTGATGACCGACCGTTCCGGCGTGCCCATCGCCGCCACGGATTTTTCCTGAAGCGTCGCTGTCGGGCAGGCCTGCACGCAGGCGCCGCAGCTGACGCAATCCGAGGTCAGGAAGTTGTCGTCGGCAGCACCGGCCGAGACGCGGCTGTCGAAACCACGGCCTTCGATCGTCAGCGCGAAGGTGCCCTGCACCTCTTCGCAGGCCCGCACGCAGCGCGAGCAGACGATGCACTTGCTGGGATCGTAGGTGAAATACGGGTTCGAATTGTCCTTGGGGATGAACAGCGGGTTGCCCAGATCGGCGGCGTCCGCGCCACGGGTGCCCCGCGCGCGGGCGTCGCCCTGCGCCAGCGTGCCGTTGTTCGCCGGATCGTAATGGTTCTCACCCGAGGTATAGCGCACTTCGCGCAGGCCGACGGCGCCGGCCTGGTCCTGCAATTCGCAATCGCCGTTGGCTGAGCAGGTCAGGCAGTCCAGCGGGTGATCGGAGATGTAGAGCTCCATCACGCCCTTGCGGATCTTGCGGATCTTGCTGGACTGGGTGTGGACGACCATGCCTTCCGTCACCGGCGTGGTGCAGGAAGCGGGGGTGCCGCGGCGCCCTTCGATTTCCACGACGCAAAGACGGCACGAACCGAAGGCTTCCATGTTGTCGCTGGCGCAGAGCTTGGGAACGTCGATCCCAAGCTCGGCCGAAGCGCGCATGACGCTGGTGCCTTCGGGCACGGTCACCGAAAAGCCGTCGATCGTCAGGGTGACAGGCGCACCGACGCGGGCGGGGGTGCCCATGTCACGGTCGTCCTGCAGGTCCATCGGGGGGATGATGAAGTCTTTCATTCCGCTGCCTCCTTTGCGGTGGCGAAGTCGTCGGGGAACTCGGTCACGGCCGACATCACAGGATAAGGGGTAAAGCCGCCAAGCGCGCAGAGCGAGCCGTCCTTCATCGTCTCGCACAGATCGGCGAGGATGACCTTGGCTGCCTCGTCGCCGCGCGCGATGCGGTCGATCGTCTCGACCCCGCGGGTGGCGCCGATCCGGCAGGGCGTGCATTTGCCGCAGGATTCGACGGCGCAGAATTCCATCGCGAAGCGCGCCATCTGCAGCATGTCGGCGGTGTCGTCGAACACGACCAGACCGGCATGGCCGATCAGGCCGCCCGCCTTGTCGAATTCCTCATAGCCGAGCGGCGTGTCGAATTTCGACAGCGGCATATAGGCACCCAGCGGGCCGCCGACCTGAACCGCCTTGACCGGGCGGCCGCTGGCGGTGCCGCCGGCGATCTCGTTGACCAGTTCGCCCAGCGTCATGCCGAAAGCGGTTTCGAACAGACCGCCGCGGGCCACGTTGCCCGCGACCTGCAAGGTCGCCGTGCCGCGCGAACGGCCGATCCCGAAATCGGCATAGTTCTGGGCGCCGCGCTCCATGATGACCGGCACCGTTGCCAGCGATATCACGTTGTTGACCACCGTCGGCTTGCCCAGGAACCCTTCCAGCGCCGGCAGCGGGGGCTTGGCGCGAACGGTGCCGCGCTTGCCTTCGAGGCTGTTGAGCAGGCTGGTTTCCTCGCCGCAGACATAGGCACCCGCGCCGACGCGGACCCACATGTCGAACGCCCGGCCCGATCCCATCACGCTGTCGCCCAGCACGCCTTCGCGGCGCGCGATATCCAGCGCCGCGTTCATCACGCGGATCGCATCGGGGTATTCGGAGCGCAGATAGACGTAGCCGCGCGTCGCACCGACGGCGAGACCGGCGATCGCCATGCCCTCGATCAGGCTGAACGGATCGCCTTCCATGATCATGCGGTCGGCGAAGGTGCCGCTGTCGCCTTCATCGGCGTTGCAGACGATGTATTTCTGCGGCGCGACGGCATCGTGGACGGTCTTCCACTTGATGCCGGTGGGGAAGCCCGCACCGCCGCGGCCGCGCAGGCCGCTGTCGGTGACTTCCCGCACGATCTCGCCGCCGGTCAGCGACGTCGCGCGGGTCAGGCCGACCAAGCCACCATGCGCACGATATTCATCCAGGTTCAGCGGCTCGATCACGCCGCAGCGGGCGAAGGTCAGCCGCGTCTGGCGCTTCATCCACTCGATCTCATCGACCGGGCCAAGCGCCTTGTCGCTGCTGTTGTCCAGAACCGCGGCGACATCGTCGGGCGAGACACCGCCAAAGCCATGGCGGACGCCATCGATCTCGACCTCGACCAGCGGCTCCAGCCAGGCCATCCCACGCGAGCCGATCCGCTTCAGCTCGATCTCGATGCCCTTGTCGGCGGCATGTTTGGTCAGCGCGGCGGCGACATCATCGGCACCCACTGCGGTCGCGGCGCTGTCGGAGGAAATGTAAACCTTCATGCGCCCGCCTCCGCCAGAATGGCATCGACACGGCTGCGATCCAGTCGGCCGTGGACCTTTTTGTCCACCATCATCGCCGGTGCGCAGGCGCAGAGGCCCAGGCAATAGACCGGCTCGACCGTGACGGCGCCGTTCTTCGTGGTGCCGTGCCAGTCGATGCCCAGCTTCGTAAGCGTCTCTTCGGCCAGGCTCGCCCCGCCCATCGACTGGCAGGCTTCGGCCCGGCAGATCTTGACGACGTGGCGGCCCGCCGGCGCCTTGCGGAAATCGTGGTAGAAGGTGATGACGCCATGCACTTCGGCGCGGGTCAGGTTCAGAGCTTCGGCCATCAGGCCGACCGAGTCCTCGGGAATGCAGCCGTAGGTGTCCTGCAGGCTGTGCAGAATCGGCAACAACGGCCCTTCCAGCCCAAGATGTTCTTCAATGATGGCGCGCATTTCGTCGATGGACGCCGGATTGGCTGACTGCATATGGCTGGCCCCCCTTCTATCTCCTCCCGGAACCTAACGTGCAATGATATGAATTCAATATAGGCTTTCCGTTGGTCGATTGACAGTCTCTATCGTTTCGCCGCCGAAAGCCGCCGCGCCTCGCGCAGCAATTCCTCAAGAACAGGGGTGTGCGGCTCACGATAGGGCGCCACCAGCCCGACCGTATGTTCAGGGGTCTGGCCGGACAGCGGGATCAGCTTCAGCGCCTTCCCTTCGGCCAGAAAGCGGGCGATGTCCTCGGGCAGGACCGTCAGCCAGTCACCGCGGGCGATGGTCGCCAGAAGCACAACGGTCGAATTGGATTCGATCGTCGCCTCGGCCGTAACACCCAGGGATTCGAAATTGCGGTTGATGATCCGGCGGTTCTGCATGTCGGGGGTCAGCAGGCACAGCTTCTGCCCGTCCAGATCCTGCCAGCGCAGCGACTTCTTGGCGGCGAAGGGCGAGCTTGCGGAACACACGACCAGATAGCGTTCCTCGTAAAGCGGCTCGGTGCTGACGCGGCCCATCGGCTCGTTGTCGAGATACGAGATGCCGGCATCGACATCGAGATTGTCGAGCATCGACAGGATCTCGACCGAGGTGCGCGACAGGATGGTGAAGCGCACGTTCGGATGCTTATCGGTGAAGATCGCGGCCAGTTCCGCCGCCCAAGTCAGCGCCGTCGGGATCGCCGCGATGCGCAGCCGCCCCGACAGGCCGTGACGCTTGAACCGCATCTCTTCCTTCAATTGCCGCGCGTCACCCGCGATCTTGCGCGCCCAGACCAGCGCGGTCTGACCCTCGGGCGTCAGCCCGCCATAGCGCGAGCCGCGAAAGACCAGCTGCACGCCCAGCTGATCCTCGAGCTGCTTAAGGCCGGTGGACAGCGTCGGCTGGGTGATCCCGAGGCTTTGCGCCGCACGACCGAAATGGCCCTCTTTCGCGACGGCGATGAACATTTCCAGCTTGTCGAGCATGATTGATGAGGCCGATCGGATCAGGGGGTGACGATCGCGGCAGACTATCGCAGCGCGCGGGGAAGCGGAACCTCAGCGATGCGCGGAGCCGATGTCGCCCGCATCATGCGAGAACGACTTGACGATCGCGACCAGTCGCGCGCCGGGCTGGACTTGCAGCGCGCGGGCCGATCGTTCGGTGATCCGTGACAGGATCGGTCCGGCATCGGTCATCAGCCGGACCAGGACGGAATGCCCGTCCTGCCGGATCCCGTCAACCACGCCCGGAAGCAGGTTCAGGGCCGAGATCTGTCCCGGCGCCTCTGCCGCCAGCATCACGTCGGGGGCGGCGATGCGCAGGCGCAGCCGGTCGCCGGGGGCCGCGGCAAGCGTCGGCAGGAACAGCGGCAGGCCGCCGGCATCCAGTTCGGTCACGCCGTCGGGGTGATGGGCGCGGACCCGCGCCTCGATGAAGGCGCCGGCATCGCGGCCCGCGCCGGCCAGCGCGGGATCGGCCATCACCTCGGCCGCGGGACCGATTCGGGTGATCCGGCCGTTGCGCATCAGCGCGATGGTTGTGGACAGCCGCGTCACCTCGGACGGCTGATGGCTGACATACAGGATCGGGACCCGCCATTCGTCCCGCAACCGTTCAAGATAGGGCAGGATCTCGGCCTTCAGCGCCCCGTCCAGTGCCGACAGCGGTTCATCGGCCAGGATCAGGCGCGGCGAGGATAGCAGCGCACGGCCGATGGCGACACGCTGACGCTCGCCGCCCGACAGGTTGGCGGGCGCCCGATCCAGCAGCGGGCCGAGGCCCAGCATCTCGACCACCGCATCCTCGGACGCGGCATCGGAACCAAGGGGCGCGAACCAGCGCCCGTAGCGCAGGTTGCGGCGCACGGACAGGTGCGGAAACAGACGCCCGTCCTGAAAGATGACCCCCAGACGGCGGCGATGGGGCGGCACGGACAGGCCGCGCGTGGTGTCAGTCAGCACGGTGCCGTCGATGGCGATCCGCGCGTGATCGGGACGCATCAGCCCGGCGATGGCCGCCAGCACCGTCGACTTGCCAGAACCCGAGGGGCCGTAAAGCACGGTGACGCCCGGTGGCGCCTGAAACGCCAGATCCAGGTCGAAGCCCGCGAAGCGGTGCTGCAGCGTGACGGTCAGGCTCATGCGCCTGCCACCCGGCGCGCGACGCGGCGGGCCAGCCATTCCGACAGGATCAGCGCACCCATCGCCACCGCGACCGAGATCGCGACCAGCCGCGCGGCAGAGCCTTCGCCCCCCGGCACCTGAAGGAAGGCGTAGATCGCAGATGGCAGGGTCTGGGTCTGGCCGGGGATGTTCGAGACAAAGGTGATCGTGGCGCCGAATTCGCCCATTGCCTTGGCAAAGGCCAGCACTGCACCCGCGATCACGCCGGGCAGGATCAGGGGCAACGTGACCGTCAGCCAGACCCATGCGCGCGACGCGCCCAGCGTGCCGGCCGCCTGTTCCAGCCGCGGGTCCACCGCCTCGACCGACAGGCGGATCGCGCGCACCATCAGCGGGAAGGCCATGATCGCGGCGGCCAGCGCCGCGCCGGTCCAGCGGAACGCGAAGACGATGCCGAGATCCTGCAGGACGCTGCCTATCGGACCGCGCGTTCCGAAGGTCAGCAGCAGCAGATAGCCGGTGACCACCGGCGGCAGCACCAGTGGCAGGTGGACGAGGCCGTTCAGCACCTCACGTCCCGGAAAGCGCCAGCGCGCCAGTGCATGGGCGGTCAGCAAGGCCAGCGGCAGACTGCACAGCGTCGCCCACAGCGAGACGCGCAACGACAGGCGCAGCGCGTCCCATTCCGTGGGCGTCAGCCAGTCAGCCATCCGCCTGGATCAGCGTGAAACCCTCGCCTTCGAACACCTGCGCGGCTTCGGGACCGCTCAGCGCGTCGAGGAAAGACGCCGCCGCGTCCCCTGCCCTTGCCACCAGCGCGGCGGGATAGGTGATCGGGGGGTGCGTGTCCTCTGCGAAGGTGCCAACGACCTGGACCGCAGGTTCGGCGGCGGCGTCGGTCGCGTAGACGATGCCCAGCGGCGCCTCGCCGGTCGCGACCAGCGCCAGCGCCGCGCGGACGTTGTCGGCCTGCGCGACGCTGTCTTCGACACTGTTCCACAGGTTCACGCTTTCCAGCGCGGCCTTTCCGTATTGTCCGGCCGGCACGGAATCGACCATCCCCATCGCCAGCTTTCCGCCACCCAGCATCGCGGCCAGATCGGTGCTGTCGTCCAGTGTCGCCGGTTCGGCGCCGCCCTGGGGCGCGATCAGGACGAGGCTGTTGCCAAGCAGGTCCCGGCGGGTGCCCGGTTCCAGTTCGCCCGCCTCATCGACCGCGTCCATCCACTCGACCGATGCCGAGATGAAGACGTCCGCGGGCGCGCCCTGCATGATCTGCTGGGCCAGCGCGTTCGACCCCGCATAGCTGACCGTGACCCGGTCGCCCGTCCGCTCACCGTAATCCGTGGCGATCTGGTCCAGCGCGGTCTTCATCGAGGCAGCGGCGAACACGACGACATCCTCGGCGGCGGCGGGTGTCGCGAGTGTCGCGGCAAGGATCAGGGCAAGGGATCTGGGAAAACGGGTCATGGCAAAGCCTCTGGTTATGTCTCGCCGAACATATCCGCGCGCCACCGGCGCGCAAGTGTTATTTCCGATCGGACATATCGGCCAGCAATCCCCTCAGCTCTGCCAGCCGCCCCTCGTTCACGGCCATCGCCTGAGCGTGGATCTGACGGTAGAGGTTCAGCACCTGCTGCCCGGTTTCCGTCAGCGCCGCACCGCCCCCGCCGGGCCCGCCGCGCGCGCTTTCGACCAGAGGCTCGCGGAACATCGCGTTCATCGCCTCGACCAGCGTCCAGGCGCGCTTGTAGGACATGCCCATTGCGCGGCCCGCGGCCGAGATCGAGCCGGTTTGCGCGATCCCGTCCAGCAGCGCGGCCTTGCCCGGGCCGATCATCTCGCCTTCCTTCAGGTAGAGGCGCAGGAAGAATTCGGGATGCCGTTCGGTCACGCCGCCTCCGCATCCTGCTGCCAGGGACAGCCGCCCGCGAAGGAAGCGGCCAGGTGGTCGATCAGCGCCCGCAGCTTTGCGGGCATCGGCTGGACCGGCGGCCAGACCGCGTTGATCGGCAGGTTGCGCAGCGGCACGTCGGGCAGCAACCGCTCCAGCAGACCGGCCCGGATCGAGCGCGCCACGATGAAGCCCGGCAGGATCGCCACGCCCGCGCCCGCGATGGCCAGATCGCGGATCGCTTCGCCGTTGTTGGCGCTGATGACCTCGCGCACGGCGGGCTGAACGCTGCCGCGATCCAGCCGGAACTGCCACATCGTCGCGGTGTTCACGTTGGCGTAGCCGATCGCCGGCAGACCGTTCAGATCCTCGGGGCGGACGGGACGGCCGTGGCGCTCCAGAAAGGCGGGTGATGCGATGGGAAACGCCTGATCCTCGCACAGCTTGCGGGCCATCAGCGCGCCGTCGCGGGCAGGCCCGATGCGGATGCCCAGATCGAAGCCTTCGCGCGCCAGATCGTGGGCGCGGTCGTCCAGATCGATGCGCAGATGCAATCCGGGATGTTCGGCCGCGAAGGCGGCGAGGATCGGGGTGAGATACAGCGTGCCGAAGCTCATCGGGGCAGAGATCGACAGCGTTCCCCGCAATTGCTCATCACCGCCCCATGCCGCGCTTTCGACCGTGGCCGAAAGCTCCGACAGCGCCGGACGCAGCCGCTGCGCCAGACGCTCGGCCGCCTCGGTCGGCATGATGCGGCCCGCGTTGCGACGAAACAGCGCCGCGCCCAGTTCCAGTTCCAGATCGCTGATCCGCTTGCTGACCACGGATTTCGACAGGTTCAGCCGCACCGAGGCCGCCGTGACCGTGCCAAGCTCCAGCACCGTCAGGAAGGTCGTCAATTGATCCAGATCGTAGCGCATGTCCGAACGATATCCGCGCCGTTCGCCCTTGTCGAACACCATGTGCGCGGGTCGGGGTCTGGTCCCGAGCGGCCCGGGTCCCGACATTGGGATCATCATAACGGAGGCACATCATGGACCTGACCGGTATCCACCACCTGACCGCGATCACCGCGCGGGCAGCAGACAACAACCGCTTCTACACCGACACGCTCGGCCTGCGCCGGGTGAAGAAGACGGTGAACCAGGACGACACATCCGCCTATCACCTGTTCTACGCCGATGGCGCGGGCAGTCCGGGCACCGACATCACCTTCTTCGACTGGCCTGCCACGCCTGAACGGCGGGGAACGAACGCGATCACCCGCACCGGCCTGCGGGTCGATCCCGACAGCCTCGACTTCTGGGCGGCCCGTCTGGCCGACGCGGGACTGAACCATGGCGGCGTGACCACCCTGGACGGTCGCTCCAGCCTCGATTTCGACGATCCCGAAGGGCAGCGCCTGCGTCTGGTCGCGGCCGAAAGCACCGGCGCGCATCCTTGGGACAACAGCCCCGTTGCGGCCGAGCATCAGATCCGCGGGCTGGGACCGATCACGATCTCGGTTCCCGAACTGGCCCCGACCGAGGCGATGCTGACGCGGGTCATGAACATGCGCCGCGTGCGCGACTATGCCAGCCCGGATGGCCAAGGGCAGGTGCATGTCTTCGAGATGGGTGAAGGCGGCGCGGCCGCCGAGCTGCATGTGGCGGTCCAGCCGGGCCTGCCCACGGCCCGGCAGGGCGCGGGCGCGGTTCACCACGTCGCCTTCCGCGTGCCCGATGTCGAAGCGATCCACGGCTGGACCGAGCGGCTGAAGGAGTTCCGCGTTCCCAGCAGCGGCGAGGTCGAGCGCTTCTATTTCCGCTCGCTCTACTTCCGCGAACCGGGCGGCGTCCTGTTCGAGCTGGCCACCGACGGGCCCGGCTTCGATGTGGACGAACCTTTCGAGACGATGGGTCAGTCGCTGTCGCTGCCGCCCTTCCTGGAGGACCGCCGCGCCGAGATTGAGGCGAAGCTAAAGCCGCTCGACTGACACCGGATCACGCAAACGAAAGGGGCGCCGCGATGATCGCGACGCCCCTTTTTCATGTCCTGCCGATCACGCGTTGCGCGCGGCCTTGGTGGCGTTGGCCCACCATGCCAGTTCATCCAGCGTGGATTTCAGGCTGGGCTGCAGGATTTCGTCCACCTCGGACATCGGGCCGTTCTTGCCCAGTGGGCTGACCTTCATGAATTCGCCGCCGCCCAGATGCACCGCGTTGCGCAGGGGCACCATCTGCAATTCGACCGCGATGCCGCGCAGATGCTCGATCCCGCGCGCCGCACCGACCCCGCCATAGCCCATCGCGCCCATCGGCTTGCGATTCCACTCGTTGTAGGCCTGGTCCAGCGCGTTCTTCAAAGCGCCGGTGATCGAGTGGTTGTATTCCGCGGTCACGAACAGATAGCCGTCGAATTCGGCGATCTTCTTCTGCCAGGCGACCGCCTTGGGGTCTTCGGACGGCATCCACGCATTCGACGCCTTCTCGTTGAAGAACGGCAGGTCGAAGTCGCGCAGGTCGACCAGCTCGAAGGTCATGTCGTCGCGCTTCTGCGCGTTTTCCAGAAGCCAGGCCGCGGGCTTGTCGGCAAAGCGTGCCTCGCGGGTCGAGCTGATGATGATGGCGATATGCGGTTTGGTCATGGTCAGGTCCTTTCGTCTCAGGATGTCTCGTCTTCAGGTAAGCGCCCCGAGGCGTTCGGCACAGCAAGGGTGTCGCGAACCCGGTGTTTGCTTTGCGCGAACGCTCGCGCTTTCGATGGACAGGTCGCGACGCTCGTGGCAGGGTCGTGACCGATGGTGTCCGGCCCTCCTCGGGTCGGCTGAATAGGGAATGCGGTGCGGGGCCCCTAAGGTTCCAAATCCGCGACTGCCCCCGCAACTGTAGGCGGTGAGCGACCTCGACAAGACCACTGGCCCCGCTTGGCCGGGAAGGGTCGGGGAAGCGGTGACCCGCAAGTCAGGAGACCTGCCATCGGGGGCGCGTCGGCAGACGCGTCTTACGTCAACCCGGGCGGACGGAACCGGAGGAAGGACGCGAACAGATGGAAAAGATGACCTCGCATGTCGATCGGGACGTGCCGCCCTGCGCCAGCGCAGGCGCGACGGCGCAGGACAGGCCGGCTTCGCTGGCGGAGGACGTGATCGCACGGATCGGTCAGGGATCGATGCCGCCTGATCGCGCCCGCGAGTTGGGCGAATTCGCCTATCTGCACTGGCTCGCGCGCCTGCCCGGCGACGAATCCTACTCGGCACAAGCGCAGCAGGCATTGCGCAGCGCCGCGCCCGCCGTCCCCGCATCACCCGCGCTCGGCATCTTCTGCGAGATGCTGATGGCCTCTCTCGCCCGACCGATCCAGCCGCTGCGACTGACATCTTGCGAAAATGCGCCGAGCGACGCGCGGGACAAATCATGAGGCGCTTTCCGCCCGAACGCATCGTCTGCCTGACAGAAGAGACCGTCGAGACGCTGTATCTTCTGGGCGAGGATCACCGCATCGTCGGTGTGTCGGGCTATGCCGTCAGGCCCGCCCGCGTGCGGCACGAAAAGCCGCGCGTCTCGGCCTTCACCTCGGCCGACATACCCAAGATCCTCGCGCTCGAGCCGGATCTGGTGCTGACCTTCTCGGACCTGCAGGCGGACATCGTGGGCCAGCTGATCCGGGCGGGTGTCACGGTCACAGCCTACAACCAGCGCGACATCGCGGGCATCCTTGCGATGATCCGGCACTTGGGCGCGACCGTCGGCGCCGCCGATCGGGCCGAGGCGCTGGCGGACAGCTATGTGCGACGACTGGCCGACATGGCCGAGACGACAGCAGGCAGAGCCCAACCGCGGGTCTATTTCGAGGAATGGGACGAGCCGATGATCTCGGGCATCCGCTGGGTCTCCGAACTGGTCGAGATCGCGGGCGGGCGCGAATGTTTTCCCGAACTGGCACGATGCGGCGCGGCACGTGACCGCATCCTGACCTCCGATCAGGTGATCGGGGCCGCGCCCGACGTGATCCTCGCCTCGTGGTGCGGCAAGAAGGTCCGGGCCGAGAAGATCGCGGCGCGGCCGGGCTGGGACAGGATCCCCGCCGTGCGCGACGGCCGCATCGTCGAGATCAAGTCGCCGCTGATCCTCCAGCCGGGACCCGCCGCCCTGACCGACGGGCTGGACGCGATCCGGGCCGCCCTGTCGTGACCCGCCGCCCTGCGGTCCTGTCGTGGTCGTCTGGCAAGGACAGCGCGATGGCGCTGCACGTCCTGCAGGGCGATCCGGTGCTGGACGTGAGTGTGCTGGCGACGACGACGGTCGAGGGCGCGGACCGGGTCAAGGTTCACGGCACGCGCACCGCCATCATCCGCGCGCAGGCCGCGGTGCTTGGGTTGCCGCTGGTCGAAATACCCCTGCCCGACCCCTGCCCCAATGACATCTATCAGGACCGCTTCGCAAAGGCCGCGCGGTCGCTGGCGGATCAGGGCATTCGGGACTGGGTCTTCGGCGACCTGTTTCTGGCCGATATCCGCGCCTTCCGCGAAGCCCAGATCGCGGCCCTGGGACTGACGGCGCATTTCCCGCTGTGGGGATTGGACACGACGACCTTGGCGCGGCGGATGATCGCCGAGGGCATCCGGGCACGGGTGGTGGCGATGGACGCGACGCGGATGCCCGAGACGCTGGCGGGGGCCTTGTTGGATGCGGATTTCCTCGACCGGCTGCCCGAGGACGTCGATCCCTGTGGCGAACGGGGCGAGTTTCACACGATCGTCGGCGACATGCCGGGCTTTGCCGCGCCGTTGGCGCTGACGCCAGTCGGAACGCGGCGCGAGGGTGACACGATCCTCATCGATTTCGCGCTGGCCTGACGACAGCGTTCAGGCGATCCACATGCGCAGGATCAGGGCGACGGTGCCGACCGCCGCGACACCGGCCAGCCACAGCAGGCCGAACCAGCCCAGCCGGCGGAGCCAGGTCTTGGGCCGCTTCGCCATCAGTGATAG
>NZ_JAKZEU010000007.1 GCF_024359525.1 Paracoccus albicereus
CGCCGACACCGGCTATCACTGATGGCGAAGCGGCCCAAGACCTGGCTCCGCCGGCTGGGCTGGTTCGGCCTGCTGTGGCTGGCCGGTGTCGCGGCGGTCGGCACCGTCGCCCTGATCCTGCGCATGTGGATCGCCTGAACGCGCCGCGTCGCGCCGACTCAACGAGCCCCGACCCGAAGCGCATTCGCCATCACCGAAAGCGAGCTAGCGGCCATCGCCAGTGCCGCGAGGTCTGGCGTAAAATGTCCTGTCAGCAACACGGGGAGCAGCGCGGCATTGTAGACCACTGCCAAGATCAGATTCTGACGGCTGGTCCTAGCCGCGCGCCGTGACAATCGGATCAATCGCGGCAGCGCCGCAAGCCCATGGTCGCCAATCACCACATCCGCGGTCTGCCTGGCGGCCGCATGCGCACCTGCCACGGCGATCCCACAGTCACTGGCCGCCAGTGCAGGGGAATCATTGACGCCGTCGCCGACGAATACCGTTCCAGCACCCTCTTTGCGGATCAGCTCCGCTTTCTGGCGCGGGGTCTGCTGCCAGAACACGCTGCTGTCGGGAAGCCCCAGTGCCGCAGCCGCCTGACGTGTGGGCGATTCCGAATCGCCCGAGGCGATCCTAACGGACAAACCCATGAGGGAAAGCGACGCAACCGTTGCAGCGGCATCCGGAAGGAGCTCGTCGGCGACGATCAGATGGCCCAGGACGTCGCCATCGCGCGTGACGGTCAGACGTGTCCCACGAGCATCAGACATGGATGATCCCTTGACCCGCACCGTTCGGCCCATGTCATCATGTCCTTCGGCATAGCGGTCGGCGCGGCGCCCGCCCGACCCATGTTCACCGGCTACCGCAACTATGGCGCGTGCCAGCGGATGGGTCAGGCCCGTTTCAGCAAAGGCGGCGGCCGTCAGGAGATCGTCCCGGCCAGTGCCGCTGACAGGCTCGGCGGCGATCAGACGGGGCCGGCCCGTCGTCAGTGTGCCAGTCTTGTCGAGGATGACGGTTCGCGCATGCGCCAGCTTTTCGAAAGCCGATGGTTCACGGATGCGATCGCCAGAGCCCGCCGCGCGCTGCGAGACGCGCAGCCGCGTCAGCGGCACGGCAAGAGCCAGCGCGCAAGGACAGAGACCGGCCAGAACAGCCAGTCCGGTCATCACCGCCTGCTCGGCACCGAGCCCGCGCAACATCACGGCTATCGTGGCTGCAATCGCCAACGCAGGGATAGCACGCGCAAGAACGCCCGCCCAACGTTCGGCCATACCTCCCTCTGCGCCGCAGCGCGCGATTTCCAGTGCAATCGCCCCGCCTAGTCGGTCGATCTCGCGATCGCCCGGCTCACGATCACTGCGTATCGCCAAGCGCCTGTCCAGATTGACACAGCCGGCCTCGATCCGGTCGCCAGGATGAACGGCGATCGGCCGGCTTTCTCCGGTTAACACTGCGCGGTTCAGCCAGCTATCCCCGGTTTCGATCACCCCATCCACGGTGGCAGCCTCGCCCGCATCGACGATGACTCGCGACCCGAGGGGAACCTGATGCGCGGGCATGCGTCGCCGCTGGCCCTCGGCCTCGACCGTTGCGATTTCCGGGGCCGCGCCCTGCATCGCCCTCAGGGCGCGAAGCGCCGAGCGTCGGATCATCGTATCAATCAGCCGGGCCAGGAGCAGAAGGGTCAGCAGCATCGTCGCCGCATCAAACCAAACCGCGACGCCGCCTCGCAGAAGCTGAGCGGCGGACAGCATGAGTGCTCCGGTGACGCCCAACGACACCAGCAGATCCATCGTCGGCTCGCGTAATTGAAGCGATTTCCAACCCATCCACAAGATGCCCCGCCCGGCCCAGATGACCGGCAGCGCAAACCCGCCTGAAGCCAAGGCGATCCACCATGCGGTGTCTGGCGCAAGCTGCGTGGTGTAAAGCACAAACGCCAGCGCCATCGTCCACATTCCCGACAGCACTGCCACCGCAAGCCGGACTCCAAGTTGGCGCAGGTGCTTATCCAGCATCGCCTGCAGCTCTTCGGGGCGATGACGGTCGATCAGGCGATAGCCTGCGCGCGCGACATGACCCGCGATGATCTCGGGGACGGTTCTGGTCTCATCCCAATCCAGGGCCGAGGCCGTCAGGTAATGCACCTTGGCCAAGCGGATCGCGGGCTGTTCGGCAAGCCGGCGTTCGAGCCCGCGCGCGCAACCGGCACAGGCGAGACCCTCGATGGCGAACAATCGGCGCATCGGATCAGTCTTCCGTTGGAACCTCCGCCGCCGCGGATGCCTGCACGCCCACCCCGATCAGCCTGCCATCGACCGTCTTGCCATAGAAGGTCTCATCCCCGTCGTGGTGGGCCTTGCGGGCCTCTTCAACGCTGCCGGTCTGACGCGGATCCTTGGGACGTTCGTGGCTGTCCAGGAAAGCCGCAACTTCCCAAGCCTCCTGATCTGTCAACTTGCCGGGTTGCGACAGCGGCATGTTGTGCTTGACGAAAGCCGCTGCCGTGTCGATCCGGGCCATCCCTGCGCCCCAGTTGTAGCTGTCTGCACCCCAGAGTGGCGGAAAGACATACCGACCGTTCAGATCTTTCTGGCCCTGCCCGTCGGGACCGTGACAGACGGCGCAGTTCTCTGCAAACACCGCCTCGCCGCGCGCCAAATCATAGCCCTGCTCTGGCTTTTCGACCTTGCCGAAGCCGCTACCCTCCATACTCACGTTGGTCGGCGCCCCCGTTGCAAGCCAATAGAAATAGCTTTCCAGATCTCGATAAATGTCATCGCCATGCGGCGGAGGCCCGCCCGCGGGAGAACCCTGAGCATTCATTGAATAGGAGAAGCAGCCCATCACCCGATCTTCCATGGTGTTGATCTGCTTGTTCTTGCCGCGATATTTCGGATAGGCGACCCAAGCGGCCCACATTGGCGCGGACAAGGGCTGGCGACCCGAATCGAGGTGGCAATTCGAACACGCCAGTCCATTACCGACGTGATCCGCCGCATTCGTTCCGGTGTTGGTGAAGATCGCCATGCCGCGCTGGACCGCAGCGCCGAATTCGTCGTCAGGGATGTCGGCCGGATCGGGGGGATTGAAGAGGTTGTGCTGCGTTTCCTCTGCCATCGCCGTCTTTTGCACCGGCTCGCCTGTCAGCCAGGTCGGTGCCAGGCCCAGTTCAACAGCCAATGTGCCCAGCGCCACAAGCGCAAGACCCCCGCCTGCGGCAAAGATGATGTTGCGAGCCGTGTGTTTGCCGCCCTTGCTGTCGCCCTCGCGGGCCTTGGGATCAGTTGACATTCGAGGTTGCCTCCTCTGCGCTGGCGGTCTGTCCGGCGGGAACTGGCGGCAGCGACGCCAGATAATCAGCCACGGCACGTCGATCCTCGGAAGACAGCGCCTGTGAGATCTGCCGCATCAATCCCAGTGGCGAATTCTGCCTGTCCCCGCCCGCCCAGGTTGCCAGCTGGGTAGCCGTATAGGGCGCATGTTGAGCCGACAGCGCCGGAAAATCTGGAGCGACGCCGAACCCGGACGAGCCATGGCAGGTAAAGCAGGCTGGCACTCCAAGAGCCCAGTCGCCGCGCAGCGCCAACTGCTCACCTCGCGCCAGATCGGCGGACAGGTTCGGGCTAGCGTTGCTCGGAGCACGCAAGGTCGAAAAATACGTCCCTAAGGAAGCGGTTTCAGCATCGCTCAGACCGGCTGCGACAATCTGCATGGACTCGTTATTGCGGGTGCCATCTCGAAAATCGTTAAGTTGCTTGGCGAGATAATCGGCAGACTGTCCGGCAAGGCGCGGCGTGTTTTCGCCACCCTGTCCCAGATCGCCGTGACAACTGGCACAGGCCCAGACATCGCCGCGACCCACAAACACCAAGTCACGCACCGTCGCGGTCATCGCATCAGCCATCTTCGGCACAGGATAGAGTGGCTGCGGCGACATCGATGTGGCCAGCTTGGCCAGTTCTGCGCCCCCTTCAAAGCTGCCGGCATCGGCGAGCTCATCGCGCAGTTTCGCAACGCGGCTTGGATCGAGTTTCGTCCCGGCTTCGCTGAATGTCAGCGTGACATAGCTGGCAATCCGCGCGATTTCATCGTCGTTCAACGCGCTGGCGAAGCTGGGCATATGCCCATCGAAATCTTCACCCCGGACCCGGATCGGCCCATCAATGCCGCGCAGAAGGATGCGGGCGACGATGTCGGGGCCGCCGCCAAGGACCTCGGAACCGGCCAAAGGCGGCACCGCGCCGCGAAGCCCTTGACCGTCGGGTTGATGGCAGGTCGAGCAATTGGCCACGAACAGATTGCCCCCCTCGCCCAGATCGGCCGAGACCTGGACGGCGCGATCCTCGACCCGGTCATCCTGGGCGAGGGTCACGTCTTTTCCGGTGTCATACAGCATCAAGGCCCCCCAGATGGCCAGCGCGATGGCAATCCAGTAGACCGGCATGGGTATGCCCGAGAATTCCTCGTAAGGCTCGAAATTCTCATCGGGACGAGGTTGATCGTGTTTGCGGTTTCTGCCGAACATCAGCCGTCGCCCTCTTCCACAGACGAAGCATCTGCGGATGGGCCGCTCGCGTAGCCGTCGTCCCGCAGACCGTCGGTCGGAGTGGGATAGGTCCGGTCAAGGGCCTGAAGGTAGGCGACCAGATCCAGCGCATCGGGGCCGGCGACGACAACACCATCTTCGGGAGCATAAGCGGGCGGCAGGATGACGATCGTGTCGTCAGTCTCCGCCTGCTGTTTGTGTTCGAACAGGAATGGATAGGCCGGCATGATCGACCAATCGAAAATGGCGCGCGGCTGATACAAATGAGTTAGGTGCCAGTCCTCCGACGGCAGGCGAGCGCCGACGTTCAGCAGGTCCGGGCCGGTCCGCATCGTGCCGAGCTGATGCGGAGCGTCGAACACATAATCCGAAGCCACGGATGGACGCCCCCAACCGCGTTCGCCATCAGGCGCCTGATCGGGTGATCGGGGTTGCTGGCTATGACAATAGACACAACCCATGGCGACGTAGACGTCGCGACCGCGCTGCTGGGCTTCGGTGTAGTCTCTCAAACCAGCCGGAACGCTGCGCGCGTCGATCTGCATCCCCGGTGCGATGACCAGCATCAGCGTTGCGAACGCCAGGATGGCCAGGGCGAGGATCGAGAGTGGAAGATACCGATTCATTCCGCGGCCACCGTGGTTGCAGATTCACCCCTCGCGGCTAAAGCCAGTCCCAACAGGTTCAGCGCGAAGACGAGATGTCCCAGCGTCATCAACGCCCCGCCGACACTCCTAGCCTGAAGGTAGGGCAGCACGACCTCGACGCTGTCGCGGAATGGTCGGGTGGCATCCAGCATCGCCAGTCCCTGGAGCACTCCACCGATGGACAGCGCAAAGAAGTAGATGGCGAAACCGATGGCGACCAGCCAGAAGTGCAGCTTCAACAACCCCGGCCAGGGAAAGACCCGACCCGTGGCGCGTGGCAGGATCTGGTAGATCGCGCCGAACATCACCAGCGACACGAAGGCATAGGCCCCCAGGTGCGCGTGGCCGACGGTATATTGAGTGAAATGGGTGATTGTGTTGACGGACCGCAACGCCTCGATCGAGCCTTGGAAGGATGCCAGCGTGTACATAACGGCTCCGAACGAGATGAAGCGCAGCGGAATGGATTCTTTCAGCGCCCACAGGTTCATCGCGACGGTGACATGCTGGTTGATGGCGACGGCGATGACCGGAATGAACATCATCACTGAATGCACGACCGATAGCGTCACGAGCCAGGTCGGCACCGGTCCTCCGATTAGGTGGTGGATCCCAACCTGACTGTAGAACAGCGCCAAGCCCCAGAAACCCAGGAGAGAGACGGCATAGCTGTAGATCGGCTTGCCGATAATTTTCGGGATGAAGTAATAGGCCGCCCCCACGCCAAGCGGCGTCAGCCACAGACCCAGCACATTGTGAGCGAACCACCAGTTGATCGTTGCCTCTTGCGCGCCCCCGTAAAGCGGCAGGTTGGCGACCACGAAAAGGACAGGGAACCACAGGATCGCAGCCAGGAAATACCAGCCCGAGACATAGATGTGATGGACCTGCCGAGCCCGCGCGGTCTGGATCAGCGGTGCTATGAAACAGGCCCCACCGGCGGCCAGAAGAATGTCGACCTGCCAGGGGATCTCCAGCCATTCCTCGCCGTCGGTCCAGCCGCGCGCGATGGCCAGTGCCCCTAAGGTGACGCCGATGTTCCACAGCGAGGCCCCCCAGAGAACCGGTTTGGGACGGCGCAGCGGCGTATGAAAGATGCGCGGGATGATCCACACGACCGACGCCACGCCCGCCTGCGAGAGCCACCCATAAACGACCAAGTTCAGATGCAGCGTGCGCATCCGTCCAAAGGTCAGGGGCGCCGCGAAATCCAGCCAATCCGGCCAGTGAAGCTTGAGCGACGCGATGAGACCGAAGAACGACCCTGCCACAAGCCAGAGTGTTGCCGCTGTGATGAGGACCAGGACCGGCCGCGACGAAATCTGGTCGATGCCGGCCTGCACCGGGTCGAACTTATGGAGCTGGGTTTCCTCGCCAGCATCGCCGCGCTCTTCTCCGGGCTCGAACACTGTTTCCGCGTCGTGCTGGTCAATGGTGATCTGCCGGTTGGAGATTGCCCAGATCAAGAAGGCAAGCGCCAACAGTGACACAACAAAGCTAAGCGCCAGCAGCAGCCCCAGCGTGATGGGCATCGCCAACCTCCCGTTCTCAAGAACGAATCGTCACATATGAATATCTGCTTTGCTTACGGCCCGGAAGCTTAAGCCAACCTTAAGGTTGCCTTGCGCGACCGCATTTCGTTAGACGACCCGCAAGCGTCCCAGCATCTCCGGGTTTGCGCGGTCGAAGCCAACAAACCACAGGCGCAAAGCCTCGGTCGCGCTGACGCCAACTTGACTCCGATCCTCGCCGAAGCGCTGCGGCACACCCTGCATCGTGATGAAGGCGCACCGATAGGAGGCGTCCTGATCCAGCAGGCCACCGTCAGGTCCGAACGCCATCTCGATCCTCCGCATGGGGGGATTTTCCAGTTTGACGTTCAGCGTAAGACCGCGAAATCGCTTCACGTAACCGCCGCGTTGACCAAAGGGGTCAGCGCAGAACGTGGCTTCGAGGTTTTGCTCCATCATCTCCACGATTTCCGCGCCTGTCAGATGCACCGTCTCGATGGGCGGGTCTGTGGGAACGATGCATGCCAGATCATGCGCCGTCACCGGGCCCGGGGGGATCGGCGCCCCATAGCGCCACCCATTCGAGAAGGCGATTTGGGTTTCTGATGCCGCAGCGATCGCATCCAGCAGAACATCGTCCATTGGCGCGTCGAGACAGGTCATGCGGTGCAGCAATTCGGCGCTGTGACCGACGATGTCGTTATGCAAATGTGAGGTCTCCGCCACGGCGTTCTGGACCAATGCATCAACAACCGGATCGCTTGGAAGACTGTCGTCGATTGCGATTAGCGCGTGCCGGTGAGCCGTGATCTGCCTGCCCGCCAGATCAAGATCCAGACGGCCCAGAAAACTGCCGTGGCAACCGGATTGGATCAGCAGCGCACCATTGACGAACCAGGGCCGGTCGAGCCGGTTATGAGTATGACCGGACAGAATGACGTCCAGCCCGTCCACCGATGACGCCAAGGCAGCATCCTGCGGCAGGCCCAGATGCGACAACACGACAATCAGATCGCATCCCGCGCCCCGAAGACGGGCCGCATGTTCGCGCGTCTCGTCTATCCCGTCGGTAAATTGCAGACCTTCGGAGAATTTCGGCGGCATGGTCTTGTCGAGGATCGTCGCGGCCAACCCGATGACACCAACGCGGCAGCCGGCGGCTTAAAGGATTTGCGTCGCGGCAAAGCGTGGCGTGTCAGCCGTTATCGGATGGCAGTTGGCTGCAAGAAGCGGATAGTTCAGCATCTCCGACAACCGTGCCGCCTGCGGGCCCGTAAGCAAAATCCCAGTGACCAGTCATGGCCGACAGTCCCAAGGCGTTCAGAACTGGTAGGGCGCATTCCCCCCGACTTCTGACAAGCGCCGGGGTGCCATGAAAAGTGTCGCCATTGTCGAAGGCAAGCACCCCGCCGGGCTTTTCAGCACGCGCAGCGGCAAGAACCCCAGCGATCCGTGCGAAGCCGCCCATTTGCCGCAGAACAGGGCCGTTCGCCTCCCAGAACAATTCCGGATGAGGCTCGAGATACCCATGGCTATCATTCAACTGGATCAGGGTCAGGCAGGTCACATCTCACGTCCTCTTGGGTCTGGCCGGCAGGGTGACAGGCAAGCACCCCGCCGGCCTCGATCCGGCCTCAGATCACACGCACTTGCGTGCCGATCGGACAGAGGCCGAATAGCTCTTCGATCTTTTCGTTGTAGAGCCCGATGCACCCATCCGATGAAAGACGCCCGATCTTGCGCGTGTCATGGGTGCCGTGGATCAGGTAGGCTGGCCAACCAAGATACATCGCGTGAGTGCCAAGGGGATTGTCCGGTCCCGGACCAACCGGCTTCCAATCCGGAAAGCGTTCGAGTTGCGATGGCGTCGGGGTCCAGCTCGGGCCCTCTTTCTTGCGGACGATTTCAGTATAACCGCGCTTGGTCAGCTCATCCGAGATTGGCACCGAGGTCGGATAGCTGCGATAGATCGTATCGTCAGCATTCCAGAAATGCAGCGCGCGGGACGTCGTGTCGGCGACGATCGCGCCCTTTCCCAGCGTCTCGAAATGGTCCCGCCAGTGCTGCATCGTGAAGCTGCTGGTGTTGCGTGTGGGCCCGGTTTGCGCTCGCAAAAGCGAAGGCATAGCCAGACCTGCGGCGACGATGCCCAGCCCGAGGGCGCGGCGACGGTTGATGTCGCTCATTAAACTGCTCCTTTTCTCATGATGCGGGCCCGGTATCGGCCCCGCATCGCGTCTGTGCCGGGCCAGGCTTAAGCCCGGCTTAAGACGCACCGCGCGCTTCCGAGATCGCACTACGCAGCGTCGTGGCGTCCAGTGCGCCGGGATAGATCGTGCGGCCGATGATAAAAGCGGGCGTCCCGCGAAGGCCCAGCTGGGCGGCCTGCGAGGCGTTCCGCGCCAGAAAGCCGTCCCACGTGTCGCGGTTACCGCGATAGGCGGCCTGCGCCGCCGCGACGTCGATTCCTGCGTCGCCCAGCACCTCGTCGATCTGGTCGTTGCTGAGCTTGGCCTCGGTCGCCATCAGCGCCGTGTTGGCATCGTGATAATTCCCGGTCTCCACGGTCCCCAGCACCAGCTGGCTGGCATAGACCGAAGGCGCGCCGAAGATCGGCCAGTCCTTCATGACCAGACGCACATTTCCGTCCTGTTCAACCACCTCGGTCAGCGTCGGATGGTTCTTCTTGCAGAACGGGCATTGGTAATCGAAATACTCGACGATCGTCACGTCTCCGTCGGGATTGCCCATGACTGGTCCGTCGGGATCGTGAAGAACGTCGTCGACGGTCATCTCGTCGGCGCGGGCGCGAAGGGTCATGGCGCCTCCGGCAAAGAGTGCCAGCCCCGCGCTGGCACCTGCACCGAGAATCATGCGTCGATGAATGTTCATGTGTTGTCTCCTTCGGTTAGCGCGGGATTGGATACGGCAGTCGCGCCCGGCGGCGAAGCGGGCGATGATGCGGCTTCTTCTATGATCGGCGGAACCTGACCAGGCGGGACGGTCCCCTTGCCCGATTCCTGCTCTGTCAGGACGATCACCTTCGTCATGCTGTCGGTCTGTTCGGCCAGGTGGATGATGTCCTGGTTGAACAGCCTGATGCAGCCGGCCGAAGTTGCCTGACCGATCGAGGACGGATCCATCGTACCATGAATGCGATAGAACGTGTCGCCCTGATTGTTATGCAGATAGAGGGCACGGGCACCCAAGGGGTTGTCCAGACCACCCTCGACCCCATCGGCGACAGGACCGTAGAGCTCGGGATTGGTGGCGAGCATGTTGTCGGTCGGCATCCAACTGGGCCAGTCGCGCTGATAGGGAATATGCGCCTCGCCGGTGAAGCCGTATCCGGCCGCGCCGACGGCAACGGTGTAGCGCACCGCCTTGTCGTTCTTCAGGACGTGGTAGAGATAGCGCGCGTAGGGATCGACGATGATCGTCCCCGGCGCCTCCTCGGTCCAGTAGTTTACCGTCTGCCTGGCCTTGTCGTCGGACAAGAACTGCGTCGGCACCGCGTCGATATGGTGGCCGTTGTCGTTCAGCGCGCCGTATTTGGCCGCCGTCTCGGCGCTGATCGCGGGTTGCTGTGGAGCTTCCGGCACCGGATCTGGCGGCACCTCCTGCGTTGCGCAGGCCGTCAGCGACAGAATCGCTGTCATGGCCAGAGCGGCTCGGGTCCATTTCATCGTAATTCCTTCAGTGCTTTCTGGATCATGTCGTTCAGCGACGCTCGCGAGACCTCGCCGGTCTGGGCCGCAATCAGTTCGCCATCGGCGTCGAAAACCAGGGTTGAGGGAAGGCCGACGGCGCGAAGCTCACCCATCAGGCGCTGGCGGGGATCCCGCAGCATGCCATCGACGGGCAACTCCTCGGCCATCAGGAAGGTCAACACCTGCTGTTGGCTTTCGCCCTGATTGGCAAAGATGAAATCGACATCCGGGGAGGCTGCTGCCAATTCGACCATCATCGGCATTTCACGGCGGCAGGGTGGACACCAAGTCGCCCACAGATTCAGGACTACGGGCTTGTTGCGACCAGCCAGCTGCTCGGTGCCCCCATTCATGGTCAGAAGATCCATAGCGGGCATCGTGACCGCAGGGCGTGGCAATGCGATGCCGATCGCCAGATGCGTCATCCCGGCCAGCGTAGCGCCGAAGACCAGCGGCTTCAGAACACTCGTGCGCCCGCGCAAAAGTGCAATCAGGAAGACGGCGACGCCAGCAGCCCAGCCGGCACGCGGCGCGAACCCTCCTTGCCAAAGCTTCAGCGCGTCCAGCGGGTGGGTTGCGAAATCATCCCAGTTGCCCAGCACGAACCCGATCCGCGCGCCAATGATCCAGGCCAGCAATGCATAACCCGCCCACCGCGCCGCATGAGCAGCGGGTCTTCCCTGCACGCGTGCGGTGATCTCGACCGTCGTCAGGAACAGAAGGATCGCCGCGATCGCCGCAAGGCGCGCACCATCGAAGGCCAGCGGTCCGATAGAGACAGCGTTCATCACCGCACCTTGTCGATCGAGGCCAGCATGTCCTCGGCTTCGACATCGCCGATCAGCCGGCTGGCAGGCGCCTCTGCGCGGGCAGCGTCGAGGAATACCATCGTAGGCGGACCGGCGGCAGCGAGGCGGCCCATCAGGGCCTGCGCCTCGGCGTTGAACTCGCTGACATCGACCTTGATCGGCGCCAGTCCGTCCAGTGCGGCCATTACCGCCGGATCGGAAAGCGCCCCGCGTTCAATGGTGCGGCAGGTCACGCACCAATCTGCGGTAACATAGACGAGCGCCGGTCGTCCTTCGGCTGAGGCGAGCGCCTGATCCAGTTCGCCGCTGGTGGTCACGCTGGCAAAGCTGGCCTCGGCGGCGTCTGCGACCGGGACACTCCGGCCGGCGAGAGGCGCCAGAGGGCGTAGCGGATCATCTGCGCCGAGTGCGGCGCCGACGCCCTGCATGATGCCGGTGAAGGCCAGCAGAACCCCAAGGGCAGCAGAGAAGCGGACCCGGACGGACGACCCACGTTCCAACCGATCCATCGCGCCAAGGAAAACACCCGCGGCAACCAGCAAAGTCGCCCACAAGGCCAGCGTTACGGGTCCGGGCAGCACGCGCCCTGCCAACCAGACCGCGAAAGCCAGGAAGATGACGCCGAAGACCTGCTTGACGCGCTCCATCCAGATGCCGCTCCTGGGCAGGATCTGCGGACCGAACGCCCCCACCGCCAACAGTGGCAGGCCCTGTCCCAGACCCAGGGCAAACAGGGCCGCCGCACCCAGCATGACGTCGCCCGTCTGCGCGATATAGATCAACGCCCCGGCCAGCGGCGCGGTCACGCACGGCCCCACGATCAGCGCCGAGGTGAACCCCAGACCCGCAGCACCCGTGACCGATCCGCGCCGCCCGCCGACCTGTCCCAACCTGCGCTGCAATCCGGCAGGCATCTGCAGCTCGTAAAGACCGAACATCGACAGGGCGAGCGCGACGAACAGGATCGCCACGACGCTAAGCGCCCATGGCGATTGCAGCGCCACCTGCAGATTGGCCCCCGACCACGCTGCCGCGACGCCAAGCGCGCCGAAGGCCGATGCCATCGCCAGAACATAGGCACCGGTCAGGACCAGGCCACGCCGCGCGGTCAGAGGTTCGCCCTGACCGGCCAGCATGCCCGCGACGATCGGCACCATCGGCAACACGCAAGGCGTGAAGGACAGCAGCAGGCCGAAGCCCAAGAAGCCTGCGATCACAAGGGCATTCCCGCCGCGCAGGGCCAGCCCTTCGATCAGGCCGTCGTTCTGCGCCAATGTCAGATCGGCCGCTGCGGGATC
Source organism: Paracoccus albicereus (assembly GCF_024359525.1). Lineage (GTDB taxonomy): Bacteria > Pseudomonadota > Alphaproteobacteria > Rhodobacterales > Rhodobacteraceae > Paracoccus > Paracoccus albicereus. Next base: position 12,516 of record NZ_JAKZEU010000007.1, read on the forward strand.
GCTGTAATGCTTCTCGCCGCCTGGCGACCATGCGGCCCCATCAGCCTCGCTGAAGGCGCTGACAGCACCCTCAGTGGACGGCTCGCCGCCCATGGGCAACGGTGAGACCGTGCCATCGACATCCAGGCGTGCCATCTGGGGCGCGTAGCAGATCCCGTCCTGCTGGCATCCCTGCCACGTCAGCGTGATAGGCTCATCCTGCGCCGATATCGTCGCCGTCACGCCGCTGCGATAGATCTCCTCGGACCCAAAATATGGGTCGTCGTGGCGTTCTCCGTCCGGCAGGGCCATCGGGATTGCCGTCGCGTCCGGCTTTTCGGCAAGAAACCTGCCGCGATAGAGGTAATAACCTTCGGCGATCTGCCATGACAGGACTTGCGAGCCGTCATCCGACGGGGTGACGCTCAGCGCAAAGGCTTCCTCGGGTTGCAAAGGCGGCGATGCGGCATTCGCAATCCCCATGAAATGCCCGAACAGGCCAAGACTAACCAGCAGCGCGACGCGGAGGAACCTGAACAATCTCGTCATCATGACACGCCTGCTAGAGACGCTGCCTTAAGCCGGGCTTAAGCTGGACCGACGAAAGCGTGAGCGTGCCTAAAACGAAGGTCCCGATCGATGCGACTGCTGATCGTCGAAGATGACCCCGTCCTGTCCGACGGGCTCTGCGTTGGCTTGGGCATGGCCGGATTTACCACCGATCCGGTGACGACGCTGGCCGATGCCAGCGAGGCATTGCAGACTGGGGACTTCGGCGGCGTCGTTCTGGACATCATGCTGCCCGACGGTTCCGGCCTGGATCTGCTGACCGAATTGCGCAGCCGCGGTGACCGAATTCCGGTTCTGCTGCTGACCGCGCGCGACCGAGTGCGCGATCGTGTCTTGGGCCTGGATGCTGGCGCCGACGATTATCTGGGCAAGCCGTTCGATCTTGATGAACTGAGCGCTCGACTGCGCGCGATGCTGCGCCGGCATGAAGGGCGCGCTGCCGGTCTGATCGCCTGGAACGGACTCAGCCTCGACCCCGCCGCGCAAACAGGCCGGCTGCAAGACCGACTGTTGAATTTTTCGCGTCGGGAGTTTGCCATCCTGCACGCGCTGATCGAACATCCCGGCCATATCCTGTCGAAATCGCAGCTGGAGGAGCGTCTTTATGGCTGGCAGGAAGAGGTCGAAAGCAACACGGTCGAGGTCCATATCCACAATCTGCGGGCGAAGCTTGGGCGCGACTTCATCCGCACCGTTCGCGGGTTGGGCTATCGTCTGGCCGGTGAGGATGGCACCTGATGTCGATCAAGCTGCGCCTCTTCCTGATCCTTGCGCTGTCGACCGGCCTTGTCTGGTTGTCGGCCGTCTTGTGGATTGAGGGATCGACGCGGGCGCAGGTCGAGAAGGTGCTAGACGCCCGCCTTTCGGAGTCCGCCAACATGGTCAGTTCGCTGATCTCTGATCACCGGATTGAGGTCGGGGATGCTGCCAGCCGGCCAGCGACGATCACCATGCCGGCCAGCGGCGACTATTCGCGACAATTGTCCTGTCAGATCTGGTCGCTCCGCGGCGACCTGATCGGCGCATCTTCGGGTGCGCCGTCATCGCGGCTGGCGGGGCGCGAGGGTTTTGCAAGCTCCCAGATCGACGGAGAGGAATGGCGCGTCTATTCGGTGCGAAACGACGATTTGGGGGTGACCGTCATGGTTGGCGATCGCGTGTCCGTCCGTGATAACCTTGTCTATGATGTGGTGGCTGGCCTTCTGTGGCCCGCGTTGGTCATCCTGCCACTGCTGGCCGTGCTGATATGGATTAGCGTCGGTCGTGGCCTGGCCCCGCTGGAGCGGCTGGAGACGGCGCTTCGCGCACGAAGCCCGTCCGATCTTAGTCCCTTACCCGCCGGCAAGGCACCCCGCGAAATTCGCCCCATCCGGCGCGCGCTCAACAGTTTGTTCTCGCAGCTGGAAAGGGTGCGCAGAACCGAGCGCGACTTCACCGCCTTTGCGGCTCATGAGTTGAAAACGCCGCTCGCCGGCCTTCGCATGCAGGCTCAGATCGCTCGGCAGGCCCGCGACGACGATGCGCGAGCCAAGGCTCTGACTGCGATCGAGTTGTCGGTCGACCGGACGGATCGAATGGTCCGCCAGCTTCTGGACCTCGCGACTGTCGAGGGAGATGAAAACCCGCCCGAACGGTTTGATCTGTCAGATCTCTGCGTCGAGATTGCGGCGTCGCTTCGTCAACCTGCCCAAGCCCGCGCAGTGCAATTATCGTGCGATATCTCCGCAGAACTGAGCTTAGCGACTAACCGCTTTTTGCTGTTTGCAGCGCTGCGGAATATCGCAGAGAATGCGATCCTCGCGTCGCCGCAGAACAGCAAAGTCCGGTTGGCCGCCTGGCAGGACGAGGGTGAGGTTATCATACAAGTGACAGACGAGGGGCCGGGGATTCATCCGGACGATTTGCCCCGCGTGACCGATCGCTTCTTCCGGGGCCGGGCGACCCCGTTTCAGGGAAGCGGGCTTGGCCTGTCCATCGCCGCCGCAGCGGTGATTCGATTGCACGGCTCATTGACGTTTCCGACTTATGATAAGGGTCAAACTGTTGAGGTTGCGTTGCCCGTATAATGGCAGGAAGCTTTCCGCGAATTGGTTGCGATCATCGATGGTCTGCTAGATGTGATCGTGGCCGCCCATACGCCCAGGGCGCCAGTAACCCTCCGCTACGATTCGCGTTTTTGACAGCCCAAGCTCCAAGAGCCTGTGACGCAGCTGTCGAACGACGCCCGTCTCGGTCAGCAGATAGGCGGTTGCATCGCCAAGCTGCGGATTTGCGCCATCGAGATGACGAGTCAGCAAATCGCTGGGTGCGGGGCGTCCGTTACGGTGAAGCCACTCTATTTTGCAATCGCCACAAACCCTTGGTGCATGCTGCCACTCCGCACTCGGAACTTCGATCACTGCTGATGCCCGCATTCCTTCAGGCAGCGTTTCAAGCATGTGCAGGATCGCAGGCATCCCGGTTTCATCACCCATGAAAAGATGATTGTGCGTATCTGTGCGAAGGCTGGTGCGTCCGCGCGGTCCGCGTGCCTGCACCAATGTTCCGGGCTGTGCGGCAAGTGCGAATTGGGGTCCAGGCGTCGCACCGTGTAAGACAAAATCGACTGAAAAGCGTCCATCCGGCAACTGGTTGCGGATCGTGTAATGTCTGCGGCCGAACTCTCCATCACCGGTCGGCAGCATGAAGACCAGATCTTGACCTGGCTTGTAAGGCGGAAGGCCGCCCTTGCAAGAGAAGATCAGACGCCGCAAGCCAGGATGGAGATCTTCGACTGCCTCGACCCTCAAGTCCAGCACCGGTAGCTCGGGCTTACGCCGGACCGGGTTAGCGTCGGGGGGTGTCTTTGCATCCATGGGTTTTCCTCAGGCAGTTGTCAGCACGACTGGACAGCCGCGTTTGGGATGGGTGATGACACAGACTTGCTGGCGATAGACTTCCTCGATACGTGCTTCGGTCAGCACCTCGGACGGCGAGCCTTCGGCAGCGATGCCCGCGTTTCTCATCAAGACGATCCGATCCGCATGGGCAGCCGCAAGGTTCAGGTCGTGCAGCACCGCCAGCACTGTCACGCCCCGTCGGGCTAGGTCGACGGAGGCCTGAAGCACCCTCTCCTGATGGCGGAGATCCAAGGGAGCGGTCGGCTCGTCCAGCAGCACTATCGAACAATCCTGCGCCAGCACGCGGGCGAAGGTGGTTCTGGCCTGTTCGCCGCCCGATAGAGTCTGCGCATCTCGCCATGACAAGTGCATGATTTCGGCTTGGCTCATAGCCGCGTCTATCGCGCGATCGTCGCCATCCGGTGACAGATCACGAAACGCGCGGCCCATGCTAACCACTTCACGCACGGGATAGGCGAAGCGTATCGCGGAGCCTTGCGGAAAAACGGCTCGCAACTGCGCTAGATCGTGCACCTTCAAGTCACTCATCAGTTTGCCGTTCAGCCTGACATGACCCTTATCAGGCATGAGATCGCCAGCGATGACGGAAAGCAGGGTCGATTTGCCCGCGCCGTTGGGGCCGACAAGCGCAGTTACCGTGCCGGGCCGGCAGGTCAAGCTGACGCGATCCAGCAGAGACTTGCCGCCGATCCGCAACGTGATGTCCTGAGCCTCGATCATGCGTCTGCCCGCCCCGTGCGGCCGCGCCAGATCATCCACAGGAAGAACGGCCCGCCTAGCGATCCCATTATGACTCCAATGGGCACTTCATTCGGCGGATCCATCGTGCGGGCGGCAAGATCGGCCATCATCACGAGCAACCCGCCGCCGAGTGCCGAAAATGGGATCAGCTGCCGATGACCCGGACCGATCAGAAGGCGGAAAATATGCGGCACAACGAGACCAACGAAGCCGATGGTGCCGTTGAAGGACACAGCTGCGGCGACCAGCAGGGCTGTCACGAAGATCAGTTTGCGCCGCAAGCTGCGGACGTCGACGCCCAGATGTCTAGCCTGCCTTTCCCCTAGCGCCAGCAAGTCTAGCGGGCGCGCCCATATCATGAGCAAGGCGATCCCTATCACAGCGGGACCGACAGTGATGCCCACGGTCAGCCATTTCGCGCTTGATAGCGACCCCATCGACCAGAATGTCAGGCTCTGCAACTGCTCGGCCGTCGCGAGATAGGTCAGATAACCGGCGAAAGCGCCGCCGATGGCATTGACCGCGATCCCAACCAGAAGCAGTCGAGAGCTGTCTGTGCCCTCGCGTCCGGGTCTGGCCAAGCCGTAAATGAGGAAAGTTGTGCCCACACCGGCGACGAAGGCGCCTACGGGCAGCGTCCATATTCCAAACGCGGAGATCTGCAGAACCACCACCGCGATCGCCCCAAGCGATGCGCCCGACGAGACACCAACGATGCCAGGATCAGCCAACGGATTTCCGAACAGCCCCTGCATCGCCGCCCCGCAGGTGGCGAGGCTGGCGCCGACGATGATCGCGGTGACACTGCGCGCCAGACGTAAATCCCAGACAACGGCGGAGTTCAGCACCTGGTCACGGTCCAGTTCGACATCCGAAATGCGCGACATAAGCGCCGAAAGCACTTCGGACAGGCTCAGCGAAACAGCACCGATCGCGACGGTCGCTAGCAGCACGACCACGAACAGCAGCGAGAGACCGACAGCGATCAGCGCGGATCGATCGACTGGCTTTGGTGGTGGCGCAACCACCATTTCGGGCGAGACGCTCACTTGAACATATCCTGCAATGCTGCCGACAAAGCTGCCGCGGCAATCCCGCTTGAGGCGGCATCGGCACGAACATGCAGTTCTCTCATCACGATCAACCGCTGGTTCTGGCCTGCGGGTGTCAGCGCAAGTCCAGGATAGTCGTCCCACAGACCTTGCGGGTCGCCGAAAGCGTCCAGCTCCGCTTGGGAAATGATCACCACATCAGGTGCCATCGTCAAAATTCCCTCGGGGGTAACGGAACGGTATCTGTCCATGCCGATTTCGGCGGCGGCATTCTGGGCACCGACACGTTCGATCAGATTGTGAACCGCCGTTCCCGACCCACCCGCCGAAAAATTGCCCCCCGCCCCCTGTTTCGATGCGTGAAGGATGCGCAGCGGCTCTCCGTCAGCCAGAACCGGTTCCACTGTTGCGTAGTCATTTTCGATAGCAGCGATCAGTCGCTCTCCGCGATCCTCAACTTTGAGAAGTTCAGCCATTCGTTCGACCTTTTCGACAGCAGGAAGGCTGCGGTCGATCATCAGCGTCTCGATGCCTAAGTCGTCCAACCCTGCCAGCAGCGTTTCGTAGATGACGCTGGATCCGACGACGACGCCGGGCCGCAGCGCCACCACTCCTTCGACCCCCGCACGTTCCCTCAGCAGATTGGGAGTATCCTCAATCCCCTCAAGATCGACCGCATGAGGACGCGCCAGGATCCGGTCAGCAGCCCCGAGCGCGACCGCAATCTCGACCAGATCGGCACCGAGAAGAACCAGGTCGCGCGGAGTCCGGCCGTCCCCCAGCTCCGGCTGATAGAGATCAGGATAGGCGGGCGCGTCAGAAAGATCGACCGGCTGGGCGTGAGCAACACCTACAGTCTGAATCATGGCGATCGCTGCGAATATTTGGCGCATCATCTTCGTCTCCAGTGGGTGACTGCTTAGAACGTCGTCTCAAGCCCGAGGCGCAGCGTGCGTCCGTCAAGAACCTTGCCGAAGGCCTCGCTCTCGACCTGTCGGTCAAAGACGTTCTCGATCTGGGCGAAGCCCTGAACCCGATCGTTAAACCGGTAAGTGGTGCCTAGATCGACCAGCGTGTATCCCGGCGTCGCTTCCGTCTCGACGCCTTCCTGCGTCTCGCTTTTGTAACGGGCACTGCTCCAGATCGTGGCCTGGTCCGTAGCCTGCCAATCCAACCGTAGGTTCAGCATGTGGCGTGGGAGATAATTCAGCGGATCGCCCGCTCCCTCGCCGCTCGTGATTTCGCTGTCCTGCCAAGTATAGTTGGCGCTGATATCGAAATTTTCGGCAAGCGGGGCGTCCAGCGTCAGTTCAAGACCATTCAGTTCTGCACTGTCACGGTTCACGTATTCCCGGATCCACTGGCGAGCTTCGCCATTGTAGAAGCAGATCGGGGTCTCGCCCGGAGATTCACAAATGAATTCGCGGTCGATCTTGTTGTCGAATTTTGTGTGGTAGACCGTCGCACCGACCTGAATGCCCCGCGAGCCATCCCAGATAAGGCCCAGTTCATAATTGGTGCTTTCCTCGGGCTGAAGGTCCGTATTTCCCCTATCCCAACCTGCGCCGCGACCGGCGGGCTCGACAATATTGCTGTCTGCCTGTTTCAGCGCAGGAACCTTGTAGCCGGCGCTGATACCACCCTTCAATGTAAGCGCGTCATTGAGGTGATAGACGCCGTAGATGCGTGGAGTGAAGTTGGTGCCGTAGTTCTCATTGCGGTCCAACCGTCCGCCGATGGTCAGCGCGAAATCCTCAGTGATGGCCCACTCGTCTTCCGCGAACAGCGCATAGTGCCAGCGCCTCAGATCGGAATTGACGGAACCCAAGAACCGCGCCCGGTCATGATCTGTCTGTTCTTCGCGGTAGTCGAAGCCTAGAACCACATGGTGATCGCCGAAAACCATCGTCGTCCGACTGTTGAGATTGGTCATGCTGTAGGATGACACCAGATCGTCGTTCAGGATATCGATGACCTCGTGCGTCGCAAACGAGCGTGTCTCGTATCCCTCGCCCCAGGATAGGCGATGGTTCAAGCCGTAGCTGGTATTCTCGCTGGACACCTGACCATCGGCGCCAGTGGTTTCGACCGAGTTCTCGTATTCTTGGTCAACTCGGTTCATCTCGAAGGCAAGATCCTGTGCGTCCGAAATGTTCCAGTTCAGTCGAGCGCCAAGCGTCTTGCGCAGCGTCTCAGGATATCCGTTGAGTATGTCGTCTGCGTCCCGATCATAGACAGAACCAGTCAATGACAGTCCCAACACATCTTCGATCAGCGGTCCGGAAAGGTAGAAGCGACCTTGGCTTGACGCGCCTGTTGCACCATCTTCGGGTAACGCCCCTTCGACGGTCATGCTGCCGGTCCAGAAGTCGGCGACTGGCTTCGTGATGACGTTGATCACCCCACCCGAAGCCGCCGAGCCATAAAGAGAGGACATAGGACCGCGAATGATTTCGATCCGTTCGATGGCTGCCGCAGGCGGCAACAACGCGGTTTTCTGTCCTGAACCCCAACCGTTATAGAATGCCTCTTCAGTTGCGCCCAGCGGTTTGCCATCGACAAGGAGCAGCACGTAGGCTTCACCCAAACCGCGCATGGTGATGGTGGGCGCGTTCGTCTTGCCGCTGTTCTCGATCGAAAGGCCCGGCGTGTCCTGAAGCACGTCCGTGATATTCGAGTAACTGCGCCCTTCCAGATCGGCTGCGTCAATCACCGTGACGGTCGCGGGCGCATCGGCTATCTGCTGGGCAAAGCCGGAGGCCGTGATCACGATAGGATCCAGCGTAATTGGAACATCGCCAACCTCCTGCGCGGCAGCGACGCCATTGAGCAACGCACCAGCGATGGAGATCACCGGGAGTGTGAGAGCGGTTTGACAGGTCATGATCGAGCGTTCCCAAAAAATCGTCGTGATGCCTCAGATCGGCACCGTCGTCGGAGATTTGTGGCTGGGAACGTAATTCCTGGCGGCGGATGCATTGTCCCGCTGGACAAGCGCACTCGCGCTAGACCCCGGATAGGCAAAATTGAGCAGCCGCACAAGTCCGATTTAACTTGTCAGGATTTCGCTTGGTCGGACATCAGCGACAACCAGACGAAACTCGCGCTGTCGGACAAAACAACACGCCTCTCACCACACCGCGTCTCTGCTCCGCCGCGACGGCTCCCCCGTCGCCATACCCTGCAGAAAGAGCGTCGCCCAAACCGCGGTGTCCGTGCAGCGGCAGATCACAATCCACAGGTTTCGCATCTGCCACGGAGATGTGGATATCGATCAATAAGCTTTGGGATTTTCACGGAGCGTGGATAATTTTCCTGTCGGACATCTTGAACTGGAGACCGACATGCCGAAACCCACTAACCCGATCGACAAGGAAACGCTCGACCGCATGCGCGCGACGCTGTCCGCGCTGCCGCCGAAAGAGAAGACGACCTTCACCAACCGCGAGACGGTGACCGCGCTGGCCGCCGAGATCCTGCATGCCCGCGGGGCGCTCGGCTATTCCGTCGAGGATATCGCGATGATGCTCGCGGAGCACGGCATCGAGATCAAGCCGGCGACGCTGCGCGGCTATCTGCGCGAGGTGGCGAAGTCGACTCCGGCGAAGACAGTCAAGCGTCGCGGCAAGCCCGGCGCGACCGTGACTGCGGCGGCGCCTCTGCAGATCGACAGCGGCATCGGCTGCGAAAGTGCAGCAGCAGATGCCGCCGCGCCGTTGCGTGGTTTCGATGGCTGAAGCGGGCGACGGCCAGCTGCGCTCGGAGACGCGGCGCAGGTCCCGTGAGATCAAGGTGAGGGTGACGCCTGAGGAGCGCGCCCGCATCGAGCGGCACGCCGCTTTGCACGGCCACGAGACGGCGGCGTCGTTCATGCGCGCCGTCGCGCTGACCCCGGCAGAGCCCTCGCCGCGCGTCAGGCAGATCGTCGGCCTGCTCGGTCAGATCGGCGGCTGGCTCAAGGAGGTCGACCCAATCCTGTCCCGCTCGAACCGGGCAGGCGCCGCACGTTTGCGCAAGCAGGCGCAGATGATCGCGATTTGGCAGAGAAAGCTTCTGGGGGACGACGATGCTCGCCAAGGTCATCAAGACAAAGCGTGACGGGCTGACCGCGAAGACAATCTTCACGCAGCGCGTCGGATACTGCTGCGAGAAGGGCTGCAAGATTGTCACCGCGAACCTGGCAGGCGACTGGCACGAGGCCGCAGCTCAAATGGCGTTCACCGCCGGGCTGAACCCCGCGCTGCGCGACCCGTCCGCGCATATCGTCCTGACCTGGGGAGATGGGGAGAACCCTCGCGACGCCGAGATCATCGCCGCCGCGCGGATGGCGATGCACGAGATGGGCGCCGCCCGGCACCAGCATGTCATCGCGATCCACCGTGATAGACTGAACGTGCACGCGCATATCGTGCTGAACCTCGTCCATCCGATCACTGGCAAGACGCTGTCGATGCGCCAGGATTATGCTCGACTCGAGCTGGCCTGCAGGCGTATCGAGCGCCGGCTCGGCTGGCCGCCGGATCGCGGGCGCTTCGATCAGGCGATCGTCGACGGTGAAGTCCGGCTGGTGCCAAAGCCGCAAGCCCACTGGGATGCGAAGCGAACGGCGCGCGAAGCCGGTCTGCGGCCCGATCCGCGTGGCGGGCGCGGGGCCGCGCGTCGCTCGGGACGCAGACCGCTGCGCGATCGGATGTCGACCGAAGTGCGCCGCGCCGCGCGTGCCGCCATGGAGACGGCGGCAGGTTGGCTTCAGCTGCATGCAGGGCTCATGCGGCTCGGCTTGCGCTACGTGAGGCACGGATCGGGTGCGCGGATCATAGAGATCAGCAGCGCTGACACGATGCCGGCCAGCCATTTCGGCAGCGCGTTCTCGTTCGACCGGATGGTGCGGCGGTTGGGGCGATTCATCCCCGGCCCGCATCGCGCTGACGCTGCTCACGGGAGACGATCGGCGGCGAGAGAGGCCTATGACCAGGATCGCCGGGCGCGCCGTGATGTTGTCGCCCGCCTCACCGCTCGACATCGGGAGGCGCGTGTGCGGATCGGCTCCGCGTTGCAAGGATGGCCGCGGCTGGTCCAGTCGGCATTCCGCGAGGCTCTGAAGAAGGAGCAACGAGACGAGTTGGTGCGATTGTGTCGGACTATCCCCCTGCCCGTGTTGCGAAACGACGCATACCTGCGCGCGGATGGATTGAGCGATCCGACGCAGCAAGGGGCGTCACGCTATCCTCAGGCAACACGAATGGCGAAGGCACGGAGTGATGGCTTCTCGCTGTCCGAACCACGCCTCGATCACACGCTCATGCGCCAGATCTGGTTTGGCGGCATCCGAGACAACGATGGGCGGCGGCGCGAGCCGGACGCGGAGGATCTGTCAGCTCAGTTTCGCGCGCTCAGCAGTGGCGCAGCGATCATGCCGCGACTCGGCCCACATGAAGATATTCTGGGCTACGCTGTCGTGAGAGAACGGCCGGGACAGGGTATTGTCACGGTCAGACCATCGAGCCGACTGGGCCTGGCAAAGATCGGCAAGCTCGATGCCGAGACCTGCCTTATTGTCGCGGATGCCGCACTTGGATTGACGATATCGCTTCAGCGTCCCGACGATCTTGTGATTATCGCGTCGCCGTGGCCGACACGGCGCCAGCTGGCCCAGATCGAGAACCAGATCGGCAGACGCAACGCGGCGGTCGTGGAGGCGTCACCGACGTCGTCGGCGCATTTCGTGCGACTGAAGGATCACCTGCCGTCCGTCAAGCAAGTCGTTCTGTCGACGCCAAGCGAGAGACCGAAAGATCATCCACCGAGAGCGGAGCAAGACGAGCCCGACCGTTTCGAAGGTCCGTCACCCTTCGCATGACCACCCGACCAGTATGCCCTTTTCTATTTCGCAACCGGTCATCGTGGAGACACTCGTGGATCAAGGTCGATGAGGCACGATATAACCCGCCGGGAGGCCTGAGCCTGCTCCTCGGCACAGAAATCGACGGAAAAGCCGTCCTGAGAGCGGCGATATCCACAGGAACCTGCCCGCAGCTGCGGGACGCTCACGAGCTCCGACACTAGAATAACCTCAGATCGGAAAGAAGTCCGGGACATCCGAACCCCATATCCCGCGTCAGCCCAGCTGGCGCGACCGGAGACGTATATGATGAGCCAGAACCCCGCTGCCGAAGAGTCCCCTGAGAACCACACGCCCTGCTGCGCGGACATCGCCAGTCTGCTCCCTAAGCGGAGCTCCGCTGAGAAGCGTCATCAGACCACGAAGACTGCTGGTCGGCAGGCAGAGTCCGAGGCGCAGGATCTGACGGAGTTCTTCGACAAGATCGAACGCGGCCTGCCGCAGAGATATTTCTTCCACGAAGAAAGCCGCACGATCTTCCATGAGAATACACCCCCCGACCCGATCTGCGGACCGATCCGGGTCGTCAGCGAAGCGCGCCGCTGCGACCGGTCCGGATGGGCCACCGAAGTCGAATATCTTGATGCTGATGACACTAGGAAGCGCACGATCATTTTGAAGGGAGATCTTCTCTCTGGTCGGGGACCCGGTTTCGCGCATCTTCTGGACACGGGACTTGTCTTCCACGCCGGTCGATCGAGTGTGGCAACCGTCTTGAAGCGGTGGCGCAACACCGAACATAGCTGGCGCACCGATGCTGCAGGCTGGTTTCGAGATCCTGCGGGCCATGTCAGCTTCGTCGAAGCCGATGGCCGTGTTCATCAGCCTGCTGAACCGAACATCGACGCCGTCGTGCACGCGCAACCGATCGGGCCGCGGATGCAACCGGCCGGCAGTCTGGACGGCTGGCAACGGGAGGTGGCCACACTCGCGATTGGCAATCTGGCGCTGGTCTTCGCGATCTCCTCGGCGCTGGCCGGTCCGCTCCTGAGATGGGGTGGCATTGAGACCGCTGGCTTCAACCTCTACGGTCCGTCATCGTCGGGAAAGTCGCTGATGTTGCGCCTCGCGTTGAGTTGCTCGGGTCCGCCCAAACGCCTCATGCCCTGGGCGGCAGCAGCGTCCGGCCTGCATCGGCTCAGTGCAGCGTCCCAGGACGGCCTTCTCACATTGGACGCGTTTCCGCGCGATGCCGATGCAAAGCTTCTGAAGGCCTTGCTGGCGATCGGGGATGACGCCGCGTCTGGCCGTATCCTCGCGGATCAGGATCCTGACGGCGGCCAGCGCTGGCGCCGCGTGCTGCTCTCGGCATCCGAACTGCCCCTCAGCCGCAGTCTCGCGCGCAAGAAGAAAGACGTTCCCTCCGCGTTGGCGACACGGCTCATCGATATTCCCGCCGATCACGCACCGCACGGGCTTGTCGCGGATCTGCACGGATCAGGGGACGGACGCACTTTCGCCCGGCGCCTGGACGAGGCCACGCAGTGTCATCATGGACATCTGCTCGGCGCGTTTCTCGAGCGGCTCGTCGAGGATGTGCCCGAACTTCGCGCGGATCTCGCTGATCGCATGCCGGCCCTTACCCGTGACATCCAGGACCACCCGTCCATGGCAGCTTCCCTCGGCCGTCAGCCCGCGGTCGCAGAGCGTTTCGCGTTGGTGGCGTATGCCGGCGAGCTGGCAATCCGCTTCGGCCTGCTCCCCTGGCCCACCGGAACCGCGCGAGATGCGGCGCTGGAGCTCGCTTCACGCGCGCACAATCGCCTCGACGCGATCAACGGGGACATCGAGCACTCGGTGGGCATGATTCGCGACTACATCGACCGCAATGCGGAGCGGATCGCCGATCTCGACCTCAATGAGGCAATCGACATTCCGCCCGACGCCGTCGGCTGGAAGGACGAGAACAACATCTATCTGCTCAAGCAGCCGGTTGAAGAAGAGCTCGACGATGCCGACACGCTCTGGTCCAACCTGGCCGAGGCTGACATCCTGAAGCCTGGCGGTGAGAAGCGATCCCTCCAGTCCAGGATGCCCGCGAGCAAGGTGCGGGGCAGACCCCGCTGCTACCGCCTTGACAGCGATGAGCTTGCGAAAGACTAAGGAGCGCGGGTTAGTCACTTTCGGTCCAACAGTCCGACCGGTCCAACCGGTTAGCGACATCCCTCCGCAGACGCTGCTGACGGTGAGGATGCTTCCCCAGCTGCCTGAACGCCGTCGAAACGTCCGATAGCCCTGCTCTGTCAGCGTGCCGCACGTGTCTCTCGTCGACCCTCGCGGATCACGATCCTCCGGCCATATCCACAGAATATGTGGGACCACGAGGCTCCGGGTTTCAGGCCGATAGAATCGGCAAGCAGACAAGGAACTTCGATCGCATTTTGACCATCCCCATGACACGTTCTATACGCCTGACGCCAGCGCCCGCAGATCATCGGAGACCTTTCGCGGATCAGCGGCATGTGCGGAGACGATCTGTTTAAAGAGCGGCCCTGAGCCTCCGGAAATCTCCGTCTTCAAAGCGGAGCATCGCAACGCGCGCGCCCGGAGTGATAGCTATCCATTCCACATCTTCAGCGCATCGTGTCCCTGCAGCCCCCTTCGGACCAGCGACGGATTTGGCGCGAGACTTGGCACCAGCAGGCGGACGGTGCGAAGGGCCAGAAAGGGCGGAGAGCCGACTTGCGGCAGTGCGGCGCAGCATTGGCAACAATCTGTATAAGCCGACATTCAGGGGCAAGATCACGAGAGACCGGCACGAGCTAATGGTCGGGCGGGATTTGCACCTACGACCTTCAGGTTATGAGCAGATCAGAGGCGAAATTCGGGCACCCCGTAATTTCAGTATGTTACGGGACAATCGATTGATTTATTGCGATTTCCATGCCGACGCTCAACTGCATTGAGCGACATCTGACGGAACAACCTGCACGAGAACTGCAGCCAAGGGTTGAGGTGGCGTTGAGGTAGATGATTTTTCCAGCATCGTAAGTCTGACAACAAAAGTGCGGCCCATGCGTTGCCAGCAAGAGAGGGCCCGCTGAGAAGAAAACTCACATCTCCAACGGTTGTCGTTTATGTCGTCGCCCTGATGGAAAGCCGCGTCATCTGTTTTGGACTACCCTGATCGGGCTGAAACCGAAATTTCAAACCCACACGCCACCTCCTCAACCCTATAGCTTCACCCGTTTCAGCCTCAGCGCATTGGCGATGACCGAGACCGAGGACAGCGACATGGCGGCGGCGGCAATCATCGGTGACAGCAATATTCCGAAGAACGGATACAGCAGACCGGCGGCAACCGGGATGCCAGCCGTGTTATAGGCGAAGGCGAAGAACAGGTTCTGGCGGATATTGCGCATGGTGGCCACGGCCAGCTTGCGGGCGCGGACGATGCCGGTCAGGTCGCCGCCCAGCAGGGTCAGCCCGGCGCTTTCGACCGCCACATCGGCGCCAGTGCCCATGGCGATGCCCACATCCGCCGCAGCCAGCGCGGGCGCGTCGTTTACCCCGTCGCCCGCCATGGCGACCTTGTTCCCCTTGCCGCGCAGCCCGTCGATCAGATCCTTCTTGCCCTCAGGCAGCATCCCGGCGCGGACCTCGTCGATGCCCAGCTTGCTCGCCACCGCCTGCGCCGTGCGTTCGTTGTCGCCGGTTGCCATGATCACCTTGATGCCCAGATCGTGCAACTCGCGGATCGCCGCCTCGGCAGTTGGCTTGATCGGGTCGGCCACGGCGACCAGACCGGCCAGCCTGCCATCCAGCGCCACGAACATGGCGGTCTTGCCCTCGCCGCGCAGGCGGTCGGCAGTGTCCTCGCCGGTGTCGCAGTCGATCCCAAGCGAGGTCATCAGCGCGTTATTGCCAAGCGCCACGTCGCGGCCATCGACCTTGCCGATCACGCCCTTGCCGGTGATAGCTTCGAACTCCTCGCCACTACCAAGGCTCAACCCGCGCGTTTTTGCGCCTTCGACAATGGCTTCGGCCAGCGGGTGTTCCGAGGCCCGTTCCAGCGCCGCCGCAGCACCGAGCAACTCGCCCTCGGGCACGTCACCGAAGCTGGTCACATCGGTCAGTGCAGGCTTGCCTTCGGTCAGCGTGCCGGTCTTGTCAACGATCAGCGTATCGACCTCGGCCATCAGCTCCAGCGCCTCGGCATTCTTCACCAGCACGCCCGCCTGCGCGCCCCGCCCCGCCGCCGTGGTGATGGAAATCGGCGTCGCCAGCCCAAGCGCACAGGGACAGGCGATGATCAGCACCGAGACCGCCGAGGCGATGGCGAAGACATATGAAGGGCTGGGGCCGAAGATCAGCCAGACGATGAAGGCCAGCACCGCGATCACCACCACCGTCGGCACGAAGATGGCTGACACCCGGTCGGCCAGCCCTTGAATCGGCGCCTTGGACCGCCGCGCCCCGGCCACCATCTGCACGATCTGCGACAGCACCGTATCGGCGCCGACATCGGTGGCGCGGATCGCCAGCGTGCCGTTCTTGTTGATCGTGCCGCCGGTCACGCGGTCGCCCTGCACCTTCTCGACCGGCACCGGCTCGCCGGTGATCATGCTTTCGTCGACGGAGGACCGCCCCTCGACCACCTCGCCATCGACCGGCACGCTATCGCCGGGCCGCACGCGCAAGAGGTCCCCGGCCGTGATGTTTTCCAGCGGCGCGTCATATTCCGTGCCATCGGGCAGGATGCGCCGCGCCGTCTTAGGTGCCAGATCCATCAGTGCCCGGATCGCATCACCGGTGCGTTCCCGCGCCCTGAGTTCCAGCACCTGCCCGACAAAGACCAGGGCGACGATGACGACGGCAGCCTCGTAGTAGGTGCCGACCATGCCGCCCATCCGGTATTCTTCAGGAAAGATACCCGGCAGGAAAGTCGCGAACAGCGAATAGAGATAGGCCGCGCCGACACCCAGAGAGATCAGCGTCCACATGTTCGGTGAGCGGTTTTTGAAGGAATCCAGCCCTCGCTGAAAGAAAGGCCGCGCCGCCCAGAGCACAATGGGCGTGGCCAGCAGAAACTCCAGCCAGACGGCGGTGCGGTGTCCGATCCAGTCGCGGACCGGAATGCCTACCATCTCGCCCATGGTCAGGATCAGCAGCGGCACAGCGGCGGCCACGCTGACCCAGAGCCTGCGGGTGAAGTCGGTCAGTTCGTGGCTGGGTTCGTCCGAGGGAATCATCGGCTCCAAGGCCATGCCGCAGATCGGGCAGGCGCCTGGTTCATCGCGCACGATCTCGGGATGCATCGGACAAGTCCATTGCGTGCCTGCCGGGGCGGATTTTTCGACCTTGGCCGCCGCGCCCGAGGCGTAGAACCACGGATCGCCGTCGAACTTCGACTGGCAACCGTCCGAGCAGAAATAGAAGGTCTGTCCCTCATAGTCGCGGTGCCGGGCCTCGGGCTTGATCGTCACCTGCATCCCGCAAATCGGGTCGATGGCCTTGCCGGGATCAGCCTGTGCCGGTGCGCCACCGTGTGTCCCGTGATCGTGATGCCCATGCGAATGATCGTGCTTGTGGTCCATGACTCTCTCCCGGCAGATACCTATAGGGGGTATATCAGACTTGCTCTATACCCCTTGAGGGTATAGCACAAGCCGCAGATGTTGAAGTTCGGAGCCCTCCTTGGCGCATGACAAGCAGAACCGAGACGCGATCCTGAAGCGGCTTTCCCGCCTGAACGGTCAGGTGCAGGGCGTCTCGCGTATGGTCGAGGATGGGCGCTATTGCGTCGATATCCTGAACCAGACCGCCGCCATCCGGTCTGCCCTGCGCGGCGTCGAACGCCTGCTGATCGAGGATCACGCGCGAAGTTGCATGGAAGACGCGATCCAATCCGGCGATCAGGACCGGCAGCGGGTGATGTTCCGCGAGGTCGTCGAGCTGATGGAAAAGGTGCGCGACTGATGCGCCTGCTGCTGTCGGTCGTGCTTGCCGCCCTGCTGGCGGTGACGATGCCGCTGGCCCTGACCGGCGCCGCCTCGGCGGAGGCATCGCCGATGGCCTCGATGGCCGAAACATCCGCGTCGCCAGTCGCGCATGAATGCTGCACCACGCAGCCGGATTCTCCACATGGCGACTGTGCGGCCTGTGCCGTCATCGGCCATGCCGAAGTCACGGCGAACGCGGCCCGGTTGCCACGCCGAATCCGGCACATTCCCCCGCTGCAGGATATGAAATCCGCCAGGCCGCGTTTGCCGCTGCCCCCTCCGCGATCCGCTGCTCTCTGACGCCACATGGCCCGAGTGGCCACAAGTCGATCAACTGCGCCATGACAGGGATGAATGACCCTACGGCGCGCAACATCCCGAAGGACATCAGATATGAGCAACCCCAATTTCTCGCGTCGCGGGGCGATCCTTGCGGTCGCGGCGATACTGTCGACAACCTCTACCCTTGCCTTCGCCGCCACCGGCTCGGATGCAAAGCCGAACCTGCTGAGTGTCACCAAGGACCCCGGCTGCGGCTGCTGCGGCGCCTGGGCCGACCTTGCCATCGAGGCGGGGTTTGAGGTCGAAATCACTGAGGCCAGCGACTATGTCGGCATGAAGCGCGACGCCGCTGTGCCCGAAAACCTGTGGTCCTGCCACACGACCCGGATCGGCGGCTATATCGTCGAGGGCCATGTGCCCTTCGCGGCCATAACGCAGCTTCTGGATCAGCGTCCCGACATCTCCGGGATCGCCGTGCCGGGGATGCCCGCCGGCTCTCCGGGCATGGGCGGCGGGGTCGAGGCCACCGCCGAGGTCATCGCCTGGGGCGGCATTGCCGGTGACGGGCGCGCCTTTCCGCTGGACGGATAACAGATGACGCGCAACGCACTCATCCTCATCGCGGCGGTCGGTCTGGCCGCTGCGATCCTGATCCTCTGGCGCGGCAGCGCGGCGACTGAGACAGCCGCACAGGATCAGGCCGTCATCGCGCTTGGCCAGCGGCTCTACGCCGACAACTGTGCCAGTTGCCATGGCGCCGATCTGGAAGGGCAGCCGGACTGGCAGACCCCACTCGCAAATGGCCGCTATCCGGCGCCCCCGCATAACGAGACCGGCCACACATGGCATCACGCCGACGCGCTTCTGGAACAGATCGTCCGTGACGGCACCGCCGCCGTGGTCGGGGATGGTTATGAAAGCGACATGCCCGGCTTTTCTGATGTCATGAGCGACGCCGAGATCGCCGCCGTTCTGGCCTATATCAAATCCACCTGGCCGGAACGCGAGCGCGCAATCCAGAGCCGTATGACCAAGGACAGCGCGTCCTAACACCCCGCGCGTCACCACCCCACCCAAGGAGCTTCACATGAAGAAAAGAACCGCCGCAATCGCGCTGACGCTTCTCATCCTAGCAGGATGCGCGGCACAGACGCCTGATATCGCCGTCGAGGAGGCCTGGCCCTATCCGATCCCGAACGAGGTCGTCGCCATCGCCGGTCCCAATCAAGATCTGACCACGGCTCGCGTCGATCCGGCGGATGACTGCTATTGGTATTACCACGCCGGGCCGGTCGAGACGACGCTGGTGCCGCTGCGCGCCGCAAATGGCAACCATATCTGCAACGCGCGCACGTCCTGACACCCGGCATCGCCGGAGGGCGGCCGTTCAGCTGACGGCCGTCACGCTGCCCTCCGGCGAATAGAGATAGGCCGTCGCGCCGATCTGGACCCGTGGATACAGCCCGTTGATATGGGCCATGACCATGCGGACGCAGCCGGAACTGGCGCGGCTGCCGATCGAGGTCGGAAATGGCGTGCCGTGAATGCGCAGATAGGTGTCGCGCTCGCCGAGATAGAGATAGAGCGCTCGCGAACCCAGCGCGTTCCGGGGGCCGGGCTCCATGCCATTTTCATACTGCGCATAGACCTCGGGTTCGCGCTCGATCATGTTCCGGGTCGGGGTCCAGTGCGGCCATTCGGCCTTGCGCTTGATTGTATAGGTCCCCGGCTCGTAAAGATCGCCCCGACCGATGGCCACGCCGTAACGCATTGCGGTGCCGCCCTCTTCGATGTGGTACAGGTATCGGGCCACGGCATCGACGTGGATATCGCCCGGCACCAGACCGTCATTCGCGACAATCCGCTGCGGCAGGAAACGCTGGTGCAGGCCCCAAGGATTGGGGCCGCCGGCTTCCACCTCGGCATCCCAGGCGGCCTTCTGCGCCGCGTCGGGCCAGGTCGAGGCCATAAGCGGGCTGGCGGCGGAGGCCGCGAACAGCGCCGTCGTCGTTCGGATGAAATGTCTGCGTGTCAGCATGTGATTGCTCCTCGTAATGGTTGTACCTTCAGATGAATGCGGCAAGCGCAGCGGGATCCGCGATTGCCGAACCGTATCGCATCAGCGCCCATCGACCTCGGGCGTCGCCGCTGGCCCGCCTTCCAGATCGGCGATCAGCGCCTTCATCTCCGCGATTTCCAGCGTCTGGGCCTCGATGATGCTGTCCGCCAGCGCCCGCACGCGAGGATCCGAGATATCCGCGCGGGTGGATGTCAGGATCGCAATCGAGTGATGCGGAATCATCGCCTTCATCCAGGCGGTATCATCGACCGTTGCCTGACTGCGAACCAGAAACAGGCCGAGGGCAAAGGCCAGAATTGAAAGGCCTGCGACGGTCATATTGGCGCGCTGGTTGCGATACATCCCAAGCATGAAGGCCAGCATGATCAGCGCCATGGCGCCGCCCATGTAAAGCGCCATCCACATCCGGGTCTGGCTGAAAAAGACATGATCCATCGCCCAGGTGTTCAGATACATCAGCCCGAACATGATCACCGTCGAGGTAGCGATCATCGCCGCAAAACGGCCATAGCTTCCGCCGCTCTGGCTTCCGTGGCTATTGTGTCGATCAGAATTATCCATAGCGTTGTCCTTTCGTGAAATGCTTCAATTGCCACGCGAGGCCGCAACCAGTTCGGCCAGTTCCGTTGATGAAATGGCGCCAAAGCGCGAATCCGATCCGGCGATGAAGGTGGGTGTGCCGACAAGCCCCATCGCCTCGGCCAGCGCATTGGACTGCTGGATATGTTGGGCAATCTCCGGGCCGCCCATATCGCGCTGCAACTGCTGAGTGTCTAAACCCATGGATCGCGCAACACGCAGGACGCTGGCCCTTTCGGCCCGGGGTTTCTGACTCATCAAGGCGCGATGAAAGTCGGCGTAGCGGCCCTGCTTGCGCGACGCCAGCGCCGCGCGGGCCGCGAAAACCGAACCCTCGCCAAAGACCGGCCATTCCCGCATCACCATCCGCAAGCCGGGATCGGCTCCTAACACGGCATCCACCACTGGCATCATCGCACGGCAGAACTGGCAGTTATAGTCGAAGAACTCGATCAGAGTCGCATCGCCGTCAGGATTGCCGAAGATCGGCGCATTCGCGTCATGTTCAAGCTGCCTGCGGAATTCGGGTGGAAGCGAATGACCAGCCCAAGATAGGCGCGGTGCGATGGCCATCGCCGGGGCGGTAAGGGCCAGGGTCAGGATCATGCGTCGCTGAAACATCATGTCACTCCCGTCACGCCGAGACCGCGAACGTCGTCATCATGCCGCTGGCAAGATGCGGCATGTGGTGACAATGCAGCATCCATTCCGCCGCCTCGCCCGCATCCAGCGCCACCGTGACCATCGACATGGGCGGCACATAGACCGTGTCGCGCAATGCACCGGAAAACCGTCTGCCATTGATCGCGACAACTTGGAAATGATGGCCATGCAGATGCATGGGATGGCCCATCATCGACATGTTGTGGAACATGATCTCGACCCGCTGGCCTGTTTTGGCCGTAACCGGAATCCGATCCTCGAACACGCGGTCGTTGATGGTCCAGCGATAGGGCTGCATCTGCCCGCCCAGCATCACCATGGGTGATGCATCGGCAACTCGTTCCGTCAGCGGAGCAACGGCCCGCAAGGCGGCTTCCTGTGCAAGGTCGATATCGAATGCAGGTGCGGCCTCGTCTGCCATTCCAAGCATGACCGGCACCTTGGCGCCAGCGGTCGCAAGGATAAGGCCGGTGCGCTCCTGCGCGCCTTCGCGCAGAGCAAGGATCGGCCATGCGCCGCCTCCGGTGGGCAGGTCAAGCTCGATATCCAGGCGCTGCCCCATGGCCAGACCAAAGCGCGTTCCTGGCAAGGGCTGCACCGGCTGGCCATCCACCGCAACAAGCCGACCCGGAACCTCGCCGCTGTCGAGCCAGAATACCGTGGCCGCAGCCCCGTTGATGACCCGCAGCAGGACCCGGCCACCCTTTTCTACCCGCACAACTTCCGGGTCGCTCAAGGTGCGGTCATTCACCAGATAGGCATCGAAATCGAAGTCGTTCAGATCCATCTGCATCCCGGTCATGCCGGGCATGGACATGCCGCTCATTTCCGACATCACATTCATGGCCATGCCGCCCCCCATGTCATGACCGGCATGGGGATCGGCTGGTTGCGACATTTCGGCTTCGGCGGCCTCGTCATGCCCCTTTCCCGAGCGGATTTCGTCCAGCACCTCTTCCGGCGGGCGGAAGGAAAAGTCATGCAGGAACATGGTGACCTCTTGCCGATCAGCTCGCAGATCCTCGGGGCGGCGGACGATCAGGGGTGCGGCCAGCAACTGCATCTCCTGAATGGGCACATGGCTGTGCATCCAGTGCGTGCCTGCTGCGGCCTCAAAATCATAGGCACGCGTCTCTCTTGGCTGCAGCAGCGGCATCGGCATATCGGGAACGCCGTCCTGTGGGTTCGGCGGGATCTGTCCATGCCAATGAATGATCGTCGGCTCGGCCAGATCATTGGTCAGATCCAGCAAGAAACGCTGGCCGGGGTCCAGTGTCAGCCCGGGCGTTCCGTTGCCGTTGATCAGCCCGAAAACCGTGGCGGCGCGGCCATCGATGTCAAGCGTGCGCGTCGTTGCCTGCAATGCCAGCGCGGCTGGCTGCGCAAAGCCCGTGCGCGGGACGGCAAAAGCTGCGGCCATGGCAGCGGATGCGGTCAGAAAGCCGCGGCGATTCAGCGTGCATGTCATATGAGTAATCCATCAAACCCCGTGGGGCGAACAATGTTCGGCACCTTGAACAGGTGCGGCAAATCAGGTGTTCAGATGGATTTCGGAGGGCGGTATCCGGGGCCGACCAGACGGCCCTCACGTGTCACCGCTATAGAGTGCCATTTCAGCGAATGCTCGGTCTCAACAGGCGCAAGTTGCGCGGCAGCAAGCCAGGGCGTAGGTGTGCCGACACATACAATCGCACAGGCATCGGTCATATCGTGCCGAGAAGGCTCTCCCGAATAACCGTGCTCATGCCCGGCTGTGTCGCCGGGATGGCTGATCGAAGCGACAACTTGATCGGTCGGCAGTCCGGCTGGGCCAGCACTTTGCCCATGCTGCGTCGCGCCCGCCAACACGAGCAGGACAACAAGCAGAGAACATATCGCGCGGCACACCATGTGGTTGAGTTGGAACCTATGAAACTAGCTTGACAATAAGCAGGACAGGCTCTCGTTGCAATTCACGGAGTAATCAACAGAGGGTGTAGGTTTTTCCCTTCTGAGCCATTGACCGGCAGCCCTCCCCCTAGGTTCTGCCACCTTCCGCCTCCCCGCCGGTCTGACCGGCGATGCATGACTCGCGATGAGCGCGAGGCTGAGCCTTGTGTGGGATGCAAGAAGGAGGCGCTGGGCGTGGTCAAAAGACTGAGATTGAACGAGAAATCGGTGCGGGAGGCGGTGCCGGAACCGGGCCGGGACTATCAGATTTTCGACAGCGAGGTGCGGGGATTTGCCATCTGCATCTACCGCTCGGGCAACCGGGCCTTCACGCTGGATTACTGCCATGCCGGACGGCAGCGGCGGATGACGCTGGGGCGCTGGCCGGAATGGTCGACGGCAGCGGCGCGGGAACGGGCAAAGGAGCTGCGCCGCAACATCGATGCCGGTGGCGACCCGCTGGGCGTGAACGAAGACGGGAGGGACGCGCCCGCAAGCTGCAGGGATCGAAACCAACGCCGGTGTGCGCCAACCGGGTCGGCGAGGTGCTCCGAAAGATGTTCACCTATGCGCAAAGCTGGGCTGGAGTGAGGACAATTCGGCATCGGGATTACGCCGCCGGATCGAGAACCCACGCGAGCGGTTCCTGCCACTGGGGGACCAACAATCGTGGTCGGAAGTAAGTGGTTGCCGCTTGCCGTCAACGGGCCAACGTAAAATGCCGCGCCAAGCATGCAATGGCAGGTCTGGTGATTGCTGCAATGTAGCGCCGAACTGAGCGCAAAAGTCCGCTCTGGGCCGAGTGCACGGGTCCGAGGCTGACTGGCACCGCCCCAGATGCAAAGAGCGGCAGATCGACGTGAGGAGCCCAATTCCGCCGATCGCGCGTGCCTTCAGATGAACAACGCGCACGTGTTCTCAGGTGGTTCAACGCCTGCAGATGTGGGTGCTCCAATGCGCGTGCAGCGCTTCAATGTCGCCGCTGGTCAAAAGCGGCATTGCGACATTCAGCTGATCTTCGGACCACTCCCACCACCGCAGCTCGAGCAGAAGATCGACCAGATCTTCAGCAAACCGCTTGCGGATCTCCTTGGCGGGATGCCCGCCAACGATGGAATAGGGCGCGACATCCCTTGTCACCACGGCGCGCGTTCCGATCACGGCGCCATCGCCGATCGTGATGCCAGGCATGACAACGGCTTCGGAACCGATCCATACGTCATTCCCGATGACCGTATCGCCAGCTGGCTGAAAGCCGTTCTCAGCACCACTGAACGTGGGCACATCAGGCATCCAGTAGAATGGGAACGTGCTGATCCAGTCGTGTCTATGGCCTTGATTTCCTGCCATGATGAAGGTGGCGCCGGAACCGATCGAGCAGAAGCTATCGATCAACAGGCGATCGACGCCCTCATCCGGCAACAGATAGCGAGCGCATTCGTCGAAGCTATGGCCATGGTAGTAGCCGGAGTAGTAGCTGAACCGCCCGACTAGGATGTTGGGATTTGTGACTTGTTTGTCCAAGGTGATGCCTCGAAAAGGGCTTTCGAAGTAGTTCTGCATTTCAAACCTCTGAATGAATGGCTTGCATGCGCACATGCAAGAACACCGCTAGCGCCAATGGCGGCACGCCCTCTTCCTGAGCTTTTGCGCAGGAAGTTATTCAGATGGTTCGGTCCGCAGCCTTCATCGGGTATTAAGCCTTCCGAGATCTACCTGAAGATAATGCTACAGATCGAAGGCGTAAGCCAGGTCATAGGCAGTTATCTCCCGCAACGCGGTCACGGCCTGATCGATCTCACTGCGGCCTGCACCAACGTCCGGTTCCGGGAACCTGCATTACAGCATCTAACGGCGTCGACGGCAGCATTGGGCCGAGTGCGCGGGGCGACCCCGCGCCGTTCTTGGCACTAAGCCGGGGAGATCAACGCGAGGAGCCCAAAGCCGCCAATTATATCAAGTTCCCTAGGCCATTTTCTGTCAACCAGATACCAGCTAGAGGAAAGCGTGAGCATGCGGGAGCAGTGCGATGCGAATGATTGGTCTTATCGGCGGAATGAGTTGGGAAAGCTCCGCAGAGTATTACCGCATTCTTAATCAAGGGATCAGAGCTCGGTGTGGTCCTACGGCATCTGCACGGTGCATTCTGTGGTCGTTCAACTTTGCAGAGATTGAAGATCTGCAGCATCGCGGCGATTGGGCAGGTTTGGAACGTCTGATGGTCGATGCCGCCAAGCGCCTGGAGACCGGCGGGGCAGAGGTTCTGCTGATCTGCACAAACACCATGCACAGGATGGCTGATGCCGTACAGTCCGCAGTGGGGGTGCCTTTACTTCACATCGCGGACGCGACCGCAGATGATGTGAAAGCAGCCGGCTTCAATAAAGTCGGCCTACTTGGCACGGTCTTCACTATGGAGCAGGACTTCTACAAGGGACGCTTAGCGCAGCGGCATGGGTTAGAGGTCATCACTCCTGGCGCAGCAGATCGTGAAACTGTTCATCGGATCATCTACGAGGAGTTGGTAGCTGGTCTTGTGCTGACAGCTTCTAGAGAGGCATATCGAGCAGTTATCGCGCGCCTGGTCGAAGACGGGGCCGAGGCGATCATCCTCGGCTGCACCGAGATCATGCTGTTGGTCCAGCCTGAAGATAGCGCCGTTCCCCTTTTTGACACAACCGCACTTCATGCTAACGCGGCGATCAGCATGGCGATCGCGGAGTGAACTGGCGCTCACGGACTTAACGGCAGCAATGTCCCGCGTAACCTCCATTCCGACGCTCGCGTTGCTGCATGTGGTTGCCAATGCCCGCTCCGGGGAAGCCGCACCGGAATGTTCGGCCAAGAGGCGAAAGGCAGCAATGGGCCGGGTGCGCGGGTCAGCGGCCGCCCGCCGTGCGTCACGTTGCCAAGGACGTCAGACCGACGCGAAGAATCCCATAGACCCCGATCGTGTTGGTCGCAGCGAATACCGGCGCGGAAGAGTTTCCTGGCGCACTGCCCAGTACTTGCGTCTGCGACCGGCAGCACAGCAAGCTCCTCAAACCTGACGCCGGTGAGCGGCGCAGCGACTGAAACGTCGAAGTGCAGCGGGAGACACCTGCCTGCAATCGCTAGACGGCGGCTGACCACAGCTGGAGGCCAAGCGTTGATCGGCAGGTCGTCCACTATTAGCCTCATGCATAAATCAGCGATGACGGAGGAATGGCCGCTTGGATTTCATGAACCTCCTGAGATCGGCCGAACAACTGCTCTACGAAGTCGTTTCGTGGCTGGTCTTCTATCCGCTGACGCTGTGGCGTTGCCTCAGGCATCCATCCGCCATGATCGGCTACGCGGAAAGGGAGCTGACCAAGGCGCCCGAGGCACAGTTTCTGGACGCTCTCAGCCCGCCAATCTTTCTGTTTCTCACCCTTCTGCTGGTGCACATGGTCCAAACAGGGGTCTTTCACGACAGCGTTGTTCTGTCAGGGGTGCTCGGCGACACTCGGAACCTGCTGGTCTTTCGGGCGGTCTCGTTCAGCCTGTTTCCGATGCTTCTGGGACTGCAGCATGTGCGTCTGGCAGGACAGCGGCTGTCGCGGGAGACTTTGCGGCCGATGTTCTATGCGCAGTGCTACGTGACCGTTCCCGCCGTTCTGGCCTTGGATCTGGCTTTGATGCTGGGCAAGTCACCCGCCGGCTGGACCGACTTCGCGGCTTGGATCATCTTCCTGATCGGGCTCGTCTGGTATGCCCAGGCCCTGATG
Source organism: Paracoccus albicereus (assembly GCF_024359525.1). Taxonomy (GTDB): domain Bacteria; phylum Pseudomonadota; class Alphaproteobacteria; order Rhodobacterales; family Rhodobacteraceae; genus Paracoccus; species Paracoccus albicereus. The sequence goes on from NZ_JAKZEU010000007.1 coordinate 38,884, forward strand.
CGGGGGTTCATGCTTCATCGGGGTGTCTCGCGAGGACGGGCACTGCAGCAAACGGCGCTGGCCCTGGTGCTGGGCTCGGCCAGCTTCGTGATTGCCATGCTGTTGTCGCTCCTGACCGGGCCACTGCCCCTCAATCTCTAGGGCTGGAACATCAGAAGCCCGGCTTGGACTGGCAGGCGGCCAGTCGCGTCATCCGGCGGCAGAATGGCGGTTGTCCACGTTGTCGACAGGATCTGCCACGAGGGATCGCGCTTGCGCATCTCCTCCAGCAAGCCCGCGAGGTGCCCGCTGCCGTAGGCGATATAGATGTCCTGCCCCGCCGCGGCAGCAATCCTGTCCGCCAGCTTGCGATTACGGAAGTCGAGCACGACCAGGTTCATGACGTCCGCGTCCTCTCCGCGACCAAGCAACAGGGTGAACGCCCCGCGACAGGCGGCTGCCAGAAAGTCCCTCTGGTGGCCTCCAAGGCGGGACACGAAGTCCAGGCCCTTGGACAAGGTCAGATCCTGACCAGCGGCCTGGCTTGGGGCAATGGGCTGATCCAACTCGGGCCGCTCCGCGACGAGGCGCTTCCATTCCTCATACACCTCGGTCACCGAGACATCCGCCAAAACCACGTGAGCAGGGTCGATCGCTGCCTGCCGCTGCACGAAGTTCAGAAAATCGCCCTGAAACTCCAGTCCGCAGGCGTTTGCCAGCCGGGCATATTGTGCATTCAGATCGCCGTCGGCGTGAACCGCCGCATTCAGCCAGGCGGTCGCTTCGGGCGTGCCGGGCAAGATCCCTTCGAAGTAGAGCACGTAACCCGCGTCCCGCGCGCGCAGCATGTCGTAGACGACCGAGCGATAGAATTGGTCAGAGCCGATGTGGATCATCCCCTGGAACACGACCTGCCGGGTGCCGTCGCTCAGCGTGACGCGGGGCACGGTCAAGGGATGCAGTGCCGGCTGCAGCAGCAGCCAGTAGAGGGGTGCCGCGACCAAGCTGCAGGCGACGGCGGCACCTGTCAGCATCGACCGCCGCCGCTTGCCACGATACGCGCGAAGCACCCGCTTGGTCGCCAAGCCCATCCCGGCTCCCAAGGCCGCAACCATACCCAGCACCAGCGGCGATGCTGCCCACAGGAGCGGGGCGGATATCAGGAACAGGATGGCAAGTGTGGCCCATGTCAGGGTCTGGATGCGGATGGCGCGAACGGACAGCAAAGGATCTCCTGTCAGATCGGATCGGCCCCGATGGGCAGATGGCCAAAGGCGAACGCTGCCAGAAACCCTGTCCAGTCGTTCAGGACGTGGGCTCCGGCCGACACCCACAGGCTCCGGGTGACGACGTAGGCGAGCGTCAGGACGACCCGCGCCGAGCCGATGCCAATCAACGCCTGTGCCCAGTTCCAGTCATAGGTGGGCAGGTGGGCGGCCCCGAATACCGATGCCGAAACCATGACCCCGCAGATCACGCCCCAACCCTGCGAAAGCCCGAACCTGCCGATGCAGAGCCACAGCGTGGCAAGAAACGGCAGAATGCCGAGCAGTTCCTCTCCGATCAGCTGGGGGATGGTCGGGATCAGCAGCATCGCCAGCTGCCCTGCCGACAGGTCCTGCATCCGGTCTGCGAAGGGATTTGCGCTGAGCGGTGCGACCCGAGCCAACAGAAGGCCGACCGAAAGGGAAACCACCAACGTCAGGGCTCCGAACAGCACCATCAGCGCGACCTGCCGCAGCCCAACCCTGCCGAACAGCGCGACCCAGTGCTGACCTGCCACCAATCGCAGTGACAGAAGCGGAATACCCATAAACAGCAGCGGCGGGATCAAACTTGCCGGGAAGGCCATCTGCGGCAATGCGGTCAGCAGCCCGAATCCCAAGGCAAGTGATGCCACCAGAAGACCCCAATCGCGTCCGTTCAGATGGACGTGGCGATCAGTGCTGAACGGAAAGCCAGAGCCGTCCGGCATTGGTCATCCCCCGCCTATCGCAGAATCGGGCTATGCGTGCCCTGCCGCGCCTCATCCATACGCGAAAAGTTCGGTCACCCTGTGTTCGTTGTCGGTCCGGCAAATCGTCATGTTCTGACCGTTATGCGTCACGAACATCTGAATGCCCGATCCATCCCGAAGCGGCGCCGCGCTGACGACCTCGATGAAGGTTGGAGTGGTGGATTCCCTGAACGCCATCGCCTGCTTGCAGGCGGCGACATCTTCGGGGAAATCATCGCGGCCTGATCCGGCAACCCCGCTGACGCCGGTATCGTCGCAGGCGGCAACCGTCAGCGCCGCCAGCAGTAGGACTGGATATTTCATCGTCATCTCCTGGTTTTGCGGTTACTCGACGTAGAGCGTCAGTGAGTATGTCGCAGTCTCACCGCGGCGTGCGGCGTTGCGCATGAGGTAGACGTCGATCAGATAGTTGCCGCTGGACGGAATGGTGACGGAGGCGCCGTTCCCGTCGATCGAGCTGTTGTAGAGCGCCTCGCTGGCACCAGGGGCCGTGATGTTGAAATAGTTGCTGGCATTGTTGGTATCCAGCTGAACGTCCAGCTTCTGCCCTGACCGAACGCCTAGAACATATTGGACGGTGTCGTAACCGCGGACAGAGCTATTGATCGTGGTGCCCGAGGTGCCGCGATCGAAGCGAACCGTTTCCCGGCGCACCTCGTCGGCAGAAGCAGGATGAAAAGCAAGAACGGCAAGGAAAAGCGCAAGTGTGGAAAACAGTCTCATGGGAGTCCTCCGGACAGCAGGCCCTTCATGCCGCTAATGCTAGAATGGGCCGAACTTTTCAACTTCCTTTTCTTCCGGCAAGCGTGGCAGCGAACAGTCCTTTCGCCGCCACGCCCAGTCAGGAACACAGCCCGAATGGGCTTGCCCGTGATGCGACGGGCCCCATGGATGGGCCATGCGGCCCTAGCCGTGACGTCACATGCCGGTGACGGCCTCTTCGGCCATGGCCGCTTCCTCGATCGTCGCGGGACGCGTGGCCCTTCGCTGGAAGGAATAGGTTCCGTCCGGCTGGCTCGTGCCGCCTACGCAGGTTGCGGCAAAGTTCACCAGCCCGTCCTCGCCCGGGCCTTCCTGATAGGTTGCAACCTCGCCGCCCGTGCAGCTGGCAGCCAGCGCTTGGCGGGCAATTTCCTCGTCGAAGCTGGCAGGATTGTAAGAGCCGGTCAGGCTCCCTTCCGCGATAGTGACGTTGACGTAATTGGGGTCCTCGACCGCCTCTGCCTCGGGTGCCTGGCAGGCGGCAAGGACCGCGCAAGAGACGATGGCGGCACCGAGGCGCCATGACATGCGCTTGACAGAAGATGCAGGCAGGTAGTCGATCGGCATGGGCTCACTCCGGGATATGACAACTGCGTGATTGGAGCATTCCAGAGGACAATCATTCGGTCAATTGTATTCACAGCCACCAGCCTTCTTGCGGCCCGATGCGCCGGCAGAGAGCAGCGCGCCCTCTGGTCGCCCGCAAGCGCAGGCGGGGCAGCGACCATGCCGCCGCCGCCCAAGCCCCGCAGGTGCAGACCGCGATTGCCGCGACCATCACGGCGGCGATGTTGTTTATGACTGGCTCGTCCACAGTGATCATCAGCATCTGGAGGTGCCGCCGGTGGACAAGGCCAGCCCCGTGATCCCGGAGTGCAAGTCAATCAATCTGACCATCGCCGTCAGAATAACCGGTCTCCGCCAAGCGTTGGCTGAAAAAAGCCTCGCCGTTACGACCTATATTGGATCCGGCCTCGCTGCATATGGATGAAAAGCTACAATGCCTGCTGTGGATTTAATCCGTCCGGCGTCACCACCTGGCGGCTTGATACATTGAGCTTGTCAGCATGTAGGTGATGGGAATGCAGACGCAGCGAACGGCGGCTTGTCTCCCGTCAGAGCAGACTTTGGCCTGTCGATCTCGCTGCGCCGGGCATGAACGTCTGCTCTTGGGAATCTGCACGGCAGCAGAAATGCCGGCCCGACCGTCCGCTATGGGCCGTCATTGCGGTTTGCATGTGTGTCTATACGTCAAGCAGCGTCCGATGGCGTTCGAACTATCTGGTTCAGATTGACCCATCGACGATCGACTGTCTGGACCTTCCAGAGCCGTCACCGGAGCAGAGAGGGCGGGCATCACTCACATCAGTGACCAACTGACTAACGCGATTACGCCGCGATCGAGTAATTGCTGCATAGTCGCGTCTATATGGACCTCCCTCCGACGATCTACTAGCGTCCGCCGGCCTCGTTCTCGGCCGACCATAATCGGACAGCGCCTCGCGCCCGACCTCGCACGTCCATCATTCGCTGGAGCTAAGCACCGTGCCGCCGGTTCAGCGAGGTGCCCCTACACGCCTGCGCTGGCGGCGACTGACGTGGTAGCGAGAATAAGGGCGGATGAGGGCTAACGGTGAGCCGCATAACAAGGTCGATATCGGCGATCCCTCACCGAAAGCGGGGAATTGCGAGTAGGCTCGACACGACAACTAGGCCGCTCACCAGAGCTAGGATCGTAGGACTTACCAAGGCCCTATCGACCCAACTGGGCGCAATCACTATCGGATCGACACTTCCATAAAACTCAAGCTGCATCCCGATCCTGCCGGTTTCCGACACCATGGAGACGCGAATCGCTCGATCCTCTTCGTTAAACGTCAGGACGCCGAATTGCAGCGCGGAAACTCTGCTACGAAGATCTACAACGCTCGCTGTCTCGCCACGCCTTAAAGAACCTGTTCTAATCGTTTCAGTCGAAGCGAGAAACGGGCTGCGTTCGCGTATCTCATACTCGCCATTGAGGATCAGGTCGGTTTGGCCGTCATCGACAGGCTGCCCGAGAACTGCGAAACCGGTGAACGTCAACGCTCCCAAGCTGCGCCAGGTTTTTCGATCGACAACGATCCTCGAAGTGTCTGCGAGACCAGGGACCCCTTCCACGGTCAGCGCGAGCTGTTCTTGGTCGGTCCGTTGAACGACAACGCGACTACCCTCGCGCCATGCGATGATCAGCGGACCGGACTGTTCCGAATAACCACGGCGATCGCATACTCCGTTGCCTCGCTCCGTGCGCGGACGTTTTCGTTCCAGGGGTGTGCAGATCGACGCCGCTGGCAACGCCCACGCTTCGCCAGCGCCGGAGAATTCGATCGTGATCCCCGTTACAGAAGCTTCGGTCAGGATTGTCCGTGTCGCTCCGATGCCAGCCGATAAGAGCACGATTGCAAGCAAAAACCCTAAGGCAGCAAATAAAGACAGACTTCTCAGAACGGACCAAATGTGTGAAAGGGTCTCGCCCCCGATCCACCTTTCGATCATTGCTGCGGGGCGAGGTTGATCTTCAGAGCGGACTCGGAACCGAGTTCGCCGTTCTTGAAGGAGACCACGACGGCCTCCATCAGCTGGGGCTCCAGCAAATTGTCAGGTATGGGGCAAAGCGTGTCGAAGGCCGTTTGAACATCTGCGTCGGAACGGGTGCACAGCACGTCAGGAAGGTCAGATCTTGCGGGGAAGAACAGATAGGTTTCATCCGAACGCGCGGTGTTGAGGGCGATGGAGAGCGGCATATCGGTTGCGTCACCTCCCCAGTGCACCGGTGTCGCTTCAGCGACGGGGTCTTCGCACAATCCTGCCGTCAACATCACCGCCAGGTTCTGCCCGAACTCTGCCAGATCGCCGGCGAAACGAGTCGGATAATCCAAGTCTAGCGACCCTCCCTGCCAGTCCGAACCCAGCGTGTAGGCATTCTCAGATTGGTAGCGACCATCCGCACTCATCACGCGAAGACAGACATCCGCCGCGGCCCAGGACGCGGGAACATGCGCCGTGACCGTCGGCGCGCCGGTTTCTAGAGAAGCGGCGATCGTAGCAAACCCGACGAACCGAGCGCCGGAGATCTGCGCGGATGCCCGCAATTCTTCGTTGAAAGGCTGTGTCCGAAGGCTAAGCTGATCGGAGAGGGCGGGCTGGATCGTCGAGGTCAAAACCAGGCAGGCAATTGGATACATGACACTGAAGTTCAACGGCTCACTCTCCGCAGCGGCGCTTGTCGCGATGTTCGTTTTCCCTTCGACCTTGCCAGCACAGACAGTTTCCGTCCAGTCGAATGACCAGCGTGGGCATGGCTTCCTGTTTCGTCATCTCGGCACTTGCCACGTCGTCATGCCCAAGCATGTCGCGAACGGTCAGAGGCGCGTGCGGGTCTTCAGCAGCGCACCGATCGAAAATTCCGGATCCGTCGTCGATGCTCCGTTCTGGTCCGGTCTGGACATGGCAGTGGGGACGATCCGTGGACCGCTTGAGGAGCGGTGCACCGTCTCTCTGGACGATCTCCTTCCAGGTCGCGAAGCGAATGAGGGGGCGGTCTTGGAACTGCTACGGATCCGTGAAAGCGGTGAGATCGAGCGTTTGCCGATGGTGGTCACGAAGGGCAATTATCTCACCTTCGACGCGGAAACGCGTTCTTCGGACGTAAATATCTTCAAGGGAACAAGCGGCGCATTCGTGTTCGATGGCGATCAAGCGCTCGGGATGGCGGTCGAGGCACTTTCGGAAACGTCCGCGCGGTTCATCAGGACCGAGGAAATCCATATGAATCTTCGGCGGCGGTTAGGCCGTCGGGTCGAACCTGTCCCCACAGGCGCTACAGAAAGCGGGACGATTGAAGCAAGCCCGGATGACTTGGATTTCAAGGTCATGTGGACGACGCTACCACCGCTTTACCCCGATCAGGGTGAGGAAAACATCGGTGGCGACGGCTCTTACGTCTTCAACTTGTCGAAGCCCAACACGATCGCGCTGAGACTGGACGAGGCCTCTGTCGGTCCAGTTAGTCGAATCCTGATACAGACCTCTCCTGACAGCGAGTTTTCCCTGCCGGGCGACATTACTGTAGAGCTTTCTCCGACCGACAACGGCACCCGGCGTCTGCCGCCGCGTAGCGCTACAATGGGGGCTGACGGCCTGCTGGATGTCCGTCTGTCACCGACGCTTGCCCGCTGGGTCTACATCACGGTGCAATCGGGGCAGGATTCCGGGTCGATCGCGATCGATAGGGTCATCGTCCGGTGACAAGTCAGCGGAGAGCAACCGACATTGTCAAAGGGACATTTTCAATTTCGGCCTTAGATGATAAATAGCCATTCTCGTCAATGACTGCATCCCACCAAACTCCAGAAATTGATATCTGCATGCGATCCTGCAAAAATCTCACGAAGCAGCCCTTTTCGTCGCGGCTTTGATCGAAATGTTCCGCCTCAAAACACGCACCTTTTTCATTATATGAGACAAAATTTGCGAAAAAGACCGCCTCTTGGCTATCGTTCTCTCGCACCCTGAAGTATCTTGAAAGATAGGCTTCATAATAACCGTGGGTATCTTCACCTTCCCGAACAAACCGCATCTGCGTCTTCGGCATGGTCGAGAAATAGGCTCGAACAGCCTCGACCTGCACCGCTCTGTCCGCGCTGAAGAGCCCATATTCCAAGGCAATCTTGACAAGCTCTGGGTCGCCGGAATTCAGCATGATCTTCATCGCCGCCTGGGCTCGCGCAGGATCGGGGTCATTCAGGACCTCAGCATACTCGTTGCCCTTATTCATCTCTTCGTCGACCATCGCGCGAAGGTCCTCAACCGACATGCTCTGCGCGTACGCTGAGGTGCAGAGAGCACAAGCGGCGAAAAAGGTAAGTAACTTCATTTGGAGCCTCCGGCTTTCACTATCAACACAACAACGCCTTCGCTACGAGATGGCTACAACTCCATCCGGAAGCGCAGTGACCATCTCAGGAACCGTTACATCGTCACCCTAACCTTGCAATTAGTCAGCGCCTACCACCCGATCGATAATCCTGGCAACTTTAGAATACGACGGTATCCGTTGGTGATCGACCGGCAGCTATGGGCCAGAACCGTCACGTTACTTTTTCAGTATCGTCACACGACACACCGCAGAGCCGCTTTGCCGTTTCTAGCCCACGGCTGAGGTCTTGAGGTCAGGATTCCGGCTGGAAAATGTCCTCAATCGCTAGAGCAAAGAGCTTCGAAATGCTGAAAGCCAAGGGCAGACTTGGATCGTAGCGGCCGCGCTCCAACGCATTAACGGTCTGCCGCGATACACCAAGACGTCTCGCAAGATCCTTTTGCGACCAGTCGTGCTCCTGCCGTAATTCCTGAATGCGATTGTTCATCGGTGACGTAAAAGCCCCACCATCACTCCGGCAAACCACAAAGCCGACATGAGAGGCCAGACTGCAAACATCGATATCTTGGGAAGCCCATTCCCTTCGAGGAAGCCGTAGCTGAACGTAATCAGTGCAGTTCCAGCAAAGGCGACGGCCAGCGCCTCTAACTGCAACTTCCGCTGCATCTCATCCAATTTGCGGATGATCTGAACCACGACCCAGCAGATGAAGAGCGCAGGAACGATGGGTGCCAGGGCAAGAAGGGTTGCGGTCCAGTTGCCATGCGCGGTTCCAGCAAGCACTCGTTGAGACACGATGAGAACAGCAATGTATGCGGCCAATCCGAAAACAAAGAAAGGAAGGCTGCGCATGAAAAGGCCCCGTATGTAAAGCACACTTTACGTATCCTGTCGGCATTCGAAATGTCAAGGATACTTTACGTATCGTCTGATGAGCTAAAATGGCGCCTTCGTCCGCACTGCTGGCATTTTCCGGGCGGGCAATGTTGCGCTGCGCGATATACGGATGACCGGTTTGGGGAAGCTGGTCTACACCGATGGCCTACCCTGGGAATGACCGGAAAGGGCCGTTCTCGGCTATAATCTTGTAGGCTGCCTCACCAAGGCAGGTTACGCGTCACCTGGCGGCTGCGAGGTGACCATGCTTGCTCTGAAGGGCCGCCATGCGCCGCTCGACGCGTCGAAATCCATCCGGCTGATGCGCGACCTGCTCATGGACGATCTTTGCCAAGGCGGCGTTCAGTGCCTCAAATTGCCGAATGACCGGCGCCGGCATTGCTTCCCGCCGTGCGGCATCAAGGCTGATTCCCGCCGAGAAGAGCGCTGTGCCAAGCATATCAAGGCGCGCCATCTCGCCGTCGACCTTCTCCTGCTGCACGCTCGAAGGGCGCTCCAGTCCAGCTTGGAGAGAAAGCAGGAGCATGCCCAAGCTCCGAATCCATCCTATCTTTTTATCGCTTGCGTGGAGCGGTCTCTGGTCTGTGGCAGCCTTGCCGGCCGGCGCCGCATGAACGAGCAACGCGTTGACCAGTAGGTGCAGGCGGATGCAGTTCAGGTAGACCAGCGGGTTACTGCCTTGTCGTAGTGCGTCGCAGGTCGCGCGCACGCGGACTACAAGCTTCTCGGCGTTCTTTCGGGCTATGGGGCTGGGTGACGTTTGTCTCTGCAGCCGGAAACCTTTTTGGCTACCTCCATCGCTGCCGCCCCCGCCCACATCGTCGGCCTCATCGATATCGCCCTCTAACTGCCACGGCGAAAGCCCAAGATGCCGATTCATGATCCTTTGCAGGTCCAGAAGTGGCTGGCTGCCCAAGGAGCCAGGCACCAAACGAGCTTCAGCGATCCGTCCGAACTCAAGCTCACTCAGCACGGGAGTGCTTGTGGCGTCCTCAAGTGGCACCGATCTTCGAAGGGAAGCCGAAGCACGCAGCGCCTCCTCTCGCGTCAGCTCCACGAACAGCTTAGAGGCCAGATCGAACATCTCGGCATCAATGTCCGGCAGAAGAGCGATCTGGTCGAGCAGTGCCTTGACGCGCCCCTTTGCCGCAGGCCGCCCCTCGTAAGCAAGGCGGTCCACGAAGGCGACCGGAATGGGCGCACTTGAGCTGCCATCCTCAAACGCAATCACCGCGTGACCGAGCCTCTCCACCGCGACTTCATCAGGCAGGGGCACGACCCAGGAGTTGCCGAAGAGCGTCGGTTTGGCTGAGGGCACTCCATTGTTGTGGACGCCCTTGAACGTTACTTGGCACAGTCTTGGATCCACCCCGGACGGTGGCGTCCAGATCAGTCGCTCATTCTCGAAGCGCATGGCGCCGCCGTCGATTACGCTTAGTGCCTCGGGTCCGACTTCCCGCATGCCTGCTCGCCGTTTCATGTCGCAGACCGGCATGGTCTCAGACAAACACGCGGAGAGTCCCAGTCGCTCAATGGCCGTTCCCTTTTCCTCCATTCTCAGGAGACATGCCTCGGCGTTTCCGGAGGCACGATGCGCTCCATAAAGAGCGTGAACAGACGCGTTGGCAGATCCTGACAGAACGTAATCAGCTTTTTCACCCATTGCGATGATAATCTTGGCATGGAGGCGCCGCACATTGCCCTTGCTCCGCTCTTTCAAAAGAGCCTGCGCCGAATGCAGGGTGACCCGCTCTTGCGTGAGGATTGTCGTGGCGTCGAAGTCTTGTTCCTTGGGATCCACGATGAGTGCGGCAGATGGTTTACCAAGACTTGTCCGAAGTCTGTTCATCCCGGACAGATCCGCGTCCCAAAACGGAGAAACGAAGACCATCCTTTCTATTCTGTCGCCATCCAAGAAGTGGCGGAACCTTTCGCCGATGGGCACCTCCGCCTCCGTCAGGAAGGCAAGCCGCGCACCCTCCAGGTCCACTTCGTCGGCCTCCACGACATCATCCAGCCAAGGCGTCCAAGCGCGTGCTCGCGCGATGACATTACTCAGGGCTACGTCGTCCTGAGCAACGTGCGACTGGAAATAGCGAAGACTTGTAGCCAAGATAGGCGCTGCCCGCATGTCCTCCGGCCCGACAGTCAACACGGTTGCAGCCTCCAGATTGGTGATCATCCCTGCTCCTGTGAGGTTGCCAGACCCGACGATGAGCCGGCCTCGCTCGCGGCCCAGTTGGAGAATGATCTTTGGATGGAAGGCCCCGCGAACCTTGATCTTCGACAGCTGATAGACAAGTCCCGCCCGGTCGGCCGAGTTGAACTCGGCCAGTTGGTGGTTCAGTCGATCTAGATCGACCATAACGCCAATGTTGCGGCAACCAGCGGCTCTCATTGGTGGCAGCGCAATGTTCTCGAAGATCTGAGTATCAATGCTGAATGTCGTCAGCAGCGCTGAATGGAAGCCGGCTTCTGCGAAGGCAAGGTCGTATCTCAAGTGGCTGCCTCCAGAACCGCTCGCCCGCGTGCGGTGATCCGACCGTTTTTCAGTAGATCGACATCCTGTAGGAAGCGGATGGCTGTGGGGAGCCGGGGGCCACTGAAAGCAGGGCCAAATCCGCTGACAGAGCGGAGCCGCGCGTCCTCGATTTCGACGATATTGGTATAATTCCGTTGCGCACGAAACTTTCTCGCTGCGACCTCAAGGTGCCTTAGAATGATCTTGTTCCGGAGCATCTGGCCAAAAGCCTCTCGTGCTGGAGCATGCCGTTCACCCTGGATCCACTCCAGTTCGGTCCACAGGGTTTGGGTGCCTTCGCTCACGGGGAATGCCGCAGCTGCGTCACCTTGCCGGCCTTCCCAGAAGGCTCGGAGCCAGGCCACTGGCGCCAGGATCTCCGTCAACGAGGCGTCCTTGCGAAGTGCTCTCGTCTGCGCCTGCTGCAGGCTTTCCGCACCGAGATCAGACAGCTCATCCAGCCAAGCTCCGAATGGGGTCATCGGCACATCACGAGAGACTTCGTCGACGAGCACGGAGAGAGAAAGACCAGCTGGGTGATCTTCCAGAAAGCGCTGTATCTTTCCGAGAATTGCCTCGTAAGCGATACGAACCATGTCGCCGCTTTGGAAGGCCTGCCACTTCTTCTGAGTCTTCGCCCGTGGTCCCCCTGCCGGTGTCTCGAGCCAGAGCCATCGCAGCAGATCAGACGAAACTGCAAGCTGAGGATCAGCTGCTGCCACCTCTAGGACAGAAAGCAGGGTCGCACGGCGCTCGGCAGCTTGCCGAAGGATCTCCGCACCATTGATGCCCTTGTCGAGGAGTGGCGTAATGACGTCCTCAATGCCGAGGAAAAAAGCCCGCAGCAGGCCTGCCTCTTCGCCGTCCAAGGGGAGCCGGCTCGGACCCATTTCTTTCAGCAAGACCAGATCAACACGCGAAATGAAGCCTTGGGTTGCCGCGGAGGCAAACGCCTCCGCAGCTGCCTCGCCGAGGGACGCGGCATAGGCGGCGGCAAGCGCATGTCCGGCTACTGTTGGCACTGGAAGCCCGTGCTCGCCCTCTGCGACAAGGCCCATCTGGACCATAGGTCCGCGATAGATGTTCTGGAAGGCACCACCACCCTGGTTTCCTTCAGGTGCGAAATCGATCAGTTCGCCGCCAAGCGCGAGTTGAGTCAGCGCGGCTTCGGAGCCTTCGGTGCCCGTCTCACCAGGGATTTGCATGGCTGCGAGAGCGTAGAGCCTCTCACCTGCTCGGGCGTGATGCCGAAAGGCCTGAACTGATACTTGTCGCCGCCGAGTGGCATAGTGCGTCAACCACCAAGCATGAAAGCTGTAGTTTCGTAATCTGGTTGTGACCGAACTAAGTCCAGGGAGGCGCTCTTGGTAGACGGCCTCCACCATCGTCTGCATTGAGAGATGATCGAGACCCTGACCGTCTCCTACTTCCGTCCAATTCACTCGTCCGTCCACGCGCTCATCCGTCTGTCCGAGAAAGTTTTACCCTCTGGAACCCCAGTCAGTGTGGACGATAGTGGAGCGACAGTCGCTGCATCAAGAGAAACCGCGTGAGCTGCTGAGCAACGATCAGGTGAATTCGCGCAATGCCACGTCACCGACATTGACGTGGCTCCACATCATGAGGGGGAAGTTACGGAGCAAATCCATTTACGCCAAACTAAATGGAAGCCTTACCCAACTTACTGCTGGAGGTAAAATAATAGATCATGGGGTAACTTGGGAGATTAACGTGAATTCATAAATCTCTTAATTAGGATTACCGCATCGTTGCGCAGGTATATCGGCGCAGCTACAGAGCGGTCCTCTTTGCGTGCCCGCGCAGAATTACTGCAGCAAGCATGAGCGACTGCTTTGGAGAAGCTACATCGACTCGGGGGCGCAGGCTCGAACGGCTCCTAAGGTCCGTTAGATGAAAAGTTGCCTAGGAGGAGACAGTTGAAGCTTAAGCCGCTCTATTTCAACGGCCGTTTGTTCTGCCCAATGAATATACCCCTCAAGAGCAGCAGGTTCCGAAATAGCCACTTTCGTCAGCTCAGTCTTGAGTAGCCTCAGTAGCTCGTGTCCTTTGCGTTCGACTTCTAAAATGTGTCGGGTGTCATTGTTGCGGAATTCAGGGCTTCCAAGTTTGGGGGAGTAACGTTCATGGTGAAGGTCCCATCGGCCACGCATTTCCTGACACGCCGATTGGAGAGACACAAAATTCCGTTCCGCCCCCACTCGTACCTCATGCGCTCTCGACTTCAGCGCCGCCAAGTCTGAACTCCTGGCAGCTTCCAGCGCCTCTTTTGCGACCCGAAGCGCCAGCGCTGCATACACCAGCGCTCCCGATGCAATTAGCAATGAAGCAATTTCAAAGAAGTAGCTACTGGCTAACGTCGAGACGCCTTGCAATGATCCATCCTTCGTTGCGCGTCACTGAATTCATACTAGATCTGGTACATTCACGTGTAATCTTCAAGATCCAAAGAGCAAACCCCCAGGGATAGCTGGACGTTGGCTTTGGCGGGCTATGGCTTGGCAGCTTGCAATTCGCTAGCCTCCAGTTTGGGCCGCCAGCTGTTTCACAGGTTCTGTGGGGCGAACGTCGGCTAAAGGCCGACCACGACAAGCCGGCCCTCCCGGTTCAGATGTCCACCGCCTCGGCGATCGCAAGGGCATCTTCCAACTCGACGCCGAGGTAACGCACCGTGCTGTCCATCTTGGTGTGGCCAAGGAGGAGTTGCACCGCCCTAAGGTTACCGGTCTTTCGGTATATCTGCGCGACTTTCGTGCGCCGCATGGAATGGGTGCCATACGCGCTCGCCTCAAGGCCTATGGATGTCACCCAGTCTCGGACGAGGCGAGCATACTGGCGCGTAGAGATATGCCGCCGCTCATGAAACCGTCCGGGCCAAAGATGTTCCGATCCGACCATAAGCGGCGCCTCGAGCCATGCTCTGATTGCTTTCCGGGTCCCATCGGTGATCTCGAAGCTGACCGGCCGCCGTGTCTTGCTTTGCACGATCGAGGCACGGTGTTTCACCTGGCCCGCCGCATAGACGTCAGCGACCTTGAGGCGCACCAGGTCGCAGCCACGCAACTTGCTATCAATCGCGAGGTTGAACAGCGCCAGCTCGCGAGTCCGCTCCGCAATTTCGAGGCGCACTCGGATCGCCCAGACGTGCTTCGGTTGTAATGGCCGCTTCTGGCCGACGATCCTCCCCTTGTTCCAGGCGGGGCGGCCGGCGCGGATGGCTGGTAGATAGACAGCAGACATGACAGATCCTCCGATCCACCATGCCCACCACGTCCTCGACGCTCAGCCGACTTCACATCATAGCAACAAACCTCGGCGAGGATCCGCTTAAAGCCCAGACTTGCCCTTGTCGGATCGCAAGTTTGCTGCGGGTGCGGTCCAATTGCCCGGCAGGTCACCCTGCGCGAGCGCGGCGTTCCACGATCGCGGCAAGCACGTCGGTATGATGCTCGCCCCATTCACACAGGTGACCGAGGGCTTGCGCCAAGCTTTTGCCGAACGGCGTGAGCGAATATTCCACCCGAGGCGGGATCTCTCCGAAGTCATGCCGCGCGACGACCCCGTCGGCGATCAACTCCTTCAGTTGCTGGGCGAGAACCTTGTCGCTGACTTTACCGACTGCGCGCCGCAACTGGGCGTAGCGCAAGGTGCCCTGCATCAGATGATAGACGATAAGCGGCTTCCACTTCCCGCCCATGACGAAAAGGGCCGCGTCCAGGCCGCAGGTGAAAGGAGAGGTCATGACCGAGCCTGATTTACACTTACCTTTTAGTGCATACTGGAAAAATGGAATGTTGATCGTCAAGTAGCCAGGATCGGCTCAGAAAGGAGACATCATGGGCAAGCTCGAAAACAAGGTCGCCGTCATCACCGGGGGCAACAGCGGTATCGGCCTGAGCTCGGCAAAGCGGTTTGCGGCTGAAGGGGCGCATGTCTACATCACAGGGCGCCGCAAGGAGGTCCTGGACAAGGCCAGCGCCGAGATCGGCGCGAACGTGACGGCGATCCAGGGGGACGTGACCGCATCCGAGGATCTCGATCACCTGTTCGACGTCGTCCGAACGCAGCACGGCCGTATCGATATCCTGTTCGCCAATGCGGGCATCGGACAGCTCGAACCGCTGGGGCATATCACCGATGCAGCTTTTGATCTGACATTCGCCGTTAACGTGAAGGGCACCGTCTTTACCGTGCAGAAGGCGCTTCCATTGCTGAAGGACGGGGCTTCGATCATCCTCACCGGATCGACGACCGGGATCAAGGGAACGCCCGCCTTCAGCATCTACAGCGCCAGCAAGGCGGCGATCCGCAACTTGGCACGAAGCTGGGCGCTCGACCTGCAGGGCACCGGCATCCGCGTGAATGTTCTGTCCCCGGGGGCCACGGACACGCCCGGCCTGCAGGGCGTGGCAGAGGCCGCTGGCCGCACCACGATGTACGATGCCCTTCTGGCTCAGACACCGGCAGGTAGAATCGCCGAGCCGGCTGATGTCGCCTCCGTCGCGCTCTTCCTGGCCTCCGACGACAGCGCGGTGATGACCGGAAGCGAGGTCTTCGCTGACGGCGGCATGGCCCAGGTCTGACGACCCCTTTCGCAACCCCGGACCGTCGTTGGAACCTTGAGCGGAAAAGGCTCAGAAGGCTGTTCAGCGTTCTCGCTGAACGGCAGCCTCCGGATCACGTGCTGCGCAGAGAAAGACCCTGCATCGAGGTTTTGCCAATTGACCGCCAGGGTGCATGCAGCACTCGCAGCGAACGACAGAAAGGTCCGCTCTCCTGACCTTCGGCCTCCGAAAATGCTGCGCGGTGGACGAATGACCGGTTTGGTGGAGCTGCGCCGCAGCGATGGCCAGCTTGGCGAACGTCGGCTAAGGGCCGAGAATGACGAAAAGCTAATCGAGGAAGGCCATCTTTACCGTTGCGACGCTGCGCACCCGCCTAGGTGACGCTGGTATCGGTCGACATCAGCTTGCGCGAGCACCTCGCGGTTGCACCGTGCCCAATTCTAGTTTGAAAACAGAGGGTGCAGCGGAAAGACAAGTGCCGGCTATCTCTGAGCCCACAATTATAGTTAGCCTGTCATGGCAAGTCCTTTCGTGGAGGCGAACTAACAAGACCTCAGATGACACGCCGGTCTAGCTGTTCCGTGATAGCCTTGGCTCAAGAAGATCTCAGGACTCCAGCCTCGATCGCCTTAAGGAAGTTCTCGATTTCGAGGGTGCGGCGCTCGAAGCGGATGATCTCGGCGTTCAATCCGAGCTGCCAAGCGATGTCCTTCCGCGTCGGCATGAGCTCGAGTTCGCGCATCCGTGCAGCAATCGCGCCCACCTCGCTCTTGTCGCGCGCGAGACCCTGGTCGATGACGTCATTGGCCTGATGGGCCGTCGATGCGGCGATCTCGCCGAGGGAGAGCTCGGGGTGATACTGGACGCCCCAGAAGACGTCCTGGCCGTGGCAGATCTCAGCAGCTTCGATCGGTGTGTCCGGGTTCTTGGCCAGGCTGACACCGCCCTGCGGCAGGCGCGTCACGACACTCGAGTGCATGGCGGGTGCGGTCACGACTATGTGCCTGCGACCTATCTCACTGGCCCAGCACCGGGTCGCAACCTGAAGCTGTTCCTAACAAAGAGCTTCTGAGGCGACGGCGAGGACTTAGTAGGGCCAGCTTGGTGACCGTTACGACACGAACTCGCTGGGAGCGGTGTCTTGCTTTCAGCCCTCAATGATCCTGACGAGGCCAGGGTAAACAGACACGCCAAACAAATCCGTCGGCCTCGACTGCAGCCGTTTCCTCCAAAGCCGTCGGATCCGGACCTCCGTGTCACGCTGGACGCTAAAGTGCTCCGATTCGTCGGTGTGGCGACGGTTCACACTCACCCGACGCAAGCCATCAGACCCATGGCTCGTGTCATCATTGCTGGGCCCAGGGATCGACGCGCGGGTTCGTCACCCGGAGAATTAATGATTATCGCTGGGAGTGGTGTTCTCGAGCCATTGCACGAGGGCGCGGCGGATCATCTCCGGTCGCGTCGGAAGGTCCTTTTCGAGCCGCCGCCTGTCGTCGATGGCTTCAATCATTTCTCGCGGCAGGCGGACCGTTAAGGCCTCAGTATCCTTCTTCGGAGGAGCCATCCAAAAACTTTCGCATTATGATGTTGACATCGTAATGCGATACTGCCATATTTGCGTTAGTAGCGCAATTAGCGTTGCGAGCCAGGCGGGCATCTCACCTCCCTGCGCTGGCTCTGACCCTGCCACTCTGCTTGGAGACTGACATGGCTATTATGACTCCTACCACGCACACTGCTGCGCTTGAAGCGCCGTTCGGGATGTTGAACCCGTTTGCGCTGCGCTTCATCGACCTTCTGAATGCTGTCAACGAGCATATCTGGGCGGAATGTGCCCTCGATAGGGCGGATACTGCCGACCCTAATTATCCTACCCGCCTGAAGCAGGCGAACGATGCATCGCTGCTGGTCTACGATCTTCTGGCCGAACTGACAGGCCGCTCGGTGACGGCCGCGAGAGAAGTGCCGCTCCGTCGCATGGCTCTCGTCATCGCCACGCTCTTTCGCGAAGGCACGTCCTCGGCTTTTCGCCGCTATGCTGAGCACCGCAACGATTTCAGCCAGTTTCTGGCCGTTCCGGGCAACGGACCGATCGAATCCCGGATCCGGCACATGCTTGCGGCTGCTGACAAGCGAATTTCGCGGATGGCACTGCTGACGCTCTATCGTCAGGACGGCGTGGATCACCACGCCAAGGTCGAGGCCGTGACCCTGGCAGCCTGATCCCTACCCAACCTTCTGACAGCATCGGCTGATCGGCCCGGTTTCTGACCGGGTGCGGCCTGCCGTCCATCCTGCCTGCCTGCGCTGCGGGCAGCGCGCGCCTGCGCGGTCGATGGCTGCTGTCTTCCTCTCACCTGATCCTACAGGAGGGCCTTCCATGCCCAACTTCACCCTGCGTCCCACCTTCTCCATCGGCGGCTACGCCTACCCGATCTACGATCGCGACATCCCGGACCTCTGGCACGGCTTCGCCGAGGAGAAAGGCTTCGAGATCACGGCTCGTGTCCGTGACAAGAACCATCTTGTGCTCCGCCACGAGATCTGCGGGTTGGAGATGGTCACGAAGATCTTCGTGCTTCGCACCTGTGTGCCTGCTTGCCCCCATTGTCTCGAGATGGAACGCCGCGAGCTCTGTCGCGCAGCCGATGTCACCTATCTCGGCCGCGGAGATCGCTCGCATTATCTCCGCATCCGCCTTGCCTGCGGCCATGAGACGGAGAGGCAGACGGAGCTACTGCACCGTGTTCGTCAGGAGCAGACCGCGATCCGCTGCGCTCAGTGTCTCAATGAGCGGTTGAAGCGGGAAGCCGCCGCGCGGGAATGGTCGCTGATCGGCGACGACCCGCATGGCAACCTGAACTACCGCCTCTACCGCCACGATTGCGGACACGTGCAACGCGTCGCCATCGCGAACATGCGCACCGGCCGCTTCGCGTGCGGCGGCTGCAGCGATGGATGGACGCGCGACCCAAGCTACATCTACGCGATGCGCTTCGTGCTCCAGGATGGCACCGACGCGATCAAGGTCGGCTTCTCGCGCGATCCGCATTCGCGACTGCGGTTCCAGCTGACGACCGAACGCGACCAATACGCGATGCTGCTGCGCACGATCGAGATCCCGACAGGTCGCGACGCGATCCGGATGGAGAAGGATCTGCACCTGACTCTGCGCAAGCTCTATCCCAACGCCGTCCTCGATCGCAGGGTCTTTGCGAGCCAGGTGAACTGCGTGAGCGAACTCTACGATTCCGCCATCGAGGCGGAGATTATGAGCCTCCTCGATGCTCTGGAGGTCCGGGTCAAGGGACTGGTCGCACGGCGGGCGAAGGCTGCAAAGGCTGCGGCGGACGCCGACAGGAAGACCGAGCCCGGCACGCGCAGCAAGCGCAAGTCGCGCAAGCAGCGGCGTGGACGCTTTCGGCCGCGCGGCAAGATGCGGCGCTGAGCCTCGGGGAGCCGGGCTCGGGATTCCCGATCCCGGCTCTCGCCTTGGTTAGACTTGGCGCGCCTCGCCCTCGCCGAGAGAGGCCGTGAGTGCGCTCTCCCGCCAAAGTTCGCCCCGGCTTGCTTCCCCTTCTCCCTCTTCATTTCCCGTCTTCCGGAGGTCGCCATGACCGACAACGCACCCGCCGCCGCACCTTCACCACCGCCCGATTGGCGCGCCTTTGCGGCGGAGATCCGCAAGAGCCTGCTCGCCAAGCAGGCCGACACATCTGCAGCGGGCTTCTACGAACTGGGTGAGACGCTGGATCGCCGCTCCGGCGCCGAGACAAAAGCGCCATCAAGCGATCGCGCCAAGGCAATGGAAGGGCCTGCATCGCTGACCCATCGCCAGAACCTTTTGATCCTCGCGCTCGCCGCGACCCTTGGCAGTCGCGCGACGCTCGAGGCGGCGCTGAGTAAGAACGCGCTGATCGTGCTCGGCAATGTCGATGCAGCGTTCACGCACGAGGTCACCATGCTGCTCAAGGCTGCGTTGCCCGCAGGGCTGACTCTTTGCGACGACCCCATGGGCCGCTACCGTCCCGGCGCTGTCATCCTCGTCAATGGCGCGCACCATGTGCGCGGCGAGAGCAGGCTTCTCGACCTGCTCGCAAAGGATCTCGCGGCGGCACTGGCTTACACCGCTCCCGTGATCCTGCTGCTGCCGCCCGCCATCGCGCCTGAAGAGGTGATCGGCACGGCGGCAGCGACGGTTCTGATGATGCGCGGCTTCGATCGTGAGATCGTCGCCGCGCTACTCGCGGGCGCCTATCCGGGATCTGACGCGGCTGCGGTGCGAGAGCAGCTGCCCTCCGATATGGAGCTCGCACAGATGCCGATGCTGCGGCTGATGCTGGCCCTGCGCTGCGACGATGTCGAAACGGCCACGGCACACTTGCGTGAGCCTTTGGCCGCAGCGCGGTCAGCCGCTGAAGGAAAGTCGCCCGGCAAACCGCCCTCGCGCGTTTCGCGCGAGGATGGCGGCATCCGCCTCGCCGAGCTTGTCGGCCTCGGCGAGGCGCAGCACATCGCGTCCGGCATCGTCGCCGATCTGCGAGCATGGCAAGCGAACGAGCTGCCCTGGCGCGATGTCCACCGCGGCCTGTTGATCGCCGGCCAGCCGGGTTGCGGCAAGACCGAGCTCGCCCGCGCGATGGCGCGCGAGCCCGGCATCCATCTTGAGGCCGGCAGCTACGGGGCGTGGCAGGCGAACGGGCATCTGGGCGACATGCTGCGCGCGATGCGCGAGAGCTTCGAGCGCGCTGTCGCACAGGCGCCCGCCATCCTCTTCATCGACGAGATCGACGCCTTCGGCAGCCGCATCTCGAGAAGAAGCTCGAGCAATCAGGCTTACGAGGAGAAGGTCATCGCCGGATTGCTCGAAGAGCTCGATGGAGTTGAGGGACGTGAAGGTGTCGTGGTCATCGGCGCCTGTAATCACCCTGACCGGATCGACCCCGCGATCCGACGGGCGGGACGGTTCGATGACCTTGTCTACATTCCGCTGCCGGACCTCACGGCGCTGGCCACGATCCTGCGTCAGCATCTGGGCGGAGACCTACCCGACGCTGACTTGGCGACGCTTGCCGAATTGGCGCTTGGCCGCACCGGTGCCGATTGCGCGGCGGCCGTCCGCAGCGCACGGGCCGCGGCGCGACGCGAAGCGCGGGCGCTGACCGAAGTCGATCTGCGTCGGGCGCTGGCTCCCCATCTCACCGACATGCCACAAGAGATGCGGCGCCGTGCGGCGATCCACGAGGCCGGTCATGCGGTGGTGATGACCGCGCTCGATCTTGCGGTGGTGAAGGCTCTGCGCCTTGGTTCTGACGGCGCGGAGACACTCGCGCGCTGGCATCGCACGGACCTGACTGCGGTGGAGATTCACCGCCACTGCATCGGTCATCTTTCCGGCCGCGCCGCGGAGCGCCTCGTTCTGGGTGAGATCAGCGGCGGTGCGGGTGGTGAGCCACGCAGTGACCTGGCGAAGGCAACGCAGCTTGTCATCGCCGGTGAACTCGCTTTCGGCCTCGGCGATCATGGCCACCTTTCCGTCGATGACATGCCCGAGCGGCGGATGATCCTGGACCTGCCTGCACCAATCCGCGCTCGGCTGCAGCGCAAGCTCGACCGCGCCCTCGACGATGCGACCGCGATCTTGCGCCAGCACCGCACTCTGCTCGAGAGCCTAGCGCGTGATCTCGAGACACAAGGCATCATCGGCGAGGCGGAATTGGCAGAGCGGCTCGCCGGGGTGAGCACCCCAGAGCAAAAGAATGAGAAGCGATCGAGCGCAGTGCCGCCGCCCGCGTCTTATCCCTCGAAGCTCCCGGAGAGGGGAGCCGAGGCATGATGCCGTTGGCTCCTGTTCTTCCCCTCGACCCTTCTCGCGCATTCCGGCTCAGGATACGCAATTCTTTTTCGCGTCCGGTGCTCACGTCCCAAAGCGCGATTTCCTTGACCGGTTTCAAACCGGGATCGGGAGTTTTCCACATGTTTGACGCGCGTTTCGCCAATCAAAGCCCCACTCGCCCTCCGGTTGCTACCCCGCGCCGCTATACTGAGGCCAAGATCATTAGCGGACACATGTCCCATCACCAGCAATCTGAAACTACCGCCGGAGCACGCTTCCGCGCGGACCGGAGAGGCACGACGTTTGGCACGAGCGTGGTCAGATCGAAAGAGGAGCAGCGAGGGCGAAACCCTCGAGCGGCTTGAGAATGCCCTTCGCTACATCGCCTGTTGCATCGTTCGACACGGCGAAGTCTATCTGCCCCTGTTCGAGCGCTTGGAAGCGGAGGTCGAGGCAGTCCGTGCTAAAGAGACGGCCTTGCACCGCGCTCGCCGTCTTTATCTTGGATCTTCCGAGAGCTCTTCCGCCGCTTCCGAGGCGCAGCGATAACCCGATCTCCAAGATCGCCAAGAGGATCGGCAACATCTAGGGCGATACGCTGAGCTAGTTCGTGACGCTCAGCCAGCGTGACGTCGCCGTATTCCTCACGATCACGGATCAGGGAAACACTGTGGCCCATCATGATGCCGCGCTCATCGATCGCGATGCCTGCGCGACGCATCCGGCCCTCCCAAGCATGCCGAAGACCTCCGATCGTATGGCCCTCAGGCATCACTCCGCGTTCGCGCAGGTATTTGTTGACGGCACTACTCCAAGTATCCTTGCCCGCATACGTTCGGAAGCCGCCCCGCCCTACAACGCGCTCCATGGCCGAAAGCGCGACCCCGACCAGCGGCACCTTCCGTTCCGATGCACCGTTTTTCAGTTCGCGCAGACCCACGGCCGGACGCAGCTCTAGGTAGGGGTGAGGCCCATCGATATGGATGTCGGCCAGAGGCGTGTTGTAAATCTCGGATTGGCGGCATCCCGTCTCGACGCAGATCAGCAGGATGTCGCGCGCCTCGGGGTTCAGACCATCGAAGGTGCCTGGCGCGAGCAGTGTCTCGCGAATCCAGTCAACTGAGAACTCGCGCTTGCGGCGCGCATCCCGGGGTTTGTGGGCTAGTCTGGCAGTGCCCTTGGAGACCGAAAGTCCTGCGTAAGGACGTGGAGGGTGGGCCATCCCGGCCGCCCGGTAATAGCGCTTGAAGCAGCCCGATGCATAAGTCAGCTCCTTCTTCACAGACTCAGCGCTGATCTCGCCCCGGGCCACGCGTTTCTCGAGCCACAGCAGATGCTTCATCGCATGCTCGGCGGTGAAATCCCGGACCAGCACATCGTCACCGATAGCCTCGATCGCCTGCGTCAACGTCCGCTTGTTGCCATTGCGCCATTTGCGCAGCTGCGTCGCGTTCTTGAACCGGTTCTCGTCAGTCGCGATCTCATCGACATGATCGGCAAGCTGCGACAGCCGCAAGCCGGGTTCCTCAACACCGCCTAGCACCGCTGCGACGGCACCCGGGTTCGACGCGTCAGGCGATATTGCCTGGGCCGTCTCGACGCGCGACAGGATGTCCTCGACACGCCCTCCCGCTAGATCCTTTGCGAAGCGATACGGGACACCTAAACCGCGTGCGATGCGAATCGCTTTGTTGAACGCTTCCAGTCCGTCCTTCACCGTCGGCGACCCGGCGAGCGCGGCTTCAAAGCGACCGCACAGCTCTGACTCGTAATCACGCGCCCTGACAAGCGCCTCCGCCCGACTGTCGGTTCTGAGGCTCTTGTGGATCTCGCGCTTGCCAGCGACGGCACGAAATTCCTCGGGCACGACCCAGCGAAAATGCCACGTTTGTCCTCTCAGGATGATTCCGGGCATCAGACCCCTCATCGTTAGCCAACTGCGCGAAAACAGAGGCGCCGTGCACGCGAGGCCGACGTAAAAGGCGCCGCAGATTTGCTACATATATTGCTACAATTCACAATGCAAGCGCTTCAGCGGGCATTTCTGTAGGTTAGTATAAGTACAGTAAAATCAGAGCACTAAATAAAATTCGTTAGTTTGCCCTGTTATAACCGGCTCTCTTTGGCTCCACCAGTGCTTCTCCTTTGTCCATCAAACCAGTCACTTGACTGTTGCGGTACAGGCCGGGTCCCGTTCGTCCTGTTGCCGGCTTCGCAGGATACCCGCTGCCCAATCATAAGTCGTTCGGCAGGGTGGCGGCTTCTCATTGATTGCCGTGACCGCCCGGCCCTTGCCACCGGCGACGGACCTCGCGAATGTTCCATGATGACAGCCGGAATAGGCTGGCCCGCGGGACAGAATGACCGAACCATCGAAATCCGACAAAGACTTGACCGGCTTCATGCCGATCTGCGTCATGCTGTGCATCATCGGGTGGGAATATACCGGCCTTGCCGTCCTGTCGCTGTTGGCCGGCCTGTTCGCTGCCGCAACGATCCTTGTCTTTTTGACCCGCACCAGCGCCTCGCGCATGGCATTCGCGGCGATAGCGGTCGGTTTGATAGCCTGGGCCGCGGCAACGCGAGGCGACTGGCTATTCGCGGTCGGCGTGGCGACCCAGCGCGGGGCGTTGGTCGTCGCCTTGTTCACCGCGTTGGGCGCGATCCGCACCGCCGCGATGAGCTCGGACAGCATTCTGGAATGCGGTCGCTTCCTGGCGCGGCAACGGCCCGGGCTGCGCTACGCATCCCTGACCGTCGGAGGCCATCTCTTCGGGCTTATCCTGCTTTATGGCTCCATCTCGCTGCTGGGATCCTTGGCCGCGGAAAGCCTTGCCCGCGACCCGGACGACGACATCCGCCGGATCCGGACGCGGCGCATGATGGTCGCGATCCAGCGCGGCTTCGCCTCGACCCTGTGCTGGTCTCCCCTGGGTTTTTCGATGGCGATCACGTTGACGCTGGTGCCGGGGACGGGATGGGCGCAAATCGCGCCGGCCTGCATCGCCAGTGCCCTGATGATGCTGCTTACGGGCTGGGCGCTCGACACGATCATGAAGCCGCGCGTCGCCAGACCGGCGCCCGCGCGTGCACCGCAAGAGGGACGCTGGCTGGTCCAGCTGCGACCCTTGCTTGTGCTGTTATCGGTGGTGATGTCAGGCGTGCTCCTCTTGCATCTTCTGACGGGGGTCGAGGTGATCGGCGCCGTCATGTCGCTGGTCCCAGCCGTCGCGATCGGATGGGTCGCCCTGCAGCCGCGTCCTGATGGGATCGGCCGCGCGGCATGGACGGGCAGCCGGATAATGGCCTTCGTCACCCAGGATCTGCCCCGATATCGGGGCGAGCTGGTGCTGCTCTTCATGGCGGGCTTCATCGGCAGCCTGGGCGCGTTTCTGCTGGTTCCTGTCCTCGAGGCGCGGGGGCTGGACCTGTCCGCTGCCCCGACGTGGCTTGTTCTGGTCGCATTGATCTGGGTGATTCCGCTGACCGGACAGATCGGCATGAACCCGATTCTCGCCGTCTCGCTGATCGTGCCCTTGCTGCCTTCGGCGCAAGAGATGGGCATCCCCGCCGTCGCGCTGGTGGCGGCGATCACCGGTGGCTGGGCACTGAGCGGGACGACATCCCCTTTCACCGCATCAGTGCTGATCGCAGCGGCACTCGGCCGTGTCACGCCACGCGAAGCCGGGCTGGGCTGGAACGGCCTCTACACGCTCGTGATGGGAACGATCCTGTCACTTTGGGTCCTGTTGCTGGCGGCTGCATAGGTCAAGCCAGCTAAAAAGGACGGACACATCACGCCGTCCTGTCGTTAAATTTGAGAAAAAGATCTATTTGTCGCCGCGTCTATGCATCATTGTGGCTTGGCGACACGTGTGTCGTCTTCGAGAGCGCAACCTCGGCCTGAGCGGCACGCGTCGAACCCAAGAAATCTTGACGCCACTTCAGGGCAAAAATGCGTTAGTATGAAACAGGTCACGAAGCGCAGCAGGAAGATATGATTGATTTGTATGCCTCTGACTCCTCCTTTCCGAAACTTTCCGATCTCCAGAAACGCCTTTCCTCTTCGCCCGGCAAGATCACGTTAGCACTGACCGACGACATTGACATCGATCAGGTCGAAGCCTTTCTGATCGCGGTCTTCGAGACGACGGAGAGCCCGTATTCGTTGCGCGAGCAGGATGCCCTTATCCTGTCCGTTCTCGAAGACGCGAACGGGGCTGAGACCGTTACGCGCAATGGCTGCGGGGTGAAGGTCGTTCTGACAGCCGATAGCTGCGCGATCGTCCACGACGGTGCTTCGGTGATGGCCAAGACGATCGCGGTCGCGATGTTGCAGGCACTGGAGGAACTCGACGATCCGGCGGGAATGGTGCTCGCCGGAATGGCGGGCGTCTGGGAGAGCCCCTCGTTCGAGATGACACGCAGTCTGTCGTCCGAACCGCGGATGAGTTGACGCGCCCGGACGGCCATTCAATTCCGGCTGATCAGTCCCTGCGCTGTCATGCGGAAGGATCGTCTCAGCTTGCCGGATGCCAAGCGGGCGGGTCGGATCGAAGACGATGTGCCGCCACCCGCCATCCCGTCTCGATCCCTTCGACGCGATACGGCAGGCCTATGCGCCGGATATCGCCCCAGTCCGTATGCTCGATGCTGCCCTGGGCGTCCGTGGGTCCGCCTTCTCGGCCAGCCTCCGCGCACGCGGCTGTGGCGTGATCGATCAGAAGCTTCGCCTGACGCGCCAAGGATAGCCGTGCCGACAGGACCCGGTCCCCGCTGCGTTGCAGTCTCAGGCCGTGCAGGACGGCCGCAGCCGTCAGATAACCGGTGGCGTGATCCAGAACCTGATACGGCAGGTCGATGATTGCGCCCGCCCGTTCAAACGCCAGACCGGCGCTCCGCTGGACGAGGCTGTCGAATCCCCGCCGGGTCGACCAGGGCCCTGACCAGCCATAGGCATTGAGACCGACGGTGACGAGGCCCGGGTTGAGTTCGCGGCAGGCCACCGTCCCGAAGCCCATCTTGTGCAACGCATCTGCGCGAAGGCCATGGACCAGCACGTCTGCTTCCCTGACGAGCCTTCGGAACATCTCGCGGTCGTCAGGGTCTTTCAGGTCGAGGCCGGCGCAGGTCTTGCCAACAGTCATTTCGATCGCGTTGCCATCCTCGTTCCAGTGCGGCGGATCGATGCGCAGGACATCCGCACCGAAAGACGCGAGAAACCGCGTTGCGACAGGTCCGGCAAGCACCCGCGTCAGGTCGAGCACCCGCAGTCCGGACAGCGGCCGCTTGGCGTTTACGGGCCTCCAACGGGACGGATGCTTGTCGGCTTCGTCCCATATCACGATCGGCTCTTCGCTGACCGCCCGGCCTTGTGGATGCGCGTCCCAGTCTTCCCGTGTCCTTAGCCTTGCAGCACAGCCGCCGGCCTCGACAATCGCGGTTTCAAGTTCCTCACCGTCCCAGCGGGCGATCGCCCTGCCGGCAGCCTCTGGCGTCGCGGGCATCCCCAGCACCCGGCGCGCCGCAGCAAGGTGGTGTTCCGCATTTGTGTGAAGCCTGATCCATCCGTCGGTCGTGCGATAATCGTTCGCATAGGGGTCCCACTTCGACGGGAGCGTCCAGCCCAGGGGGATGACACTGCTTCTGCACCACTGATCGACCTTCGCTCGGTCGACCGTCGCGTCAGGCAAGTGACCGAAATTGACGTCGTGAAGGCTTTGGAGGGCTGATACGGCGGCGCTGACCGCGGCGCCTGCCAAAGAACTGACAGGAAGATCGCCGTTGAAGCGCCCGTGCCCGACCAGTGCAGGGGTCGGCGGCCGTCCGGCGCCCGCGTCCAATCTGCGCAAATCGGCTTCGATGACGTTGTGCACAGGTGATCCGCCTGATGATGCGATGCAATTCTCACAGCGTCATAGTGACGCGATCGCGACGCAGCAAACAAAAGCGCAATCGCCGACTTATCGGACCAGCAGGACAGGCACCTTGCATGTGCGGATCATCTCGAGGCTCGTCGAGCCGACGAAAAGCGATCTCAGCCGCGAATGACCGGCAGCGCCCATGATAAGGTGGTCGAAGCCATCTGTCTCGATCAGACCGGCAAGAGCCTCTTCCGGCTGGCCCGACAAGATGGCGGTGTCCGTCTTCATCGCTGGCGACAGCACGGCCTTCGCATCTTCAAGCGCTTTCAAGGCAGCATCCGTTGCCGGGCCGACGGTGACGATCTTGACGACCAGACCGGCATAAAACGTCGACCGGGCAGCGTAATCGACGGCACGCATGGCGTTGGCGCTGCCGTCGAAGGCGACAAGCACCTTCGTGATGGGACGGAACGCGCGC
This sequence comes from Paracoccus albicereus, assembly GCF_024359525.1. Classification (GTDB taxonomy): domain Bacteria; phylum Pseudomonadota; class Alphaproteobacteria; order Rhodobacterales; family Rhodobacteraceae; genus Paracoccus; species Paracoccus albicereus. The sequence continues at coordinate 66,745 of NZ_JAKZEU010000007.1, forward strand.
GACGTGATGAACAGGGGCTTCGATGCGGCCCGGACGACGCGTTCGGTATTCGAGCCCAAATGACCCTTGGCAAAGTCGGCGGCCTCGCCACGCTTGCCGATCAGGATCAGCTCTGCCTCGCGTTCCTTGTCCGTGACCGCCTCGATCAGGTCCCCGCGCCGCAGATGTTCGGAAGCCTGAACTCCCTCGCGTTCGAGAAGCGCCTTGGCATCCTCGAGGATGGCACGGCCACGCGCCCGCGACAGTTTCGCGCGTTGCTCATCGAGGCTGGACAATTCCTCCAGCAGTGCCGTCCGGGCGCCGAGCGAAATCGCGCCGGAAAGATCCGATCCCGCCCCGCCCTCGCGCCGTCCGAGGACATGCATCAGCTCGACCGCGCATCCACCGCGTTCTGCGATCCACGCCGCATGATCGCAGACGCTTCTTGAATAGGCGGAGCCGTCCACCAAGGCGATGATCTTGTCGGTCATGACGTCCCCCTCCTCAATGCGCCATAAGCTTGTCGATCGCGCCGGGCTTGTCGTGTTGGCCCAGCCGGTCGACGATGGTTTCGGAGGCCCTGTTCATGCCGATGATCTCGACCTCGGACCCGTCCCTGCGGAACTTGAGCACGGCCATGTCGAGCGCCGCCACCGAAGAGATGTCCCAGATATGGGCGCGGCTCACGTCGATCACGACGCGGTCGGCGGCCTCCTTGAAGTCGAAAGCGTTCATGAAATCCTCGGCCGAGGCGAAGAACAACTGACCCTCGACACGGTAGGTCCGCACACGGCCGTCGTCGGACACGGACGAGGTGACCCTGAACAGCTGCGCGATCTTGCCTGCAAAGAACAGCCCCGACAGCAGCACACCGACAAGGACGCCGATGGCAAGATTGTGGGTGTAGACCACCACCGCGACCGTCGAGAGCATGACGATCGAAGAGGATCGCGGATGCGTTCTCAGCTGCTGAATCGACGACCAGGAGAATGTGCCGATCGAGACCATGATCATGATCGCCACCAAGGCCGCCATCGGGATCTGCGCCACAAGGTCGCCCAGGACGACCACCAGGAACAGCAGGATCACGCCTGCCGCAAAGCATGACAGCCGTCCGCGGCCACCCGATTTCACGTTGATCATCGACTGGCCGATCATCGCGCAGCCCGCCATCCCGCCGATGAAGCCGGTCGCGGTGTTGGCTAGCCCCTGGCCGATGCATTCCTGGTTCCTGTCCGATTTCGTGTCGGTCAGATCGTCCACGATGTTGGCGGTCATCAGGCTTTCCAGAAGCCCAACCACCGCCACAGCCGCGGCATAGGGGAAAATGATCGACAGGGTTTCCAAAGTCAGCGGAATGTCCGGGATCAGGAAGACCGGAAGCGTGTCGGGTAAAGCGCCCATGTCGCCCACGGTGCGCACATCCCATCCCATGACCATCACCAGGGCCGTCAGCACGATGATCGTCACCAACGGCGAGGGTACGGCCCGCGTCAGATAGGGAAAGAGATAAATGATCGCGAGACCGGCGGCGACCAGCGGATAGGTCAGGGTCGGAACCCCGATCAGTTCCGGCACCTGCGCCATGAAGATCAGGATCGCGAGCGCGTTCACGAAGCCCGTCATCACCGAACGTGAGACGAAGCGCATGAACCGCCCCAGCCGCGCGAAGCCGGCGGCAATCTGCAACAGACCCGCGAGGACGGTCGTCGCCAGCAGGTATTGCAGACCGTGCTCGGCCACGAGCGTCACCATAAGGACGGCCGTCGCCGCGGTCGCGGCCGAGATCATGCCCGGGCGTCCACCCGCGATGGCGGTGACGACCGCGATCGAGAACGAGGCATAGAGACCGATTTTCGGGTCCACCCCGGCAATGATCGAAAAGGCGATCGCTTCGGGGATGAGGGCAAGCGCGACGACGAGGCCTGACAGCAGATCGCCCCGCACGTTACCGAGCCACTGGCGTCGGTAGGCATCGAGATGCATTGTGAAATTCCGTTCTTTCCGGTCTGGCGGCACTGCGCCACCGGTGATCAAGGTCGATGATCATGAATGGCCCGGCGGATCGGCGGCCGGGAGAGCCACCCGAGGTTCACACCCCGGGTCCGGATGAATGCATCGCAGATAGCGAACGGATGTCGGAAAGGCAATCGGCCGAACGGGCTTGGTTCGATGCGACCATCGCCCACCAAGAACGGAAGCTTGTCGAAAGCACGCAAGGCCCCCACGAATCCCGCAAGCGCGGAGGGTGAAGCGCCGGGCTTTCGGACCGGGAAAACAGCATGGCGACCGCGCTTTACCCGCGGCCGCCATGCCGAACTTTGAAACGCCGGCCGCGGGTTCAATCCAGACAATCGTCAGACAGTGACCCGCAGCCGGAAGAACTGGTTAACGAAGCGTATAGTCCACCTGTGATCCATCCTCGGCAGTGAAGCGGACATGGACCAGCGTCGCGCCGTCGAACCACAGATCGCGATCGAGGTCGCCCCGCACGGCGTAATGCGTCGCCTGCACGGCCCCCCTGCCCGTCTGCACGGTTTCGCTACCCAGATTGCTGACCCGGATGGCATCGGTGCTGCCGTCGATCGTGTTCAGGACCTGTCCCGCGCGCAGGATGTCCGCGTCCCACAGGCTCGCGGGGATCAGCGATGTCGCACCGACGCTGATCTTGTGCGGGGTGCCGTTGTCGTCAGTCTGCGAGGTCAGGCCAGCAAGCTGTCCGCCGCGCCAGGTCTCGGTGCTGTTCTGGCGAAAGCGATAGGCGGCGACGCCGACGACGGGAAGCTTGACCGCGACATCGGTGCTGACATCAACCGTCATGTCGCCGCCCGAACCCCTGAAGGTCACGACGTAGTCGCCGATGTCGCGACCCTTCCGGATGACGTCGAAGGCCAGCTTGCCCGACGATGGGACGCTGTCGGATGGCGCTGCGGACGCCGGGGCGAAAGCGGTGAGGGACAGGGCCAGCGCGGCAACGCAGGTACGGATGATTGGGGTTTTCATCTCAGATCATTCCCATGCCGATGAACAGGTTGCGGTTGGCGTCCGCGATGGCGCGGCGGCCATGCATGACGCGAGTGTTGTCGAGGATGGCGATGTCGCCGTCCTGCCAGTTGATTTCGTGCGTGACCTCCTCGGCCAGGGCACGGATCTCTTCGATCTCGTCCTCGGTGACGTCGCTGCCGTCGGCCATCGCGTAGCGCGGGGGTTGGTAGTTGTGCGACGGACCAAGAACCGCGTTGGCAAAGCCGGGCGCATCCCCGCCAAGGACCGAGCCGCGGACGGGATCGAGGGTCAGACGATAGGTCAGCGAGCCATCGTCGTGCAGGGTGAAATCCTGTCCCGGCACCGAGGCCTTGAATTGCAGCACATGCTCCATCGTCACCTGCGACGGATCGGTTAGCGCCGGATGTTCGTTCACGAGGTAGCGTTTCCACAAAGTCTCGGGCAGGACGCGCTCCACCGTCATCGGCTGCGACCAGCGTGCCTTCAGCTTGTCGTCGAACCGCTCCCACACCGCGCGGCCGTCGCAGATCGTCGTCTGCGAGCCTTCGAACGCCGCCGTCTGCGCGAAGAAGGTGACGATGTCCGGGCAGCGTGGCGTGTTGCCGTTCTCAATATGCAGCCCGATCGGGCCAAGGCCGGCATCGACCATCTGGGTCGTTTCTGTCGTGTTGCTGCGCGCGGGATCGAAGGTCACCCGACGGCACAGCGTCGTTACCACCCCGGAAAAAGACTGCATGTCGGGATCGAAACCGCGCAGCAGCGTCCAGCCGTCGCGCGCCAGATGATCGCGGATGGTCGCCAGCAGGCCGGGATCGGTCAATCCGTCCGGATAATCGCGGTGGCGCAGGATATTGTAGGTCATCATGTCCTCATGGTCGTGAAATTTCAGGCCGGGCGGCAGCGACCACCGCCGGGTCGCGTGCCAGACGGATCAGCGCGCGATCGATCAGCGCCGGTCGCAGGCGTTGCAGCGCGATGAAAAGCCGCTCTCGGCTCGCGGGGACCTGGCTGGGGCGGCGCGCAACGATCGCGCGCCACGCGCGAGCCGCGACCGCCTCGGGGTCATCGAGCGTCATCGCCATCGGGCGGACCAGCGCGTCAAAGCCTTGGGCCGCATCGGTGCGGGTGCCGCGCGGCGCCAGATGCGTGACGGCGATACCGCGCGGCGCCAGTTCGCGGCGCAAGGCATCCGCCATGCCCCGCAGGGCGAATTTCGACGCCGAATAGGCTGCGAAATAGGGAAATGCGATCTCTCCGAAGACCGAGCCCACCATGACCACCTGGCCCCGGCTGGCCGTCAGCGGCGCCAGCAGGTCGCGTGTCAGCGCCAAGGGGGCGGCGACATTCAGCGCCAGCAACGCCGCGATGTCGTCGTCCGACATCGCCTCCAGCGTGCCAGACGGCACCGTCCCCGCATTGTGGATCAGGATGTCCAGCCCCGTCTCGCACACGCCGGCGACGATTGCGGCGCGGCCTTGGGCCGTCGTCACATCGGCAGGCAGGACCAGCGCGTCGCGCAGATCCACGGCGGTGCGGGCCAGCGATTCTTCGCGGCGGCCCACCAGGATGACCCGATGGCCGTGCCGATCTGCCTGCATGGCCAGCGCCCGACCGATGCCGGATCCTGCGCCGGTGATCAGGACGTTGCGGCGGCTCATGCGGCCACCCCCAGCGTCAACGGGATCAGCGTCTGAGGTTGCACCGCGATCTGGCGTGCAATCTGGCGATCGGCATTGCCGGACGGTCGGATCAGTCCCGGATGACGTGGATCGGCGATGACCAGCGCATCGGGTCGGGCGTAGGCCGGCAGCCCCGACAAGCGACCCACCAGCGCGGCCATGTCGGGGGCTGCGGTCGCTGCCAGAACCAGGACCAACGCATCATCGGGCATCAGAATCAGCGCAGCGGCGGGAACGGCCGGATCGGCCAGAGCCTCTGCCTCGACCCATTCCGGCGCGATGTTGCGGCCAGAGGCGCGCAGGATCATCGCGTCGCGCCGGCCGAGAACGGTCACACGGCCACCCTCGATCCGCCCCAGATCGCCCGTACGCCACGGGCCGGCATGAGGTTCATGATGCAGGTATCCTGCCATCACCGTCGGACCGTCGACCACGATCTCGCCATCCTCGATACGCAGGACCGTGCCATCCATCGGCACCATGGCCGAACCGTCGGCCGAATCCTGGGGCGTCAACGCGACCACCGAACAGGCTTCGGAGAGGCCGTAACCCTCGGCCACGGGAAGGCCCAGTGACCGCGCCTCGGCGATCAGGGCGGGCGAAACAGGCGCGCCGCCGACCGCGACATAGCGCAGGCTGTCCGGCCTGGCTGCGCCTGCACGCAGCGCCGCGACCCATAGCGTCAATTGGCGGGGGGCGAGAACCGTCACCGTGGGACGGGTCTGATCTGCGATACGCGCCAATGCGCGCCCGTCGCCAGTGAACAGGGCCGCCGCCTCGGGCGGGCAGATCACGGTTTCGGCCCCGGCCATGATCGGCAGGAAAATACCGCAGATCTGTTCCAGAAGTTGGGCCTGCGGCAGTGCCGAAAGGTAACGATCCTGCGGCCCGGCGCCAAGAACGCGCGACAGACCATGCGCGGACGCGGTCAGCTGACGGTCGCCGAGAACGACCCCCTTGGGGCGTCCCGTTGTGCCCGACGTGTAGATCACCCGCTCGGCCCCACCCGAATAGGTCAGCGGCAACGCGCGATCGCCCTGCGGCAATTCATCGACCAGCGTGGCGCCAGCATCCTGCAACAGATGCGCCACCTGCCCGGTCGAAAAGAAGCCCGGCACCGGCACGACGCGGCAGCCGGCCAGCGTCGCGGCCAGATCGCCGATGACATAGTCCAGCCCCGACAGGCGCAGCCCGACGGTGCGTGGACCGATAGCGAATCCCGCCGCAGCGCGACCGACTGCATCGGCCAATTCCGCCCATGTCAGACGCTCCTGACGGTCGATGAAAGCGATCGCGTCGGGGCGTTCGTGTGCGTGGCGCGCAAGGGCGTCGAAGACGGGGATCATTTGGGATGGACCTCGATCAAGGGGGTGCCCCGACGGGGCATGAAGCGCAGGGGCTCGGTGTTTTCCTGCACCGCACAGACCCAAGGGTCTGTGCTGTAATAGCTGCCCCACAGGGGGGGCGTCGGGAAGCCGGGTCGGACGTGCCGGCGCAAGGGCCATGACCGGCACCCCGGTGCGCCGTAGCATCCGCAGCAGCGGCGCGGTGGCGGTGAACAGACCCCAGCTTGCGCCCCGACGACGGCCTTCGGCGGTGATCACCTCGATCAGCGGCAGGATCGCGGTCGGAACGGGACAGGCCATCGACACGATCTCGATGACGTCGCTGGCTTCGACGGGGCTTCCCGTCAGGTCGCCAAGCGTTTCGGTCAGCGGACGGTCGAGATAGACCTCGCTGAGAAAGCCACGGCCGGCATCGCGCAAGCCAGCGGCACCAAGGATGCGTCCGCCCGCACCCCGCGCGACCGCCAGGGGCAGTGCGGGCAACGTGAAGTTCGCTTGATACGTCGCGCTGAAGTGAGTTTCGATCAACGCGGCGGCGGCATGCCAGTCGGGGGCGCGCCAGTCCAGAATCTCAGCTTGCATCAAGACCGCCTTCTGTCGGGCGGTGCTGTCGGATCGTCATGGGCGCACCTTTACTCTGCCTGTGCGCCCACAGACCCCGCGAAGCTTGCAGCAAGCTTACGGGCGCGCTGACGGGCTTCACATCGGCGTGAGGCGTGAAATGCGTTGATCCTGTGTCTGACGCACGTCATCTGTGTACACGGCATGACAGGAGGAACCCATTGCGCGTGCTGATGGTCGAGGATGAGGCCGACATCGCCGACGCGGTCGTTCGCTTTCTTGGCGCCGAAGGTCATGCAGTCGATCACGCACCCGACCTGGCCGCGGCCGAGGCCGCGATGGACGTCGCCGAATACGACGCGGTCCTGTTGGACCTCGCCCTGCCGGACGGATCAGGGCTTTCCCTGCTGCGTGATCAGCGCAGACGCGGAAACCGGGTGCCCGTCATCATCGCCACTGCCCGCACACAAATCTCGGACCGGATTGCGGGGCTGGACGCGGGGGCCGATGATTACGTCGTCAAACCCTATGACCTAGCCGAAGTCGCGGCCCGTCTGCGCGCGCATGGTCGCCGCGCCTCTGGCGATCCGGCGAGCGAAAGCTGGCTTGGCACGCTGCGCGTCGATCGCGCCGGTGCGCGCCTGTTTCGCGACGAAAGCGAGATCCGCCTGACGTCGCGCGAATGGGCCTTGTTCGATGCCCTGCTGTCGGCGCGGGGCCGCGTGCTGTCCAAACAGGTTCTGGAAGAACGGCTTTACGCCTTTGACGACGCGATCGAGGGCAACGCGGTCGAGGTCTATGTCTCTCGATTGCGGGCCAAGCTGGGCGCGACGATGATCGAGACCCGGCGCGGGCTTGGATATCTGATCCCATGACGCAGACATGGTCCCTGCGCGGACGTCTGGTCCGTCGCGTGGTGATGGGCGCTTGCCTGGCCTGGCTTGCCGGCGTCGGTCTGGCCGTCCTCGTCGTCGGTCACGAAATGTCCGAGCTGATGGACGATACGCTGGGAAACTCGGCTCGGCTTTCGCTGTCGCTCTACAAGGAGGCGGGTCATCTGGGCGCGCTGACGCTTGGGGATGGCGCCGTCCGAATCATCGACGGCGATACCACGGTCACCGATGCGCCATGGGCGCCGGTGGCCACGGATGGTGGACAGGATCTGCCGGGCTGGCGTGTGTTACGGCTGTCGGATCCCGACAGCGACATCGTGGTCGAGGTCGGTCAAAGCAGTGAATGGCGTCAGGACGAACTGGCCGAAAGCCTCGGCGGACTGGTCGCGTTGATGCTGCCCGTCCTGCTTGCGACGGTGATCGCGGCAAGGGGCGCCGTCACCTCGGCCCTGCGCCCCGCCACCAGGCTTGCAGCGATGCTGCGCGAACGCTCCGCACAGGATCTGTCGCCCATCAGCCCGCCCGATCTGCCCGCCGAACTGGTGCCCATCCCGAAAGCGTTGAACGGCTACCTGAACGACATCCACGCCCGGATCGAGGCAGAGCGCCAGTTCGCCACCAATGCAGCACACGAATTGCGGACACCGATCGCGGCCGCGTCCGGCCAGGCGCAACTGATCGCGGCAGGACTGGCCCGCCCCGAAACCGCCGGGCGTCTGGCCGAGGCGTTGGGCCGTATGGGCCACCTGGTCGAACGTCTGCTGCAATTGTCCCGCGCCGAATTGGCCTCGATGGGCGCGGGGCCGTGCGATCTGGTGCGCGTGGCACGTATGGTTGTCGCCGAAAGCGATCTGAAAGTGCATTTCGATGACGCCGAATTCACCGACGCGATCGTTCCGGTCGATCCCGATGCGCTGTCGTTGATCCTGCGCAACCTGTTGCAGAACGCCGCAACCCACGGTGCCGGGGACCTGCGGGTGGTGCTGTCCCCCGGGCCGGCCGTCACCGTGTCGAATGCCGTTCGTCCAGGCGCGACCTTTCGGCACGCAACCTTCGACAAGTCCAGCAGTTCGCCCGGGGCGGGCCTCGGTCTGGTCATCGTGGCCAAGGTCGCGGAAGCGCAGGGGATCGGCGTCGACTTCGCGATGGATGATCGGCGGGCAACGGTCCGCGTGAACTTCCCGGACCGCCGAACGACGATCCGGGACCGAACTGATCCGAGCATCGGGGCGTCGGCAGCGCTCTAGGTCCGCGCGACGCCGAAAGCGTCAGCGTTGTCCCTTTTGAGGCAACGGTCGCTTCAGACCGGTCAGCATCGACAGGACCAGGTTTTCGTGATGGCGAAGACTTTCGACGATCACCCCCAGAACATGGAACACCACCAGCACCAGGATCAGCGTGGCGAGGGCTTCGTGAACCTCCTCCATCGCGGATGATCCCCAGAACATGTCCGTCGTCTGCAACCATCCGGTCAGGGCGGTGCCGGTCACGGTCAGCAACAGGGCGACGATCATCACGCCGCCGGCAGGATTGTGGCCCAGATAGCGCTTCTCTCGCCGATGCCGCAGATCGTTCAGGTATCCCAGAACGACCTGCGGGCGACGGACGAAATCGGTGAACCGCGCATGGCGGGGGCCGACAAGGCCCCACGCAACGCGCGCGGCGATCAAGGCTGCGATGACGTAGCCCATCCGCTCATGCAGCACCTTGGGGCCGTCCGATGTCAGCCAGGTTCCGGCGATCAGACAGACCAGGCTCCAGTGAAACAGCCGGACGAAGCCATCCCAGACCTTGATCCTGTCAGTCATCGGAGCCCACGGCCTCGAACGTTACCGGATCGAAGAAGATCTCCACCCGTTTGCCGGCTTCGTCATGACCGTACACTTCATAGCACCCGTCTTCAGTCTTGACGTTGTTGATCGTCCAGCCCTTTGCAGTCAGCTCGGTCTTCAGCTCGTCGACGGTGCGCCATTCGGATTGCGGCGCGTCGCAGCGTTCGCTTGCGAAGACCGGGACAGCCGCGGTTGTCGCGACAATCAGGGCGGGGATCAGGAAAACTCGCATGACATCTCCATCATCTGCGTTTCGATGAGGGAGAGATGGCTTTCGAAGCTTGCAGAAACCTTGCAGATCGCATTCGGAAGCGCCGATTTCTTGTCACAGCCCCGCAGCCCTCAGGCGAAATCAGAGGCGCAGGCTCTGTGACCCTCGCAGACAATCGTCCGCGCGCTGAGTTCAATGTCGAACGCCGGCAGCAATTCTCTTACCGCAGCTTGGCCGATTATACATGAGCCGCTCACGTGCTACCAATCGCCCATGCCGCAACGCCAACCCACGTTTTCCCACCGTATCGTCCGCGACCCACCAGAGGATGCCGAAAGCGAACGCGCGCCGATCTTCCCCTATTGGAGCCTCACGAAGACGGTCATTGCGATTTGCGCCCTCAAACTCAGCGAGATGGGCAGGATCGATCTGGACGAGCCCGTCACAAGCGAGCCGTTCACGCTGCGCCAGCTTCTGTACCACACCGCGGGCCTTCCGGATTACGGCACGCTTCCCCAGTATCATGCTGCCGTGCGAAATCACGACGAGCCGTGGTCACGCGACGATCTGTTGCGTGTCGCGCTGGCACAGGGAAACAGGTTCGCCCCGGGTGAAGGCTGGGCCTATTCGAATGTCGGCTATATGCTGGCGCGGGAGCGGATCGAGGAGGTCGCAGGTCGCCCCCTCGCATCCCTCGTCAGCGAGATGATCTGCGACCCGCTCGACCTTCGGAGCATATCGCTCGCCTCCTCGAGAGAGGCGTTTTCTCATGTCCACTGGCAAGCTGCCCGGCACTACCATCCCGGCTGGGTGTACCATGGATGCCTGATCGGGACGGCGGCAGATGCAGCACGGCTGCTTCACGCGCTGTTCACATCGCGATTGCTCGAACCGTCAACCCTTTCGCAGATGCTGAAACGATACCCTCTTGGTGGGGCAATCGAGGGACGGCCCTGGACCGACCACGGCTACGCGATCGGCTTGATGAGCGGGCGCATGGGCGATGCGGGGCGTGCAATCGGCCATTCAGGCGGCGGCCCGTTCAGCGTGAACGCTGTCTACCATTTCCCCGACCTTGAAGACCCTGTGACCGTCGCAAGCTTCTGCGATGGGAGGGACGAAGGCCTAGCCGAATTCGCTGCGTTGAGACTCGCGACGGATCATTGACCTGGCCGGACCCGGCAAGATCCGCACGGGAAGCGACTGAGGGGCGCAGCGTGCGGTGCGATTTGCAATAACCGCTGATCTGGGCGGTCGAGCCGATAGGCACGTCGGTCTGCGCTGACGACGTTCTCGGAGTTTGGAACAGACCGGGCGGCGCCACACAACACGGCAACCTACTACTGACAAAACTCGGCAACCAACTATCTCTGCCGCCCGGTAATGCCTATTTGGTCTATGCCAAGTCAAATGTCATCCTGTCCTTTTCGATAGCTGACCTTTTCGTCAAGTAAAGAGAATTATGATTTTAGAGACAACGACCTGGCGTTCGACACATGCATCCACGACGACACATGTGGTTAGCTGGACGAGCGGCCAGCATAACCAAGCATGCCCAACGCAGATGAAGACGGCGCTGATATTGGCCGCAGATAGCGGCTCTGTCGAAGGGCCTGTCGCCTGCGTTATCAGCTGTATTTAGTCACGAACCTTGGAAACTTCAGGCGGCACCCCTCAGCCCGTCAGCATCCGCAGCGCGACAAGTGCGATGGCCATACCGGCGGCGCCCTCCATAAGCGGCAGGATGCGCCTCAAAATCCGCTCCGACGCCCCTGACCGGAACGTGCTTTCCCGCGCAGTGACGGCGGCGATCGCGACACCGACGGTAACCAGTCCCGTCCCCAGCGACATCGCAAAGGTTCCGCCGATCCCTGCGGCAAGAATTCCCATGTGCCATGTCAGCACGAGCAACAGAAGCGCGCCGGAACACGGCCGTATCGCGATGCTGAGGATCAGGGCTGCGACGTCGCGGGCACTTCGGACCCCTTCGACCTCGTCAAACGACGGCCCGTGCCGATGCCCGCAATGATCGCATTGGCCATCGGCATGGTAGTGATGCGCATGAGGAACCGGTCCGACGACACGGAATCGCCAGAGGCGGCGCCCGGCGCGGAAAATCAGCCAGAGGCCAATCAGTCCGATCGCGATGCTGCTGATCGGGGCCATGATCCCCTCGACCACGCTGATCGACGCTTCCCGCGTCCATCCAAGCGCCAGGAAGCCTACGCCGAAAACAAGGATCGCGGTCAAGGCTTGCCCCAGCGACGCCGCGATGGCGATCGCCGACAGCCGTACGACCGGCACCCGCCGCCCGACGCCATAACCGCCAATCAGGACCTTGCCGTGACCCGGACCGACCGCATGGGCGACGCCATACAGAAAGCACAGACCGATCATCGCGCCGACCGCGCCCGGCTGACCGACCCGCAGTGCCTGCAAACCGCGCGCAAGCTCATTCTGGAATTCGCGCTGCCAGCCGGCGGCCCAGTGCGCAAGTCGTGCGTCGGCGCCGCTGGCGATCAGCCAGACAAGCCCCGCCGCCACCGCAAGGGGGACGATCAGGAATCCGGGTCGCATGACAGGATGAACGAATCTGCGAACATGACTCCGATATCGGGAAGGTCGACGACCTCGAAGGGGTCCGACGACATGTCGACCGCGGCCAGGGCGTCGCCATATTCGGCCTGCGCTGCCGCGCGATCGGCCCGTTCCCGACGCAGGTCGCACCCTGTCTGGCCGATCACGCCGGGAGCTGTCGGGACATCGTAGGCCACAAAGTAGGTCGGATCGTAGGATCGAGCCACGACCACCTTGCCGTCAGGGGAGACAGGGTCGCTCAACGTCATGACATGTGTCGTGACATAGCGGCCGTCACGCCAGTCCGCGCTGTGATCCGCAGGCGGTGCAAGGGCCTGATCGAGACCGTCAACGGTCACGCTGAAGTCGCCGGGAAAGCCGGCCGCCCAGTCCACATCGCCACCGGCAAACGCATTCAGACGCTGCGGCTCGGGGATCCCGTCGCTGTCCTGATCGAGCTCGTTCTCTTCGACGAGCAGCAGCGAATAAAGCTCGTCATAGGTCCATTCGACCTGGACCCCGGTCAGCAATCCCGCGTCATCGAAGATCAGATCGAACGCGGTATCGATGAAGACATGAGGATGTGCCGCGGCCGGAGAAGCAGCCGCGACGGCCAGCAGGGTGACAGAGATCAGCCGCATGCTCATAGCTGCGGTCTAGGGCAGCAAGCCGGGTGCGACAATCGGTGGGGTGAGCAACTCAAGAAGGGTTTATGAGCGCAAGGCACTTCGGACGTGATCGCGCAAGCTCAACACTCCATCTCGCGCTTGTGTCCGTCGCCCGAGTTCTCACGCCGCGTCGTGGCCTGTAGGCTTCAGTTGGCCATAGAGCCAGCTTGCGGGATGGCTTGCCGGTCACGATGCTTGACTTAACGCCGTTTCCTGCTGCCCAAAGAGTCTTCCCGGATGTCGCCCGCTCGTCCCTATGATCGCACCGAACGCCTCAGCGATGCGCTTGTCCATCTGGCCGGCCTTGTCCTCGCGCTTGGGGCCGTTCCGGTTCTCATCACGCTCGCGGCGTTGTGGCATGCCGATGTGGTCAGCGTCCTTGGCGTTTCAGTCTATGGTGGCACGCTGATCGCGATGCTGACCGCCTCGCTGGCCTGCAACCACGTCACCGCCGAAGAATGGTCCGGCTTGCTACGCCGTCTCGATCATTCGGCGATCTTCCTGAAGATTGCGGGCACTGTGACGCCGTTCGTCCTGCTGTCCCGCACCGGCACGACCTTTCTGATCGGCATGTGGGTCGCCGCGATCGCAGCAAGCCTGATCGCGATGGTAAGCCGACGCCGGACGAACGGGCTGAGCGTCGTCATCGGCCTCGCCATGGGCTGGGCGGTGCTGGTCGCCGGCGGTGAGGTCATCGCGGCGACATCCACCCCGGTCTTCTTCCTGATGATCGCGGGAGGTATCGCCTATTCGCTCGGGACGCCGTTCCTGCTGTGGAAGGGACTGCGCTTCCACAACACGATCTGGCACGGCTTCGTCGTCGTCGCCTCGATCGTGTTCTTCGTGGCGATCACATGGCACCTGGCCGCCACCAGTCCCGTGAAGGTCTGAACCCGGTCGTTGGCCCTAAGGGCGGCTGATATTTGCGCCGCAATCGCAACCCTATGAGCGTGCCCCGGAGCGGTCAAAGGCTGTCGATGACTATCCCTGCGATCGCGGCGGTATCCTTCCAGCCGGGCAAAGCCTGCGCAGCCTTGCTTGCCGCTTGGGCCATCCTGTCGCGGTCACCGGCCTTGGAAAGCAATGTTCGCAGCGCATCCGCGAAAGCCTCGACGTCGTCGGGCGGAACCAGCAACCCGGCGCCCGGTGGAACCGTGTCGGGCACCGCGCCGGCCTTGGTCGAGACGATAGGCAGGCCATGGCTGATCGCCTCGTCGAAGACGATGCCATAGCCTTCGAACCGGGTCGCCAGCGCGAAGATCGATGCCGACGCGTAAAGACCCTGCAATTCCTCTGCCGAGACCCGACCGGCAAGCCGCAACCTGTCACCAAGACCGGTCTGCTTCACCATCCGCGCCAGATCATCGGCATGGGCGCGGTGCCACGGATTGCCCACGATCACCGCCCGCCAGTCGAGATCGTCCAGCCGCGACAGCGCTTCGATCAGGATGTCGTGGCCCTTGCGCGGATGCAGGATACCGACCGACAGGATCAGGGGCGGCTTGTCTGCTACGGGCGTGAAGTGCGGACGATCGATTCCGGGCCGCGCGATGGTGATCCGCGCCGGATCGACATCGTAGCGGTGCACGAGCGTGTCGCGGGTATGTGGACTAGGGACAAGAACGTGTCGCGCCAGGCGCAGATTGTCGCGCTCGGTCCGAAAAAGATGATCGCGCGTGGACGGATCGAGGCCGGTTTCCAGCGCGAGCGGATGATGGATCATCGCGACGATCGGCGCGCGGACACCAGCAAGGCCATGGGTCTCGATCGCGCCGAAGACCAACCCATCCAGGATCAGGACACGTTCGGCGTCGATCCCCTGCAACTGCGCCACTGCGTCGGTCATTTCGGCCGCGCTCGGGTCCGGGAAGCTTGCGGGCAGTTGCAGATGCGTGACGTTGCGGCCCTGATCACGCAGGCCCATCAACAGACGCCGCTCGTAGATATAGCCGCCGGTCAGCGTCTCGATATCGCCGGGAATGGCGAAAGCGGCGGATCGCAGCACGCTCATCCGACCTGTTCGGGCGCCGTTCGGGCAAGAACGACACGTTCCAGGGCGGAGACCCCGGCATGGAACAGGACTGCCAGGACCGCTGTCGCCATGATGGCCGACCAAAGCATGTCGTATTCCGACAGTGAGGCTGACAGCGCCATCAGGCTGCCAATGCCGCGACCGGTAGCCAGCCACTCGACCACGGTGACGGCCAGGATCGCTGCGGGGACGGACATGCGCGCGCTGGCGAAGAAGGCCGGCAACATGGCGGGGATGCGGACGTGGATCAGCCGCGAGACGGGGCCCGCCGCGTAGCTGTCGAAGACATCCATGATCTGGCCCGGCGCCTGCCGCAACCCGTGCAGGCAGGCGACGAGGCTGGGGAAGAACACCATCACCGCGACCAGCGAGATCGTTCCGACAGCCCCGCGTCCCAGGACCAGTACGATCAGCGGCGCGGTGGTGACGATGGGAATGGCCCGTAATGCCACGGCCACCGGCATCGCGACCGCGGCGATGGGCGGAAAAAGGATCAGGACGATGGCGATGGCTGCGCCCAGCCCCAGGCCGGCGGCCCAACCCGGCACGACATAGACTGCCGTCTCGACCAGCGCGGTGCCGAGCCGCGCCCGCGTCTCTGCCGCGTCAGGCGCGCTCAGCAAGGCACGGGCTACGTCGTCAGGCCCCTTGGCGAAAAACGGGTTCAGCTGGGCGATCTGGATCACCGCCCACCACAAGGCCAGTGCCAAGACAGCGAGCGTCAGCGTGCGTAACATGCGCGCCGTGACGCCCAGTGCGCCGACCGCCTGTGCCGGCGCAATGATCACTGGCGGTTTCTCGTCCAGCACAAAACGCGCCAGCCAACCGATCGCTGCGAAGACGAGGATCGAGACCAGCGCGGCGACGCAGGCCAGTGCCCAGATCGCGGGCACATCCATCGCGCGGATGAAACGGACCGTCAGGACACCCATCCCGCGCTCTGCCCCCGTGAACTCACCCACCATCGCGCCAAGGAATGCGGCGGGCGCAGCGATCTGCAAGCCAGCGAACAGATAGGGCAAGGCGGCGCGTGCACGGACGCGCACGATCTCGGTCCAGCGCCCGCGCCCATAAATCCGCACCAGATCCAGCCAGGAAGCCGGCGCGGCGCGAAGTCCGACCATCAGCGGGACGAGCGTCGTGTAATAGACGGCAAGCGCGGCGAGCCAGATCTGCGGCCCGTCACCCGGACCCAGAAGGACGCGCAGGATCGGCCCGGTCGCCACCAGCGGCAGGCAGAAGATCAGAAGGGCGAGGTTCATCACGGCGCGCTCGGCCCGGGGCCAGGCCAGCGCCACCACAGCGAGCAGGATCGCTGCGAGATTGCCGATGACGAACCCGGCCGCCGCGTTGGCCAGCGTCTCTGCCAGCGCCCGTCCCATGAGACCGCGATTGGCGACAAGCCAGTTCAAGACCTCGGCCGGTGCCGCCAGTACGAAGCTTCCCGCCGTCGCGCGCGCGGCCAGATCCCACGCCAGCAGGATCAGGATCACGCCGAAGGCAGAACCAAGACCGGACCGCAGTGGCTGCGCGATGGTCCCGACCGCCGTCGTCACGCCACGGCGCCTTCTGCCAGCGCATCCGAGACCTGCATCACGAGTGCGCGGAAATTCTCGCTCCGCTCGATCCCCGCCGGCCTCGGACGTGGCAGGGACACGGCGATGTCGGCGGCGATCTGCGCCGGGCGCGGCGACAGGACCAGCACGCGGTCGGAAAGCAGGACGGCCTCATCGACCGAATGGGTGACCAGAAGCGTGGTCGTGCCGCGCGGTTCCCACAGCTTCGGCAGATCGCGCGCCAGCTGGCGGCGCGTCAGTTCATCCACCGCACCGAACGGTTCGTCCAGCAAGAGCAGGCTTGGCTCGGTCACCAGCGCGCGTGCGATCGCCGCGCGCTGGCGCATGCCGCCCGACAAGGCGGACGGCCGCGCGTCACCGAAGCCGGCCAGTCCCACGAGATCGATCAGCCCGTCCACCGCCGTGCGGTCGGCGGGCCGGCCGGCCAGCGTCAGTGCCAGAGCGATGTTGCCGCGCAGGCTGCGCCACGGCAGCAGTGACGGGTCCTGAAAGGCCATCGCGATTGCGCCCTGACGTTGCAACGACGCGGGTGGCGCGCCGCCGATCAGGACCGCCCCCGCGCTTGGCGTCTCTAGCCCGGCAATCAGCCGCAGTAATGTGGACTTGCCGCAGCCCGAGGGGCCGACGAAGGCCGTCGTCTTCCCACCGTCAAACACAGCGTCCAAAGGCGCCAACGCCTGCGTCCCGTCCGCAAAGGACTTGCACAGGCCTTCGCAGACGATGTCGGGCGACGCGACGGATTTCATCTCGGCCGCGCGCGGATCAGGCGCCATGAACCTCTTCGAGGATGGACCGGTCCCAAAGATCGGGCGTCACCTCACGTCCCAGAAGCGCCAGCGTCTCGATATTCGCGGCGACCGTCTCGTCCGTCCACCATCCGAAGCCGTTGGCGTCGGTCAGATCCGAAAACATTAGCGGCACCTGCCGCTCGGCCTGCAGCTTCTGCGTCGGCAGGTCAAGGCCGGCGTCGGGGAACATCGCCATCGTCAGTTCGGCTGCCGCGTCGGTATCGTCGCGATAAGCCTGCCATCCGGCGACCTCGCCTGCCATCAGCGCAACCAGCTCGGCGCGGCGATTGGCAAGGCTGTCCTCGGTCGCGATATAGGTCTGCGAATGGACCGCATAGCCGTGATCGGCCATCAGCATGGTCTGGTTCTCGACCCCCTGAATGGTCATCGCGACAGGCAGATCGGTTTCCCAGCACAGAAGGCAATCGACCTCTCCGGCGACCAGCGGCTGGGCGGAATATTGCGTCGGGATCACCTTGATCGCGTCGATATCGACGTCGTTCAGGCTGCACAACGCCTGCAGGACCGGCGTGTTGGCCAGTGCCATGCCGATCCGCTTGCCAGCAAGATCAGCCGGCGCATTGACGGGATTTGCGGGCAGCGAGGCGATGGCGAAGGGATTTTTCTGCATCGCCACACCGATGATCTTGAAAGGCGCGCCTTCAGCGACCGCAGCAGTGGTATAATCGGCGGCAGAAATCCCGACGAGAGCGGTTCCCGCGACGACCGGCGGCTCGACCGGCGCATTGGGCCCGCCCTGCAGCAGCGAGACGTCCAGCCCCGCATCGCGCCACAGGCCGCGATCCTGCGCGATGTAGCTGCCCGCGAACTGGACCGAGTGCAGCCAGGACAATTGCAGCGAGACGGGCGTCTGAGCGGCGGCCATCCGGGGGCGCATCGCCAGCGGCAAGGTGCTCGCGGCGGCGCCGACGGCCAGCATCTGGCGTCGCGTCAGGTGGGAAAGGCGGCGCATGACGTATCTCCTGTGGATCGCCGCCAGACTAGCGGCTGAGGGCTGCGGGGCAAGAAGACAAATTTGGGCAATCAGGCCGGCGGTGTAAGATCCGTGGCGCTGAAACCGCGAAGGATCAGATCGCGCATGTCCTGCATCGGGATCGCAGGCGCGTTCACCGGCGGGATCAGGCCCGGCGCCAGGCCCCATCGGGCCGTGCGCGCGACGAGCGCTTCGGGTCCGATGACGTGGATCGGGACCTCATCAATCTCTGTCAGGGCGATGGACGCGGCCGCCTGATGATCGCCCAGCACGATCATCAACGGCGGATTCTCGGCATGGCGCAACGCGTAAGAGACAACGGTCTGCAACACGTAGTCGATCGAGAGACGGTATTGCTGCCGCATGCGGTCGCGGTCACGCCAGACAACGCTTGGCGGATCGCCGGAGCTGGCCATCCCATCGAAGACCCGTCCATCCCCCAGATCGTCCCAGTCGATCAGTCTTGGCACCGGCACCCAAGGCGCGTGCGACGATATCAGCGCGATCTGCGCGAACAGGTGCCGGGTACGCTCGCCCTGGCGCAGAAGGCGGTCCATGGATGCGAGTGTGAACTGGTCCGGCATTGTGACCCAGTTGAACGGCTGGCCGCGATAGCCCAGATCAGCGGCGGCCAGCACGGTGTCGAAGCCAATCGTCTCGGCCTCGGGCCAGGGCATCGTGACGGCGGGCATGATTGCTGCAGTCTGAAATCCGGCTGTCCGTGCGATATGGAACAGGCCCTGCCGCCCGCTGGCCAAGGCGGCGAGATAGCGCGACTGATCGTCGGTCCAGAGGCCGCTGGAAAAGCTTTCATGCGCAAGCCAGCTTTGTCCGCCCTGCGTCGGAGAGATCAGAAAGCCCGAGCGCACCGCCAGCCCCGCCTGTGCAAATTCGGCCTCGGCGCGGCGCAAGTTCGGCAGATGCGTCTCGGCATAGAACGGCACGTCGAAACTCGCGCGACCGTAGCTTTCCAGAAAGATCACCAGCACGTCGCGATCGATGGCCTGAAGCAGACCGGGCGCGTCGGCCAGCGGATCCCGAGCCGCCGCGCGCCGGAAATCCGCAAGATCGACCGCCGTGCGCCGAACCAGCGCGACGCGGTCGATCGCGTAGCGCGTGGCGGCCGCGTCGACGGCGCCGATCGTCGTGCCCGAGGCGGTCACGCCTGCGATCAATGCGAGCATCGCGGCGGCACCGGCAGCAGGCCACGGACCTCGGCTCCGCCCCTGCCATTGCCGCAGCGCCCAGATCATCGACGCAGCGATGATGCAGACAAGAAGCACGGAAGCGACGACAGCCAGAACGGCGACGCCGGTTCCGAACGAGCCTGCGACCACCCGGACCGAGGCATCGACCAATGTCAGGTCGGCGACGGGATTGAAGGCGCGTCCCAGAACCTCGCGCGCGGTCATGTCGGCGATCTTGAGGACGGCGAGCAGGGTCAATGCGATTGCTGCCAGGACGCAATAGGCCCGGCCCGCCAGCCCCTGACCGAGAGTAGATGCAATCAGAAGCAGCGCAGGCAGTTCCAAAGGCAGACGAAGCAACGCGTCCGGCGCAAGCGCGTCCATGCTGGCCGGCAGGATCAGGACAAGCCAGATTGCCACCGCAGCGATAAGCCGCCTCAAGCGCGACGTTCCCGAAGCCACAGGATATCGACCGCGAAGGACCAGACGACCAATGCGAGCGCCAGCCTTGCGGCGATGATTGCGGCGCCGTCATGCAGGTCTGGCCATTGCAGCAGGATCAGCGCCGCCAGTTGAACGACGCAGATCGCCTTGCGCCGCCATCGCTGCGGCAACGGCGCGGCAAGCCAGGGCCAGAGCACCGTTGCGACGACGAAGACATAGCGGACGAGGCCAAGCGCCAGCACCTCTGCCCCGGCGGCGGTCCCGATAAAGGCGTGCAGCGCAAGAACCAGCGCCAGCGCGGCATCGACCTCGATATCGAAGCGGGCGCCGAAGGCGCTGGCCATCCCGGTGCGTCGGGCAAACCAGCCGTCGACCCCGTCGAGGGTCAGCGCTACGGCCGCGACCATCGCGACGGCACGCCCCGTCGCCTCGCCCGTGATCAGCGGTCCGATCAGCGCCAGCATCATGGCGGCGCGGATCAGGGTAACGGTGTTCGCGGGTCCGAACCGTCCTGTCGGAAGGTGCCTTCGTGCCAGTTGTCCGACGATCAGCCACATCCCCACGCAAAGCCCGAACGGGACGACCCAGCCGAGGGGTGCTGTCACGCGCAGGCCTGCGCAGCTTGCCAGAGTCGCTGCCAGCGCCGCGATGCCCGCGCCAGTCCACCCCCCCGCCCAGCCCACGCGCAGTGACGTAGCGCGGTCTAGCCGCGGGACGGCTGCATCATGTGTCCGGGATGGAAGGCCCCATTGGCTCATCTGATCGACGTTAGGCCCTTGATCCGATGCGTCAAGCGTGCGCTCACCGCTTTGAGAGCGGCTAAAACCACGCTATCGTGATCTGAAACGAAAAGGTGATGGCGATGAAGCCGACCCCAAGCGGATACCGTCCCCCTGCGCGATGGCTGCACTGGCTGACCGCCCTGCTGGTGCTGCTGATGATTCCCGCGGGTCTGATCATGGTTCGCGAGGGACTGCCCCGCCCCGTGCAGGATACGCTGTTTCTGTTTCACAAGAACGCGGGTGTCATCGTCTTCCTGCTGATGGTGGTCCGATTGATCTATCGCTGGCGCAACCCGCCGCCGCCGCTTCCCGCATCGGTGCCCGACTGGCAGCGGCTGGCGGCCAGATTGTCGCACGGTGCGCTGTACCTTTTGGCGATCCTGCTTCCCATCACCGGTTATGTCCGGGTTCGCGCCGACCGTTATCCGATCGAGGGGCTGGACGCGCTTGGCATCGGCACGATGCTGCCCAAGTCAGAAGCGCTTGCAGGCGCGGCGAGCGAGCTTCACGAGACGCTGGCATTTCTTCTGATCGCCGTGCTGCTAGTGCATCTGGCGGCGGCAATCCAGCATGCGGTGGTCAAGCGCGACGGAATCTGGGCAAGGATGTGGCCGCCTACTGGATAAGGTGGCGCAGACACGGTCGGCGAGGCTTGGCCGATGGTTCTTGCTGCGTCGCAGCAGAAGTGCGAGTGAGAGGATTGGCATTTGCCGGACGACAGCAGCGACAGACGAATTAGCCTTATGAAACGCCGAGATTTCATCCATTCTACCGGCGCCCTGATGCTTGCGGGCGGCGTATCGATGCCGGCTTTTCAGGCTCGGGCCCAGAACGCAGCCGACGAACCCGCTGCCGGCAGTTTCGGCTTCGAGGAAGTCGCCGCATTGGCAGCCGAACGCGCGACGCGGCTTTACACTCAACCCGTCGCCGAGCAGGTCGGCAGCTTTGCCGATCTCGACTACGACGCCTATCGCGCCATCCGCTTTCGCCGCGATCGCGATCCGTTCGCCGAGCTTCCCAATTTTGGCCTGGACCTGCTTCCCCCCGGATCGATCTTCTACGAGCCGATCAATGTCAGCATCGTCCGCAACGGCACCCCGCGTCGGTTGGAATTCGATCCGGCGATGCTGGAGTTCGATGCGTCGCAGTTTCCGGATGGGGCCGATCTCGAAACGGTCGGCGACATGGGCTGGTCGGGGTTCCGGCTGCGGACGCTGCTGAACCGGCCCGGTGTCATGGACGAGTTTCTGGTCTTTCAGGGCGCGAGTTATTTCCGCGCCGTCGCACGCGGCACGCTGTACGGCCTGTCGGCGCGCGGTCTTGCGATCAAGACCGGAAGCCCTGACGGCGAGGAATTTCCCCTGTTCACCGATTTCTGGATCCACGAGCCGCGCCCGGACGCGGAATCGATCAGGATCCACGCGGCGCTGGATAGCCGCTCGCTGACTGCGGCATTCCAGTTCGACGTCACCCCGGGCGATGTGACGCGGATGCGCACGCGGCTTGCCATCTTCCCGCGCGTCGATCTTCGCGAAACCGGAATCGCACCGCTGACGTCGATGTTCTGGTTCAGCCCTGCCAGCCGCCGCAATGTCGATGATTATCGCCCGGCCGTCCATGACAGCGACGGGCTGCAGATCCACACCGGCGCCGGCCAGGCCTTGTGGCGCACGTTGCAATCGTCGAACTCGCTTCAGATCTCGTCTTTTGTGGATGACGGGCCCAAAGGTTTCGGTCTGGTCCAGCGAAACCGCGAATTTGACGATTACCAGGACGCCGAAGCACGTTACGACCTGCGTCCGTCCGCCTGGATCGAGCCTGAGGGCGACTGGGGCGAGGGTGAGGTCCGTCTGATCGAAATACCGGTCGAGAACGAGTTCAACGACAACATCGTCGCCTACTGGCTGCCCAAGGACGTGATGGCCAAGGGTGAACGTCACGATTTCCGCTATACCCTGAGCTTCGCGTCACGGCTGCCGCGCGACCTGCCCGTGGCGCGGGTTCGCGACGTCCGCGCGGGCCGTTCGATCAACGATGAATCGATCCGCAGTTTCATCGTCGATTTTGATCTGGCTCCGTTCCGCGACACTCTGCCGCAATCCAAGGTGACGACCTCTTCCGGCGAGATCGTCCATGCCTATCTGAAGCCTCTTCCCGAAGAGGATGTGCTGCGCCTCGCCTTCGAGTTTCGTCCCGGTAACGAGAAGATGGTCGAGTTGCAGGCCCTGCTGACCGATCCCGACGGATTGGCGCTGAGCGAAACATGGATGACCCGCTGGACGGCGTGACCCTTACCGTGGCCGAGGACGCGGAAGCTTCGGCTTCGACGCAGCCGGCGCTCCCGCCCGAGGCACCGCTGGCGATGCCCGTTCAGGACCTGCGCGCCCGTCCGCGGCATGACCATCCGCGTGCGCGTGAGGGCGCGCGCACCTGGCTCGCGCGCGCGATTGCCTTCGGTGGTACGGGCGTAATCGCCGTTCTTGGCTTTCTGCAAATGCTTGCGGCGTTCGGGGACCGACCGACGCCGATGCAGATCGTGCTGCTGATCCTGTTCGTTCCGACCTTCGCCTGGATCGGATTTTCCTTCTGCTCGACCTTGGCTGGGCTGCTGGCCCGTCCGATCACGACGCCGGCCGCAGCCGGGCGGGCGCGGATCGCGGTCATCATGCCGGTCTATCACGAGGATGCTGCGACCAGCATCGGGCTGCTGACCGCGCTTGGTCGCGACATGGCGCAGCACGAGATGGCCGACCGGGCCGAATTGTTCGTCCTGTCGGATAGCCGCGACCCGGCAGTCGTGGTGGATGAGACTTTGGCGGTCGAGGCAGCGCGCCGCCTATCACCCCTTCCGATCTGGTATCGCCGCCGCGACGACAACGTGGATCGCAAGTCGGGCAACGTTGCCGATTTTGTTCGCCGCTGGGGCGGGCGCTACGATCAGATGGTCGTGCTGGATGCCGACAGCGTTCTGACCGGGTCGACCGTCGCGCATCTGTCCGCGCGGATGGAGGCTGATCCCGATCTTGCCCTGATCCAGACCATGCCGGTGCTGGTTGGCGGCGAGACGATTTTTGCCCGCCTGACGCAGTTTGCCGGGCGCATCTACGGCCCCATGATCGCACGCGGCGTCGCGGCGTGGTCAGGCGATACCGGCAACTATTGGGGTCATAATGCGATCATCCGCGTCCCCGCCTTCGCCGAGGCCTGCGGTCTGCCTACGCTGAGCGGGCGCGCGCCCTTTGGCGGCTCGATCCTCAGCCACGATTTCGTGGAGGCGGCGGCCCTGTGCCGCGCGGGCTGGAAGGTGCGGCTGGACCATGATCTGCGCGGCAGCTACGAGGGCTGCCCGCCGACGCTGCTGGACATGGCCGCGCGCGAACGCCGCTGGGCGCAGGGCAACCTGCAGCATCTCAGCCTGATCGGCATGCGCAGGACACGCACGATAAGCGGCGCGCATTTCGCCATTGGCGTGATGAGCTTCCTGATGAGCCCGATCTGGCTGGCACTGATCCTGGTTGGTCTGGTCCTGTCAGCGACGGTGCTGCTGTCCACGCCCGAATACTTTCCGACGGCCTACCAGCTTTTCCCGGACTGGCCCGTTTTCGATGCGCGGCGGATGCTGTGGCTTTTCGTGGCCGCGATGGCGCTACTCTATGTACCGAAATTCGTGGCCATCGTGCGGGCCTGGCGGCGATCGAGCCCCTCGCAGGCAGGCGGCGGCGGGCGTGTCTTTGCTAGCGCATTGGTCGAGATCGTGCTGTCCGCGCTGATCGCGCCGGTGCAGATGCTGATCCAGACCCGGCAGATCTTCGACATCCTGCGCGGACGCGACAGCGGATGGAACGCGCAGACCCGAGCCGGCTCGATGCCCGGCTGGAACGTCGTGCTGGCCAGTCATTGGTTGCATGTCGCCTTGGGGCTGGGAACGCTGATCGTGCTGGCACAATTCTCGCCTGCGCAGCTCATCTGGCTGTCGCCGATCCTGCTGGGGCTGATCCTGTCGCCTTTCACTTCGCGCTATTCGGCAAGTCCGGTGCTGGGCCGCCTTGCACGCCGGCAGGATCTGCTGGTCACGCCCGAGGAACGCGCGACGCCCGCCATCATCGCGCAGGCGCAGGCCGTCACCCGGCGGCTGCCGCGCAGCGCTGAAGGGGATGCCTCGATCCTGCGCTTGGGTCGCGATCCCGATCTGCTGAAACGCCACATCGCGATGCTGCCGCCCCCCGCCGCCGACCGGGACCTTGCGACGCGTCTGCCTGCCATCACCGCCGAGGCGAAAATCGCGCACGCGGAGACACAGGCACAGGCTTTGTCGTTGCTCGACCGGGCAGAGACGGATGCGCTGATCTCGGACGCGGACCTTCTGCAGCGTTGGAGCCGGCTTCCGGCATGAACCGTCTTGTCGCACTCGACATGCTGCGCGGCTACGCGCTGGTGTGCATCATGCTTGACCACATGCCGGCCTCGGTGCTGCGATCCTACACACTGGCCAACTTCTCGATCTTCGATGCGGCCGAATTGTTCGTGTTGCTGTCGGGCTTTCTGGTCGGTCTGGTCTGGGACGGCGTCGAACGCAAGAACGGCCGACCCGCAGCGCGACGCCGGTTTGCCCGCCGCGCTTTCGAGGTCTGGCGCGCGCTGGTCCTGGGCGGTGTTCTGATCGCGCTGATCTCGGCCGGGCTGCTCGCCATGGGGTGGAAGCATACGGCGATCTGGAACCAGTACGCGGTCTGGGTCATCGACAATCCGCTGGGCTATCTCGGCACGCTGATGACGATGTGGCTTCAGCCGAACCTGCTGGATGTGCTGGCAGTCTACGTCGTGCTGCTGGCCTCGGTCCCGGTGCTGGTGCCGCTGATGATCCGCTTTCCGCTGAGCTTCGGTGCCGGGTCCGTCGCACTGTGGTTCGTGGCCCCGGTCCTGAACGGCCTGATCCCCAATCACAGCGGCGGCGGACTGCTGTTCAACCCGTTCGGTTGGCAGATGCTGTTCTTCACAGGCGTCGCGATGGGCCTGTTCCGCCGCCGCCTGATGACCGAACTGATGCCGCACGCGCGGCTTCTGACGTTGCTTTCGGCCGGCATGTTCATCTTTGGCGCGACGATCGTGATCGCATCGAAATTCGGCGAACCCGCCCTGCCCCTGCGGAATGGCCTGAAGGAAATCTACGGGACGATCGACAAGTGGCCGCTGGATGGCACCCGTTATCTGGCGATCCTCGCGGCAAGCTGGCTGGTCGCCGTGCCGCTTGCAGACCCGATGAGGCGTCTGGCCGAAACGCGGATCGGCGTGGCGCTGCAGCAGATCGGTCGCGGCGGGCTGTGGTCTTTCATCGCCTGCGTCGTCCTTTCGGTCTTGGGAGACGCGCTGCAGATCAACCCCGCAGACCAGACCTTCGCCGAAAAGTTGCCGGTCGATCTGTGGGTGATGCTGACGCTCTGGTGGCTGTCCATCATGTGGCTGAACTGGGGTGCGCCTTGGCAGAAGGCCCGACGCTCGACGCCTGCACCGGCCGCCCAGAACGGCCCGAAAACAACCTCCTGAGACGCGGAGATGCGTCCAATCTGCACTGTTTCGCGGCAGCTTGTTGTTGTGTCCTCCCGCGAATGGTTGCAGGCTTTGGCCAGTCAATAGCAACTGGGAGCGTGACATGTTCAACAAACGCATCATGGGTCTTGCGACCGCGGCGCTGATGGCCATCAGCGGCGTCGCGAGCGCGCAGGAGATGCAGTTCTTCCGCATCGGAACCGGCGGCACGGCCGGGACCTATTACCCGATCGGCGGCCTTCTCGCGAACGCCATTTCGTCGCCGCCGGGCTCGCGCGCCTGCGAAGAAGGCGGCTCGTGCGGGGTTCCGGGCCTGGTCGCGTCCGCCGTGGCTGCGAACGGCTCGGTCGCCAACGTGAACGCGATCATGGGCGGCACGCTGGAATCGGGCTTCTCGCAGGGTGACGTCGCCGCCTGGGCGCAGACGGGTACCGGCATCTGGAAGGATCAACCGCCCGCCGACAAGCTGCGCGCGATCGCCAACCTTTATCCGGAATCGATCCACCTCGTCGCTTCGGCGGATAGCGGCATCAATTCGGTCGCCGATCTCAAGGGCAAGCGCGTGTCGCTGGACGAGCCCGGTTCGGGGACGCTGGTCGATGCGCAGCTGATCCTGGGTGCTGCCGGCCTGAGCGAGGCGGACATCACGCCCGAATACCTCAAGCCCGATCAGGCGGCCGAGCGGATGAAGGACGGCGCGATGGACGCGTTCTTCTTCGTCGGTGGGTATCCTGCCGGCGCGATCGCCGAACTGGCCAGCCAGGATGACGTGAAGATCGTTCCGATCGAGGGCGAGATCGCGGCCAAGGTCATGGAAAGCAAGTTCTTCTCCGAAGACACCATCCCCAGCGGCACCTACGAGGGCAACGACGAGGACGTCACCACCATCGCCGTCGGCGCGCAGTGGGTCACCTCGGCCGACCAGCCCGAAGAACTGATCTACGAGATCACCAAGGCGCTGTGGAATGACAACACCCGCGTTCAACTGGATGCGGGCCATGCCAAGGGCAAGATGATCACCAAGGAAAACGCGCTGTCCGGTCTGGGCCTGCCGCTGCATCCGGGTGCCGAGCGCTTCTACAAGGAAGCCGGCCTGATGGAGTGATTTCGCTCCGCTGACACCGCTGCGGGCGCCGCCGGCGCCCGTGGCACGCCGATCACTTCACCCAGCAGGACAGCGCCATGGCCGACCACAAGCCCGAGCATTACGACGACGCCCCGACGCTGACCGCCGAGGAATTGGACAAGCTCGAACAGGATTACGACCCTGAGATGCGGTTCAGGGCGCTGCCGCGCCCGACCGAGGTCCTGGCCGGCATCATCCTGTTCCTGCTGGCCTGCTACCACTATTACACCGCCGGCTTCGGCATCCCGCAGGCAACCGTCCATCGGGGCTTGCATCTGGGCGTCACGCTGTTCGTGGTGTTCCTGTCCTTCCAGGCCTTCGGCAGTCGCGCGCCGCGCCGGGGGACGTTCGATGTTCTCGGCCTGCCGATCGCCGACTGGATCATGGCCTTCGCAGGCGCCATCGCGGCTTTCTACGTGCCCTGGATCTACAGCGAACTGGCCTTCCGTGTCGGCAACCCGAACACCACCGACATCGTCATGGGCACGATCCTGATCGTGGTCCTGCTGGAGGCCGTGCGCCGGTCCATGGGCTGGCCGCTGCCGGTGATCGCGATTCTGTTCATCTGCTATGCATTGTTTGGACAGCATATTCCGGGCGTTCTGGTCCATCCCGGCGCAAGCTGGACCAACGTGGTCAATCACCTCTACCTCACCAGCCAGGGCATCTACGGGACCGCCTTGGGCGTCATCGCGACCTATGTCTTCCACTTCGTGCTGTTCGGGGTGATGGCCACGCGGATCGGCCTGGGGCAATTGTTCATCGACGTGGCCTCGGCGCTTGCGGGCCGCTATCCGGGCGGACCGGCAAAGGTTTCGGTCCTGTCCTCGGCGCTGCTGGGGTCGATCTCTGGTTCGTCCATCGCCAACACCGTGACGACCGGCGCACTGACGATCCCGGCCATGATCAAGATCGGCTATCGTCGCCATTTCGCCGCTGCAGTCGAAGCAGCCGCCTCGACCGGTGGGCAGATCACGCCGCCGGTCATGGGCGCTGTCGCCTTCCTCATGATCGAATATCTGGGCCTGCCGCTGACCACGATCCTGACGGCCGCCCTGGTCCCCGCCTTCATGCACTTCTTCGGCGTCCTTGTTCAGGTCCATCTGGAGGCCAAGCGCCTCGGCCTGCGCGGCCTGCACCCCGATGAGCTGCCCAACGCCTTCAAGGTCCTGCGCGAGGGCTGGCTGTCGGTCCTGCCGCTGATCATCCTGATCGCCGTGCTGCTGTCGGGCCGCACGCCCTTCGCCGCAGCCTTCTATTCGATCACCGCCTGCATTCTTGTCCTGATCTGGCAGGAATTCCGCGCCAAGGGCCTCGTCGATGGACTGAAGGCTGCCGCAGCGGGTGTCTATGACGGCTTCATCATGGGATCGAAGCAGTCGCTGTCGGTCACCGCTGCTGCCGCGCTGGTCGGCGTCGTCATCGGGGTCGTGACGCTGACGGGTGTCGGCTTCAAGATCGCCTACATGGTGACCAGCATCGCCGCCGGCTGGGCTGAGGGCGTGTCGAGCATGCTCGCTGTCCTGCCGTTCGAGATCATGGGCGTGCAGACGCTGACGCTACTCTTCACCCTGATCCTGACCGCGATCGTCTGCGTGCTGATGGGCTGCGGAATTCCCACGACCGCAAACTATATCATCATGGTCGCGGTCGCGGCACCGGTGCTGGGCCTGCTGCAGGTCCAGCCGATCGTCGCGCATTTCTTCGTCTTCTACTTCGGCGTGTTGGCGGATGTGACGCCACCCGTAGCGATGGCGGCCTATGCCGGCGCAGGGATCGCCGGAGCCAACGCCTTCAAGGCCGGCAACACTGCGTTTCGGCTGTCGATGGGCAAGGCGCTGGTGCCGTTCGTCTTCGCCTTCCAGCCTTCGCTGCTGCTGGTCACCGACGGCTTCACCTGGCCTGCCTTCTTCCTTGCCTTCTCGGGCGCGGTCCTGGGCATCTGGTCGCTGTCGGCGGCGATCACCGGCTGGATGTTCGCGCCGACCTGGAAGATCGAACGTGCAGCGCTGGTCGTCGCCGCGATCCTGCTGGTCGCACCAAGCTGGCCCGCGACCATCATTGGACTGCTGATCCTGGCGCCAGTCGCCCTGCGTCAACTGGCGGCGAGCCGCAAGCAAAGCCCAAGCGCCGCCTCAACAGCCTAGATGCCAAGCGCTCCCATCTGCTTTTCCGGATAGCGGCTGCCGGAAGCAGCGCCCGGGGCGAAGGCTGCTTCCAAAGCGGCCAGGTCCTCGGCCGACAGGCCCAGATCGATCGCGCCGACATTCTCGACGACCCAACGGGGCTGCTTCGCACCCGGAATGGTCACCACGTCGGGCCCGCGTGACAGGACCCACGCGATGGCAATCTGTGCCGGGGTGGCCATGTGTCGGTCAGCGACATCGCGCAGCACGTCAATCAATGGCAGGTTGCGCGCGATGTTGTCCGGCGCGAAGCGCGGGTGATCGCGGCGTCGATCTTCGGTGATCAGGCTGTCCACGTCGGGTATCGTTCCAGTCAGGAAGCCGCGCCCCAAGGGGGCATAGGCCACGAAACCGATGCCGAGGTCGCGGCAGGTCTGAATGATCCCACCCTCGACATCACGGGACCACAGCGACCATTCCGATTGCAGCGCCGCGATCGGGTGTGTGGCCGCGGCCCGACGGATCGTGTCCGGTCCCGCCTCGGACAGGCCCAGATGACGTACCTTTCCGGCCTCGACCAGCCGGGCCATCGCGCCGACCGTTTCTTCGATCGGAACGTCTGGATCGACACGGTGAAGATAGTAGAGGTCGATCGCCTCGACTCCCAGCCGTCCAAGGCTCGCATCGCATCCCGCTGTTATATGTTCGGGTCGCCCGTCCACCTTGCGCGGCGCAGCGGCGCGGCCGAGATTGCCGACCTTGGTCGCGATGATCGCCTCGTCCCGACGACCGCGCACCGCCTCGCCGATCAGGCGTTCGCCATGACCGTTGCCGTAAACATCTGCGGTGTCGAGCATCGTCATGCCTAGATCAAGCGCGCGATGGATCGCCGTCGTCGACGCGGCATCATCCCTTGTGCCGTAGGCCGTCGACATGCCCATGCAGCCAAGCCCGATCCGCGGCACCCTGAGGTCGCCCAACCGTGTCATTTCCATCCCTCACTCTCCCAACGCCACATGGCCGCGTGCATTACAGCCGCACGGGTCGGATGCGGCAAGTGTGGATTGCGGTGGGCTGGCGCACCCGAGAGGATTCGAACCTCTGGCCTCTGCCTTCGGAGCAATTTGTCCTGGCTATCCGAAATGCACGCTAGGACACGCTATGATACGACAATGCTTTGAAAAGTATGGACAACTCGGTCTCCCCTGCCGAAATCCATATCCGAAACTTCGCTCCGACTTTCATCCGGCTGCTTCCGTGGTGCTTCCGCGGAAACAGTCCGCTCTCCAAGGGGGAACCGCGCAATGGCCAAGCTGACGAAACGCGTCGTAGACGCAGCCGCTGTCCGCGAGAAAGACTACTTCATCTGGGACGACGAGCTGCCTGGCTTCGGTCTTCGCATTTTCGCGTCCGGCAAACGCAGCTACCTTATCCAATATCGAGCCGCAGGTCGAACCCGTCGCTACACCATCGGTCTCCATGGCGTCTGGACGGCGGAGACAGCGCGGCAAAAGGCGAAGGTCCAGCTCGGTCGCGTTGCGCAGGGTGATAACCCCTCGGAGGAACGCCTGCTCGATCATCAGGCAGTCACTGTCAAAGAGCTGTGCGCGATGTATCTCAAGGACCTCGAAGCCGGTCTCATCCTCGGGAAAGGTGGTCGCCCGAAGAAGGCGACCACCATTGTCTCCGACACCGGTCGGATTCATCGACACATCATCCCGCTCATCGGCAGCCGTCGGGTTAAGGACCTGGCGAAAGCCGACATCGCCAAGGTTTTGAAGGACATCATGGCTGGCAAGACCGCGGTGTCGGTGAAGACGAAGAAGCTACGCGGCAAGGCCGTGGTAACAGGCGGCGCCGGCACGGCCACACGAACGATTGGACTTCTTGGTGGCATCTTTACCTATGCAATGGAAGCCGGGATCATTACCACCAATCCGGCACACGGCATCCGCAAGCCCAAGGACAAGGTGCGTGATCGTCGTCTCACCGAAGCCGAGTATCGAATGCTGGGCGAGATTCTCCGCGAAGCGGCTGCGACCCCGAAATTTGAAATGACGGTCGAAATCATTCGCCAGATCGCGCTTACCGGCTGCCGCCGCAGCGAGATGATCGGTCTCATGTGGACCGAAGCGGACACCGACGCGAGTTGCATGCGTCTCGTGGACAGCAAGGAAGGTGCCTCGGTTCGTCCCATCGGGCTTGTTGTGGTCGAGTATCTGGAAGAACACCGCAAGACCGCGACGGGTACGTATGTCTTTCCCGGCCAGGGCGAGGACAACGCCTTCGGCGGCTTCCCAAACCACTGGAGGCAAATTTTCAAAGACTCCGCGCTGTCTGATGTGACGCCGCACGTCCTGCGCCATAGCTTCGCGAGCGTCGCCAATGATCTTGGGTTCACCGAAGTCACGATCGCCGCACTGGTCGGCCACTCCAAAGGCACGGTCACGAGCAAGTACATTCACACGCTCGACACGGCCCTTATCATGGCTGCTGACACGATCTCCGGTTATATCCAAGGGCTGCTCGACGGGGTCAAGTTCAGGCAGACCGCCTACGCTCTTGATCGCGATTCACGTAAAGTCGCGCTAGCGCGTTTTCTCGCGGGTGCCCGTGAGGAAACTGCGAACGAGGAGCACCAGCGTCGCGCCGCGTGACCGAGGTAGCACTGGTGAGCCGCGTCGTCGGTTGGAATGAAGACCAATGCTGATGCCCGGGGATACCCGATCAGGCATAGAGCATGGCTATCGTCCCCCATCTACGCATCGGCAGGCGGCCAACGCAGTTTTCCTCGGCCGACGCGTACGGCATCCACCAGCCTAGTGTCTCCCGGTAGCCTCCCCGAGAAGAGGCTTGGCTTGGGGTCCATCGCCGGCTTCTTAAAGGCGGCGACGTGCCGATAGTCAGGAGTTGTGAGCCAGGTCCGCCCGTCCCCCTTGTCGGTAACAATCCGATAAAGGCCTGCAGGCGGAGCGGCCGCGACATCGAGCAAGCGCTTGTAACGTTCGACGGACCATTTTTGGATCCCGCCGCTGAGTGCCTCAGTTCTAAATCTCGCCCACAACGCCGCCGTTTCTGGTTTCGGCCAATCCCCTAAATCCGTGAAGACTGTGATTTCGTCGGATTCGAGCCATGCCCGCATTTCCGCCGGAGTCACAAATACCGGCTTGGTCTCGTTTATGGCGGTCATAGCCGCTTTCCTCGAAGGCAGATCGGCGCGGATCAACATCGCCATCATGAACTGCGGAACCCCCGTTTCGACAGCAGTCGCCGCACCGCCCGCCACCGTCTCCGGCGACCAGCCAAGGGATATGCGGCGAGTACGAATAGCCTCCAGCGCCCAAACCAATCGATAGGTGAAGGCCTCTTCGACCGCTCGCATGTTCTGCGGTCCGATCTTCGAAACTTCCTCGCCGGAGACCCAGGCGCGCAGGATTGCCTTCCAGTTGGCGGGCAGCGCGTTCCTCTTGTCAGGAATGAACGGCCGCATGAACAGCAAGCGTTCGCCCAGGCCGCCAAGAGCATCGGCGAGTTCGTCGACATTACCGTTCATCGTTGCGGCATCAGCCCGGTCGACCAGTTCGGCCAACACGTCGGCCATCGCTTCGATGGAGAGGCCCGCTTCGAGCCCGACACCCATTGCGAAATGTCCGCGCCGTGTCTGCTCGGTAGTGGTCTTCCAAATGAGGTCGGCCCGCGCTTCGAACACCTTTTTGTGTAACGGCGCGACGCCCTCCTCCTCGCGAGCGATCTGGCGAGCCCAAAGCGATCCCCTGAGCGCCTCATCCAGCAACTCCGGAAGATCGACGCGATCAGCGTCCAGCGCTTCAATCAGGCCAAACACCGTCGCATCAAGCCGTTCGACAAGCTGCGACAATGGCTCTTCGTCGATGGTTTCCTCTTCGACACCCCCATCGCCTTCATCATCGTCACCAATATCAGCGCCGTACTCAACGGTGGCGGCCAAGCGCTCTGCAACCGCAGCCTCTTCATTGGGTGATCTCCACGCTTCGCGGGCGTTGGCGAGATATTCCCAGGCATCGTCACGGTCGAGCACACCCTCGCGCGACAGGCGCTCAAGGATCTCGGCGACGATCTGGATGAGGCCGCTCTTCAAGGTTCTGGCCTTGGCGGAACTGACCAGCTTTTTCCATTCCTTCTTTCGCCAATCGGTTTTGTCGAACATGACATGGACGATCAGGCCTTCGACATCGACGAAGGCGCGCCCGGCTCGACCGGCGACGTTGGCGAATTCTTCGCCCTTGATCTTTTCACCGGCCCGGTAGAGCGCCGGGACGAGAAGGACTGCGGCGTTGAGATTGAGCCCCTGGGAAAGTGTAGGCGAGGCGACGATGACTTTCAGCACGCCATCGGACAGAAGCACCTCCAGTTCGCGCAGGAACGGGCTCGGCAGGCGGCCGTGATGGATGGCAACGCCGACCTTCAGGCTGGCGACCGCGGGATGGTCCTCGCCCAGCCATTCCTTGCCGACTTCCAACGCGCGCGCGATCTGCGCTTCATCCTCCAGCAACGAGTCGAGATAGCCGCGCTTGCACAGGTCAATGACCTGCTTGCCGTAGCTCTCGACCCAGTTGGCCTGGGTGGAAAAGATCAGGGTCCGCTTACCCTGGCCGGCAAACTCCCAGGCCGCGAACAGGGCGAGGTGCGAGTTCTTGCGTGGATATGGGTTTTTCTCCTTTCCTAGCGCGGGTTTCTCCTTGACGAATTTGTCGAGGAACGGACCGTTCTCGTCGAGATCAAGCCGCAGAAGCGCGTCCTTGCCGCGCCATGTTAATGCGCCAAACCGTTGTCGCGTGGGGCGCCAATCGGAACGCACGGGTTCACCCGGTTCATCCGAGCGTATCCAGGCGGTCAAATCGTCCAATTCGTCGCCGCTCGGCAGGATGGCGGAGAGACAGACGATCCTGCGGTCGGCCGCGTCGCCGCGACGTAACAGGCGCTGTACCAATGTTTCGTAGCGAATCTCGCGCTCGCTGGGTCCGATCATGTGACCCTCATCGAGAACGATCAGACCGACGTCATCGATCAGTGAGGCATCGCTCCGAAGCGCGAAGTCGAGCTTTTCCGGCGTGGCGATGATGATCTCGCGGGTGCGCAGGGCATCCTCGTCGCCCGCCGAAAGTCCGCTGGCGCCGTACAGCGAGGAGACGCTGAACCCGAGGGGCGCGAAGGTCTTGCGGAAGGATCGTTCGGTCTGGGCTGACAAGGCGCGCAGCGGCGTGACAATCAAAACTCGGCGCGTCGAGGACAACGTCATCAATGTGGCGATTTCTGCCACGCGCGTTTTGCCCGCACTGGTGGGAAGCGCCACGACCAGATCATCAGTGACGTCGGTGGACCGCTGCGCCGCCTCGCGCTGGGACGGCCATAGTTCCACTTCAGAGGTTTTGCGGGCGTACAGCGAACCGATGAACAGCCGCCGGAGATCCGGATATTTCTCTTCCGCTCCCGCAGGTGGTTCCATCGGCAGGTTCAGGTGCAGCGAATGCTGCCAGAGATCATCGATCAAGTGGCGGCAGAGGTTCGATATCCACCACAGGGGGACGTTCCCGGCGTTGTCGGCGAGCCTGATGGCGGTCGCCAGCAGCTCGCGCGCAACGTCGATCGGCTCCTCCTCGCCCGTCTCCAGGGCAAAGTCGAAGAAGGCCAAGGCCCGGCAGATCGTCGTATTCACGATGGTGGACAACACGGCGTCGATGTCGGGCTCATCGCCGCCCAGCACTTCGGCCATCTGCTCGTCGCCGTGCGCTTCGTCGTCAAGCCAGTCACGAACGAACCCGCGCAGCTGATCGAGATCACGCAGAATGAGCTGGCGGATTGCTGCTTCTCCGGGCGAAGAGTTCAGGTCTTCGGCCATATCATTGAACAGCGAATATGCGACGGCGGAGTAACCGGCGAGGTGATAGGCAGCAGCAGCTATCATGCGGCGAAAGCCGCGGTCGGGCGCCTCGGGATCACCGTTTCTGACCAGGGCCTCGAAGGCGTTGGCGGCCCGCTCGAATGCCTTATTCGTCAGATCCGATGCGCCGGTTTGAGCGCGCAATGCCATGGCGGCCCGAAGCAGGGCGAAGCCGTGTTCGGCAAGATCGGTTTCGATTGTCGCGCCCAAAGCCGGCGCGGTCTGTGGCAAAACGCCATCTTCCCGCATCAGCGACCATGCCGCGCCACGATAAAGCAACCGGCCGAGTATGCCGTCAACGGTAGCGGTGGCGAGGAAGACGGTCAGTTCGTCAGGCGTCTCCAAGGTCTTGTGCCCCCTGGTACATGGCCGCGATGAAATCCTGATGATCTTCGATGTGGATGTTCACGACGTAGTGGTCGCGATTGGTCCCGGCAGCGTCCAGGTCTTCCTTCAGCGAGGCATGGGGGCCATTGCCCGATACGGTAAAAAGCATGTGGTCGATGCGATCGGCGCGCAGTGACTTCACGCCCACCTCGTCACGCAAATCACGTCCCAGCGCGTTTTCGTCGGGATCGTTGCTCTCGAGCAGGCGGTTGGCGACGAACAGCAGCGAGTCCGGCGTGCAGCGGCCATTGTCGCGATCAAGCACTTTGCGCGCACTCGTCACGGTGGATTTGCCAAGCTGCTTGTTGCTTTTGGCTTCCCCCTTCAAGAGCCAGAGTTTCTCGTCCTGGCCGCTATAGCCGGCGCCGATGAAATCATCACCGCGCATGGCCATGTTTCGGCCGTCCTTGTAGCGGAGCCGGCGCACAGGGACGCGCAGGCCGATCTCTTCCTCCACAAGTTCCGTCGCCAGGATTTCGCCGAGGTCACCGGAGCGGCCCCTGGCCGTCTGTGGCATCGCCTCGCTCAGGATCGTGGCGGCGAACTTGTAGCCGAGCCGCTCCACATCCTCGGCGATGCGCTCGAGCCGGTCATAGTGGGAGCGGATGGTTTCGGCGAGGTCGCCGCTGAACTCGTCGCGACCGGCATCCTTTTCGGCATAGGTCCAATAGTGCTTGCGCTTGTCCCTTTCTTTCGTGGCTTCGCACCACCTTTCGTATAACCCCACGCTTGTCCCGCAGTTCCTGTTATCTCGCCGCGCGGTTCGTTCGTCCGGCGATGTCTGCGCATCGCTCGATCAGCTGCTCGAAAGGCTCGGCATCCTCAAGCAGCAGTCCGTCCTCGACCATGTGGTCGTAGTCCGAGGCCAGCACTGCACGCGCTTCTCCGCCCGGCACGAGCTGCAACATTCCATTTACGGCGGCTTCATAGTCGACAGGCGCGCCGTTCGCCGCTTTCTCGGCGAAGAACATGCTCTTGTGCCGTGCGACAGCGCGAGTAAGGTCTCGATCTGCCGCAGCCGCATCGGCAATCCCTGCGTCACTCAGGCGGACAACGTCATGCCAATGGCGGGCAAAGCGCTCCCCGCGAAGCCGCTGCTGCAAACAAAAGACGTGGATCGCGGTCGCCTTTTCCCAAAATGTCCGCTCGGCGTGCATTACGCGAGGCGTCGCCGTCGGGAATGTCACGCCCTCGACCATGCCGTCCGCATCACAGATCACGTTACGCGGGCTGGCCGGTTCGCCCGTCGAGCGAGCCCCGAATTCCAGCATGACGCTGGGCGCGACGTAACCGGAGCCGGCGGAGGTCGCCTCATAGTCGATGAAGAGCTTCTCGCCCTCCACCCGCGTCACCGCCGAAACACCCTGCGCGCCAACGGCCTCGGCGAGCAATGGCTGCACCGTAGCGGAAATCCATTCCGGCAACCGGTGGCGCACGGTTTTGGACCAGCGCCTTTCTTCGCTGCGCGTTGTCGGCAAGCCTTCACCATTGTCGCCCACCAGATCGGGCGCTATCGCGCGGATATCGTAGGTCAGATCGACATCTTCCGAGAAGCGCTGGATGACGCCATAGGCCTTTGAAAGCGACGTTCCGCCCTTGAAGGTAAGATGGTCGCCGAAGGCCGAGCCGAAGATTGTCTGAAGCGCCCAGACGACCCAGACATCCTTTTCAAGCAGATGGGCGGGCCGTCCCGAGCGATCGGCGGCTACGCCCAACGCGTCGCGACGATCCTGGGCCGTCAAGGACAGAAATGGCTCAGCCATGAGCAGCCTTGCCGACGCTTCGGGCCAGCCAGGTCGGAAACTGCGGCGCAGCCGCCACCAACTCGCCAAACGCTGTCGGTGGTAGTTTTCGTTTCAGAGTCTTGAGCGCCGTTTCTGCCTTCTCAGGGCCGAGCCAGGCCAAAGCGCGAACCGCCTGTCCTGCCGGGCGATTGGCCAAGGCGAGCTGCCAGCGCGGCGCATGCTGTAACTCCACAAGCTGCTTGCCCAGAGTCATCGTGCGGCTACGACCCGAGGTCAGATAGACGGAGCGAACCGGGACCTGCGTCGTCAGCCCGAGCGCGTTTGCCGCTGCCGCGCCATTCGGTACGATGATCTCACCCCGTTGTGCCGCCAGCGCCTCGACCGCCTGCTCCACCGAAGGAGCGCGCGTGCCAAACCGACTCTTGATGGGGTGCAGATAAATGCCTCGTCCGGCGCGGATAAGTTGTCCGCGTACGGCAAGACGCGACAAAGCTTGATCCACCCCGGCGCGGTTGCCGAGATGGAGCAGGCTCTTGGCGGCCAGCGGCGTTCCTTCCGGAAGCCGTTCGGCATAGGTCAGTATCTGTTCGGTCAAATGTTGCACAGCAAAACTCCTGTCAGAAACATAAGCGGTTTTCTGACAGTTTTCAATATGGAGTGTCCGGCAGAGGAAAGTTTGAGGGGAAAGCCTTCCCCTGCGGACGAGCCAAGGTCTCGGCCGACCCCTTCTGCGGGGGCACCCCGCAACGCCCCGAGAGTGAGAGTGCGGACGGGTTTGCCGTGACGGGTTGAGGACTGGGAGAGAGGCTTCCGGTGCCCGTCGCGGAGATATTCCGATGGCCAGACAGGACCGCGCGCGCGCAGGCGGCGCCCGCAGCAATCTTTACGACGACATCACCAACAAGATCATCGGCGAGCTGGAGGACGGGCGGCTGCCCTGGGTCCAGCCTTGGGGGACGGCGGCGGCGAAAGCGCCGCTCGCCATGCCGAGGAACGCGGCGACCGCCCGGCAGTATTCCGGGATCAATGTTCTGATCCTCTGGGGCGCGGTGGTCCAGCACGGCTATCCGACCCAGCATTGGCTCACTTTCCGCCAGGCGCTGTCGCTCGGCGGCAATGTCCGCAAGGGCGAGCGCGGCACCACCGTGGTCTACGCCGACCGTTTCACCCCCGAGGACGAGAAGTGCCGCGCCAGGGAAACAGGCGAAAAAGCAGGCAGCATCCCGTTCCTGAAGCGCTTTACCGTGTTCAACGCGGCGCAATGCGAGGGTCTGCCCGAGGACATCGCCGTCGAGGCACCGCCACCGCCGCCCGGCATGATCGAGCCGCGGGTCGAGGCGCTGATCCGAGCGACCGGCATCGATTTCCGCATCGGCGGGGATCGTGCCTTCTATGTGCCCGCATTTGACTATGTGCAGGTGCCGCCGCCGGCCGCCTATTTCGAGCCGATCAATTGGCACCGGACGGCCCTGCACGAGATGGGTCACGCGACAGGCCATGCCTCGCGTTTAGGACGGGATTTCTCGGGCAGCTTCGGCACCAGGAAATACGCCTTCGAAGAACTGGTGGCCTTATCTTGACAGTCTGCACCGCATGCCACCCTGCCGTAGGATGGGTGACAGGCATCGACGGTAGGCAGTTTTCAGGCTGGCCGCCGCGCTTACCAAAGAGCTGGCGGCGGCCAGCCTGAGAACTGCCGGGCCGAAGCGTGCACCGGGTGGGGGCATGGGGAGGGTTTCGCGCCGGTGTCGATCATTTCTGTTTGCGAGCGCCGTGAGGCCGGGGGTCTCGACGCGCATGTGCCGTTGATCCTGCGCGGCGACGCGCTCTACGACCCCGATCTGGATCGCTTCTTTCTCGACCTGCCGTTATCGGGGATTCGATCGCGGCATTCGCTTCGCGCCCAGGCCTATGATGTGACGGTCTGGCTTCGCTTTCTCGATGCCTGCGGCAAGACCGTATGGGCTGCGACCCGCGACGATGTTGAGGCCTATCATCGCGCACGCCGGCGCGACGATGCTGGTCAGCGGATCACGGCGGCAAGCTGGAACAGGGCCGTCGCCAGCCTTGATCGCCTCTATCGCTGGGGCGAGCGGCAAGGGCTGATCGCCGAGGCACCGTTCAGCCGCCGTGCCGTGTGGCGACCGGCGCAGGGTGGCCGTCGCGGCTTGATCGCTGCGCGCAACGATGCCTATGAACGTGTTGCGAAGCGGTCGGATGTCCGTTTCGTCACGATGGACGACTACCGCATCTTCCGCGAGGTCGGCCTGCGCGGCCTCGCGCCTGACGGCAGCGAACGCCCCGGCGCACGTGATCGGAATGGATTGCGCAACGCGCTCTTCGCCGATCTGCTCGTCACGACCGGCCTGCGACTGGAAGAAGCCTCGGGTCTGCTCACCAGTGATCTCGGGGCCATAGGCCTGCACGGCGATCAGACCCGGCAGCTCTGGCTGCGCCTGCCGCCGCCGCTCACCAAGGGCGATCGCGGACGAAGTGTTCTGGTCCCACGCCGGCTGCTTCGTCAGATCGCGGCCTATATCGATGTCGAGCGCGCGGCAGGCGCGGCCAAATTCGTCGCGCGCGATGGCGCGGCGCGCTTCGACCGGCCGATCCATATCACCGACGCCGGTCTCGACCGCATGCGCGATGTCTGCACGCCAGAAGAACGATGCCGTCTGATCCTGTGCAACGAGAACGGAACGCCGCGCGAGCCCGCGGCGCTATGGCTGACCGAGGTTGGACAGCCCGTTCGACCCAATTCCTGGGAGGTGATCTTCGCCCGCGCCTGCAAGCGCTGTAGAGACTATGGTTTCTCGTTGTCGATCAGCCCGCACCAGCTGCGCCACACCTTCGCGGTCCATATGCTCGCCTTGCTGATCCAGGAGCGTCTGCGCGAAGCCGCATTGCCGGCGGGGCCGATGGAGAGTTACCGGCCGATCCTGGGCGACCCGCTGCAGCAGGTGCAACGCCTGCTCGGCCACGCGAGTCTCGCCACCACCTATATCTATCTCGACCATATTGCGACCCGCGCCGATACGGTGGATTCGGCGGTCGAGGAGTTGCTGGCACTGCTGCCGGGACCGCAGGGCGCATGAGCGGGCGTCCCCGCAAGGGCAGGCCCGTCGCTTTCGCACCCGTCACGCCGGAGCGAGCCAATCCCGATCCGGTGCTCGGCCTCAGGTTCGTCATCGAGGCGCGGCATGGCGGGACCGTCCTGGTCGATATGACCGATCTCGATCCTCGTCCGCTCGCTATCGCCTTTGCCAGCGCGTTGCGCCGGTCGGCCGCGCTCGGCGGCCGGATCGGTGCGGCCAGCGTCATCAAACAGTATGTAAACTCCTATCGCCGTTTCTTCACCTGGCTTTCCGATGAGGCGGGGGAGGTGGACGGGCCCGAAGACGTGCGCGCAGCCCATGTCGACGGTTTCGCATCGGCACTCGAACGCGGGGGGATGGGCGCGATCTACCGGCATGTGACGGTCAGCAAGATCGTCAATACGCTGCGTGCGATAGAGGCGGATCGGCCCGACAGGATCACGCCCGACCTCCATGAGCGGTTGCGCTATACAATAGCGACCTCGGCGGGACGCTCGACCCCGCGTGATGCCTACAGTCCCTTCGTCGCCCGCGCGCTGCGCGACGCGGCCCGTACGGACGTGGAAGCGATATTCCGCCGGATCGGCGCCGAGGATCGGACCGATGAGGGCGATCCGGTCATTGCCGGAGCGCGGGCCGATGTCGAAGCTTTCATCGCGCGCCATGGAGCCGTTCGGACCGAGAGCGTCGAGTTGCGCCGTCTCTATTTCATGCGCTTGCGGCGCGGTTTGCCGATCAGCACGCTGATCGACGACCTGCATCGCCGACATCATCTGCACGTCACCGATCTGCCGCCATTGCTCGTGCTGCTTGCTCTCGATACCGGCCTCGAGCCGGAATGCCTGAAGGCGCTGACGGTTGATTGCCTGGCCAATCCCTCCGCCGGAACCGTCGAACTGCGATACCTGAAGCGACGCGCCGGCGCCGCCGGGCACAAGAGCATGCGCGTGCGCGACGGCGGCCTGGGCACGCCGGGTGGCCTTCTCCGCCGACTGATCGAGATCACGTCTGTCGCCCGCCAGAATCTGTCCACCGATTGTCTCTGGGTTTACCACAACGTCGGCGGTCTCCATGCCAGCATCCGTCATCCGCGCGAACGCCTCGACGCCTGGGTGGCACGGCACCGGATTGTCGATGACGACGGCAAGCCGCTCCATCTTTTGCTGTCCCGGCTTCGCAAAACCCACAAGGCGCTGTGGTACACCAAAACCGAGGGGTACATCGCCCGCTTCGCGGTCGGCCACACGCCCGAGGTCGCGGCGCGCCACTACGCCGATCTGCCATCGCTGCGGCCCCTGCACGAGGCCACCGTCGCCGATGCCTTCCGCGACGCTGTCGTCGCCGCGATGCCGACCATCCTCGCGCCAGCAGCCGAGAAGACGCTGCGCGAAGCGCCCGTACAGGCCGGGCCGCTGATGCCGCCGGATGCGGTCGGTTCCATTCTCGATGGGGAGCAGGATCTCTGGCTCGCCGCCTGCGCGGGGTTCCATAGCAGCCCCTTCGCCGAGGCCGGCTCGCCATGCCAGCAGCCGTTCTGGGGATGCCTCCATTGCCCCAACGCCGTCATCACCGCCCGCAAGCTCCCCGCGATCATGGCCTTCCTGTCCTTCGTCGAAGACCAGCGGCAGGGGCTTCCCGGTCCCGACTGGATGGTCAAGTTCGGGCAGGTTCATGCCCGGATCGTCCATCAGATCTTGCCCGCGTTTTCCGATGCCGTTGTCGCCGAAGCGCGGTTACGCGCCGTGGAGGAGCGCCTCTATCTGCCCCCCGAGGCGCGCGCATGACCGCGCCCGCCCTTGCCCGCGGGCACGTGTTCGACGATCGGCCCGTGCTGGCGTGCGCGCCGCTCAAGCCGGGCCATGCCCGCGAGGGCCTGTCGCGCGTCGACGATCCAAGCTGGGATCTGGGTCCGGCCGTCTTCCGCGAGAACGCCCGGCGCTGCCATGTCACCGTTCATTTCGACGTGCTCGAAGATGCCGATGTGCAGGCAATGATGCGCGCCTATCTCTATGCGCGTCTCAATGTCGACCTTCCCGGCCATCGTCCGAAGCTGCCGCCATCCTGTGTGCGGCAGGCGTTCAACCGGGCGCGGCGCTTCTTCGGCTTCGTCCGCGAACGATTGGGCGCGCTCGACCTTGCCCGCATTGATCCTCCGCTGATCGACGCCTATGCGCGGCATCTCCGAGAGGACCCGGCAAGGCGGCCCGTCATTGTCGGGCACCTTCTCGAGGTCGTCATCGACCTCTATCTCTACCGCGAGCAGCTTCCCGGCGGCGGCTTGTCGTTCGAACCGTGGGACGGGCGGCCACCCGCGCGCGTCGCGGGCTATCGTCATGTTCCCGAGAATCGGACCCCGCGCATCCCCGAGCCGATCATTGCGCCGCTTCTGGCATGGTCGCTGCGCTACATCACGGTATTCGCAGGGGACATTCTCGCCGCCCGGCGTGAGCTTTCCCGGCTCGAAGCGCGCCGCGACCGGCTCTTCGTTGCGGAACAGGGATTGCCGCATGCGGAGCGCCGCCGCCGGCAACGGCAGCGACTGGTGCGCTATTTCCGGTCCCGCGCGCGGCAAGGTCGGGGCGTGCCGGTCTGGGCAAGTCCGCCCAACGGTTCCGCATCCGTCGATCCGGTAAGCGGGGAGCTTCTGCCCGTCGTCAACGTGCAGCTTCTGCATCTTCACGTAGGCGTCGATGCCGCCAGGGAGCCGGCGATGCATCTCGCTCTCGCCGGCGGCGCGTCCGATCTCATCGCCGCTGCCATCGCGGATATCGGGATCGAACCCGGCGGCATGGATACGCCGATCTCGGTCGATGCCGATCTCGGTAGGCCATGGCGGCTCCGCTTCGATGCCAAATCCCTCGTCCTGGAGGAGCGCATGCTGCAGGCAGCGGCCTACGTGGTCTGCGCCTATCTGACCGGTATGCGCGATTGCGAGGTGCAGGCGATGCGCCGGGGATGCCTGATGCTTGCGCGCAGCGAGGATGGCACCGTGTCACGACACCGCGTCCGTTCCACTGCCTACAAGGGAAATGGGGCCCGGGGAGCGCCGGCGGAGTGGGTGACCATCGAGCCCGTCGCCGATGCGATCGGGGTGCTCGAACAGTTGACCCGGCGCGCGGCTGTTGCCCATGGTCTCGATACGCTCTGGCCCGTGCTGTCAGTGACGCGAAGTAGCAAACCGCACGTTTCCGCCGAGATCGTGCGCCAGATCAACGCTTATCGTGACCACCTGAACAGGCTGTTCGGGACGGACGAGGCGCCCGCCATACCGCGCGGGCCGGACGGCAAGCCCTGGCGGATCACGACCCGCCAGTTTCGTCGCACGATCGCATGGCACATCGCCAACCGTCCCTTCGGAACGGTGGCCGGCATGATCCAGTACAAGCATGCATCCGTCGCCGCGTTCGAAGGCTACGCGGGTAGCAGCGCCTCGGGTTTCCGAGCCGAGGTCGAGGCGCAGCGCCGGCTCGGCCAGATCGACGATCTGCTCGAGTATTTCGACAGGCGGCGCGGCGGGGCTGCCCTTGGCGGGCCGGCCGGTCCCCGCGTCGCGCGTACCCTCGACGAGACAGCCACCGAGCTTGGGCCATTGCCGCCGATGATCGCCGACCAGTCCCGTCTGCGCACCATGCTCGCCAGTCTGGCCCGCACCCTGCATGTCGGACCGCTTGCCGATTGCTTCTTCGATCCGGCAACCGCCCTGTGCCTCAAGCGCGTGACGGATGCCGCGGCAGACCGCCCGCTGACAGCACTTTGTGAACCGACCCGCTGCCCGAACGCCTGCATCGCGCAACATCACAGGCCCGTCTGGGAGCGGAGTGCTGATGAGGCACGCATGTTGCTGCGCGAGAAGCGGCTGCCCGGATTGCAGCGGGCCGCGCTCCAGCAGGAGGTTGACCGGATCGAGGGTGTGCTGGCCCGGATCGCGCCCGAGGGCGCGACGCCGCCCGTTCGGGCGGCGGTAAAGGGAGAGGCGGCTTGGGATCGGGGTGAGTGACGGGATGAGGAGAGCGGGAAAGGCCTGTTCCGCCCGTCC
Source organism: Paracoccus albicereus (assembly GCF_024359525.1). Lineage (GTDB taxonomy): Bacteria > Pseudomonadota > Alphaproteobacteria > Rhodobacterales > Rhodobacteraceae > Paracoccus > Paracoccus albicereus. The sequence continues at coordinate 111,283 of NZ_JAKZEU010000007.1, forward strand.
TGGAGACCTGTCATGTCCCGCTCTTCGTCATCGGCCGGGCGCGCCGATGTTTATTACCGTATCACCACCGAGATCATCGCCGCCATCGAGGCAGGCACCGGCGACTGGCGTGCGCCCTGGTTCCACGACGGGAGCAGCATCGCGCGTCCGACCAACGTTGCATCCGGCAAGCGTTATCGCGGCATAAACACCTTGGCGCTCTGGGCCACGGGCTTTGCCGCCGGATATGGCGACGGTCTCTGGGGCACCTACAAGCAATGGCAGGATGCCGGCGCGCAGGTGCGTAAAGGAGAACGCTCCACCACGGTCGTATTGTGGAGAGAGATCAAGGTTTCCCAGCAGGCCGACGACGAAGACGATGATGACGGGCATCGACGGATGTTCGCCCGCGCATTTTCTGTCTTCAATATCGCTCAGGTGGACGGGTACGAGCGCCCGGCGACCCCTGTGCTGCCCGAAGATGAACGCCTTGCCCATGCGGAAGCGTTCATTACAAACCTGGGCGTCAAGACGGAGTTCGGTGGATCGGAAGCCTATTACCGCCCGTCGTCCGACACCGTGTTCATGCCGCCGTTCACTTCGTTTCGCGATGCCGCGTCATTCTACGGTGTCTGGCTACACGAGAATGGTCACGCCAGTGGCGCAAAGCACAGGCTCGACCGCGACCTTTCCGGTCGCTTTGGTTCGGCCGCCTATGCCGCCGAAGAATGCTGCGTGGAAATTCTCAGCGGGCTCGTCTTGGCAGACCTCGGGATCGCCCACCATCCGCGCCCCGATCATGCCGCCTATATTGCCTCGTGGCTCAAGGTCCTGAAAGACGACCCCAAGGCCATCTTCACCGCCGCCAGCAAGGCGCAGCAGGCGGCCGACTGGATGCATGCGCAGCAGCCCCACGCAGAGGAGGTAGCGGCATGACCAAAACCGTTCTCATTGCCGAAAAATTTCAGAATGGGGCTAGACTGTCAGGATATGTGGCCGAGATGAACGCGGCTTTCTGCTGCGCCTCGCTCGGCATTGTGCCGACCGTACGCCATGCCGATTATATCGGTTCCTGGCTCGACGGGCTGCGCGAGGACAATCGCGCCATCGTCCGAGCCGCCTCCCAGGCCAGCAAGGCGGCCGACTGGCTACTGGGATATCTGCCCGACGAGGAGCGTGCCGAACCGCACGCTAATCCCATCGAGCGGAGGGCTGCGGCATGATCCTCCTGACCCGCACACAGCGCGCGCAGCTCCTTGCCAATGGTCGGCAGAGCGATGTGGATCACGTCCCCGTCGTGAAATTCTACAATCCCCTTGGCGCAGGTGTCTGGCTCGCGACCGAGCTGGATGAGGACGGCGACATCATGTTCGGTCTCGCCGACATCGGCTATCCCGAACTCGGCAGCTGGTGCTTCGGTGAACTGGAGGCGATCCGGCTCCCCTTCGGCATGGGGATCGAGCGGGACGTGCTTTTTACCGGCCTGTTCCCAATCTCGGTCTGGGCCGAAGCGGCGCGCATGGCTGGCAGCATTCGCGCAGCCGAGCAAATTTTGTCCGCTCGCTTCCGTGGCGATGCTGCACGGACCTTGAATCCCGCCGATACGGAAAGCCGGAAAGCCTGAGATCCGGCTGCCTGGCTTTGCGCTTTTGCGCCGCTCTCTCCGAGGTAGAGGGCGGCGCCTCTCGTCGTGACGTGGTGAAAGTTCCGGCGCCGGGCCGGCTGCCCGTCGGGAACCACGACCATGACGCGACACATGAGGAAACTCGCTATCGATCCGCAGCCTTGCCAGTTTTCAGCGCAGGAGCAGGCCGTTGTCTACGAAGCGCGCCAGATCCTGCTGCGCCATCTCAACCAGAATCCGGTTCTTTCCACATGGCGGGCGGTTCTGGACTATTGCGCGCTAACCATCCGCGGTGATGTCGAGCGCTTCCATGTCCTCTATCTCGACCGGAAGAACCGGCTCATCTCGGACGAATGTCTTGCCATAGGCACGGTCGATCATGCCCCGGTCTATCCCCGCGAAGTGCTGCGGCGGGGCCTGGCACTTAACGCCAGCGCGCTGATCGTCGTCCACAATCATCCGGCCGGCGACCCCGAGCCCTCGGCTGCGGATCTGGCGATGACAAAGGAGATCCAGAAGGCCTGCGCTGCTTTGGGGGTGACGCTGCACGACCACATCATCACCGGTGCCGGCCAGGAGGTCAGCCTGCGGAGCCGCGGTGAAATCTGATTGTCCTTACCGCTGCGCCGGGGCGAGGCCGGAAGAGTGAAAGGAGGGATGGGGATTTCGTGACGGGCTGACAGCCGGAGAGAGAGGCTCCCCGGCGTCCGTCATGGAGTCACTGACATGGCCACTGCCACCCACAAGATCACCCTGTCGTCCTCGCGCGACATTCCATTCAACAAGCTGGTGCTGAGCCAGTCCAACGTCCGGCGCGTCAGGGCTGGCGTCTCGGTCGAGGAACTGGCCGAGTCCATTGCCCGTCGCGGTCTGATCCAGTCCCTGCATGTCCGCCCGGTGCTGGATGCCGAAGGCAAGGAAACCGGCATGTTCGAGGTGCCCGCCGGCGGCCGCCGCTTCCGGGCGCTGGAACTGCTGGTCAAGCAAAAGCGCCTCGCCAAGATCGCCCCGGTGCCCTGCGTAGTGTCGGAGGCAACCGGGGATGTGCTGATCGACGAGGTGTCGCTGGCTGAGAATATCGAGCGCGCCCCGCTGCATCCGCTCGACCAGTTCCGCACGTTCCAGACCATGCGCGAGAAGGGCATGACCGAGGAAGCCATCGCCGCCGCCTTCTTCGTTGACGCGAAGGTGGTGAAACAGCGCCTGCGTCTGGCGTCCGTTTCGACCGCGCTGCTCGATGTCTATGCCGAGGATGGCATGACGCTGGAACAGCTCATGGCCTTCACCGTCAGCTCCGACCATGCCCGCCAGGAACAGGTCTGGGAGGCGATCAAGGACGGCTGGCAGAAGGAACCCTATACCATCCGCCGCTTGCTGACCGAGACCACGGTGCGGGCGTCGGACAAGCGGGCGGTCTTTGTTGGCATCACCGCCTATGAAGAGGCGGGCGGTTGCGTGCTGCGCGACCTCTTCCAGCAGGACGATGGCGGTTGGCTCCAGGACGCGGTGCTGCTCGACCGGCTGGTCGGCGAAAAGCTCAAATCCGAAGCGGAAACCATCGCCGCCGAGGGCTGGAAGTGGATCGAGGTCGCCATGACCTTCCCCTTTGGTCACGATCATGGCCTTCGCCAGCTTGTCGGCACCACGGTCGATCTGACCAAGGAGGAGCGCGCCACCCGCGAGGCGCTGCGCGACGAATATGACCGGCTCGAAGCCGAATATGCCGAGGCCGATGAACTGCCTGACGAGATCGATACCCGTCTGGGCGAGATCGAGCAGGCGCTGGAGGCTTTCGAGCGCCGTCCGATGACCTTCGACCCGGATCAGACGGCCAAGGCAGGCGTCTTCGTCAGCATTGACGCCGGTGGCACCCTGCTGGTCGAACGCGGCTATGTTCGCCCCGAGGATGAAACGCCGGTGGAACAGGAGGCGGAAGTCGTCGATCCCGAGACCGGGGAAGTCCTCCAGCGGGCCGAACCGCAGGCCAGCTACCAGCGCGCGGTCATCACGCTCGGCGGCCAATCCCCCGAGCCGGAAGAGGAAGATGAGGCCGATGCCATCAAGCCGCTGCCCGACCGGCTGGTCAGCGAGCTGACCGCCCATCGCACGCTGGCGCTGCGCGAGGCCGTGGCATCGAGCCCGCATGTCGCCATGACGGCGCTGCTGCACAGGCTGGTGACGGATTGCTTCCTGCCGCATTCCACCAAGGGGTGCCTGGAGGCGCAGGTCCGAGAAGTTCATTTTCCGACGCAAGCCGAGGATCTGCGCGATAGCACATCGGCGAAGGCAATCCAGGATCGACACGAACGCTGGGGCGATCATATCCCGGCCGATGATGCGGCGCTCTGGGATTGGCTGGTCGATCTGGACGACGGATCACGCATGGATCTGCTCGCGCATTGCGTGAGCTTCGGTGTCAATGCGCTCTATGAGAAGCCGAATCCCTATAGCGGCATGGGTGTCAGCCAGCATGGGCTGGAAATCCGCCTGTCTCAGGCCGACCGGCTGGCGCGTTCGACCGGCCTCGACATGGTGGCGGTGGGCTGGCGGCCGACGGTCGGCAACTATCTCGGCCGCGTGACCAAACCGCGCATCCTTGAGGCCGTCCGCGAGGGCGCTGGAGACCGTGCCGCCGAACTGATCGGGCATCTGAAGAAGGGCGACATGGCGAAGGAAGCCGAGCGCCTTCTGACCGATACCGGCTGGCTGCCCGAACCGCTGCGCATGGTTGATGGCGATGCCGAGGGCAATGCGGTGCTCGGGACAGATGGCGAAGCCGATGATCTGCCCGATTTCCTTTCGGGTGATGGTGAGGAGGACGATCCGGCCGACGATGAGGAAGAGCAGCACATGGTTGCCGCTGAATAACCCTCAAGCGGGGCGGCTCCGGTTGCCCCGTCTACTCCGTTTCCGCAACTCGCCCGGTCCTTGTGACCGGGCTTTTTCTTTGGAGGCTCCTATGACCACCATCATCGACATTGATCAGATTTTCCGTGAAGATCGCGAGAATCCACCGACGGAGCGCACGCTGCCCTGGCAAGAAACACGCGACGGCCTCACCGTCGTCGTGGAGCCGAAGCCTCATTGGGCCGAAGACATGCGGGTGTTCCGTCTCGATGCCCGCGAATATTGCCGCTACGCCGAATGGACAGTCCATGGCGGTCGTGCTCGGTTCTACGGTCATATCGACACGTCAGGCGATGATCTGATGATGAAGGCGCGCGCGATGATCGCCCGCGAAATCGCCGATGGACTTTGGGGCTGAAGACCCGGTCGTTCTTATCCTGGGCCATCGGCATGGGATGGTATCGCCCGAACCGGTTCCATCTCCAGCTTCACCATGAATTTTGTCGTCTTCATATCCGCGCAAGCGGCTGCCGATCCCGGCCTGAAGGGAACACGATCCTGGACAGCATGGTGGCAAGGCTGGCGCGGCAAAGCATCTGCGACGGGTATCCGGCACCTGTCAGATGCGATGAACCACCCCCGCTTCCATTCGCAAACCTTGGTCCGATCCGTCTCTTTGACACTCAACCCCAGAGGGGTCGGCTTACGCGCGCGTGCCGCCCTCGGGGATTCGGAAAAGAGTCCGAACGCCCTCGGGTGATTGCAGATCCGGTCAGACACTTCGGGCGCCTGTCGCGCGGGGGATGGTCCCCCGCCTCCCAAAGACAGGAGCCGGAACCCATGTCCTATGCAGATGCCACCGCCTTCGCCGCCAGCCTCGCCGCCACGCTGATGGTCTCGATCGTCGTGTTCCAGGCCGGAGACGGCACCCATGCCGCTTGCCCCGCCGCCGAATTCGACGGCGACGACGACATGGTGAAGCTGGAGTTGGACCCGTGGGAATAAGGCGCGAAAACGCCTCATCCCCGACGGCCCGGTGCGCGGTGAACCCGCGACCGGGCCTTCAGCCCTGCGATGGTCGCCCATCGCCAGCAGCGAAACCGGGGAACGGCCCCGGTCAGAGAGGAAGAGTGCGGGCCTTTCGGCCGTGACGGGTTGAGGGCTGGAGAGAGAGGCTTTCCGGCGCCCGTCATGGAGTGATCCCGATGAACCTTTCCCGCCATGATACCTGCCGCCCGATCGGCCAGATACTAGCGACCGATGTGCTGCCCGCGCTCTACCGGGCGCAAAAGCTGCCGCTGCGCATCTCCTGCCTCGGCGTGGCCAGCTACGGTGCCGGCGATGATGCCGACAGTTTCGACCGCATGATCCCGCTTGGGGAATGCCCATCACCGGAAGAGGCCATGCGTTTTGCGGCCTTGCGTCTGTCGCGCGGCGATATCTGCACCGGGCCGAACAGCTTCCCACATTTCCGCCCGCGCCTCATGCTCATCCAGGACCGCGATCATGGATTGGTCCTCGCTGGCGAAATCCGCGCGGGCGTCATTCTCTGGCAACAGCCTGTTGCCTCGGACGCCGAGGCCCGCCGGATTGTCGCCGAGGCCAGCCAGTTGCGCGGCCTTGCCTTCAGGACGTCCGCGCCGGCCGAGGCTCGTGAGCTTCGCTACCGGGCCGCTGCACTGGAAACCCGGCTGGTCGACCCCTTCTGGCGCGAAGCCGCGGCTGATCTGCTCCGCCTGCCGCAGGCCGCCTGAGCTTCACCTGTTCCATCCATCCGGCCCGGTCGCGCATCGGGCCTTGTCATGTCCGGAGACCGTCATGGCCAATTATTGCACCCATTTCTCCTGCCTGCTCGACGTGGGCACCCCCGAAAATGCCGCCCGCGCGCTCGACCTCTACAATGCGCTGGCGGGTGAAAATGCCGCCGAAGATCCGCCCTCGGACGGATTCCTGCTCTCGATCCAGCCCGAACATGGCGGCACGCAGCTCTGGATGCGCGATGACGTCACCGGCGATCCCGAGCACGTCATCCAGTTTGTCAAACGCTGCGCGAAAGAGTTCGGCCTGACCGGTTTGTGGGGGATGCAATACGCCAATAGCTGCTCGAAGCCCCGCATCGACGGGTTCGGCGGCGGCGCGCATGTCCTCGATCTCGCCACCGGCGAGACGGTGGACTGGATTTATACCGATGGATGGCTTTCCACCGTGCTGGAGGGAGGCAATCCCTATGCCTAGCACCATCGAAACCACCGTCTTTCGCCTCAATGAATTGTCCGATGCGGCGAAGGACAAGGCGCGCGCCTGGTATCGCGAAGGCGGCTTCGACTACGACTGGTACGATGCCGTCTATGAGGATTTCCAGCGCATCGCGGAAATCCTCGGCCTCGACCTCAAGACCCGATCCGTCCGGCTCATGGGGGGCAGCACCCGGCAAGAACCCTGTATCTGGTTCCGGGGCTTCTGGAGCCAGGGCGACGGCGCCTGTTTCGAGGCCTATTCCCACCGGAAAGGCGCCCCGCACCGGATCAGTGAATATGCGCCGCAAGACACCGAGCTGCACCGGATCGCCGATGCCTTGCAGGCGATCCAGAGGCGCAATTTCTACCAGCTCCGCGCCGATGCCAGCCATCGCGGCCACTATTATCACGAATACTGCATGGCGATCTCGGTCGAGCGCGACAGTCCGACATATCAGGACATGACCGCCGACGCGGAAGAAGCCGTGATCGAGGCGCTGCGGGATCTGGCGCGCTGGCTCTATCGCCAGCTTGAACGCGAATACGACTATCTGTCCTCGGACGAAGCGGTCGATGAGACCATTACCGCCAATGATTACACCTTCACCGAGATCGGTCGCCGCTTCGGGTGATCATGACAAGCGCCCCACCATTCGGTTGGGGCGCTTTTCTCATGTTGCCGTTCGAGAGCCAGAGGGTGGCCGGAAGGGGTCAAGTCCGGGCGGTTGAGAGAGAGCGCTGTTCGGACTTTCCCGTCCCCGCTCTCCTGAGGTTTCCCGACATGTACATGGTGTCTCCCGTGGCCGATCCGGTCACGCCGCTGGCGGCTGCGCCCGCAATCCTGACTGCTGCCAATCTTCTGCTTCCCCATATTGAGCGCGGCCAGCGCATCGACGCCGCAACGCTGCGATCTGCGATGGAAACGGCCTTCGGCGCGTCCGATACGACCGGCGCCTGGGACTGGAAACTGGCCTATGAGGCTTGCGAGGTCGCCACGGTGCTGTTCGTGCGCAAATACGGAAAGGCACTTTTCCGTAAAGCCGCTTCTCCGGTTGCACGACTTGATCCGCTGGCGAAGATCGCGGGGTTGTTGCCCACGCAGACCCGCCGTTCTGAGGAAAGCCAGAACTTCCAGCAGTTTTCGACGCCTCTGCCTCTCGGCCTGGCCGCGCTGACGGCAGTCGCGATCACGCCCGATGACGTGGTGCTGGAACCTTCGGCAGGCACCGGCTTGCTGGCGATCCTCGCGCAGACCGCTGGCGGTTCGCTGATCCTCAACGAACTGACTGAGACCCGTGCCGATTTGCTGTCCTCGCTCTTTCCGGCCCTGTCCGTCACCCGGTTCGATGCCGCACAGATCGACGATCATCTGGCCACCGATACCATTCCGTCCGTGGTGCTGATGAACCCGCCATTTTCGGTCATGGCCAATGTGAGCGGGCGCGTGGCCGATGCCGCTTACCGACATGTCGCTTCGGCGCTGGCTCGTCTCGCCACCGGCGGACGGTTGGTCACGATCACCGGCGCGGGCTTCAGTCCCGAGGCCCCCGCCTGGCGCGATGCCTTTATCCGCCTGCAGGAACGCGGGCGCGTGGTGTTTACCGCCGCCGTCGATGGCGCAGTCTATGCAAAGCACGGCACGAGTATCGACACGCGGCTGACCGTGATCGACAAACTGCCCGCCGACGATCCGGCCAGCTTCCCGGATACGCCGGGCATTGCGCCCGATATCGCGACCCTCATCGGCTGGATCGAGGCATTGGTCCCGCCGCGCCTGTCGGTCGAGTTGCCGAAGCTTGCCGTATCGGCTCCGGTCGCTGCGGCGAAAACCGTGCGCGGCTATCTCGCGCGCTCGGCAGCCTCCCGGTCTGTCGCAGCGCCGGCCAATGATCCGGAGGGCGTGGAACTTGCCTACGAGACCGTGGACTGGACCCCGCCCGAAGGCGCACGTCTGTCCGATGCGATCTACGAGGAATATGCACTGCAATCTTTGCGCATCCCCGGCGCGCAGCCGCATCCGACCAAGCTGGTGCAATCCGCCGCCATGGCCTCGGTCGCACCGCCCAAGCCCTCCTACCGGCCCATGCTGCCCGCCGACATCTGCGCGCGCCTGTCCGACGCCCAGCTTGAGACCGTGATCTATGCCGGGGAGACCCATGCCGATCATCTCGCCGGTGCCTGGACCGTGGACGAGCATTTCGACAATGTGAGCGCGGCGCCTGAAGATGCTGCCGGTTCCGTCCGGTTTCGCCGGGGTTTCATGCTCGGCGACGGGACCGGGGCTGGCAAGGGCCGCCAGTCTGCCGCGATCATCCTCGACAACTGGCTGCGCGGGCGGCGCAAGGCGGTATGGATCTCCAAATCCGACAAGCTGATCGAGGATGCGCAACGCGACTGGTCGGCGCTCGGCATGGAACGCCTGCTGGTCACTCCACTTTCGCGCTTCCCTCAAGGCGCAAAGATCACGCTGTCGGAAGGCATCCTTTTTACCACCTATGCCACGCTGCGCTCCGATGACCGGGGCGAGAAGGTTTCCCGCGTCAAGCAGATCGTCGATTGGATGGGGTCCGATTTCGATGGAGCCATCATCTTCGACGAGAGCCATGCCATGCAGAATGCCGGTGGCGGCAAGGGAGAACGCGGCGATGTCGCCGCCTCGCAGCAGGGCCGCGCGGGCCTGCGGCTCCAGCACGCCGTGCCCGATGCCCGCGTGGTCTATGTCTCGGCAACCGGCGCCACCACTGTCCACAATCTCGCCTATGCCCAGCGGCTCGGTCTCTGGGGCGGGGAGGATTTCCCGTTCGCCACCCGTGCCGAGTTCGTCGAAGCCATTGAAGCCGGCGGCGTGGCAGCGATGGAGGTTCTGGCCCGCGACCTGCGGTCCCTCGGCCTCTATACTTCCCGGTCGCTCTCCTATGATGGCGTCGAATACGAGCTGGTCGAGCACCAGCTCACCGACGAACAGCGCCGCATCTATGACGCCTATGCTGGGGCCTTCGCCGTCATTCACAACAATCTCGACGCGGCGATGGAGGCGGCCAACATCACCGGCAGCCCAGAATCTGGGGGAGCGACGCTGAACCGGCAGGCCAAATCCGCCGCGCGTTCGGCTTTCGAGAGCACGAAGCAGCGTTTCTTCGGTCATCTGCTCACGTCCATGAAAACGCCGACCCTGACCCGGTCCATCGATGCCGATCTGGAAGCGGGCCATGCCGCTGTGATCCAGATCGTCTCAACCGGCGAAGCACTGATGGAGCGGCGGCTGGCCGAGATCCCGACCGATGAATGGAATGACATTTCCGTGGATGTCACACCGAGGGAGTACGTAGGATCGTATTTGCAGCATTCCTTCCCGGTGCAGCTCTATGAGCCGTTCACCGACGGCGAGGGAAACCTGTCGTCACGGCCGGTGTTCCGCGACGGTCAGCCAGTGGAATGCCGGGACGCCGTCGCCCGGCGAAATGAAATGCTTGAGCAACTGGGCTCGCTGCCACCCGTGCCGGGCGCGCTCGATCAGATCGTGCAGCGCTTCGGCACCGATATCGTGGCCGAGGTCACGGGGCGTTCCCGGCGGATCGTTCGTCGCGGTGAAGGTGCGGCTGCACGCCTGGCGGTCGAGAACCGCGCGCCTTCCGCGAACCTTGCCGAAACTTCGGCCTTCATGGATGACCAGAAGCGCATCCTCGTATTCAGCGATGCTGGCGGCACCGGGCGCAGCTATCACGCCGAACTCTCGGCGCGGAACCAGCGCCTGCGGGTCCATTACCTGCTGGAACCGGGCTGGAAGGCAGATGCCGCCATTCAGGGGCTGGGGCGCACCAACCGCACCAATCAGGCGCAGCCGCCCTTGTTCCGGCCTATCGCTACCGACGTCAAAGCCGAGAAGCGGTTCCTCAGCACGATTGCCCGCCGCCTCGATACGCTCGGCGCAATCACGCGCGGTCAGCGCCAGACCGGCGGTCAGGGCCTTTTCCGGCCCGAGGACAATCTGGAATCCCCCTATGCCCGTGATGCTCTGCGCCAACTCTACATGGCTGTAGTGCGCGGGAAGATCGAGGGTTGCTCGCTGGAACGCTTTGAGACCGCGACGGGCCTGAAGCTGATGGACAGCAATGGTGTGAAGGACGATCTGCCGCCGATCACCACCTTCCTCAACCGCCTGCTAGCGTTGACCATCGAGCTACAGGGCATCCTGTTCGCGGCCTTCGAGCAGTTGCTCCAAGCCCGGATCGACGGGGCCATTGCTTCGGGCACCTATGATATGGGGCTGGAAACGTTGAAGGCGGAAAGCTTCAACGTCACCGATCGGCAGGTAATCCACACCCATCCCGGCACTGGAGCGGAGACACGCCTCCTGACCGTCACCGAGCGCAAGCGCAACCAGCCGGTGACGCTGGATGCAGCGCTGGTCGAACTCGATGATCCGCGCGCAAAGCTGCTGGTCAACGATCGCTCTGGCCGCGCTGCCGTACAGATCCCGACCACCAGCGTCATGCTGGATGATGGCGAGATCGAACGCCGCGTCCGGCTGATCCGGCCCATGGAGGCGATGAACATCCCCATCCGCATGATGGGCGAGACACATTGGGTCGAGACTGACCGTGCCGCCTTCGGCTCAGCCTGGACCGCAGAACTGGCCGAGGTGCCGGAGTTCACCGACACTATTCTACATATGGTGACTGGGCTGCTTCTGCCGATCTGGAAGCGCTTGCCGCAGGAATCCTCCCGCGTCTATCGGCTTCAGAGCGATGAAGGCGAGCGCATCATTGGTCGCCGTGTCTCTCCCGCATGGGCTGCCAATGCTTCGACCAGCGGCGTCAGCAGTAGCATCACGCCCGATGCCGCCTATGCTGGGCTGATCGAAGGCCGGACCATCCTCGATCTGGCAGAAGGACTGCAACTGCGCCGTGTCCGCGTCATGGGCGCGAACCGCATCGAGCTGACCGGATTCACCGATGCGATGCGGGATCGGCTGCGGGCTTACGGCCTCTTCAGCGAGATCATCTCGTGGAAACTGCGCTTCTTCGTGCCGGTGGGGGCATCCGGGCCGGAGATCTCCGGCAAGCTCTTCGACCGCTTCCCGGTCGAGCGCATCGGTGAGCGGGAGGCAGCGTAATGGCGCGTCTCAACGCCACCGAACTGGCGCAGCGTCTTGGCCGACAGGCCGAGGCGGTGTGCCGCCATTATCTTTCGAACGGGCGCAAGCAGGGCAATTACTGGCAGGTTGGCGATGTGCAGAACAATCCGGGCCGGTCGATGTTCGTCCGCCTCACTGGGTCTGAATCCGGCAAGGGGGTGGTCGGTAAATGGACCGATGCCCAAAGCGGTGAATATGGCGATCTGCTCGATGTCATCCGCGAAAGCCTCGGTCTGATCGACTTCGCCGACATTGCCGACGAAGCCCGCCGCTTCCTCAGCCTGCCGCAGCCCGAGCCGGAGCCGCAGGCGCGTCGGTCCCGAACACCACCGGCACCATCGGGATCATCGGCATCATCCGAGGCAGCACGCCGGCTCTGGCGCATGACGCAGCCGCTGATCAGCTCTGTCGCAGAGACGTATTTACGCGGGCGCGGTATTACGGATTTACGCGGAACCGCAAATCTACGCTTTCATCCGAACTGCTACTGGCGGCCCGAGGGTGATGGCTTGAGCGAGACATGGCCTGCCATGATCGCTGCCGTCACCGACATCAATGGCAGGATCACCGGCGCACACCGCACCTGGCTCGCCCGAGACGGCTCCGGCAAGGCGCCTGTTGATCCGCCGAGGAAGGCAATGGGTGACCTGCTCGGGCACGCCGTCCGGCTCGACGATACGCAGGATGTCATGGCAGCGGGGGAAGGCATCGAAACCGTTCTGTCGCTGCGGCAGGCCGTGCCAAGGATGCCGATGGTCTCCGCGCTCTCGGCCGGACATCTCGCCGCCATCCTGTTCCCACCGCATTTGCGCAGGCTCTATATTGTCCGCGACAACGATCCGGCAGGTGACAGCGCGCGGGGTAGTTTGGTGGACCGGGCACATGAGGCCGGAATCGAGGCGATCACGCTCTCGCCCATGCTGGGGGACTTCAACGACGATCTCACCGCCCGCGGGTTGGATGCGCTTCGGGCACAGATCCGGGTGCAGATCGCCCCCGAGGATGTCAGCCGCTTCATGGCCATGACGCCATAGCCGGCACCGGGGCCGTGATCGGGCAGGATCGATCCTGTCATGTGCACGGGGCTGCACCCCCATCGGCAGAGGACCGCGCCTTGGCCTTCTGAGAGGGCGATCGGCCCACAAACGCTCCGGCCCGGCAATGGCGGCGCCCGACTGATTTCCGTCGGCGGCAGAGCCGCCTTTACAGCGCGAAACAAATCAGCCGGGCTTTGCCATCAAGGCCCTCGCAAAGGGCTCGGGCTGCCAGACAGGAGCGCCCATGGGCTTTCGTCGCCATGAAGGCCGCGACGGTCGCGGTCCAACCGAAGGACGCATCCCATGGACGCACATGACGAATTCGAACCCGATCACAGCACATCCCCGACCGGCCATGTCGTCGAAGACCTCGAACTCTATGGCTACCGTCCCACCGAGGACGAGGCCGATCCCCGGATCACGCCCGAAGACAATGTTATCCAGGGCGCGGTCTCTGACATCTTCGATGCCCTGATTTCCACCATGGCCGACACCAGCCTCGATTTCGACCTCGACGAAATCCTCTGGTCCACCGTCAATACCTTCCACCGCGCCGTCGAGCGGATCGAACGCAAACTCGACGATAACGAGCAAGCCCAGAAGCGCCTTCAGCGCGAACAGGACGGCAGCGAGGTCAAATCGGTCCAGTTGGAGACCCTGATCGGCATCGGGCAAAGCCTGATCGAGCGCCGCGATAGCATGGAGACCTTCCGCGACACCGCCGCCGACATCTATCTGCGCACCACCGGCACACCCTGGTCGCCGCGCTCCGGCTCACGGGTCAACCATCGCCAGATGACATCGGCCATGATCGACAGCCGCGACTTCATCGCCGCCAAACGCCGGGCCGACAACGAGGTGCTGCTGCCCGCCGGACCGAAGATCGCCTTTTCAGGCGGAGATACCACCGATCACCGGACGATATGGGCCAAGCTTGATCAGATCCATACCAAGCACCCGGACATGGTGCTCATGCATGGCGGATCGCCAAAAGGCTCCGAGCGCATCGCGGCCACCTGGGCCAACAATCGCAAGGTCGCGCAGGTCGCCTTCAAGCCCGACTGGACAAAACACGCCAAGGCTGCCCCCTTCAAGCGCAACGACCAGATGCTCTGCACTCTGCCGATTGGGGTCATCATCTATCCCGGCACCGGCATTCAGGAAAACCTGGCCGACAAGGCCCGCAAGTTGGGCATCCCTGTCTATCGTTTTGGGGCGGGCAGCGCGTGAGCGCTGCCTTTCCCATTGCCACGAGCCGGATGGTCGAAACAATCGATCATTCCGGCTCGCGCAGGCAGGCATGTTCATGCTATATTCCGCTTTGCGCCATGGTGGTGGTGGAAGGCGCAACCGTTCAACCTATTGCACGGAGACACCACCATGATCATTCTCGGAATTCTTGTTTCCATCGCGGCCATCGGCACCATGTGCTGGTTGCTGTTCAATCTCGCCGTCTTTGCCCTGCCGTTCTTCGTCGGCATCAACACAGGCACCTGGGCCTATGGCACCGGTGCTGGCTGGCTTGGCGCGATACTCGTTGGCCTCGTCACCGCAGGCCTGACACTGGCCGTCGCTCAGGGCTTGCTCATGCTGATCCGCCCGATCTGGGCGCGGCTGCTGATCGCGCTGGCCTTTGTCGCACCGGCTGGTGTTGCCGGGTTTTACGCCACGCTCGGTATCGTCAAACACATGATGCCGTCCGAGACTTGGCAGATCATCTTCTCGGTGATCGGCGCGATCGCCGTTGGTGTGACGGCTTTCCTGCGCGTCACGGGCATGGCGGCAACCGGACCTGCGGAATCCAGCCTCGCTGGCGCATGAAATGCGGTCGCCTGGTCCTATCCGCAGGTCCGAAGGTCGGCCTAACCGCCCTTCGTGGCGCAACCGATAATTCCGCCGGAAGCTCAGCGACACTATCGCTATGGGCTCGAAGGCGACGCGCCGCCTTGGCGAACGCAAACCGTCTTCGACGACGGCCGCCGCGTCTAGGTCGTCTTCCCGCGCGGGATCGTTCAGGGTGAGATGCCGCCCCTCTTCGTGATCGGGTCCGATGGTCAGGCGCAGATCGCAAATACCCGCGTTCACCTGAACGTCCTCATCGTCGACCGGCTCTTCGCTGCCGCCGAACTGCGCCTGGGCGGCGAGAACCAGCAGATGGTCAGGATCGTGCGATCCCACGGCGTGCGGCGCAAAGCACGGACCGCGGCAGCGGAGGACTGAACCAATGACAGATGAAACAGGAACTCCGACCTCTGACACAGCCGCCGCCGGGACATCACGCAAAACTCCCCCAAACGATCCGTTCCAGCTGCGGGCCGATCCGCCCCGTGTCGTGCGTCTGTCGCGGAAAGTTCTGGCGGGCCTGGCAGCCATCACCTGGCTCGGCATCGGTGGCGCGCTGATCTTCGCGCTGCAGGGCCGGCAAGCCGGAGATGGACCAAACGAATTGTTCACGACCGAGAACCGCCCCACGGCCGACGAGTTGCGCCGTCTGCCATCGGATTATTCCGGTATCCCGCAACTCGGACCGGCACTGCCCGGCGATCTCGGTCGGCCCATTCGGCGCGCTCGGGAAGAAGGCCGCCCGGTACCGGTCACGACAGCACCCGGTCCCGATCCCGAAGAGCAACACCGCTTGGCTGACATCGAGGCCGCCCGCACCAGCGAGCTATTTTTTGGCACGCGCGGAGATCGAACCCAACCACCAGCAACTGCGGCCGGTGTCAATCTTGCGGGTGGATTTCCGACGGCTTTTCCGGGTGAGCAGCGCACGCCTACGGTTCAGGAGCGTCAGTTGGCTTTCCTGAATGCGCCCGTCGATCGCCGCACCGTGTCGGCTGATCGCGTCGCGCCGCCGCCATCGCCCTATACGCTCCATGCCGGAGCCGTCATTCCGGCAGCGCTCGTTACCGCTATTCGGTCAGACCTGCCGGGTCAGATCACCGCGCAGGTCACCGAGAACATCTATGACAGCCCGTCAGGGCGTTTTCTGCTCATTCCCCAGGGTTCACGGCTGATCGGCGAGTATGATAGTGGCGTTGGCATCGGCCAACGGCGCGTTCTGCTGGTGTGGAACCGCATCATCCTGCCGGGCGGTCGCTCGATCGTGCTCGAACGGCAGCCAGGAACTGACAGTGGCGGCTATGTTGGGCTCGAAGACGGTGTCGATCACCATTGGTGGGACATCGCCAAGGCCGCAGTCCTTGCAAGTGTCCTAAATATAGGGGCGGAACTTGCCACCGATGACAGTGACGCGATTGGCCCGCGCGATCCGTGATGGCGCGCAGGATACGATCGGCGATGCGGGGCAGGAGATCGTCCGCCGACAGGTCGGACGAGCACCGACCCTCACCATCCGTCCCGGCTTTCCGGTGCGCGTCATCGTCACCCGCGATCTCATCCTCGAGCCACAGAGGGGATAGTCATGACCAAGCTGAAGCTCGGACCTCTCGCCGACGACAAGCCGGTAAAATTAACCATCGATCTGCCTGCAGACGTCCATCATGATCTGGTCGCCTACGGTGTGATCTTGAGTCGGGAAACCGGACAAATAGTCGAAAAGCCTGCTGAGTTGATCGCACGCATGGTCGAACGCTTTATGGCAACCGATCGGGGGTTCGCGAAGGCGCGGCGCGCACTCCGCGAAAAGAAGACGTTACCGATTTCGGAGCCGACGCAGCGCGTTTGCTATCGCAGATGCCGTTTCGTCGCACCGTCAGTCGAGCGAGGCTCAGCATGCGCCGCCAAGCTGGGTTGTCATTGTTTGGCGACCAGACCGCCGAGAACGGCAACGTCTCGCCGTCGAGCCGTCGATATGCTACGCCCGGAAACCGCGTCGCGATCGTGGCCTCGCTCTTCAGCGTCACGCCGCGCCCGAATGAAACGATCTGCATGAGATTGTCACGGCCCACATGGTGCCTCTCGATCGCAGGATGAACGCCGAGGTCGGCCACATGCTTGATCAGGAAGTCGTGAATCTCTGCTCCGGGATCTCCATCGCTGATTATGAAGGTCTCGCCACCCAAATCGTCCCACCGGAGTGACTCTCGATCGACCAGAGGATGCTTGTCCGGCAACACGACGAACACGCCTTCGGACCAGAACTGTGCGGTATCGCAATCGGTCAACGATGGCGCTCCGGTGACGAAGGCGACGTCCAGCTTATGCAGGCGCACCGCGGCAATATGATCGGACGGCGCACCTTCGATGATATCGATGCGAACCCCTCTATATTGGTCGCTGTAGGCCCCCAGCATCTGAGCCAGAAAACCGGAAGCCAAGGACGAAAAGATGCCAATTCTGACGACGCCCTCTTCGCCTCGACCGATCGGACTGACATCCACGGCTGCGCAGGAGACTTCCCGAAGAATCTGGCGGGCGTGGCGGACGAATTTCTTTCCAGCGTGGGTAAGGATGATTCCTCTAGAATGACGGATGAACAATGCTGCGCCAATGTCGTCTTCCAGATCGCGGATGCGCCGGCTTACAGACGATTGCTCGACGCCGAGAGAAGTAGCCGCGCGCCGGAAGCTACCGCACCGGGAGGCAGCCACGACGTAGCGCAGATGTCTCAATTCGATTGCCACCTTTCGCTTCCCTTTTTGATTGGATATCTCACAGTCCGCCCGCTTTAAGGTTGTTGCGGATCGACCTGTGCAGCTGGCAGACGCAACGGTTGGTCGACCTTGAGAATTCCGTGATCGCGCTGATGCTATCGGGTCAAGCCGCTTCAGATGAACCGAATCCCACACGTTATGATTGTGCCTGATGGAAGTCCCGGTCACGACATGATACGAAGGGTTACGAAACAGTACGAAACGTAATCGTGCAATACATTGATAAAAAACGGAAAATATTTCCTCTCTCCAGTGGGGAACGGCAGCGACTTCAAGGCGCTGTTCATGCGCCTTGCCTCTGCCGGTGCCGGTCGCCCCGTGGACGCAAGCGGGTTTCCGCAAGGACCGTGGACGCCTGACCTTCTTGCCGAGGCCATCACACGGATCGACATGAACCAGTCTGGCATCGAGCTGCGGACGGTTCAGCTCTGGTTCCAGAACAACGACAAGGGCATCAGCTCGGACAACATTCGGTGGTTGGCGCGAGTATTCGGGTGTGACGATCCGGAAGCGACGAGTGCTTGGCAGGCGGAGATCAGTGCGTCGCAGTCACGGCTCGTTGCCAGAAGGCGGCTGGAGCGGCAAGCCACAGGAGAACCCGCTGATGGGGCTCTGGACACAGATATTCTGAAGGCGCGCAACGTCGCGGCACCTCCCCCGTTCGAGGGGCCAGGGCTGCGGGCGCCCGAGGAAACGGAGAGGCGATTCAGCCTCCCGCGGATATCCGAGGAATTCGTCGGACACCGATCCCCATTGGACCTTCCCGCCTCTGTCTTCGCGGGCGCTGTTGCGCTTGGGTTCATCTCCTACTTCCTCGGCATTCACAGCGTTGCCTACGGTCGGGAAGATGGCATCACCAAGCAGGTGGGCTTTCTCTGGGCTCCCAACTGGACCTTCCTCTTCATGATCTTCATGCCTCTTTTCTTCGTCTTCGCGGGAGACCTGTTGGCATTCTGGAAGAGCGAGGGGCGCGAGAAAGTCTTGGCTGCCTGTGGCGGCGCGGAAAGCGACGATGGATGGGCGAACAAAGTCGAGCGCTCGGCCTATACATATTGGGCGGTACTTCTTATCTGCCTGGGCTTCGCCGGCCTGTTTCAGTGGGTCAGCATCCGCCTGATGCCGCTGATGCAAGGTGGTGGCCCGTATCCGATAGACTGGGGTTCTCTCGCCATTGCGCTCCCCGAAACCTATTCCGTGCACCAGGCCATCGCATTCAGCGGTTTCGCTTATCTCTACATGTGCCTGTGCTTCTATCTTTTCTTCGTCGGCCTGATTTTGCTTTACACGTTGTCGTATGATCTCTGGGAAATCGAGCGTCGATCAGCGGTCGAAAATCGCGAACCGCAACCGGATGTCGATAGGGTCCGCTATCGAATCATGCGCGGGATCTTTCGCTGCACGATGTGCGGGCTGCTGATTGCAATCTGCATGAAGCTGCAGAGCGTGTATCTGACAACTAGTGCCGAAAGCATTCCGGATTGGCTCTTCCGTGATGCAGTATCCGTCCTCTCGGGGCGCGGCGCGGCGGATGATCGCGCGAACTATAGTTCACCGACGCACTATACCAGCCTCCTGATTGCGTTGGTGGCCTACGTGCCCTTTCTCCATGGCATCATCCGAACTGGTCTGGGATATCAATTCAATGCGCCGTTGTGGAAGATGGTTGCCGTAGGGATCTTGCTGGTCACCGCTTATCTCCTGATCGGAGCGTTCGCTGGCTTCTCGATCGTGCTGGGTGTCTCGGTCCTGCTGGCGATCTACGGTCTGTTTGATCCGGCATTTGGCACGCGGGAGACGAGCGATGTGGGAGGCCGCCGGAATGTATCATAGATGGCTTGATCGTTGGGATGAACAGCGGGCCAGTCGCGGAGACGTGCCAAAGGAGGAGGCCGCATATGTCCTCGATGCTGAGCTCGCGTTTCCGGATTCGCATGGGGTGACCAGCCTTGCTGAATTCTGTGCGCTCGCCGACCGGGCCACCGTAGATCCGACCTTCTTCGCAGACCCCGGCCAGAAGGACACCGTCGTTACTCGGGAGGATGGATGGATCAGGTTCAAGTCGAGCGTTTCGACAGGGGTCGAGGAAAACGATCTTGTCTGGGCAAAGGTAACCAAAAGGCGGTCCACCGACCGCGCCCTCGTGGTCTTCCACCATTGGAACGCAAGCTTTCGGTCACCCAAGATTGCCAATTTCTTCTCTCGACGAGCCGTGGCGGTGGTCGAGATGGCCATGCCCTATCACCTCGAACGTAGCCGCCCGGCCTCCAGCTACGCCGACTATATGCTCAGTCCGAATCTCGGTCGCACCATGCAGTCGATGCGACAGGCCGTGCTGGATGGACGAAAACTCATTCGTGCCCTGAAGAATGAAGGGTACGAGGACATTTCGGTTCTCGGCATGAGCTTGGGCTCCTGGGTCGCCGGACTGATTGCCGCGCACGACCCCATTGTGCGAAGGGCTGCACTGTTCCTCTCGGCCGGAAGCCTCGCGGATATGGTCTGGACCGGCCGCGCCACACATCACATTCGTGCTAGCCTTGAGCCTGAGATTTCGCTGGTCGACCTCCGGAGAGCCTGGGGCCCGCTCAATTTGGAGAACTATGCCGACAACTTGGCGCGAACCGATCTTGATCTTCAGTTTGTCTTCGCCACGAGGGACACGGTGGTGTTGCCAGAGTTGTCGAAACACCTGATGGCTAAGTTGGAGAACGCTGGCGCGGCACCGGGCATACTTGAGCTGAATTGCGGCCATTACTCGCTTTCGCTGCCCCCACAGATCATCTGGGCTGGCATGAGCGTTTTACGGTTGCTGTCCCGTAGCGGGCGATCGGTGCTTTGATCGGGCTCAGGTCGCGGATTAGCAAAGTTGCGGCGAGAAACGACAACATCGTCGGCTCGACTACGGACCGGAGGCAGCCCCAAAATGATAGGCTATGTCGCGAAACCGTGTCAGTGTGCTACGAACCACACTCAACTCCACGAAGTAGCGAAGTGCGGAGCTACCGCTCCAGCGCCTCAATCATCTCTACCCGCGTCGCATGCCGGCCGCCCTCGAAACGGGCGGTCAGGAACGCATCCATGAGGCTCTGTTGCGACAGAGCCGGGTCGCAGTCCCATACTGCAGTTAGAGCAGTCGGGATGTTTTTTCTTCCCCTGCACCAGAGGTCGACCTTGCGTCCCTCCTCTGCGCGGGCGACCTCAGAGGCTTCGTCCATTTTTCCGTCCGCTACCGCCATGGCTGTCATGACGTTTAACCCAAGGGCCGTCAGGCGATTGATTTCATCGACGTTCGGTGAGCCTTTTACTCTTTCAGTAGGCATTCGTATCCACCATTGAAAACAATCTCACATCGCTGCTGCAATAATAGCTTGAAGCCACGATGCGCCGTCCAAGTATGCACTGCCATCGCCCCTTTTGTTGAGCGAAACGGCCCCTCTGCGCGTTGCGGGCATGGCGGCAACCAGGTCTGCGTGTGGATCGGCGTGGAATAAGGACCCCTGTATTGGGGTGATCGGCGTCCAAACGGGCCCCCCCCCTGATGCGATGGTCCATCATGCCTCCGAGGTCATTCGGGGGCAGAGTTTGGGATGCTGGTTGTGGAGACGATCGC
>NZ_JAKZEU010000008.1 GCF_024359525.1 Paracoccus albicereus
CGAGGACCGCCGAGAGCGTCTGCAGAAAGACCGTCTTCCCGTTTGCGCCGGTTCCGTGGAAGAAAAAGAACACCTGCTCGCGTGTCGATCCGGTCAGGCAGTAGCCTGCCATGCGCTGCAGATAGGCTTGCAGGTCCCGATCACCGTCGGTGATCTGATCGAGAAAGTTCATCCAGAGCGGACAGTCGCCGCGGGGGGCTGCGCCGGCGATCTGTGTCACCAACCGGGCCGGACCATGGGCCTGAAGTTCGCCAGTCTCGAGATCGACGAGGCCGGCGGTGGTATTGAGAGCCATCGGAATGGCGTCCCAGGCATCGACCGATGAGGAGATCGCGGGATCGGCTGCGGCGAGCCGCAGGGTTGCCGAGACGGTCCTGTCGCTGGCGATGCGGCGAGCCATGGCTGGGGAGTCGGTATCCTTGGCCACTGACCGGCAGACCTGGCGCATGAGCTCGCGCGTGATGTCGCGATCGTCGCGGCGCCAGTGGGTCCCGGTCCAACTCATCCATCCGCCCAGAGCGCTGCAATGACGCGCTTCTCCGGCATGCCGATCGACAAAACTTGCAGCGATCGCGTCCTCTCTGAAGGAGGGCGCGTCCCGCGCTGCGTCGTCCGGCTTTCGCGTGGGCATCGGCCCATTCTCGCGAATGTCCTTTTGCAGAAGCGCTGTGAACTCACGCTCCAGGCCGGCATCGTCCCACGGTGGCATGATCAGCGCCGCGTTGTGCTCGATTACGGCCCTCCGGGCGTCATCGAGGCTGACGTGGCCAAGGCGCGCCTGGCGGATCCAGTGACCGATGACGCGCGACAGCGCTTCGAACCGGGTCAAGTCGTCGAGGCCCCCAGCCAGGACCTTGCGGCTCATGAGCCCCGAGACGGCGGGCTTGCGCTGTCGCGGCTTCACCTCCGGAATGCCAGACAGCGGCGGCATTGCCGCGGCCCGCGCGAGGAGTTCATCAAGTGGGTAGCACCCATGGCCGCGTGCGAGCAAGCGGACCGCCGTGAGCTTTCCATTCTTGCCGTGGATGCTGCCCGGAACGCGGATCGGCTGGTGCAGGCTGCCGAACGACGCGTCGCCGCCCACCTTCAAGGCCACCATCTCGCGCAGCGACCGGATCCGCTCGAGATCATCGCCGCGCGCCGGCTCATGCAACCGCCAGTACAGGTGCAGCTTCGCCTCCCCAACGTCGGTCCGTCCGCCGGAAGCGACCTCGAGGCTCGGCTCGCCCAAGTGCCGACAGAGATAATCGCGGGCGAGCGATATGTCTCCGCTGTCGAGATCAACGAGCAGAACCTGCGTCGCGATGATGTCCCTGGCGCGCGCCGAGCCGGGCCTGCTGACGATGCCGGGAACGGCATAGATGCCGCGGACCGCTCTTGCCGCATGCTTGGCGATATCCGGCAACGCAGACGTCAGCTGTGTCACTTCGACAAATTTCGACTGCGGCTTCTGATCCGGGGTTCCGGTCTCCGCCAGCATGCGGATCGGAACGATCCCGGCCAGACCATCAAACACCACCTCCGTGAAGGCGGTCATCGCGCCGTGATCGATCTCGGATCGGAGGGCTTCCAGGGTCATGCCGTCGCCTCGGTCACGCGACAGTCTTCCTCGAAGGCGAGAATATCCTCGAGACGGTAGCGGACACGGTCGCCGATCCGCAGCCAGGCGGGGCCGGTCCCCGCCGCCCGACGTCGCTGAAGGCTGCGCACGGATACGTGCCAACGGGCCGCGAGGGCGCGTTCGGTCAGGATGGGCTCAAGTTTATCGTTCGGCTTAGCGGCAGGGATCGCCATCGCGGGCCTCCTTGGTCATGCCCAAGAATGGCCCGGAAACGGCTCCTGTTCACGCCCGGGAGGCTGACACGGAGCCACCGACTCATCACAAATGGTCGGCTGATTTTGTAGTAATAACAAGCCGTCAAGGCCGCGTAGATGACAGAAGACGGCTATTCCCTGACAGCATCAGGCCAATGACGATTCGCCTAGGGTAAAGAGGTCAGGTCGCGTCCCGTTTGAGAACCCGGATATCCGGATCGATGCGATAGCCACGTCGCCCCTCGCTCTCGATCAAGAGGGGCCGAGCCGGCGGCCTGTCGAACAGCTGCTGATGGAACTGCGCAAGTTCCTTTCGACACCGGCGAACGTGCTGAGCGACGACCTCTTTGCTGACACTCGCTCGCGTTGCAAGTGTGCCGGTCGGCACGTAGCGGTGCTCCTCGCGGGAAAGCCCGCGATGACGATCCTCGTCAAATTCCGGCTTGATCATACAGGCAGTACGCGCCGCCGCACCTTCAATACGGCCGAGACCCCGGACACTGATCAGGAAGCGATCGTCTTCCTCCGAGAAGAAGACCTCAAGCGGGCGGTCCTCGTGAAGAATTAGATCCGGCGCATCGGACGAATTCTCCATAGGCTGCTGAGGAGCAGGCGCGGTCGCGCGCGGGTCGGGAGCAAGCGCCGTCGCCGCTGGGTCCTCTCCCGCGACCATAAGCCGGATCAGCGCCCCGTCCGGAAGTTCCTGGCGGGCAAGGTGTTCGGCATTGTCGCGGATGGCTTGTGCCAGCGCATCCCTGACCAGCCTGCCGTGGCGGCGCTGGAGCTCGAGGATGCGGCGCAAGACCTGCGTCCGACCCTGATCGGGATATCCGCTCGCGATCCGCGTCAGTTCCTGACCGAACGTGCTGAGGAACATGCGATCGTCGATCGCGGCCAGTCGAACGGCATGGCGGGTCCAGTCGAGCGCCAGGGTCCGCGACCGATCCTTTTCGCGCGACCCGGTCAGTACATCGGTGCCATACATGTCGGCGGGATCCTCGTCCGCAAGGCCTGCGGCGAGCATCGCGAAGCGACGATCGAGGCATTGCGAACAGGCGCCGCAATGCGTGTGCAAGGTGTTCTGCTCGCGGATACTGGTGCAACTCACCGCCTCTCTGATCTGATCGGCGGCGCCATGGTCGGCGATCCGACGCACAACATCGGTCTTGGTCATCCATTCATATGGGTTCCGGATGGCCGCACCAGCCCCTTCACCGACCAGCATCATGAGATGCTCGAGCTTTCTCAAGGCAAGGGGATGCGTCGTCCGCGTCGCCATGGTGCCAACCACATGGGGCGAAATCGGGAGGTTATGTCCGATGATCCCGTTCTCGAAGAAACTCTGCCGATCGGCTCCGAACATGCGTGCGACGACCTGACCCAGCGCCGCGAAGAGAAAGGAGCGTGATCTCTGTGTTGCATCCCGCGCCTCCGTGCCAACCCGCTGTGCCATCACGTGGATCTGCAGCACGCGTCCGGGAAAGCGATGCTTGAGATACCGGCCGAGGTGTCCCTGACGTGTCGCAGCCTTTTGCGACGAGCGATGTGTGACCAGGACAATGCGGGCGTTCGACGTCGAGAGCGTCTCAAGCGCGCCGGCGAAGGAGTCGAGCCCGCCCGAGAACAGGATGACCTCGTCCGCCGCGAAGGCATCGCCCTCCGGCTCGAAGGGGAGGAAGGGCTCCTCCTGGTCAACGGTATCCTGCGCGTGGAACCGAAAACTGACGATGTCGCCTGTGAGAAACGTGATGGCGTCGGTCAGCGCAGCCGCCACCTCCGGGCGGTTCCAGAAGCCGGGATTACGGACCGGCAGATCGAAGTGGAACTGCCGATGCCAATCCTCTCCCATGTGCGGACGGGTAGGACCCCCTCGCTGCACCTCGCTATCGGCTGCGAAGACATAGGCCGCGATGTCGAGCAGATCTTGCAGTCGTGGTTCGATGGGCCGGACAAGCGCCGCCGAAATGCGGTCGGCGCGTAGCCGAAACGTCGGGGCGGTCCCGTTCAGCCGGATGCGAAGCGGTCCGCGTGCGCGATCAGTTCCCACGACCCCCTCAGGCATCGGCATCCCTCTTGCGCCGAAGCTCCTCGGTGATCTTCTTCATCGCTACGGCGGCGAAGGCCGCAGCCTGCGGCGATTCGATCCGCCCGTCCTCATAAAGACGCTTTCCGTACCACCCCGGAGCAAACTCCTGGATGATCCGTGTTGCCTCCTGGGTGTAGGTCTGCAGCGCGACGTCAAACGCACTGCGGGCGCCGACATCCGGAAGGCGCCGTCCGGTCCCGGTCTGCATGGCCAGGGTCCGATCGAGCCAGTACGAGAGCGAGTCCGAGAGCAGTCGCCCGAAGAACGCACGCGAGAGGGCCGCGATTCCGTTCGGACGGGAAAGCCGTTGTGCCTCGATCTGGACGTCTCGGTCGGTTGCCTCGAACAAGCCCGGCAGCGCCGCACCGATCTGGTCGTTGAGTGTGCCGATGAGCGCGCGTCCCGCGAGTTCTCCGAAGTCGGTTCGGCGGCTGGCGGCGCGCGCGATGTCATCAAGCCGTTCAGAAGCGCCAGCGCAGATCTCGAACAGGTCGGGCGTCGAGCCTACGGACAGATCGCAATCCCGCAACGCCAGACCGAAGTCATCGCTTCGGGCCGAGAACGGAATCATGAGCAGGAGCCGGACGGCCTCAACGAACACGGGATCATCTGCGGCGCGGGCGAGATCGCCCTCCGCGGCGATCGCGCTGGCGGCAAAGACTGTCTCGTTTGCAGCTTCGCTACCCAGAAGGTCGACCACCTGCCGCCACTTCAGCGAACCGGGCAAAACCTGAAGATGGATATGGCCCATCCCAGGAACCTCCTCACTGCCGGATAGTCTGCGCGACCGAGGTCGGTCCCGTCAACCGCCGCCAGCAACCGGGACGGATCGGACAGATGGGACAGAAGATTCCATAAGCTGTCTCACGCGCGCGCGTGAGAAACTATCCAAAATTACCTGTCCTATCTGTCCTATCTGTCCCATCCGTCCTTCAATGCCTGGGCGCAGTCCGAAAGGCCGAAGAGACCCCCGGCACTAGGTGTCGCGAGTAGCGGCTGACCTCGAGACGCAGGGCGTGGGCGATCTCGAGGGCCTAAGCGACGGGGTGGCTCCGGCCGACAGGGATCGCGACGGCAGTGGGACCAGCTCGGGCGAAAGCCGGGGCTGGCCGTCCTCGGCCTTCTGCTCAAGGGCTCACCAACCGACAGGGACCCTGGTAGAGTTGAGAGACACGCACAGGCGCGAGGCCAGCGCGGTTGGAAAATTCGACCGCGCGCAGATTTCCTACCCGCGAGCCTTGTCCAGCAGGTCCAGCAGTTCGGTGAACTTCGCCCGTTGATCCGCGCGGTTACCGGACGCCAGCGCGTCCTCGATGCAATGGGCGGCGTGATCGTCGATCACCAGCTTCTCGACGCCCTTCAGCGCGGCGCGGACAGCCGCGATCTGCGTCAGAATGTCGACGCAGTAGCGATCTTCCTCGACCATCCGCGCTACGCCTCGAACCTGACCTTCCAAGCGCTTCAGCCGTCTTAATGCGTTTTCGCGGTTCTCATGCATGCTGCATCATAAGGAGATTGGGTGGTCGGTTGTCGAGATGAACGTCGCGATACGTTAATCGATCGCAGCACTTGACGATACCCTAATGGGGTATATTTTTAGAGCGATGAAGCACGATCCTCAATCCCCCGACCCCACCACTCATGGCTCCTATCGCCGTTTCGCCGCGATGATTGCGACGTCCACCGTCGTGATGTTTGGGCTGATGTATCTCAACACCTACGCGCTCGATCACGTCTACTTCTCGCAAACGCGGATGTGGATGGCGCTCTACATGGGCGCAGCGATGACCGTCATCATGCTGGCGTTCATGCTGGGCATGTACGGAAATCGGTATCTCAACCTGTCCATTTTTGCCGGCGCCGCGCTGGCCTTTGCAGGCTCGCTCTATCTGGTGCGCTCGCAGGACACGGTCGGCGACGTCGCATGGATGAAGGCGATGATACCGCATCACTCCATCGCCATTATGACGTCCGAGCGTGCCAACCTGTCCGACCCACGCGTGCGCGCGCTGGCCGACGCGATCATTGCGGCGCAAGAGGCGGAGATCGCAGAGATGAAGGAATACATCGCCGACATTCAGGCGAACGGCGACGCCCCCGCGGGAACCCCCCGCGACGAGAAATACTGATCCCCCGGAGGCCCCATGCCCAAGGACATCCTTGCTGACACCCGCGACGTCGCTGACGTCACCACCGCCCCCGCCATTGCCGCGATCGGCAAGACCGCCGTTCTCTATCGCATGGCGCTGCCTGATCACCTGTGCCCCTCGGGCCAGAAGGCAAGCTGGCTGCTGAAGTCCAAGGGCTATCAGGTGGACGACCGCCTGTTCCGCACCCGCGCGGAAGTGGACGCCTTCAAGGCCGAGCACGGCGTCAAGACCACGCCGCAGGTCTGGATCGAGGGCGAGCGCGTGGGCGGCTACACCGACCTGCGTCAGCGCCTGACCGACTGGGATCCCGACGCCACGACCTACAAGCCGGTGATCTACCTGTTCGCGGTCGCTGCCGCGACGGCGCTCGCGCTGTCGATCGGTTTTATTGGCGCGATCACCTGGCAGACGCTGGGCTGGTTCATCTCGATCTCGATGATCCTGCTCGGGATGCAGAAGCTGCGCGACATCGAGAGCTTCTCGACGATGTTTCTGAACTACGACGTTCTTGCGCGCCGTCATGTGCCCTACGCCTATGTGTACCCCTGGGTCGAGACCGGCGCGGGCGTTCTGATGACCGGCATGCTGCTGCCATGGCTCGCCGCCCCTGCGGCCCTGGTCATCTCGACGATCGGCGCATGGAGCGTGTTCAAGGCCGTCTACATCGATAAGCGCGAACTGAAATGCGCCTGTGTGGGCGGCGGCTCGAACGTGCCCTTGGGCTTCGTCAGCCTGACCGAGAACCTCGCCATGATGGGTATGTCGATCGTGATGCTGGTGATATTGCTGACCTGACAGGTCACTCCCGCAGTGCATAATCGTGACCCCCGAGGCTGGGGACCTTCGACGAGGTAGGCACGCTCGTCGGTTGAACCTAGCCTCATTGATCAACCAGACAGGAAGAGAACCTATGACCGGATTGCGAAACTATGCCTTGCGGGCTACCGGCATCGGAGTCGCAATGGCGATTTCCGCCGCGTCCGTTGCCGCCCAAAGCGCGTCCGATCACGGCGCAGGTCACGGCGAGATGGCGAGCCATGACACCGGTTCGGTCTATTCCGCGGCCATGGACACGATGATGCAGAGCATGGACGCGACTGAATTGACCGGCGATCGCGACGCTGACTTTCTGCTGCTGATGATCCCCCACCATCAAAGTGCGATCGACATGGCTCAGGCCTTGTTGGAGGATTCCAATGACGCCGAGGTGGCAGCTCTGGCGCAGGCGGTGATCGACACCCAGCAGGCCGAGATCAAGGACATGAAGGGCATGCTAGCGCGACTAGGGCATCCTATCGACTAGCCTTGTCAGTCTGGCGCCTGGCATCGGTGGCGGTCAGACCGTGCATCCCGGTCACAGGGACACAAAGGGTCGATTTTCGAATTATTATCCGTATGGGGAGCGAAGAATTGCCATACGCTCGATAGCCTTTTTGTCCCTGCGGCTCGATTGGCTGACGCCTCAGCCGAATTCAAACCCCACAGGTCGACCCCAGAGCCGCAAGCGCCAAAACCGTAGCAGCTTGCGCCAGGCTGTGGAGAAGTCACCGCGGGCCCGATGTCGGTTCCTGTCGTCCTGAGGTGGAAAATGACATTCTTACAATGACTTGTGGTCTGAGGCATCATAGGAGGGCCGCGGCATCGCCTCTTTGGTCAGCCCGCGGCCTGGTCCGCGCGGAGGGTTTTCAAGACCGTGGCGCCGGGAACCGGAAGGACAGACCACGGGGCGGGGACATCTGTCAGGCGCAGTCCGAAAGGCCGAAGCGCGTCCCCCGGCACCAGGTCCGGTGTCGCAAGTAGCGGCTGACCTCGAGACGCAGGGCATCAGCGGTCTTGAGGGCCAAAGCGACGGGGCGGCTCCGGCCGACAGGGATCGCGACGGCAGCAGGGACCGGCTCTGGCAATCGCCGGGGCTGGTCGTCCTCTGCCTTCTGCTCAAGGGCTCACCAACCGACAGGGACCCGGTAAGAGTAGAGAGTCACACGCACGCGCGAGGCGAGGCCGCCTCAATGATGTTGCGATGCTGATGTCAGACGGTGTGCCGCTTCGATCGAGGGGCTTTCCCAGATCCGTGCGAAGCCAGAAACGATCATGCCGGCGGGATCGGTGAGGTCGGAGAATGCCTCGAGCATGGCGAATGCGATGAGGTCCAGGGACACTGCCGGGAGGTCATGCCGCATCTCGCAGTTGTGCGGATCAAGGATAACTTCAACATTACAGCCGGCGCAGACGATTGTGTTAGCTTCATCCAGCTGCGAGATGACCTGCCGCATCAGCGCGTTCTGCTCACGGTAAGAGGACAAGCTGCGGGTCACGTCGAAGACGGCGATCAGGAACGCTTCGATCTCGTCCGTGTCGCTCTGGGCGGTCAGCGTGAGCGTGACTGCTCCGTCCGATGACGAAAGGCGCTGCTGCAGATCAGTCGGATCAGCGAGCCGGGGTGGAAGTGAATCGTCACAGTCGTCCAAATGGATTTCCCCGCGAGTCATCGTTTATTGTAACGCACCTCTGTTCGTTAGTTGAGTCAAAGATAGACATCGTGCGGGAGGACAGCATCGGTGCCTCGTCCCCGCTACCTGAACCCCATCCACGATACGTCTTACGGCACTCAGGCGCTGCACAGGGACAAAAAGGGACAGTTTCCCATTATCGCCCGTATAAGAAGCTCAGAATTGCCATACGCCCGATAGTCTGCAGTTTGTCCCTTTTTGTCCCTGCGGCTGCTGGGGGGTCCTTTCAGCGCTTCGCCAAGGTACCTCGACGGCGCGTCAAAGCCGTCGTCGCTTGCGTGGAGCACTGACCGCAGCGCCGAGGCCCCAATGTCGCCGTCTGTCGCCGTGAGGCGGAAAGTGTCATTCTTACAAGCGGTTGCGTGATCTGGTATGATGGCGTTGAGCCCCGCTTCGTGGGCCCGGAAACGCGTCAGGGGGCATCATGGCCGGACAGAACACCATAACCGACAACACCCGTCCCTTCGCAGGAGCCCGCGACCTGACACGCCGCGCGGTCGCCGACCTGATCCCCTACGCCAACAATGCCCGGACACACTCCGAGGCCCAGGTGGCGGGCCTCGCCGGTTCGATCCGGGAGTTCGGCTTCAACAACCCGGTGCTGGTCGATGGGGCGAACGGCATCATCGCGGGTCACGGCCGGGTGCTGGCGGCGCATAAGCTTGGACTGGCGGAGGTGCCGGTCATCGAGCTGGCGCATCTCAGCGAGACGCAGAAGCGGGCCTACATCCTGGCCGACAATAAGCTGGCCGAACAGGCGGGCTGGGACGCACAGCTGCTGGCGCTGGAGCTCGGCGATCTCGCTGATCTCGACGTGGATCTGACCAGCCTCGGCTTCGAAGGCGCGGAACTCGACAAGCTGCTCGGTCACGACGCACCCGATCCTCGCGAGGAGGAAACACCGGAGCCGCCTGCCGATCCGGTCTCCCGCCCGGGCGATCTTTGGACCCTCGGCTCGCACCGGCTGATCTGTGGAAGCTCGACCGATCGGGACACGGTGACGCGGGTGCTGAACGGCGTGACACCGCATCTCATGGCAACCGATCCTCCGTTTGGCGTGAACTACGATCCGGCGTGGCGCAACGACGTGGGCGCCGCAAAGACCAGGCGCACCGGCAAGGTGTTGAACGATGACCGCGCCGACTGGCGCGAAGCCTGGGCGCTGTTTCCCGGCGAGGTGGCCTATGTCTGGCACGGCGCTCTCCACGCCACCACGGTGGCCGAGAGCCTCGAGGCGACGGGCTTTTCGATCCGCTCCCAGATCATCTGGGCCAAGGAACGGCTGGTGCTCTCCCGCGGGCACTATCACTGGCAGCACGAGCCCTGCTGGTACGCGGTCCGCGGCACCGGGCACTGGTCGGGCGATCGCAAGCAATCGACGCTGTGGACGATCCCGAGCCGTGACCAGGACGCGAAAACGGTGCACGGCACGCAAAAGCCAGTGGAGTGCATGCGCCGGCCGATGCTGAACAACTCAAGCCCGGGGCAGGCGGTCTATGAGCCCTTCTGCGGATCGGGGTCGAGCATCATCGCCGCCGAGACCACGGGGCGGCATTGCTACGCGGTCGAGCTCGATCCGGCCTATGTCGATGTGATCGTGCTGCGCTGGCAGGTCTTCACCGGCAAGAAGGCGGTGCTGGAGGGCGACGGCCGCACCTTCGGGACGATCGCCGCCGAACGGCAGGGCACGCGCATCGAGCTGGCACCTTCCGAGGCCGCACCGCTCAAGGCAGCCTCATGAGCCAGTCCCGCGCCATGTCGCTGATCGAGGCGGTCACCAATGTCACCGTGGGGTTCGGTCTAGCCCTCACCGTTCAGGCGGTGCTGTTCCGAGCCACGGGTATTCAGGCAAGCGTGCGCGAACAGGTTGGACTGTGCGTCGCCTTCACGGTCATGTCGCTCGCGCGCAGCTATGTTCTGCGCCGCCTGTTCACGAGGCTGGGAAGGTGAGCCGCTGTCGCGCTGACCTCGCCCGCGCGGTGCCGCGGGGGGCGGTCAAAAGTCAGGGAGCCTTTGCCACGGGACCGGCGGCCTCGGCACGCGCACGCGACCGCGAAATTGCCGACCGGGTATCCTCAAGACCTTGCATGCAAATCGCCCGCAATTATGGGTCGGATGCGGCCTTGGGCAGCTTTGATGAGGTCCCGATGACTCGACCAACACCGCAGACGAACCCGCGACTGGTTGACCGTGGAGAAGCGAGGAGCGGGACATGAGAGGCCGCAAGCCGACACCGACCCGCCTTAAGCTCGTCGCAGGCAACCCCGGCAAGCGGCCGATCAATGGCGCCGAGCCAGAGCCCGCCGCGGATCTGCCGACCTGTCCGGCTCATCTCAACCCCTCTGCCAAGGCCGAGTGGAAGCGGCTGGCTCGCGATCTGAACCGCATCGGTCTCCTGACCATGGTCGACCGCGCGGCGCTCGCGGCCTACTGCCAGTCCTACGGCCGCTGGGTCGAGGCGGAACGGAAGCTGAAGGAGACGCCGGTTCTCTTGAAGATGCCCTCGGGCTACATCCAGCATTCCCCTTGGCTCACCATTGCCAACAAGGAACGCGAGCTGATGGCGCGCTACATGGCCGAACTCGGCTTGACCCCATCTTCAAGATCGCGGTTGGCGGTCGACGTCTCGGCCACCGATCCCGCGGTCGCGGCCGTCTGGGCGCAGTTCGACATGTGAGGCCACGATGAGAACCGGACGCAAACCCATCCCTCGCAAGCCGACCCTGACGAAGACCCGGCTGAACGCGCTGCCGCGCTGCCCAAGCCATCTTTCCCATGTGGCTCAGAAGGAATGGCGCCGGTTGGCCACGCCGCTGCATGAAGCGGGGATCCTGACACTGGCCGACCGCTCTGCACTCGCGGCCTATTGTCAGGCTTACGGTCGTTGGGCGGAGGCCGAAACCAAGCTCGCCGAGACGCCCGCGCTGCTGAAAACGCCGAGCGGCTACGTCCAGCAATCGCCGTGGCTCTCGGTTGCCAACAAGCAGATGGAGCTGATGGGTCGCTTCATGGCGGAGTTGGGTCTGACACCGGTTGCCCGGGCCCGGCTCTCGATCGAGTTGCCGGAGACCGTGACGTTCCCGACGATGATCCAGCTCGTGCCTTACGAGGGCAAGACCCGCACCGAGGCGAAGGACGAGGGCCCTCGGGACCGTTCAGGCGAAGGCGACACAAAGCCCGACAGGATATCGGGCAACCGGCCGATCAATTGACTACGTGATCGGGCTCGAGCCGATGTACAGAACTGCGCAACCACCGTTACGCAGGTTTGTACGAGGTCAGCCATGGCAGGATCAGGACAACGCTACATCGCCTACGAGCGGGTCTCGACCGCGCGGCAGGGACGGTCCGGGCTCGGGCTCGAGGCGCAGCGCCGTGCGATCGACGAGTTCCTCCAGTCACGCAGTGCCACCCTCTCAGGCCGCTTCACCGAGGTCGAAAGCGGCAGGCGCAACGACCGACCTGAACTGGCAGCGGCTTTGACCCAGGCACGCCTGACCGGCGCGACGCTGCTCATCGCCAAGCTCGACAGGCTGTCACGCAACGCGGCTTTCCTTCTGCAGCTCCGCGACAGCGGTGTTCGCTTCCTGGCCTGCGACATGCCAGAGGCGAATGACCTGACCATCGGGATCATGGCGCTGGTGGCCCAGCAGGAGCGCGAGGCGATCTCCCGGCGCACGAAGGAGGCGCTGGCAGCCGCAAAGGCGCGTGGGGTGAGGCTCGGCAATCCCAACGGCGCTACGGCGCTCAGGCGCGGCGGTGATGACGGACGGGCGCTCCGCGCCGCAGTCTCGCGCAATGCCGACGCACATGCGGCTTCGCTGGAGACTGTCCTCGCCGATCTGGAGGCGACAGGCATCCGCAGCCTCCGTGAGATCGCCGCAGCGTTGAATGCGCGCGGCATCCTGACGCGGCGCGGGGGTCGCTGGCATGTGTCGACGGTCCGGAACCTGAAAGGCAAGTTGGCGGAGCAAAAGGTCTAGCAGAGACTGGCAAGCAACCTTTACCGGCAGATCGCGTTTGACTGTGCGGCCATGCACCGCTGTCCGCAAAGCAGCGCTGTTCCACTTATTAGCACGACGAGACCTCATTTTACCCAAGGCTTCTTTTTAAGGAGTAACCCATGGATGACGAACGCGTCTGGAAATTCGAGCAAAGCCTTTGGCAGGCAACAGACGAAGCCTACCATGAGCGCGTCGATCCAGAGTGCATCATGGCGCTCAGTCATGCGCCGCATCTGTTCACAGGGACGGCTGCGACCGAGGCAGTCAGCGGAACGCCTGATTGGGATGAGGTGACGTTCTCGAACAAGTCCGTGTCCCGGCCCGAAGAAGGGTTGATCGTCGTTGGCTATAAAGTCGAGGCGATCAAGGGCGAGAGCCGGTTCTCGGCGGCCTGCACGTCCGTTTATCGTCGCAAGGGGCATGACGACTGGTCGGTCGTTCAACACGCTCAGGTCGCGGCCCATACTTGATCTGGGCTGAGGTCGCCGCTCCTCTGATGAAGATGCTCGTTTCTGCTGCTGTGTAATAGGAGCAACCGATGAATGAAGAAGAGTTTGAGGGCCGATTGCTTGCTCACCGGCGCATGCTGCAATTGATCGTCACCGCGCTCGCGAACACGCCCTCCGGCGAGCGAGTGCAATCTCTTCTCCGAGAGCGCACGATGTTCCAGGACGGGCAAGAGGATCCTGGAGCAGTTGAGGCCGCCGGCGCCGGTGTAGAATTGGCGTTAGCGGATGAATTTAGGCTGACCGTTGATGGCATCACCGGTCTTGCTGCCGACGAGCCTCCCGTTCGTTCCGCCGGCCCAGAAGCTATGCAGAACCCGCCTGCGGAGTGGGACCGCGTCGACGAAGCATCGGATGAATCGTTCCCGGCCAGCGATCCGCCGCCACATCGCTGAGGGTGTGGACACCTTTCCGCGTGCCTAATGCCCGACCTGTATCCGACAGGCGGCATCGTCGCCCGATGCCGCCAGCGCTAGTTTACTGCTGCTCCGTTTGGGCTCCGGAGTTGGGGCGCGCCTTCCCGAGATCCGGCTTCTGGCCGAGGGGTTCGACCTTCTCACGAACGGAAAACTCGCTGCGTCCATCCAACGACGGCCCTGATGTCCAGCGACCCTCGGGTGTCGGTTCATCAAGGGACGTGTTGAGGAAGTAATACGAGTGTTCGGTCGCCTCGTGTGCTTCCGGCGTCGAGTTCGGGATCGGCAAAGCATTCTGCATGCCACCCAACTCTTCGATCACGGCGAGCCACTGTTGCTGATGCATGGTGTCGCGCGCAATCAGGAACGAAAGCATGTCCTTCATTCCCGCATCGTCAGTCATGTTATAAAGGCGCGAGGCCAGAACGCGACCCCCGGCCTCTGCCGTGACATTGGCAAGCATGTCCGCACCGATGTTACCGGTCGCGTAAACATGGCTCATGTCGAAGGGGACACCGTTCGCATTGACCGGCATCGCCGAGAGACCCGATGACAGGATGTGCCGGGGGTTGGCGCCGCCCATGATGGCGTGGACGACCGGATCCTGTGCGGCCTCTTCTTGTGCTGTTAGTGGCGCATTCTCAAGGTTGAGAGCCACCGCATGGCCCAAGAACTCGATGTGGCTCAACTCCTCGGTCGCGGTCATCATGAGCATGTCGCGATATTTGCTGTCACCGCGCGCGCCCATGGCTTGGAAGAAATACTGCATGGCTACGCGAATTTCACCCTCGATACCGCCAATAGCCTGCTGCAAGTACTTGGCGAATTGGGGGTCGGGGCGATCAACACGAACTTTGTACTGAAGTTTGCTGGAATGATGGAACATGATGGCTCTCCTTTATTCCTTGGGCCGGCAGCCCAATGGCCGTCCGCAAACCCTGAAGCCGGGATGCGCTGTCATTGTTCCTTTCCGTCGGCCACATCTAACTAATCTTAATAAGCACTCTGAGAGGCTGGGACGGTCCTTCGATTACCATCCAGCTCGAGCACTAACGCGCGCCCTCTTACCGAGCAGTCGCTCAGGACTTTGGTTTTGCCGTCGTTGTGGCTCGTCGGACGGAAGGAGTGGGTTTACACTGCCCGAGCGTCTACCCACGGCTGGCCGATGCAGCGCGAGATGCCTGATGCCCTAACGCTTCGGAAAACGGACCTGCGGGATCTGGACGACCAGGCGGGCCTGGAGATGCCCCGCGTCCGCAGTCTACGCATGATCGCGGGAGCGTTGAACGCGAGCGGCATCCTGACACGACGTGGGGGTCGTTGGCAGGGTCGACGGTCAAGAACCTGCTGGCGCGGCTGCACGGGAGAGCGAAAGTGACGCATGCAATACATTAATCTCGGGGACCACGCCAACAACGCGGTCGTTTGGAGCGCTGACGTCAGCCAGTCACGTGCTCGAAGTCGATCGGAAACGCAGGACTGAGTGAATTAGCGATTGTGCTCCCGGATCGGGCCGCCTCGAAGATTCGAGCGAGCGTCTGTCGGTCGCTCCCTGACAAGCAGGCAGCGATCCGCGCGCGAACCACCCGGAGCGGCTCGCCCGCTAGGTCAACCTTCACATCCACCCTCTCGACCCGGAAGTCGGACGCGGAAGCGGACTCAGCCGCGTAGTGCAGGTCATTCCAGAAGCAGCCGCCGAGCGATGCGGCCAGCAGTTCGCCGCCGTTGAAGCCCAGGCCTGATCCGGAGGCCTTTCCAGCCGGTCGATCCGCGAGGAGCGTGTGGCCATCGGCGCTTTGCGCCAAGCCGGCGCCTGTTCCACCGACAGGAGAGAAGACAAGCTTGATGGACTTGCTCACTCAGGCGTCTCCCTGGGCTCCCGTCGCCCCTGCAGTGACCAGCTTAGATTACTTCAAGTCAGCGTTTGTAAAAAGCGCAACGATTTGCCGGCGATATTATACGAGCCACGATTATACGAGCCTCGCTATTCGCGGCTTAGCCACATAAGCTCTGTCGCCAGACCTGGTTAGGTCTCGCTATCCCCCAGCCGCAGGGGGCGGTCGAGCAATGGCCGCTGCATGGGAGTTGCCTCGACACCTTCGAATCAGGCGTTACACTCCTCGGGCTTAAGCAGAATGACGGGCATTGTGTTTGGTTGGATCGCTTCGACCTCCGCATTCGGGGGACAGGCATAGAGATCATCGTCGTCTCGCCCTCCTTGACCTTTCGGACTGACGTCCAGCCCCGAACCTTGATGCCCGCAAAGAACAGTGTCCGACCTTCTTCGGCAGGTGCGAACCACTGATTACCCTGGCCCTTGCCGAGCGGCTCGGCAAACTCGGTCAGCGGGACAAGGCAGCGGTTCTCTTTTCCGAGCGAGCGTCGCTAGTGCGAACTGGCGAGGTTGCGGATGTTGGTTTCGCCTCGATCGGTTTTCGGACGTCATGAAATTGGCTGATCGGACTTCGTCCTGCTCGACAAAAGCCAGCCGGCAATCAGCATCGCGCCCCCCCAGGCAAGGAATGCGAGATCCCAATAGATCCACTGGCCGCGAGGAACCGTTTCGTTGACATGGTGAATGCCGAGCAAATGGTGATCGATCAGGCCTTCGACAACATTGAAAATACCAAAGCCCATCAGGAGTGAGGCGCTCAGGCGTCGCGAGGACCAGCGCATATGCGTTTTGCGCGCCGAGCGCCAAAGCACAACCAGTCCGGCAAGGACAAAGATATAGGTCGCTGCATGAAAAAGACCGTCCAGCACTGTATTCAGCTTGAGGTTCCTCAATGCTTCCGATGCCGAGGACGCGCCGTCCACCGGCAGCCAGACGCTGGTCGCCATGTGGTGCCACTGAAGAATCTGATGGAGAACTATCCCATCGAAAAATCCGCCGACACCCAGACCTAATAGGATACCCGCCGAGAGCGGAAAGCGCTTTGGTCGCATGTCGTTGTCATCCGTCATGCCTGCACTCGTGAGACTGAAGCTTGTAGTGAGTGGCTAAGATTGGCGGAACGCTGAGAGCGCATTAAAGGAACTGCGTCTGCAAACTTCCCGGCACCGAATTTGTTCCCTCTGCGATCGGGCCCGTGACATGGGCGACCCACTCTGAAAGCCTGGATCTGAGCGGGGGGCGAGTGATAGCTTCCGATAGGCACTACTCGTCACCTGTCACCCATCCGTGGTTCGATATCTTCTCGCAACTGCAGCACCTGCAAACCGTCCTCGGTCAGCACCGCGTTCAGGCGAATGTCGTGCGGCTGCGGATAGATCGTGGTCAGCTCGGCCGCCTGCAGACCGATGCCGATCAAAAAGGGACGAGGCGCGAGGGCGGCGAGTGTGCGGTCGAAATATCCGCCGCCGTAGCCCAGCCGATAGCCCTCCCGGTCCCAGCCCACCAGCGGGGCGAGCGCCACATCCGGGGTCACGATCGGCGCATCCGGGGGCGGCACAGGGATATTCCAGTCACCGCGCACCATCCGCGTCTCGGGGGTCCAGCGGCGGAAGACGAGCGGGGCCTGCTTGACCTCGACCAGGGGAAGCGCGACCCGAACTCCAGCTTCGTGCAGGTCGCTCAGCAGGGGACGCAGGTCGAGCTCCCCCTTGATCGGCCAGTAGCCGGAAAGGACGTGCTTTTTCCGACCATGGCCACCCTCGTTCTCGGCGCCGCTGGCGCGGCCATTGGCGGCAGCATCGGCGGCGCGATCCTCGGTGTCAGCGCCGCCACCATCGGCGGCTTCATCGGCTCGACCATCGGCTCGGTCGTCGACAGCTGGATCATCTCATCGCTGGCGCCGACGCAGCGCATCGAGGGCGCGCGGCTCGACACGCTGCGCATCACCTCGGCCACTGAGGGCGCGGTCATTCCTCGCCTCTACGGCCGGATGCGGATGGGCGGCAACATCATCTGGGCGACGGATTTCCGCGAGGAGACCAAAAACCACCACCCAAGGCGGCGGCAAGGGCGGCGGGGGCGGCAAGGTCAAGACCACCGAGTATCTCTACTACGCCAGCTTCGCGGTCGCGCTCTGCGAGGGCCCGATCACCGGGATCGGGCGCATCTGGGCCGACGGCAAGCCGATGGACCTCTCCGGCGTCACCTGGCGCTGCTCGCGGGCATCGCCATCAAGCTCAAGATCTTCGGCGGCGGCCCGTAGCCGCACCCCGTCCCCATTTATCAGCCCAACAGCACCCGCCCTCGAGGCGGGTTTTTTCGTTTCGGAGGACCCTCATGAACACAACCTTCCACCGCCATTGGCGTGATGTACCGGAAAGCACCTGGCGCTGGCCGAATTTCAGCCCCCCCGAAATCGCCTGCCGCGGCACCGGCAAGCTGCTGATCAACGAACTGGCGCTCGACAAACTGCAGGCGCTGCGCGACCGGATGGGCAAGCCGCTGATCGTGCGCTCAGCCTATCGCAGCCCCGAGCACAATCGCGCCGTCGGCGGCGCGACCCGCTCGAAACACATGAAGGGCGCCGCCTTCGACATCGCCATGGCGAACCACGACCCGGTGGCCTTCGAGGCCGCGGCGCGCGAGGTCGGGTTCCTCGGCTTCGGCTACTATCCCCGCTCGGGCTTCATGCACATCGATCTCGGTCCCGCTCGGCAATGGGGCGAGCGGTTCCCGGTACGTGCGACCGCGTTCGCAGCCGAAACGCCGCCCGCGCGCGAGCTGCTGGCCGACAGCCGCACCATGAAGGGGGCCGGCGGGGTGGCTACGCTGGGCGCAGCCGGCGTCGAGGTCGCGCAGAGCCTCCTCGCCGAGACCCAGTCCGCAATCCTGCCCCTTGTGCCGTACCTCGATACGCTGCGCTGGGTGTTCATCGCCGTCGCGCTCGGAGGCATCGCGGTCACGATCTACGCTCGGCTCGACGACTGGAAGCGGGGGCGGCGGTGATTGCCGATTTGCTCACTGGGTTCGCTGCCAGCTCGAGGGTGCGGTCGGCGCTTCGCTACGGCGCCATTGTCCTCGCCGTGCTCCTGCTCCTGCTGTTGCTTCGGCGTTCTGGCGAGCGAGCGGGACGCCTCGCCGAACGCCTTGAAACCACGGAGAAGACCAATGAAATCCAACGCCGGATGCTGGAGGCTGCGGCTCGCCGTCCTCGGGATCGCAACGAGCTTGCTGAGCGGCTGCGCGATGGTCGGTTCTGAAGCTGGCGGGATCAGGACCTGCCCGCCTGTCGTTGAGTACAGCCCCGCGCTCCAGGCGCGCGCTGCCGAAGAACTGCACCTGCTGCCGGACGGATCAGCGATCGAGGGGATCCTGAGCGACTACGCGGTGATGCGGGAGCAGGCGCGCCTGTGCTCTTCTTTCTGATCAGAAGCTGACTCGCAGCTTGGTGGTCAGGCGGCAGCGTAGCGTGTGAACACCTCGGTCGATCCGTCGCGCCGGATCAACAACACCTCGTAGGCTTCGCGTTCGCTTTCCGGACCCATGCCGGGCGATCCGTAGGGCATGCCGGGCACTGCAAGGCCGACCGCCTCGGGGCGCTCCTCCAGGAGACGGCGAATGTCGGCAACAGGTACGTGCCCCTCGATCATGTAGCCTTCGATGCTACCCGTATGGCAGGAGGCCATTTCCTGCGGGATGCCGTTCTCCAGCTTGTAGCGCATCAGAAGCGTCCCGAGGCTGCGCTCGGTCGTGACGGCGAAACCGTCGTTCTCGAGGATCTCGATCCAAGCCGAGCAGCAGCCGCAGTTGGGGTCCTTCATCACGTGGATCGCCGGTCCGGCGCCTTGCGCGAGCGCCTTCAGTGGCGATGCCGTCAACATGGCGGTCCCGCCGATCAGGATCATGCGGCGCGAAAGTTTATCTTCGGTCATCTGGTTTTCCTCTTTCTGATTGGAAATTTTTCTGTGGGGTCAGAGATCAATCCGACGCAGCCGCAGCGCA
Source organism: Paracoccus albicereus (assembly GCF_024359525.1). Classification (GTDB taxonomy): domain Bacteria; phylum Pseudomonadota; class Alphaproteobacteria; order Rhodobacterales; family Rhodobacteraceae; genus Paracoccus; species Paracoccus albicereus. Next base: position 19,384 of record NZ_JAKZEU010000008.1, read on the forward strand.
TTGCTGATGACCGAGACGGACGAGAGGCTCATCGCGGCCGCCGCGATCATCGGCGAGAGCAGGAGGCCGGTGACGGGGTAGAGCAGCCCGGCCGCGATGGGCACGCCAAGCGCGTTGTAGGCGAAGGCGAAGAACAGGTTCTGCTTGATGTTGCGCAACGTGGCGCGGGCCAGTTTGCGGGCCCGAACGATACCCATCAGATCACCGCCCAGAAGCGTGATCCCGGCGCTTTCCATTGCCACGTCGGCCCCGGTGCCCATGGCGATGCCGACGTCGGCGGCGGCCAGAGCGGGCGCGTCGTTCACCCCGTCGCCCGCCATGGCGATCTTGCGGCCCTTGGCGCGCAGTTGGTCGATCAGCGTCTTCTTGTCTTCCGGCAACACGCCCGCGCGCACCTCGTCGATGCCGAGCCTGTCTGCCACCGCCTGCGCGGTGCGTTCGTTGTCGCCGGTCGCCATGATGATGCGCAGCCCCTGGGCATGCAGCGCATCGATCGCCTGCGCCGTCGACTCCTTGATCGGGTCGGCCACCGCCACAATACCTACAAGCGCCCCGTCCACCGCGACGAACATCGCCGTCTTGCCGAGTGCGCGCAGGGTGTCGGCCTCCGCCTCGGCGTGCGCGGTATCCAGCGCCATCTCTTTCATCATCGCGGCATTGCCGAGCGCCACGCTGCGTCCGCCAACCTTGCCGCGCACGCCCTTGCCCGTGACCGCCTCGAATTCGGTCGCCTCCTGACGGGCGGCACCCTGCGCTTCGGCGCCATCGACAATGGCCTCGGCGAGAGGGTGTTCGGATCCGCGTTCCAGCGCAGCGGCCAGCGACAGCAGGTCAGCCTCGGGCAGGTCTCCCAGCGCGATGGTGTCCGTCAGCCTTGGCTTGCCCATGGTCAGTGTGCCGGTCTTGTCCACGATCAGCGTATTGACGGCGGCCATGCGCTCCAGCGCCTCGGCGTCCTTGATCAGAACGCCCGCTTGCGCGCCGCGCCCCGCCGCCGTGGTGATCGAGATAGGGGTAGCGAGGCCGAGCGCGCAGGGGCAGGCGATGATCAACACAGAGACCGCCGAGGCAATGGCGAAGACCAGCGCCGGTTCGGGTCCGAAGATCATCCAGACTATGAAGGCGATAATCGAGACCGCCACCACGGTCGGCACGAAAATGGCGGAAACTCGGTCGGCCATCCCCTGGATCGGCGCGCGCGAGCGGCGGGCGTTTGACACCATAGCGACGATCTGCGCCAGCACGGTGTCGGCGCCGACCTTGCCGGCCTCGATCACGAGGCTGCCGTTCTTGTTGATCGTGGCCCCGGTCACTTCGTCGCCCGGCCCCTTTTCCACCGGCATCGACTCGCCGGTCAGCATGCTTTCGTCCAGGGAGGATCGCCCCTCGATCACCACCCCGTCCACCGGCACCGCATCGCCGGGGCGCACCCGCAGCCGGTCGCCCTCCATGATGTTTTCCAGCGGCGCGTCGTATTCCGTGCCATCAGGCAGGATGCGCCGCGCAGTCTTTGGCGCCAGATCCAGCAGCGCGCGGATCGCGTCGCCCGTGCGCTCTCGGGCGCGCAACTCCAGCACCTGGCCCACAAAGACCAGCGCCACGATCACCACTGCCGCCTCGAAATAGTTGCCGACGCTGTCGCCCGTCCGGTATTGCTCAGGGAACACGCCCGGCAGGAATGTTGCGACCAGCGAATAGAGATAGGCCGCGCCCACACCGAGGCTGATCAGGGTCCACATGTTGGGCGAGCGGTTCAGCACCGATTCCCAGCCGCGCTTGAAGAAGGGCCATGCCGCCCAGAGCACGATCGGGGTCGCCAGCACGAATTCCAGATAGCTCGCCGTCCGGTGCCCGATCCAGTCCCGCACCGGCAGGGCAACCATTTCCCCCATTGCCAGAACGATCAGCGGCACCGCCGCGGCCGTTGAGACCCACATCCGGCGGGTGAAGTCGGTCAGCTCCTCGCTCGGCTCGTCCGAGGGGAGCATCGGCTCCAACGCCATGCCGCAGATCGGACAGTCTCCGGGTTCATCGCGGATGACCTCGGGGTGCATCGGGCAGGTGTACTGCGCGTCCGCAGGGGCCGCCGTCTCTTGCCCCGCGGCGCGCCCCGAGGCGTAGAACCAGGGGTCGGCCTTGAACCTTGTCTGGCAACCCTCGGAACAGAAATGGAAGGTCTTGCCCTGAAATGCTGCGTGACGCGTTTCTGACCCGACCTGAACAGTCATCCCGCAGACTGGATCCTTGGCAGTCTCGGTCCCTTCCGGAATGTCGGGCGTCGTGTGTGAATGGTCGTGTTCCATGTTTTGCCAACTTTCATCTGATTTGTTTCAACCTGAGGTTTCCTCCCGCTGGAGGCTCAAGCTATTTCTTAATGGTGAGTGTGTTTCCCCGTTTTGATCGGGTTACGCGCCAGGAAGACCCGGACAAACAGGAACACCAGTGCCATGCCGACGATGCCGATCACGACAATCAGCGGATCGGATTGCCATTTCATCGCGGCGAAGGCCGCCAGCACCACGACATCGAGCACGATGGCAGTCAGCAGCACCCAGCCCTGCGCGCCGATCTTCTCGCGCAGATGCCGGAACACACCGAAGTGGATGATGATGTCCATCACCAGGTAGAAGAAGGCGCCAAGCGAGGCGATCCGGCTGAGATCGAAGAAGACCGTCAGGAAGCCAGCGATTACGACCGTGTAGACGAGCGTATGGTCCTTGATCCTTCCCGGCATCCCGAAATGGCTATGCGGGATCATCTTCATGTCGGTCAGCTTCGCCAGCATCCGCGAGACCGCGAATACGCTGGCGATCAGACCCGACGCCGTGGCGACCAGCGCCAGCGCCACCGTCAGGTAGAAGCCGGTCTGTCCGAGGGCGGGCCGGGCTGCCTCGGCCAGTGCATAATCCTTCGCGGCGACGATGCGGTCGAGCGGCAGGCTGGAGCCGACGGCGAAGGCGACAAGCAGATAGACGACGACGCAGATCGCGATGGACAGAATGATGGCCCGACCGACGTTGCGGTGCGGGTCGGTGACCTCTGCGCCGCTGTTCGTGATTGTCGTGAAGCCCTTGAAGGCCAGGATCGACAGCGCGACCGACGCCACGAAGCCGGTGGCGCTCGCGTCTCCGCCCGTCGCCTCGAACGACAGACCGCTGGCCCAAAGCGCGGAAACACCGAACAGCGCGATGCCGCCCACCTTCAGCACGGCCATGACAATGGAGAACAGCCCGACTGACCGGTTGCCCGAGACGTTCACGAGATAGGCGAAAACGATCAGCCCAACGCCAAGAATCGGGACGAGAACGCTCTCCGGGTCGCCGCCGCATGCCCGTAGCGTATAGGTGCCGAAGGTCCGCGCGACGAGGCTTTCGTTGATGACCATCGACAGCGCCATCAGGAGCGAGGCGCCTGCCGCCACTGTCGTCGGGCCATAGGCCTTTTCCAGGATCATCGCGATGCCGCCCGCCGACGGATAGGCGTTCGACATCTTGATATACGTGTAAGCGCTGAATGCGGTCACGATGGCGCCGACGACGAACGAGAGCGGGAAGAGCGGCCCGGCAAGCTCGGCGATCTGGCCGGTCAGCGCGAAGATGCCCGCGCCGATCATCACACCGGTCCCCATGGCGATGGCGCCGAGGAGGGTGATGCTGTTCTTCTCGTAATCGCTTTTTGTCATCGATTTTCCTTTTCAGGCCCTCTCCGCATTGCCACCCAAAGCAGCGGCAACCCCGTGACGAGCCCGAGGGCGAGCACAGCCCACGTGGCGCGGCCTAGGTCTCCGCTGGCGTCTCACCGCGGAAATGCGCAAGCCGGAAGCCGGTTGATCGTGTCGGCTACTGACGTTCCTTTCGGTTCATGGGCGTCATTCAAGTTCGGCTCGGGGTGTGCCCGCGGGTGCCTCGCCGTTCGCCTCGATGTCTGCGATGTAACTCTTCATCTCGGCAATTTCGCTTCGCTGCGCTTCGATGATTGCATCTGCCAGTGCCCTGACCCTCGGGTCCGAGATATCGGCCCGCTCGCTGGTCAGGATGGCAATGGAATGGTGCGGGATCATCGCCCGCATCCAGGCGAGGTCGTCGACAGTCTCCTGGCTTCGGACAAGCCAGAGCGACAGGGCGAAGGTTACAGCAGCTCCGGCGAAGATCGCGAGATTGAGCCGCTTATTGGAATACATGCCCAGCATGAAAGCGAGCATGATGATCGCCATCACCGCACCCATATAGATCGCCATCCACATGCGCGTCTGCGAGAAGAATATATGGTCGAGTGCGTAGGTGTTGAGATACATCAATCCAAACATCACGACCGTCGAAGTCGCGATCATTGCAAGGAAACGTCCGTAGTTCATATTCCAGCTCCTGATCAAATATTATTGCCGTTTTGACACCCCGAGCAGAGTGATCCCAAGAATCGCAAAGGCTCATCTCAGATCGCCTCGACCGCCTTCGCCAGAAGGTCTCGGACCTCGCCCGCCACGGCGGTCAGTTCGGCGTTCTCGATCGCCTGCATCGAGGCCACGGGGTCGACCGCGCTGACCTCCACGCCGCCGCCATTGACTTGGCGTAGGATGACGTTGCAGGGCAGCATCGCGCCCACCCGAGGTTCGATCCCGATCGCCCGATGCGCCATCTTCGGATTGCAGGCTCCGAGGATGCGATAGGGCGACATCTCGACATCGAGCTTCTTTTTCATCGTCGCCTTGACGTCGATCTCGGTCAGCACGCCGAAGCCATGATCTGCGAGCGCCTTGCGCGTTCGCGCATCGACATCGTCGATCCCGGTGCCCGGAACCATGCGATTGATTGTGTAAGCCATTGAAAAGTCCTTTCCTTCATTTCCGGAGGTATTTGATCAGCGCCGCTATTGCCAAAACCAGCAGCACGAGGATCAGCAGGCCGAAAAGCCAGCCTAACCCCATTCTGAAACCCATTCCGGGGCCCATGTCGTTCCAGTTCATCATCTCATCCTCCTGGTTTTCCTGCTGCAAGGTGCACCGTGTGATCTGCTCTTGCGGCATCGGCCGTCAGCCCGGCACGGTTTGGGGCCGCTATGGGGGCGCCCTATCCGAACGCCCCGGCCGGATCAGACGGACGCCGTGACCGCGAACTCGGTCATCATCCCGCTTGCGAGGTGCGGCATGTGGTGACAGTGCAGCATCCAGTGGGCGGCCTCGCCGGCATCGAGGGCGACATCGACCATCGACATCGGTGGCACGTGGACCGTGTCGCGCAAGGCACCGGCGACACGCCTCCCGTTCAGGCCGACGACCTGGAACACATGCCCGTGCAGATGCATCGGGTGGGCCATCATCGACATGTTGTGAAACGACAGCACGACCCGCTCGCCGCTGCGTGCGGTGATCGGCTGGTGCTGGCCCCAGATGGCGCCGTTGATCGTCCAGACATAGGGCTGCATCGCGCCGCCCAGCATCAGCATCTGGCTGCGATCCACCGGCCGGTCCGGCAGGGCGTTCAGAGCGACAAGGCGTGCCTCCTGTGCCAGATCGGTGTCGAAAGCGGGCGCTTCTGACTCCGCAAGGGGATCGAGACGCCGAACCTCGGCACCCTGCGTGGCGAGGATCAGGCCGGTGCGCTCCCGCGCGCCTTCGCGCAACGCGAGGATCGGCCAGGCGCCGCCTTCCTTCGGCAGGTCGATCTCGATGTCCAGACGCTGGCCCATCGCCAGCCCGAACCGGTTGCCCGCGATAGGCTGGACGGCGTGGCCGTCCACCGCAACGAGGCGTGCCTCGGCCGCCCCGCTGTCGATCCAGAACACCGTCGCCGCGGCGGCGTTGATCACGCGTAGCCGGATGCGCCCGCCACGCTCGACCTGCACGACCTCGGGGTCCGACAGGGTCCGGTCGTTGGCGAGATAGGCGTCCCAGTCATGGTCGTTCAGGTCCATGGCCATGCCGCCCATCTGGCCGCCCATGCCCATCATCCCGCCCATTTCAGGCATATTGCCCATCGCCATGCCGCCCATGGCGCCGTGCCCCATACCGCCATGCCCCATGCCCGGCATCCCGCCCAGCCCCTCCATGGGCACGCCCTGTCTGGGGCTCGCTTCGGCGGCGGCGGCATGACCTGCGCCGTGCCCGCCGCTGATCTCCGCCAGAACCTCCTCCGGGGTCTTGAAGGAGAAATCATGCAGGAACATCACGACTTCCTGCCTGTCGGCAGCGATATCCTCCTGCGAGCGCACGATCAGCGGCGCGGCGAGCAGCCGCATCTCCTGGATCGGCACATGGCTGTGCATCCAGTGGGTGCCCGGCCGCGCCTCGAAATCGTATGACCGGGTCTCTCCCGGGGCGAGCAGCGGCATCGGCATGTCCGGCACGCCGTCCTGCACATTGGGCGGGATCTGGCCATGCCAGTGGATGATGGTGCCCACATCGAGATCGTTGGTCAGATCGACCCGGAACCTCTGGCCGGGGTCGAGCACCAGGCCCTGACCGCCGGGACCGGCAAGGCCAAAGACAGTGGCCGCGCGTCCGTCGATGTCGAGCGTCCGTGTGGCGGCCGAGAGGCTGATCGCCGCCCCGGTCTGGGCAAACGCAAGGCGGGGCATCTGAGCTGCGGCAATGGCTGCCGCACTGGCGGCGAGAAAGCCGCGTCGTGAAAGGGTATTCATGGTCGTCTCCTCGGGACCTTAGGTCCCGTTCATCAAAACCGATGGGACGCCACGGGCACCGGCCCGGGCGCGCTCAGAGGAGACGGAGCTTGGGAGGTCGTTCGTTCAGCCCCGGCGCGCGGCTGACGGGACTTGCCTCGGACGGAAGGTCATGCCGGGCAGGACCGTGGGCCCGTCCGGATTCGCCGGTTGGCGATATCAGGAAGGCCGAAAGACCCGCACAGACGAACTCGCACATCCCGGCATCGGCCGCGCCACAGTGCTGTCCGGCGTCACAGGTGCGTTCCGCAATGTCCGACGAATGCACCATGCCTGCGACATGCGATTCACGATCCACGCCAGAACTCATGCGCGCAGCATGCGCAGAGGCGAGGCTCGTCACCACGGTGATCGCGAGTATGGCAAGCAAGGTGGCGAGACGGCGGATCATGCTGGCAAAATAGGTACTGCTCACGAGAATGTCCATTGTCGCCGAAGGCAGGCGTCTGGCAAACCTGCACCTCTACGTGAGGCCAATGACCTTCTGTCGTGATCGGGGCCCGAAATCTTGAGATATGGCGTTCGAAATATTGTGGTGGTGGGATTGCTCGTCGGAGGTCTGATCGTCGCTCTTTTTAGCGATCGACTCTTTCCCGGCACTGCATCCGATGCCGTCGTGTCGGCGGAGGTGATCGCGCAGGGGCGGCAGGTCTATGCAGATCAGTGCGCCGCCTGCCATGGTGCGGATCTGGAGGGCCAGCCCGACTGGCGCTCGCCGCTACCGTCCGGCCGGTTGCCGGCGCCACCGCATGACGCCAGCGGCCACACCTGGCACCATCCCGACGACATGCTGTTCCGCATCGTCAAGAAAGGTACGGCCGCCATCGTCGGTGGCGGGTATGAGAGCGACATGCCAGCCTTCGCAGACGTGCTGGGTGATCCGGAGATCCGGGCCGTCCTCGCTTACATCAAGAGCAGCTGGCCGGAGCGAGAGCGCGGATACCAACAGGCGGTAACGAGGGGCGAGTGAACACCGCAGCGAAGGGGTGAAAGCGTCTCACATCTCGCGATCCGGGTTGAAGGCAAGGAGCCGCAACGCGTTGAGCGTCACCAGCACCGTCGCCCCGGTGTCGGCGAGGATCGCGATCCAGAGTCCGGTGATCCCGAGGACGGTGGTCACGAGGAAGACCGCTTTCAGACCAAGCGCGATCGCCACGTTCTGGTGGATATTCGTCATGGTGGCGCGGGCGAGCCTGATCTTGCCGGCAACGTCCGTGACCCGGTTGCGCAGGATCGCGGCGTCGGCGGTCTCGAGTGCCACATCGGTTCCGGATCCCATGGCCACGCCGACATGCGCTGAGGCCAGGGCCGGGGCGTCGTTGATGCCGTCGCCGACCATGAGGACCCGACCATTCGCCACCATCTCGCGGATTGCGGCGACCTTGTCCTCGGGCATCAGTTCGGCGCGGTGCTCGATTCTCACATGGCCTGCGATCGCGGCGGCGGTACGGGCATTGTCGCCGGTGAGCATGACCGAGCGGATACCGAGCGTGCGAAGCTGACGCACCGCCTCCGCCGCATCCTCGCGCGGCTCGTCGCGAAGAGCGATCAGCCCGATCAGTCGGCCCGGTCGGAAGACTGCCACGACGGTCTTGCCCTCTTCTTCGAGACGGGCCGCAATATGGCTGACCTCATCGTTCATGACGCCGCTGGTTCCAGCGAACCGTGGCGAGGCTACCCATGCAGGTTCGCCACCGATCACCGCCTCCGCTCCCTTTCCGGGCAGCGCCCTGGCTGCGGAAGCCGGCAGCGACGGGGCGCCGTCAGCCTGTGCGCGCGCAAGGATCGCCGCCGCCAGCGGGTGGCTCGACCCGGATTCGACTGCGGCGGCCAGCGACAGAACCTCAGTCTCCGTCCCGCCGAGGGGGACCACGTCCGTCACCCGGGGACGACCGAGGGTCAGCGTGCCCGTCTTGTCGAACGCAACATCCGTGATCCGGGCCGCCGCCTCGATGACCGCGCCACCCTTCATCAGCAGACCACGGCGCGAGCCCGAGGAGAGCGCCGAGGCGATGGAGGCCGGCACCGAGATCACGAGGGCGCAGGGACAGCCGATGAGGAGCAGTGCGAGCGCGCGGTAGATCCAGACATCCCAGGCCTGCGCGAAAGCGAGCGGCGGGACGATGGCGACCAGCAGCGCGACCCCGACCACGGCAGGCATGTAGACGCGGCTGAAGCGGTCGATGAAACGCTCGGTCGGTGCGCGGGCACTCTCGGCTTCCTCGACCAGACGGATGATGCGGGAGATCGTGTTGTCCTCGGCCGCCTTCGTGACCTGCACGCGCAGCGCGGCCTCGGTGTTGATCGAACCTGCGAACACCGCGTCGCCCGGCTCCTTCGGTTTCGGCACGCTCTCGCCCGTGACCGGGCTCTCGTCCACGCCTGAGATACCGTCGATCACCTCTCCATCTGCAGGGATACGAGCACCAGGACGCACGAGCACGATCTGCCCGATCGCAAGCGCCTCGGCGGGCACTTCGCGGGTTCTCCCATCCACTTCCAGCAGCGCCGTCTTCGGCACGAGACTGGCGAGGCTTCGAATCCCGTCGCGGGCCTTGTTCGCAGCGACACCTTCAAGCACCTCGCCCATGGCAAAGAGGAACACGACCAGCGCGGCCTCTTCGTCGGCATTGATGAACAGCGCTCCGGTCGCGGCGATGGTCATCAGCATTTCGATGGTGAAGGGCATGCCCGCATGGGCAGCGCTGAAAGCCCTCCGCGCGATGGGCGCAACCCCGATCAGCGTCGCGAGGACGAATGCCCAGCGCGCGACTTCGTCCGACGCCAGAAGGTTCACAGCCCAGGCGACGACGAGCAGCAGCCCGGTGCCAATGACAAGACGCCCCTTCCTAGTCCGATGCCATGGCAGCGAACGCGCGATGGAGCCGCCGGCTACGATGCCTTCGGGAGCGCGCGCGGGCTGGTCTTCGAAGGCGGCACCGCTGCCGGTGGCAGGACGTCCGCTTTCGGGCAGTACGAAGCCCTTGCGCGCGGGTACAGTCCCTTTCGGAGCGATGCCGTCTCCGACTGACCGGACCACCGCCTCGACGCGCTCGCGCGTGGTCTGCCCCTCATCTAGCGTGACGCGCAGCCGCTCCGTCATCAGGGCAACCTCGACCTGGCTTACACCCGGCAGACGCTCGACCGCAGTCCGGACCTTGCCCGCGCAAGCCCCGCAATCCATGCCGGTGACCGTCCACTCGCAACTTGCTCCATCGCTCGTCGTCATCTTGTCCTTCCACTCGCAGCACGCGGCTCTTGTTATTCTCGCATCGGAAACCTGAAGTCTCTAGCAGCTAGAGGTTCAAGAGGCATCTGATGCTCACCATTGGAAAATTGGGCGACGCGGCCGGGGTGAAGGTGCCGACGATCCGCTACTATGAGCAGATCGGGCTCCTGCCGGAGCCCGAGCGGAGCGCCGGGAACCAGCGGCTCTACGGGAAGTCCGCGCTGGAACGGCTGGCCTTCATTCGCCACTCCCGCGAGCTAGGGTTTCCGTTGGAGGCGATCCGCGACCTCCTGAGCCTTTCCGACCGACCGGACCAGTCGTGTGCAGCCGCCGACATCATTGCGAAGGACCAGCTTGCCGCGGTGGAGGCGCGCATCGCGCGTCTGACGGCGCTGAAGGCGGAGCTGGAGCGGATGATTACCCAGTGTGCGCAGGGGACCATCGCCGACTGCCGGATCATCGAGGTGATCGGCGACCATTCACACTGCGCGCAGGACCACAGGACTTCCGAGGCAGTTGGGTGAGAGCATTGTCGACTATGGCAATCTATGCCGCCGCGGCTTTGGCCGAACCTGCGGGCTTTTCGACTGATGCTGCAATCGGCTTGTTGGCAGCTCAGGCGGATCAACAATATCAATGACTTGAAGTGGAGAAGGTTGGAGGTCAGGCCCATTCCCTCCGCCATTCTTCCTTCGTATCGGCCTAATGTTTAATATCTTTTCTCCGGCCAGAATTTCTGCGGTAGCAGATGGGTAGCATTTGGCCTGATGAGATAGGGTGATCCTACCCTGCGTGACAATATAGGGCGGAGCGTCTGGCCATTGTAGGGCCTCCTAAAAAAATCCCGACCGTGCCCGACACGGTCGCAAGCTCATTCGACCGATCAGCGGGACCGGCGAGAAGACAGTCGCGCAGCTGCACCTCCTTCTTGCCGAGCCCTCGCTGGCGCATGTCTTCCAAGACGAGAGCCGCATCATGCGCGTGGAGACTCATCTCGAACTTGACAGTCATCAACCGAGATCCGGCGAGAAGGCGTGATCCTCGTATTCCACCTTTGCGAGCTGTTCGATAAAGCCGATCACTTCGCCTTGCACCCAGCGGATCGAGCCAGGCCCAAGTCGGCGGGGCTGAGGGAAGCTCGGATCAGAGCGCAGCCAGCGGTCGACAGATGCCTCGCTCGCTGCGAGCATCTTGCAGAGTTCATTCTTGTTGATAAGGCGCAGGTCTTCACCCGCGACGCGATTGTCTTTCCTCATCATTCCATCCTCTTTCGCCCGACCCAATGCGGGTCGAATACCGGTTGACTCAATCGCCGTCCGGACGCAGAGAAAGAGGTGTCGAGACTCTCGCTTGTGCGGCTGCCGAAGCGGCGGCTGCGCAGGCGTCTTCCTTCGCAGCACGGACAATATAGCGATCAGGGCGTAGAGGCTGAAACGGGAACTGCAGTCTTGCTGTTATGTTCTTGTGGATATCGCTTCCGAGGCCAGCGAACGCTGGTCAAGAAAGAGGCGTCGGCGAGGGCAGGCTTCACTTGCGCACCGAATAGCAGCACGCCTTGCAGCTTCTTCTCGGACGAGAGCAGAAAGGTAGTCGGATTTCGGTTAAAGAAGCGGCCCGGCATAAAGCGGGTCCGCTATTGCATCTAACCTGCTGGCCATGTGCGAGCCACCTTGAGCAAAACCCATGCGGTTGCGTTTGGTGATCTCTGGAACGACTAGAGACTGATTCGCAATCTTAATTCCAGCTCGGAAAGTGCCGCGTGCCGACATGATCCCTATCGACTCTGGTTTGACTGCACAGAGACGATTTAAGTCGTGACGTTACCGAAAATACCGGAATTCCGGTTGCCTCGATAATGCCGGTTCGGCGAGCGGATCGGCAACAACGGCAATTTCTTCGCGCCGACGGTGCTGGCCGACGTCCCGCTGTCCGCGCGGATCATGCACGAAGAGCCCTTCGGACCGATCGCCGTCGTTAACCGGTTCGGGACGCTCGACGATGCCATCGAGGAAGCGAACCGGCTGCCCTTCGGTCTTGCATCCTATGCCTTCACCCGCTCTGCCGAAACGATGCAGCGACTGGCGCAAGAGGTCGAGGCGGGCATGATGACGATCAACCATATCGGCCTTGCGCTGCCGGAAGTGCCCTTTGGCGGCATCCGCGATTCCGGTTACGGGACCGAGGGCGGGTCCGAGGCGATCGACGCATATATGGTGACGAAGTTCGTCACGCAGATGGCGGTGTGAGGGGCGTTTCCTGATAGGCTGCGGTGTGGGCCAATCGGCCCCGCCGCCTCGACCCAGTTTCGCGCTGACGTGAGCACGATCAGGGGTGGCGTTGTATCCAACCTGTCGTGCGCAGGCATCGGCGCGCGTTTCGCGGCTTCAGCCTCGTCTTGCGCCATGCGCAGCGCCAGACACCAAGGTCAGGCTTACTTCAGCCCGGACGGCGCGTACCCGTTTTCCCATTCCACCAGCGTGCTGATGCAGCCCTGGGCGCAGGGTCCGGCTTCTTTGGTGCAAGCTGCCAGAAGGACGACGAGACACAGAGAAAATCGTAACATGAGACTCAACCTTAAACACTATCCGAGACCTAAGACCTTCGACGCGATCAGAGAAGCTGTCCTTTTCGGCAACAAATAAGACAAAAGACCAGCGCGGGTCCGGATCAACCTTCAGCGGCGCGCCGCATAGACGGCAGCCCAATAAACGGTCTTTCCATCGGATCCGACCGCGCTGCCGACACCGAAATCGCGCATCTGCGGAATGAGGATATTCTGCAAATGCCCGCTCGATCCATTCCACGCCGCGAAAGCCTGTGCGGCGCTATATGGTCCCGCGGCGATATTTTCCGCGGTCACCCGCGGAGCGTAGCCAAGCTTTTTGACACGTGCCGACGGTCCCGAGGTGGAACTGCCGGTATGGGTCATGATGCCCCGCTCGGCCATGTCGCAGGCATGGGCGGCCGCGGCGCGCGCCAGGGCGCCATCTGCCTTGACCGAGGGAAGGCCGGCGCTGGACCGTGCCCGGTTCGTGGCCTGAACGCCCATTGCCTGTTCGGCCGAATTCGGACCGAAACATTGCGCTTTGCCGGGGGGCGACGCCTTGACGTCGTGCGGGCCGGTATCCCGATTAGGCGTCACCGTCGATGAACAACTGGCTGCAACTGAAAGGAATGCGCAGGCAGTAAATGCCCTGAAAATGCCTTGATTCATTAAACCGCTCTCCTTGATACCATTAATCATGGAGCAGCATTCAAGCTGACACAACCAAAGATTGTGCCGGGTCGCCGTTGATAAATCGCATGTCAGCGTGTGTCGGTGGCTTCAGCGCGCCCGACGGGGGCGCACCGCAGGCTTACTCCTTGACCGCTTCCCGCGCGCCCCGCCGGTTCTGCATCACCGCGACGACGACCGATAGGACAGCCAGAGCCAGCAGCGTGGCCGAGATCGGGCGCGTCACGAATGTCAGCCAACTGTCGTCCAGTTCAAGCGCACGGAACAACTGAGCCTCGAAGTTTTCGCCAAGCACGACACCCAGGATCAGCGGCGTCAGCGGCACACCGGCCTTCCACAGCAGGTAGCCGACGACGCCGAACCCGAAGAGCACCCAGACATCGAAGAGGTTGTTGTTCAGCGCAAAGGAACCGACCGCGCAGAGAACCAGGACGACGGGTGCAAGGATCCGCTGCGGGATCAGCGAGATCTTTGCGAACCAGCGCACAAGTGCGAAGTTGGCAAGGACCATGACCACCGCCGCGACCAGCAGGCTGACATAGATCGAGCCGACGAGCACCGCGTTCTCCTCGAACATCAGCGGGCCGGGATTGATGCCGTGCAGGATCAGGACACCCATCATGATTGCCATCGGCAGGTCGCCGGGGATCCCAAGCGCCAGTGTCGGGATGAACGCCCCGCCCGCAACAGCGCTGTTCGAGGCCTCGGACGCGACGATGCCGCCGGGGATGCCGGTTCCGAATTCCTCCGGCCGGCGGGCCATCTTCTTGGCCTGATCGTAGCTGACGAAATTCGCGACCGTCCCGCCGGTGCCGGGCAGGGCGCCGACAAGGGCGCCGATCAGCGAAGAGCGCAGGATGTTGAACTTCTGCCCCGCCATGTCGCGCAAGATCAGACCATAAGGAATGCTGACGCTTCGGTTCACCGGGTCGTTTGCGGGTCCCGACGGCTTTTCCTCGAGGTTGCCCAAAAGCTGCGAGAAGGCGAACACGCCGACCAGAACGGGCAGGACCTGAAGGCCGGATTCGAGGCTGGTGAAGCCGAAATCGAAGCGCAGGTTGCTGTTGCGGTCGTAGCCGACGGTGGTGACCAGCAGGCCCAGGCCGGCCGCGATCAGGCCCTTCAGCATGGCACCGGCGGACAGGCTTGCCACAAGGGTCAGGGCAAAGACGATCAGGGCGGTGATCTCCCACGGGCGGAAGTTCATGCTGAACTGCGCGATGAGCGGCCCCAGAACGACAAGCAGCGCGACGCTGATGATCGTGCCGAAGAACGATGCGAGAATGCCGATGCCCAAGGCACGTCCCGGCTCGCCCTTCTGCGCCATGGGGTAGCCGTCATAGACCGTGGTGATGGAGGAGGGCGTCCCCGGAATGCCAAGCATGACCCCGCTGACAAGACCGCCGGAATAGCCGCCGACGAAGACGCCCACCATCAGCGAAACGCCGGCGACCGGGTCCATCGCGAAGGTGAAGGGAAAGACCACAAGGATGGCCATCGTGACGGTGAAGCCGGGGATCGATCCCCCGATGATGCCAAGCACGACGCCCAGTGCGATCAACCCGATCACATGAAGCGACATGACCTGACCAAAGGCTTCGAGGAAGAATTGGGGCATGGTTGGATCGCCTCCGCGCGGATTGACTGGCGCGCCCTCAGGGCAGCCGGATGGACAGGATGTTTTCGAAGACGAAGAAGACGATCAGCGGCACCGCGATGACCAGGATCAGGCTCACCAGGGCGATGCGCCTGCTGGAAAATCCGGACAGCAGCAGGAAGGACAGGATCAGAAAGCCCATCGTCGCCAGCAGATAGCCGGTGACCGGCATCATCGCGACATAGGCCGCGAACACCAGGAAAAGCGCCGGCACCCGCGGGTTGGTTCTGACGAACGCGACAAGGGCGGGGATCATCGCCGTCTGCACCGGGGCGGACGGAAGAAAGCTACGGATCAGAAGCAGAACGGCAAGCAGGCCGACGACGCCCAGCAGAAGGCGCGGATAGAACGCCGAGCCGTAGGGTTGCCAGCTTGTGGCAGGGCGAATGTCGAGCGACGCGACATACATCGTCGCCACCAGCGCCAGAACCGCCAATGCGAAGGCGCGGTCTTTGGTCAGGGTGAACATCGGCAGCTTTCCGTTTTCAGAACAGGGTCAGGTGGGGCGGTCGGACCGCCCCACCAACGTCATCAGTTTTCGAACTCGATGCCCTCGGCCGCAGCCGCCAGCGCCGTCTCGTTCTCGTCGAGGAAGGCTTCGTAATCGTCGCCCGCAAGGAAGCGGACATTCGTGCCGAATTCGTTTTCGATGCGGCTGCGAAGCTCTTCGTTTTCCAGCGCCTTTTCAAAGGCGGCGGCGATCGCGTCGATATGTTCCTGCGGCGTGCCTTTCGGTGCGAAGATGCCGCGGCTTGTCGCGTGGTCGAATTCCAGACCCATCTCGCGCAGCGTCGGCGTCTCGCTTAGTGCCGCAAGCCGCTCGTCATTGGCGACGCCCAACGGTTTCAGCGCACCGGATTCGAAATGCGAACCGGCGGAAGGCAGGTTGAACATGCCGAAATCGACCTCTTGCGCCAGCAGGCCCGACACCTGTTCGCCCGTATCGGGATAGCCGACCAGCCGAACATCGGCCATGTCGATCCCCGCCTCGTCGAAGAACTGCGCCCAGAAGAAGTGATCCGTCGAACTCGGGATGATGCTGAACCGCACGTCACCCGGATTCTCGGCGACATAGGCCGCGATCTCATCGGCGCTGTTGACCGGATGCTCTGCATTGGCGGTCGGAATGTTGATCGTCTGCGTCAGCAGCGCGACCTGCTCGAAATCGTCATAGGAATAATCGACCATTCCCGCCAGGCTGGACAGCGCGATCGTGTCATGGCTGCCAAGGATCGTGTAGCCGTCCGGCTCTGCCTCCAGGACATGACGTGACCCCCGCGTTGCGCCCGCACCGGCCATGTTGACCGGCACGATCGTCGTCCCGAGATGCTGTTCGGCTTCCGCCGCGATCAGCCGGAAGATGATGTCGGTCGCGCCGCCTGGCCCGAACGGGATGATCAGCTGGATTTCCTGTTCCGGAAAGGATTGCGCGCGCGCCTCGCTGGCCGGCCCGCCTGCCAATCCCACCGCGATCATCGCCGCGGCGGCGAAAGGGGTTCCCTTAAGCATGTCGTGTCTCTCCTTGTTGGTTTGCTCCGCGCTCATTGGCTGTGCGACTGTCGCGGACGATTAGTAGGCAAGTGCGCAGCCATCCTTGCGCGGGTCCGATCCCGCGCTCAAAACGCCGCTTTCGCGGTCGATGAAGATCCCCTGGCTTCCGCCATGCGGTGTCGGTGCGACAGAGACCTGATGTCCGAGTTCGGCCAGTCGCGCAGCGACATCGGGCGCAATCCCCCGTTCGAGCGTGACCTCTCCGGCATATCCGAAGGCCCGGGCCAGATCCTGAGCTTCCTGAATGTCCATGCCATGGTCAAGCATGTTCGAAAGCATCCAGCTTTGACCGAAGGGCTGGAAATGGGCGCCCATCACGCCGAACGGCACGACCGCGGCGCCGTCCTTGATCAGCATTGCCGGAATGATCGTATGCAGCGGCCGCTTTTTGGGTGCCAGCGTGTTGGCATGATCGGGATCCAGCCGGAAGCTGAAGCCGCGATTGTGGAACATGACCCCCGAGGACGGCGCCATCAGGCCACTGCCGAAATTCTCGAAGATCGAATTGATGAAGCTGACGGCGTTTCCATCGCGGTCGACGACGCACAGATAGATCGTGTCCTCGCTTGCCGGCATGCTCGACGGCGGGGTGGGACCCGCCTTCTCGCGATCGATGCTGCGGCGCAGCTGGTCGGCATGGTCTGCCGAAAGCAGGGTTTCGACGGGCACATCGCTCATCCGGGGATCGGCGATGCGCGAGTCGCGTTCGCCATAGGCCAGCTTGGCGGCTTCGATGAACAGGTGAATCCGCTCTGCACCCAGCGGGTCAAGCGATCCCAGATCGTAGTCGGAGAGGATGTTAAGCATGATCAGCGGAACCAGACCCTGACCGTTCGGCGGGCATTCCAGAAGCTCATGACCACGATAAGTGGTCGAGATCGGCTCGACCCACTCGCCTTCGGCTTCGGCGAAGTCGTCCAGCGTGTGGCTGCCGCCGAGCTCCTTCAGCCGGTTGACCATGTCCTCTGCGACAGAGCCAAGATAGAACGCGTCGCGTCCCTCGCGGCCGATACGCTCAAGCGTTGCAGCAAGCGCGGGCTGCCGGTGGACCGATCCTGCCCGGGGCGCAGTCCCGCCCGGCAGCATGACCGCCGCCGCATGCGGGTCGCGCCCGAGCTTTTCGACCTGCGCGGTCCAGTCGAAGGCGACGCGCTGGTGCATGGCGTACCCGTCGCGGGCGAAGGCCACCGCAGGCGCCATCAGGCGATCAAGCGGAAGGCGGCCATAGGTCTCGTGAAGGCGGCACCAGGCCTCGACGGCGCCGGGAATGGTGATCGAATGCGCGCTGTAACGGGGCATCGTGCGATGCGCCGCGCGCACCGCTTCGGCGTCCAGACCCGCGGGTGCGCGACCCGAGCCGTTATAGGCGCGCACCGGGCCGCCCGCTTCCGCGACGATCGTGAAATTGTCGCCGCCGATCCCTGTCATGCCGGGTTCGACCACCGTCAGAACCGCGGATGCGGCAATTGCGGCGTCCATGGCATGTCCGCCAGCCTTCAGCATCTCAAGGGCGACCGCGCTGGCCAGAGGGTGCGACGTCGCGACCGCTCCGTTCAATCCCAGGACGGGGGATCTGCCTGGAAGTTGAAAATCTCTCATAGATACTCCTCTTGCGGCCTGACTGACCATGAAAAGACGATGTGCAGCCGGCAAGGCGTGCCGTCCCCGTCTGTTGTCTCGCCTTTGGCGATCGTTGAATGCGCGGCAAGCCGCGCCTGCAGATGCGTCACGCCGGTGCGATTGTCACCCTCCGCATCCAGCGTCCTGCAACCGTGATCACAAGCAGGGCCCGCATCGACGAGCCCCGTCCAAGAGCCGGGCCACGCGCGATCTATTCGTGATGCGCGGCCACGTCACGTCTCTGTAACCCGCGGCGCAGGCGTTCGACCACCCACGGCAGGAACAGCGACAGCACTAGCAGAAGGAAAAGGCCAAGCGTAATCGGCCGGGACCAGACATAGTCGAAATTTCCCCCGCTGATCTGATAAGAGCGCAAAAGTTCACCTTCTGCCATCCGTCCGAGCAGCAGTCCGATGACCGCTGCCGCGACCGAATACTCGTATTTTCGCAGCAGCCACCCGATCAGGGCGAAGACAAGCAGCGTGATCGGCCCGGCCAGCGTTCCGGTCAGCCCGAAGGCGCCGAAGGTGGCCAGGACCAGGACCGACGGGATCAGGATGCGCAGCGGGACCTTCACCACCGAACTCATCAAATGCATCAAGAAGATGCCGACGAAGAGCAGAAGGAAAGCCTGCACGATGTTGGCCAGGATCACCGCATAGACCACATCGGCCTGCTCGCTGAGAAAGCGCGGCCCGCCGGTGATGTTGTGCATCGAGAAGGCGGCGAGAAGGACAGCGGTCCCGGCCCCGCCGGGGATGCCGAGGGCGAACAGGGCAACCATGCCGCCGCCTTCGGAACTGCTGTTGGCCGATTCCGATGCGGCGATCCCGCGCGCATCGCCCTTGCCGAAACTGTCGGGATTACCCGCGCGACGACGTGCGTCGCCATACGAGACGAGATTGGCCACCGAAGAGCCGACCCCGGGGATGGCGCCGATCAAAACGCCGTAGATGCTTCCGCGCAAAAGCGTCATCGGCATCCGCAACGCCTCGCTGATGCCAGCCATGATACGCTTGAGGCTTATCTTTTTCTTGTCTTCGCTATCCACCAGATAGCCGCTGCCGGCGATGCTGAACAATTCCGACGCGGCGAACATGCCGATCATCGCCGGAATTACCGGAACGCCGTCCAGCAGGAACGGGCTGCCCAAAGTGCCGCGAATGACGCCGTTCGGGCTCATCCCGATGGTTCCGATCAGCAGCCCGATCGTGCCGGCAAGGATGCTGCGTGCCATGAACTTGCCGCGCAGAGCCGCGATGAGCGTCAGGCCCCAAAGGATGACGACGAACATCTCGGTCGGACCCAGCTTCAGCACCACGGATGTCAGCGGCTGGATCAGAAGCAACAGCGCGATATAGCCGAAAGCTGTGCCGATCGTCGACGCGCCAAGCGCGATACCCAATGCCTCGCTCGGCTTGCCGGACCGCGCCATCGGAAAGCCGTCGAAGGTTGTCGCGACCGCCGAAGAGGTGCCGGGAATGTTCATCAGGATTGCCGAGACGCCGCCGCCGAACATGCCGCCGGTGAAGATCGCGGTCAGAAACAGCATCGCCGAAAGGAAATCCATGCCCAGCGTCGCCGGCAGGAACACGGCCATCGCCATGCTGGTCTGAAGTCCGGGAACAGAGCCGAACAGCAATCCGATGATCAGGCCGGGGACGACCACCATCCAGGGCTGGAATGACCCGAAGAGCAGACTGAAAGCATCGCCGAGCGCACCCAGATCGATCATGTCATCCTCACAGGATCAGCGTCGTCATCGGATACGGCAGCAGCCAGCGGAACAGCATCGTGCAAACGGCGGCGAAGGCGACTGGATAGATGGCCAGAAACAGCGGTCGCCGCTCACCGTCCACCATCAGCGCGATCAATACGAAGAGTGCCGAGCCGACATCGAAACCGGTCACCGGCAGGGTCAGGATGTAGAGCCCGAAGATCGCCATCAGGATCAGCGGATACAGTTTCTCGCGGGTTGTGCTGTCTTCCGTCGCTTCTGCCTCGTCGACGCCCCGCACCAGGACGCCGATTGCAATCGCCGCAGCGAGGACCAGGGACAGGATACTGGCCGGCAGGACGAGGATCAGGTTTCGAACCCTCGCCGAGGCGCTCCACGCGTCGTGGAGATACCAGACGACGATACCCGCAAGGACGACGAGAAGGGCGAGATGCCCCCAGTCGATCCTGCGTTTCGCGCTTTGGACGATCATTCCCTTACCCTTTGGGCTGGCGACAAGAGCGGGGGCCGAAGCCCCCGTTCCGTGTCACTGCATCAGGTGTCCGTACTTTTCGAGGATCTCGAAATTGCTTTCGATCCGTGCGGTCGTCTTCTCTGGCCCAAGCCATTCCGCGCCGATCTCGTTGGCTTCCAGATGCGCGATGAAATCCGGGTTCTGCATCGTGCGCTCATAGGCTGAGACGAGCTTTTCCCAGCGGTCGGGATGCTGCTCCCTGAACTCGGCCGATGCGGCAAGCCCGCGGATCGAGCCGCTGACGACCGGGATTTCCAAGTCTGCTTCGGCCAGTGCCTCGTTGACCAGCGGCACGCCGTCCCAGCCTTCCAGAGGCTCCTCGGCCACGACCGCGAGCGGGGTGATCATGTCGCGGATCGCATCGCTGCCCTCGGCTCCCAGGATGGTGAAGTCGACCTGGCCGCCGGCTGCGGCCGATCGTGCGGCGCCGCCGCTTTCATAGGTCACGATGTTGAGGTCGTCCGCAGGAATGCCGGCTGCGTCCAGAAGGATGTAGGTCGAAAGTTCACCTGCCGATCCCGTCACCACGCTGACGCTGTGCTCGCCGGGTGCCTCCTTGATGGCAGTGATCATCTCTGCCATCGACGAGATGCCCGACTCGGCGCTTGCCGCGATCAGGTCATGATCCGACCATTGTCCGTTGATGAACGCGAAATCATCGAGCGTGTAGTCGGCGCCGGTGTTCAGGATCGAATTCGCGAGATACGGCGACAACGACGTCGCAAGAAGCGTGTATCCGTCCGCGGGTTGCGCCAGAACGTAGGCCGCTGCCAATTGGCCACCGGCGCCCTCGCGGTTGACGACCGAAATCGGTTGTCCGATTTCATCGGTCATGAACTGGGCGAGCGCCCGCGCGGTGCGATCCGCACTTCCGCCGACGCCGAAGCCCACGACGAACGTGATCGGACGTTCGGGCCATTCGGTTTCCTGCGCTGCGAGTTGCAGGGGCGTGGCCACCCCCATCGCTGTCGCGAGCGTCATGGCGGTGGCGGCGCGGCGTGTAATCTGCCGATGTTTTTGTGTCATTGAATCTCCTCCTCCTCTGCTGCGCTGACATGCGTTCCCCCACGTAATGTCAACATTTTTATCATTCGCTAGCGGGCAGGCTATGTCAACCGTCAACGATCCTTGTCGTAAATACCGATTTTTGCGGGCAGTATTGACCTGTCGATAGATCGAAGCCTACAAATCACAAGGATCATTGTTGACATTCAGGTCACTTCGAACGTGGATACGACCAACACGAAAAGCGAAACCCTGGCGGATCAAGCCTACGACGCGTTGGCGAAAAGCATCGTTTCGGGCGAGCTAGCGCCCGGCGCCCGCATTCTCGAGGTCGAGCTGGCCGAGCGTTTCGGAATGAGCCGTGGTCCCTTGCGCGAGGCGATGCGCCGGCTGGAAGAGCGTCGTCTGGTCGAGCGTGTTTCGCAACGTGGCGTCCGCGTGGTGCGTCTGACCGGGCCAAAGCTGCATGGGATCTACAAGGTGCGTGAGGCACTGGAAGGCATGGCGGCACGGCTTTCCGCCCAGAACATGGCGGATGACGAGATCGCCGAGCTTCGCGAGATGCTGGAAGCGCACGAACGCTATGTCCGCCAAAGCGATGATTACAGCCAGAACCAGCAGGACTGGGACTTCCACGACCGCATCGCCCGCGGGTCCAAGAACGAGATGCTCGTCTCGCTGCTGAGTGACGATCTATACCAACTGCTCAAGATCTTCCGCAATCAGCACAAATCGAAGCGGGGGCGGGCGCGTCGCGCGGTAGAGGAACACTGGCGCATCCTTGCAGCGATCGAAGACCGCGATCCCGAGATGGCCGAACTGATGATGCGGCGGCACATCAGCGCCGCGCTTGCCGTGTTCGAGCCGTCATGGGCAGAGGACGCGGCTCAGCGCGACCAAGCGGACACGGCCGATTGGCCTGACCTGAAACCAGAAGGAGACTGACGATGACTGCATCCAAGCGACTGCGCCAGCTGATGGCCGAGGGCGGCCCCGTCGTGGCGCCCGGCGGTTATGACGGCATCTCCGCCCGGATGATCAAACGCGCCGGGTTTCCTGCGGTCTATGCCAGCGGCGGCGCCATCGCCCGCAGCACCGGCATCCCCGACCTGGGCCTGATGAGCATGGCCGAGATCACCGACCGGCTTGCGACGATGGTCGACGCGGTCGACATCCCCGTCATTGCCGACGCCGACACGGGTTACGGCAATGCGCTGAATGTACAGCACATGGTCCGCGCCTTCGAGCGGGCGGGTGTCGCGGGCTTCCATCTTGAGGATCAGCAGTTCCCCAAGCGCTGCGGGCACTACGACGACAAGTCGATCGTGCCGACGCGCGAGATGGAACAGAAGATCAAGGCGGTGAAGGATGCCGCGACGGACGAGGAACTGGTCCTGATCGCCCGCACAGATGGACTTGCCGTCGAAGGGTTCGACGCCACGATCGATCGCGCGCATGCCTATATGGCAGCCGGTGCCGACGTGATCTTCGTCGAGGCGCCGACCAGCGTCGAACAGATCGAGCGTATCGCCGAGATGCTGCCTTACCCCAAGCTGATCAACATGTTCGCGGGCGGCAAGACACCCCTGATGCCGGCAGAGCGTCTGGGAGAGCTGGGCTACTCGCTGGTCATCATCCCCAGCGATTTGCAGCGTGCAGCGCTTTACGCGATGGAACGGACGCTGACCGCCATCCGGACCGACGGTTCCTCGGCGTCGTTTCAGGACAGCATGATCTCGTTCAGCGATCGCGAAGAGATCATCGGCACGAAGGACTGGCTCGCCCGCGACAAGGCATATGCGGTCTGAAGTGGAGGCAACGGCTTTCCACCAAAGGGGCTGGCAGTAGGGCGGAGGGTATGTGCCGGTGACCCCCGCACATGACCCCCGCACATGACGCCCGAAACGACAGGGAGGAGATGCGATGGGACGCAGCCTGGACAGCCTTGGCACCAAACGGACGATGGATGTCCGCGGCCAGACCTTCGCCTATTACAGCCTCGATGCGGCCGAAGAGGCCGGGGCCGGTCCCGTCACCCGGATGCCCCGTTCCCTCAAGGTCCTCTACGAGAATCTTCTTCGGAACGAGGATGGCGACGCGGTCAGCAAGGATCATCTTGTCGAATTCGCTAGCGCCGCGGCCAAGCCCGATCAGGAGATGGAGATCTTCTTTCATCCGACCCGGATCCTCATGAACGATTCGGCCGGCATTCCGCTGGTCGCGGACCTTGCAGCGCTTCGGGCGGCGGCGGTGCGAAACGGGGGCGACCCGGCCTTGGTGAACCCGAAAATTCCGGCTGACATGGTGGTCGATCATTCGGTCATGGTCGATGCCCATGGATCGGCGGGGGCGTTCAGCGCCAATCTCGACAAGGAATTCGAGCGCAACGAAGAACGCTACCGCTTTCTGCGCTGGGCGCAGGGCGCCTTTGACAATTTCCGCGTGGTGCCGCCAGGCACGGGCATCTGTCATCAGGTCAACCTCGAATATCTGTCACGGGCTGTCTGGTCGACGACGGATGGCAATTCCGCGATCGCCCATCCCGAAACCCTTCTGGGGACCGATAGCCACACCCCGATGATCAACGGGATCGGTGTCCTTGGCTGGGGCGTCGGCGGCGTCGAGGGTGGCACCGCCCTGCTGGGCCAGCCCGTGACGATGATCGTCCCGCGCGTCGTGGGCTGCGAGCTGAAAGGACGCCTTCCGGCCGGGACGACCGCGACGGATCTTGTCATCACGATCACCGAACGCCTGCGCGCGCATGGCGTGGTCGGCAGCTTCGTCGAATTCTTCGGCGACGGACTGAAATCACTGTCCCTGTCGGATCGCGCGACTTTGGCCAACATGGCGCCCGAATATGGCGCGACCATGGGCTTCTTTCCGATCGACGAAGAGGTCCTGCGCTATCTCGACGCGACAGCACGTGGCGGCGATCACCTCGCCTTGGTGGAAACCTACTGCCGGGCGCAGGGATTATGGCACGATCCCGATGAACCCCAGCCGGACTATGCCGAAACCATCCGGGTGGAGCTGGACCGGGTAGAGCCCAGCATCGCCGGACCCAGGCGGCCGCAGGATCGCATCCGCCTGGCCGATGCTTCGGGACGGTTCAGCGAATTGGCTGAAGGCTATGATCCGCTGCCAGGCGGTGGGGCACCTGTCGCCGGCAAGGACTGGACGCTGGACCACGGGGATGTCGTGATTGCCAGCATCACCAGTTGTACCAACACTTCGAACCCCTCGGTCATGCTCGCGGCAGGCATGTTGGCGCGAAACGCCGTCTCAAAGGGGCTGTCGGTGAAGCCTTGGGTCAAGACGTCCCTCGCACCTGGATCTCGTGTCGTGGCGGAGTATCTGGCCCGGATGGGCCTTCAGGATCCGCTCGATCAGCTTGGATTCCAGCTCGTCGGTTTCGGCTGTATGACCTGTATGGGCAATTCCGGTCCACTGGATCCGGCCATCGCCGCTGCAATCGACGACCACGGCGTCGCGGCCAGCGCGGTCCTGTCCGGGAATCGCAATTTCGAGGGCCGGATCCACCCCCATGTCCGGTCGAACTTCATCTGCTCCCCGCCGCTCGTCGTGGCCTACGCTCTCGCCGGCAGCATGCGCGCCGACATCATGCGCGAACCGCTTGGAACCGGGTCGGACGGACAAGCGGTCTATCTGCAAGACATCTGGCCCACGGCAGAGGAGCTGGCCGAGGCAGTCGATCGGGCGCTGGACCCGCAGGTGTTCAGGGACCGCTATGCCGACGTCTTCGAAGGCGAGGCGCGGTGGAAGGCGGTCGAAGTCCCTGACACCGGAACCTTCGAATGGGATGCCGGCAGCCTTTACATGAAAGAGCCGCCCTTCTTCAGCGATATCGGCCCCGACGTACGCCCCGTCGAGGACATTCGCGGCGCCCGGGTCCTTGCCATGTTCGGCGACAGCATCACGACGGACCATATCTCGCCCGTCGGCACCATCACGCCAAGTTCGGCGGCCGGGCAATACCTGCAGGAACTTGGCGTGCCACCCGCCGAGTTCAATTCCTTCGCGGCGCGACGGGTCAACCATGACGTGATGATCCGCGGTGCCTTCGCCAATATCCGCATCCGCAACGAGATGGCGGGCGGGCGTGAAGGCGGTTGGACCCGGGACCCGGAGACCGGTGACATCATTCCCATCCATCTTGCCGCCGAACGTTGTCGCAAGGCGGGTGTTCCGCTGGTCGTGATCGCCGGCAAGGATTACGGCGTCGGCTCGTCGCGGGACTGGGCGGCAAAGGGGACGAAGCTGCTTGGCGTTTGCGCGATCATCGCGGAAGGGTTCGAACGCATCCATCGTTCGAACCTGATCGGCTTTGGCGTCATGCCATTGCAGTTCACACAAGGGGTGGCGCGCGAGACCCTCGGTCTTGACGGAACCGAGACGTTCGACATCCAGGGCATCGCAGACGGATTGAAGCCGAAGGGCCGCCTGCCGTGCCGCATCACGGCGTCCGATGGTGCCGTGACCGATATCGAACTGATCTGCCGGCTCGATACCGGGGTGGAACTGGACTATTACCGCAACGGAGGCAGCCTGCATTACGTGCTGCGCAGCGCGATGGGGACTGCATGACCACAGGATCGGCCCGACAGCTTCGCATTCCCGCCGTGTTCATGCGCGGCGGCACCAGCAATGCGATCATCTTTCACGCTGACGACCTGCCGGCCGACATGGACGAACGTCACCGCATCTTCCTGCGCGCGATCGGCAGCCCGGACCCGGGGCGTCGTCAGCTTGACGGGCTGGGCGGCGGCGTTTCCTCGCTGTCGAAGATCTGCGTGATCGCACCGTCGACCCGACCGGATGCCGACGTCGACTACACCTTCGTCCAGATCCCGGTGACGACGGATCGTCCTGACTACAGCGCGAATTGCGGGAACATGTCATCGGCCATCGGACCCTTCGCGGTCGAGGAAGGTCTGGTTCAGACAGCGGACGGCGAAGCTGTCGTGCGCATCCACAACACCAACACCTCCAAGATCATCGAAAGCCGGTTTCAGGTCCGTGACGGAGTGCCGCTCGTCGAAGGCGATTTCGTCAATCCCGGCGTGGCTGGCACCGGGTCGGCGATCCAGCTCGATTTTCTTTCCCCGGGTGGGGCCGCGACGGGACGGCTTTTGCCGACGGGACGCGAACTGGACCGGTTGGAGGACGCCTCGCTCGATGGTGTGATCGAAGCGTCGCTGGTAGACGCGACCAACGCCGTAGTCTTCATCCCGGCAAGGACGGTGGGTCTGACCGGCTACGAGACGCCTGATGAGATCGAAGCCCGCGGTGATCTGATGCAGCGGCTGGAGGCGATCCGCAGGGTGGCAAGCGTCAGGATGGGGCTGGCGGCCGATACGGATGCGGCGGCCCGGCTGGCAGGAAGTCCAAAGATCGCGATGATTGCCGCGCCACAGGATTACGTCAGCACAGCCGGCGAGACGATCGGTGCCGCCGATTTCGACATCGCCGTCCGGATGATCTCAATGGGGCAGGCGCATCGCGCGGTTACCCTGACTGGCGCAATGTGCACCGCGGTTGCGTCGGGCATCGCGGGCAGTTGCGTTGCCGAAACGGTTCGCGCGAATGCCGATGGAATGGTGCGGATCGGCCATTCGTCTGGCGTGATGCCCGTCAAGGCCAGTGTGTCGCGCGCCGACGCCGGCTGGAAGGTCGAGCGCGCGACGGTGTTCCGGACAGCGCGCCGCCTGATGGAGGGGTCTGTTCTGGTGCCGGTGCCGACGAAGAACGACTGACATCGCGTGGCCTTGCCGCCTTGATGCAGATCAAGGCGCGAAATACACATTCGGGATGAACCTGCGGCTTGCCAGAACGTCCTGCATCGAATGCCCGATCCGCCATCGCGCGGTCTGTGCCGAATGCGATGACACCGAGCTTGCCGTGCTGGAAGGCATCAAGAGCTATGTGACCGTCCCGAAAGGCGGCCGCATCGCGGAAGCGGGAGAGTCGCTGGACCATCTGTCCTCTGTCGTTTCGGGATGCGCGACGGTCTCGAAGACGCTGGCCGATGGCCGCCGGCAGATGGTCGGGCTGTTGCTGCCGTCCGATTTCATCGGCCGTCCAGGCCGTGCCACCCTGTCCTTCGACATCGAGGCGGCGACCGACGTGACCTTGTGCCGCTTTCAGCGCCGCGCGTTCGAGGCGATCATCAGGTCGTCGCCCAATGTCGCGCGTCGCCTGCTGACGATGACGCTGGATGAACTGGACGTGGCG
This sequence comes from Paracoccus albicereus, assembly GCF_024359525.1. Classification (GTDB taxonomy): domain Bacteria; phylum Pseudomonadota; class Alphaproteobacteria; order Rhodobacterales; family Rhodobacteraceae; genus Paracoccus; species Paracoccus albicereus. The sequence continues at coordinate 46,860 of NZ_JAKZEU010000008.1, forward strand.
CGGGACTGGCAGGTGCTGCTCGGGCGGCTCACTGCGCGGGAAAGGGTGATCCATTTCCTGCTCAGTCTGGTTCGCCGCGAAGCGACGGAGACGGGTGCGGCGCATCGATCCGGTCCGGTCCGCCTGGAACTGCCCCTGTCGCGCGAAATGATCGCCGATTATCTCGGCCTGACGATCGAGACCACGAGCAGGCAGTTCACGGCGCTGAGGAAGGACGGCCTGATCAAAACGCCGACGGCGCGGACAATCGTCGTGCCCGACCTCGTGGACCTTATGCCGGAAGCGATGGACGAAGACGGCGCGCCCTCCGCCTGAGCGTTCCGGGTCTGATCCTGCCGGCGCATCGGTCCCGCTGGAAAAGCGCTCCTTCGTCCTTCTGCGAGTGACCGGACATGATCAAGCCGTCACCCTATTGATCCAGGTCAAGGCGACCCGCGACGCTGCATGGCAGTGAACGGTCGACAAGCGCGCCCGTCGTCCTGCGGTGCGAGCATTCGACCGAGGGCCTGATGGCAATATTCAGACAGATTTCTTTGGCGCTGATCGCGCTGATCGCGGCGTTTGCGGCGAACAGGGGCCGCGATCCGGCCTTCGCGTTCCACGCGCTTCTGGTGATGGCCATCGCGGCCACTCTGCTTCTGTGGGAGGTCAAGCGCTTCGGGGACGCGATCGAAGGCAAACAGAGACCGGCTGTTCAGACCGGCTACATGGACGGACCGATCCGCGCGGGCGTCATCGCGACGGCCTTCTGGGGCCTGGCTGGCTTTCTGGTCGGAACCTTCATCGCCTTCCAGCTCGCCTTTCCCGAGCTTAATTTCGACTGGTCCGAGGGCTACGCGAATTTCGGTCGCCTGCGTCCGCTTCATACCAGCGCGGTGATCTTTGCCTTCGGCGGCAACGCGTTGATCGCCACGTCTTTCTACGTGGTGCAGCGCACCTGCGCGGCAAGGTTGTGGGGCGGCAACCTCGCGTGGTTCGTGTTCTGGGGCTACCAGCTTTTCATCGTGCTGGCCGCGACCGGCTACCTGCTGGGCGCGACCCAGTCCAAGGAATACGCAGAGCCGGAATGGTATGTCGACATCTGGCTGACCATCGTCTGGCTGGCTTATCTGGCGATCTATCTGGGCACGCTGGTCAAGCGCCGCGAGCCGCATATCTACGTCGCGAACTGGTTCTATCTCGCATTCATCGTGACCGTCGCGATGCTGCACGTGGTCAACAACCTGTCGCTTCCCGTCTCGATCCTCGGCTCGAAGTCGGTGCAGGTCTTCGCGGGCGTGCAGGACGCGATGACGCAATGGTGGTATGGCCACAATGCCGTCGGCTTCTTCCTGACCGCGGGCTTCTTGGGCATGATGTATTTTTTCGTGCCCAAGCAGGCCGATCGTCCGATCTACAGCTACAAGCTTTCGATCATCCATTTCTGGGCGCTGATCTTTCTCTACATCTGGGCGGGACCGCATCACCTGCACTACACCGCGCTGCCCGACTGGGCCTCGACCCTGGGCATGGTGTTCTCGATCATGCTGTGGATGCCGTCCTGGGGCGGCATGATCAACGGGCTGATGACGCTGGAAGGCGCCTGGGACAAGATCCGCACCGATCCCATCATCCGCATGTTCGTGGCCTCGCTCGCCTTCTACGGGATGAGCACCTTCGAAGGCCCGATGATGTCGATCCGCGCGGTCAACTCGCTCAGCCACTACACCGACTGGACCATCGGTCACGTTCATTCCGGCGCGCTCGGCTGGAACGGGCTGATCACCTTCGGCTGCCTTTATTTCCTGACACCGAGACTGTGGGGCCGCGAGCGGATGCATTCGACGGCGGCGATCAACTGGCATTTCTGGCTCGCGACGATCGGTATCGTGCTCTACGCCGCGTCGATGTGGGTGTCGGGCATCATGGAAGGCCTGATGTGGCGCGAGGTCGATGACCAGGGCTTCCTTGTCAATTCCTTCGCCGACACCGTCGCAGCCAAGTTTCCGATGTACCTGGTCCGCGCGACGGGCGGTGTCTTCTACCTCGCCGGCGCGGTGCTGATGGTCTGGAACATGTGGATGACGATCCGCGGTCCGCAGGCGCGCGCGGTGATCGTTCCAGTCCCTGCGGAGTAAGCCGATGACCAAGCACAACGACAGCGTTCCCGATCCGCAGGACGACCCCCAAGTCGTGCAGCCCGGCGATGGCGGCGTTCCAAACGAATTGCCGCATCACACGGCCCTCATCGACAGGCATGGCATCCTCGAGCGTAACGCGACGCTGCTACTGGTGTTCTCGTTCCTCGTCGTGACCATCGGTGGCATCGTCGAGATCGCACCCCTGTTCTGGCTGGAGAACACCATTGAAGAGGTCGAGGGCGTGCGGCCCTACAGCCCGCTCGAACTGACCGGACGCGACATCTACGTTCGCGAGGGTTGCTATGTCTGCCACAGCCAGATGATCCGCCCGATGCGCGATGAGGTGGAACGCTATGGTCATTACAGCCTCGCCGCCGAGTCGATGTACGACCACCCCTTCCAGTGGGGGTCAAAGCGGACCGGACCGGATCTGGCGCGAGTCGGCGGGCGCTATTCGGACGAATGGCATGTCGATCACTTCAGCGATCCGCAAAGCGTCGTGCCTGAAAGCATCATGCCGAAATACGACTATCTGCTGCGCACCCCGGTTACGCCTGATCATATTCATGACCTGCTGGCGACCCACGCCATCGTCGGCGTGCCCTACACCGACGAGATGATCGAGGCGGCCGCCGCGGATTTTCGCGTCCAGGTCGATCCGTTCGGCGATTACGAGGGATTGCTGGAACGCTATCCCGGCGCGCAGGTGCGCAATTTCGATGCGCAGCCCCAGCTGACCGAAATGGATGCGCTGATCGCCTATCTCCAGATGCTCGGCACGACGGTCGATTTCTCGACCTTCACCGCCGATGCCAGCCGATGACGGGGACGCGACATGCATGACACCTACACCCTGATGCGCCAATTCGCCGACAGCTGGGCCCTGCTGACGCTGGTGGGCTTTTTCGTCGGCGCCTTCCTGTGGGTCTGGCGACCGGGCAGCCGACCGCTCCACGACGACGCGGCGCGCTCGATCTTTCGTGAGGGCGTCGAGCCGCCACGAGCGCTGGCAGGCGCATGCGACAGGCAATGTGCCACCTGCGCTTGCAGCAAGAAGGGGGCGGCCGATGACCGATAAGAAAGAGATCAAGCCCAAGGTCGAGACGACCGGTCACAGCTGGGACGGGATCAAGGAATACAACAATCCGCTGCCGCGATGGTGGCTGTGGACGTTCTACGCCACGATTGCCTGGGCGCTGATCTACACGATCCTCTATCCCGCCTGGCCTTTGGTGAACGGCGCCACGGGGGGCGTCCTTGGCTGGTCGCAGCGGGCAGAGGTTGCGTCCGAGATCGAGGCCGTGACGGCGAGCCAGTCCCAGTTGCGCGACGCACTGGTCGAAACCGATCTTGGTGTGCTGGCAAGGAACGAGGAACTGCACCGATACGCCGTTCAGGCGGGTGGCGCCCTTTACCGCACGAATTGTTCGCAATGCCACGGCTCGGGTGCGGCCGGCGCGGTTGGCTATCCGAACCTGCTGGATGACGACTGGCTTTGGGGCGGTCGTATCGAGGATATCGCCCTGACGATCCGGCACGGCATCCGTAACGAAGATGATCCGGACGCGCGCTTCAGCCAGATGCCCGCCTTCGGCGACATGCTCGACCGCGACCAGATCGCGACGCTTGTGGACCACGTGCAGTCGCTGCCGAACGGGGCCGATCCCCTGGGCGGTGCGGGCGGCGCGCTATTTGCCGAGAACTGCGCTTCATGCCACGGCGACGATGCACGCGGCGATCGCGAGATCGGGGCCACGAACCTGACGGATGCGATCTGGCTTTATTCGCCGGACGACGAAATCCTCACCAGCCTGATCTCGCAGGGACCATACGGCGTGATGCCGGCATGGGGCGATCGTCTTGGGGAATATGGGGTCCGCGCCGTCGCGGCCTATGTCCATCAGCTTGGCGGCGGCGAGGGCGATGCCGAGACGCAGATCGGCGACGCGCAAGCGGCGGATGCCCCCATCGCGACCGGGGCTGACCCATCGAACCCTGCTGACGTCCCATTTCCCGAAAAGGGTGACGGCGGCGCGGCATCCCGATCCGAGTAGCGACACGCGCATCCTGTTCGCAACGATTGCGCGTGGCGTTACCGCGGGCGGCGGTTCCTGGGTCGCCGCCCGCACCTTTTGTTCGCCGCACTTGATTCAGGTCAACGCGGGTCACGCCACGCGGGCGCATAGCGATCTGGCGAACAGGATATCATCTGCATGAGCGATCATTCGACCTCACTCTACGCCGCGCGCGAACCGATCTTCCCCCGGCGCGTATCAGGCGCCTTCCGTCGCCTGAAGTGGCAGATCATGGCGATCACGCTGGGCATCTACTACGTCACGCCATGGCTGCGTTGGGATCGCGGGCCGGCTTTGCCGGATCAGGCGGTTCTCGTCGATCTGGCGCATCGCCGCTTCTATTTCTTCTGGATCGAGATCTGGCCGCACGAATTCTACTTTGTCGCGGGCCTGCTGATCATGGCGGGGCTGGGACTGTTCCTGTTCACCGCCGCGCTTGGACGGGTCTGGTGCGGCTATGCCTGTCCCCAGACCGTCTGGACCGACCTGTTCCTTGGCGTCGAACGCTGGGTCGAGGGCGACCGGAACGCCCGCCTTCGGCTGCACAAGGCGCCTTGGACTGCGCGCAAGTGGCGGCTGCGGCTGACGAAATGGGCGATCTGGCTTGCCATCTCGCTCGCCACCGGCGGGGCCTGGGTCTTCTACTTCGCCGATGCGCCGACCCTACTCAGCGATCTGCTGACCTTTCGCGCCCCACCTGTCGCGTGGACATCCATCGCGATCCTGACCGCGACCACATTCGTCTTCGGCGGGTTCATGCGCGAGCAGGTCTGCATCTACATGTGCCCGTGGCCCCGCATCCAGGGCGCCATGATGGACGATGGCACGCTGACGGTGGCCTACCGCGAATGGCGGGGTGAACCCCGCGCCCGGGGATTGAAGCGTCACGGCGCCGACATGGCGATGACGCGCGCCGCCGGTCCGCAGATCGGCGGACGCTCCCCGCTGGTTCCGATGCAGTTTCGCGACATGAAGGGCGTGATCCGATCCGAGCCATCCGCGCAGGATCAGGGGGCCGGTGACTGCATCGATTGCAATGCCTGCGTCAATGTCTGCCCGATGGGGATCGACATCCGCGAGGGTCAGCAGCTGGCCTGCATCACCTGCGCGCTGTGCATCGACGCCTGTGACGAGGTGATGGAAAAGGTGGGTCGCCCACGCGGTCTGATCGACTATCTCGCGCTGTCCGACGCGCCGCGCGAAAGGGCGGGCGGCGCGCCGCAATCCCTGTGGCGACACGTCCTGCGGCCGCGCAACCTGATCTATTTCGGTCTCTGGTCGGCGATCGGGATCGTGCTTCTGGTCGCGCTGTTCATGCGACCCATGCTGGAACTGACCGTCTCGCCCGTGCGCAACCCGACCTTCGTCACGCTATCCGACGGCAGCATCCGCAATGCCTATGACGTGCGGGTCCGCAACCGGCTGGGCGCGGTGCAGGACGTGGCGCTGAGCCTGGATGGATCGCAGGATCTGATGCTGGAGGTCGAGGGAGAGCAAGCGGGCGCCGTTTCCGTTCAGGCCGACACCCAGCGTCTGATCCGCGTCTACGTCACCGCCCCCGCCGATGCGGTCGAGGCGCGCATCGACCGCTCACAGATCAGCCTTGTCGTCGCGGATAGGGCGACCGGGGAAACCGCATCGGTCGAAACGACATTCAACGGAGACGCGTCATGATCGGCAGCCCGCTTAATGGACGACACGTGCTGGCGATGTTTGCGGCCGGCTTCGGCCTGATCATCGCGGTCAACGTGACGCTCGCCGTCCAGGCCGTGCGGACCTTTCCGGGACTGGAGGTCGCCAATTCATATGTCGAAAGCCAGAGCTTTCAGGCACGCCGAGCCGCGCAAGAGGCGCTCGGCTGGAGAACGGATGTAACCTACGCCGCCGGGACGCTGCGGCTCAGCGTCAGGGCGCAGAATGGCAAGCGGATCGATCCGGCGCACTTCACCGCGACGATCGGACGACCGACCACACGAAGCGATGACGCGACGCTGATGTTCGATGCCGAAGGCGACGCACACATTGATCTTGAACCGGGGCGATGGCGTCTGGATCTTCGAAGTTCGGACGATCATGCGCCGTTCATGCATGCGGTGCTTCTGGACATCGCCCGATGACCGGCTTCTGCCCCGCCTGCGTCGGAGCCGCCGACTTTGCCGCCGACAGGGCGACCGCCGGCAGCGCGGCCGCGTCCGAGCGCATCCTGCTGCATCTGCCGGATATCCGCTGCGCCGCTTGCATCGCGTCTGTGGAAACGACCCTGTCGGCAATGCCCGGCGTCCAGGAAGCCCGCGTCAACCTGTCCCGCAAGCAGGCTGTCGTCAGTGGATGGGGGCTCGACCCTGCGCCGCTGATCGACGCCTTGGCCAAGGCGGGACATCGCGCGCAGACTCTGGATGAAGGCATGCTTGCAGGCCAAAGCGATGAGATGCGCGGCCTTCTGCTGCGCACCGGCATCGCCGGCTTTGCCATGATGAATGTGATGCTGCTGTCGGTGGCTGTCTGGTCGGGCGCCGCGGACACGACCCAGCGGATGTTCCATCTGATATCGGCCGCGATCGCGCTGCCCGCCGTCGCCTATTCCGGCCGGCCCTTCTTCGCCTCGGCCTTCGGTGCGCTGAGGAACGGGCGTCTCAACATGGACGTACCGATCAGCCTTGCCATCCTTCTCTCGGCCGTCGTCTCGCTGATCGGCGCGGTCCAGGGGGCGGATCGTCACAGCTGGTTCGACGCCTCGCTTGCGCTGACCTTCTTCCTGTTGATCGGCCGAACTCTGGACCATGCCGGACGCAGCGCGGCGCGGTCGGCCGCTGCCGAGCTTTCCGCCCTGACCGTTCCGCAAGCCGTCCTGCTGACGCCAGAGGGTGAGCGTGTGGTCCGGGCAGAAGATCTGCGCGCCGGAGACAGGATCCGCGTTCGTCCCGGTGATCGTCTTCCGGCTGATGGCACCGTCGAGCACGGTCTGAGCGATGTCGACCGATCGGCGCTGACGGGTGAATCCGCGACCTGTCCCGTCGCTATCGGCGCGCCCGTGTCGGCGGGTGAGGTGAACCTGTCGGGACCGCTCACGATCCGGGTGCTGAGGGCCGGGAAGGACACGGCGTTAAGCAGGCTGGCCGAACTGGTCGCGACCGCAGAGATGCAGCGGTCCCGCTTCACCGGCATCGCGGACAGGGCCGCACGGGCCTATGCGCCGCTGGTCCATATCCTCGGCCTCGTCGCTTTCGTCGCCTGGTGGCACCTGACGGGCGATGCCTGGCGGGCCATCGACGTGGCGATCGCGGTTCTCGTCATCACATGCCCCTGCGCCTTGGGACTTGCCGTCCCGGCCGTTTCCGTCGTCGCGACCGGGCGGCTTTTCCGCAAGGGTCTGCTGGTCAAGTCCCCGACGGCGCTTGAGCGACTGGCCGAAATCGACGTCGTGGCCTTCGACAAGACCGGGACGCTGACGACAGGCGAGGCGCGGTTGCAGGGCGCACCGCGAGATGCGGAGCTGGCTCTGGCCGCGGCACTCGCGTCCGGATCGACCCATCCCTATTCTCGCGCGCTGATCGCCGCGACGAAGGCGCGCGGGATCGTGCCGGGCGCGGTCGAAAAGGTCGTGGAGCGACCGGGTCTTGGGATCGACGCCATCGTCGAGGGGCGGACGGTCAGGCTGGGACGACCGTCGTGGATCGGAACAACCGGCGACGGCGTCGCGCTGGATGATGGGTCGGGTGAGCCGATCCTGTTCACGTTCGGCGAAGACGTCCGCGCCGACGCGGGGGAGCTCATCGCGCGGCTGCGCGGGGCCGGTCTTTCGGTGGCCATGCTGTCGGGTGACAGCAGGACACCGTGTCGCCGGGTGGCGGACAGTCTTGGCCTCGATGACGTGCAATGCGCGATGACCCCCGACGACAAGGCGGAGTGGATCCGCGCCAAGCATCGCGCAGGACACCGGGTGCTGATGGTCGGCGACGGGCTGAACGACACCGGCGCGCTGTCGCTGGCCCATGCTTCGGCTGCCCTGGGTTCGGGTCTCGACGCGGCACGTGCGGCCTCTGACGTGGTGGTGCTGTCAGGCTCTCTGGCGGGTCTTGCAGATCTGGTCACGGTCAGCCGTGCGGGTGTGCGGCGGATGCGTCAGAACATCCTGCTGTCCGCGGGTTACAACGTCGTTGCGGTTCCGCTGGCGCTGGCCGGTCTCGCGACACCGTTTCTGGCGGCGATCGCGATGTCGCTGTCTTCGGTCACGGTGTCGCTCAACGCGCTGAGAAAACTGCGATGAACGTCCTCGCGATCCTGATCCCGGTGTCGGTCTGTCTGGGACTGCTTGGGCTGGCAGCTTTCTTCTGGACGATGCGGGCATCGCAGTACGACGACACCGAAGGCGACCGACACCGGATCCTGGACAACCGCTGGGACGCCGCGCCGAAGGATTAGAGATCGTCACTCGGGATCCGGACATCTCTACGCGACGCCTCGGCCTCACCTGTTAAGCAGCGCCAGCGTGGCCTCGCGCAGTCGCGTCAGCGTCTTGACCGGGTCCGCGATCATCCGGGACCTCGAGACAGGCACCTCCAGCCCCAGAGGAATGTCGGCAGGCAAGGCGGCAAGCAGATCCTTCAGCGGGATGTCCCCTTCGCCGGGAAACAACCGATCCTCACGTGCCGTGCGCAGAAGCTCGTCGCGGCTATAGGGCGGTGCGACCGGCGCGTCGCAGAGATGCGCAAAGGGCAGGCGCGTCATCGGGATCGTGGCCAGATCATCCAGGGAGGAGCCTGAGCGGTTGAAATGCAGGCTGTCCACAAGGATCCCGATATCCGGGTCTGCGGCTTCGACGACGGACCTGCAGGTGGCGAGATCGGGAACAGCGGTCCACGGAAAGAATTCCAGCACGGCCGTCAGGCCCCGTGACCGCGCAGCGGCCTGTATCGCGGCAAGCCGATCGGATAGGCGCGAAAGATCGTCGTCATAGGGCGCAGTGATGATGTGGCGAGCGCACAGTTCGGCCCCCGCATCGAGCACGGGTTCCAGGGCATCCAGATCGATGTCCGGGGTGATCTTCACGAACTCGATGTCGTCGACCGCCAGTCCTGTGGATGCGAGCGTCGCCTTGGTTTCGCGAAGCATCCTCGCATCGTGCATCAGCGGGTATCCGGGCGTGGTCGGCGTCACGGCGATCAGCCTGAGACCCACCGCGTCGAACCCCGCCGCGGCCGCAGCCTCGATCAACGCGGGCGGCGGCAGCTGAAGGGCGGTCAGATGCGCGACCGACAGTCGTCTCAAGGTTCTCGCTCTCCTCAATGCGGCATCGCGATCACGGCGAGGTCCTCAAGCGGTGTGTGCAGCATCGCGCGATGTCAGGCTACCGGATGGTGGATCGACGTCAAATACGATGGTAACCGTAATCCTGACATCGCGTTAATCGAGGATGCCTTGCGCGAGATCACGCTTCGCCAGATCGAGGTTATCCGAGCCGTGATGCTGCGCGGAACGATCGCCGGCGCGGCCGAGCATCTGGGCGTCTCTGCGCCGGGCATCAGCCGTCTTATCAAGCATACCGAGGAAAGCCTTGGCCTGAAGCTGTTCGAGCGGAAGGCGGGACTGTTCGTGCCGACGGTCGAGGCGGGAAAGGTCTTCGATCAGGTTCGCGAAGTCTACAAGGGCGTCGAAAATCTTCAGACCGCGCTCGCCTCGTTGCAGAAGGGGCAGGACGTACGGCTGGCCTTCGCCTCCGCGCCCTCGGTCGCGCAATTCGTCGCGGCGCGCGCGATCAGGCAGATCCGCGCCCGGTATCCGGACCTTTATATCGATCTCAACATCCTCAAGATCGAGGAGACGGTCGATTACCTTCTGCTCGAACGCGGAGAGTTCGTCATCATGAGCTCTCCGGTCCATAATCCGGGACTCGACAACGAAGAGATCGCGCACGGAAAGGTCGTGGCGATCATGCCGGACGGTCACCCGCTGGGTCAGCTTGAACGTGTATCAGTCCATGACCTTGCCCGCGAACCGCTGGTCGGGATCGACCCGACCGATCCTTACGGCCGCCTCATCGCACGACCGTTTCACGACGCCGGGATCGATCCGACGCATTCGATGCGGGGACGGTTCGCCCAGACCGTCGTCAGTCTGGTCCGCCACGGGCTGGGCGTTGCCCTGATCGACGAATTCTCGGTGGCCGAGGTCTATCTTCCCGGCGTCGTGCGCCGACCGCTGGTCGAGGACGGAACAATCACGATCTACGCCGTCAGAAAGAAGGGGCGCAGCCTGTCGACCTTCGCCGATTACGCCATCCGGCAGTTCTGCCGTGAATTGCGTGACGCGCGTCGATGGAGCAATCCGAAGGCGGCTGATCCGTCGTAAAGTTAACGTCGTGTTACGATGGGCGCAAATTTGGTATTTGCGGTTATCTTGTCGTGGGGTCAATATCCGATCCATCGACGCAGGGGAGGTACCGCGTCACCAATGGGAGGATACCATGAAACACGTCATTCTTGGCGCCGTCTCGGCGCTGGCCCTCAGCTCTGCAGCGACCTTCGCGCAGGACTATCCGACCAAGGAAATCCAGGGGATCATCCAGTGGGGTGCCGGCGGTTCGACTGACACGGTGATGCGGGCGGTGACGCCCCATGCCGAAGAGGTGCTGGGCGGCACCATCGTGATGCAGAACGTGACCGGCGGCGTCGGCGCCATCGCGCTGAACCAGGTCGAGGCCGGACAGGCTGACGGCTACACGCTGCTGATGGGCGCCGAAAACCCGCTTCTCTACAAGGTCATGGGGTTGGGTCAGAAGGATTACAGCGACTTCACCCCCGTCGATATCCTGGCGCGCGGGACCCCGGTCCTTGTCGCACGTGCCGATGCGCCCTTCGATGATTACGCCGGCATGTTGGCCTATATCGCCGAAAATCCGGGCGAAGTCCGCTTCGGTTCGACCGGGCCGGGCGGTCTGCCGTCGGTCGTCACCGCGATGATCAACGCGGTCGAGGGCGAACAGGACGTGATCTCTGTCCCCTATGACGGCGACGGTCCGGCGCTGACCGCGCTGCAGGGTGGTGCGATCGACGTGATGCCCGCCGTGTTGGGTGCCGCGATCGAAGGCATCCGTGCCGGTGCGATGAAGCCGCTTCTGGTGTTCGAGACCGAAGCCGTGGATGCGCTGCCGGACGTGCCGGTCGCGACTGCCGCCAACGAGGGTTACAACAAGTACCTGCCCTGGGGCCCGTTCTTCGGCATCTTCGTGAAGAAGGGCACGCCGGACGACGTGGTCGAGAAACTGTCGGCCGCCTATACCGAAGCCGCTGAGCAGCCTGACTTCACTGAGTTGATGGACAATCGCGGCTTCACGCTGCTGAACCTGACCGGCGAAGAGGCACAATCCTTCCTTGAGGACTGGCAGTCCACGACCGCCTGGCTGATGCAGGACGCGGGCCAGACGAAAGCGTCGCCCGAAGAATTCGGAATCGCCAAGCCGGCGGAATGATCCGCACGGGCTGACATCCGGGCGGGGCGCGGTCGCGCCCCGTCCCACCGACCTTCACGGCGCGTAGACGCGGCGAAGGCACCCTTCACATGATCCTCTGACGGAGCGTGCGATGACCCCCGACAATCATGACATCGAAGCGCTGCAGGACGAAGTCGACGACCTGCACGAGCATCCCCGCGACACGCGACGGCCGGGCGAAGCCGCCTTCACCCTGCTTCTGGTCGCCTTCAGCCTGTTCCTGGTGTGGAGCGCGTTCGGCATCTCGGGGTTCGAGGCGCTTTCGGCGCCGGGCACCGTGCCGATGGCCACGACGCTGATCATGGTCATCACCGGCGGGATCATCGCCTGGCGCACCGTGCGGCTGCCGCAATCCGTGGGCGAGGCATTCGGTCGCGACATCCTGCCACCCCTGTTGATCGTGATGGCCCTGTTGCTGTTGGGGTACGCGCTTCTTCTGCGACCGCTGGGTTTCCTGCCGACCTCGGCGCTGTTCCTGATCCTGGCGATCAAGCTGCTGTGGCGTCAGGGCTGGATGCGCACGCTGCTGGTTTCGCTGGGCGCGCTGGTCCTGATCTATTTCGTCTTCCGTATCGTTTTCACCGTGCTGATGCCCGCCGGCATCGTCCCCGAGGGCGAGATGCTGCAATGGGTCCGCAACCTGATCCCCGGAGGCAACTAGGATGGACGCGCTTTCCGCCTTCTTCACGGTCTTCGCAAATCCCGAACTGCTGGCGCTGGTCGCGGTCGGAACCTTCGCCGGGGTCTACATCGGCGCGATCCCCGGCCTGTCCGTCACCATGGCCGTGTCGATCCTGATCTCGTTTACCTTCTCCTGGGACGTCTATCCGGCCATCGCGCTGATGATCGGCATCTTCATGGGCGGCGTCTATGGCGGTTCGCGGACCGCGATCCTGCTGAACATCCCCGGCGCGCCCTCCGCGATCGCGACGGCGATGGACGGCTATCCGATGGCGCAGCGCGGCGAGGCTGGCGAGGCGATCGGGATCACCACCGTCATGTCCTTCTTCGGCGGCTTCATCGGCATCGCCGTCTTGGCGCTGGCCGCGCCGACCGTGTCGGACTTTGCGCTTGGCTTCCAGCCGCGCGACTACATGCTGCTGGCCGTTCTCGGCATTCTGTTGGTCGGCTCGCTGTCGGGTGAAAGCCTGGTCAAGGGCATCTTCTCGGGCGCGCTGGGCATCCTGATCGGCCTGGTCGGAATGGACCCGCTGACCTTCACCGGGCGCTTCACCTACGACCTGCCGCTGCTGCAATCGGGCATTTCGTTCATCGCGGTGATGATCGGCATGTTCGGTGTCTCCGAGGCGCTGGCGCAGATCCATCACCTTGATACGCCCGCGATCAAGCAGAAGATCAACCGCATCGTCCCGAGCTTCGGCACCATCCGCAAGCATCTGCCGCTGTCGCTGCAGACCTCGACGATCGGGGTCATCATCGGCGCACTTCCGGGCACCGGCGGCGATATCGCGGCGCTGATGGCTTACGATCACGCCAAGCGCGTGACCCGCAAGCCCGAACGGCCCTTCGGCAAGGGCGCGATCGAGGGGTTGGTGGCGCCCGAAACCGCCAACAACGCCGCCGTCGGCGGGGCGTTCATTCCGATGATGACGCTGGGTATTCCCGGCGACGCGGTGACCGCGATCATGATCGGCGCGCTGTTCATCCACGGCCTGAACCCCGGCCCGATGCTGATGATCGACCAGCCCGACATGTTCTGGTTCATCGTCGGCGCGCTGGTGGTCGCGAACTTCTTCATGCTGATCTTCGGCCTGACCGGCATCAAGCTTTTCACCAAGATCGTTGAGATGCCTCGCGCGGTTCTGATCCCGCTGATCATGCTGCTCTCGATCGTCGGCGCCTATGCCGTCAACAACTCGATCACCGACGTCTACTGGATGCTGGCCTTCGGGGTGCTGGGTTATTTCATGCGGCTTTACGGCTACCCGTTGGGTCCGATCATCCTGGGCGTGATCCTGTCGCGGCTGCTGGACGACAATTGGCGGCGCGCGATCATATCGGAACGCGAGGATCTGGGCCGCTTCTTCTGGGGTATCGTGACAAGCCCGCTGTCGCTGACCCTGTTCATCGCGGTCATCCTGATCTTCGTGTCGCAGACGCCGCTCTGGACCCGGATCAAGGCCCGCCATGCCGCCCGCAAGGAAAAGGCGACGGATCAATGAGCGTCAATCGGAAGCTCCTTCTCGGCCTCATCGGCGACAACATCACGCGGTCGCAGTCGCCGCGACTGCACCGCCTCGCCGGGCGTCAGAACGGGGTCGAGGTGCGCTATGACCGGCTGGTGCCACCCGACATGGGCAAAAGCTTCGAAGAGGTGTTCGCCGGTGCAAGATCGGGCGGGTATCGTGGGCTCAACATCACCTATCCCTACAAGGAACGGGTCGCCCCGATGGTTCGGATCGACGACCCGCTGGTCAGGGCGATGGGATCGGTCAACACGGTGATTTTCGAAGAGGGTGGTCCGGTCGGAACCTCGACGGATTACACCGGCTTCGTGGCGGCCTATCGCGCCGCTCGTCCGGACACGTCACCGGGTTCAGTCCTGATGATCGGCACAGGCGGGGTCGGACGCGCGGTGGCCTTCGGGTTGGTGGCCCTGGGCGTCAGCGAATTGCGGCTTGTCGATCGCGACATCGCCAAGGCCGACCATCTGGCCGGGGCGATCCGCGCAATCGCACCAGCAGTCAAGGTCGGCACCGGGACATCGGCCGAAGCGGCGGCGGAAGACGCGGACGGGCTGATCAACTGCACGCCGGTCGGCATGGACGGCTATCCCGGAACGCCGCTGGCGGCCGAGGCAATGGCGGGTGCTGCCTGGGCCTTCGATGCGGTCTATACCCCCGCCGACACGACCTTTCTGACGGACGCCGCATCGGCGGGGCTGGCCGTCATCTCGGGCTGGGAGCTGTTTTTCTGGCAGGGCGTCCATGCATGGAAGCATTTCGCGGACCTGCCGCTCGACAGAGAGACGCTTCGCAACGACCTGAGGACAGAGGACGTGACGGCATGAAGACCTCGATCGCCACGGTATCGCTTTCGGGCAATCTGCAGGAAAAGTGCGAGGCGATCGCCGCGGCACGCTTTGACGGGATAGAGATATTCGAACAGGATTTCATTGCCTACGACGGCAGTCCCGCCGATGTGGGCCGGATGGTGCGCGACCACGGGCTCGAGATCACGCTGTTCCAGCCGTTCCGCGATTTCGAGGGTCTGCCTGAGCCGCTGAGGGCGAAAGCGTTTGACCGGGCAGAGCGCAAGTTCGACCTGATGCAGGAACTGGGGACGGACCTGATCCTGGTCTGCTCGAGCGTGCATCCCGAAAGCCTGGGCGGGATCGACCGGGCCGCGGCAGACTTTCATGAACTGGGTGAGCGGGCGGCGGCACGCGGGCTACGCATCGGGTACGAGGCGCTGGCCTGGGGCCGGCATGTCGATGATCACCGCGACGCATGGGAAATCGTCCGGCGCGCGGGCCATGACAGCGTCGGGCTGGTCCTCGACAGTTTCCACACGCTGGCGCGCAAGATCGATCCCGACACGATCCGGCGGATTCCCGGCGACCGGATCTTCTTCGTCCAGCTGGCCGATGCGCCTGCGATCGAGATGGACCTGCTGTACTGGTCGCGCCATTTCCGCTGCATGCCGGGCGAGGGTGATCTGCCCGTGCCCGAATTTCTGCAGGCGGTGATGGCAACGGGCTATGGCGGACCGGTCAGCCTGGAGATTTTCAACGATCAGTTTCGCGGGGGCTCGACACGGCAGGTCGCCCGCGATGGGTACCGCTCGCTCGTCGCGGTGATGGATGACGTGCGCCGGGCGGAACCGGCCCTGCAGCTTGATCTGCCACCCATCCCCCCGCGGCAGAAACCGGAGGGCGTGGCCTTCGTCGAATTCGCAAGCCGCGATGAGGATGCCCGTGCGCTCGAAGCGCTTCTGGGAACCCTCGGGTTCGAACGGACCGGCCAGCATCGCAACAAGAAGGTCGCCCTGTTCCAGCAGGGCGATATCCGGATCGTCCTGAACGAAGAGACGACCGGCCATGCCGCCAGCGCCTGGATTTCACGCGGCACGACCGTCTGTGATATCGGGCTTGCGGTCGGCGACGCGCAGGCCGTTCTGGACCGCGCCGGCGCATTGGGCACCGAGCCGTTCGCGCAACCGCTGGGGCCGGGGGAGGTGGACATCCCGGCCGTGCGCGGGCTGTCAGGATCGGTGCTGCATTTCATCGATCCGGGGGCGGATCTGGCCCAGGTCTGGGCGCAGGAATTCGGCGTCGGCTCGGCACCGTCGGGTGCGGGCCTCACACGGGTCGATCACATCGCCCAGACCATGAGCTATGAGGACATGCTGTCGTGGACCCTGTTCTACAGCGCGCTTTTCGAGACGAGAAAGTCGTCGATGGTCGATGTGTTCGATCCGGACGGGCTGGTGCGCAGCCAGGTGATCGCCAGCACCGATGGCCGCATGCGGATCACGCTGAACGGCGCCGACAGTCACCGGACCCTGGCGGGAAGCTTTCTGGCAGAGACCTTCGGCGCCTCGGTCCAGCACCTTGCGCTGGCGACCGACGACATCTTCGCGACGCTTGAGGCGTTGGCGAAACGGGGGTTCACGCCCTTGCCAATGCCGCAGAACTATTATGATGATCTGGCTGCCCGCTTCGATCTTCCCGAAGGGCTTCTGGACAAGATGCGGGACCGCTGCATCCTTTACGACCGCGATGCGGATGGCGAGTTCTTCCAATGCTATTCGCGCGCCTTCGCCGGCGGCTTCTTCTTCGAACTGGTCCAGCGCGGTCCGGGTTATCAGGGCTACGGCGCGCCGAACGCCCCGTTCCGCATCGCCGCCCAGAAGCGCCAGATGCGCGGCAAGGGCGTTCCCAGCCGGTGATCCGGCGTCGGGTCAGATCGCGGCCCTACGTACGACTTGCACCCCTTCCTCGGCGAGGATCGCATCAAGACGGATGTCATGAGTCTGGGGGTGGATCGTCGCGATTTCCGCTGCCTGCAGGCCGATGCCGATGGCAAAGGGGCGCGGCGTCAGGGCGGCCAGCGTGCGGTCGAAATAGCCGCCGCCATAGCCGAGACGATAGCCATCACGGTCCCAACCGACAAGCGGGGCAAGGGTCACCTCGGGTGTCAGCACCTCTGCTTCCGGGGGCGGAACGGGAATGTTCCAGTCACCGCGGACCATGCGCGTGTCGGGCGTCCAGCGACGAAAGACCAGCGGGGCCTGCTTCACCTCGACCAGCGGAAGCGCGACCGTGACGCCCGCATCGTGCAGGTCGCGCATCAACGGACGCAGGTCTGGCTCGCCCTTGATGGGCCAGTAGGCTGAAAACACACGGCCGCGCATCGCGCCGCAGGAACGCTCAAGAAAGCTGTGGAGCTGATCTGCCAGAGCGTGCGCCGCGGCCTTTCGCGACTCGACGCTCATTGCAAGCCGCTCGGCGCGAAGCCGCGTGCGCTCATCCTTGCGCCAGTCTGCGACGTCGCGTGCGCTTTCATCATCGCCGACGACAGGGGCGGTCCCACCATCCGCGACGCCAGACGCCATGCATGGCGACGAAGCAAAGCGGCGTTTCGGTTCATCGTTCTGCGTCATGATGTTCCTTCCCATACGTCACGCGCGGCGCAGGGCGCGATCTCTGTGACCCTACCGGGATGCCGATCCTGTCAGCAACGCACGTTCCGTGCCTTGTCTTGGGTCAAACGATCCGCGCGATCGATGGATCCGTGACCGATCCAGAGCCTGCCTTGCGCACCCTCGCGATCGTCATTGCCGCCAGCTTGCCGCGACGGAAAATTCGGTTAGGTCAGGGTCATGGATATCGTTCTCATCACGACGGTCATCGCGTCGCTGTTTCTGGTCATCGGCGCGGCAGAGCCGCTGGCTGCGCGTCTGCGACTGCCCTACAGCGTGATCCTGGCCGTGCTGGGTGTCCTGATCGGGGCAGGGGCGATCTTCTTCCTGCGCACCGATCTGACCGATGCGCTGAACCCGGTGGCCGAGGCGATCCTGGGCCTGCCGATCCGGTCCAACGTGTTTCTTTACGTCTTCCTGCCGACGCTGCTGTTCCAGGCAACGCTGGGGATGAACCTGCGCCGGATGCTGGACGACTGGGTGCCGATCCTGGTTCTCGCCGTCGTTGCGGTGGTGGTCGCGACGCTCAGCGTCGGGTACGCGCTGGCATGGGTCAGCGCGCTGCCGCTTGCGGCCTGCCTGTTGATCGGCGCGATCGTGTCCACGACCGACCCGTCGGCGGTCGTCACCATCTTCCGGTCGATCTCGGCCCCGCGGCGGTTGGCGCGGATCATCGAGGGCGAAAGCCTGCTGAACGATGCCGCGGCGATCGCGCTTTTCGGGATGTTCATGGGCTTCGTGATGCTGGGGATGCCCGATCCGGGCCTGGGCGAGGCGCTGGCCCGTTTCCCCTTGCTGATCGCGGGCGGTGCGCTGGTCGGCTGGCTTGCCGCGCGCGCTGCGATCTGGGTCATGGCGCTGTTCAGTCGGCACGAACTGGCGCAGATCTCCATCTCGGTCGCGCTGCCCTATCTCGCCTATATCGGGGCAGAACAAAGCATCGGTGCATCCGGTGTCATCGCCGTCGTGGCGGCCGGGTTGACGCTGAACCTGACCGGGCCGGGGCGGCTGCCGCCGCAGGCCTGGACGAACCTGCGAGAGCTGTGGGACGTCCTGGCGCATTGGGCGGGGGCTCTGATCTTCATTCTGGCAGCCCTTCTGATCCCGCGCCTGCTGGAGGAGGTGCGGTTCGCGGACCTTGCACTGGTCGGCGTGGTGATCCTGGCCGCCATCGCGGCGCGGGCTGTCATCCTGTTCGGCCTGCTGCCGCTGCTGACGGTGCTGAAACTGTCGCCTGCGGTCGAGCGGCCCTATCGCGCCGCGATCCTGTGGGGCGGCCTGCGCGGGGCGGTGACGCTGGCACTGGCGCTGGCCGTGACCGAAAGCTTCCGCGTTCCCGACGGGATCCAGCGGGTCGTTGGCATCCTGGCCACCGGCTTCACGCTGTTTACCCTGATGGTGCAGGGGACCACGCTGCGTTGGGTGATCGGCAAGCTGGGGCTCGATCGCCTGTCGCCGATCGACGAGGCGTTGTCGCGGCAGGTCGTCGCCGTGTCGCTGCAGACCGTGCGCGAGGATGTGGCCCGCACCACCGAGAACTACGAGCTGAACCGCGACACCGTTCGCGCGGAAGCCAAGCGTTTCGGCGAAAGGCTGGACGCTCAGGTCAAGGCGGCCGAGGAAAGTGCCGACATCCTCGACCGAGACCGTGTGACGCTGGGACTGATCGCACTGGCGGGCCACGAACGGGGCACCATCCTTGCGCGGGTGCGCGAACGCACCATTTCCGCGCGCATGGCCGAACAGGTCGTTTCGGATGCAGACCGGCTGATCGAGGGCGCCCGCACGCAGGGGCGGAACGGCTACAACCGGGCGGCGCGTCGCAGCGTCGCTTATGGTCGCGGATTTCGGATCGCGGTGCTGCTGAACAGCCGTCTTCGCCTGGCCGGGCCGCTGGCGCGCATGACCGCCGACCGGTTCGAGCTGCTTCTGTCGCAGCGCCTGATCCTGCGTGATCTGGGTGCCTTCATCGATGGACGCATCCGCCGCATTCACGGACGGCGCGTAGCTGAGCTGCTGCACGAGCTGCTCGCCCGCCGGATCGAGATGGTGGAAACCGCGCTGGAAGGCTTGCGCCTGCAATATCCGGGCTACGCCGAAGAACTGGAACGGCGGTTCATCCGCCGCACCGCGCTGCGGTTGGAAGAGCGTGAATACACCACGATGCGAGAGGACGGGCTGATCGGGGCCGAGGTCTACACGGCGCTGATGCAGGATCTTGATGCGCGCCGCGCCGCCGCGGAAGAACGGCCGCATCTCGACATCGCGCTGCAGCGGGCCGAACTGGTCCGGCAATTCCCTTTGTTTGCAGAGATCGACGATGTGGCGCTGAAACCGCTCGGGCGTGCGCTGCAGACCCGCTACATCAATGCGGGCGACGTGATCATTCGCAAGGACAGTGCCGCCCGCAGCGTGTTCTTCATCGCCTCGGGTGCGGTCGAACTGGAGGTCGCGGGCCAGACCTGGCGGCTCGGTCGGGGTGAGATGTTCGGCCAGATGGCCATCCTGATGCGAAAGGCCCGTCGGGCAGAAGTCCGGGCGATCGCTCCATCCACGCTGCTGGTGCTTGACGAAATCCGCTTCCGCCGCCTGCTGGACCGCAGCAAGGCGCTGCAGGATGCCGCGCGCGCCAGCGCGGCAAAGCGCGGGATCGATCCGGAAGCTTTGTTCGCCGATGTGGAGGTCAAGCGTCCGGCAGAGGCCAAGGGTCCCGCGAAGGCCAAGACCGGCGTGGCGGCGACAGACCGCAAAGCCGACGAGCCTGGGAAAGACGGTCTCGCCGGGCATTTGCCCCACGCCGTTGAAGCGTCAGACAAGGCCGCTTCCGGTGACGACGGAGACAAGGCCCGACAGCGCGGCGATGACGTCCGCTAAACCCCCACCGAAAGCGCGACCCAGATCTGAGTGCGGGGTCAGCGTCCGTCGAAGCGCAGATGGACCTTGACGGAACGGGTGCGGTCGGCGGCGGCGGCAAAGGCGGCTTCGGCCTCATCCATGGGCCAGTCGCCGGTGATGGCGGGGCGCACGTCGATGCGACGCGTGCCGATCGCCTCGACGGCTTCCGCGAACTCGACATCGAAGCGGAAAGAGCCGTGGAACTGGATCTCTTTGCCGACGATCTGGTTCAGCGACAGCGGCGTCGGTCCGCCCGATCCGATCTGGATCAGCCTTCCGCGGGGGCGCAGACATTCCAGCGCCTGGTTGATCGCCGGCGCGGCGGCCGAACATTCGAAGACGATGTCGAACTGGCCCTTGTCGCGCTTCCATTCATCCAGGCCCGTGGGATCTGCCCCGACATTCACCGTCCGGTGGGCACCCATCCGGCGCGCGACGTCCAGCGGCAGGTCCTGAAGATCGGTCGTGACGATCTCTGCCGCACCTTCCGCACGGGCGATCGCGGTCACGAAGGCGCCGATCGGACCCGCGCCGGTGACCAGCACGCGCTGCCCCGCCAGCGGACCGGCAAGCCGCGCCGCATGCAGGCAGACGGCCAGCGGTTCGGCGCAGGCTGCCTCGGCCACCGACACGTCGCCCGGCAGCCGGTGGCACTGCGCGGCGCCGATCGTCACCCTGTCGCGAAACAGCCCCTGCGCATGGGGCAGATACATCGCCGAGCCGAGAAAGCGCATCTGCAGGCACTGGTTTGGCAGATCGCCCCGGCAGAACTTGCACTCGCCGCAGGGATGGCTGGGATTGACCGCGACCAGATCACCCTCGGCCAGATCGCTGACGCCTTCGCCAAGGGCGACGACATAACCCGCAGCCTCGTGCCCCAGGATGATCGGTTCGCGGACGCGGATCGTGCCGATGCCGCCGTGGTGCCAGTAATGCAGGTCCGATCCGCAGATCCCGCCCGCGCCGATTGCCACGCTTACCTGTCCGGGTCCGGGCGGCGTCGCCCGAAGGGTCTCGATCCGCAGATCGCCCTGTTCGTGAAGCCTGCAAACGCGGATGTCGTCGGTGGTCATGGTCGCTCCGATGGTCGATGTCATTTCGCGACGAGGCTGGGCAGCCAGGTCGACAGGGCAGGGATGTAGCTGACGGCCAGCAGGACAAGGATGTTGGTCGCAAGGAACGGCAGGATCGCGCGGACGACCGGCGCCAGGGGCAGGCGTGCGATCCCGGCACAGACGAACAGGCACACGCCGACCGGCGGCGTGGTCAGGCCGATCATCAGGTTCAGGACCGCGAAGGTCGCGAAGTGGATCGGGTCGATCCCGACGGCCGTCGCCAGTTGCAGCAGCGGCACGAACAGGATGATCAGCGCCGCGATCGTTTCCATGAACATGCCGACGAACAGCAGCAGCAGGTTGATGATCAGGATGACGAAGATCGGGTTGTCGGAAATGGACAGAACCCCATCGGCGATCATCTGCGGGATGCGCTCTGACACGAGGATCCAGCCGAAGACGTTGGCGAAACCCACCAGGGCCAGAATACCGGCCGACGCGACGGCGCTGTCGATCACGATGCGGGGGACGGCGCGCCAGGGAAGCTCGCGGTAGATCAGCCCGCCGACGACCAGCGCATAGATGCTGGCCACGATCGCGGTTTCGGTCGGTGTCGCCAGACCGGACAACAGCCCGTAGATGATGAGCGCGGTCATGGCAAGCGCCCAGGACGCCGACCCGAAGGATGAGACGACCTCGGCCCAGCCCTGCCATTCCTGACGCGGGAAGTTGCGGCGCCGCGCGATGACATAGGCTGTGACCATCATCGCAAGGCCCATCAGGATGCCGGGGATCGCGCCCGCGACGAACATCTGCCCGACCGAAAGCCCGGCAAGCGAGCCGACGATGATCATCGGGACCGAGGGCGGGATGATCGGCCCGACCGTGGACGAGGCTGCGGTCACCGCGGCAGAGAAATCACCGGGATAGCCGGCCTTCTTCATGCCGGGGATCATCACGCCGCCGATCGAGGCCGCATCGGCCACGGCCGTTCCGGTCACGCCGCCGAACAGCATCGAGGCTGCGATGTTGGTCAGGCCAAGCCCGCCGCGCACCCATCCGACCAGGGCCGAGGCGAAGCGGATGATGCGGTTGGTGATGCCGCCGCGGTTCATCAGGTTACCGGCAAGGATGAAGCCGGGGATCGACAGCAGAACGAAGACGTCGATGCCCGCATACATCTTCTGCGGGATCGCCACCGGGTTCAGCCCAGAGACCAGGATATAGGCCAAGGATGACAGGCCCAGCGTCACGGCGACCGGCACACCGATCACCAGTCCGGCGATGAAGACCGCGAAAAGGATCGTCACGTCCATCGGCTCAATCCTCTTGCGGAAGGTCGAAATTGTTGGCTCGCCCATCTTCGGCGCCGGTCAGCATCCCGACCACGCGCAGAATGGCGAAGAAGGCCAGAAGCGCCAGCATCACGAACATGGTCGCATGGACGAAGCTCATGCGAAGGCCAAGGGCGGGCGACGTCTGGATATGGCCGATGCGCGTGAACTGCCACGCCATCGGAAGCAGGTAGAGGCCGATTCCCGCAACCAGCAGGGCAGAAATCAGGCGCAGGACCCACGAGACCCGTTCGGGCAGCGCCTCGCACACGATGTCGACATTGACCAGATCGCCGCTGCGCAGCGCCAGCCCCGCTCCGATTGCGGCCAGGTAGAGCAGCGCGAAGCGGCTAAGCTCTTCGGTCCAGACGGGCGAAGCGCCGCTCAGGCGACCCACGACCTGCATCAGGACCGCGCCGATCAGTACCAAGAAGGCCAGCCCGACAAGAAGCCGGAACACGGCCGTGACGATGGTTTCAAGAGTTTGCACGAACCGCATGATCCGCATCTCCGGCGTTGAGCGGGGCAGGGCACCGCCGAAGGGACAGCCCTTCGGCGGCAATGACGTCGTCGTCGATTATTCCGCCTGCTGGGCGAAAAGCTGTTCGACGGTGGGGCGGATATCCTCGCCCACGCTGGACAGGACCGCATCGCGCGCCGCTTCGGCGAAGGCCGCCTGATCGACCTCGACGAAGGTCATGCCCTGTTCCTCGAGATAGGCGCGATCGGCCTCTTCGCTTTTCAGGAACAGTTCACGCTCGTATTCCTGCGCGGCGGCTGAGGCTTCCTGGATCGCCTGCTGATCTTCTTCCGACAGCTGGCTCCAGGTCTGTTCCGAGATCGTCAGATAGATCCACGACCGGACGTGATCAGTCAGGTTCACATGGCTCTGCACCTCGGACAGGCTGGCCGAGCGGATCAGCGCCAGAGGGTTTTCCTGCGCGTCGATCGTGCCGTTCTGAAGCGAGGTGAAGACCTCGGAAAACGCCATCGGCGTCGGCTGCGCGCCAAGCGCGGACCACACGTCCACGAACAGCGGCACGTTCGGAACGCGCATCCGCAGACCCTGCAGGTCGGCGGGAGTCTCGATCGGGCGGTTCGAGGTCAGTTCGCGCGCGCCGCGGGCGAAATAGGCCAGCGGACGGATCTGGGCGTTCGCGATGATCTGCTCTTCGATCTGGTCGCCGATCTCGCCGCTCGCGACCTCGTCCATCTGCTCGAGCGAGCTGTAGGCGTAGGGGACGGCCAACAGCGAGGCCATCGGCGCCCAGTTCTGCAGCGACTCACCGGTGATGGTCATGTCGACGGTGCCAAGCTGCATCCCGTTGATCAGGTCGATTTCCTTGCCCAGCGATTCATTGGGGAAGACCTCGACGGCGATCCGGCCGTCGGTCCGGGTTGCGACCTCTTCAGCAAAGCGCAGCGATGCCTGGTGCCACGAATTGTCCTCGTTCGCCAGATGGCCAAGCTGCAACGTGCGTTCCTGCGCTGCAAGCGGCGTGGCCAGCGCGGCCAGCGCGGCGATGGCGGTCAATGTTGCGGTGAGTTTCATGATCTCTCTCCTCCTTGGAAATGGATGACACGGTCTTCGACGTCCTCGGACGGTTCGTCGAAGACATCGGGATTTTCCGTCGCGATGATGGGCAGATCCTTCAGGATCTCGCGCAGATGCAGACGCATCGCGCTTTCCGCGGCAGCCGGATCGCCGATCGCGATCCCGTCCACGATCGCCTCGTGCTGGACAACCAGCTTGAAGACGTCGAACCGCTCCAGCGACAGGAAGCGCACGCGGTCCATCTGTGATTTCAGGCCCTGAACCCGCTGCCAGATGCCGGACTTTCCGGCGGCACTGGACAGCGTGCGGTGAAAGTCCTCGTCCGCCGCGATGAAGGCCTGCGGATGGGTGGCGGCGATATGGCGTTGCTCGTCCAGCAGGCGGCGAAGCTCGGCCAGCCACAGCGGATCTGGACGTTGCGCCAGCAGGGTGACGATGTCGGCCTCGATCGCCTCGCGGATGAATCGCGCGTCCCTGACCGCGGAAAGCGCGATCGGGCGGACCCGCGTCCCGCGCTGCGGCAGGATCGCGACAAGGCTTTCCTCGGCCAGACGAATGAAGGCTTCGCGCACGGGCTGGCGGCTGACCCCGTATTGCTCGGCGATCTCGCTTTCGGAAATCTTCTGATTGGCGCGCAACTCGTTGCGGATGATGCGTTCACGCAGGCGTCGATGCAGCTGCGGCGCGATCGGCCGGGTCTGGTCGATCGTAGGCAATGCGATGTTCAGGCTCTCCAGCATCGATTCGCGCTCCTCCGCCGCCCTCCTACCATACTGCCATACAAGCTTGGAAGGGGTCGTGCGGAGCCGTCTTCCGGTTTCAACCGTGGCCGGGAAATGAGGGTGCGATCAGGACCCTGTCAGGATCGCTTCGATCTCGCTGACGGTCCCGTCCGTATCGGTCATCCGAACCGTGGCGGAATGTGCGTCTGCAGGAATAGAAAAGCGCAGCCGTGGATTTTCGGCCAGCGAGATCGAGCCCGTCAGCGCAAGGTAATCCGCGCCGTTCAGGCCGACATCCACCGTTTCGACATAGCGCATCGGTGTCGTCAGCAGCGTCGTCTGATCGCGCTGCATGCCCGAATGCGACGGGTGGTCGATATCGACTGCGATCAAGTTCAGGGGCGCCGACAGGTGCAGCGCATCCGCCCCGCTGCCGAACGGCGTGACCGCCCCGTCCAGCGCCACCTTCATCCGACCCAGCGTCTTCAACGCCAGAACCGGGTCCGTTCCCGGCGGGGCCGAGCACGATCCCGTCCCGGTCGTCTTCACGAACGCCTCGTTCACGAACAGCCGGCCGTCTTCCGTTCGTGCGACGATATGCATGGGCGTCGGTCCGTTCACCCGCATGGTCACATCGAACTGGAAGCGCTGAAGCGGCTGGTCGAACGTGAACACAGCCGAAACCGGCATCGGGTTGTTGTCGAGAACCAGATAAACCTCGCGCAGCATCGTGCCGGAAGGCACTGCGACGCTGGCGCCCAAGGCGGCGCGGGTGTCGTCGGCTGTCCGGTAGGGCGCATCGACGGCGATCACGCCATCGCCGTTCAGAAGCGGCTGCGTGTCGTAAAGCGCAGCGCTGATCCCGTCCCAAACTCCGTTGTCTTCGGCGAAGGCCGGACCGGCCGCAAGGGCGGTGCAGATCGACAGGACATACCGCTTCATCGCCATCCTCCCACGGCTGAAACTGGCCGCAGCTTACGATGAGCATGAAGGTCCCGCAATTCAGCCGAAAGGCGGTGGCCCGGCCTGTCGGTCGGGGCCACCACCGCATTGGATCAGGCGTCGCCCCAAAGCTCGTCGGCCAGGCGGACGACCAGGTCCAGCTTGCGGCGCTGATCGTCGGGCGTGATCGCGTTGCCATGCTCGGTCGAGGCGAAACCGCATTGCGGCGCGATGCCCAACTGGTCCATCGACACGAATTTCGACGCCTCGTCGAAGCGGCGTTTCAGCATGTCCATGTCTTCAAGCTCGGCCGTCTTCGTCGTGATGAAGCCGGGAAGGACACGCTTGCTGCCCTTGGGCAACAGGCCCAGCGGCTCCAGCCCGCCTGCGCGCTCGGTATCGTATTCCATGAAATAGACATCGACCGAGGTGCGGTTGAAGATCGCGTCCGCTGCGGCGTCGTAACCGCCGGTCGCCACGAAGGTCGATTTGAAGTTGCCCCGGCACATGTGCATCCCGATCGTCATGTCGGCGGGACGGTCCTTGATCGCCTCTTCCAGCATCCAGGCATAGCGGTCGATCAGCCAGTCCGGGTCCTGACCCATCCCGCGACGGATCTCGCGCTGCTTCTCGTCGCCCAGATAGGCGAAGAAGATGTCGTCCAACTGAAGGTAGCGGCAACCGGCGGCGTAGAAGCCCGCGACGGCATCGCGGTAGCAGGCGGCGATGGCCGCCATGAAGGCTTCGGGATCGCGGTAGGGTTCGTGATCGATGTTTTCGGGCGTCACGCGGAAATGCACCGCCGAGGGGCCGGGGATCGAAATCTTCGGCGTGACCTTGGTGTGGTTCGCGACAAAGCGGAAATGGTCCAGCATCGGGTGATCGGCCGGGAAGCCCAGCGGTCCGGTGATGCGCGGCAGAAGCGAGATCGTCGCACCCTTGAAGCCAAGCGCGTCACCGCCGCTTTCGAAGATTTCCAGCCCGTCCAGCATCCCCATGTAATCGTAGTGCCAGTAGGCGCGACGCGCCTCGCCGTCCGTCACGACCTTCAGTCCGACATCCTCCTGCATCGCGATCAAGGCGGGGATTTCGGCATCTTCGATCTGCCGCAGAGCGGCACCTGTCTTGCCTTCGGCGCGCGCCTTGGCGATGGGCGCGGGGCGAAGCAGGCTGCCGACATGATCGGCGCGGAACATCGGTTTCATCAAGTGATCCTTCTCGTCAGGTGGCGGTCGCTGACCGCCCAAGGCTGCCCGCTGATGCGGACGAAAGCGAAGTTGCAGGGGGCAACGCCTGTCCGGCGACACGGTTGCCTCAGGCGGCGGCGCGGGACGCGGCCCGCCCTGCGGTGTAGTTCAAGACGGGCGCCAGCCAGCGTTCGGTCTCTTCGACCGACATGCCCTTGCGGCGGGCGTAATCCTCGACCTGGTCGCGTTCGACCTTGCCGACGCCGAAATAATAGCTGTCGGGATGGCCGATATAGAGGCCCGAGACAGACGATCCCGGCCACATCGCCATGCTTTCGGTCAGGCTGACGCCGGTCGCGGCCTCTGCATCGAGCAGCCGGAACAGCGTCGGCTTTTCCGTGTGGTCGGGCTGTGCGGGGTAGCCGGGGGCAGGGCGGATTCCGCGATAGGGCTCGCCGATCAGGGCCTGCGGATCGAAAGCCTCGTCCGATGCATAGCCCCAGTATTCTCGCCGCACCTTCTCGTGCAGCATCTCGGCCATCGCCTCGACAAAGCGGTCGGCCAGCGCCTTGACGAGGATCGCGCTGTAATTGTCGTTCGCGCGGTCGAGCCTGTCCGCGATGTCGATCTCTTCCGGTCCCGCGGTGACGACGAAGCCGCCGACGTGATCGGCGCCCTTGCCCTCGGGCGCGACGAAATCCGACAGCGCGACATTCGGGCGGTCGCCGCGCTTCCATGTCTGCTGGCGCAGCGTGTGCAGCGTGGCGAGCGTCCTCGTCCGGTCGGCGCCGGTGTAAAGCCGGATATCGTCGCCCACCGTGTTGGCGGGCCAGAAGCCGACCACCGCGCGCGGCGTGAACCAGCGCTCCGCGATGATCCGCTGCAGCATCGCCTGTGCATCGTCGAACAGCGCCCGTGCGGCCACGCCCTGCTTTTCGTCGTCGAGGATCTTGGGATAGACGCCCCGCATCTCCCAGGTCTGGAAGAACGGCGTCCAGTCGATGTAGCGCGCGATCTGGGCCAAGTCCCAGTCGGGCAGGGCGCGCGCGCCGGTGAAGCTGGGCGGTGGCGGCGCATACGCGTCCCAGTCGAGCGTCAGGGCATTCGCGCGCGCCCTGGCCAGCGGCAGGCGCTGCTTTTCACGCTCGCCCCGTTCGTGCCGTTCGGCCACGTCGGTGTATTCGGCGCGGATGCGCTCGACGTAATCGGGCTTCGACGCGGGGTTCAGCAGCGCACCGACCACGCCGACCGCGCGGCTGGCGTCGGTGACATAGACCGTCTGCCCCTTAGCGTAGCGGGGCGAGATCTTGACCGCCGTATGAACCTTCGAGGTCGTGGCACCACCGATCAGCAGCGGAATATCGAACCCCTCGCGCTCCATCTCTGATGCCAGATGCACCATTTCGTCCAGCGACGGGGTGATCAGCCCGGACAGGCCGATGATATCGACCTTCTCTTCGCGCGCGACGGACAGGATCTTCTGCGGCGGCACCATCACGCCCAGATCGACGATCTCGTAGTTGTTGCAGGCCAGCACAACGCCGACGATGTTCTTGCCGATGTCGTGGACATCGCCCTTCACCGTCGCCATCAGCACCTTGCCAGCGGATTGGCGGCCCTCGCCGCCCGACAGGCGCTTTTCCTCTTCCATGTAGGGCAGCAGGACGGCGACCGCCTGTTTCATCACGCGCGCCGATTTCACCACCTGCGGCAGGAACATCTTGCCTGCGCCGAACAGGTCGCCGACGACATTCATTCCGGCCATCAGCGGTCCTTCGATGACGTGCAGCGGACGTTCGGCGGCGGCGCGCGCGGCTTCGGTATCGGCCTCGATGAATTCGGTGATGCCGTTGACCAGCGCGTGTTCCAGACGCTTTTCCACCGGCCATTCGCGCCAGGCGAGGTCGCGGACCTTTTCCTCGCGCTTGTCGCCCCGGAACCGCTCGGCGATCTCCAGCAGCCGCTCCGTCGCGGTGCCGCCGGCCTTCGGCGCGCGGTTCAGGACGACGTCCTCGCACGCCTCGCGCAGATCCGCATCGATCTGGTCATAGACCGCAAGCTGGCCCGCGTTGACGATGCCCATGTCCATTCCGGCGGCGATGGCGTGGAACAGGAAGACCGCGTGCATCGCCTCGCGCACCGTCTCATTGCCGCGAAAGCTGAACGACAGGTTCGAGACCCCGCCCGAGACATGGGCATGCGGCAGGTTCGTGCGGATCCAGCGCGTCGCCTCGATGAAATCGACGCCGTAATTGTCATGCTCCTCTATCCCTGTCGCCACGGCGAAGATGTTGGGATCGAAGATGATGTCTTCGGGCGGAAAGCCGACCTCGTCGACGAGAATGCGATAGGCGCGGGCGCAGATGTCCGTCTTGCGCTGGAACGTGTCGGCCTGGCCGGTCTCGTCGAAGGCCATCACCACCACCGCCGCACCGTAGGCCCGGCAACGACCCGCGTGGTGGCGGAAGGCGTCCTCGCCTTCCTTCAGGCTGATCGAGTTGACGACCGGCTTGCCCTGCACGCATTGGAGCCCGGCCTCGATCACTTCCCAGCGTGAGCTGTCGATCATCACCGGGACGCGGGCGATGTCGGGTTCGGACGCGACGAGGTTCAGGAATTCGACCATCGCCTTGCGGGAATCGATCAACCCTTCGTCCATGTTTACGTCGATGATCTGGGCGCCGTTCTCGACCTGATCACGCGCGACCTCCAGCGCGGCGACATAGTCGCGGTTCACGATCAGCTTGCGGAAGCGGGCGGAGCCGGTGACGTTCGTCCGCTCACCCACGTTCACGAACGGAATGTCCGGGGTCAGGACGAACGGCTCCAGACCCGAAAGGCGCAGGTAACGGCTCATGCGGCCACCTCGCGCGGGGCGAAGCCCGCCACGGCGTCGGCCATGGCGCGGATATGGTCAGGTGTGGTGCCACAGCAGCCGCCGACGACATTGACGATCCCGTCGCGCGCGAACTCCGCCACCTGCGCGGCGGTCTGGTCCGGCGTCTCATCGTACTGGCCAAAGGCGTTGGGCAGGCCCGCATTCGGATAGGCGCAGGTCAGCGCGGTCGCGACGCCCGCGATCTCGGCCATGTGCGGGCGCATCGCGGCGGCGCCAAGCGCGCAGTTCAGCCCGACGGTGAACGGCCTTGCATGGGCCACCGAATGCCAGAAGGCGGTCGGCGTCTGGCCAGACAGCGTCCGCCCCGACGCATCGGTGATGGTGCCCGAAATCATGATCGGCAGCCGCCGGCCGGCCCGCGCGAAGGCTTCCTGGGCCGCGAAGATCGCCGCCTTCGCGTTCAGCGTGTCGAAGATCGTCTCGATCAGGATCAGATCGGCGCCGCCCGCGATCAGCCCATCGATCTGCTGACCGTAAGCGATGCGCAGATCGTCGAAGCTGACCGCGCGATAGCCGGGATCGTTCACGTTCGGGCTGATCGAGGCTGTGCGGTTGGTTGGCCCGACCGCACCGGCGACGAAGCGGGGCTTGCCATCCTGCGCCGTCGCGCGATCCGCTGCCCGCCGCGCCACCTGCGCCCCCGCCACGTTCAGATCGTGGACCGCCGCTTCCAGCCCGTAATCGGCCTGCGCGATGGTGGTGGATGAAAAGGTGTTGGTCTCAAGAATATCGGCCCCCGCCAGCGCGAATTGCAGTTGAATATCCTCGACCGCCTGCGGCTGCGTCAGCACCAGCAGGTCGTTGTTGCCCTTTTGGGGATGATCGGTCGTATGCCGGCACCCGGCACCGTGGATGTGGCCCTGCGCGGTGAAATCCTCTTCGCTCATGTCCAGCGTCTGGATCATCGTGCCCATCGCGCCATCGAGGATCAGGATCCGCTCGGCCGCAAGGCCGCGGAGGATCGGAAGACAGGGGGCGTCGGGCAGCGCGAAATTCAGCATGGTCGATGGTCCGGTCTGAGAGACCGGCACCATAGGGTGAGAGCGCGATGAATAAAATTGAATGGTTTTCGCCCAGATCATGAGTGACGCTCATTATCCGGTCCTTGTTTCAGATCGCAGCTCGTCGGGCGCGCGCACCCCCGCGCCGCTGCCGCGGCGGCAGTGACAGGGGCAGAGGGGCGATCGGTGTCTGGGCCGAGCGTTCAAGCAGGTCGCAGAAGATCGCCACGGCGGGCGAGGCGGCCGCCATCGGACGTGCCACGGTCAGCGCGCGCGCGACCTCTCGCCGGTAATCGGCTGTTCCGCGCAGCGCGCCCAGCCATTGCAGATAGCCCAGATGGCCCATCTCCTGCGCCCGTGCCGGCGTGACCGGACCTATGTGAAGTTGTCGGATCGTCCGTTCCAGAAGCATCGCGCCCTCCGCGCAAGGGGGAAGGAGCGTCGGGCAGCGGTGATCTCGAAAGGCGCGTCGTGCATCCCGGTCTCTCCGGCCCGAGGCACCCCGCCCGGGATCAAGGTGACTGCGGCGCAAGCAATGCACCGGAGATGGCAGGTCTCCTGACTCGCGGGTCGTCGCTTCCCCGACACCTTCCCGGGCTGCCCTGCGGGGTCGGGCCCAGTGGTGCGGATCGGGGTCGCTCGCCGCTTACAGTTGCGGGGGCAGTTGCGGATTTGGGACCGATCGGGTCCCGCACCGCATTCCCTTTTCACCCGACTCGATCAAAGCCGGGCACCATCATGATGAGCGTGGCACAGGGGGCTGAACCTTGTCGACCGCAAAACGTCGCTGCAGGCGGCCCGTCGGACGCGGAAAACCCCCGGCCGGGCGGCCGGGGGGTGCTGGTCACGTTGACGGGACGGTCAGCGGCACTGGGGATGTTCGATGATGTCGCGCGGGTCGTCGCAGCCCGAGCCGCCGGGAATGCGCGGCTTGCTGCGCCCGCCGCGACCACGCTTTTCCACAATCTTGTCGGTGGGCAGCATGATCGACGCCGTCGAGGCGACGGCGCTTGCCCCCATCTCGCCGGTATAGGCAAAGGCCGGCGCGGCGGCAGTCAGAAGCGCGGCGGCAGCGGCCGAAGCGATCAGGGATTTCATGGGTTAATCTCCAGAATGTTGGGTGTCTGTCTTGCCCATTCACTCTCTGACAAAGCCAAGGTTCGCGGCAGACCCGATGGTCGGGCGAAATTCGGCACCAAAGTCGGTCCGACTTTCGCGCGAATCCTACAGACCCTTTTCCCGCGCGATCAGCGCCGCCTCGACCCGGTTCCGGACATGCAGTTTCTGCAGGATGTTGGTCATGTAGTGCTTGACCGTCGCCTCGCGCAGGTCGAGCTTTTCTCCGATCTCGCGATTGGACGCGCCTTGTCCGACCAGCCGCAGGATCTGTTCCTCGCGCGCGGTCAGATCGGACACCGGGTCCGCAGACTTTCCGCCGCCCGCCTGCGTCGTGCCCATCGACAGCAGCACGTGCCGGGCGAGACTGGGCGAGACGTAGCTGCCACCCGAGCGCACGCTGCGGATCGCATCGATCAGTGTGTCCGGGTCCACACCCTTCAGCACATAGCCCAACGCACCGGACTTGATCGCCGCCACCAGATCGTCGTTCTGTTCGGACACGGTCAGCATGACGACCTTCACCGCCGGCAGTTGCCGGCTGATCGCGGCGGCGGCCTCGATCCCGCCGCCCGGCATCGACACGTCCAGAAGCGCGACATCCGGCATCGTGTCATGGGCGGCGGCCACGGCCTCTGCGGCCGAGCCGCATTCGGCCACGATCTCGAATCCGCCCGCCTCGACCAGTGACCGGGCGACGCCGCCGCGGAACATCGGATGATCGTCGGCGATCAGAACGCTGATGCTGTCGGTCATGCCGCGCCGTGTCCCAGTTCAAGATGCATCGTGATCCTTGTTCCGCGACCGGGGGCGCTGTCCACGTCGAACCGCCCGCCCACGCTTTGCAGCCGCTCGCGCAGCCCGTGCAGCCCGATACGGTCGCTTGCCGCGTTCGCGTCCGGATCGAAGCCCGGACCGGCATCGGATACCGTGACGGTCAGCGCGTCGCCCTCGATCGTCCAGGCCACGCGCTGGTCCGTCGCGCCGCCGTGGCGCCAGGCATTGGCCAGCCCCTCCTGCACGAAGCGATAGATGCAGATCAGGTGGGCAAGTTCGGGCCGACGATCGGCAGCGTCGTCGTCATTTCCGTCCAGATCGACGGTGGTCATCGTGCGCGCGGAATGGGCGTTCGCCGCCCGCTGGATCGTTTCGGCGACCGAACCGCCTTCCAGCGCCGGCAGCACCATGCCGCGCGCGAGGCTTCGGATGTCGTCCAGCGCCTCGCCAAGCGCGCCCAGGATCTGCGTCGCCTCGGCCGGTCCGTCGCTGCGATCCTTCCATGCGCCGATCCGCATCTGCGCGAAGGCCAGCGCCTGCGCCGGCCCGTCATGCAGTTCGGCGCCGACCCTTCGCAGGTGCTGTTCGTTATGCGTCGCGAACTGCTCGGCGGAATGCTGGATGCGCTGCCGCAGCTCGACATTGGTCTGGGACACGTCGGAAAGCTGGCACATCCGTGTCTGCAGTTCGCTGCGCTGCGCCTCGATGGTGCGGTGGCCGGCACGCACGATCCCGAACAGCGCGAAGAACGTGGCCAGCGAAACGCAGGCGATGACCGCCCAGGATGTCAGTCGTGCGCGCGCCAGATCACGCTCAAGCTCGGTGGCGTTCTGGTAGAATTCGGCCACGGCGATGATCTCGCCCGTCCCGATCGAGTGGATCGGATTGTAGACCTCCAGCAGCGGGACACCCAAGGCGCGCTCTCCTTCGGATTCGTCGTCGTCCAGCTCATCGAAGCCTGCCAGCAGATCACCCTGCCACGCGCGGGTCAGATCATCCGTCGGCTCGAACCGCTGGCCGATCAGGTCCTTGTCGTTCGCGTAGGCGATGACACCGCCCGACTTCCAGATCTTCACGGACAGGATCTCGTCCGCGACGGGCGGCTGGGTCAGGACCGCGTTCAGCCGCGCGATGCTTGCGGGGGACAGCGTCTGATCCTCTGCCAGGTCCTGCGACAGCGGCGCGATGAAGCTTTCCATGTAGATCGCGGCGGAGATCGCGGAATTGCGGACGACGCCATTCTCGATCCGGCTGCTGACGAAGGCGCCGATGACCGACATTCCGATCAGGCTGACCAGCCCGCCGACCAGTGCGAAACGAAGGTGAAGGGGCAGGGCGCGGAACCAGCGCAGCGCATCGACGCCGCGACCGCGCAACGCAGCCAGACCACGGCGCCGGTCATCGGACTGACGCAGATCACGCTTCGGTACCGGTATCGCCCCCTGGGTCACGGCGTCTTCTCATCGGCAAGGATCGTCCGAATAATCGAGGTGCGGGCCTTGGGGTCAACGTGTATTTTGCGGCGTGTTCCACCGCATCACGCCAGACCGGCCGCGCCAGCGACACCGTGATCGCCTGCCGTCGCACCGTCCGCGCTCAGGTGCCGCCAGGCATCGTATTGCGACAGGAACACCCTTCCGCTGAGCCTATCGAGGAAGTGCGTCCCGCGCAGGCGGTCCATGACCGGGCCCTTGACCTCGGACAGATGCAGCGACACGCCCATGTCGCGCAGTCGCTGGTCGATCGCCTCGAGGCTTTCCAGCGCCGAATAATCGACAGCGTTCACCGCCGAGAACATCAGCACGACATGGCGGATCGCGCAGCCGCTGGTGACGCGGGCCTGGATCAGGTCCTGCAGGAACCGGACATTGACGAAATACAGGCTCTCATCCACGCGCAGCGTCAGGATCGCGGGGTCGGTTTCGACGTCGTGGCGATGGATGTTGCGGAAATGCTGGGTGCCCGGCACCAGACCGACCTCGGCCACGTGGGGGCGCGAGGTCTTGAACAGATGCAGCAGCACCGACAGCGCCACGCCCGCCGCCACTCCGATCTCGACGCCCGCGCCCAGCGTCAGCAGGATCGTCGCGGCGACGGCGAC
The DNA here is from genome assembly GCF_024359525.1 of Paracoccus albicereus. GTDB lineage: Bacteria > Pseudomonadota > Alphaproteobacteria > Rhodobacterales > Rhodobacteraceae > Paracoccus > Paracoccus albicereus. Next base: position 81,792 of record NZ_JAKZEU010000008.1, read on the forward strand.
GAAATCGGCACGGCTGTAGCGCCAGGTCTTCTGCAGGATCGACAGATCAACGAGGCTGAGCACCGCGACGATGATGGTCGCGGCCAGCGTCGCATTGGGCAGGTCGTGGACCAGCGGTGTCAGCGCGACGGCGGCGATGGCAAGACCCATCGCGGTGAAGGCGCCGGCCGCCGGCGTTTCCGCCCCGGCATCGTAATTCACCACGGACCGCGCGAAGCCGCCGGTGACGGGATAGCCGCCAGTGAAGGCTGCGCCCAGATTGGCGGCACCAAGTCCGATCAACTCCTGATCCGGGTCGATCCGTTGTCGTCGCTTGGCTGCCAGCGTCTGCGCGACCGACATCGATTCGACGAAGCCGATGATGGAAATCAGCGCCGCCGGTCCGATCAGGGCAGCAACCAGATCGGGCGCGAAGTCCGGCATGGTCAGCGGCGGCAGGCTTTGCGGAACCGTGCCCACGATCGCCACGCCGCGCTCGTCAAGCGACATCCCCCATACCGCAAGCGTGGTCGCGGCGACCGCCGCGACCGGACCGGCACGCGACAGCAGGTCGGCCGTCAGAGGCGGGAGGCCCAGCCGAAGCAGGGCGGGCTTCAGGTTCTTGCGGACCCAGAACAGGAATGCGGTCGCCGACACGCCGATGATCAGCGTGAGCGCGTTTGCCTGTCCGAGATTGCCGGCCAGCGAAGCCAGCATCTCGGGCAGGGTGTGGCCGCCGCCGGGGATGCCGAGGATATGGCGCAGCTGGCTGACGGCGATCAGGATGCCGGACGCGGTGATGAAGCCCGCAATGACAGGGTGGCTGAGGAAATTGGCCAGAAAGCCCAGCCGGAACACGCCCATCAGCAGCAGGATCCCGCCCGACAGGAAGGCCAGCGTCAACGCGGCTGCGGCGTAGCCTGCCGTTCCCTGATCCGCGACCTGCCCGATGGCCGATGCGGTCAGCAGCGAGACGACCGCGACCGGGCCGACCGCCAGCGTCCGACTGGTCCCGAAGATGGCGTAAAGCAGGATCGGCATGATCGAGGCATAGATCCCCGCCTCGGGCGGAAGGCCCGCCAGCAGTGCATAGGCCAGCGATTGCGGGATCAGCATGATCGTCACGATCACCGCCGCGATCATGTCGTTGGCAAAGGCCTGCCGCGTATAGGCGCGGCCCCAGTTCAGGATCGGGACGTATCGGCGCAATCCGGTCATGGTCCTGTCGGTTCGGCGAACGGGTGGTCAGATGCTGGCGATGCGCCCCTCGATCAGCAGCCGCAGGCCCAGCACCGCGCCCAGCCAGATGCCGGCCATCGTCACCGGCGCGGTCGCGGCCATGACCGAGGCGGCGGACAGGCCCTGACCGACACTGCAGCCGAAGGCCAGAACAGCGCCCGCGCCCATCAGCGCGGCGCCGCCGATCTGGCGGCGCAATTCCCGGCCGTCGTCGCACGCTTCCCAGCGGAAGCGCCCCTGCCAGCGGCTGCCCGCGAAAGCGCCCAGAACGACGCCGAGGACCGAGCCGATGCCGAAGCTCGGCTGGATGCCGGTTGCAAGCATGACGTAAAGCAGTGTGTCGCCCAGCGGCACGGCGAAACTGTGCGAAACCGAAGGCGCGTCCATCAGCGCCGCCTGCGAGATCAGGTCGGACCCGACGAAGCCCGAGGCGACGGCAAGGCCCACCGGCACGCCCCACATGACCCGCAGGCCGTCCGCGCGCCAGATGCCAAGGGCAAGCAGGGCTGTGCCAGCGATGAGGGCGAAGATCGCCGGCGTGATCCCTGTCGCGAGGGCCAACCCGTCGGTCAGACGCGCGGGCCCGCCGAACGTCGTCGCTTCCTGGAACGCCGCGCGCAGGGGGCCGAAGGGGCCCGACACCATCGCCATCGCGCTAAGCCCCATGACGACGACGATGACGAAGGACCGCAGCGCGCCCCCGCCCAGCCGGGCCAGCGCGCCGTAACCGCAATTGCCTGCCAGCGCCATGCCCAGGCCGAAGATCAGACCGCCCAGCGCGGCGGCCGGGTAGCTGGGCGGCAGTGACAGGTAGATGGCGGAAGCCGGATCGAACAGGCCCGCCGCCTCGGCCGCGACCAGCGTCAGGATCGCGACGCCCAAAGCGACCGCCCACATCCGCGCGCGGGTGGTCGATCCGCCATAGTGGAAATCCTCGATCGCGCCCAGCGTGCAGAACCGCCCGACCCGGGCCGCGAAGCCCAGCACCAGGCCCCCCGCCAGGCCGATGCCGGCCAGCGCCATGCTGTCGCCCGATAGGTCGAGCATCCGCATCCTCCCTTGCACGGCGCGTCTCCCGCGCGCCTCTGCGCTTCGACCGTGTCAGCGGCCCGGCTGGCAGAACAGCTCGTAGACCAGTTCGATGATCCGACGCGGCCGGTCGTCGGCCAGACTGTAATAGATCGTCTTGCCGTCGCGGCGCGGCTCGACCAGGCCCTCCAGCCGCAGGCGCGACAATTGCTGGGACACGGCCGCCTGCCGCGCGGACAACAGCCGCTCAAGCTCTCCTACGGACTTCTCTCCCGTTGCCAGATGGCACAGGATCATCAGGCGTCCTTCGTGGCTGATCGCCTTGAGGAAATCGGCCGCGTCGCAAGCCTGTCGGGCCATCCGGTCCAGTTCGGAATCGGACAGGTTCTCGTCGAAGACGGGAAGCCGGGCCGCCGTCGCGGCAGAGCCGTAGCCGGCGCCGGTCTCGGCGGCGAAAAACGGCAGGATTCGGGTCGCGCGTATCATCAGGGCGATGTGTCCCTTTGGGCTGCGTTGGGGCTCTCTGCTACGGAAACACCCGCATCTGTCAACATTTCGTCCAGGAGAGGCCAGAAAAAGTCCTCACCCGGATAGCCTTCGATCCGCGCGATTTCGGTCCCGTCGCGGGCCAGCACGAAGGTTGGCGTCAGGATCGGCGGCGATTCGACCGTGACATCGTCGGGCAGCGGATCGTGGATGTCGATCCGGCGCAGCGGCGCGGCCCGGCCTTCGGCGGTTTTCGGATAGGCCTCGGACACGTCCTGATCCCAACGCCGGCAATAGATGCAGCCTGCCTGTTCGAACATCAGCAGTTCGATCACCTGCTCGGGTGCGGTCGGTGCCTGATCGGCAACGGCCATGCCAGTTCCGCCCGAAAGAACGAGCAGGATCGGCAGAAGCAGGTTTCGCAGCAGAGGGATCATTGACGCGGACGCGGTTCTATCTAATTCTTTGAAGATGTGAATACAGGCGCTCCTGTCAAGTGTCACCGACCGGCGCGCGTCCTTCCTTTCGGGTTCAAGCATGTTCGACATCACGATCTGGAGCGCCTTCATCGGCGGGCTCGTCGTCTTCTTCTCGCCTTGCGTGCTGCCGATCGTGCCGTTCTACCTGTCCTACATGGCAGGCGCCTCGATGGCCGAAATCAATGACAGCGGCAGCCTGCCCGCCGGCGTCCGGGCGCGGGCCGTCGCGGCGTCAATCATGTTTTCGTTGGGAATCATCACCATCTTCGTGCTGCTGGGTGCGGCCGCCTTCGGGCTGAGTCAGGCGTTCCGTGAACATGTCACCACGTTCCGCTACATCGCGGCGGGCATCGTCTTCATCATGGCGCTGCACTTCCTGGGCGTGGTCCGCATCCCGCTTCTGAACCGCAGCTTCCAGATGGACACCGGCAACCCGGCCAAGATGAACGTCTTCGGCGCCTATCTGGTCGGCCTGGCCTTCGCCGCCGGCTGGACGCCCTGTGTGGGCGGGGTGCTGACCGGGGTCATGTTCACCGCCAGCCAGGAGGCGACGGCCTGGCAGGGGCTGGGCCTGATGCTGATCTTCGGTATCGGTATGACGCTGCCCTTCGTCGCCGCCTCGCTGTTCATCGGCCCGTTCCTGCGCTTTGCCAAATCGTTTCGCCGCCACCTGCCCAAGGTGGAAAAGGCGATGGGTCTGCTGCTGGTCCTGTTTTCCGTTCTGATCGCCTCGGGGTCGGTCAACATGATCGCAAACTGGATGATCGAGACCTTCCCCATCTTCCTGCAACTGGCCTAGGATCGGCCATACGCGAAAGGAGCCTGCCGATGCTGCGCCGCACGATGATCATGGCTTTGACCGCCCTCGCGCTCGCCTCGCCCGTGTGCGCGGTCGAGCTGGGCGACGACGGTCTGCACAAGGCGCCCTGGCTGCGCGAGACCTTCAAGGACCTGCGTGAGGATCTGGCCGAGGCCGAGGCCAACGACCAGCGATTGATGGTCATCATCGAACAGCGGGGCTGCATCTATTGCACCCGGATGCACGAAGAGGTCTTCGTCCAGCCCGAGATCGAAGAGATGTTGGAAAACGATTATTTCGTCGTGCGGCTGAACATGTTCGGCGATGTCGAGGTCACCGATTTCGATGGCACGACCTTGCCCGAAAAGCAGATGGTCGCGAAATGGGGCGCGCTGTTCACGCCGACCATGATGTTCTTTCCCCATGACGTGCCCGAGGGTGAAACGGCGACGCAGGCGGCCGTGGCGACGATGCCCGGCGCCTTCGGCGCCTCGACCACGTTCGATCTGTTGAACTGGGTGCGTGACGAAGGCTATCTGGGCGAAGAGGGCTTCCAGACCTACCACGCCAGGATGCACAATGCCCGCGAGGGTGGGGGCTGACGAAGGCCGTTGCCGCGAAGAAACAAAATCAAGGATTGAAATACGTTGTTGCATGGCGGGCAAAGTCGCGGCTAGACTGCCTGCAAGAATCCAGGTCGGCATCCAGCCTCCGCCGAACCCAGAGATCCGGGAGGGAACCATGAGGCACTCGACAGGACTGGCCGCGCTGGCCATCGTCTTCGGCACCACGTTCGCCACCGCGACCGCTTTCGCCGAAACGGCCCCGAAGGATGTCGCCTTCGATGAATATGGCGAAGTCGCCGAAAGCCTGACCGGCACCGCCGGTGACCCCGAAAGCGGCGCGGCGTTGATGGACCGTGGCAAGGGCAACTGCATCGCGTGCCATCAGGTCAGCGATCTGTCCGAACTTCCCTTCCAGGGCGATATCGGGCCCTCGCTCGACGGCGCCGCCGGACGGTGGAGCGAGGCGCAGTTGCGCGGCATCGTGGTGAACGCGAAGAACACCTTCCCGGACACGATGATGCCTTCATTTTACCATACCGGCCCTTATATCCGGCCCGGTGACGGCTTTACCGGCAAGGCGCCCGAAGGTGAGTTGCCCCCGATCCTGACCGCTCAGGCGGTCGAGGATGTGGTGGCCTACCTGATGACGCTGACGGACGAGCAGAACTGAAGCTTAACCGGCGCAGGCGTCGCGCCCCGATGCCCGCCGCGATCGAAACCGACAACGGGAGGATGAGACCACCCATGATTATGACCCGCAGAAAGACCCTGGCCACCGGGATCGGCGCGATGGGCGCCGCCCTGTTCGTGCCGCAACTGGCGATGGCCGCCACCACCGAAGAGGCGATCTCGGCCTTTACCGGCGGCGCGACGCCGGGCGAGGGCGATCTGACGCTGACCGCCCCGGAAATCGCCGAGAACGGCAACACCGTGCCGATCGAGGTCAGCGCACCCGGCGCGGAGTCGATCATCATCCTTGCGGCCGGCAACCCGAACCCGGACGTCGCCACGTTCAACTTCGGTCCGCTGGCGGGTGAGCAGTCGGCCTCGACCCGGATCCGTCTTGCGAAAACGCAGGATGTCGTCGCGGTCGCGAAGATGTCCGACGGTTCGTTCATCCAGGCGAAACAGGAAGTCAAAGTCACCATCGGCGGCTGCGGCGGCTGAGGTCAGGCACAGGAGAAGACAGACATGGCAGAGAATGTGACCCCTCGGGTCCGCGTGCCCAGCGAAGCGACGGCCGGCGAGGTCGTGACCATCAAGACGCTGATTTCGCACACGATGGAATCCGGGCAGCGCAAGGACGATCAGGGCAACGTCATCCCGCGCTCGATCATCAACCGCTTCGTCGCCGCTTTCAACGGCGAGACGATCATCGACGTGACGCTGGAACCGGCGATCTCGACCAACCCGTATTTCGAGTTCGACGCGAAGATCCCGGAATCGGGGACGATGACCTTCACGTGGTATGACGACGACGGTTCCACCTACGAAGACGCGCATGACATCACGGTCGGCTGAAGCCGGCCGGGCAGGGAGGAGAGACGCCATGACCAAGACACTCAGGTATGCGGGCCTGGCGGTTTCCGTCCTTGCCCTGACGGCGATGGCCGCCGGCGCGCAGGAGGTGGTCGATGACCAGCTGGTCGTAAACGGGGAAATCCCGATCGTGACCGAAGCTCCGGCGCCGGATTACGCGAGCGCGCTTGGCACCATCCGTTCGGGCTGGACCTTCCGGTCCGAGGATACCCAGATGATGCAGGCCGACGATTTCGACAATCCCGGCATGCTGGGCGTTGAGGCCGCACGCGCCGCCTTCAACTCGGAAATGGGAACGGGCGGCGAAAGCTGCGCCTCCTGTCACGACGACCCGGAATCGCTGTCTACCGTGCGCGGCACCTATCCCAAATGGGATGAGGAGCACGGCACCGTGCAGACGGTCGAGATGCAGGTCCAAGAATGTCAGACCGAGCGGATGGGTATGGAAGAGCCCTACGGCTACAACAGCACCGACATGATCAACATGGTCGCGCTGCTGTCGTCGGTCGCGCGTGGCACGCCAGTCAATGTCGCCATCGACGGTCCCGCCGAAGCGACGTGGAAGCAGGGTGAGGAAATGTACTACACCCGCTACGGCCAGCTGGAATTGTCCTGTGCGAACTGTCACGAGGACAATTACGACAACATGATCCGGGCCGACCATCTGAGCCAGGGTCAGATCAACGCGTTCCCCGCCTATCGCCTGAAGGACGCGGCCCTCGTGTCGGTCCAGAACCGCTTCCGCGGCTGCATCCGCGACACGATGGGCGAAACCTTCGCCGTCGGCAGCCCGGAATTCGTGGCGCTGGAACTCTATGTCGCCTCGCGCGGCAACGGCCTGTCGGTCGAAGGACCCTCGGTCCGCAACTGAACGGATACCCGCCCGCTCCGGTATCGGGGCGGGTTTTTTTGCCTAAAAACATTCACGTAAAGGAATGTTAGAAGATGATTGCTCGCCGCCACTTCCTTCAGGCCTCGCTGGCCACATCCGCGCTGATCGGTGCGTCGGGTTTCGGCAACTGGTCGCGGCTTGCCGCGCAGCAGACGCTGAGCCAAGACGATCTGATCGGGCCGGACGGGTCGGGCAACGTCACGCTGATCCACATCACCGACATCCACGCCCAGACCCAGCCGATCTGGTTCCGCGAGCCCGAGATCAACCTCGGCGTCGGCGACGTCGCCGGCCTGCCGCCGCACCTGACGGGCGATGCCTTCCGCAAGGCGTTCGGAATCGAGAAGGGCAGCGCGATGGATTACGCGCTGACCTACGACGATTTCGTCGCGCTCGCGAAAACCTACGGCAAGATGGGCGGGCTTGACCGCATTTCGACCGTGGTCAAGGCGATCCGCGCCGACCGTCCCGACGCGCTGCTTCTTGATGGTGGTGACACGTGGCAGGGGTCGCTGCCCGCCCTGCGCTCGAACGGCGCCGACATGGTGAAGCTGTTCAATGCGCTGAAGACCGACGCAATGACCGCCCACTGGGAATTCACCCTCGGCCTCGACCGGGTGAACGAGATCATCGAGGGTGAGTTCGCCGGTGCATTCCTGGGCGCCAACATCTTCGACGCGACCTGGGACGAGCCAGCCTATGAGCCGATGACGATGGTCGAACGCGGCGGCCAGCAGATCGCGATCATCGGTCAGGCCTTCCCCTATCTGCCGATCGCCAACCCGTCCTGGCTGTTCCCCGATCTCAGCTTCGGCGTGCGGCAGGAGCGGATGGCCGCGGTCGTGCAGGAAGCCCGCGATGCTGGCGCGGCGGCGGTCGTCGTGCTCAGCCATAACGGTTTCGACGTGGACCGCCAGATGGCGGCGAACGTGCCAGGCATCGACGTGATCCTGACCGGGCACACCCATGACGCCATCCCCGAGCCGGTAATGGTCGGCCAGACCGCGCTGATCGCCAGCGGCAGCCACGGCAAGTTCGTCAGCCGCGTCGATCTGGACGTGCAGTCCGACGGCGTGAAGGCGATCAATCACCGGCTGATTCCGATCTTCTCGGACGTGATCACGCCGGACGCCGAGATGACGGCGATGGTCGATGAAACCCGTGCCCCCTACGCCGACGAAATGGCCGAGGTGGTCGGCCGCACCTCCAGCCTTCTCTACCGGCGCGGCAATTTCAACGGCACGTGGGACGACCTGATCTGCAACGCGCTGATCTCGCAGCGCGAAGCGGATATCGCGCTGTCGCCCGGCTTCCGCTGGGGCGCGTCGCTGCTGCCCGATCAGGACATCACGCGTGAAGACATCTTCAACGTCACCGCGATGAGCTATCCCAACGCCTATCGGACCGAGATGTCGGGCGAGCAGTTGCACCTGATCATGGAGGATGTCGCCGACAACCTCTTCAATCCCGATCCCTATTACCAGCAGGGCGGGGACATGGTCCGCGTGGGCGGCATGGGTTACCGCATCGACGTCAGCCAGCCCCAGGGCAGCCGCATTACAGACATGACGCTGCTGCGCGACGGCACGCCCATCGAACCCGACAAGACCTACAATGTCGCCGGCTGGGCCAGCGTCAACGAAGGCACCGAGGGTCCACCCATCTGGGAGGTCGTCGAAGCCCATATCCGCGAGCAAGGCGATGTCAGCATCGACCCCAACGCAAGCGTGGACGTCGCGGCCGGCTGACGGTCCGCCACGGCGCCTCGCGCCTCGAACCTGAACGGAAAGCATGGCGGGTCATTTCCGCCAAAGGAGAACGCATGCCATGAGCCAGTCGAACGATCATTCTCGCCGCCGTTTCCTGCAGGGCGCCGCGCTTGGCACCGCGGGCCTGATGGCCGGCCGCGCCGCCGCCCAGACGAGTGCGCAGACCCCCGATCCGGCAATCACGGACCTAAGCCAGCAACCCTGGACCCAGTATCTGGGCGACGGCGTCGATGCACGGCCCTACGGCATGCCCTCGCCCTACGAGTCGCACGTGATCCGGCGCGACGTGCCGTGGCTGACCGCGGACGCGGTGTCTTCGGTCAACTTCACGCCGCTGCACGAACTCGACGGGATCATCACCCCGAACGGGCTGTGCTTCGAGCGTCATCACGGCGGTGTCGCAGAACTCGATCCGGGTTCGTACCGTCTGATGATCAACGGCCTCGTGGATACGCCCAAGGTCTTCACGCTTCAGGATCTGATGCGCTTCCCGCGTGAAAACCGCATCTACTTCCTGGAATGCGCGGCCAACAGCGGGATGGAATGGCGCGGCGCTCAGCTGAACGGCTGCCAGTTCACGCATGGCATGATCCACAACGTCATGTATACCGGCGTGCCGCTGCGCCTGATCCTGGAAGAGGCCGGGGTCAAGACTGACGCCGCCTGGGTGCTGGCCGAAGGCGCCGACGCGGCGGCGATGACCCGCTCGATCCCGCTCGACAAGGCGCTCGACGATTGCCTTGTCGCCTTCAAGATGAACGGCGAGGCACTGCGCCCCGAGCAGGGCTACCCGGTCCGACTGGTCGTGCCCGGCTGGGAAGGCAACATGTGGGTGAAATGGCTGCGCCGGATCGAGGTCGGCGACAAGCCCTGGTATCACCGCGAAGAGACGTCGAAATACACCGACCTTCTGGCCAACGGGAAGGCCCGCGAGTTCACCTGGGCGATGGACGCGAAGTCGGTCATCACCAATCCCAGTCCGCAGGCGCCGATCCTGCACGGACCGGGACCGACCGTGCTGACCGGCGTCGCCTGGTCCGGTCGCGGCTCCATCCCGCGGGTGGACGTGACCATCGACGGCGGCATCACCTGGCATCAGGCGCGTATGTCGGGGCCAAGCCACGACAAGTCGATGCACCGTTTCTACTACGAGTTCGACTGGGACGGCGGCCCGCTGCTGCTGCAAAGCCGCGCGCACGATTCCACCGGCTACGTGCAGCCGACCAAGGACATGCTGCGCGAGGTCCGGGGCGAGAACTCGATCTACCACAACAACGGCATCCAGACCTGGGCCGTGAACGAGAAGGGCGAGGCCGAGAATGTCGAAATCACTTAAGATCATCGCGCCGGCCAGCGCCTGTGCCGTTGGCGCCCTGGCGCTCGCCTATGTCGCGGCGAACCAGATGGCGCATCCGCGCGACGGACAGTTCGCCGCAATCTCGGCCGCGAACGCCCAAGAGGTGACGCCGCAAGTCGCGCCGCAGGCCGATGATGCCGCGCAGGCGGAGGCTCCTGCCGAAACTGCGGCGGCTGATGAAGCCCCCCAAGCCCAAACCCAGATCGCCGCCGCCGAGCCCGCCGCGCCCTCTCGCGACGGCGGCTACGGTCTTGGCCGCGAGGCGATGCCGGAAGAGATCGCGGCCTGGGACATCGATATCCGTCCCGACGGTGCGGGCCTGCCCGACGGCTCGGGCGATGTCTGGACCGGCGAGGAAGTCTTCGTCGAGAAATGCGCCGCCTGTCACGGCGATTTCGGTGAAGCGGTCGGCCGCTGGCCTCAGCTTGCGATGGGCATGGGCACGCTGCAAAGCCAGGATCCGGTCAAGACCGTCGGGTCCTACTGGCCCTATCTTTCGACCGTGTGGGATTACGTCCACCGCGCCATGCCCTTTGGCGAGGCGCAATCGCTCAGCCCCGACGAAGTCTATGCGATCACCGCCTACTTGCTGTATCTCAATGAGATGGTGGAAGATGATTTCGTGCTGTCCAAAGAGACGTTTGCGGACGTGACAATGCCCAATGCCGACGGCTTCTTCATGGATGACCGCGAGACGGCGGAATACGGCGCCTTTTCGGCAGAAGCCTGCATGGAAAACTGCAAGGACAGTGTCGAGATCGCGATGCACGCGACTGTGCTGGACGTGACGCCGGACGAGCCTTCGGACGCTCCGCCGGAATCGGAGATGTCTGAAAGCAACGACATGACCGGCAGCGAGGCCGATCCGGCCGAAACCGAGGCGGACGCTGCCCCAGCCGATGGCGAAGCCGAGACGCAGGCCGCCGCCGAGCCGGCGCAGGCCGAGGCGCCCGTCGAAACCGCCGCGGCGGATGCTGGAGCGGCGGAGGCGGCGCCGACCGAAGCGCCCGCCGCCGAAGCACCCGCGACGGAAGCGGTGGCACCCGCCGAACCCGATCCCGAACTCGCTGCAGCGGGTGAGCGGATCTTCAACCGCTGCAAGGCTTGCCATCAGGTCGGCGAGGGTGCGACGAACCGCACCGGACCCGAGCTGAACGGTATCCTCGACCGTCCGTTCGCGTCCGTCGAGGACTTCAACTACTCGACCGCGCTGACGGAGGCCGCGGCGGAGGGCCGGGTCTGGACCCACGAGGAGTTGAGCGGCTTCCTGGCCGATCCGCGCGGCTATCTGAAGGGCACCAAGATGTCGTTCGCAGGCCTGCGCAGTCAGGAAGATATCGACGCCGTGATCGCCTACATGCAATCCGCGGGCGCCCCGTGATCGCCACGGCGATCCATCGTGCCGCGCTGGCGGCGCTGTGTCTTGCAGCACCGCCAGCCACCGCCTTTTCCGAAACAAGCGACGCCGATCAGCGGCGTGAGGCAATCCTCGCGCTGACGCCTGACGCGGAATATGGCGCCTACCTTTCGTCCGAATGCACGGCCTGCCACGCGGAAGAGGGCGGTGACATCCCCCTGATCCACGGTCAGGACCGCGAGGCGCTGATCGACGCGCTGCTCGGCTACAAGACCGGAACGCGCAGCCATGATGTGATGGAGACGATAGCGGGACGGCTCGGCGATGAGGAGATTGCCGCGCTTGCAGCCTATTTCAGCGAGGTCAACTGACGGCCGAGCATCACAGGGGGAGGAGGAAAGACCATGAGGTTCAACAGACGGGGTTTCATCGGCGCCGCGTCGGCCGGGATCGGCCTTCTCGCCGCACCGATGGTCCGCGCGCAGGGCGTGGCCAATGTTGTCGTGATTGGCGGCGGCGCGGGCGGGGCGACCGCCGCGCGCTACATCGCCAAGGATGGTGGCGACCGTGTCAGGGTCACGCTGATCGAGCCATCGCGGGCCTATTACACCTGCTTCTTCTCGAACCTTTACCTTGGCGGATTACGCGAATTCGACAGCCTCGGCCACAGCTATGGCACCCTGGCCTCGATGGGCGTGAACGTGGTCCATGACTGGGCCGTGGGCGTGGACCGCGACGCAAAGACCGTCAGCCTCGCCGGGGGTGCGAGCCTGCCCTATGACCGGCTGGTGATCTCGCCCGGCATCGACTTCAAGGAGGGTGCGATCCCCGGCTGGGACCTGTCCGCGCAGAACGCGATGCCCCATGCCTACAGGGCGGGCAGCCAGACCGAACTGCTGAAGGCGCAGGTCATGGCGATGCGCGAGGGTGGTACCTTCGCGATCATCGCGCCGCCAAACCCCTACCGCTGCCCGCCCGGGCCCTATGAACGCGTCTCGATGGTCGCTCACACCCTGCGCGAGATCAATCCGACGGCCAAGATCCTGATCGTCGATCCCAAGGAAAGCTATTCCAAACAGGCCCTGTTCGAAGATGGCTGGCAGGCGCATTATCCCGGGATGATCGAGCGAATCGGACCGGATTTCGGCGCCAATATCGTCTCGGTCGATCCGGCGGCGATGACGATCGACATCGATGGCCAGGTCGAACAGGTGGACGTCTGCAATGTGATCCCCGCGCAGATGGCGGGCCGGATCGTCCACGAAGCCGGGCTGACCGAAGGGGATTGGGCGCCGGTCAATCCCGCTGACATGTCGTCGCGCGTTGACCCGAACGTGTTCATCCTGGGCGATGCGGCCAATCAGGGCGACATGCCGAAATCGGCCTTCGCCGCCAACAGCCAGGCCAAGGTCTGCGCCAACGCCGTTCTGGGCGCATTGACCGGCAGCCGGGTCTTCCCCGCGCGCTATTCCAACACTTGCTGGTCGTTGATCGACACCGAGGACGGGGTCAAGGTCGGCGCGACCTACGAGCCGACCGAGGAAAAGATCGCCTCGGTCGACAGTTTCGTGTCCGAACAGGGCGAAAGCCCCGAGGTGCGCGCGGAAACCTATCGCGAAAGCCTGGGTTGGTATGACGCGATCACCGAAGACATGTTCGGCTGACAGAACCGGCGGCGGGCCGTGCGCCCGCCGCGCCACCGCAACGAAAGGTCAGATCCATGCGCAACGCCCGCCTCGCCGTTTTCGCAGCCCTATCCCTCTCTGCCGGTGCCTCCGCCGCGCAGGAGGTCGTCACCCAGCCCTTCGATGGCTCGTTCGATGATGCGGCCTTCGCCGTGGAAAGCGCGATCACCAATCAGGGGCTGGTCGTGGATCACGTCAGCCATGTGGGCGAGATGCTGGCCCGCACCGGTGCCGATGTCGGCTCCGACAAGGAGCTGTTCACCGAGGCCGACGTTTTCACCTTCTGCTCTGCGGTGGTCAGCCGGCAGGTGATGGAAGCCGACCCGATGAACATCGCCTACTGCCCCTATGGCATCTTCGTCGCGCAGATGGGGGACGATGTGCAGATCGGCTACCGCACTTATCCGGACGGGCCGATGGATGCGGTCGAGACGCTTCTGGACACGATCGTGACGGAAGCCGTCGGCGGCTGAGCGCGCGCGCCCTATGATTGCGTGAAGGTGAAGCCGCCGTCGTCCGCGCCGAACGTGCCGATGCCGCCACCCGGCAGGTGAAAGCCGACCGCCCGTTCGCCGCTGGCCGCCAGTTCCTGCAGCAGGGCCATGCGCGTTTCGATCCCCTGGTCGGGGATCTGGTCGGCTGGGCTGGCCCAATCAGGCCGCGCCAATGCCAGATGGCCATTGCCGATCGCATCGCCGATGACGAACACCGTCTCGGACCCGTCCGACAGGCGGAAGCTCATGTGACCCGGCGTGTGCCCCGGTGTCGCGACCGCCTTGATGCCCGGCATGACCTCGTCGCCGTCACCGAACAGCACCAGCCCCGATCCCAGGACCTCCAGCCGCCGGGCAGCGCCCGCGACGAAGCTTTGCCGTTCGGGTTCGATGCTGTCCAGCGTCGCGGGGTCGGTCCAGTAGGCCTGTTCCTCGGCGCCCATGTGATGGCTGGCATTGGCAAACAGCGGCTCGTCGAAATCGTCCAGTGCACCCCACAAGTGATCCGGGTGGCCGTGGGTGAAGATGACATGGGTGATGTCGTCGGGCGTCAGCTCGATGGCGGCGAGGCTGTCCACGATCTGTCCCGCCGTGGGCATGAAGCCGCTGCCCGAACCCGCATCGAACAGGACCTTGGCATCACCGCTTTCCCAAAGCGTCAGATTGCAAGGCGGCTCATATCCATCGGCCGAAAAGCCGGCCGCTTCGACGATCGCGCGCGCTTCGTCGGCCGGCAGATCGCCGATGACGAAGCTTTCGGGCAGCACCAGATGTCCGTCCGAGACGCTGGTCAGGCGCGCCTGTCCCACACTCGTCTGTGCAACGCTGCGAAACGCGAAGGCCGAGGTCGCGGCCAGCGACAGGCCGGAAAGCAGAACGGTTCGACGCAGCATCATATTCCTCCCGATGAATATTGAATTCTTAAGCCGCGGCTCGCACGGAAAGCAACAGATTGTTGGCGGCCCGGATGCGCCACGATAAGCAGGGCGCCAACGGATCACGCGTCAGGAAGGGCAGGATCATGCAACGACTTCAGGGAAAATCGGCGCTCATCACCGGTGCCGCGCGGGGCATCGGGCGTGGCTTTGCCGAGGCCTATGTCCGCGAAGGCGCATCCGTCGCGATTGGCGACGTGAACCTTGAGGCGGCGAAGGAAGCGGCGGCGGCGATCGGCGAGGGCGCCTACGCCGTCGCGCTGGACGTCACCCGGCAGGACAGCATCGACGCGGCCGTCGCGGCGGTGGTGGACCGTACCGGCAAGCTGGACATCCTGATCAACAACGCCGCGCTGTTCGACGCGGCCGAGACGGTGGACATCACCCGCGACAGCTATGACCGGCTTTACGCGGTCAATGTCGCAGGCACGTTGTTCACGATGCAGGCGGCGGCGCGGCAGATGATCGCCCAGGGCCACGGCGGCAAGATCATCAACATGGCCAGCCAGGCGGGCAGGCGGGGCGAGCCGCTGGTCGCGGTCTATTGCTCGACCAAGGCCGCGGTCATCAGTCTGACGCAATCGGCCGGGCTGAACCTGATCAAGCACGGGATCAACGTGAACGCGATCGCACCCGGTGTCGTGGACGGCGCCCATTGGCAGCATGTCGATTCCATGTTCGCCAAGCTGGAAGGCAAGCCTCTGGGTCAGAAGAAGGCCGAGGTCGAGGCCGGGGTCCCCGCAGGCCGGTTCGCGACGCCCGATGACCTGACCGGGATGGCGGTATTTCTAGCCTCGTCCGAGGCCGACTACATCGTCTCGCAATGCTACAATGTCGATGGCGGCCAGTGGATGAGCTAAGCCGTCTCCGACACTCACGAACCCATCACAGCCGCGCGAGCCGACGCGGCGTCCGATGACGATTCGGACCGGCGGTTCTGTTCATCGCCGCGCCATTGCGGCATGATGATGCCGCGCTGCCGCATCCGGCCCGTGCCGGAGCCGCAGGGCTGCGGTTCGAATGGAAGGGTGATGCGATGATGGGTGAGCTTGACGCGGTGCTGCTGGCGCGGATCCAGTTTGCCTTCACGGTCAGCTTCCACTTCCTGTTTCCGGCCTTCACCATCGGTCTGGCGAGCTATCTGGCGGTCCTGAACGCGCTGTGGCTCTGGACGAAAGAGCATCGCTACCTCGATCTCTTCCGCTACTGGGTCAAGATCTTCGCGCTGGCCTTTGCCATGGGCGTCGTTTCCGGCATTGTCATGTCCTACCAGTTCGGCACCAACTGGTCGGTCTTTTCCGACAAGGCCGGTCCCGTGATCGGCGCGCCGATGGCCTACGAGGTGCTGTCGGCCTTCTTCCTGGAAGCCGGCTTCCTCGGCGTGATGT
>NZ_JAKZEU010000009.1 GCF_024359525.1 Paracoccus albicereus
GTCGTAGGCGCGGAAGTCGCCGAAATACTTCGTGATCGCAGCCGTCAGCGTCGTCTTGCCGTGGTCAACGTGACCGATCGTCCCGATGTTCACATGCGGCTTCGTGCGTTCGAATTTTGCCTTTGCCATGTTTGGCTCCTCAAAAGCTTATGTCAGGGGTGCGGGCGGGCGGCAGCGCCCGCCCCGCGCAATCAGGCGTATTTCTTCTGGATCTCGTCCGAGATGTTCTGCGGCACGGCGTCGTAATGGTCGAACTGCATCGTGAACACTGCGCGGCCCGAAGACATCGAACGCAGGTTGTTGATGTAGCCGAACATGTTGGCCAGCGGCACGAAAGCGTCGATGACGTTCGCGTTGCCCCGGCTGTCCTGCCCCCGAACCATGCCGCGACGGCTGGTCAGGTCACCGATGATCGAACCCGTGTATTCCTCGGGCGTGACGACCTCGACGCGCATGATCGGTTCCAGCAGCTTCGCGCCGGCCTTGCGCAGACCTTCACGCATTGCGGCACGCGACGCGATCTCGAACGCGAGAACCGAGGAGTCGACGTCGTGGAACGCACCGTCGGTCAGCGCGACCTTGAAGTCGATGACCGGGAAGCCTGCCAGCGGACCGGAATCCATGACCGACTTGATGCCCTTCTCGACGCCCGGGATGTATTCCTTCGGCACCGCACCACCGACGATCTTGCTTTCGAACGAATAGCCCTCGCCCGGTTCGGTCGGGGTGATCGTCAGCTTCACGCGCGCGAACTGGCCGGTACCACCGGTCTGCTTCTTGTGCGTGTAGTCGATGTCGGCCTGAGTCGAGATCGTTTCACGATAAGCCACCTGTGGCGCACCGATGTTGGCTTCGACCTTGAACTCGCGCTTCATGCGATCGACGAGAATGTCGAGGTGAAGTTCGCCCATCCCCTTCATGATCGTCTGCCCCGATTCCATGTCGGTCTCGACGCGGAACGAGGGGTCTTCGGCTGCCAGGCGCTGAAGGGCGAGGCCCATCTTTTCCTGGTCGGCTTTCGACTTCGGCTCCACGGCGATCTCGATCACCGGTTCGGGGAAGGTCATGGTTTCCAGAACCACCGCCTTGTTCGGGTCGCACAGCGTGTCACCCGTGGTGGTTTCCTTCAGCCCCGCCAGCGCGATGATGTCGCCTGCATAGGCGTTCTCGATTTCCTCGCGGTTGTTCGAGTGCATCAGCATCATGCGGCCGACGCGCTCGCGCTTGCCCTTGGTCGAGTTCATCATCTGGTCGCCCTTGCCGATCACGCCGGAATAGATCCGGGTGAAGGTCAGCGAACCGACGAAGGGGTCGTTCATGATCTTGAACGCCAGCGCCGAGAAGGGCGCAGAATCGTCGGCGGGACGCTCGATGTTGCGCTCTTCGTTTTCGTCGTCGGGGCTGAAGCCCTTCAGGACGGGAACGTCAATCGGCGCGGGCAGGAAGTCGATGACCGCGTTCAGCAGCGGCTGGACACCCTTGTTCTTAAACGCCGAGCCGGCCATGACCGGGAAGAACGACAGCGACAGCGTGCCCTTGCGGATCAGCTTGCGCAGGGTCGCCTCGTCGGGCTCGTTGCCCTCGAGGTACTGTTCCATCGCATCATCGTCCTGCTCGACGGCAAGCTCGATCATGTTCGAACGCCATTCGTCCGCCTGCGCCTGAAGATCGGCCCGGATCGGTTGACGGGTCCAGGACGCGCCCAGATCCTCGCCGCGCCAAGTCCATTCTTCCATCTTGATCAGGTCGATGATGCCTTCCAGCTTGTCCTCAGCGCCGATCGGCAGTGCGATCGGGCAAGGTTGGCCGCCGGTGCGATCCTTGATCATCTTGACGCAGTTGAAGTAGTCCGCGCCGATCTTGTCCATCTTGTTGACGAAGACGATCCGCGGGACCTTGTAGCGGTCGGCCTGACGCCACACCGTTTCGGTCTGCGGCTCGACGCCGGCGTTGGCGTCCAGCAGGCAGATCGCGCCATCAAGCACAGCCAGCGAACGTTCGACTTCGATGGTGAAGTCGACGTGGCCCGGGGTGTCGATGATGTTGAAGCGGTACTTGGTGTCGGACGTACCCTCGGTGGTCGGATCTTCCTGACGCTGCCAGAAAGTGGTCGTCGCGGCCGAGGTGATGGTGATGCCGCGCTCGGCTTCCTGTTCCATCCAGTCCATGGTGGCGGCGCCATCATGGACTTCGCCGATCTTGTGCGACTTGCCGGTGTAATAGAGGATGCGTTCCGTCGTGGTGGTCTTGCCGGCGTCGATGTGAGCCATGATGCCGAAGTTGCGGTAACGCTGAATCGGATAATCGCGTGCCATGGGTGATCCTTCCGTTTACCAGCGGTAGTGGCTGAACGCCTTGTTGGCGTCGGCCATCTTGTGCGTGTCTTCGCGCTTCTTCACGGCGGTGCCGCGGCCCTGGACCGCATCGGCCAGTTCACCCGCAAGGCGCTCTTCCATCGTGTTCTCGTTGCGCGCCTTGGCAGCAGTGATGAGCCAGCGGATCGCCAGCGCCTCACGGCGGGTCGGGCGGACCTCGACGGGGACCTGATAGGTCGCACCACCAACGCGGCGCGAACGGACCTCGACGGAGGGTTTCACATTGTCCAGCGCTTCGTGGAAGACCTCGACGGGGGCGCGCTTCAGGCGGCCCTCGACGCGCTCCAGCGCGTTGTAGACGATGCGTTCGGCGACGGACTTCTTGCCGTCAACCATCAGGTTGTTCATGAATTTGGTCAGCACGCGATCGCCATATTTGGCGTCGGGCAGGACTTCGCGCTTCTCAGCGGCGTGACGACGGGACATCTGTGTCTCTCCTTACTTCGGACGCTTCGCGCCGTATTTCGAACGACGCTGGCGACGATCCTTGACGCCCTGGGTATCCAGCACACCGCGCAGGATGTGGTAACGGACACCCGGAAGGTCTTTCACACGACCGCCACGGATCAGCACGACGCTGTGTTCCTGCAGGTTGTGCTTTTCGCCCGGGATGTAGGAGATGACCTCGAAACCATTCGTCAGGCGCACCTTGGCAACCTTCCGCATGGCCGAGTTCGGCTTCTTCGGCGTCGTGGTGTAGACGCGCGTGCAGACGCCGCGCTTCTGCGGGCATCCTTGCAGGTGCTGGGACTTGCTCCGCTGCACCTTGGGCTGCCGCGGCTTGCGGATCAGCTGTTGAATCGTCGGCATTCGGTTCCCCGTCTTGCTCGTGTCAATACTCGCACCCGCCCGGGTGCACTGCTTCTCGACGGCATCTAGCGCCCATCGCGAAATGCCAAACCGCACCCGACCCCTTGACGGGGGAGGACGCGGCAATCTGTCCAGAAGATCGGGGCAGATCCTGCCCGGATCGTGACCAACCAGGTCTGGCATCCGGCAGGCGGACCCGCCGGGTGACGGGCGTATATGGGGAATCGGATGGGCTGTCAACAGCGCCCCCGGCGCCTCTCTGCGTCAGCCGAAGCGGTGCGCGCCCTCTTCCAGTCGGGTAATCTCGATACGAAAACGATCCAGCAGGATCGCCGAAACTTCGGTCTGGGGCATCGACCACGGAAAGCCGGGACCGGTATCGCCGGAATCGCTGTCGCCATGGATCAGCCGCAGAAACATCAGCGGCGATCCGATCGAGACCCCGGGCATCCACAGCCCGATCTTCCAGTGCTCATAATGCAGCGCGGTCCGCTGGACGTTCGGCGGCAGGAAGATCGTCTGAGCCACGCCCATGTTGTAGCACATCCGTGGCTGGACGCGCAGATCGCCCTTCGCGACCTGCGCCATCACTCCCCGCATGTGATCGAGGCAAAGGATGCCGTGGCGCTTCCAGACCCCATGGGCGTCGCCAAAGTCAGCCTTGGCGCGAGCGATGAAGTCCACCGCTACGGCATCGTCGTCGTCGTGGCGGAAGTGGCCGACGACATCGGCGCTGGCATCGATATGCGGCGCGACCGCCGCCATGCAGGCCGGCAGATGACGCTCCATCGGCGGGACCAAGGACACGCGCAACTGCGCCACCTGCGCTGCCAGCTCGTGCAGCCGGTCCAGCCATGGCTGCGGCAGGTCGGGCCCGGTCATGACCACCAAGGTGAAATCGGGATCGGTTTGTGCAAGCCAGGCCGGCAGCATCACGTGCTGGAACCAGAACCAGCGCCGTTCCAACCGGTCAGGGTCGTAGAGAAATGCACGCCGCTCCTCGAACGAGGCATGGTCCTTCTGAAATCCCCGCAGACCAAGATAGGAAAAGCGGCATAGACCCAGCATCTGGATCCGCATCAAAGCTTGCCTCGCGCAGCGAGCCGCCTCTCGCGCCAGATCGAATAGACGCCAGCCGCCACGACCAGGCCGGATCCGGTCCACGTCCAAAGGTCTGGCCATTCACCGAAGACGATCAGTCCAAGGATGATCGCCGCAACCAGCGAGGTATAGCGGAACGGCGCGACGGCACCGATCTCGCCCACCCGCATGGACGACACCGCCGTGACATAGCCCACCGTTAGGAAGCACGCGCCCAGCATCAACAGCAGCACCTGCGCCACGGTCGGCATCACCCACCCGTCGGGCAGGCTGAGAACGAAGCCGGTCAGGGTCACGAAGAATGCGGCGTAGAATGCAATCGTTTCTGAACTGACATGGCGACCGAAACGCCGCGTTGACAGATCGCGCAACGCAACCATGAGCATCGCGGCCAGCGCGACCAAGGACCAGATTCCGAACGTGCCGCTGCCCGGCCGCAGGATCATCAGGACGCCCATCAACCCGACCAGAACCGCCAGTGTGCGCCGCCAGCCCATGCGCTCGCCGAAGAAGATCGAGGCGCCCAGCATCACCGTCAGCGGCAACGCCTGCATCACCGCCGACAGGTCCCCGATCGCCATATGCGTCAACGCGCTGAGAAACAGGACGGTCGACGCGACTTCGCCGATCAACCTCAGGATCATTGGTCCGCGGGCGGCGGAATCGATCCGCAAGCGCAGACCGCCCGCACGCTGAGCGACAAGAGCGACCCCGATCAGAACGAACAGCCCGCGCAGCGTCACGGCCTGGAACAGCGGCATCTCGCGCGCGACGAACTTGATGATCGTGTCGTTGCAGGCAAACACGACCATCGACAGGGTCATCAACGTGGCCCCGCGCAGATTGTCGCCCGGCGCGACCGATGCGGGCGGCAGCGAGGCAGGCTTGACCCGGCGGCTGGCAGAGATGAGGGGTGTGCGCATCCGGCCGGCTCAGAACGCGCGATACGGTTGAAAGCAGGGCCGGGCGGTGCGCACGTTCACCAAAGCGACCAGCCGCTCAGCCCGAAACTCGTCTTGAAAAGATCGAGAAACTCGACCAGCGGGATGAAGGACAAAAACACCATCGCATCGAACAGGTTGCGACGCAGCGGTCCGGTTCGGAACACCGCTTCGGGTGGCGTGTAGAACAGGCTCGGGTTGGGTATGAAGAAGGGCACGCGCGCGGCATAGGCCCGGTACTCGGCCCCGAACTCAGCTTCCAGATAACGCGCTTCGCGCAGCGCAGTGATGTAGAGGACCAACCCGACCGCCCCGCCAACCAGCAGCGCAAAGCCGAATGCGCCCATCATCAGCCCGATGCCAAAGGCGGCGACCGTCGATGCGACATAAAGTGGGTTGCGCGTTACCGAATATGGCCCATCCACGGTCAACCGCGCGTTTTTCTGACCACCGACGTAAAGGATCGACCAGAATCGACCCAGCACTCCAGCGATCAGGATCAGGGCGCCCGCCGCTTCGATGATCTCGTGTCCAAGTGAATCGAACGCCATGTGCGGCTTGATCAGGATCAGCACAGGCAGCATGGCCAGAAAGCCGAGGCGCAAAATGGCGATGCGCGTTTGTTGATTGACGGCCTCGACCATGGTCGCGCTCCGACAGGTGGTTTCC
The DNA here is from genome assembly GCF_024359525.1 of Paracoccus albicereus. Classification (GTDB taxonomy): domain Bacteria; phylum Pseudomonadota; class Alphaproteobacteria; order Rhodobacterales; family Rhodobacteraceae; genus Paracoccus; species Paracoccus albicereus. The sequence goes on from NZ_JAKZEU010000009.1 coordinate 5,897, forward strand.
TGACCGGGCTAGACCTGCCCGCGTGAGGCGTCAAGGCCGATGCGAGGCTTGGAAACGGGCCGAAACGCAAAGGGCCCGGCGCGATGCCGGGCCCTTTCCATCCGTTCTGTGCGAGGATCACTCCTCGGTCGAGACCTCTTCGTTCGAGGTCGTGATTTCGACCTCTTCGGGCTCGGGCGCGGCCAGCGCCGCAGCGGCTTCCGCCTCTGCCTTGCGGGCTTCGATCACGACGTTGTCGCGATCGGTTGCGATCCGCTTGACGCGCGAGGTGGCGCCACCGGTCCCGGCCGGGATCAGACGGCCGACGATGACGTTCTCCTTCAGGCCGACCAGCTTGTCGCGCTTGCCCTGAACGGCAGCCTCGGTCAGCACGCGGGTCGTTTCCTGGAACGATGCGGCCGAAATGAAGCTGCGGGTTTGCAGCGACGCCTTGGTGATGCCCAGCAGGACCGGCTCACCCGACGCGGGCTTGCCACCTTTGGCCTCGATCTTGGCGTTCTCCTCATCGAACTCGTCACGATCAACGTGCTCGCCCTTCAGCAGCGTGGTGTCGCCGCTGTCGAGGATCTCGATCTTCTGCAGCATCTGCCGCACGATCACCTCGATGTGCTTGTCGTTGATCTTAACGCCTTGCAGGCGATAGACGTCCTGCACTTCGTCGATCAAGTAGTCGGCCAGCGCCTCGATCCCCATGATCCGAAGGATATCGTGCGGAGCCGGGTTGCCGTCCATGATGTAGTCACCCTTCTGCACGAAGTCGCCTTCCTGCACCGGGATGTGCTTGCCTTTCGGCACCATGTACTCGACGGGTTCGTGCCCCTCTTCCGACGGCTCGATCGCGATGCGGCGCTTGTTCTTGTAGTCCTTGCCAAAGCGCACATAGCCATCGATCTCGGCGATGATCGCGTGATCCTTGGGACGACGAGCCTCGAACAGTTCCGCCACGCGAGGAAGACCCCCGGTGATGTCCTTGGTCTTCGCACCTTCGCGCGGGATCCGCGCCACCACGTCGCCGGCCTTGATTTCCTGCCCATCTTCGACCGAAAGAATCGCGTCGACCGACATCGGATAGGTGACCGGGTTGCCCTGATCGTTGCGAACCGGCTCGCCATCTTCGCCGACGATGATGATTTCCGGCTTCAGATCATTGCCTTTGGGCGCCGAACGCCAGTCGGTCACGATCTTCTGCGTCATCCCTGTCGCGTCGTCGGTCTCGTCACGGACAGAGATGCCGCCCAGCAGATCGACGTATTTCGCGACACCGGCCTTCTCGGCGATGATCGGCAAAGTGTAGGGGTCCCATTCGTAAAGCTTGGCACCGCGGATGACCCGCTCGCCTTCCTTCACGAACAGCTTGCTGCCGTAGAACAGTTTATGGCTGGCGCGCTCCTGCCCCTGATCATCCATGATGATCAGCTGCATGTTGCGCGACATCACGACCTGTTCGCCGTTGGCGTTGGTCAGCACGTTCTCGTTGCGGAACTGCACGGTGCCTTCCTGCGCCGCCGCCTGGAACGATTGCTGGCCACCCTGCGCGATACCGCCGATGTGGAAGGTCCGCATCGTCAACTGCGTGCCGGGCTCACCAATCGACTGGGCCGCGATGATACCCACCGCTTCGCCGATGTTGACCAGCGTGCCCCGTGCCAGATCGCGACCGTAGCACAGCGCGCAAACGCCGTCTTCGGCCTCGCAGGTCAACGCCGAGCGAATGCGAACGGACTGAATGCCCGCCGCCTCGATCTCGTCGGCCTTGCGCTCGTCGATCAGCTCACCGCCGCGGACAACGATCTCATCGCCACCCGGGACCAGCACGTCCTCGGCCGCGACGCGACCCAGAACACGCTCTGACAAGGGCGAAATCACCTCACCGTCATTGACGGCAGCCGAGGCGGTGATGGCACGGTCGGTGCCGCAATCATGCTCGCGCACGATGCAGTCCTGCGCCACGTCCACCAGTCGACGGGTGAGATAGCCCGAGTTCGCGGTCTTCAACGCGGTGTCCGACAGACCCTTCCGGGCGCCGTGGGTCGAGTTGAAGTATTCAAGAACGGTCAGACCTTCCTTGAAGTTCGAGATGATCGGCGTCTCGATGATCTCGCCCGACGGTTTGGCCATCAGGCCGCGCATCCCGCCAAGCTGTTTCATCTGGTTGACCGAACCCCGCGCACCGGAATGAGCCATCATGTAGACGCTGTTCGGTTCGGCTTCGGCGCCGTTATCGTCCTTCTTGGCCGACGAGATCGTCTTCATCATGGCGTCGGTCACACGGTCGTTGCACTTCGACCATGCGTCGACGACCTTGTTGTACTTCTCGCCCTGGGTGATGAGACCGTCCAGATACTGCTGTTCGAACTCTTTCACCTGATCCTGGACCTCGCCCACGATGTCCCACTTGTTGTCGGGGATCACCATGTCGTTCTTGCCAAAGCTGATGCCGGCCTTGAACGCCTCGCGGAAGCCCAGACCCATGATCTGGTCGCAGAAGATGACCGATTCCTTCTGACCGCAGTAGCGGTAGACGGTGTCGATGACGGTCTGCACGTCCTTCTTGCGCAGAAGCTTGTTGACCAGCTCGAACGGAGCCTTGGCGTTCAGCGGCAGCAGCGCGCCAAGCCGCAGGCGGCCGGGCGTGGTTTCGAAGCGCTGCATCACCTCGTTGCCGTTCTCGTCGATCTGCTTCAGGCGCGCGGTTATCTTGGCGTGCAGATGCAACGCGCCCGAGGCCATCGCGTGCTCGACCTCCTCGATGTTGGAGAAGACCATGCCCTCGCCGGGCATGCCTTCGCGCATCATCGAGACGTAATAAAGGCCCAGAACCATGTCCTGCGACGGCACGATGATCGGGCTGCCGTTTGCGGGCGACAGGACGTTGTTGGTCGACATCATCAGGACGCGCGCTTCCAGCTGGGCTTCCAGCGAAAGCGGAACGTGCACGGCCATCTGGTCGCCGTCGAAGTCGGCGTTGAAGGCCGAGCAGACCAGCGGGTGAAGCTGGATCGCCTTGCCTTCGATCAGGATTGGCTCGAACGCCTGGATGCCAAGACGGTGCAGCGTGGGCGCACGGTTCAGGAGGACCGGGTGCTCGCGGATCACCTCGTCGAGGATGTCCCAGACCTCGGGACGCTCTTTCTCGACCAGCTTCTTCGCCTGCTTGACGGTGGACGACAGACCCTTCGCCTCAAGCCGCGAATAGATGAACGGCTTGAACAGCTCCAAGGCCATCTTCTTGGGCAGGCCGCACTGGTGCAGCTTCAGCTCGGGGCCGGTCACGATGACCGAGCGGCCCGAGAAGTCGACGCGCTTGCCCAGAAGGTTCTGGCGGAAGCGGCCCTGCTTGCCCTTCAGCATGTCGGACAGCGACTTCAGCGGGCGACGGTTGTTGCCGGTGATGACGCGGCCGCGACGGCCGTTGTCGAACAGAGCATCGACCGATTCCTGCAGCATCCGCTTTTCGTTGCGAACGATGATGTCGGGCGCACGAAGCTCGATCAGACGCTTCAGACGGTTATTGCGGTTGATGACGCGACGATAGAGGTCGTTCAGGTCGGACGTCGCGAACCGGCCGCCGTCCAGTGGGACCAGCGGGCGCAGTTCTGGCGGGATGACCGGAATGACCGTCAGCACCATCCATTCCGGACGGTTTCCCGATTCCAGGAAGCTTTCGACGATCTTCAGCCGCTTGATGATCTTCTTCGGTTTCAGTTCACCGGTGGCTTCCTTCAACTCCTCGCGAAGCGTCTCGGCGGTGGTCGCCAGATCGATGTTCGACAGCATCGCCCGGATCGCTTCGGCACCGATATCGGCGGTAAAGGCGTCCGCGCCGAACTGGTCCTGCGCGTCCATGAACTCTTCCTCGGTCATCAACTGACCGTAGGTAAGGTCCGTCAGACCGGGCTCGATCACGACGCAATTCTCGAAGTAGAGAATCCGCTCCAGATCGCGCAGCGTCATGTCCAGCATCAGGCCGATGCGGGACGGCAGCGATTTCAGGAACCAGATATGAGCGACGGGCGCTGCCAGTTCGATATGGCCCATCCGCTCACGACGGACCTTCTGCAGCGTCACTTCGACGCCGCATTTCTCGCAGACGAGGCCGCGATACTTCATCCGCTTGTACTTGCCGCACAGGCATTCGTAGTCCTTGATCGGACCGAAGATGCGCGCGCAGAACAGGCCGTCACGTTCCGGCTTGAACGTGCGGTAGTTGATGGTTTCTGGTTTCTTCACCTCGCCGAACGACCAGGCGAGGATTTCCTCGGGGCTGGCGAGCGAGATCTTGATTTCGTCGAACTGCCGCGGCGCAGCCAGCGGGTTCAGCGGATTGGTGGCGAGTTCCTGGTTCATTGCTAATTCCTAATGAAGGGCACGAGGGAAGGTGAGGAGGGCCTGCGCCCTCACTCCTCTTCCTCCGCATCCAGGAGTTCCATGTTGAGGCCCAGACCCCGGACCTCCTTGACCAGCACGTTGAAGCTTTCCGGGACACCGGCCTCGAAGTTGTCCTCGCCCTTGACGATGGACTCGTAGACCTTGGTGCGGCCGGCGACGTCGTCCGACTTGACCGTCAGCATCTCCTGCAGGGTGTAGGCGGCGCCGTAGGCTTCAAGCGCCCAGACCTCCATCTCACCCAGACGCTGACCACCGAACTGCGCCTTACCGCCCAGCGGCTGCTGGGTGACGAGGCTGTAGGGCCCGGTCGAGCGTGCGTGCATCTTGTCGTCGACAAGGTGATGCAGCTTCAGGATGTACTTCATGCCCACGGTGACCGGACGCGCGAACTGCTCGCCCGTGCGGCCATCGAAGACCACCGACTGGCCCGACGTATCGAAGCCCGCGCGCATCAGCGCGTCGTCGACGTCCGCTTCCTTGGCACCGTCGAAGACCGGCGTCGCGATCGGAACGCCGTGGCGGACCGCCTCGGCATGCTCGACCAACTGGTCGTCATCCATACCATCGAAACTGTCGGCGTAGATGTCGTCGCCGTAGCCGATCTTCATCGCCTCGCGGACTGGCTTCATGTCGCCCTTGCGCCGGTATTCCTCCAGCGCCTCGTCGATCTTGATGCCCAGACCGCGCGACGCCCAGCCCATATGGGTTTCAAGGATTTGGCCGACGTTCATCCGCGACGGCACGCCCAGCGGGTTCAACACGATATCGACGGGGGTGCCGTCCTTCAGGAACGGCATGTCCTCCATCGGAACGACCTTGGACACGACGCCCTTGTTGCCGTGACGGCCAGCCATCTTGTCACCGGCCTGAAGCTTGCGCTTCACCGCCACGAAGACCTTGACCATCTTCATGACGCCCGGCGGCAGGTCGTCGCCCTGACGGACCTTCTCGACCTTATCCTCGAAACGGGCTTCCAGCGCTTTCTTCTGGTTATCGTATTGCTGGTTCAGCGCCTCGACTTCCTTGGCGGTGTCTTCCTCGCCCACGGCCAGCTGCCACCATTGACCACGGCTCAGCGTGCCCAGCAGCTCGTCGTTAATCTCGGACCCGGCCTTGACGCCTTTGGGACCCTTCACCGCCTTCTTGCCCGAAATCAGCGTCTTCAGCCGGGCATAGATGTTGCGGTCCAGGATCGCCTGCTCGTCGTCGCGGTCGCGCGCCAGGCGCTCGACTTCCTCGCGTTCGATCTGCAGGGCGCGCTCGTCCTTGTCGACGCCATGGCGGTTGAACACCCGGACCTCGACGATCGTGCCGTAGGCACCCGGCGGCAGACGCAGCGAGGTGTCGCGCACGTCGGACGCCTTTTCACCGAAGATGGCGCGCAGAAGTTTTTCTTCCGGCGTCATCGGGCTTTCGCCCTTGGGGGTGATCTTGCCCACCAGGATATCGCCCGGTCCGCATTCGGCGCCGATGTAGACGATGCCGGCTTCATCCAGATTGCGCAGGGCTTCCTCGCCCACGTTCGGGATGTCGCGGGTGATCTCTTCCGGCCCAAGTTTGGTGTCGCGCGCCGCCACTTCGTATTCGTCGATATGAATCGAGGTGAAGACGTCGTCGCGGTGGATCCGCTCGGAGATCAGGATCGAGTCCTCGTAGTTGTACCCGTTCCAAGGCATGAACGCGACGACCACGTTGCGGCCGATCGCCAGTTCACCCTGGTCGGTCGAAGGACCGTCCGCGATGACCTGACCCTTGGACACCTTGTCGCCCACCTTGACGATGGGACGCTGGTTGATGGTCGAGGACTGGTTCGAGCGCTTGAACTTGCGCAGACGGTAGATATCGACGCCGGCATCGCCCGCGCCCATGTCTTCCGTGGCCCGCACAACGATCCGCTGCGCATCGACCTGGTCGATGACGCCACCACGGCGCGCCATGATCGAGGCGCCGGAATCGCGGGCAACGATCGCCTCCATCCCGGTGCCGACAAACGGTGCCTCGGCCCGCAGAAGCGGAACCGCCTGACGCTGCATGTTGGAACCCATCAGCGCGCGGTTGGCGTCGTCATTTTCCAGGAACGGGATCAGCGCCGCGGCGACCGAGACCAGCTGTTTGGGCGACACGTCGATCAGATCGACGGCATCGACCGGGTTCAGCATGAAGTCACCCGCCTGACGGGTCGAGATCAGCTCGTCGACAAAGTTGCCCTTGTCATCCAGCGTCGCGTTGGCCTGCGCCACGGTGTGACGCATTTCCTCAGTCGCGGACATGTAGACCACGTCATCGGTGACGCGACCGTCCTCGACCTTGCGATACGGGGTCTCGATGAAGCCGTACTTATTGACCCGCGCGAAGGTCGCGAGGCTGTTGATCAGGCCGATGTTCTGACCTTCCGGCGTCTCGATCGGGCACATCCGGCCGTAATGGGTCGGGTGAACGTCGCGCACTTCGAAGCCCGCACGCTCGCGCGTCAGACCGCCCGGCCCAAGGGCCGACAGGCGACGCTTGTGCGTCACTTCGGACAGCGGGTTGGTCTGGTCCATGAACTGTGACAGCTGCGACGAGCCGAAGAATTCACGCACCGCCGCCGCTGCGGGTTTCGCGTTGATCAGGTCCTGCGGCATGACGGTGTCGATCTCGACACCCGACATGCGCTCGCGGATTGCACGTTCCATGCGCAGCAAACCGACGCGGTACTGATTTTCCATCAGTTCACCGACCGAGCGCACCCGGCGGTTGCCGAGGTGGTCGATGTCGTCGATCTCGCCCTTGCCGTCGCGCAGTTCGACCAGACCGCGGACACAGGCCACGATATCCTCGGGGCGCAGCGTCCGCTGGGTGTCCGGCGCATCCAGATCCAGGCGCATGTTCATCTTGACCCGGCCGACGGCCGAAAGGTCATAGCGCTCGCTGTCGAAGAACAGGCTTTCGAACAGGGTCGAGGCAGCCTCGACCGTGGGCGGCTCACCGGGGCGCATCACGCGATAGATGTCCATCAGCGCGCCGTCGCGGTTCATGTTCTTGTCGGCCGCCATCGTGTTGCGGATGTAGGGGCCGACGTTGACATGATCGATGTCGAGCACCGGGATGTCAGTGATGTCGTTGTCCAGCAGCGACTTCAGCAGACCGCCCGAAAGCTGGCCTTCCTTGTCGTATTCCGCCGTGATCTCCTCGCCGGCTTCGGCGTAGATCAGACCGGTCTCGCCGTTCACGATGTCACGGGCGACGAAGCGGCCGACGATGCGTTCGAACGGAACCAGCAGGTTCACCTGCTCGCCCTTGTCCATCAGCTGCTTGACCAGGCGCGGCGTGACTTTCTCGCCGGCCTTGGTGATGACTTCGCCCGTATCGGCATTGATGAGGTCATAAGACGGCCGGGTGCCACGCACGCGTTCCGGGAAGAACTTCGTGACCCAGGCCCGGTCCGAGCCCTTGCTCTTCTTCGACATCGTGTAGTCCACGGTGTCGTAGAACGCGTCCATGATCGCGTCCTGATCCATGCCGAGCGCATAGAGCAGGGTCGTCACCGGAAGCTTCCGGCGACGGTCGATCCGCGCGAAAACCAGATCCTTGGCGTCGAATTCAAAATCCAGCCACGAGCCGCGATAGGGGATGATCCGACATGCGAACAGCAGCTTGCCCGAGCTGTGCGTCTTGCCGCGGTCGTGGTCGAAGAACACCCCGGGGCTGCGGTGCATCTGGCTGACGACGACACGCTCGGTCCCGTTGACGATGAAGGTGCCGTTCGGCGTCATCAGGGGCATGTCGCCCATGTAGACGTCTTGCTCCTTGATGTCCTTCACCGACTTCGCGCCGGTATTTTCATCGACATCGAACACGATCAGACGCAGCGTGACCTTCAGCGGCGCCGAGTAGGTCATGTCGCGCTGCTGGCACTCGTCGACGTCGTATTTCGGCTTCTCCAGCTCGTACTTCACGAATTCGAGCGTGGCAGTCTCATTGAAGTCCTTGATCGGAAAAACCGACTGGAAGACACCCTGGATGCCTTCGCCATCCGTGTGCTGGGGCTGGTCGCCCGAGCTCAGGAACAGGTCGTACGAGGATTTCTGAACCTCGATGAGGTTCGGCATCTCCAGAACTTCGCGGATATTGCCGTAATAGCGCCGGATGCGCTTCTGGCCGACATAAGCTTGCGCCATGGGGTCTTGCACCTTTCGTCATCGCGCGCGGTCCAGGTCGGGGCCCCTGGACTGCGGGCTGCGAATGCAGGGGTGAGGTTCCATTCGTGCCGCACGTCCCACCGCGCGGCTCCCGAACCTCGAACATGCCCTGAAGGGTGGTCTGGCGGGTCTGCCGCGACAGACCACCCTTCAAGACAGGTTCGGCAGGGACCGGGAAATCCCGGACCCTGCCCTTTCTCACACGACCATCCGGCCGATTACTTCAGTTCGACCTTGGCGCCAGCCGCTTCGAGCTTCTTCTTCAGCTCTTCAGCTTCGTCCTTGGCAGCGCCTTCCTTGACCTTGCCACCGGCTTCCACCAGGTCCTTGGCTTCTTTCAGGCCCAGACCGGTGATCGCGCGGACTTCCTTGATCACGTTGATCTTGTTGGCGCCGGCTTCGGTCAGGACGACGTCGAATTCGGTCTTTTCTTCAGCCGCTTCGGCGCCAGCACCGGCAGCCGGACCAGCCATCATCACCGCGCCGCCGGCGGCGGGCTCGATGCCGTATTCATCCTTGAGGATGGTTTTCAGTTCCTGGGCTTCCAGCAGGGTCAGGCCCACGATTTCTTCGGCGAGTTTTTTCAGATCAGCCATTGTTCCGTTCTCTCATAAAGGTGTTCCAACGTCGGGCTTCAAGTCCACGACGGGATTGGGTTGCCTCAGGCAGCCTCGCGCTCTTCCAGAGTGCTGAGGATGCCCGCGATGTTCGAAGCAGGTGCGCCGATCGCACCGGCGATGTTCGCAGCCGGGGCACCGATGCAACCCACGATCGAAGCGATAAGCTCTTCACGCGAGGGCATGGCGGCCACGGATTTGACACCGGCCGGATCCAGCGCCGTGTCACCCATTGCCCCGCCGAGGATCACGAATTTCTCGTTGTCCTTGGCATAGGCCTCGGCGACCTTGGCAGCAGCCACGGGGTCTTCCGAGTAGGTCAGCACGGTCATGCCTGTCAGGTAGTCGCCGATGCTTGCGCAGGGCTTTCCTTCCAGGGCGATCTTCGCAAGCCTGTTCTTGGCAACGCGCACGGCACCACCCTCGGCGCGCATCCGCGCGCGAAGGTCCTGCATCTGCGCAACCGTCATCCCTTCGTAGTGGGCAACCACCACGACGCCAGAGCTCTCAAAGATCTGGCCGAGTTCCTCGACCACCTGTTCTTTTTGCGCTCTATCCACGGTTTCACTCCAAGTTGGGGGAAAGCTCCCCCGGCTCACTTCCGTCACCGGCATCTTGGCCGCCGGCAACACTTTCAGTCCGCTTGAAGGATCCAGATGACGAGCAACGGCGCATGGCCCCTGATCTGACGTAATTCTGGCCCCATCTCAGGAAGGACTTATTGGCTTTGGACCAGCCCTCCATCTCGGACAGAGAATGACACCCGAAACGAATCGCTTCAGGCGCCAAGGGCTTCGACATAAAGGAACGCGAAGCAGGTTGAAAGAGCCGATATTGCCTATGGCGACAGTCCAAGCCTCTCGGCGTTCCGACGTGAATGCGCTGGCATGGCGACGTCGGGATTGTCGCGAAAACGATCAAGCAGCCTCGGTGCCGAGTCACGTTCGCCCATGCGTAGAAGCAGGGCGAGAAGATTGCCTCCGACATGCGACGACATACGAATTTCCAAGCTGCGTTCGAAATGGGAGCGGGCCATTTCCGGCTCGGAATCCCTGAGAAGACGACCTTTCTGAAAGTGCCAGATCGAGTCATTCTCGGTGTCACGCTGGATCGGATGCACGTCGTCGTCAACGATGGCGGTTTTGACGAAGGCCTTCAACTGACCTGATGCTCGTAGAACCTGCAGGACAGTGTGGCCGGCGAATTCAAGTGGCACTAGCCGCGCATCGGGATAGGCCGGCAGCACCATTTCCTCAATGAGCTTCTTGTCCGATTTCACCAGCGGGTCAAAGATGATGATAGGATTGTGCGGTGATAGAGGGCCTTCCGCAATGTCGCCATGCAGAATGGGCACTTGATGCACCACGCGCCCCAAGGGCGGCCATGCTGGGAGCATAGGAGATGCCGCAAGCATACGAGCACCAATGGCGCCTGCGTAATAGATCGCAGCATATCCCCCAAGGCTCGAACCGTAGCAGACCACATCGCGCCCTTCCGTCGCAGGAAGGACCGCATCTGCAAAGGCCTCGAGAGAAAGCCCTTGATATTGCGACCCGTGGCGCTGCGCCACGTATATGGTGTCCCATCCCTGCTGCAGCGACCAGCTTGTCCTGAACCCGTGCGGCTTGCAATTGGACGGCTGGCCGCCGAACGTCACGACCAAGGGACTGTCTCGCCGCAATCCATCGTCGCAAGGCGCTCGGTGCAACGTGATCAGATAATCTTCCGATCCGGCAAGGCATTGACCGCTCATTGGGCGAAGTTCCCTTCGTCTCATGTTGGTTGTTCAGGATAGCATCAGGTTAACCGCCCTTGCAGTCAAATGGGGGTAAAGCGGTGCGAAGCTTAGAAAAGACTGCAGCTTAGCCATAATCAAAAGAAAAAGCCCCAAGCGTCTCCGCTTGAGGCCATCGTTACATCAGTTGCAGGCCGATCAGGCCGAGCCGGTCGCCGATCCGACATCCACCGAGACGCCCGGACCCATGGTCGAGCTGATCGAGACTTTCTTCATGTAGGTCCCTTTCGCGCCCGACGGCTTGGCGCGATTCACCGCCTCGACGAAGGCACGCAGGTTTTCAGCCAGCTTGTCGGCGTCAAAGCTTGCCTTGCCGATGCCGGCATGGACAACGCCGGCCTTCTCGGCCTTGAACTGGACTTCACCGCCCTTGGCAGCCTTCACGGCCTGAGCGACGTCCATGGTGACCGTTCCGACCTTCGGGTTCGGCATCAGGTTGCGCGGACCCAGAACTTTGCCCAGACGGCCGACGAGCGGCATCATGTCCGGGGTGGCGATGCAGCGATCGAAATCGATCTTGCCGCCCTGGATCGTCTCCATCAGGTCTTCGGCACCAACGATGTCAGCTCCGGCTTCCTTGGCTTCGTCGGCCTTCGGACCACGCGCGAACACGGCGACGCGAACGTCCTTGCCGGTGCCTGCGGGTAGCGTCACAACGCCGCGGACCATCTGGTCCGCGTGGCGCGGGTTCACGCCCAGATTCATTGCGATCTCGACGGTCTCGTCGAATTTCGCGCTGGCGTTGTCCTTGACCAGCTTGACGGCGTCCTCGACCGTCAGGTTGGACTTGCCCTCGAAGGCGGCGCGGGCCGCGGCTTTTTTCTTCGCGATCTTGGCCATGATTACCCCCGAACCTCGATGCCGATCGACTTGGCCGAACCAACGATAATCTTCATCGCTTCATCGACGTCGTTCGCGCTCAGATCCTTCATCTTCGCTTCGGCGATCTCGCGCACCTGCTTGACGGTGACGAAACCTGCGGTCGCACGGCCGGGCTTTTCCGAACCCTTGGCGCGGTTGCGCTTGCCCACCGGTTTGAGACCGGCAGCCTTTTTCAGCAGGAAGGACGCTGGGGGCGTCTTGGTCTCGAAGGTGAATGACTTGTCGGCGTAATAGGTGATCACCACGGGGACGGGCGCGCCCTGTTCCATTTCCTGCGTGCGGGCGTTGAATGCCTTGCAGAATTCCATGATGTTGATCCCGCGCTGACCCAGTGCGGGGCCGACGGGGGGCGACGGGTTCGCCTGACCCGCCTTGATCTGCAGCTTGAGGCTGCCAACAACTTTCTTGGCCATCTGGCCTTCTCCTTATCATCGGGCCTGTCAGGGCCGATTTAGCGGTCCGGCGCAGCCTTCAAGGACTGCAACCTCCCGCGACCAATCACGCGGTCTTGGCGACCTGCGTGAATTCCAGTTCGACCGGCGTCGGCCGGCCGAAAATCGAGACAGTGACCTTGATCCGCGACGAGATCTCGTCGACCTCTTCGACCATGCCCGAGAAACCCTCGAACGGACCGTCGGTCACGTTGACCTTCTCGCCCACATCGAAGCGGATCAGGTTGCGCGGTGCTGCAACCTCACCGTCGCCGGTGCGGTGCAGCATGAGATTCACCTCGTCGTCGCGCATCGGCTGAGGCTTGCCCTGCGCGCCGAGGAATCCGGTGACGCGGTTGATCGAGTTCACCAGGTGATAAGTCTTGTCGGACATGTCCATGTGGACCAGCACGTAACCCGGCATGAAGCGCCGTTCAGACGTCACCTTCTTGCCGCGACGGATCTCGATCACCTCTTCGGTGGGGACCAGAACTTCGTCGATCTCATCCTCCAGGCCCTTTTCGGCCACGGATTGACGGATCGCCTCGGCGACCTTCTTTTCAAAGTTGGACAGGACGCTGACCGAATACCAACGTTTTGCCATCTGTCGATCGATCCCTGTTTCGCGACGGGACACATCGCACAAGGCGCATCGTCATCCCGTTGAATTCCAATGGTTCCGGCCAAAGTGAAATCGGCGCGCAATCCGAATCGTTGCACGCCGCTGACCGGGAAGTCGGGGCGACATACCGCCGCACCCACACGATTGCAAGGCCCCGAGGGCCGCCCGGCCTAGCCGCCGATTGCCTGAAGGCCGAAGGTCATGCCAGTGCGGATGGCCAGATCGACGAGGAAGAAGAACACGCTTGCCAGCGCCGAAAGCACGAAGACCATTATCGTCGTCGTCACCACCTCGCGCCGGGTCGGCCAGGTGATCTTGGCGACTTCGGCACGGACCTGACCGAAGAACTGGACGGGGTTGGTTGCCACGGGCGGTATCCTCTTGCTGCAGCGGCCCAGATAACGCCTGGACCGTCGCACTTCAAGCCTTGGTTCCATCCAGCGCTACAGGATGCGTCGGCCCGCATCACCCAGACGTGAGCGGACATGGTCCATTAACTGACCTAGGGTCACCCTGTCGTGAACGCCTCCGCGGCTCAACGTCAAAGTTCAATTGGAGAGTGACATGTTTTCGAAAACCCGCATTGCGGGAATGATACCGTTCGTCTTCGCAGTCGCCCTGATCGGCGGTGAAGCCTCTGCCGCGGTGGTCGGTTTCAGCCCGTCGATCGACCTGAGAAACCAAGATTACACCGTCGGTCTGGACGACTCGACATCCTACACGTTCAGCAATTCAGGCGAAGGCGGATCTTTCGGCTTCGGCTTGGCTGCGGTCGAGACGACGGGAAATGCCATGGTTGGCAGCACGTTTGGAAGCCCGTCAGTGTATTTCACCGACCCGTCGCGTGCGCCGTTCGTCGATGACAACCTGTTCACAACCTACCGATCCTATGATGACCCGGCGACGATCAGGCTTTCGGAGCGGGACAGCTTCATCGCCTTGCGGTTCATGCTGCAGGACGGCGTGCATTTCGGCTTCGCACGCCTTGCCGGGCTGACCCTGTTCGACTTCGCCTATGAGACCGAGGCCGGCAAAGGGATCCAAGCTGGGCCTGGGCCGTTCACCTCGCCTGCACCGGTCCCGCTTCCGGCCGGCTTTCCGCTGCTGATCGCGGCTTTGGGTGGGCTGGGACTGGTCCGCCACAAGCGCAAGGCTGCGTAGGATCTCGCGTCGAAAGCTTACGGAAAGGCCCGCGTTCCGGCGCGGGCCTTTTCATCTGGATCAAATGGAATTTGGCAAAGCGTGCAACGCCTTCATTCGAAGCATGCAGCCTACGCCAGCGATATGAATTGCGGGAAGGACCTGGCAGGGGTTGGGGGACTCGAACCCACGACCCTCGGTTTTGGAGACCGATGCTCTACCAACTGAGCTAAACCCCTGAGGTCGGCGCCCCTGATAGGGTTTGCGCGAAGGGCCGTCAAGCTGCGCAAGCGACGGTAGCTGCTTTCTTGACCCGCCTGCGTCAGGGTCCCGCTTTACTCGTGACGTGCGGACCGCAACCTGCAATCGGTCGAACTCGCGTCACGACTCCGCTATGCGATGAAGACGCCCGACCCGGCCGAGGAGGATCGTTATGCCTGACGTCTACATCTGCGATTATATCCGCACGCCCATCGGGCGGTACGGCGGGGTGCTGTCTTCCGTACGTCCGGACGATCTGGGCGCCGTTCCGCTGCGCGCGCTTCTGGATCGCAATTTTGGTCTCGACCCCGCCGCCGTGGACGAGGTGATCCTCGGCTGTGCCAACCAGGCGGGTGAGGACAACCGCAACGTCGCACGTATGTCGCTGCTGCTGGCAGGCTATCCCGAGACCGTGCCGGGTGTGACGCTGAACCGCCTGTGTGGATCCGGGATGGATGCTGTCATCAGCGCATTTCGCGCCATCGCGACCGGTGAGGCACAGTTGATCGTCGCGGGCGGGGTCGAATCGATGTCGCGCGCGCCCTTCGTGATGCCGAAAGCCGATGCCGCCTTTGGCCGCACCGCCGAGATCCATGACACGACCATCGGCTGGCGCTTCGTCAATCCGGCGATCGAACAGGCCTACGGCATCGATTCCATGCCGCAGACTGGCCAGAAAGTCGCCGACGAATTCGGCGTCTCTCGCGAAGCGCAGGACACGATGGCGCTGGCGAGCCAGCGGAAGGCGGCAGCCGCGCAAAACAGCGGACGGCTCGCACGCGAGATCACGGCCGTCAGCGTCCCACAGCGCAAGGGCGATCCTATTGTGGTGGACCGCGACGAACATCCGCGAGAAACGACGGCCGACGCGCTGGCCAAGCTGCGGCCGCTGTTTCCGAACGGCTCAGTCACGGCCGGGAACGCCTCGGGCGTGAACGACGGCGCGGCGGCGCTGATCCTCGCCACGCTCGAGGCAGCGCAAAAGCATGGCCTGACGCCCATCGCGAAGGTGCTGGGCGGCGCCACGGCTGGCGTCGCGCCGCGCGTGATGGGCATCGGCCCGGTGCCGGCCTCCCGCAAACTTATGGCGCGTCTTGGCCTGTCGCAGCAGGACTTCGCGGTGATCGAGCTGAACGAGGCCTTCGCGGCCCAAGGTCTTGCGGCCCTGCGCGAACTCGGGATCGCCGACGACGATACGCGGGTGAACCCGAATGGAGGGGCGATTGCACTTGGACACCCGCTCGGCATGTCGGGTGCGCGCATTACTGGAACGGCGGCGCTGGAACTGAAGGCTGGTCAGAAGGCACTCGCCACCATGTGCATCGGCGTCGGCCAGGGGATCGCCATCGCTCTGGAAGGCGTGGAAGGGTGAAAAAGACGATGCCGCATCGGGGCCAGCCGACCGACCGCCTGCTTGCTAGATGCGCGTTCTGAACCGATAGACCGTGCTTTCCCTGTAGGTGTCACCCGGCCGCAGGATCGGGTCAGGGAAATGTGCATGATTCATCGCGTCAGGCCAATGCTGGGTCTCAAGTGCGAGCGCGGCGAAGGCACCAAGCTGGCGGCCGCCTTGGGCAGTAACGCGCGGAATGCCGGCACCGGCGTAGAATTGCAGCCCGCAGGCGGTTGTTTCGATCTGCATCGACACGCCTGACGCACCAGTCAGCTGGGCCACCGCGCGACTCGGACGCGGACCATCGGACAGGCAGAAATTGTGGTCGTAGGGATGATCGCCGATCGGGCGCTCAGCACGGAAGTCGAACGATGTGCCGGCGACGAGTTCCACATGCCCTGTCGGGATCAGGTCATCATCGACTGGAAGATAGTGGTCGGCCTCGATCTGCAATCGATGCCGGCAAATGTCGCCGGTCCCGTCCAGATCGAAATAGCCGTGATGCGCCAGACTGCACGGCGTCGGCGCCGTCGTCGTCGCGCGCTGATCGAACGAAAGTGCCCCATCGCTCAGACCGATCGTCACACTGATAGCCAGTTCGCCTGGGAAGCCCATGTGACCATCAGGCAGGGTCAGTGCCAGGGTGACGCGATCCGGTTCAAGGTCCTGGATCGCCCAGACCTGACGGTCAGTGCCGTCGCGTCCGCCGTGAAGCGTATGGCGATCGCGAAAGTTGGGATCTGTTTCGAAGTCCATTCCGTCAAGACGGAAGCGGGCGCGCCCGATCCGGTTGGCAAATCGGCCCACGATCGCGCCGCAATAGGGCAGCGTCGCCTGCACGTAGGATGTCAGATTGGGCAAGCCCACCATCAGCGAGTGATCGACGCCGTTGAGGTATAGCGACTGAACCGTCGCGCCCAGGGTCAGGACCTGCGCCTTCAGGTCGCCGTCGGAAAGCGTGACGCGATGAATCTCCCGTCCGTCCGGCAACTTGCCGAAATGCTCCAGGCTCACAGCTTGACCTGCGGTTCCGGCAAGCCGGGGATGCGAGACCGGATGATCCAGGTCTTGCCATCGTCGGCGGCCGGCTGATCCATCCCTTCATATGCGCTGGTCACCAGCATGTCGCGCAGGTCCTCGCCGCCGAAGGCGGGACAACTGCCCTGCAAGGCGCCGATGGGCTGATCGTCCAGCCGCCGTCCGTCGGGCGCGAAGCGGATGACGCGGCCCGCGCCCCAGCAGGCGACGCAGAACGCGCCCTCGGCATCGATGACCGCACCGTCAGGGTTCAACCCTTGGTTCGAGAGATCGAGGTAAGGCATCGGCTCGCCCTCAGGCCAGCCATCGGCGTCCAGCACCAGCCGCCAGACCTTTCCCGTAGGCGTGTCCGCGTAATGGGCGAGGCGACCGTCCGCGGAAAAGCAGATCGCGTTCGGGATCGAGATGCCCGTGATCAGCGGACGTGTCTCCCCGCGATAGAAACGATGGATCGCACCGCGGCCTGTCACGCCGCCCTTGCCCATCATTCCGAACCAGAACCCGCCCTGTCGATCCGCGCGTCCGTCGTTGGACCGCATCGTCGGATCGTCCGCGTCGATCGGGGCGATTTCGGCAAGGCTTCCATCGCGCAAGTCGAAAAGCGCCAGCCCGGTCTCGGTCCCGAGCAGCAGCCGGTCGCGATCCACCCATCCGGCGGCAGACGCCATGCGGCCCAAACTCCATTCGCGAGGCTTGTCGTCCTCGCGTGTCAGCAAACGACCGGCCAGGATGTCGAACCAGAAGAATTGCCGCCGTTCCGGGTGCCAGATCGGCCCCTCCCCCAATTCGCAGATGCGGTCGTCGAAAACCTTCATGAGGCGGCCCCTTGCAGCCGACCGCGGGTCAGTCGCAACAGGCCTTTCTGCAAAAGGATGAAGGCCAGCAGCAGGATGCCGATCACGATCTTGGTCCACCAGCTCGACAGCGTGCCGTCGAAGACGATGTAGGTTTGAAGCAATCCCATCGTCAGCACGCCGATCAGCGTACCGAACATGTAGCCTGCGCCGCCAGTCAGCAACGTGCCGCCGATCACCACGGCCGCGATCGCGGTCAGTTCTGTTCCGACGGTCGCCAGCGGATAACCCGATCCGGTGTAGAGCGAGAAGACGATCCCCGACAGCCCTGCCATCAAGCCCGAGAATGCATAGACCAGCACTATCGTGCGCCCCTGACGAACGCCCATCAGCCGCGCGGTCGCCTCTCCCCCACCCATCGCGTAGACAGATGTGCCGAAACGCGTGCGGTGCGCAATGACCATGCCAGCCATCACCGTCAACAGCATCAGCACCCCGATCAATGTCAGCCGCCCTTTGCCGGGCATCAGCCAGTATGCGGATTGCAGCGTCTGGTAGAACGGATCGTTGATCGGAACGGAGTCGATCGTCAGCATATAGGCCGCCCCGCGCGCAAGAAACATGCCGGCCAGCGTCACGATGAAGGCCGGCATCATCAGCCGGTGGATCAGAAAGCCCATTGCCGCGCCGAAGGCTGTGGTCAGTAACAGCAGAAGGACGAAGACGATCATCGGGTGGAGACCGGTGTCGCGCAGCAGGACCGCGATGAAGACGCCCGAGAAGGCGATGACCGAGCCGACCGACAGGTCGATCCCTCCAGACAGGATCACCAGCGTCATCCCGACCGCGACGATGCCAAGATACGCATTGTCGGTCAGCAGGTTGCCGATCACCCGCGTCGACAAGATGTTCGGGAATTGCAGCCAGCACAGCAGGTAGGCGATCAGGAAGATGGCGATGGTGGCATAGAGCGGGAGCGCGCGCGTATTCATGACGCCTGCCTCCGTTCCGCCGCCGCGCGGCTGGCGCGCTGACTGTCGCGCCAGAGACGCCATTCGGCGGCGATGCGCGGCGATTGAAGCACCAGGATCATCAGCACCAGCACCGCCTTGATGACGAGGTTGTATTCAGGCGGAAACCCCGCCAGCAGCACGCCGGTATCGATGGTCTGGATGATCATCGCACCCAATATCGACGCGATGACCGAGAACCGTCCGCCCAACAGCGAATTGCCCCCGATCACCACGGCAAGGATCGCGTCCAACTCCAGCCACAGGCCGGCATTGTTGGCGTCGGCGCCACGAATGTCGGCGGTCACGACGATCCCTGCCAGCGCAGCGCAGAGGCCCGCTGCGACATAGACCGCGATCACCAGCACGGTCGCGTTGACACCGGCAAGCGCACTGGCGCGGCGATTGATCCCGATGGCCTCGATCAGCAGGCCCAGCGCCGTGCGCCGCATCAGAGCAGCGACACCTAGCCCGCCCACAATCCACAGCCAGGCCGGAACCGGCAAACCCAGTAGCGTGCCCGATCCGAAAAAGGCGAGCCCCGCATCGCTGAACGTGAGGATACATCCCTCGGTGATCAGTTGTGCGATACCGCGCCCCATCGTCATCAGGATCAGCGTGGCAACGAAGGGCTGGATGCCGACGATGGCGACCAGCACCCCGTTCCACAGCCCGGCCGCAGCGCCAGCCGCGAGCGCAACCGCCAGCGCCGCAGGCAAACCCCAGCCTGCGGCAATCACGGCCGCGGCCGCGGCACCGCAGATGGCCATGGTGGTGCCGACGGACAGGTCGATCCCGCGGGTGGCGATGACCAGCGTCATGCCGATGGAAAGCAGCGCGACGGGCGCGCCGCGCTTCAGCACGTCGATAACCGGCCCGACAAGCCGCCCGTCGTTCAGCGAGACACTGAGAAACCCCGGAAACACCACAGAGACCAGCGCGAAAAGGATCAGCAGCGCGACCAGTTGCGGCGCTATGCGGCGCAAAAGGCTCATGCCGCGGCCCCGTCCGCGTCGGTTGCGGCGATGGCGCGCATGATCTGATCGGCGGTGACGCGCTCGCCCGACAATTCCGCGACATGGCGCCGGTCGCGGACCACGATCACCCGATCGGCCACGGCCACCAGTTCGTCGATCTCGCTACTGATGATCAGGACCGACAGCCCTGCATCGGTCAGATCGTGGATCAGGCGCAGGATCTCTGCATGGGCGCCGACATCGATACCGCGCGTCGGTTCGTCCAGGATCAGGAAGCGCGGGTTCATCGCCAGCCAGCGGGCGAGAACCACCTTCTGCTGATTGCCGCCCGACAGATCGCCGATCGGTTTTTCGCGGCCCGAGGTCCGGATATCGAGACGGCGGATGTAATCGTCGGCAATCCGGTTCTGTTCCGATCGCGGGATCGGTTTCGCCCAGCCCTGCCGTGCCTGCAGCCCCAGGATGATGTTCTCGCGGATCGACAGGTCGGCGACGATCCCATCTGTCTTGCGATCTTCGGGGGCAAACCCGAAACCCGCCGCAATCGCCGCACGGGGGCTGGACAGGTCCAACGGACCATCAGCATCGCGCGCCGCGCCGGTCTGTGCGGGACGAACGCCGAACATCAGTTCGGCGCTTTCGGTGCGGCCCGACCCCAAAAGCCCGGCCAGGCCCACTACCTCGCCCCGGCCTACGTCCAGATCGAAGGGCTCGATCGCGCCGGCTCTGCCGGTACCCGAGAAATGCAGCATCGGCTGGGTTGTCGCCCCTGCCCCTTCGGCCGATTGCCCGACGACCTCGCTTTCAAGCGCGCGTCCCAGCATGTGCTCGATAAGCGCCATCCGTCCCAGATCGGCGGTCCGTTCGGTCACGACCTTCCGGCCATTGCGCAAAACGGTGATCCGGTCGCTCAGCGCGTAGACCTGATCAAGGAAATGGGTCACGAAGGCGATCCCCAACCCGCGTTCCCGGAGGCCGCGCACCACGTCGAAGACCATTTCGACCTCTCGCGCATCGAGGCTGGCGGTCGGCTCGTCGAGGATCAGCACCTTTCCCGACAGAGCAGCGGCCCGGGCGATGGCGATGATCTGTTGGATCGCGACGGAATAGCTGCCCAGATCACGATCGACGTCGATATCCAGCCCGTATTGTGTCAGCAGCGCCCGCGCCTCGGTCCGCAGCGCGGCCGTGTGGATCAGCCCCCAGCGTCGCGGCTCGCGCCCGAACATCAGGTTCTGCGCCACCGTCAGGTTGGGCAGCAGGTTCACCTCCTGATAGACGGTGCCGATGCCGAGATCCTGCGCCTCGACCGTAGATCGCGGGTCAATCGGCTGGCCGTCCAGCGCCATCGCGCCTCCGTCGCGCAGATAGGCACCCGTTAGACATTTGATCAGGGTGGACTTTCCCGCGCCGTTCTCGCCCAGAAGCGCGTGGACCTCTCCGGCAGCTAGATCGAAATCCACACCGTCCAGCGCCAGTGTGCCGGGAAAGGCTTTGGTGAGCGTGCGGACCGTCAGCAGCATCGGCTTCTCCTTCAGATGACCCGGGCTGCGACGCGGCCCGGGTCATGCCTGTCAGTAACCCAGACCCTTGCGGGCTTCGTATTCTCCGGCGGGATCGTCGGCCTGCGTGTACAGCTTCGATTCCGTCTGGATGAACTTTTCGGGCTCGGTGCCATCCGCCCAATAGGCTTCCAGCGCGTCAAAGGCAGGACCGGCCATGTTCGGCGTCAGTTCGACCGTGGCATTGGCCTCGCCCGCAGCCATCGCCTGGAAAATGTCCGGCACGCCGTCGATGGATACGATCAGGATGTCCTCGCCCGGCTTCAGCCCGGCTTCCTTGATCGCCTGGATCGCGCCGACCGCCATGTCGTCGTTGTGGGCGTAAAGCGCACAGATATCCTGGCCGCCATTCTCGGCCTGCAGGAAGCTCTCCATCACCTCCTTGCCCTGCGCACGGGTGAAGTCGCCGGTCTGGCTGCGCACGATCTCCAGGTTCGCGTGGTCCTTGATCGCGTTCTCGAAACCTGTCTTGCGATCGATTGCCGGGCTGGATCCGGTCGTGCCCTGCAGCTCGACGATGCGGCATTCCTCATCGCCAACATTGTCGACCAGCCATTGTCCTGCAACTTCGCCTTCATGCACGAGGTTCGAGCCGACCGCGGTCAGATACATGTCATCGCTGCTGTCGACCTGACGGTCCAGCAGGACCACCGGGATCTCTGCCTCCTTCGCCTCGGCCAGGACCGAGTCCCACCCGGTCGCGACGACCGGGGCCAGCAGGATCGCATCGACACCCTGGGCAATGAAGGACCGGATCGCGGCGATCTGGTTTTCCTGCTTCTGTTGGGCATCCGAGAATTGCAGCTGATAGCCCCGCTCTTCGGCCTGGTTGCGGGTCAACGTCGTCTCGGCCGCGCGCCAGCCGGATTCCGAGCCGATC
The DNA here is from genome assembly GCF_024359525.1 of Paracoccus albicereus. Taxonomy (GTDB): domain Bacteria; phylum Pseudomonadota; class Alphaproteobacteria; order Rhodobacterales; family Rhodobacteraceae; genus Paracoccus; species Paracoccus albicereus. Next base: position 27,869 of record NZ_JAKZEU010000009.1, read on the forward strand.
TGCGAAAAGCCGATCGTCTCTCCGTCGGCCATGGCGGCGGTGGCTGTCAGCGCCAGCGCGGCGACGGTGGTAAGCAGTGTCTTCGCGGTCATGGTTTCCTCCCTGGATGTATGACCTTGGTAAACGGGACCTCCTCAGTCCCGCAGATCTTCCGGCAGCAGAGCGTCCGGCATGTTCTGGAACGAAACCGGACGCAGAAAGCGGCGGATCGCCAGCGTGCCGACGCTGGTCGCGCCGAAATTCGTGGATGCCGGATACGGGCCGCCGTGGACCATCGCGTCCGCGACCTCGACCCCGGTGGGCCAGCCGTTGGCGAGGATGCGCCCGGCCTTGCGTTCAAGGATCGGCATCAGCCGCGCCGCGAGCGGCGTGTCGCGGCCGTCCATCTGTAGCGTCGCGGTCAGCTGTCCTTGAAGCGAGCGCGCCAGGTCCAACATCTCGTCGTCCGAGCGTGTGGTGACGATCAGGCCCAGCGGGCCGAACACTTCTTCGCCCAGCGTTTCATCGGCAATGAAATCCTCGGCAGTGGTGCGATAGATCGCGGGCCGCGCATTGCGGCCTTCCGTCTCGGTTTCGAGGATGGGACTCGCACGATCCGCGATGCGCGCCGCCCCGTCGCGATAGGCGTCCGCGATGCCGCCGGTCAGCATGACCTGCTCGGACGCATCGGTCAGCGCAGCGCCGGCGGCTTGTGCAAATGCGTCGGCATTCTCGCTGCGCAGAACCAGAAGTCCGGGGTTGGTGCAGAACTGGCCCGCGCCCATGGTCAGGCTGGCGGTCCAGCCCTTGGCGATCTCGGCGCCGCGCGCGGCCAGAGCCTCGGGCAGTACGAAACAGGGGTTGATGCTGCCCAACTCGCCATAGAACGGAATCGGCTCGGGTCGCGCTGCGCACAGATCGTAAAGCGCGCGACCCCCGCGCAGGCTGCCGGTGAAACCCACCGCCTTGATCGCGGGATGCTCGACCAGCGCCTGGCCGACCTCGTGCCGGTCGCCGTGGATGAAGCTGAAGACGCCCGCAGGCATGCCGGTCCTGCGGATCGCGGCATCGATGGCCTCGGCCACGATTTCACCGGTGCCAGGATGCGCCGGGTGGCCCTTGATCACGACCGGGCAGCCCGCCGCCAGCGCCGAGGCGGTGTCACCCCCGGCGGTCGAGAAGGCGAGCGGGAAGTTCGAGGCGCCGAAGACCGCGACCGGCCCGATGGGTCGCTGGATCATTCGCAGATCGGGACGCGGCAGCGGCTGGCGGTCTGGCATCGCGGCATCATGGCGGCGGTCCAGATAGTCGCCTTGGCGGATGTGGTCCGCGAACAGACGCAATTGGCCGGTGGTGCGACCACGCTCGCCCTGCAATCGTGCCTCCGGCAGGCCGGTCTCCTGCGTGCCGATCGCAGTGATCGCCTCGGCCCGCGCCTCGATTTCGTCCGCGATCGCCTCAAGAAAGGTGGCGCGGTCGGCGCGGCTGGTCGCGGCATAATCCCAGAACGCATCCTCGGCCGCATTCGCCGCGCGATCCACAAGTTCGGCGCTGCCCGAGGCGAAGCGATGCGACGGCCCGCTGGCCGGATCGGACGCGAAGCTCGCGCCCCCGCCGATCCACTCGCCCGCGATCAGATGCTTGCCTTTGGGTGTCCAGGTCATGCGTTGTCCTTCAAAATTCAAAAGCTTCCACGGTCTCGCGACGACCCAGCGTGAAGGCGTCGGCAACCAGCACCATCGGCCGAAGATCGACCTCGGACTCGCCGTTCCGCACCAGTTCGGCCATCCGCGCATAAAGCGCCGGGTATTCGCCCATGATGCTGTCCGCGCCTTCTCTCCGAGCGCCGTCGATCTCCAGCACGTTGCCGCCCATGCGCAACGCCATTGTCCCGGCGTCGGTCGCGAACTCCATGTCCCAAGTCTGCGGGCCTTCCTGCCGGAAGTCGAAATCGGCGGCGATGCCGCCGGTCAGCGTCAGTTCTGCAGCGATGGGCGCCTGACGGTTGCCGGGAACAGCCAGCCGCGCGGCGGTCAGATGCACCGGCATCGGCAGGATCTCGGTCAGGATCGACAGCGCGTTGATGCCGGGATCGAAGACGCCCATGCCGCCCGCCTCGAAAATCCAGTCCTGACCGGGATGCCACTTGCGCACGTCCTCGCGCCAGGTGATGCGGCCCTCGTGGATTTTCCTGTCCGCCAGCCACGCCTTCGCGGCCGCGACGCCTTCGGCCATGCGGCTGTGCCACGTCGCGTAGATCGTGACGCCCGCTGCATCGGCCATAGCCTGCAGTCGATGGACTTCGGCAAGGGTCGCGCCCGCCGGCTTTTCCAGCATCAGGTGGCGGCCGGCACGCAGCACAGCCTTCGCAACCTCGAACCGGGGCACAGGCGGCAGGCACAGGCTGACGGCTTCGATGTCGGGGCGGGTGTCCAGCATCGCCTCGATCTCGGTGAACGCCTCGACGCCCTCCACCGTGCCGTGGCGCGAGACGGTGGCCGCAAGCTCCCAATCCCGGCTGGCCGACAGCGCCGGGACGTGCTGGTCCAGCGCGATCTTGCCGATGCCTGCGAGCGCGAGTTTTATCAATGGCTGTCCTTGCCCACGTCTCGGCCCCGACAGCCGAGCAGGAAGTCCAGATCGGCACCCGTGTCCGCACCCATCACATGCGCCTGGTGCAGCCAGGCATAGCCGCTTTCCGGCCTTTCATGCGCGGGAACCCACGCCTCCAGCCGCGCGGCCAGTTCTTCGTCGCTGATGTCCAGATGCAGGCGGCGGTTCGGTACGTCGAGTTCGATCATGTCGCCGTCGCGAACCACGGCCAGCGGTCCGCCCGCCGCTGCCTCGGGCGCGGTGTGCAGCACGACCGTGCCATAGGCGGTGCCCGACATGCGCGCGTCGGAGATCCGCACCATGTCGGTGATACCTTTCTTCAGCACCTTCGCGGGCAGACCCATGTTGCCGACCTCGGCCATGCCGGGATAGCCGCGCGGGCCGCAATTTTTCAGCACCATCACGCAGGTCTCGTCGATGTCCAGCGCGTCGTCGACGATCTTCGCCTTATAGTCATCGATATCCTCGAAGACGACCGCACGGCCGCGATGGGTCAGCAGATGTGCCGACGCGGCCGAAGGTTTCAGCACCGCCCCCTTGGGCGCGAGGTTGCCGCGCAGGACCGCAATGCCGCCGTGATCGGTCAGCGCGCGGTCGGCGGGGCGGATCACGTCCTCGTTGTGGTTGATAACATCCTTGACCTCATCCCAGATCGAGCCGCCGCTGACGGTCAGCGCATCCTTGTGCAATTGCCCGGCCTCGCCCAGCCGCTTCAGGACCACGGGCAGACCACCGGCGTAGAAAAATTCCTCCATCAGGTATTCGCCCGAAGGCATCAGGTTCACGATGGTCGCGACGTCGCGACCCAGCCTGTCCCAGTCGTCCAGTGTCACATCGACGCCGACCCGTCCCGCCAGCGCCAGCAAATGCACGACCGCGTTGGTCGAACCTCCGATGGCACCATTGGTGCGGATCGCGTTCTCGAAAGCCTTCTTCGTCAGGATGTCCGAGGGCTTCAGGTCGTCCTTGACCATCTGCACGATCCGCCGCCCCGACAGCTGCGCCATCACCCGGCGGCGACTGTCCACGGCCGGGATCGCGGCATTGCCTGACAGCGCCATGCCCAGCGCCTCGGCCATGCTGGCCATCGTGGAAGCGGTGCCCATCGTGTTGCAGGTGCCGGACGAGCGGCTCATCGACGCCTCCGCCTCGACGAATTCCTCTTGCGTCATCTCGCCCGCCTTCACGGCTTCGGAAAACTTCCACAGATGGGTGCCCGATCCCACGCGCTCGCCCCGGAAATAGCCGTTCAGCATCGGCCCGCCGGTGACGACGATAGATGGGATATCGGTGGATGCCGCCGCCATCATCAGGCTGGGCGTCGTCTTGTCGCAGCCGACCAGCAGCACCGCACCATCGATGGGCTGGCCGCGCATCTGTTCCTCGGTCGCGAGCGCTGCGAGATTGCGGAACATCATCGCAGAGGGGCGAAATGTATTCTCCGACGCTGAGAACGCCGGCACCTCGACCGGAAAACCGCCGGCCTCCCACACGCCCGCCTTCACCTTCTCGGCCAGTTCGCGCAGATGGCCGTTGCAGGGCGTCAGATCGGACCAGGTATTCATGATCCCGATGACGGGCCGACCGTCGAATAGATCGTGCGGATAGCCCTGATTCTTCATCCAGCCGCGATGGTAGATCGTGTCGCGCGAGGTACCGCCGTACCATTCCTGCGAACGCAACTTGCGCGGCCAAGGGGCGGGTTTGAACGTCATCAATAAACCTCAGAGCATCTGGACGGCATGCGGCGTTGCCTCGTCGCCATGCTGACGCAGGCGGTTGCGTAGCGGCAGGCCGAAATCCGGGCAGGTGATCTCGAACTCGTCGCCGGGATGCGACGCGATGCCATCGGCAAAAGACAGCGTCGCCGTCCCGAAAAAGTGGACGTGGACATCGCCCGGCTGACGAAACAGACCATACTTGAAGTGATGGTGTTCCAGATTAGCGATCGTGTGGGACATGTTGTCCTCGCCCGACAGGAACGGCTTTTCCCAGATCACGGCGCCGTCGCGGATCACCCTGCTTTGCCCCTCGACATGGGCGGGCAGCGGACCGACACGGATTTCCGGCCCGAAACTTGCGGGACGCAGCTTGGAATGGGCGAGCCACAGATAGTTCGCGCGTTCCAGGACGTGATCCGAAAATTCGTTCGCCTGCGCGAAGCCCAGCCGGAACGGATGCCCGTCGTCGGCGATCAGGTAGATCCCGGCCAGTTCCGGTTCCTCGCCCGCGTCGAGCGCGAAGCCGGGTGATTCCAGGTCCGCACCGGGCGCCGTGATGGAATGACCATTGCCCTTGTAGAACCATTCAGGCTGAACGCCGACCTGACCCTGCGCAGGCTTCCCGCCTTCGAGGCCCATGCGGAACATCTTGAGGCTGTCGGTCGGATCGTCGTCCTCGGTCGCCTTCTGATGCATCGCGTCGCGGGTCGATGCCGAGCCCAGATGCGTCAATCCGGTGCCCGTCAGATGCAGATGCGCGGGATCGGGGTGGTCGATGGGGGCGAGCATCCGCCCCTCGGTCAGCGCGGCCTGCAGATGGACGGACTCACCCTCGCCCCGCGATGCGATCTCGCTGGCAAGGTCGCGACCGGCGGCGATCGCATCCAGTGCCAGATCACGCGTCGATGTCGCCCCGGGGACGATCCGCGCGGCATCTTCCGTTCGGAAGGCCACGGCGCGGCTGCCATCGGTCAGTGCCAGTTGCGAGAGCCACATGTCAGGCTTCCTTGTTCTTGTTGTAGACGTCGAAGAAGACGGCAGCGAGAAGCACCAGTCCCTTGATGACCTGCTGGTAGTCGATGCCGATGCCCATGATCGACATGCCGTTGTTCATCACCCCCATGATGAAGGCACCGACGACCGCGCCGACGATCTTGCCGGACCCGCCCGCCATCGACGCACCGCCGATGAAGACGGCCGCGATCACGTCCAGTTCGACCGCGAAGCCGGCCTTGGGGGTCGCTGTGTTCAGTCGTGCGGCGAAGATCAGCCCGGCCAGTGCGGCGAGCAGCCCCATGTTGACGAAGGTCAGGAAGGTCAGACGTTCGGTCCGGATGCCCGACAGCTTCGCCGCCTTGGCATTGCCGCCGACCGCATAGACGCGACGACCGATGATCGTCCGCTCGGTCAGGAAGACATAGATGATCGTCAGGATCACCATCGAGACGAGCACGTTGGGCATGCCTCGGAACCAGGCGAGCTTCCAGGTCACGAACAAAAGCGCCGCCGCGACGATGGCGTTGCGCACGACGAACAGCCCCCAGGGTTCGTCCTCCATCCCGTAGCGCGCGGCACGGGCGCGGTTGCGCAGGCCGAGCCAGATCAGGACCGCGACCGCGATCACGCCGACCGTCAGCGCCAGCGCGTTCGGGCGCCCGATGCCGAAGACGTCAGGGATGAATCCGGTCGAGAGCAGCTGGAAGCTGTTTGGGAAGGGTCCGATCGACTGCCCGGCCAAGAGCCACAGCGACAGCCCGCGGAAGACAAGCATCCCAGCCAGCGTCACGATGAAGGACGGGATCTTCCAATATGCTACGAAATAGCCCTGCACCCCGCCTATGGCGAGGCCGCAAACCAGGCAGCCGATCACCGCGACGACGACCGGCAGGTCCCAACTGACGATCATCACCGCCGCCAGCGCGCCGATGAAACCCATCACCGAGCCGACCGACAGGTCGATGTTGCCCCCGACGATCACCAGCAGCATGCCCAGCGCCATGATGATGATGTAGCTGTTCTGCAGGAACAGGTTGGTGATGTTGACGGGCTTCAGCAGCACCCCGCCGGTCACGATCTGGAAGAACACCATGATCGCGATCAGGGCGAAGAGAAGCCCGTATTCCCGGATATGGCGCGCGACATAAGCGCCGATGCCGATTCCGGCGTGCTGGTCGGTCGTTTCCACGGCCATGCCCTACTCCCTCACGATCAGCGACATGATGGCTTCCTGGCTTGCCTCCTCGGCGTCCAGTTCGCCCACGAAGCGACCTTCGTTCATCACGTGGATCCGGTCGCACATGCCCAACAGCTCGGGCATCTCGGACGAGATCATCACGACGGCCTTCCCGGCGCGGCTGAGATCGTTGATGATGTTGTAAATCTCGTATTTCGCACCGACATCGATGCCGCGCGTCGGCTCGTCGAGGATCAGCACCTCGGGTTCGGTAAACAGCCACTTGGCCAGCACCACCTTCTGCTGATTACCGCCCGAGAGATTCAGCACCTTCTGGAAGACGGATGGCGTGCGGATGTTCAGCGCGCGGCGGTATTTCTCTGCCACCTCCGTCTCTCGCCGCTCCTCGACGATGCCGCGCTGCGAGACCGCGCCCAGATTGGCGAGGACCGTATTGCGGCGGATCGTGTCTTCAAGGATCAGGCCCAGCGTCTTGCGGTCCTCAGTGACGTAGGCGAGGCCAGCATTGATCGCGCGGTCCACCGTCGACACGTCGACCGGCCGGCCGCGCACCAGAGCCTCGCCCGAGATGTTGCGGCCATAGCTGCGCCCGAAGATGCTCATCGCAAGCTCGGTCCGGCCCGCGCCCATCAGGCCGGCGATGCCCACGACCTCCCCGGCGCGGACCTGCATGGACAGGTTCCGGATCACCTGACGCTCGGCCTGTTCGGGATGCCAGACATTCCAGTCCTGCAACTCGAAAACGACCTCGCCTGCGCGGCGCTCGCGATCCGGGAAACGGTTCTCCATGCTGCGGCCGACCATATCGCGGACGATCCGGTCCTCGGTCAGGTCGCCGCCGCGCGCGTCGATGGTGCTGATCGTGGCGCCGTCACGGATCACCGTCACACTGTCGGCGATGCGGCGCACCTCGTTCAGCTTGTGGCTGATGATGATGCTGGTGACGCCCTGCGCCTTCAGTTCCAGAAGCAGGTCCAGCAGCGCCTGGCTGTCACTTTCCGACAGCGCGGCGGTCGGCTCGTCCAGGATCAGCAGACGCACGTTCTTGGACAGCGCCTTGGCGATCTCGACCAGTTGCTGCTTGCCGACGCCGAGGCTTTCGACGCGGGTGCCCGGCGCTTCGCGCAAACCGACCTTCGAAAGCAGCGCTTCGGTCTGCTGGAAGGTTTCCGGCCAGTCGATCACGCCACGGGTCGCGCGCTCGTTGCCCAGGAAGATGTTTTCGGCGATGGTCAGCAGCGGCACCAGCGCCAGTTCCTGGTGGATGATGATGATGCCGCGATCCTCGCTGTCGCGGATGCCGGTGAACTGCATCGTCTCGCCGGCATAGACGATCTCGCCGTCGTAGCTGCCGGCGGGATAGACGCCCGACAGCACCTTCATCAGCGTGGACTTGCCGGCGCCGTTCTCGCCGCAGATGGCGTGGATCTCTCCCTCGGCCACCTGCAAGCTGACGTCGTCCAGGGCCTTCACGCCGGGGAAGGTCTTGGTGATGTGGCGCATTTCAAGAAGTGCGGTCATCGGCTTCCCCCGGACGGACCGCCCCCCCTTTGCGGGGGCGGCCCTCTCCGATCACTCGATCTGGTCCTTGGTGTAATACCCGGACTCGATCAGCACCTGTTCCCAGTTCGACTTGTCGACCGGCACCGGCTCCAGCAGGTAGGACGGCACGACCTTGACGCCGTTGTCGTAGGTTTCGGTGTCGTTGATCTCGGGCTCGCCGCCCTTCAGCATCGCATCGACCATGCCGACTGTGACGCGGGCCAGTTCGCGGGTGTCCTTGAACACAGTCGAATACTGCTCGTCTGCGAGGATCGACTTGACCGATTGCACCTCGGCATCCTGCCCGGTCACGATCGGCATCTTCATGTCGCCCGAGCCATAGCCGACGCCCTTCAGCGAAGACAGGATCCCGATCGACAGACCATCATAGGGGGACAGCACGCCGTGAACCTGCGTATCGGTGTAGTTGGCCGACAGTAGGTTATCCATCCGCGCCTGCGCCACCGCGCCGTCCCAGCGCAGCGTGCCGACCGTGTCCATACCCATCTGACCGGAAGGGATCGCGATCGAGCCGTCGTCGATCAGCGGTTGCAGCACCGACATCGCGCCGTCGTAGAAGAAGTAAGCGTTGTTGTCGTCGGGGCTGCCGCCGAACAATTCGACATTCCATGGCTTCTGGTCCGGGAATCGTTCCTTCAGGCCCGCGACCAGTGAATTGGCCTGCTCGACGCCGACCTTGAAGTTGTCGAAGGTCGCATAATAATCGACGTCCGGCGTGTCGCGGATCAGTCGGTCATAGGCGATCACCTTGATGTCGGCGGCGGCCGCGTTGGCCAGCGCATTCGACAGCGTGGTGCCGTCGATCGCCGCGATCACCAGCACGTCGACACCTTTTGTGATCATGTTCTCGACTTGGGCAAGCTGGTTCGGAATGTCGTCCTCGGCATATTGCAGGTCAGTCTCGTAGCCCGCTTCCTGGAACTGCTTGACCATGTTGTTACCGTCGTCGATCCAGCGCGCCGACGATTTCGTGGGCATCGAGATCCCGACGGTTTTCGCCGCCGCCCCGAATGCGAAAAAGGATGCGCCGATCGCCAGCGCGACGGCTGCCTTGCTCAGTTTCATGCTGTCCTCCCCAAAGGCGACCTGGCCGCCCGTCATCCTGCGACGGCGCGGTGCCGCCATGTCCTCCTGCCGCCGGGTCCGGCCGCAACAAGAGGCTAGCAAGACTGCGAGATAATCGTAAAATTACATCTTCGCCCTTTGGCATAACGGAAGTGGTATGCCGTCGCTTCAGCGTCTGATGATGAAACCCGCGCAGCTGCGACTTCTTCGCGCCATCGCGGACCACGGCAAGCTTCAGGCGGCCGCCGATGCCTGCGCGATGACCCAGCCCGCCGCGTCGCGGATGCTGGCGGGGATCGAGGCGCAGATCGGCACCCCGATCTTCCTGCGCCAACCCACCGGGATGGAGCCGACAGAGATCGGCCGGTCCGTTCTGCGCCGCGCCCGCGTGATCCTGCGCGAAATGGCCAGCATGGGCGCCGAGGTCGACGCGCTGCGTGGTGGGTTGGCGGGCTCGGTCAGTCTTGGCGCCGTGACGGGTCCTGCCGTCAGCCATGTCGTCGCAGCCGTGCGCGAGGTGAAGGCGTTGGCCCCGCGCGCGGAGATCAACGTCGATGTCATGCCCTCGCGGGAGTTGCTGGGCCAGCTGGCGGCGGGTGAGATGGATTTCGTGCTGGGCCGGATCCTGCCCGAATTCGACAGCCGCGATTTCGACATCGTGCCGTTGCGCGACGAGAAGGTCAGCTTCGTGGTGCGCGCCGATCATCCATTGGCGCGTTCGCCCTCGGTCACGCTGACCGAACTGGCCGAGTCGGAATGGATCATGCAGCAGCGCGGCTCGCCGATCCGCGAGGCGACGATCGCCGCCTTCGGCAGCGTCGGCTTGCCCGAGCCGGGCAATATCTTGAACAGCCCTTCGCTTCTGTTCACCATCGCCTATCTGGCCCAGGGCGATGCCATCGCGCCGCTGTCGGACGAGGTGGCCGACCTGCTGATCGGTCCGCCGGTCATGGCGCGAATGGCACGGTTGAAGGTCGCGCGCGAACTGCGCGTCTCACCCTATTATCTGCTGAGCCTGCGTCGACGCCCCCTGTCCGCGCTGGCCCTGCGGCTGCGCGAGGCGTTGTTACATCATGCGGCGGGCGACACGACGCGAACCTGGACCAGCACTCACCGCTGAGCGCAGCTTGAAGCGGACGACGCGGTGGGGCATTTGGTGACAGTCATGGAGGTGCCGATGATCGAACCCGAATGGATCGCCGCCGACTGGGGGACGACGAACCTGCGCGTATGGGCGATGCGCGGCGCCGAGGTGCTGGACCGGCGCGAAACCGATCGCGGCATGGGGGTCCTCGACCGCGAGGGATTTGCACCGGCATTGGCGCAGGCGACCGAAGGCTGGGGCGACGCGACTGTCATCGCCTGCGGCATGGTCGGCGCGCGGCAGGGCTGGATCGAGGCGCCCTACGCCCCCGCACCTGTCGCAGCGACGCCGGCGATGGTGCGGGTTCCAGGTCACCGCGTCTGGATCGCCTGCGGCGTCTCGCAGGCAGATCCGGCCGACGTCATGCGGGGCGAGGAAACGCAGATTGCCGGACTTCTTGCCGCGCGACCCGATTTCGACGGTGTGGTCTGCCTTCCGGGCACGCATACGAAATGGGTCCGCGTATCAGCCGGTGAGATCTGCCATTTCCAGACCGTGATGACCGGCGAGATCTTTGCGCTTCTGTCGCGGCAGTCGGTCCTGCGTCACAGCGTCGGCGATCCGGACGACGATGCGGGTTTCGATGCCGCCCTGTCGGATGCCCTGTCGCAGCCTCACCGCGCCTTCGGTGGCCTGTTCCGTCTGCGCGCCGAAAGCCTGCTGACCGATCTTGCCCCGGGCTCTGCCGGCGCGCGCCTGTCCGGTGCGCTTCTGGGGCTGGAGCTTGCCGCCGCCAAACCCTACTGGCTGGGCCAGCAGGTCGCCATCGTGGGCAGTTCACGCCTTGCCGCGCTCTATGCGCGGGCCTTGCGCGCGCAGGGTGTCGAGGTCGTCGAGGCAGACGCCGAGGCCGTGACGCTGGCCGGCCTTCACGCGCTTTGGAAAAACACCGGAGGCACGTCATGAGCCGTACCCTGATCGCCATCCTGCGTGGCATCACCCCACCCGAGGTCGAAGTTGTCGGCCAAGCGCTAGTCGATGCCGGCGTCACGATGATCGAAGTGCCGCTGAATTCCCCCGATCCGCTGGCCAGCATCACCACGCTGCAGAACCGTTTCGGCGACGTCGCCCGAATCGGCGCCGGGACAGTGCTGCGTCCGTCCGAGGTCGCGGCGGTGGCGGCTACCGGCGCACGGATGATCGTTTCCCCGAATTGCGACCCGGCGGTGATCGCCGCGACCGTTTCAGCGGGACTGGAAAGCTATCCCGGCGTCATGACCCCGACCGAAGCCTTCGCCGCCGCCGCGGCAGGGGCGACCGCGCTGAAGCTGTTTCCGGGGGAGTTGATCGGCCCTGCAGGCTTGAAGGCGATGCGCGCCGTGCTGCCGTCTACGATGCCACTCTACGCGGTCGGCGGCGTCAGTGCGGACAACATGGCCACATGGATCGAGGCGGGAGCGGCAGGGTTCGGCATCGGCTCGTCGCTCTACAAGCCGGGTGACAGTGCAGACGCCGTGGCCGCGAAAGCCAGCGACATCGTCGCCGCGTGGGATGCAGCGACGAAGTAGGGTCAGCGCGTCGGAACCGGCGTCTCGCCCCGATAATCGTAGAAGCCGCGTCCGGTCTTCCGACCGAGCCATCCGGCCTCGACGTATTTCGTCAGCAGCGGACAGGGCCGGTATTTCGTGTCGGCCAGCCCGTCATGCAACACGTTCATGATCGCCAGACAGGTGTCCAGCCCGATGAAATCCGCAAGCTCCAACGGTCCCATCGGATGGTTGGCCCCGAGCTTCATCGACTCGTCGATCGACTTCACCGACCCGACGCCCTCGTAGAGCGTGTAGACCGCCTCGTTGATCATCGGCATCAGGATGCGGTTCACGATGAAGGCCGGAAAATCCTCGGCCGTGGCCGCGGTCTTGCCAAGTTTCTCGACCACCCCGTGCATCAGATCATAGGTCTTCTGATCGGTCGCGATGCCGCGGATCAGCTCGACGAGTTGCATCACGGGGACCGGGTTCATGAAATGAAAGCCCATGAACTTTTCGGGTCGATCGGTCCGGCTGGCCAACCGCGTGATCGAGATTGAGGATGTGTTCGAGGTCAGGATCGTCTCGGGTTTCAGATGCGGAACCAGATCCTCGAAGATGGCCTGCTTGACGGATTCACGCTCTGTCGCGGCCTCGATCACCAGATCGGTCTGGCCAAGATCAGAGAGCTGCTTCGTCGTCCGGATCCGGCCCATCGCGGCCTTCTTGTCGTCTTCGCTGATGCGTTCACGACTGACCTGACGATCCAGATTTCTCTCGATCAGCGACAGGGCCTTGTCCATCGCCTCCTGGCTGATGTCGGTCATCAGGACGTCATAGCCCGCCAGCGCAAAGACATGTGCGATGCCGTTGCCCATCTGTCCCGCGCCGATCACGCCAACCGATTGAATCGTCATCTGTCCGCTTTCCGTTGTAGGGCTTGCGCCCGGGACGATAGGGCCGTCAGACGGCAGGATCAATCCGCATCCCCGGCCCCGCCGCCAAATGAAAACCGCCCGGACGGAAGCCCGGGCGGTCCTGTGCTTTGCCAATTGCGCCTTACAGCTTCTCGGTCAGTTCCGGCACAAGCGTGAAGAGATCGCCCACCAGGCCATAATCCGCGATCTGGAAGATCGGGGCTTCCTCGTCCTTGTTGATCGCGACGATGACCTTGCTGTCCTTCATGCCGGCGAGGTGCTGGATCGCGCCCGAGATACCCACCGCGACGTAAAGTTCAGGCGCCACGACCTTGCCGGTCTGGCCGACCTGCCAGTCGTTCGGCGCGTAGCCACTGTCGACCGCCGCGCGTGAGGCGCCGACCGCGGCGCCAAGCTTGTCGGCCAGCTTCTCGACGATCTCGAAATTCTCCTTCGAGCCGATGCCGCGTCCGCCAGAGACCACACGCCCCGCCGAGGTCAGTTCCGGCCGATCGCTTTCCGCGACCTCGTCGGCGATCCAGGACGACAGACCCGGATCGTCGGCCAGCGTCGCATCCTCGACCGGCGCGCCACCACCCTCGCCCGCCGCATCGAAGCTGGTCGTGCGAACGGTCAGAACCTTCCTGGCGTCCTTCGATTTCACCGTCTGGATCGCGTTGCCCGCATAGACAGGGCGCTCGAACGTGTCGGCATCGATCACCGCCGAGACATCGGGGATCACCATCACGTCCAGAAGCGCCGCCACACGAGGCATCACGTTCTTGGCGTCGGTCGTGGCAGGGGCCGCGATGTGATCGTAATCGCCGGCCAGCGCGACCATCAGCGCCGCCGTCGGCTCGGCCAGACGATGGCCATAGCGCGCATCCTCGGCGACCAGAACCTTGGCCACGCCGTCGATCTTCGCCGCATCCCCGGCTGCGGCCTTCGCCGACGCACCGGCACAAAGAACCGTGACATCGCCCAGGGATTTCAGCGCGGCGACAGCCTTGCCGGTCGCGTCGCCGTTCAGTTCACCATTCGTGACTTCACCCAGCAGAAGAACAGCCATCACACGACCCCCGCTTCTTTCAGTTTGCTGACCAGCTCGTCCACCGACCCGACCTTGATCCCGGCGCTGCGGCCTTCGGGCTCCTTGACCGAGACGATTTCAAGCCGCGGCGAGACATCGACGCCGAAATCGGCCGCGGTCTTTTCGTCCAGCGGCTTCTTCTTGGCCTTCATGATGTTCGGAAGCGACGCGTAGCGAGGCTCGTTCAGGCGCAAATCGGCGGTCACGATGGCGGGCATCTTCACGCTGATCGTCTGCAGGCCGCCATCGACCTCGCGCGTGACCTTGGCGGCGTCGCCATCGATGTCCAGCTTGCTGGCAAACGTCGCCTGACCCCAGCCCAGCAATGCCGCCAGCATCTGGCCGGTGGCGTTCATGTCGTTGTCGATCGCCTGCTTGCCCGTGATGACCAGGCCCGGCTGTTCCTGATCGATCACCGCCTTCAGGATCTTCGCCACCGCGAGGGGTTCGATGTCCTGATGCACGTCATCGGCCGCCACAACCAGGATGCCCCGATCGGCCCCCATCGCCAGCGCCGTGCGGATCGTCTCGGCCGCCTGCTTGACGCCGACGGAGACGACGATCACTTCCTCTGCCGCGCCCTTCTCCTTCAGCCGGATCGCCTCTTCCACAGCGATCTCGTCGAAAGGGTTCATCGACATCTTCACGTTCGCCAGATCGACGCCGGAGCCGTCGGACTTCACCTTCGCCTTCACGTTGTAGTCGATCACACGCTTGACCGGCACGAGTACCTTCATGCGTCCTTCTCCCTCAATTGCGTCATCACATCTCGACCTTCAATTAGCCAGCGTCGCCCAAGTTTTACAGGGTCAAAAGAACTGACGCTGCGTTTACGCGCACGTCAAGCTAACGACTGGCGCCCGGCACCCACAATATGTCGGCCCGTCCGCCGTCATTGACGGAACGCGCCGCAACGAAGAGCCAATCCGACAAACGGTTCAGGTATCGAACGGCCGCGGGATTGGCATCGCCGGTCGAGGCGGCAAGCTCGGTCGCGCGGCGTTCGGCCCGGCGCGCGACGGTGCGGGCGTGATGCAGGTGCGCTGAAATGGTCGAACCGCCGGGCAGGATGAAACTGCGCAGCGGGTTCAGGTCCGCATTCATCGCGTCGATCTCGGCCTCCAGGCGTTCGACCTGCGACTGGACGATGCGCAGGACCTCGTAGCCCGCCTCGCCATCCGCCGCCATGTTCGGACGGGCCAGATCGGCGCCCAGGTCGAACAGGTCGTTCTGGATCGTCGAGAGCCGCTGGATCAGATCACCTTCGGCATGAAGCCGCGCGATCCCCAGAACCGAATTGAGTTCGTCCACCGTGCCGTAAGCCTCGACCCGCGGATCGTGCTTGGCGACGCGGCTGCCATCGGACAGCGCAGTGTCACCCCCATCGCCGGTGCGGGTGTAGATGCGGTTCAGGACGACCATCACTGACCCCGCGACCACAGCACCAGAAGCATGATCGCCACGGCGACCGCCTGTGCGATGATCCGCCAGCGCATCATCCTGTTGCCGTGTTTGCGGTTCCACTCGCCACCCTTGGCGAAGCCGCCGATGCCGGTGGCCAGGATGATCGTCACGGCAAGGACTGCGATGACGGCAAGGAGGAAGAGGGGTTCGGTGCTCATGATCGTCTCCGGGGTTTTCCGGTGAGGCGGCCACCCTATCCCCGCCGGGTGAGCCAGTCCAGTGCGCGCGAGGACAGCACCCGCCGCGCGACGCCGATCGCCCATGTTGGTGTGGTCACGTAATATCGGGCGCGCGGACGCGGGCTTTCCAGCGCATGGGCGATACGCGTGCTGACAGCGCGCGCGGGCAATTCGAACCGATCGCGCCCCTTTGGTTCGTAAAGCCGCTTCAGCAGCGTTTCGCGATACTGGTCGGCCCGCGCGCTGGCGCGCCAGTCCACCCAGCGTTCGAAATGCGGGATCGCGTTCTGCCGTATCTTCGACGTGATCGGTCCCGGTTCGATCAGAATCACCTCGACGCCGGTGTGAGCCATCTCCAGCCGCAGGACATCGGTCAGACCCTCCATCGCGAACTTGGTCGCCACATACGGCCCGCGCCACGGAATGCCGGCAAGGCCGAGAACAGACGAGATGTTGACGATCCGACCTGCCCCGCGCTTGCGAAAATGCGGGATCAAGCGCGTTGTCAGATCATGCGTGCCGAAGAGATTGGTCTCAAAGATCGAGCGGAGCGCGTCGCGCGGGATATCCTCGACCGCCCCGGGCAGGGCGAAGGCCGCGTTGTTCACCAAACCGTCCAACGGCCCGTCGGCCAGCAGCGCACCGACCGCGGCAGTGATGCTGTCGGGATCCGCGATATCCAGAACGATGCTCTGCAATCCTTCGGATCGCCGCGCTACCACGTCAGAGGGATTTCGGCACGAGGCGACCACCTGCCAGCCCCTCGTGGAAAGGTGCCGCGCGGCATCCAGACCGATCCCGGACGAGCAACCGGTGATGAGAACGCGGCCCCGCACGGTCAGTTCGGGCGCTCTGCGGAGAGGAAGTCAGCCGACATGTAGCCCGTGCGCCCTTGAGCGTCGCGGATGTTGATCCAGCCCCCGCTTGGCTCGCCCAAAGCCTCGACCGGGCTGCCACCATTCAATGCTCCGATCACCGCATCATTCGTCGAGGGACCGGCGCGGAAGTTCACACGCGTGCCGGTGACATACAGCACTGCCCCGGCGTTGGCTGGGGCGAGATCGGCTACTGCCTCCTCCCCTTCACCTTCGTGCTCGGGAGATGGGCGCAGGGGCGGACCCGGGTAGTCCTGAACCTGCTCGGGGGTCTGCGCTTCTGCTGCGACGATAGGCTCGGCCGTCTCGGCGCTAACGGCCGAGTCATCGACGGCCTCTTCTTCGGCCTCCGTTGCCTCGGGTGAGGCGGGTTCGGAGGAGGCCGCGACCTCGGCGTCAGTTGCACGCTGAGCGTCTCGCGCGCCCGGTTCACCCCACAGGATGAACGCGCCGAACAGACCCACAAGGGTCAGAAGTATCAACCGGATCATGTCCCTCGCACCACGGATTCGTCGGCAGGCCCGGCCTGTTAACGCATTTGGCGAACCTGCGTTCCTGCGACGACATGAGCTTGTGTCCGTTTTTCGCGCTGGACCGAAACTGCGTCGCGTCCTATGCCGGGGCCATGTCAGACGAGATCGATCCCGACGATGTCCCGGGCGCAGACCCTGCCGGCGAACCCGCGCCCACGAACCTGATCCCCGAGCCGCTGTCGCGCGCAATCGGCGAGCGGTATCTGACCTATGCGCTGTCGACGATCATGAACCGCGCGCTGCCCGATGCGCGTGACGGATTGAAGCCGGTGCATCGACGGATCCTTTATGCGATGCGCGAGTTGCGCCTGGCGCCGACGGGCGGGTTCCGCAAATCCGCCAAGATCACCGGCGACGTGATGGGCAATTATCATCCGCACGGCAACGCCGCGATCTATGATGCGATGGCGCGGCTCGCCCAGGATTTTGCCATGCGCTATCCGCTCGTCGACGGGCAGGGCAATTTCGGCAGCATCGACGGCGACAATCCGGCCGCCGAACGCTACACCGAGGCACGCCTGACACTGGCGGCCGAGGCGCTGATGGAGGGGTTGGCCGAAGACGCGGTCGATTTCCGCCCCAACTACGACGGCACGCTGGACGAACCGGTTGTGCTGCCGGCCGCCTTTCCGAATCTGCTCGCCAACGGCGCTTCGGGCATCGCGGTCGGCATGGCTACGAACATTCCGCCGCATAACCTGCACGAAGTCCTGGACGCCTGTCTGCATCTGATCAAAACGCCCGATGCACGCGACGACACCATCGCGAACCTCGTCAAGGGACCCGATTTCCCGACCGGCGGCATCATCATTGAAAGCCCGGAAAGCATCGCCGAGACGTATCGCACGGGTCGCGGCGCCTTCCGCATCCGTGCACGGTGGGAACGCGAGGATTTGGGCCGCGGCGGATGGCAGATCGTCGTCACCGAGATCCCCTATCAGGTCCAGAAATCCAAGCTTATCGAGCGTCTGGCCGAGTTGATCCAGACCCGCAAGGTTCCGATCCTCGCCGATGTGCGTGACGAATCCGCCGAAGATATCCGGATCGTGCTTGAGCCGAAGACGAGGGCCGTCGATCCCGATCAACTGATGGCCGCGCTGTTCCGCGTGAGCGATCTGGAAAGCCGCTTCAGCCTAAACATGAATGTGTTGATCGACGGGCGCGTGCCCAAGGTCTGCTCGCTTAAGGAAGTTCTGCGCGCTTTCCTCGACCACCGTCGCGAGGTTCTGGTGCGTCGTGCAAACTACAGGCTGGCCAAGATCGCGGCGCGGCTCGAGGTGCTGGAAGGCTATCTCGTCGCCTATCTGAACCTTGACCGCGTGATCGAGATCATCCGCTACGACGACAATCCCAAGGCCACCATGATGGCCGAGTTCGGACTGTCGGACGTGCAGGTCGAAGCGATCCTGAACATGCGCCTGCGCGCGTTGCGCAAGCTGGAAGAGATCGAGTTGCGTGCCGAGCGTGATGCGCTGATCGACGAACGCGCCGCGCTGGAAGCGATGCTGTCGGATGAGGATGCGCAATGGTCCCGTATCGCCGAGCAGTTGCGCGAGGTGCGCGGCCTCTTCGGCAAATCCAAACCGGAAGGCGAGCGGTGCACAGCGATCACCCAGGTTGAGGATGTCCAGCCCATCGACATGGATGCGATGATCGAGCGTGAACCGATCACGGTGATCCTGTCGAAGATGGGCTGGATCCGGGCGATGAAGGGCCATCAGCCGCTGGACGGCGAGCAGAAGTTCAAGGACGGCGACGGACCCGGTTTCGCCCTGCATGCCGAAACCACCGACAAGGTCATGCTCTTCGCGTCGAACGGTCGCTTCTATACCCTGCCGGCCAGCACGCTTCCCGGCGGACGCGGCACCGGCGAGCCCGTCCGCCTGATGGTCGATCTTCCGAACGAGGCCGAGGTCGTCGCGCTGTTTCCGTGGCGCGAGGGCGAACGCTATCTGATCGCCTCCAAGGCCGGTGACGGTTTCGTCGTGGGCGCAGGCGACATCCTTGCTCAGACGCGAAGCGGCAAGCAGGTCCTGAACGGCGAGGCTGCGGTGTGTCGATCCGTCGCGGGCGACCACGTTGCCGTGGTCGGCAGCAACCGCAAACTGCTGATCTTCCCCTTGACCGAGCTGCCAGAGATGGCTCGGGGCAAGGGTGTGCGTCTGCAGAAATATCCGGGCGGAGGCGGCCTTGTCCCCGACGATCGCCTGTCTGACGCGCGCTGCATCACGTTGGCTGAAGGCCTGTCGTGGCTGGACCCCGCCGGACGGACGCGCACCGAAACGGTGCTGGATGAGTGGCTGGGCCGCCGCGCATCGGTAGGACGGACGGTTCCGCGCGGCTTTCCGAAGGACAACCGATTCGACTAGCCGCGCCGGATGACGTCCTTGCGGCCGGTGATCATCGGCATGATCAGGTCCTCTCGCTTCCAGAAGCGATAGAACAGCACGATCCCGATGTGCAGGATCACCAGGATCAGGATCAGTGTGCCACCCAGGTGATGCCATCCGACCGCCTTGCGGCTGGTGGCGCTTGCAACCTCACCGGCCAGCGGTCCGACATTGATGTAGTCTTCGGGGTCCGAGATCAGGCCGGTCGACACTTGCGCGGCGAGCAACGCCAACATGGCGATAACCGACAGGGCCCCCATCGGGTTATGGCCCGGCCAATAGCTCGGCTCTCTGCGGAACATGTG
This sequence comes from Paracoccus albicereus, assembly GCF_024359525.1. Classification (GTDB taxonomy): domain Bacteria; phylum Pseudomonadota; class Alphaproteobacteria; order Rhodobacterales; family Rhodobacteraceae; genus Paracoccus; species Paracoccus albicereus. Next base: position 47,370 of record NZ_JAKZEU010000009.1, read on the forward strand.
GCTGGCGTAGCGAGTGACCGCACCGGGTCCCCGCAGAAAGTTCGAGAACCGAGCCTCGGCAGGCCCGACGAAACCCCAGACCAACCGGAACGCCAGAAGGGCGATAATCCCGTATCCAACCCAGAAATGCAGGGTCATGACGGCCGGCCCGAAATGTCCCAGAAAAAGGTTCGTCACGACCAGGGTGGCAAGACACCAGTGGAACCCGCGCAGAAGCGGGTCCCACAATCTCACTTCGACCGGCTGCACGGGCGTCGATGCAGGGTCGGACCGGCTCATGTCTCGGGTTGACGATATTCGTCGTGGCACGCCTTGCAGGCGGCGCCGAGTTTCTGAACCACGGGACCGACGTTTTCCTGTCCGCCCATCACTGCGTCGGATGCGCCTGCCGCTGCGCTGCGAAGATCCTCAAACTTGGCTGCGAAATCGTCGGGATTGTCCCAGATTTCGGGTTTCGCCGCGCTTTCCATATTGTCGTCCATCGACGATCCCTCGACGAACAGGCTCGGCAGATCGTAGCCGACCAGCGCCTCGATATTGGCGCCAGCGCGCGAGGCCGCAGCCTCGTCGTACTCGATCTCTCCCTTCGCCATCCCGGCAAGGGTGCCCATGTTGATCGAAAGCATCTTGTAAAAGCCGTGACGCGCTTCGATCGCGTCCTCGACCGACTGCGCATGAACGATCACGGGCATCGACATGATGGCTGCGGCGGCAAGCAGGATCTTCATCCGGCACACTCCTTGGCTGGGTTTCTGACGGGGCAAGAATGCCACGGACGCGATCTAATTCAATCTGCCAGCGAGCCGCCGACCACACATTTGGTTGATCTTCATGGGGTTGGCGGCCCGATCCTTGTCAGGCGTAAAGATTCTGCACGCCGACCTGATCGTGGATCTGGTTCACGACCTGCTGATTCAGACCCATGGCCTGGGCTAACGCGTGCAGATACTCGGCCTCGGCGCGACTGTCGAAGTCGATCGCCATCAGCGACATCATGTAAACCTGCGCCTCAAGACCGGACGGCACTTCACGCGCCAGACCTTGCGGATCGACCGGCGCGGCCATCTGGTCGCGGATGAACTGTCGCTCTTCCTCGTCGAGCGAACCGAACTCACCCATCAGACGCTCTTTCTCGGCATCGTCGATCTTGCCGTCGGACTTGGCCGCCTGGATCATGGCGCGCAGCATCAGACCGGCAACCGCATTCTGTTCGGGCGTCGGCGCAACTTCCGGTTCGTCGCCGCGGACGATGGCGTCGTTGAACAACTCGCCAAAGCTCGCTTCGTTTTGAGGCTGAGAGTCCTTGCGTGCCAACCGATCGGCCGCGCCACCGGCCGCTGCACCGCCCAAAAGGCCGCCCAGCACATCACCCAGACCACCGCCCGCGCTTGCGTTGTCGCTGCGGGTGCCGCCGCGCATCTGGTCAAGCAGTCCGCCAAGTTGTCCGCCGGAGCCGGACCCGCCGCGAGTGCTGCTCGACGAGTTGGTCAGCTGGTCGAGCAGTCCGCCAAGACCCCCGCGCGCACCGGTCGAATGCGCGCCGCCATACCGGCTTCCGCCCCCCGTATTTCCGCCGCCAAGCACCTGACCAAGCATTTCGCTCAGACCGCCAGAGCCCGACGACCGATTGCCGTCGCGGCCCATGTTGTTGCCCAGCAGGTCGCCCAGAATCCCACCGCCAGTCTGACGGCCAGAGCTGCTGCGCGATCCGCTTTGCTGGTTTTTCATCACGGCGCCGACTCCTTTCGCCAGCACCACACCAGCGGCGACACGCGCGAGGGTTTTCATCAGGCTCATCTCATCCTCCAACATCGATCAACATCGGTGCCGCGGGATGTGCGGCAACGTCCGGATTGCGAACGCGATCAACGGTTTCCGGGTTCCGCTCGACGCCATGCCGCGCACCGTCACGTGATAGAGACACGAAACCCTGCCAAGACGCCGCGTGCCCTTGATTTTTCCGGGCCCGCCGAATACATCGCGGCCCAGCATCAATCGGGGCCAGAAATTCGCCATGCCCCACGACAGGAGGCCGTCATGGCAAAGGCAAAATTCGAACGCACGAAGCCGCATGTGAACATCGGGACGATCGGTCACGTTGACCACGGCAAGACGACGCTGACGGCTGCGATCACGAAGTATTTCGGCGACTTCCGCGCCTACGACCAGATCGACGGCGCCCCCGAGGAAAAGGCGCGCGGGATCACCATCTCGACGGCGCATGTCGAATACGAATCCGACAGCCGCCACTATGCGCACGTGGACTGCCCCGGCCACGCCGACTACGTGAAGAACATGATCACCGGTGCCGCCCAGATGGACGGTGCGATCCTGGTCGTGAACGCCGCCGACGGCCCGATGCCGCAGACGCGCGAGCACATCCTGCTGGGTCGTCAGGTGGGCATCCCCTACATGGTCGTCTACCTCAACAAGGTCGACCAGGTGGATGACGAGGAGCTGCTGGAACTGGTCGAGATGGAAGTGCGCGAGCTGCTGTCGTCCTACGACTATCCGGGCGACGACATCCCGATCATCAAGGGCTCGGCCTTGGCCGCGATGGAAGGCCGTGATCCCGAGATCGGCGAGAACTCGATCCGCGCGCTGATCGCGGCCGTCGACGAATACATCCCGACGCCCGAGCGCGCCGTGGACCAGCCGTTCCTGATGCCGATCGAGGACGTGTTCTCGATCTCGGGTCGCGGCACCGTGGTCACCGGCCGGGTCGAGCGTGGCGCGGTCAACGTGGGCGACGAACTGGAAATCGTGGGCATCCGTCCGACGAAGAAGACGACCTGCACCGGCGTCGAGATGTTCCGCAAGCTGCTCGATCGCGGGGAAGCCGGCGACAACATCGGCGCGCTGCTGCGCGGCGTGGAACGCGACGGCGTCGAGCGCGGCCAGGTCCTGGCCAAGCCCGGCTCGGTCACGCCCCACACCGAGTTCGAAGCCGAAGCCTACATCCTGACCAAGGAAGAGGGTGGCCGTCACACGCCGTTCTTCGCGAACTACCGCCCGCAGTTCTACTTCCGCACGACGGACGTGACCGGCACGGTGAAGCTGCCCGAGGGCACCGAGATGGTGATGCCGGGCGACAACCTGAAGTTCACGGTCGAGCTGATCGCGCCGATCGCGATGGAAGAGAAGCTGCGCTTCGCCATCCGCGAAGGCGGCCGCACCGTGGGTGCCGGTGTGGTCGCGAAGATCCTGAAGTGATCTGACGCACGCGGGAGCGATCCCGCGTCGCCAAAGGCGAAAGGCCCGTCCCGAAGGGGCGGGCCTTGTCGT